>NZ_WOSY01000009.1 GCF_011516755.1 Acetobacter conturbans | reverse complement strand
TCGATCAGCGCACGCAGAACGACGGAACGGTCAATATCGCAGGCCGCAACGGAAACTCCGTCGCAGCACGTGTCCAGGCAGCCTTCTAAAATATACAAACTACAAGAATAGTTCGGAGAGGGAGGCAAAAGCCTCCCGATCAAAAAAGGGCGGGAACCTCAGGGTTCCCGCCCTTTTTTACTTGAACTCAGGCTGACAACTGCATCCCGCCCTCAAGGCTCATAAAAACACTCACATATGTTGCTGGACTGAAGGCTCATGGGACCGTGCGCTCATGACCGTTCATGGGAGTAGCCGTCGCGTCCTCTCCTGACAAAACAGGCGGACAAAGGCTCTCTCCGGTAGGACGAACCTTCAGGCGACGGCCTGAGATCCCTCGTGATGCCCCAGTTCGATGGAGGCGATCACAGCCGGAGCGACATTTCTTTTCTTAAGAGCTTCACGGAGCAGGCAGACAACGCCCTTCACGCAGTTCCCACACTGGGCCCGGCATTTGCGGGCCGCATAAACTTCGACGGGACGTGTCGCGCCTGCGTCAACCGCAGCATGTACATCGTTATCAGTGAGTCCGTTACAGGAACAGATATACATCGACGCGCCTCTAGCGTTGTGTCGATGCAGAGATAACCATGAATGAGAACGCCTCGCAATAGCGGTCTGTCATAACAGATACGACAGACCGCTCCCCGAGGGTGAGACGGCCTTACAGGCTGACGACTGCCCGTTGCCTGACATCGCGACTCGCCTTCTCCCGACGCGCGCGCGGCGCGACCAGCTTGAACATCGGACCAGTCAGTGTGGTCGAAATCACGGCCAGCACCATCAGGGAAGCAAAGGCAAACTCCGACAGCATGCCCTGCGCGTGCAGAATGGTCGCGGCAACGATTTCCATAAGGCCCTTGCACTGGAGCAACGCCCCGACACTGAGAGCCTGGCGTGAACTCAGCCCTGCTGCCGGGGGGTAAAGAAAGACCGCACCGATTTTGGTCACGATCGAGATCACCACGAGAGAAAGCGACGCAAGGACCGATGGCCATGTCAGCGCATCACCGTTGATATGCAGACCGCTGTGGCCGAAAAACAGGGGAGCAAGCCAGATCAGGGAGAACGTGCCCACACGCTCGACCGGCAGGCGGCGCACCCAGCTTGGCGGCATGATGGCGCCCGCGAAATAAGCGCCGATCAGTTCATGGAGTCCGAGCTGCATACTCGCCCATGCTCCGGCCGCCAGATAAATCGGCACGGCTGCCCAGATCACCCACAGCGGCGGATGCTGGATGTTGCGTGAAGCCCAGCTTCCCAGCACCGCCAGCCCCACAAGAAGGGCAACAGCGAGAAACTCCAGCCCGGTCCAGCCATGAAGCGTTGCCGGTCCTTTTTCCAGAAACTGGAGTGTCGCAAGCCCGATCCACAGGGCGGCGTCATCCACAACCGCCAGCTTGAGCGCAAGCTGACCGAGAGGACGCTGAGAAGGCTCAAGCTCCCTCACCACCCCGATCAGCACAGGCAACGCGCTGACGGCGATGCACAACCCAATCGACGCGGCCGCCACCCACGGCGCGGCATGCGGTGCGTGCCAGCCTTTCAGGGGCAGAAAGAATTCGTAAGCAAGAAAAGACCCGACGAGAAAGGGAACGCCAAGCGCAACGGCGGCTCCACCCAGAAGCCGTCCAAGCGGTGGAGCTGGAAAAGAGGAGGGGCCACCCTCCTCACCCGGATGGACCCACATTTCAAGGCCGGCCGTAAAAGCGAGAACAAGAACAGCAACCCAGCCAATATTATTACCATAGACAGATGGTATCCCCACCGTGTCCACAGGAACATGCCAGGCCGCCAGCATCATACCGATAAGAATTGGCAACACGACAATAGGCAATGACTTCCGCATGATCTGCCACAATAGCCATGGCAGCATCACAAAGATTAACGCATCTGCTATCAATGCCGTGATATTTCCCATGCGTAGTCGCTTTCCCTGTTTTTGTTCTGTGGGAATATACACGTCATTATAAGAATTATGCAAATACTGCATACCTCCTTACAAACTTTTCATGACCAAACTCACGACAAATTGGTCAGGACCTGCGCTTGCAATGGAGATTTCCCATCACAGTGAGAAATTTCTCAATTCTTTCAGGAGAAGCAGCAACGCATTCCGGACGCGTCACGCTGGCAGACGTTTGAAGGGTCTGGATAGTGTCGACGCCCTTCGCATGAAAAATGAGAAAGGCCGCCGTTTCGGCGCTGTGCCGCCGATAGGAATAAAACAGCCCCTCTGCTCTCTCTTTCATCAGAAACGAGGGAGCGGAGAGGGAGAGCGGGTCTTATGAAAATGGCACGGGACAGAGTTGTTCACTCTCTCCCGTTCGCCGGGACTATTCTCGACAATAAAAAACCCGACCGTTGCTCACGGTCGGGTCTGAAAACCTGAAAAAACAGCGGCAATCAGAAGGACTGGTCGTCCCCGCCGCCCCAGTCACCACCACCGCCATCGCCGCCGCCCCAGCTATCATTGCCACCAGCATCAAAGCCCGGATCAGCGGAAGTGCCTGCACCCGCGAAAGGATCGGAACCCCCTGCCGCCGCACCGGCCCCATCGCCATAGTAGTTATTGACGACTGTTTCGCCGGGCGCGCCCGCGCCAGCCCCCCAGCCACCGGCCGCATCACCACCCACTCCATGATGATCCGAGAACAGGCCTTCCAGCGCGTTCGCCGCCATCATGCCACCTGCAACACCTGCGGCCGTGGTCAGTGCCGAGCCCAGAAATCCTGAGCCGCCCTGACGGAACATGCCCGGCTGAAACCCGGGAGGCAGCGGCTGCATCTGCGGCTGTTGCGGCTGCTGGGCATATCCCTGCTGGCCACCCCAGCCCGGTGGTGGTGCGGCCTGCGCACGCTGCTGACCGCCACCGAACAGACCACCCAGAAATCCGCCAGAAGAGCCTTTCGACTGCTGGGCCTGCTGCAGAGCCTGCTGTGACTGCTGAAGCTGAAACTGCAGTTCACGAATACGATTCTGCGCTTCGATCAGCCCTGCTTCCTGCACCACCGCCATCTGCGTGATGCGATAACGGGCATCCGGATATTTCTGGAAATTGTCCGCGATGAAGCGGTCCGCTTCGGGGTCGATCGGAGGCAGCGACGGGGTGGTAGCGGGTACACTGCCGAATCCAGCCTGTGGGGCGCCACCGCCCACCCGGGCAATGAATTTCGATATCAGGTCGCGTTCCTGGTCGTTCATGCTGCTTGATCCCTCATGGCCATTCCGATCGGGCCACTTTCTAGATTGGCACAGGAGGCGGAAACCGCAAGCCTGTTACAAAGTCTTCATCTCACGGGATCAGGGCGTTTTTGTGCCTGAACCGTACAATACCGTCAGTTGCGCGGACGCCAGACGATGATGGTTCACCATGAAGCCCACCAGTGCCGGACTGGAGTCCGCCGTCACCTCAAGATGCGGCACGTCGAGCGCCGTGACGGTAAAGACATAGCGATGCACGCGTCCCGGCGGTGGTGCGGCTCCCCCATAACCCGGCGCGCCAAAATCGGTCCGCACCTGCAAAGCGCTGCTCGGCAGTCCCGCTTTCCCCGACCCGGCACCCTCCGGCAGTGACGTCACCTCGGCCGGGATGTTGACGACAACCCAGTGCCACCAGCCCGAGCCGGTCGGGGCATCCGGATCGTACAGCGTGACAACAAAGCTCTTCGTCCCGGCAGGAGCCCCTTCCCATTTCAGCGGCGGTGACAGATTGCCGCCCGTCTGGCCCATGCCGGAATAGACCTGCGCCTGAGGCATGACACTGCCATTGATAAAGGCCGGGCTTGTCACCGTGAACGCCATGGGAAGGCTCCTTATTTCCTGTCCGCTTACCAGTTGAGGCTGATTAGCCAGAACTCCTCGGAGGTGAGCGTCACACCGTCATTCTTCGGCGACTCAGCGGCAGCCTGCGCCAGTGCGGCGATCCGTTCCACCATGATCGTCTTACGCTGATGCGCTTCGGATGTTTCATTGGCCCCCTTCAACACATCGAGGGATGTTTTGGCGGCCTTGGCAACGCGGGGAGCATCAAGCAGCGCGTAAGACATGGGCATTCTCCTGCAGACAAATTGATCTGACGAGGAAAATGGCGCTGTCGGACCAAAGGTTCAAGGGCTGGAGGAATTTCCGGGGCTCTGCGCCGTGAGCAGGAGAGGACCGGAAGCCCTGCCATCACCTGAATTTCAAGAGCCCCAAATGCGGAATGACCGGTCAGGCTGTTCGGGGACCGAACAGAATGAGACCCGCGCCAAGGAGGCAGATCACCGACCCAATGACATCCCACTGATCGGGCCGGATTCCCTCCACTGCCCACGACCAGCAGAAGCTCGCAACAATATAGACGCCGCCATAAATGGCATAAGCCCGTCCCGCATTGTCCGCCGAACTGAATGTCAGCAGCCACGCGAACAGCACCAGCGACAGGCATCCGGGCAGAAGCCACAGGGGTGTCCTGCCCATGCGAAGCCACGCCCAGAAAGAGAAGCATCCCGCGATCTCGACAAAAGCCGCCACAATATAGAGTGCTGCTGTCATCATGACTCTTGATCCCATTTCTGCGCCCGATTTTATGCGTGGGCCCGATTTATGGGCAGCACCGGGAGATTTAAGGGCCTCCTCCCGGAAGGCTCAGACCCTGCCCGGTATGTCACAGCCCCACGAACGGGACTACCTACCAGCCGGGGACCTGTAGGGCGGCGGCCCAGAAGCCAGCATCCTTTCGTACGCACTGCTTCAATCCTCACTGGCGCAAAACGGCCAAATTCCGTAAACGCTGCCCCGCATGGACGACCGCACCGCCGATTTCGACTTTCACCTCCCCGAGACTTCGATCGCGCAGCACCCGGCGCGACCGCGTGAGAGCGCGCGTCTGCTGGATGTGCCCGCCGATCTCGCCGCACCCTTCGTCGACCGCCGGGTATCGGAACTCCCTAACCTGCTGCGACAGGGCGACCTGCTCGTGGCCAACGACACGGCGGTCATCCCGGCGCAGCTTCATGCCCTGCGCGGCGAGGCCAAAATCGGTGTCACGCTGGACCAGCATCAGCATGATGGGTCGTGGAGCGCGCTGATCCGCAATGCCAAACGCCTCAAGCTGGGTGACACGCTGACCTTTCCCGGCACGACCGATACGGCTGAGGTGGCCACACTGGACGGTCACGGCGGGGCCACGCTGCGCTTCAGTGCGGAAGGCGATGCGTTCGACACGTTCCTGCAAACCGCCGGAGCGCTCGCGCTGCCCCCTTATATCGCCCGTCCACAAGGTCCGACCGCCGAGGACCAGAGCGATTACCGCACCATCTTCGCCGAGCATCGCGGGGCAGTCGCCGCTCCCACGGCCGGTCTGCACTTCACGCCTGACCTGCTGCGACGCATTGATGAAGCCGGTGTCGGCCGCGAAACGCTGACGCTGCATGTTGGTGCGGGCACGTTCCTGCCCGTGCGAGCCGAGACCCTGTCCGGGCATCACATGCATGCCGAGCGCGGCATCATCACGCAGGAAACGGCAGACCGGATCAACGCGGTCAAGGCATGTGGTGGCCGTATCGTCGCGGTCGGCACGACCACGTTACGGCTGCTGGAAAGCTCGGTTTCGGAAGATGGGTGCGTGATGCCGTTCGATGGTGACACGTCGATCTTCATCCATCCCGGTTTCCGCTTCCGCGCAGTCGATATGCTGATGACCAACTTCCATCTGCCACGCTCGACGCTCTTCATGCTGGTCTGCGCCTTCGCGGGTAAGGAGCGGATGAAGGCGGCCTACGAGCACGCGGTCCGCGATGGCTATCGCTTCTATTCCTATGGCGATGCCTGCCTGCTGCGCCGTGCGGAAATAGTGTGATGAAACTCTTGCAAACAGCTTCCAAAGGCACCGCCTTTGGCGGGTTAAGGGGAGAGCCCTTACATCATAAGTCAGCGCAGTATTGGGGGTTGGCCCCATGCCCCACCAAAGGCTTGCCTTTGGAAACCGGTTTCAATGCATCGAGGTGCAGGAAGCAGCGTTTCCTGCCGGGGTTTGGGGCAGCGCCCCATACACTTCTCACAGCAAAAGGCACCCACCCATGAGCAGCACGTTCCGCTGGATCTGCGAGTCCACCGACGGTCAGGCCCGCGCAGGTACGCTGCACACGGCACACGGCCCGGTTCAGACACCGACCTTCATGCCCGTCGGCACAGCCGGGACGGTGAAGGCCATGACCATGGACGCCGTGCGTTCGACAGGCGCGGGTATCGTGCTGGGGAATACCTATCACCTGATGCTGCGTCCCGGCGCTGAGAAGGTGAAGCAACTCGGCGGGCTGCATAAATTCATGGACTGGTCCGGCCCGATCCTGACGGACTCGGGCGGCTTTCAGGTCATGTCGCTGGGCGCGCTCCGCAAGCTCGATCAGGACGGGGTGACATTCCAGTCTCATATTGATGGCTCAAAACACCGCCTCGATCCGCAACGCTCGACCGACATCCAGCACGCGCTGGATGCGACCATCACCATGTGCTTCGACGAGTGTCCTGCCCTGCCCGCAGCACCCGAGGCTATCGCGGCCTCCATGCGGATGTCGATGCGCTGGGCGGCTCGCTCCCGCGAGGCCTTCATCCAGCGTGAAGGCTACGGCCAGTTCGGTATCGTGCAGGGTGGCACGGAGCCGGAACTGCGCGCCGAGAGCGTGAAGGCGCTGACCGATATCGGCTTCGAGGGCTACGCTATCGGCGGCCTTGCCGTGGGCGAAGGGCAGGAACTGATGTTCTCGACGCTCGACGTGACAACCCCACTCATGCCGACTGACAAGCCCCGCTACCTGATGGGTGTCGGCACGCCGGATGATCTACTCGGCAGCGTGATGCGTGGTGTGGACATGTTCGACTGCGTGATGCCGACCCGCGCCGGTCGCACCGCCCGCGCGTACACGGAACGTGGCCACATCAACCTGCGCAACGCCCGGTTCGCGCTCGACGCAAGGCCGCTTTCACCGCACTGCGACTGTCTGGCCTGCACGCGGCATTCCCGCGCCTATCTGCATCATCTGTTCCGCGCCAACGAAATCCTCGGGCCGATGCTGCTGACATGGCACAACCTTGCCTACTATCAACGCCTGATGCGCGGTATTCGCGCCGCCATCGTGGACGGCGTGCTGTCCTCGCACGCTCAGCATCTACGCACGGAATGGAACGCTGAAGACTGGAGCGAGGATGAAGTGCCTCAACCGCTGATTCCGCCCGTCGCGTAAAAACAGCTGACCGGGCGATTTTCAGGAAATTACGAATCAGAAAAATTTCTGCTGACCATTGCATGTTTTGATAAATTTAATCGATTTTCTGGCAATATATTGAAATATTTCACGAGGCGATATAGTACCGGAGTCTGCACATCACACCTGATCAAAGGGAAGATTTTTGTCTTTTAACCGGCCAGCTTTTCGTCGCGCGTCGTCATTGGCGCTTCTGATTTCCCTCATGTCCCTGTCAGGATGCGGTTACTACGCCTCCCGCGTGGCCCATAAAGCACAATACAGCATGGTCGGGATGACAGAAGACGACATGCAGGCCTGTGCGGGGCTCCCTGACAAAATGAAAAAGTTCAACGAGCACGTCACCCTTTACGAATATCAGCGGGGCCGGAACATCGGCACGGCGGCGACGTCGACACTCATTCCCGTGCAGTCCGTCCAGAATATCATCAGCAGCATGGGCGGCGGCGACGGCAAGAGCTGTGTGGCGGATTTCCGGGTCGTCGATGGACGAGTGCAGGACGTTTATTACAGCGGCGACAATGACATGCTGATTGGAACAGACGGTGTGTGCGCCACTGTTGTGCGTGGATGCGTGCGGCAGACGGTGCCGTCCGGCAGGCCGCCGAAAGGATGGATCTCCGCGTTCATGGAGCCACAACTCGACCACAAGACGGAGGCCGGTGGCACTCAGGCGAAGGGCAGCGCCACGGCCACATCCGGAACGGAGGCTCCACGCCTTCTCAACACCACGCCGGCCAGCACCAATAATACCAGCGCCTCAGCCCCCGCCAATGCCAGCACCGCGACAATCGCCGCCAAAACCGGACAGTAAAAAGAAAGCCCAACGCTGAACGGGATCAATATGGGATAAGGCTGGCGGCAAGGGAGCATAACAGACCGCTGTGTCACAGCGGTGCGTCGCCAACCCTGCCGGTCAAAGGAAGCCGGGATGCCTCAGTCACTTTCCACCCCCATACACCGGCTGGTCCATCGTCTGGAAACCAAGGCGCGCGACCTTGGATTCGACGCGTTCGGTATTTGTGACGCCAACCTTGGTCCTGACACCGGCGCGCGGCTAAAGGACATGCTGGAGCAGGGCCACCACGGCACGATGGAGTGGATGGCGGATCGCGTGGAAGCCCGCGCCCACCCGCAAGGGCTGTGGCCTGCAGTGCGCAGTGTGATCTCGCTCGGCCTGTCCTATGCGCCGGAAGGCGACCCCCTCGCCACCCTCACCCACGCCGACCGGGGCAATATCTCGGTCTATGCCCGCAACCGCGACTATCACGACGTCATCAAAGGCATGCTCAAGCATCTCGCCCAGTATCTGGTCGCGGAAATCCGCCGCGCCGGACTGGAAGCCGAGGTCAAGGTGTTCGTCGATACCGCGCCGGTGCCGGAAAAGCCGCTCGCCGAACATGCGGGGCTCGGCTGGCAGGGCAAGCACACGAACGTGGTCTCTCGGGACCACGGAAGCTGGCTGCTGCTGGGGGAAATCTACACGACCCTCGATCTGCCCCCGACACCCCACCGGGCAGGACAGTGCGGACGGTGCACGCGCTGTCTGGAGGTCTGCCCGACCAACGCGTTTCCCGCACCCTATCGACTCGATGCGCGCCGTTGCATCTCCTACCTCACGATCGAACATGCCGGACCGATCCCGCATGAATTCCGCGAGGCGATGGGCAATCATATCTATGGTTGTGACGACTGCCTTGCGGCCTGCCCCTGGAACCGCTTTGCGCAGGAATCACGGCACATAAAACTGAAGGCACGGGAGGATCTGGTGGCTCCCGGGCTGGCTGACCTCGCAAAGCTGGATGATGCTGGCTTCCGCACCCTGTTTTCCGGCTCACCGATCAAACGGATCGGACGGAATCGCTTTGTCCGGAACGTACTGATCGCCATCGGTAATTCCGGAGATCTGTCTCTCCGTGGCCTCGCGCAGACATTGCAGAACGATCCTGATCCGGTGGTGGCGGACTCGGCCGCGTGGGCGGTCACCCGGTTGAGTAGAGCTCTCTAGCGGCGCATCATCCGGCTTCGATCCATCAATCGTGTGACGGCGCTCGGCATTCCACGAAATATTTCCCTAAAGAAGCTTGCATGACCGGACATCTTCTCAAACGCAGCCTGATCCTCTCCGGTCACGGAACCAGCGTGGCTCTGGAACCGGAATTCTGGGGCGTGCTGGACAGCATGGCCGCACAGAAGGGCGTCACCATCGGACGGCTTGTGGAGTCGATTGACGAAACGCGCGATCCGGCACGCCCCCTCGCCTCCGCATTGCGCGTGGCGGCGTTAAGGGAAAGCCGGCCCATCCCTGCCGACTGGGGACACGATAAGGTGACCGTGTCGCCCTCAGAAACCGGCTGAAATTCCGGTTTTTTCGAGACCTGCGACTGACCGGTCGCATGCCCCGCAGGGAAAGACGGAACTGGTCATTTTACCGATGCGTCTTAATGAAATGAAAATCCCTTTTAATTTCCCCTCATCCTTTAACCAAAGGGAAACAACTGTTCCTCTAGCGTCCCCTCCCGGACAGATGTCCGATGCAAACAGCATGCCCCCGAGCGAGGAGTCCATGTCACCCAACGTCCTGCGCATGCCGCACTGTCCGGAGGCCAGCCCCCTTCTGATCTCCCATTCCCTGCTTCAACTGGCGGATGTCGTCTGGAAAGCAGGGCTGACCGGAGTGGCCGATGAACTCGTTATGCTCGCCCACACCGCCATTGACCGGGGAGGCGAGGAAGACGAGCCCCATGAGTGCCATGTGGCGGCTGGCCTGTCGGTCATTCACCCGCCGCTCCCGACGCCGGGCAAGGGGCTGAGATCCCTTTGATTCCACTCGGCTAAAATCTGTGTGAAGCTGGAAGGGAGACCTGCAAGCAATAGATTTTGGCCTTGCGGGAAGTGAGTGCTAGACACGACATATGGGTATCTGGGGCAAACTGTTCGGAACCGTGGCAGGCTTCGCGGTCGGCGGACGCATGGGGGCGCTGCTTGGCGCGGCACTCGGGCATGCGGCTGATCGCGGCTCGCTGCTTGAAGCGCCCACAGGCGGATGGAGCGATCGATGGGCTGCGCGCGCCGCGCCGGACCCGAACAGCGCAGCCACCTTCGTGGCCGCCAAGCTGGCCGCCGTCACCGGGCGCAAGGACCAGCTTTACGCCCTGTGCGCCATCATTCTCTCGGCCAAACTCGCCAAATGCGATGCGCCTGTGAACCGGAAGGAAATCGACGCCTTCAAAGCACGGCTGCGCATTCCGCCGGAAAATGCCCCCGAAGTGGGGCGCCTGTTCGACCTCGCCCGTCAGAGAACCGATGATTACGAGCGATTCGCCCAGGAACTGGGGCACGCCTACCGCGATGACCGGCTCATGCTGGAGGAGTTGCTCGGCACGCTGTTCTTCATCGCCCGCGCTGACACACCGAAGAACGAACCGCTGCATCCGGCGGAAATCAAGTTTCTTCAGACAGTGCACAGAGCGTTCGGCCTGAGCCGCGGGGCGTGGGATCGTGCTGAGAGTGGTCGTTCGCGTCCGGCCATGGCCGAAAACGACGCCTATGTCGTGCTGGGCGTTTCCATCGACGCCACCAACGATGAGCTCCGGGCCACATGGCGGACACTCGTGCGGGCCAATCATCCCGACACCCTCACCGCCCGCAATGCCCCCCAGCGGGAAATTGATGAAGCCGTTACCAAGATCGCCAGCATCAACGCGGCATGGGACGTCATCAAGCGGGATCGTCGCCTCTGAGTTTCGGCGCGAAGAGCAATCTTATGTGGTTTTAGAGCCACACCCGAGACAAAGATGACTGCGATTCCAGCAACATCCACAACCCCTGATCACGCCATACGTTAAGTACTCCTGCATGCGATCAGGCATGTCGTCCGGGCGACCTGCGGCAGAAAGCCGCCGTCTGGGACAAGCCAGCTACTCAGGCCCAGCCGATTGCATCCGGGGCGCGACGTGTTAGACAGAACTGCAAACAGACGTTCACATAAGCATAACGCGTTCATCCTGCCGGCAAGTCAGCAGCCCCGGAGGAGGATCGTCGGGGCAACGGAGAGACTGACGGGCATGGGCTCAGAGAAGGACGACCAGCATCTCGAACATTCTTCCGCCGGGAATGCCTGTCGTTCCCTGACGGTTCGCGGGCGGACTTTCCGGACGGGATCACTGGTTCTGGGTGGCCTTGCCCTTGCAGGCTGTTCGTCGATGGTGGCTCCCAAACCAACGGACCCCGAAGCACTGGCTGAATACCAGGAAGCAAACGACAAATATGAACCGCTGAACCGGAAGATGTACGACCTCTCCGTCACGGTCGACAAATACACCACGCGCCCCGTGGCCAAAGCCTATGTCTGGGCCGTGCCCGTGCCCGTTCGCAAGTCACTCGGCAACATGGTCCAGACCATGAACGAGCCCGTGGTGTTCTTCAACGACGTCGGAGCCGGCAAGCCGCGCCGGGCGGGCGATGCCTTCGTACGCTGGTGCATCAACATGGTTGCGGGCGTCGGCGGTTTCATCGATGTCGCGAAATATGCGGGTTACCCCCATCATGACAATGACGGCGGCCTGACGCTGGCGACGTGGGGCATTGCCTCCGGCCCGTATCTGTTCCTCCCCATGATGGGACCGTCCACCTTCCGCGACGGTATCGGCTACGGACTGGATCAGGGACTGTCACCGTGGAACTATGTTCCGCGTGGCTACGGTCTGCTGACATTCAACTGGGCCTATAACATCATGGGTGTCATCAACACGCGGGCCAATCATCTGGACGATCTGGATCAGGTCCAGCGTGACGCTCTCGATCCTTACGCCACCATTCGCAGCGCCTACCAGCAGCAGCGCAAAGCGATGGCCGAGGCCATAAAGAATGACCATCGGGCGACCGTGCCCGACTGGTACAATTGATCCGCCAGAAGAAGATCAAGGGCAGACCATCATGAAGACCCGCCTCACCCGTCGCCTCCTGCTTGGAACCGTCACCACACTCGGACTGATGCTCAGCGTCGCCCAGCCAGCTGCGGCTGCGGAGTCCGCCTCCGCATTCGTTCATCAGCTCGGCGACAGACTGGTCGCGATCGTCAACAGCGATCTGCCTGCCGCCCAGAAGAAAGAGAAGGTTCTTCCCATCCTGCAACAGGATGTGGACGTGGACGCCATCGGCCGCTTCTGCCTTGGACGCTACTGGCGCGTGGCGACTCCGGAGCAGCAGGCTGAATATCTCAAGCTGTTCCATCAGGTTCTGGCCAACGCCATCACCGACAAGCTTGGCGATTACCGCGGCGTCAGCTTCACGATCGGAGGCACGACCCCGAAAGGCGAAGATCAGTCGGTCGACGCCATCCTCCACCGTCCGCAGCAGCCTGACGCCAACATGGAATGGATCGTCAACGAGAGCAGTGGCGCCCCGAAAGTGGTGGATGTCATCGGTGAGGGAGCAAGCCTCCGCCTGACACAACGGCAGGATTATGCCTCCTACATCCAGCGCAACGGTGGACAGGTGTCGACTCTTCTGACGGCCCTGCAGCACCAGATCGAGCGTCACTCAACTGCGACAGGCAACTGAACGCTGTCACAATGCGGTGACGCAATGAAAGGTCTCCCGGCAGCGGGAGGCCTTTTTTATTGGGGTTGTCATCACTCCGAACACAGCGGCGGCGGCTCCCTACTGTCATCGAAAATAGTGCCTCCCATTCCCGAAAAAGGCAGCCCTGCCGCCATTCCACCATTGGTTTCCATCCCCGATGTGCTGCCCGGGCATCGGGAAAAAGGAAGGTGAATTTCCTACGGGCGCATTACAGGAAGCATTCGCACCAACCATATCCCCCAAAATATATTGCACACCTCTCACGGGTGGCAGCCTGGGTCCCATGGCGCTAAGGTCTCGTCAAAGTTCCGTACCGAGACCAGAGAGTACGCCGTGCACCCGATCCTTCTCACGCTCGTCACCTATCTCCCGCTCCTTGGCGGTCTCGCAATCCTGCTCGCCAAGGGCGCTCCGGAGACCGCAGACCGGACGGGTCGCTGGATCGCGCTGTGGACGAGCCTGATCGTTCTCGCGCTGTCCGTTGTCATGTGGGTCGGGTTCGATCCGCAGATCCCCGGGCCGCAGTATGAACAGCAGCTCGCATGGATGCCGAACTTCGGAATCTCGTATCACGTCGGCCTCGATGGAATCAGCCTCGTCTTCGTGCTGCTGACGGCGTTTCTCATGCCGCTGTCCATCGGAGCGGCATGGCGCAGCGTGCAGGGACGCGCCTGCGACTACATGGCAGCGGTGATGTTCCTCGAAACGGCGCTGATGGGCCTGTTCTCGGCGCTCGACCTTGTCGTGTTCTACATGTTCTACGAGGCCACCCTGATCCCCGCGAGCCTGATGATCGGCGTGTGGGGCGGCCCGAAGCGGGTCTGGGCCTCGCTTCAGTTCTTCCTTTTCACGTTCGGTGGTTCGCTCTTCATGCTCGTCGCACTTGTCGCGATGTGGAACATGGCGGGGACGACCGACATCCCAGCACTGATGCAGGGGCACTTCTCCCTCTCCGTCCAGTGCTGGCTGCTGATGGCGTTCGTCATCGCCTTCGGCGTGAAGCTGCCTCTCTTCCCGCTGCATGCGTGGCTGCCCGATGCCTACACCGAGGCTCCGACACCGACGACAGCCCTGCTCTCCGGCATCCTGTCCAAGACCGGCGCTTACGGACTGCTGCGCTTCGGCGTGCTGATGTTCCCTGACGCGGTGCACCGTTTCGCACCCTACATCCTGCCGCTCGGCGTCATCGCCATCATCTATGCCGCGTTCATCGCCTTCGCACAGACCGACATGAAGAAAGTGATCGCCTACTCCTCCTTCTCCCACATGGGGATGATCGCCGTCGGCCTGTTCACCCTCAATGCCGAGGGCGTGGATGGTGCGATCTATCAGATGCTGTCGCATGGCGTGGTCATCGCGGCGCTCTTCTTCTGCGTGGCGGCCATCGCCTGGCGCGCCGAGACCCGCAACATCTCCGCTCTCGGCGGCGTGGCCTTCCGGATGCCCGCGCTGGCCTCACTCGCCATGCTGTTCACCATGGCCAATATCGGCCTGCCCGGCACCGGCTCCTTCGTCGGCGAACTGCTGGTTCTGATGGGCGCGATCCACGTCTCGTTCTGGCTGGCCCTTCTCGCCGGTGCGACGATGATCATGGGAGCGGTCTACATGCTGGCCCTGTATCGCGATGTGCTCTTCGGTTCGGTGAAAGGCACCGTCGGCCTGCTGCGCGACCTCACTCCCGCCGAGATGCTCGTGCTGGTCCCCCTCGCCGCCGTGACCCTCTGGATGGGCGTGCATCCGGCGTCCTTCACCAGCCTGTTCGATCCGGTGGTCGTCCACGCGCTGGGCGCACCCAATCAGGAAGCGCTGAACCATGCCGTGCAGCAGACAGTAGCCTTCGCCCGGTAAAGCAGATGCGCCACACGCGGGGGAGAAGGGAAACCTTCTCCCCTTTTTCTTATGGACCCACCGCTTTCTTTTCAGCTTTTCGACGGTAAAGAGCCGTATGGCTGCCTCAGATTTCGCCCGTGCCCGTGTCGCAACAAGACTCACCTTCTTCGCCAGTGGCTTCGCCCCCGCCGGATGGGCTCCCCTCGTGCCTTACGCCCGCCAGGCGCTGCACGCCGATGACGCCACGATGGGTCTTCTGCTGCTCTGCCTCGGCCTCGGCTCACTCGGGGCCATGCTTCTGACGACACCCCTGAACGCGAAATTCGGCAGCCGTCCCGTCATCATTGCGGGCTGCATTGGCGCCGGCCTCTTCCTCCCCTGCCTCTCGATTGCCCACAGCAATCTGACCCTTGCACTTTCCCTGCTGTGCTTCGGCGCTTCCATAGGCTCTCTCGATGTCACCATGAATGTTCATGCCGCCGAGGTGGAGAAACTGAGCGCCCGAAATCTGATGTCCGGCTTTCACGCGCTTTACAGCATCGGTGGCTTTGCCGGTGCGTCCATGATGACGTTCCTCCTGTCACAGCACATGGGACCACTGAAAAGCGCTCTTGTGTGCGCCGTGATCGTGCTTGTTGCCACGGCTCTCGCCGGACCGGGTCTGTTGCAACAAAAGGGGGCGCATGAGGCCACCCTCTTCGTCATACCGCGCGGAATCGTACGAGTAATCGCCGCACTCACCGCCATCATCTTTCTGGTCGAAGGAGCGGTTCTTGACTGGGGCGCGCTGTTCGCCACCCAGTTTGGGCTGGTGTCCGTCACCATGGGCGGTCTGGGATACACGCTCTTCGCCATCGCCATGACAGCAGGCCGCCTGACGGGCGACAGGGTAACCGCTCATGTGGGGAACATCGCCACGCTGGTCGGCGGGAGTGTCCTCACCATCGCCGGGTTTGCCATTCTTCAAATGGCGCCGTTTGCCATGATGGCCATGTCAGGCTTCGCCCTGATCGGCTTCGGGGCCTCAAATATTGTGCCCGTTCTGATTCGCTGCACCAGCGTCCAGACCGTCATGCCGTCTGGTCTGGCCATCACCGCCGTGACCTCGGTGGGGTATGCCGGAGTTCTGATCGGACCAGCGGGCGTAGGATTCGTCGCCCACGCTCTGGGGCTTCGGATAGCGTTCTGGATACTGGCCGCGCTGATGTTGCTGATCCCGCTGTGTGCACGACGGATCTGTTCGCGCTGACAGAGGCGGGGGCATCTTATTTACTTTTGGCATTCCAAACGACGCGCAAAGGGCTCGCAGGAGAGCAAGCGCATTGGCGGCAGTTGTGTCCAAGCCGATATCGGAATCTTCCCAACCGATATCTGGCACTGAGCGAAGGCTCCGCCCCACAGGAAGCCGCTATTTTTCCAAACGACACTCCCATGTGCATGGCGTGGCACGCCATGTTCCATAAGTCGCTTGCCCGAGGTCGCACGAATAACGCCTTTCCCAGCGCCATCAGGCAAGCAAACTAAGGCAGCCCACCTCGAAGGATAAATCCGGATACTCTCTGAAATGCCAAGCGAGAATGTCGAAAAATCAGTCTTCGATGTGGGCTTTCCCGAAACTCAAAATATAGCGGAAAACGCGCTATGTTTCCCGATACCCCGCCACTCTTGAGTAATATCAGAGGATATCGTGAGGTCGTCTGCATGACGGGCATCAGACGACCTCACCAAAATCAGGCGTTCAGATAAATCGTTTTCGTATCAACGTACGCTTCCAGTCCATGCTGGCCATCCTCACCACCAAGACCGCTCTCTCCATAACCGTGATGGAATCCCTGCGGCTCCTCGCCGCCTTCGCGGTTCACATAGACCTCCCCGAAATTCAGCTCACGTGTCATCCGCAGGATATTGGCAAGATCCTTTGTGAACAGATAAGCCGATAACCCGTAGCGGCAATCGTTGGCACGCTCCAGCGCCTCATCAAAATCACGGACTTTCATCAGAGACAGAACAGGCCCGAACACTTCGTTGCGAGCAATATCCATCTCATGTGTGACACCTGTCAGAAGCGTCGGCGCGTAAAAACTACCCTTGTCATAGAGACCGCCCTTGAGACGATGCCCACCGATTTCCAGTTTCGCCCCCTGTGAAACGGCTTTTTCGACAATGTCATGAACTTTCTTAAGCTCATCCTCACTGACCTTCGGCCCCATATCCGTTTTGGGGTCCATCGGATCACCAACCTTCAGCGCATTGATCCGTTCCCGCAGCTTGTGGGCAAAACGGTCATACACGGCCTCATGCACATAGGTCCGTTCATTACTGGTGCATATCTGCCCGGCATTGCCAAAGCGCGCGATAACCGCTGCTTCGACCGCCTTGTCGAGATCGGCATCCTCCATAACAAGGAAAGGGGCTTTACCGCCAAGCTCCAGCCTGACTTCCTTCAGATGTTCGGCGGCGGCGGCCATGATCTTCTTTCCCGCCGGGGTCGATCCCGTCATGGTGATAAGTCTGGTGTCCGGATGCGCTACGATAGGAACGCCGACTTCCGACCCGTCACCTGTCACGATATTCACCACACCAGACGGAATTTCCGCTTCTTCCACCAGTTTCGCGAGAGCGAGGCCTGCAAGCGGCGTCAGTTCGTGCGGCTTGAGAACGATGGTATTGCCCGCAGCAATCGCCGGAGCGATTTTCCGGACACAAAGCGCCAGCGGGAAGTTCCATGCGGCAATCGCGCCCACCACGCCATGCGGCACGCGATCGATCAGAATCTTCTCACCCGGCCGTTCACCAGGAATGATTTCACCCTGAAGGCGGCGCGTGTTTTCTGCCGCAAAGCGAAGGAGACCTGTAGCGAAATCCACTTCGGCAAGAGCCTCCTTCAGCGGCTTACCCATCTCAGACGTAATGATTTTCGCCAGATTCTGTTTATCCCGCGCCACAAGATCACGCAGTCTGTAAAGGACGTCCGCCCTTTTGGATGCAGGCGTATCGCGCCATGCGGGAAACGCTTTCTTCGCTACCATAACGGCAGATTCGACGTCCTGCTCATCACCGCATGCTGCCTTACCTACGATCTCCCCTGTCGCCGGGTTGCGGATCTCGCTCCATTTTCCGCTGTGAGGTTTTTTCCAGGTACCGCCAATAAAAAGATCGCACTGTGTCTGGCTGGTCATGAATGAATCCTTGCCTCTGAAATATCGCAAAGTCGGCAGAAGCCGATGGAATGCGGTGGCCGCAGACCACACATCCCCATCCGCACATCACCTTACTGAGGAGAGTCTCCTTCCCGCCGGAAACGAAACCCCTCTCTCATGACAAGGACGACTGCATCTGCTCGACCCCCCGTAGCATCCTGCAGCGATGCACGGACATCTTCTTCCCTAACTCGCCCAGTCTCTTATCGTTCCCTGCCTGACTCAACAGAGCTGTGAACAGCACATCAAAATATCAATTTTTCGGGCAAAAACAGGTCAGCCTCTGAACAGCTCAGCATAGCAATCAGGCTTGAATCCAACCTGTATTCCTAATGATGTTTCCAATACAGGTCGGCGAATCATGGAAGGGTTGGACAACATGAGAGCTATTGCCTTCTCTTGTGTCAGATCAGCCTTGTCTTCATCGGGAAGCTTGCGGAATGTCGTGCCGGATCGATTGATCAGAGCCTCCCAGCCCACGACCTTCACCCACTCGAGCAGACGCCCACGATCTGCACCTTCCTTCTTGTAATCGTGAAATATGTAAGCAACATCATGCGCATCCAGCCACGCCATGGCTTTCTTCATCGTATCGCACGACTTGATTCCGTAAATTGCAACAACCATCAGAGAGGCTCCGAAAAAACAGGGCAATAGCGTTCGCCCCTTCTCAAACAAAGCAGGCTTATAGCGCATTCCAGCTGGTGGCACAGAAAATCAGGGATTTATGTCGCCTTCAGGATCAATAAAAAAGACAGGAAGGTTGAATACGTCCTCCTGAAGCGCCTCATCAATACGATCGCAAGCAGACAGCGCTTCCCCAATACTCACATCCATATCCAGATACCGGTAGGTTCCAAGACGCCCCAGAAAAGAAACCCCTCTCTCTTTATGAGCCAGCGCTTGATATGTCGCGAGAAGCCGCTTCTCGCTGGTCAGACGGATGGGATAGTAAGGTGCATCCCCTTTTCCTGCCTCGCGGCTATACTCTCGAAAACAGACTGTTTTTTCAAAATGGTCCTGTTCCCAAGGCATGAAATATTTGTGCTCGGAGATGCGGGTAAAAGGAATGTCCTTGTCGCAGTAATTGATGACTCCCGTTCCCTGATAGTCTCCCGGCACGACAAATCGTTCGAACTCAACAGTCCGGTAGGCCAGACGCCCTGGACGGAAATCAAAATAGCGATCGATCGGTCCCGTATAGAAAACATGCGTAAAATCATTATCAATCTGCTCGAAAGAGCATGATAAACGCAGATCAATCCGTGAGTGATTCAGGATGTTTTCAATGAGAGCCGTATAGCCGTTTACCGGCATTCCCTGATAGGGAGAATGGAAATAATTGTCGTCATAATCAAAACGAAGAGGAAGACGCCTGAAAACAGATGCAGGCAGTGAGGAAGGTTCGCGTCCCCACTGCTTACGGGTATATCCATGAAAAAATGCGCGATAAAGCTCAGACCCTATGGAGCGCAAAGCCTGCTCTTCGAACGATTTCGGATTTATAATGGATGTGTCTGTTTTTCTTTCGATAAATGTGCGTGCTTCTTCTGGTCCCATAGCAGTACCGAAAAACTGGTTGATGGTCAGAAGATTGATGGGAAGAGAAAACACTCTCCCTTGCGCAATGGCTTTCACGCGATTGATATAGGGACTGAATGTTCCAAAACGTTGGACGTAGTCCCACACACGTAAATTCGCTGTATGGAAGATGTGCGGTCCATACCGGTGCACCATGACTCCCGTTTCCGGATCACGTTCCGTATAGCAGTTTCCAGCGGGATGAGGACGCTCATCAACAACCGTGACACGGTATCCACGATCCGCAAGATGCCGAGCGAGAACAGATCCGGTAAATCCGCTTCCCACAACACAGAATGTCATGAATTTTGTATCTGTTTTCATGTGTGAAGCTTCAGATCCCTGATCTTTCAGATACCTCCGATGAATTCGTGCATTCGGCATGAAATGCCTGACATTTCTCCCTGAGCTTCCGATTTTCCACCGTGAGTTGGGAAATCAGGAAATCCTTGGTGCTATGACGAACAAACCGTTCATAGGCTGGAGCTGCGGCTCCATAACCGTTCCACTCCCCTCCACAGAGGGGGTCCAGTAATAATGCATCAAAGCCGCCAGGAATCCCGCCACTCGCTTCCGGGCAGGAATATCCGAAAAGAATATAGTCTCGTTTATAAAATCGCAGGAGAGCGGAAAGAATTTTCTCCTGAAAAGCAGGATTTCCCGACTTTTTTTCTGAACGCGGCATCGGAGGAAGTTCGTCGACAGCATTGAAAAATTCCTGACTCATTCCGCAAATCATGCCTACAGCACGAAGATCTTCTGGCAAGGATTCCGTTCTGACAATAAAATCGGCACGCCTCTTGTTTCCTGTATGGGTAAACCTGTTTTGAGGAATAAAATGAATGTAGCGTGGATCATGAGAAATTCGAACTTCATCGAGTTCATCCAGAACCTGCAGGACGTCGCGTTTTCTGTGCTGCCGCATGTGTTCTGCCAGAGAACTCATGAAACGCGGCAATGGATCACGTACAACAGCAATGATCGTGTAATTCTCTATGTAATCCCATAGTTTTGTCTGACGGAGCACATCCAGCGGAACGTGTGCCTGATCCACCCATTCCCCCGTCGCCCGCAGCCATGTCCAGTCCCACCACGGACCTTCCGATGCAATAGACGAAAAAGCTTGCCTGAGAGCCTTCCCCCCACATTTCGGCGTATGGAGAATGATAGTTTTTTCGTCTTCCAGAACAATCATTCCGAACTCCCGCAAAGCCATTCACACGCAGACAAACTGCCGCTCATCTCATGAATTGATGATCGTCGATATTGAACTCTCATTTTTGGAAATACACAGAGAAGGAAAACAACAAAATGAATCTGTTTTTTCGTAATGATGACACATCACCTGATCCAGCGATGTATTATGCAGTGTATCGTTCGTTCGGTAATACCAGTATTTCTCATTCTTCAGGGGAAGACAGAGATCGAGAAAACGCTCAGCACCTTGTGGTGAAATCGCATAACCGCAAATCCCCAGAGCTTTCAGCAACCTGAATGATGCTGTATTCACTGGCATATTTCTGTAGCGCCCTACTCCTAGACGCATAAGTGTCTGATTAAAGGTCGCCACACAATAGGAGACTCCCGGCAGAACATCGAAGACGAGATTTACGTCGTAGTTATATCCCCACAAAATAATGTCCCAGTTTTCCCCAAGAGACTGCACGGCACGGTTCGATTCTTCCTCAAAATTTTTACAGAGAATGGCATCATCTTCAAAAATCGATATTGGTTCACGTGTTTCCGCAACAGCATTCCACAACAGAATGTGAGACATCGCGGAGCCCACCGCACCACGACTGTAATCCAGACCGGGCGTAATGATACCCTTCGACAACAGCTCTGACTGGTCAAGAGAATGACCGTCGACAGCACTGAACCGTCCGATATCCGCGACATGCGCGTTCATCTGGCGGAAACTGTCGTATCGCTCCACATCACAGTCACGATTGATCACGATGGACTTCATTCAACGCAGAACCCGTACAATATCTTTGGATTGCAGTGGTATCTGGAGGAATTAAAGACAAAACTAAAAGATGATGAGGGTTACATTAAATTTCATATAGTCACAAAGAGATGATTTTCTATTGCAGCATCAGCAGGGCGTTTAAGAACTGCAAAGCACAACCTGCACAGGACGCCCACAGCAGGCAGAAATCCCACTCATAAGAGCGCTTTACAGACATGCCTCGGAGAAGTGGCTGGCTTTCCGTGAAGTTTCCACAGACGCCCCCTCTCCTGCTGCATAAGGCCTCAAGGCAAGACATCTCTTTCCGCCGAATGCAGAACTGAAACCTCTTTCGTTTCCAGTCTGTAGTCCTGTCATATCCATAAAAAAAGGAGGGCACATGGCCCTCCTTTTCTCCAGCAGTATCTGGAAGGATCAGAGACCGGCAGGAACCTTGCCGCCGTTCTCAGCCAGCTTCTGACGTACTTCCTTGATCAGCCACACGTTCATCGTGGCCGTATCGTTCTGGTCACCGGTATAATGCAATTCCGTCGCCAGCTGCTTGCGGGCATCAAGGGAGCTGTCCAGACCGAGAAGCTTCAGAAGATCGACAATGGACTGCTGCCAGTTCAGCTGCTGGCCGGACTTCGCCGCCAGCGCGGTCAGGACAGCGTCCACATCCACAGGAGCGGCGGGCGCAGCCGTCGCACCGGCGACCGGGGCAGCACCCGGAGCGACCGTGCCGGACGTGGCAGCAGCCGCATCAGGTGTCGCAGCTTCTGCATGGCCGAAAATGGCGGAAACAATCTTACCGAAAATGCTCATGAGAGAACTCCCTCTCTGGGTTGCAGATCACGCAGATGCAGCATTCCCCATTTTCCAATGGGGAATGCTGCACGCCAATCAGTACCGGTATTCTTCGTGCTTGAAGGGACCGTTGACCGGCACATCGATATAATCGGCCTGCGCCTGGCTTAGTTTCGAAAGATGCGCCCCAACTTTGGCCAAATGAAGGGCAGCAACCTTTTCGTCGAGCTTCTTGGGCAGCGTGTAGACTTTCGCCTCATACTGGCCCGGCTTCGCCGTCCACAGCTCGATCTGGGCGAGCGTCTGGTTGGTGAAGGACGCCGACATCACGAAGGACGGGTGACCTGTAGCGTTGCCTAGGTTTACCAGACGGCCTTCGGACAGCAGGATCAGGCTCTTGCCGTCGGAGAAGATGACCTCGTCCACCTGCGGCTTGATGTTGTCCCACTTGAAGTTGCGCAGTGCAGCGACCTGAATCTCGGAATCAAAGTGACCGATATTGCAGACGATGGCACGGTGCTTCATCTCGCGCATGTGCTCGAGACGGATCACGCCTTCGTTGCCCGTTGCCGTCACGAAGATGTCGCCACGCGGAGCGGCGTCTTCCATCGTCACGACCTCGTAGCCTTCCATCGCCGCCTGCAGGGCGCAGATCGGGTCGATTTCGGTCACGAGCACGCGGCAGCCAGCGTTACGCAGGGAAGCGGCAGAGCCCTTGCCCACATCGCCATAACCGGCAACCACGGCAACCTTGCCAGCCATCATCACATCGGTGCCGCGACGGATCGCGTCAACGAGGCTCTCACGGCAGCCATAGAGGTTGTCGAACTTGGACTTGGTCACGCTGTCGTTGACGTTGATCGCCGGAACCTTGAGCGTGCCTTCCTTCTGCATCTTCCACAGACGATGCACACCGGTCGTCGTCTCTTCCGACAGACCGCGCACGTCAGCCAGCAGTTCCGGGAACTTGTCGTGCATCATGACGGTCAGGTCACCGCCGTCATCAAGGATCATGTTCGGCGTCCAGCCGTCCGGTCCCTTGATGGTCTGCTCGATGCACCAGTCGAACTCTTCGTCGTCCAGGCCTTTCCAGGCGAAGACGGGGATGTTCGCGGCAGCGATCGCAGCAGCAGCATGATCCTGCGTGGAGAAAATGTTGCAGGACGACCAGCGGACAGTCGCGCCGAGAGCGGTCAGCGTCTCGATCAGCACGGCGGTCTGGATCGTCATGTGCAGGCAGCCAGCGATACGGGCACCCTTCAGCGGCTGGCTGGCGCCATACTCCTCACGAAGCGCCATCAGGCCGGGCATTTCGTCCTCGGCCAGAGAAATTTCCTTGCGGCCCCAGGCAGCGAGGGAAATGTCCTTGACCTTGTAATCAGTGAATTCTGCGCTCATCACACGTCCTGTTCAAATGGGAAAGCTGGCTTCCTATACAGGTTGAGCGCCTCTCATGCCACCCGAACCGCACAGAACCCGTGGATTGGCAGTTGCGTAAGGGCGACGGATTCTCGACATTAACGGCATGTGGAACGAGCCCTACCTTGAGACCTGCTGCCGTTCGGCGCTCCATCGCCTGAAACTCTCCGGCCAGAACGGGCGCCCGCGTGGCCTGAAGGACGATCCCTGCCTTGAGCGGCTTGCCAGAAAGGGATTCGCCTGTGTTGGTGAGGACGAACGCTTTCATATCACCCCCAATGGCGAGGAACGTCACCGTTCCGAAGTGCTGGAACGGCATCGATGAACGGCAACGGCAGGTCTGTCCTGTCCCGCGCACAGGTCACACCGGCCTCGATCTGGACTGCGATCGACCGGATCGCACTGGAAAAGGGCTTTTCCCCTTCGGGACTCGCCCGCGCCGCCGGTCTCGATCCGACGGCCCTCAACCCCTCGAAACGCCATGCGCCAGACGGAAGAACCCGCCTGCCACGCATGGAAACGATTATGGCCCTGCTGGGGACCGCTGACATGTCCCTCGTGGAGTTCTCGGTTCTGCTGGAAGGCGACAGAGAAACGGAAACGCAGGAAACATCCCCGGCTGCCGCACGCCTGCGTTTCGCCCCGCTTTCACGCCTCGGATCGGACAGTCTCTTTGACACCGCCCACTTGCCTGTGTCGCACCTCTGGGCCGAAGTCGCGTCGCCTTTTGTCGATACCGGACCGTATGACTACGCGATCCGTCTTGATACAGCGGCCTATGAGCCTGTTTTCCGACGGGGGAGCCTGCTTCTGGCCAGCCCTGACAGCATGATCCGGGAGCAGGACCGCATCGTGCTGTGCGGCCCCGCTCCACTTCTGGGCATCGTACAGCAGTGGGCCGAGACGGAGTGCCGCGTGCAACCACTGGGTGGAGGCGCAGAGGTTGTCCTTCCCGCACCGGAAGCGCTGGAGCATCCGGTTCACAGGGTCACGGCAGGAACGCTGTAGGCGCTGTGCTCCGAAAGGCGGCTTTCTGGCTCTCCTGAGCAGACCTTATGGGGCTTTCCCGCGCGGGACATAAAGGTTCGCCTGCGACGTGATCCAGTTTCACGAAAAGAGAGAGCGTTGCTGGCGGCCGGATGGCCTTATCTCAGACTGCATGAATATGGCTGTTATCAAGAAAGATCAGGCTCTGCCCGCCCCCGGAAGGGACCGCAGGCCCCTTCACCCCGATCTGTTGATTTACAAAGGATTCGCGACTTTTGGGGCGTGTTCGGGACGAAATTCGGCTGTAAGAGGCTCTATTCAAACGCTCTATGCTGGCGCTCCGATGCTCACCGCCCAGATGGCTGTTTCGCTTCAGTGCTCAAAAAAACCCACACCAGTCGCGCGCACCCTCAGGGGCAGTGCGCTCGGCAAAGAGCTTTTAAAACAGCCTCAACGCAGGTTAAGGCGTATCGTCAGTTAAGCAGGATGATGATGGAAGCGAGTTGGACGGCGGCGAGGAAGACACCCGGTTCGATATTTTCGAGAAGCGGTTCTGCCTGAGTAATGTCCGCATCCTGTCCCCGTTTGATGTCGACTTCCACCGGGTTGCCTAGAGCGGCGCAGATAGCATGGATCTTTGTGGTCAGTCCGCCTTGTGATCATCCAATGGCCTGATCCGCGCGCCCTTTTCCAGGGCGCCCGCGCTATACTGATGCGCCAGGGCAATTGTGCCGACGATCATCATGTATTCGTTGTCGTAATCAGCGGCCAGATGACGAAAGATCCGTTCGATGACACCGCTTTCGCACCAGCGGCGCAGACCCCGGTGCATATTCTTCCAGTCCCCGAACCGGGCGGGCAAGTCACGCCAAGGGAGACCCGCCCGATAGCGGTAAAGAACAGCTTCCACAAACAGACGATTGTCCGCAGCCGTTCCGCCGACATAGCCATCGCCACAGGGAACGCGACAGGGAAGAAAATCCTTTATCTTGCTCCCATTGGTCGTCGCGCAAACCATATCGCCGCATCCGTCTGCCTCTCCCAAAAAGCCGGGAAAACAATCAGGTCAGGCAGTCAGAAAGTACAACCCTCACACACCGGCACGTTTAACTGACGACACGCCGTAGATATTATGCCCGACCTGCAGAGTTTTTGATGACCTTCGGCAACCCACGTTCCCCGGATTGCGGTTCAGAACATCGCCCGGATCAGGACTCAGCTTCAAGCGTGACGCCGAGGCTTCGCAGAGCGTCCCAGTAGCCGGGATAGGTCTTGCCCACGCAGGCCGGGTTCAGAATGGTGAGCCCATCGATCTTCAGCCCCGCCAGTGCAAACGACATGGCGATGCGATGGTCGGAATAGGTCTCGATCCGCGCGGGCAGCGATTGTCCTGCCAGCGCCGGATCGCCGTTCACGATCAGGTCGTCGCCTTCCTCGCGGGCAAGACCGGCACTGATACGGTTCAGCTCGGTGGATACAGCGGAAATGCGGTCACATTCCTTCACCCGCAGGTTGCGGATGCCCACAAACCGGACCGGCGTGGTGTTGAAGGCTGCCAGCACGGCGAGCGTCGGCACCGCATCCTGCATCTGTGAGCCGTCGATCTCGGACGGCATATGAGGAAACATTGAGATCATCGCGTACGCTTTGGCGTCCGGCTGGGTAAAGGCCTCCGGTGCAAGACCGATATCGATTGTGCCGCCGGTCAGCACAGCCGCCGCCCACAGATAGGTCGCTGCGGACGCATCCGGCTCGATCCGGAAATCCGTCGCCTTGTAGGGCACGGGCTGCACGCGCCAGCACATCGGTCCGTCCTGCTGCACCGTGCCGCCAAAGGCTTTCATCGCGGCGACCGTGAGATCCACATAGCCGCGCGCATCCAGCCCGGCCCCCTGCAACGCAACCTCGACCGGAGCCTCGGCGCGCCCCGCCGCCATCAGGACAGCGGACACATACTGGCTGGAAAGACCAGCATCGATGGTCACACGACCACCGGACAGACTTCCTTTTCCCTGCACCGTGACGGGCGGACACCCCGTGGGAGCGGACGCTTCGACACCGAGAGACGCCAGTGCGGCGATCAGCGGCGCAATCGGGCGCTTCTGCATATGAGCGTCACCGTTCAGCACGACTTCACCCGGAACATAGGGCGCGACAGCGGTGAGAAACCGGACCGCCGTGCCGGCATTACCGAGAAACAGCGGCTCCGGTGGCACTTCGAGGCGTCCGCTGCCTGTCACCACAAAACTGGTCGCCGTCGGTTCCTCGACTCCCACCCCCATCAATCGCAGGGCCGCTGCCATATAAAGCGTATCGTCGCTCTTCAGCGCCCCCGTAAGATGGCTCACACCTTCCGACAGGGCAGCCAGCAGCAAAGCGCGATTGGTGATCGACTTTGAGCCGGGCAGCTCGACAGAGCCGTTCAGTGGACCGGCGGGAGGAACGATGCGAAGAGCGGGAAGGGCGACCATGAGACCTCTGTCGTGTTGTCAGACAGGCTTTCTTTAGCACGGAAAAGGATGCCTGTCCGGCGTGCTGCCCACGCAGAAGCAGGCCCCTTCCGCGTGGGAACGATGCGAGGGAGCGCCTCACGACCGGACCTTACGAGGCTGTTTTCAGAAGTTTTCTGGTGACGATCGGACGCGCGTTATCCGCCCTCCGATGCTCACGGCCCGCATGGCTGTTTCGCTTGAGGGCTCAAAAACCCACACCAGTTGCACCCACCTTCAGGGACGGTGGTGCTTAGCAGAGAGCTTTTGAAACGGGCTTTGAAGGTTTACGGCCGAAACTGGATGTCGATGACGGCAGGTAGAGGGCACTCCCCCCACCTCCGCACCCAATCTGTGTCCCTATGCGATCAGGCCATGCAGGATCTGCTCGCCCTCAGGAGTTGACCAGACCTTCCGTTACCTGCTGGCGGCTCTTGCCATGACCGCGTCTCTCCCTGCCACGGCCCGGGCCATGTGCTTTCCCGATGTATCCAGTCCCGGCACCCTGCATATGGCGACAGTTCAGGTTTCAAAGGCCCGTTTCGTCGCGGGTGAAGACAAACAAGGCTGTCCGGGCGACATGCGGTCCTGTCAGGAAAAACCCTATCTCGTGTCCGGTGACACCGTTCTGACTGGAGCCACAAAAGGCGCTTTTACCTGCACGGGATTTATTTCCCCCACCGGAAAGACGTGGCGCGAGTGGCTCCCGACGGAAGCCCTGAAACCAGCGTCCGCTGACGAGGAAAGCCCGACTGACTGGGCTGGAGACTGGACGGCGGAGTCGGCTGAAATATCCATCAAGCCCAACGGTGCCACCTTCACCATCAATGGGAATGCGTCATTCGGAAATGGCGCGAGCACCAACATGGGAGATTTTACAGCGACAGCCGCTCCCGACAGCGGCATGATCGCCTTTACAGAAGGCAACAACGGTCAGACGCTTGCCTATGGTGCGGGCGATCAAAGCGCTTGCCGCATTCGGATGGTTTTAAAGGGACCTTACCTCATCGCATCCGATAACAATAATTGCGGTGGCCTGAATGTGACCTTCAGCGGTTACTACCGTCGCACAGCCGGTAAACACTGAAGGCAAGGACACCCGATTACGGCCGCAACGCAACAGAGGCTTCCGGAGTTACCCCCGGAAGCCTCTGTAAACAGGCGCAAGACGGGGAAATTATCCCTCACTCTTCTTCATTCGCATCCGGTCCATCCAGCATCGCCTCAGCAACGACACCGGCATCCTGCCGAATACGGCTCTCGATTGCCGCAGCCATTTCAGGATGCTGGCGCAGGAAGGTCTTTGCGTTCTCACGCCCCTGCCCCACGCGCTGGCTGTCATAAGAGAACCACGCCCCTGACTTCTCGACCACGCCAGCCTTGACGCCAAGGTCGATCAGTTCGCCCATCTTGCTGATGCCTTCGCCATACACGATGTCGAATTCGACCTGTCGGAACGGGGGCGCCATCTTGTTCTTCACCACCTTCACGCGGGTCTGGTTGCCCACAACCTCGTCCTTGTCCTTGATGGCGCCGATGCGGCGGATATCCAGACGCACGGAGGCATAGAACTTCAGCGCGTTACCGCCCGTCGTCGTCTCCGGATTGCCGAACATCACACCGATCTTCAGACGGATCTGGTTGAGGAAGACGAGCAGCGTGTTGGAGCGCGCCACAGTGCCGGTCAGCTTGCGCAGCGCCTGGCTCATCAGACGGGCATGAAGGCCGACGTGACTGTCGCCCATGTCGCCTTCCAGTTCCGCACGCGGCACGAGAGCCGCCACACTGTCCACCACCAGCACGTCGATGGCCCCTGAACGCACCAGCGTGTCGGCAATTTCCAGCGCCTGCTCACCGGCGTCCGGCTGACTGATCAGCAGATTGTCCACATCCACGCCCAGCTTGCGAGCGTAGCCGGGATCGAGTGCGTGCTCGGCATCGATAAAAGCGCAGATTCCGCCCTTTTTCTGGGCTTCAGCAATGACATGCAGAGCGAGGGTCGTCTTACCCGAGCTTTCCGGCCCATAGATCTCGACAATACGACCACGGGGCAAGCCACCGATGCCCAGGGCGATGTCGAGGCCGAGCGAACCGGTCGAAATCGAATCAGCTTCTTCTTTGGGCCGTTGTCCAAGGCGCATGATCGACCCCTTGCCGAACGCGCGCTCAATCTGGCTCAGCGCCCCGTCAAGGGCCTTCGTCTTGTCCATTTCCATTCCTCGAATCCCGATCCCCTCCGCTGGCTTCGTCAGGAACGCGAACAGCGATGGCGTGTCGGACATGATAGTAGCCGCACCGGCTGATGAGTCTGTCACAGGCCTGACCCTTCCTGCAATGTGCGGGATCGGAATTCGCTTCCGTTCCGCATATGTTCCAGAACACATCCCATCAGAACGCCCTTCGCCGTATTATCCCGGAATTCCGGCGAAAACACTCTGTTAAGAATTTGTTCGCGTATGTTCTCTTTTGGAACAAAATGCGAACATACGCAAGAAGATTTCAGGATCGTGCCGCCGAGTCTTTCAGACATTCTCTCCAGCAGACCCGCACGAACCGCACATAGCGGCGGAAAATAACCAATTCCCGGAAAGAAGGGAGTACCACCGACATATGAGAGTCCGGCATTGCAACACGCTCACCATCCCGGAACCGTTTTGGAAATTGCCGTTCGCCTTCAAACGCAAGTTTTCCATGAGACCATTCAGCTTCGGATTGGCTGCAACCGGCCGGTTGCATATTTTATCTCCGGGCCACACGGGGGCTTCCGGTCCGGAACAGGAATTTCCAAAAGAGTTTTCAGAATCAAGGTTGAAGTGTCATGCTTCGATCCCCGCGAACCTGAATATCATCGCCAGACAGACAGGATCTCGCCCTCAACGCCCGTAACTGGGGGGAGCTGTTTCAAAATCTCTCTGCCGAGCAGGAATACTCCTGGATGCAAGCGGCACGTGTTCTTGAGCCGTGAAGAAGAGCGGCCATGCGGATCGTGAGGATCGTGAGGATCGTGAGGATCAGACCGCATAAAATACACGTCGGATCACCGGCACAGGACTTGTGACACTGAATCTTGCCGAAAGAACGCGAAGGTAAAGCAACACCCTCCCGACGGCAGGCTCCTGTTTTCCCTGATTACAAACAATCAGGACGGCTCAAAAAACAGGCCAACTTTTCCACGAAGGCGCGACACTCGCGCCTGTCTGCCCGTGTTCCTTGAGCACCTCAGCGACAAAACCGCTCTCTTTCACATCCTCCACGAACGTCTGTAACCATTCCCGTGCCGCCTCCCGGCCCTTTGGGACACCAATCGCCTGTTCAATGGCGGTGAACCGACCCGGAATCACGCGATACCCCGGATGAGCCGCCGCATAGGCCTGCAATGGCTGTCGGACGCCTGCTGCCGCATCCAGCCCTTCGGCAACGAACAGATCGATGGCTCCTGACGAAGTGGCAGCGCGTTCAAGCGAAGCCTGTTTCAGCGCACGGGTGAGAAACAGATCATAAGCCGCCCCTTTTCCGACAGCGATGCGAATACCCTCCCGATCCAGATCGTCAGTCGCCCGAAAGGACGACTCCTCGCGCACGAGATAGGTTCCCTCGATCACCACATAGGGCGCGGTAAACAGGATGTCGGCAGCGCGGACCGGATCGACTGCGAGAAACATCAGATCGAGCCGTCCACTTGACGCAAGCTCCGTCACCTTGCCTGCGGAATCGAACGTCTCGAACAGAATATCCACCTTCAGCCGACGCCCGATCTCGCGTGCCAGATCGACGGTGACGCCTTTCACATCGCCTGACTTTCCATCGGTCTGCGCCAGAACAGGGTTGCCGAGATTGATGGCTGTGCGGATGACGCCTCCGGGCGCGAGTTCACTGAGGACGGTCTTGATATCCATGGTTTCCCTCCTTCGCCGGTCGCTGTTTTCTGTGCACGCTGGAGGAGCGAAACCGGCGTTCTGGACGCGATGAAGAAAGGCTGAAAGTGTAAAGCGTGAAAAGACAAGCTGTGTTGATGTGTAAAAACCAACACTGCAACCTGAGACCAAAACGCGACCGCGCTCCCTGTCGGCCCTGATCCTCCTTTTTTCGCCAGAAGGACGGGGGACGACACAAGGCGCTGAAACAGACAGCGGGAGACTTTCCATGCCCTCACCCACCGGACGTCGTGCTTTCCTCGCCGGCGCCTGTGGTGTGCTCATCGCGCCCCACGCCCATGCCACCTCCGCGCCATCGACGCCGCCCGATGTCACTTCAACGCCTCCACGCTCATGGAGTGGCAAGGCACCCACCGGCTATCTCCCCGATCCGGATGTCATCGCGCTTGATCCCTCCTTCAGGGACCTCACCTTTCCCGGAACGACCATTCAGCGCGTTCTCAGCGGGGGCGGCTGGCTGGAAGGTCCGACATGGCTGGGAGAAGCGCGCATCCTGCTGCTCAGCGACACGATCCGCAGCACGCAGTATCGTCTCGTTCCGCCGGAAGGGGCCGGAGAAGGGTCACTCTCCGTCTTCCGGCAGGAGAGCTTTCACAGCAATGGCAATACGCTCGACACCGAGGGGCGCATCATCACCTGCGAGCATGACATGCGGCGCGTCATCCGCTGGGAACATGACGGTAGTTGCCGAGTCATCGCGGATGCCTTCAACGGGAAGCCTCTCAATTCCCCCAACGACGTCATCGTGAACCCACAGGACGGCAGCATCTGGTTTACCGATCCGCCCTATGGTGACACCCTGATCGAAGGGCACCCGGATGCGCCGGGCAACGGTGCCAACCCGACCGGTAAACTGCACTGGACGCTGGGAACGGAGGTGCCGATCCAGTTTGCCGGGCATGAACGGCAGCCTGTCCACATCTTCCGCGTGGACAGCACGACGGGTGTCATCGAGGCCATTCTCTCGCCGGAAGATGTGCCGACCCCGAACGGTCTCTGCTTCTCCCCGGATCAGAAAACTTTTTATGCCACCGGCAGCACACCCGTCTCCGCAAATGAGAAAACACAATCACAGCACGTCATCTATGCGTTCGACATGGTGGAAAATCGCCCCAAAAACCGGCGCATTTTCTGCACGATGACGCTGGACGGGCACAACCTGTCTCCGGACGGCATACGGGCGGATGTTTTCGGCAATCTGTGGTGCGGCGCATCCGGCCCCTTCGGTCTGGCCGGCGTGTTTTGCTACAATCCGGCAGGCAAACTCATCGGTCGCATCCGCCTGCCGCTCGGCTGCTCGAACCTCACGTTCGGGGGCCCAAAGCGGAACGAACTCTATATGTGTTGCGGACCGCAGATCTTCCGCCTGCTTCTGGAGACACAGGGTGCGGGTCTTTCATAACCGGACATCGTTCGGCCGGATGGGGAGTGTCAAAGACATCCTGTCCGGCCATGCAGTTTTACAGGCAGGATGCTGGAAGGCTCATTTTATCTGATGACCCGTCGTGCCATCAGCCAGCTCAGGAAAAATACCGCGATACCTCCGAGAATATCAGCGCAGTAATGGCCGCCGATACAGATCGTCGAGATCAGGACAAGCAGGACATACGCGCTCACGCAGATATTCAGCCACCGGGGGCCCCGCAAAAAAAACAGCACGATGAAGGCCATGACCGCGTGAAAGGACGGGAACCCGACGACGCCGCTAAAATGCCAGGGAGACACGCGGAATGCCTGCCCCGAATGCCAGAGAGCCCATGTCGGAACGAACGACAAACCTGAACCGCCCGGAAAATGACTCATGATGGCGCGGTCCACATGATGCCATGCGACAGAACCGGAAGAAGGAATAAGGGCATTGGACGCCCCGCACAGCATGACCGACACGGCGAACACGAAGAGCAGACGATACAGCGCAGAGGCTCGACCGCGTATGGCCAGTACGACCGCGGTGATCATGATGACCGGGATAATGACCTGATAAGCAACGAAAAGAAGGCTGTCGAACCTGTCGAAATGAGACAGGAAACCCACCATTTTCTCGGTATGAACGCCCAGATGATGGTCCCATGAATCCAGTCTGGCGTCCGCCGCGGGGGCTCCTGCCCGCAAAGCGGCAAGCGCCAGCGAACCCCCAAGGCATCCTGCGGAGAGGATAAAAAACATCCCCTGCGCCATGAGGCTGATCACGCGATCGGGCCACACATACGTAAAAAGACCGAATAAGGTGATGGGGATCAGGAAGAGAACGACGATAGCCCGATCGGGAACGAAAACCGTACCTGTCAGATGAAAGACCGCAGCAACAATCAGGAAAAAGATACCCTGAATCAGGATGTTCGCCCGCAAGCCTTCCATCAACACCACCCCGGCCCTTAACAGAGCTGTTTTCATATTTTGCAAGCATTGCAAAATCGTTAGGGCGTTCAGGAAATGGGGGAGCACCACGGAAAAAGCAGAGTGTCCAGCGGCGGGAAAGGCTATTTCAATCCATCACATCCGGAACAGCCAGTGCAGGATGGACGCGGCCGCATATGGTAAATGCGCACACGTTCCGTTTTCTGTTGGCCCACCTCCTGAGCCGACACCACCATCTGGAAGAAGACCTCCGTTCCCCCCTCGCGTCTCTCTGCTATAAGACCCGCCTCCGCCACAGCCCTGCAAGGAGCGCGACCGTGCGCCTGTTCCGCACCACGCCATACAGTCTCCTTGTCATCATCGGGCTGACCCTCCCCGTTGCCTCACTCTTTGCCGCCGAGAGTGACCCGGTCCCGAGCGATCGGGACACGGCCACCCTTGTTTCGGACAGCGACACCGTCTCCCCCGACCATCCCTTGAAGGTCGGGCTCCGGCTGCATCTGCAACCCGGATGGCACACCTACTGGAAAAATCCCGGTGACGCGGGCGAAGCCGTCATCCTATCGGTGATGCTTTCGGGGGCTGTTTCCGGCAAGGCGGACGGGATCGAATGGCCCGCCCCGGAACGACTGCCGGATGGCCCCCTGATGTCGTATGGCTACACGGGTGATGTTCTCCTGCCGGTAACCCTGCACCCCGGCGCTTCGGAAGCCGAAAGCAATGCGGCAACAGTAAACGCTCATGCGGAATGGCTTGTCTGTGCCGCCGTCTGTGTGCCGGAACAGGCGGATTTCCGGCTGGATCTGCACAAAGGCACGCCTGCTCCCTCCATGCAGGCTCCGCTGTTTGCGCAGGCAGCCGCCCTTGTGCCCGGCCCGTCGCCTTTCCCGGCAACTATCACGCCAGACGGAACGCTGAGCCTCCGGGGCAACGGCCTCTCGTCACAAGCCGTTAAAGAGGCATGGTTCATTCCGGACATACCCGGACAGATCGACCAGATCGCACCGCAACCGCTTTTGCTGACGGCGGACACGCTGACCCTCCGCCTCAAGCCGCTCGATGGTTTCCCCACAGGCAAGCCTCTCACGGGCCTGCTCCAACTACGGGATGCTGCAGGCGAGAAAAGCACCCTGTCGATCACGGCATCTCCGGTCGCGGCAACCCCCGACACGCCCCCGATGGCCAGCGGATGGCTGACACTGGCAGCGCTGGCTTTTCTGGGTGGCCTGATCCTTAACCTGATGCCCTGCGTCTTTCCCGTGCTTGCCATGAAGGCGCTGGCCATCCTGCGACTGCATGACGAACACAGTCATATCCGCAGCGGCATGGCCTACACAGCGGGCATACTCCTGATGTTCGGGCTGCTCGGAGGCCTGACACTGGCAGTCCGCCATGCCAGCCTGTCCGCCGGATGGGGATTCCAGTTCCAGTCCCCGGTCTTCGTGGCGAGCATCTTCTGGGTTCTCTTCGCTGTGGGGCTGGGGCTGCTCGGCATCTTCGAACTGCCGGTCATCAGCGCCGGACAAGGGGCACTCTCGCGGCAACGGGGACTGACAGGCGATTTCCTGACGGGTCTGCTGGCCGTACTGGTCGCCACGCCCTGCACCGCGCCTTTCATGGGAGGCGCCGTCGCGGGTGCTCTTGCCGCTCCGCCCGTCGCCGCCCTGGGCATTTTTCTGTCCATGGGTCTCGGCCTCGCCTGCCCCTATCTTCTGTTCACCATCATCCCCGGTGCGGGACGCCTGCTTCCTCGTCCCGGCCGATGGATGGAAATCCTGAGACAGCTTCTCGCTTTCCCTGTCTTCGCCACCTGCATCTGGCTGCTCTGGGTGCTGGCGCAACAGGGAGGAGGATCGCCGGTGATGCTTACGAGCATCGGCGTGCTGGCACTTGGCTTCAGTGGCTGGCTGGCCGTCACGGCACGGGGTTCACAAGGTCGCTGGTCGAAAATCCTGCTGGTTTCGTCCGTTGTCATGGCTCTCTCGCCCCTGTCTCTCCTGCCTCTGCTTTCCTCTCCATTCGTCTCCGCAACTGCCCCGACCGGAGGCCGGCCAGCAACCAGCGACCAGATATTTTCACCTGAACGGCTGGCATCGCTCCGCAAGGACGGCAAGCCCGTCTTTATCGACATGACAGCGGCCTGGTGCATCACCTGTCTGGTCAACGAGCGGGTGACCCTCGACAGTCACACCGTGCAGGCTGCCTTTGCCCGAGGCGGAATCGTGTTCCTGAAGGGAGACTGGACCAATCGCAATCAGGAAATCGGCGTGTTTCTGCACCAGCATGGCCGCGATGGCGTTCCGCTCTACGTGTATTACCCACCCCATGGGGAGGGAATGATTCTTCCCCAGATCCTGACGCCGCAGCTGGTTCTGCAGGCCATCGGAGGGAACTGAGCCGCACCCGTCAGGCTTTCGCCAACTCTGTCCGCAGGGCTCGAACAGCCGTAGCCTGCCCTATTGAAACCCATTTTTTCAGGCATCAGCGTTGAGGCGGTCATCTCTGCTGGCCGACTGTTTCTTTTGGTTTTTACGCTGGTTATAGTGAAGATAGAGAGTGACGCTGGCAGAAACTGCCGCCTGAAGCAGAGTATTCGGACAGGAACCTGTCAAACCCGGTCGTGAGGAATATCCATGTCAAAAGTCTGCGTCTGCTACACGACCGATGTCGGGTATCTTTTTCCGAGCCTCATCAGCGCCATACAGGCGCGCCGGAACACCAGCCCGGACCACACGGATATCTTTCTGATCGGGATCGACATCGATCCTGCCGCCCGCGCTGTTTTTTCCAGAGTCTGTGAGCAGAGCGGCATCATATTCCAGTGCCACGACAGCTCTGACATCCAGCACGCGCCGGCCATGCTGGCCCGGCTGTTCCTTTCCGACCTCCTGCCCACGACCTATGACCGCTTCCTCTATGTGGACGGCGATACACAGATCCGCGGCAATCTCGACCGCCTTCTCACGCAGCCTCTTCCGTCCGGCACGTTCGCGGCCGTCACCGACCCCATGGGTCTGGCCTGCGGCGGGGACGACCAGCAGGCGCGCACATTCGCGGCGCATTTTGCCGAACTCGGCCTGTCCGATGAGGAAGCGGGGCGTTACTTCAATTCCGGCGTGATCTATGCCGAGCGGGAAGGCTGGTCCAGCATCGGTCCAGCATCATGGGCGGCGTATCAGGCTCACCCTTCAAAAGCCCGCTTCCCGGATCAGGACGTACTCAACCTCATCGGGCGGTCGCATCGTCTTTCGATGTCGTTCGCGTGGAATTTCCCCATATTTTTCAGAAATATCGGGCTGGATGAGATCATCGAGCCCTGCATCTATCACTTCATGTCCTCTCCAAAACCGTGGGACGGAAATTTTATCCCTTGGGATGCGACAGCCTCGACACCCTATGGGGAGATCGCGGCGCTGTTCCCGGAACTCGTCCCCTACTGGAAACGGATGAGCTGGAAGAAGCATCTCCGCTATCACCTCCAGCAGCGTTACAAGCGCTGGCAGGAACGCCGTGAATGGTCCACCGATCGCATTCAGCGGATCAGGGATTATGAAAGAGATGTGGATCTCAAATGCTGAGGCATCTGTGTCTGTCGTTCTTTTGAACGGCGGGTCACTGCGTTCTTCCCGTGATTTGAATAGCTCAGCGCGAAAATCTTCTCCTCTGCGGGGGTGACTCTCCGGCTCACAGTGGAACATGGGGGCATGGGGCACACCTGATCCTCCCGATCACTGAAGAGACCTCAATCCGCTCCAGAAAACATGCGCTCAGTGCTGAAGTGCGTTGTCGCCTCCCGCGGTGCCATCGATGAGAGGGGAGCGCTCCTTTCGCAGCACGATCCGGGATGGCGACTTTCAGGGATTTCTGTCTACGGGTGAGCGTGCTGAAACAAGTAACCGTTCAGGCCAGCTCAACCAGACTCAGGCGATTTTCGTTGAAACCCGTCATCTGCCTCAGCGCCATACCAAAGAAGAGTTTCAGCGTCAGGCAAGGTCTGGATAGCAGCGCGCTGTAGCCGGGTCGTCGTCCCGTCGGCACGCCTTCCTTCGTCATCGCCGGATCAAACCACACCGTCAGAGAACCTGCCGCTTCAGTCCAGCATTGCAGGAAGGCCAGTTCATCGGTGCGGTAGATCAGGGGGGCAGCCTGCTCACAACGGACAACCAGTTCGCCGATTCACACCATGAATCTCCCCAGAAGGCTTCGCGCAGCAAGACCCCGAAAAGGCGTCATTCAGCACGACAGTGGAAGACTCCTCTGGATCATGAGCAGATGACCGCCTAAAACTTATTCCCGATCCGGAACAAATCCGTGACACGTCCATTGTCTAACGGAGCCTCCCTTATGCCGTCCATTCGCCATGCTCTTTTCCTGTCGGGCTGCCTGTCCCTGCCGGTAATGGCCCTGCCTGCCTCCGCTTCCGCCGCGCCCTCCAGCGATGGGAGCGGCTCCTGCCCCGTGACAAAAAAGACCGACGTTCCGGTAAAGATGCGTGACGGAACCATCCTGCGCGCCGACATCTACACGCCAAAAACAAGCGGAAAAGTCCCTGTCCTGCTCATGCGGACGCAATACGGAAAAAGCGGTGCACAGACGAAACCGTCCCGCTACCAGAGGCCGGAATGGTTCGCCTCACACTGCTACATCGTCACCGTACAGGATATTCGCGGACAGGGAAAATCCGGCGGTACATTCTACGAATATCGCTATGACCGTGACGACGGCTACGATACCGTGCAGTGGGCCTCAAACCTGCCCGGCGCGGACGGCCAGGTCGCCATGTATGGCTCCTCCTATGTCGGCGCCACCCAGTGGCTGGCTGCCACGGCCTCCCCACCGGCCCTGAAAGCCATCATCCCGTCTAACACCGGCGACGATTATTACGACGGCTGGACCTATGAAGACGGTGCCTTCCGTCTCGCCTTCATCGAGCCCTGGATGCTCGAAGATATCGCCTCATCCGCAGCTGAAAATCGTGGGGACAAGAAGCTCTCGAAACAGCTTGCCGCCGACGGGGAAAACGCTTCCATCTGGATGCTCTACACGCCGTATAATTCCCTGCCGCCTCTCCATCCGGAAAATCCGCAAGTCGCGCCGTATTTCTTTGATGCAGTCGCCCACCCTACCCGCGACAGCTACTGGGAAGCCTTCCAGATCCGCACGCATTATGATCGCGTAAAAGTCCCGGTTCTCGCGTTCGACGGCTGGTACGATTCATTCCTCAGTGGAGCGGTCAACAACTTTAACGGCATGCGCACCGCAGGCGGCACACCGGAAGCCCGCGAAAACCAACGCCTGATTATCGGGCCGTGGGACCATATCGGCTGGGGACGTCCGGACACCGTCGTCAGCCCACGCCTGAAAGACATCGGCCCCGTCGCCAACAGCCCCGTCAACGAACTGACAGTGCAGTTCCTCGACCACGTCCTGAAAGGGCAGGCCAACGGATACACGGACGGCCCGCGCGTCGATTACTTTACTATGGGCGAAAACCGCTGGCATACGGCGAAATCCTTCCCCATCGAAGGCACGCAATACGTCACCTGGTATCTTGGCAGTGCAGGCCGCGCAAATTCCTCAATGGGCGACGGCTCCCTCGCGACGAAACCAGCGAAAAAGCCCGCCGATTCCGATCACTTCACCTATAATCCCGCCAATCCGGTTCCCAGCGTCGGAGGCCACTCCTGCTGCTCCTGGACCTCGGGCCCGCAGGGTCAGTTCGACCAGTCCGCCATCGAACAGCGCCCCGACATCCTCATCTACACCAGTCCCGTGCTTGAAGAATCCGTCAACGTGACCGGTCCCATCACAGTGAACCTGTTCGCCACGACCGATGCGAAAGATACCGATTTCACCGCCAAACTTGTCGATGTCTCACCGGACGGACGCGCCATCAATCTCAATAACGGTATCATCCGCACCAGCTACCGGGACTCCCTGAGCAACCCGACACCGATCGTCCCCGGTCAGGTCTATGAATATCACATCAAAGTCTGGCCGACCTCGAACCTTTTCCAGGCCGGTCATAAAATCCGCCTCGAAATCTCCTCAAGCGACTACCCGCAATTCGCCCCTAACCCAAACACCGGAGAAGCCTTCGGAACCACTGCCGCCAGCGTCATCGCACACCAGACCATCTGGCACGACAAGGCCCACCCTTCCTCGGTGATCCTTCCCATCCTTCCAGCCTCGCTCGCCGGAGAAGGCATCGACCACGCACCGCAGAACTAAGGACAGTCAGGCTGGCTTTTTAAACTACCGCCCGACTCTGTTGCACAAATTGGGAGTTAATTGTGAAGCTCCCTTTTCTGTCCGTCTGATTTACTGAACGGCTTGCGTGAGTGGGAGTGCGGTGCCGCAATTACGGATGGCGATGCGGATATGAAACTCCGTGACCTGACGGTCGGAATTCCATTCCGTCAGGTACTATCCGAGGAGTTTGGTACCGTGCATTGTCATCCTCCACACGATTTCGGCGGTGGTGACAGCTCCAGCATCGCCAGATCGCCCGTCCGAAGCGTTCTGATATATGCAAGGCCTCGTTTCTGGTCTGGGTACCGGGGATGCAGGTCCCCAGACCCTCTCACTCCTCCCCGCGTCATCGCTGGGTCAAACCACATCGACAGCGAGCCACGCCGCTTCACCCCAGCATTGCAGGAAGGCCAGTTCGTCGTGCAGCAGATTGGGCGTTGCGGCTTGCTCATGACAGACAGCCAATTCGCCAAATTCACACCATGAATCCCGCCAGAAGCTTCCTTACCGCAAGGCCGCATTGAAGCAGAAGCAGCCTTACGGGCCATGCGGATCGGGTCGCCAGCAGAGCTTTTGCCTCTGAGCGATCATGACCTCCCGGCTTCCGCCTGATCCGTGCTATATCGTGGCCGATGGAAACCAAGCCCCCAATTCCGCTCGCCGTTCTCGTCGGCATCCAGACACCGGGCGTCGATGACGTCGCACACACAGCCAGCCTCGAAGAGCTGGGTCGCTTAGTGAAAACGCTTGGCTATGAAGTGATCGGCTCAGTCTCGCAAAAACGCGAAGGCATCGGTGCTGCGTCGTTGCTCGGTGCGGGCAAGCTTGCGGAACTGGCGGAACTGACCGGTGGAAAAGGTATCGTCACCTCCATGGCGCCCGTCCCGATGACCAAGGCCCGGCGACGGTTCGAGGGAGAATCTGAAGCGGCTGAACCAGTAGAGTTCGACCCTGATGCTCCCCGCAAGCCGGAATTCGTCATTGTTGATCATGAACTTTCGCCAAGCCAGATCCGGAACCTCGAACGCGCCACGGGTGCGCAGGTGCTGGACCGCACAGGCGTCATCGTGGAGATTTTCCACCGCCACGCCAACACCCGCGAGGCGAAATTGCAGGTGGAGATGGCCCGCCTGAAATATGTCGCCCCCCGCTTGCGGGAGTCCTCCAACGGTGGCGGAAGGCAGCAGGGCCCCGGCGCGGGCGAAAGCAACCTCTCGCTTGACCGCCGCAAAATTCGCGACCGGCTTTCGGAACTGAAAACCCAGCTTGAAGCTGTGCAGCGCGACAGCGATCAGCGTCGTTCCGCACGCAGTGACCAGCTCCGCGTGGCTCTGGTCGGCTACACCAATGCAGGAAAGTCGTCTCTGATGCGCGCCCTGACTGGGAGTCAGGTTCTGGTGCAGGACAAGCTTTTCGCCACTCTGGACACCACGGTCCGCACCCTGCAACCCGAGACGCGCCCGCGTGTGCTGATCTCCGATACCGTCGGCTTCATCAAGCAACTGCCGCACGATCTGGTGGCCTCATTCCGCTCCACACTCTCCGAAGCGCTGGAAGCCTCGCTGCTGCTGTTTGTGGTCGATGCATCCGACCCGACCTATGAAGCGCAACTTGAAGTCAGCCGCAGCGTGCTGCATGAAATCGGGGCGGACACGGTGCCGTCCCGCCTTGTGCTGAACAAGATGGATCGCGTGGATGACACGACACGCGCGGCCCTGATGGAAAAACATCCTGACGCCATCATGCTTTCCGCCCATGCGCCGGAAGATGTGAGTGCATTGCGGGAAACCATCATCGCATTTTTCGAGGCCGAGATGGTGGATGACGTTCTGATCCTGCCTTACGCAAAACAGGCGCTGATTGGTGAGATCTATGAAAGCGCACGGGTCCTGTCTGAAGAGCACGACGAGACCGGGCGGGTGCTGAAAGTGCGTGGTTTGCCGGGGGCAATAACGCGGTTGCAGGCACGTCTTGCCGCAGGCTGAGTGTTGGGTGCAGCAGGATTAACCTCGGCAACGATGCACCCTGATGCATCATAATCTGCGGAATTGAGGCCCGAGGATGCCTATATTCCTGTTTGCATCTTCATCCGTTCTGTCGGGTGTCCATTCTTGAAAACTCCCGATCGGCTTTCGCCTTCATGTCGGTCATTTAAAGGCTCAGGCCCGACGTCTGAAACCGGACATGGAGAGTTCACCGCAAGCCTACATGAGGGTCGCACAGCTACTCCATACCTTTTCTGGCGGAATTTTTGATCCACGCAACAATCTTCTCGAGGAATGCCCATACGTCATCATCAGCTGGCCTGACATAACTCATGTCGCTAGTATCTGACCCAAGACGTTCCAGCATGGCTACAGTCCAGTCTGTCTTCTTTCCTGGCACGTTCAGGTGAGGAAGCCAGTTCTCGACTTCTCCTAGACGAACAGGAAACACTCCGAAGGATTCAAGGCTGTCAAAAAACATGTCGGCCGCCAGGCGATCATCTTTATCCAACAATTCCAATCCACCATCGGTCTTCATGTTTCTTTTCGTGCTTTGTAGCGCGTTGTTGACCGAGGACCGTTGTTGCCCGAAGCTCGTATATGAAGCTTTTGGAAGCTTTGCGGCCGTTAGCCAATTTGTCCAAGTATTGCCACCGTCTTTTACGATATCAATATCTGTTATTGCCGCTGCAGGCACACCAAATCCTCTCAATGGACCGATGATTTCCTGAATGGTCTGTTTATTCTGCGCATTTATGAAGAGAATGGATGGGTAATCCGGTTTGCCCTCGGCCAAGCGATAGAATATCTCACTATAAAAAGCGCGGTCGTTGTCGGACTCCGTGACTATAACGCCGTCGTGAAAGAGCCCAGATATGACGTTGGTGCTCCTCATCAGCGGTCGATTAAGGAAGGTTTTTAAACTCTCTGGATCAATCGATTTTGCTCGTGATTTACCTTGACTATATTCGAGCCTCACGACTTTTACTGACTGTGATGCCTGTACGCACCCCATAAGAAAATCGGGACTGTGGGTAGAAGCCATTAGCGCTCCGTTACGCTCAGAGGCTATGGTCGCCAGGCTCTTGCCGAGCTTGCGCGCAAGCGGCGGGTGAAGAAAGGCTTCAGGTTCATCAATAAGAATCGTGTGGTATTCTCCCGACAGGATTGCCGCGACAATGCCCGTAAAGGCTTGAACACCATCGCTGGCATCTTTGATGTGCGTAGCACCACGGTAGAACTCCCTAGCGACCGCGTTCAAAGACTGCTCATCGGTTGGAATCTCTCCATCCGCCAGTTTTATTCTGAGTTGTCCCAGGTTGGTAGGGTCAACGTACAAGTTGACATTGAAGGCATCCTTGACGAGTGCCCTGACACTCGCCCGGGCTACTTCATCTCGAAAAAGGTTAGCCAAAATGTTTTGTGGCGGTTTTTCGAGGTCTCCGCCCTGCTGATCGTTGGTAAGGTTGAACCGTGACCGGCCATCAAGACGGATAATTCCCCATCTAATAAGATTACTGGCTATCCAACTCTTCTGAGTTTTTTGGCTCACACAGTTCTGTAGATGCGCGATGGGAATATTTGATGCGTCTCGCTGGCCATTGGGAGTTAATCGCTTGAATTCGACGTGTCCTGATGGGGCACCAGAAGGCGTATTTTGTTTGGCCGTTTCAATTAGCTTATGTAAAGCTGTCTCATCCGGCCATTCTATATCGAAATCGCTAACAATCTTGAGATTATTAGGTGGCATGTGGGTGCTGGAAATCGTTTCGATCTCACGTAGAAGTAGACTTTTTCCTGAATTATTTGGTCCGACAAAGAGCGTAATACCCTTCACTTCAAGATCAAAACTTCCAGTCTCGCTGAAGTTGACCGTCACTGATTGCAGCATGTAATCTTCCTAGCAGCTAAAGTTAGCTTCCTGCTTTAAGCCACCGTATTTGTTACCCTACCATATACACGGACGTCCGTTTATCTTGCTCGGTGTTTAAAAGCGGTCGGGCCGCTCTCCCCCACTTAGCCGCCTGTTCGATAATAAAATATTCCACCCCGCACAAAGCCCCGAGCGTGCGCAAAGAAAAGGCCGCGAGGATTGCTCCCCGCGGCCCTGTTTTCCAACCGGTCAGCCCGGCATCAGGCGCAGAGGCGTGCCTGTGTGTCAGCAGCCTCGATCACATAGGGACCGGCTGCCGCGATGCGGATCTTGAGCAGGCCCTTCGTGTTCGGAACACGCTGACCAAGATCCAGCACAGCATCGCCGTTGGTCCAGCGAGTTGTCGCGCCAGACTCAACCGCATGCCAGCCGACATTCATCGTGCCATCCAGATGCCCCTGCAGGGCGCGGCGCTGAGCGCCGTCCTGCAGGACCACGTCACCGACGAGAACGCCCAGAAGACGACGATCATCGACGAACGGACCCACCACGTCGGAAGGACGGCTGGCGCGTGAACGGAGATGGATCACGGTGATGTTTTCCGGGATCTCCACCGTCACGACACCGTTCGACTCGCCCAGACGACGCAGCGTCGTGCCGGCTTCGGTCTGGAACACCAGTTCCGGCTTGCGGGTCAGAGACGCGCGTGCCGGAACATTCAGGCCGAGCGCCTCGACAGCGCGAGCAGCGAACTGGCGATGCAGCCCCTCGACCACGTCACGCTGGGTCATGAGCGGCGCAGCAGCATCAGCCCAGTTCAGGTGACGGCTGGTCAGCGAGACCACCTGTCCACCGATGAAGGAACGACGGTTGCCCGTGTCCAGATAGCTCTCGGTCGGCGTGTTCTCGGCGAGAATGACGCTGTGCGCTTCCGTCTCCACATGGAAGTAACGGTAAGAGCTGATGGAACGGTCATAGGAGATGCTCGCACCGTTTACCAGCATACGCACCGGCACGAACGCACCATCTAGGAACAGGCAATGCTCGGACGTCACCAGCAGATCGCGGCTGGGCACGTTTTCAGCCAGCGCGTCCTTGCGGATACGCACCGGGTAGCCTGCCTCTGCATCATCAAGACCGACCTTGACGGTTGCTTCGTTCATGCCGACCCAGATGACCGGACGGGTCTGTGCTTCTGCACCAAGAACGACAACCTCGTCACCGACGATAATATCCTCGACCGCAACCGCGCCCCGTGTGGTCTGGATAAGGGAACCCTCAAGGAAGCAGACATCCACCGGCTGCGTGTCGATGATCCAGTCACCGGCTGCATCCTGTGTGAAACTTGAGGAACCGGGCACAAACCCGTCCGCCGTGTGGATATCGGACAGGGTCAGGGTCTTGCCGTCATCAAGGGCGATCGTCAGCGTGTAGCTGCCGTCATCGTTCTTCGTATAGACGGCGGATGTCGGCTTTGTGCCGCTGTCGACATTGATCCCGAAATGCGTGTTGGCATTCACGTTTTCGAAGTCGACACCAACCTGAGTGGCATCCGTGTTCAGGACGACCGTGTTGTCGCTGTTATCGAACGTCACCGTGTTCGTCACGCCGTACAGCGAAGCGTAATAGGTGCTGCCGTCATTCAGGGTGAGGTTGCTTACATCGACGCGCACCGGATGATCCGGAGAACCCAGAGTCGAATCCGTCAGATTGATGGTGCCCGCGCCGGACAGATTGCTGCCGTCGACGATGACATTGCCATCGTTGCCGGTGATATTGAGCGTGCCGTCGATAGCGCTGACGCCACCCAGCTCAACTTTCGCCGCGGTGTCGATATTGAGAACGCCATTCCCGCGAATCTCGAAACCGGCTGTTGTGAACACATAGCTGTTCGGATTCTCGCCGGCAGGCGCCGTAACGGTCAGGGTCGCGTTGGCATTGACCGACAGACTGACAAACTGACCGACATCCGCCTGACTGGCGACCACATACAGCGGATCGGTCGTCGTGCCTGCCAGAGCGGCATGGTAGCAGCTGCTCGTCTGCGGAATTTCGCCAAGTGACCAGTTGCTGCTGTCGTCCCAGCTGGCGGGGTTCGTCGCCGTGCCTGTGCCGATAAAATTATCGGTAGCCGCTGCCGAATGATTGGAATAGCCCGTGGTCGTGGCGGACGTGCCCGCGCCCGTGGCGTTTGCGTCCGTTGCGACCTGCTGCAACTGCGCATGCGTCGGGGACGCGCTGTAGTCAGGCGTCACCGACGCTGCGTTCGTGTCCGTGATGAGCCAGTCACCGGCGGCGTCCTGTGAGATGGAAGCCGTTCCCGGCACGAAGCCGGTCGCCGGGACGATATCGGACAGCGTGACGGTGTGTCCGTTCGTCAGGGAAACGACGAGGCTGTAGCTGCCGTCGTTATTGGAAACGAACGTCGCAGCGGTGGGCTCGACTCCATCAGCGCCATTGATCGCGAAATGAGAGTTTTCGGAGACGCCGTAAACCGGCGTTGCAACCGTCGTATCATTCCCGTCCAGAACCAGCGTGTTCACTGTGGCCGGATCAAACGTGACGGATGCGCCTGCGGTATCCCAGCCCGTATACAGGGTACTGCCGCCCTGAAGCGTAATGCCCATGCCGCCGATGGACACGGGGGAGGCTGCGCTCCCCAGCGTCGAATTCACCAGGTTGAGCGTGCCGGTGCCGTTCAGGCTGTTGCCGTCGAGAACAACATTGCCGGGGTTGTTCATGATCGTGATCGTGCCGCCACGATTCTCGGTATAGAGCCCCAGCTCAACCGGCGCAGCCGTGTCGATGATCAGTTCGCCAGCCGGCTGGATTTCAAGACCGTATGTCGAGAAGACATACCCTGCGTCATCGCTGCTTGCCGCGGCGGTGATCTTGAGTGTTCCGTAATCACCGATGGTGAGGGAATGAATCTGGCCATAAGACGCTGCATTGGCAATCGCCACAGCAGGATCAGCGGCGCTGGCACCGGTGATATCAACGCTCTCGCACGTATGGCTCTGGGGAATTTCACCATCTGACCAGTTCGCGGGATCATAAAAATCGCCGGTTGTAGAGCTGTTCCAGTATGTTGTCGCCATCTCTATCCGAGACCTCAATTTGCCGAAACCAGTCGTGCCCGGCTGCCCCTGATCACCGGGGTCATCCCCCTGAGGCTTACGGAACGAACAGATTCGAATTATTAACAAAACAAGAGTGCACGACTTGTATACCACTTGTTAAGGTTTTTCAATTCAATACACTTATGAAAATTTTTGATCCTCAGGTGCAAATTAGAACTGATGTCTTCTTCATGCGCCATCTCTTTTTTGAGATAATACTGCGGTGAACCGCCACTATTTCAAGACAAGAGCGCCATTTCCGCCTTCTTTTTCTTGGGCGACCTCATTAAAATGCGCATAATATAGATTATCTAAATTGATAATTTTACTTGCACACCTGCCGTGCTTCGCGAGAACAATAACCGTCCAGCCGCCCCAGCAATACAGCGCAGAAATAGAGAACCAGCGCGCGATGACCTTTCAACAGGTTCAGAAGCGCCCCGCCTGCAGGCCGGATGAGGAATGTCAGAACGAGCGTAACGGGCGCGTGGTTCTTGCGAAGAGCATAGCCCATACCGCACCCATAACTTTTCGCCCGTTTCAGATCGAGATCCGTGGATTTATCAGGATGCATCACCAGCAATCGGCTGTCGAAATATCCCTCCACCCCACTATGCAGCAATCGCAGCCCCAGATCCTGCCCTTCCGCGGCAACAAAACGGCAGCCTGGCCCCATGTTCAGGTCGAAGCCCCCAACCTGCTCAAAGGCGGTGCGCCGTATGAACATGTTGAATTCGATCAGACCGATCCAGATATTTCGCTCATTCAGTGGGGTGTCAGCCGTCAGCCACCGCCCCATGTTGGACGAGCGACCATCGATATCGCGTATAGGGCCTGTCAAAAGCCCCAACCGGGCATCATTCCGAAAACGGGCGTCGACCTGTTCCAGCGTGTCGGGACGATAAAGGCAGTCGTCATCGGGAAAAGCGATGATTTCACCCGAAGCGGCGGCGGCCCCGAGATTACAGGCATAGCGACATTTCCTGACGTCGGTCCGGATATGTTTCAACGTCAGCGATGAAGAGAAATCCCTGATGACCGCGTCGTAGATATCACTGCCGCTTTGATCAACAACGATCACTTCAACATCACGCACCGATTGCTGCGCGATCACGCCCAGAAAGGCCCGGACGCCCTCAGGACGGTTCAATGTCGGTATGATCAGAGAAAAACGCATGACCACTTCTCGTCCTTCAGGGGGATTGCCACTCAGTTCGACACAAAGACTGTAAGCACGTCTACTAGAGGTCGAGAATGCGCTCGGGGTTCAGGCGTCCGCGCGCAACGTCACGCCAGGCGAGCCAGTTTCCGACCATTCGGCCTTTTCTGTCGACCCACGGCTCCGGACGAAAACTCCGCGCCAGATTGATCAGAGTGTGTCGTCCCGCGCTCTGGAGGGCATGGCTCCACAGGTAGGATCCCTTCCGCGCCAGATAGAACGGATTGACGATCTGCGAATAGCCCAGCCTTACACCGGATGTTTTACCGCTCTTACTGCCCAGATGGATGCCCTGCGCAGCATCGCCGCGCACAATACGGCCATAGGGCAGCAGACGCCTCGAAAAATCGATATCTTCGTACCACGCATACAGAGGCAGGCGCTCGTCAAAGCGGACGCCCTCACGGCGGATCACATCCAGACGAAACGCCATATTGCAGCCATAGGTGTTAAACACATCCGTCACGACATCAGGTGAGGCGGGGCTCACATTTTTCAGTCTGGGGAGAGCATGTTCGACGGTCAGACCGGGGCCGATCGCGCCATCTTCCAGAACCTGTCCTGTCATTCCGACGATGCGAGCATCGCTGCGAAAAACGTCCAGCATGTTCCGGATATAATCCTGCTGCGGGAAGAAATCGTCATCAAGGAAAAGAACAATGTCCGTATCGCCGACATGGTCCAGAATGACATTTCGCTGCGCGGGGAGGCCGCGATTACCTTGCAACAGCACCAGTTCCGCCTCGGGAACAAGGGCCGGCGTAACACCTTCCACATCCGAAGGATTGCGGTAGCACACGACAATGCGGGAGGGCATGACGCTTTGCCGCCCCAGTTCTTCAATCAGCGATTTCAGAATTGGCGCACGCCCGGACGTCGCAAGACCAACGGTCACTTTCGGGTTATCAGGAAGATCGGACATTCTCTGCATTCACCCCAACAGATCACAGGCCATGAAGATTTTCGTTTCTAAAAAAGCCTACGAATTCAAATAAAATCAAGGCGTGACCATTATTTCATCACGCTCTGCGGCAGAATTATGTCGTTTCCATAAGCAATGCCACCAGAACCGGCTTCCCGCGCGCGATCAGGTCGGCACCACCACCCCTTCAAACTCCAGCAACCAGACTTTATCATCCAGCCCACCGTCGCCTGAATAACCGCCCAGGCCGTGCATTCCCACCACGCGATGACAGGGAATCAAAATCGGGATCGGATTACGACCCACAGCCTGCCCGACAGAGCGAGGGGAACCGCCAACTTTTTCGGCGATATCTTTGTAAGTGCGCGTCTCACCCGCCGGAATCCCAGCCACAGCAGCCCATACCTTATTCTGGTAAGCCGTCCCGTGCGGTTTCAGCGACAACGGAAAGTCCCCATTAGGCGTATCAAACCATTTATCGAGCCAGTCCCGCGCCTCACACAGCACGGGTGTCTCCGTTTGGTCGCGCCCCCACCCCCAGTCGAGGGAAATAATCGCTCCGTCCTCTTCAGTGAGGGTCAATGGCCCCAGAGGAGAATGCAGCGAAAGTTGAGGCATGAATCGACTCCACACAGACGATGGGACGCACGGCAAAACACAAGACGTGCTATTTCTTCTCATCAATCGACGAGCTTCTCGTCAATATCGGTTTCTACACTGTTTCTGCAGCGAGTCCTACCATTCCATGACATCCGCCGGATCGCCTCGTCACCATGAACTTCCGCCGATTTTCGCACTCGCAACCGGCGCGGGGCGGGCCGCCATCGCAATCATGCGTATCAGCGGAGTGGGCAGCCACGCCGTTCTGCGGCAACTGGTGGGAGACATGCCGTCGCCACGTCGCACCTCACTGCGACGTCTCTGGCGCAATGCGGAAGAACACGACGACCATCTGGATGATGCGATTGTCATCTGGACACCCGGCCCCAACAGCTACACCGGCGAAGACAGTTTCGAACTCCATCTGCACGCAGGGCCTGCCATCATCTCCGCCGTCGCGGACGCGCTCGTGGCGGCTGGCGCACGCCCTGCAGAACCGGGAGAATTCACACGACGCGCCTTCATGCATGGACGCGTCGACCTGACGGAAGCTGAGGGCATCGCCGACCTCATCGAAGCGGAAACCGAAGCCCAGCGCAGGCAGGCTCTGGCGCAGGTCGATGGTGCGCTCAGCGGTCTTTACAAAGGATGGGCCGCCCGACTGCGTGCCATTCTCGCTCAACAGGAAGCACTGATCGACTTCCCGGATGAAGAACTCCCACCGGAAGTGGAAGACGCCCTTCTCTCAGAGATCCGGGCCCTCGACAGGGACATCAGCCATCACCTCACGGATGGCGAACGGGGTGAACGCATTCGTCGCGGACTGGTGTTTGCCATCGTTGGGCCGCCAAATGCCGGCAAATCCAGCCTCCTGAACCTGCTGTCGGAACGTGATGCGGCCATCGTATCTCCCATCGCCGGAACGACGCGTGACACGATCGAAATCACCACCACGCTGGCCGGAGTAAAAGTCACACTGGTCGATACAGCGGGCCTGAGAGAAACCAGTGATCCGATTGAAGCCGAAGGCGTGCGTCGGGCAATGTTTCACGTGGAACATTCTGACTGTGTCATCCAGATGTTCCCTGCGGATCAGCCTCTTCCACGGCCTATCGCTCGCGCCCTTATCGTCTGCAACAAGACCGATCTTACACCTGCGCCCTCGACGCTCGAAGGGGTTCCTGTCGCGGGCATCAGTGTCCAGACCGGCGCAGGCATACACTCCCTGAGAAAAAAACTTGAAGAGAAAGCGGTCGCACTGACACAAGGAAGCGGACCGCCTCCTCTGACCCGTGCACGCCATCGCGCCGCCGCTGAAACTGCCCACGAGTGTCTGGAAGCAGCCCTTGCGACAGACTGGCCGGAAATTCGGGGAGAGGAATTGCGTCAGGCGATGCGGGCGATCGGACGACTTACTGGCGAAATCGGCGTCGAGGATATACTGGATACCATCTTCGGGCAGTTCTGCATCGGAAAGTGAGAGGTTGCCATCATGGAAACGCGGTTCGATGTCATCGTCGTGGGAGGCGGCCACGCAGGCTGTGAAGCGGCGGCGGCGGCGGCGCGTTGCGGAGCAAAGACACTCCTGCTCACTCACAGCATGGAAACGGTCGGCGCGATGTCGTGCAATCCGGCCATCGGCGGCATCGGCAAAGGGCATCTTGTTCGTGAAATCGATGCGCTGGATGGCCTCATGGGGCGAGCAGCCGATGCTGCGGGGATTCACTTCAAACTCCTGAACCGCTCTAAAGGACCTGCCGTTCACGGACCTCGCGCGCAGACGGATCGGGGCCTTTATCGTGCGGCCATCCATAAGCTTCTGGCCGACACGAATAATCTGACCGTCGTGGAGGCTGCCGCCGGAGACCTTCGCCTCACCACCGACCACGCCGTCGCGGGTGTGATCTGCGAGGACGGTCGGGAGTTCGCGGCTCCGTCCGTGGTGCTGGCGACAGGCACCTTCCTTCGCGGCGTCATCCATTTCGGCCATGAGACCGAACCGGCGGGACGCATCGGCGACCGCCCCGCCAATGCACTGGGCCAGCGCCTCGAAGCCCTCGGCCTGCCGATGGGCCGCCTCAAAACCGGCACGCCTGCCCGTATCGAGCGCAGCAGCATCGACTGGGACTCGCTGGCGGAAGATCCGGGCGATACGATCCCGGAGCCTTTTTCGCGCATGACCGCGCAGATCACCAACCCGCAGGTCAACTGCCGGATAACGGCTACCAACGAGCAGACTCACGCCATCATCAGAGAGCATATTCATCTCTCGGCGGTGTATGGAGGCGCCATCGCTGGCCGTGGGCCGCGTTACTGCCCGTCGATTGAAGACAAGGTCGTGCGCTTTGCCGAAAAGACGTCACACCAGATCTTCCTCGAACCCGAAGCCTTGCCGGGCAATCCGGGAGGCGATCTCGTCTATCCCAACGGCATCTCGACCAGCCTGCCGCTCTTCGTGCAGGAAGCCATGCTCCGCACCATTCCCGGACTGGAGCGCGCGCGCATCGTCCGCCCAGGCTATGCCGTGGAATATGATTACATTGATCCGCGCGCCCTGTCTCACAGCCTCGAACTGCGCGCACTTCCCGGGCTGTATCTGGCCGGACAGATCAACGGCACCACCGGTTATGAAGAGGCCGGGGCTCAGGGCCTGCTGGCGGGGATCAATGCAGCACGCCGTGCGGCAGAAAGCGCTCCGGTCACGCTCGATCGCAGCGAAGCCTATCTGGGCGTGATGGTCGATGACCTTGTCACGCAGGGAGTCTCAGAGCCTTACCGGATGTTCACATCCCGCGCTGAATACCGCCTGACATTGCGCGCCGACAATGCCGATCTGCGCCTTACGCCCATCGGTCTGAACTGGGGATGCATCGGCTCAGAGCGGGCAGACATTTTTGAAAAATCCTCTGCTGCACTGAAAGCATCGACAGAACGGGCAAAAATGGAAACATGGCTGCCCGCCGCAATCATGGAAGCTGGAGGGAGTGCTTCTCAGGATGGCCGCCGTCGTTCGCTGTTCGATATTCTGGCGTCCGGAGCCCCCCCCGATGTAGCAACACGCCTCGCGCCCTGGCTTGCTGAACTTTCCCCTCGGGTGCGTCTGCATGTAGAAACGGAAGCGCGATACAGCGGCTATCTGGTGCGTCAGGAGCGGGAAATCCGACAGCTTCATGCGGAATCTGCGGTCCTCATTCCGCATGGTTTCGACTTCACCCGCGTGGGCGGCCTCAGCACGGAAATGCAGGAACGCCTCCAGCAGGCCAGTCCGCAAAACTTCTCGGCAGCTCAGCGGATTCCCGGAATCACCCCCTCGGCACTCGTGGCGCTGCTCGCGCATATCCGGCAGGCTGCATAAATATGCACAAAGCAGCCTCTCTTCCCGACGTTTCACGTGAAACACAGGAGCGCCTCACCTGCTTCGCCGACCTTCTGACACGCTGGACGGCGAAGATTAATCTGATATCGCCCGGGGACGTTCCGCATCTGTGGGAACGCCACATCAACGACAGCCTGCAACTTGTGCCTCTGGTGCAACCCGGCACGCGCATCATCGATCTTGGATCCGGGGGCGGGTTCCCCGCTCTCATTCTGGCCATTGCGGCCGACGCTGATGTCACGATGGTCGAATCAGATCGACGCAAGGCCGCTTTCCTGCGAGAAGCAAGCCGGGCGACAGGCTGTCGTGCCCACGTCATCAACCAGAGAATCGAATCCGTCGATCTGCCACCCGCCCCCGTCGTCACCGCCCGGGCTCTGGCAAATCTGTCGAAACTGCTCACATGGACGGAAAAACTGGTGACCCCTGACGGTTATGCGCTGTTTCTCAAGGGGCAACATGCCGCCGATGAGTTGACCGACGCCGAACGCGACTGGCACATGACAGTCACGCAAATCCCCAGCCGCACCGCAGGCGGCTCCATCCTGAAGATAAGTGACATCAGGCGTGTCTGACTCCACGAAGAAAACAGCATCCTCGAAACAGGGCAAACGCCCGGCACAAGGTCTCACGCACCCCATCACACTCGCCATCGCCAACCAGAAAGGTGGCGTCGGCAAAACGACGACGGCCATCAATCTCGCCGCTGCCCTCGCACAGACGGGCAGCCGTGTCGTGCTGATCGACCTCGACCCTCAGGGCAACGCCTCCACCGGCCTTGGCGTGGAATACAACGCCCGCAAGCAGGGCTCCTACACGCTGCTGATGGGCGAAGCCGACGCAAAAACGCTGCTGCGGGAAACGGCCATCGACAATCTCGGCATCATCACCGCCAGCACGGAACTGGTGGGAGCCGAAATCGAACTCATCACCGAGGACGACCGGCAGGACCGCCTCAAGACCGCGCTGCAATCGCTTGATGGCGAGGCCGACTACATTCTCATCGACTGCCCGCCCAGTCTCGGCCTGCTGACTCTGAACGCCCTTGTCGCGGCCGATGGGGTCATCGCCCCGCTCCAGTGCGAGTTTTTCGCGCTCGAAGGCATCAGCCATCTGACACGCACGATCGAGAAGATCCGGAAACAATTCAATCCATCCCTCAGGACGGCGGGCATCGTGCTGACGATGTATGACCGGCGCAACAACCTGTCCGAACTTGTCGCCGCCGATGCGCGCAGTTTCTTTGGCGACGCCGTCATGGACACCGTCATTCCCCGCAATATCCGCATTTCGGAAGCCCAGAGCCACGGCACGCCGGTCATGACGTATGACCCCCGATCCAGCGGCGCTGCGTCCTACACCACTCTCGCGCAGGAACTGCGCGCCCGTCTGGAAAACCCGAGCAACTGAGGTCTCAGCGTGAGCACGAAGAAGACAACCGCCCGCCCTCGTCTCGGTCGCGGCCTTGCCGCTCTTCTGGGCGAAGAGCCCGCGAAGATCATCGTAGACGTGGCGCCTGCCGACAGCGCAGCCCCTGCACAGACACAGGGGAAAGGTGGTGGCGTCTCGTCCCTGCCCGTTGAATCCCTTGAGCCCAGCCCCTTTCAGCCACGGCAGACCTTCGCACCGGAAGCGCTCGCTGAACTGACCGAATCCATCCGGGCACGCGGCATCCTGCAACCACTCCTCGCCCGTGCCCACCCCGATAAACCGGGCATGTATCAGATCATCGGTGGTGAACGCCGCTGGCGGGCCGCGCAGCAGGCGGGGCTGCATGAGGTTCCCGTCCTCGTCCGTGAACTCGATGACACGGATGCGATGGCGGCTGCCCTCGTGGAGAATCTGCAACGCGCAGATCTCAACCCGATGGAAGAAGCAGAAGGGTTCAGCCGTCTGATCGAGGACTACCGGCTGACGCAGGACGAACTGGCCCGGGCCATCGGCAAGTCGCGTCCGCATATCACCAACACGCTGCGCCTTCTGCGTCTGCCTGCGCCTTTACGGGCGGATGTCATTGAAGGAAAACTGTCCGCCGGACATGCCCGCGCCCTGCTGGCTCACCCGGACCCCGTGGCCGCCGCGAAGGAGGTCATTGCCCGCGATCTATCTGTGCGGCAGACGGAAGCGCTCGCACAGAAAGCCGTGAAAGAGAGGGCTCATCCTGACAAGAAACCGGTCCGTGAACGGCGTGACCCGGAAATCGCCATGCTGGAACGTGATCTCGCCACCAAACTCGGGCTTCCGGTCCAGATTCAGTTTGATGGAAAAGGCGGCACCATCCGGTTTTCCTACCGCACGCTGGACCAGCTCGACGGGCTCCTCGCACTTCTTAACAGATAATTCCGATTTCACTCTTGCGCAGGGGCAGAACGGCTGGTAAAACGCCGCCAGTTCCAGCCAAGAGGCCGGTTCCTGAAAATCCTGGGCGCATAGCTCAGTTGGTAGAGCAGCTGACTCTTAATCAGCGGGTCCAAGGTTCGAGCCCTTGTGCGCCCACCAGGATTTTCCTTTCCCCTTACAATCCGAACAATACCGTTTCACAGGTCCGTCCTGTGCGGGGCCATTTCATGGTCTGAACGCGCGCTTTCCTTCGGGTTCATCCATGCCAGAATCTCATTGGGAAACGGCCAGAGGCCGCGCGGCATCCTCCAGCGGAACGGGATACGCGGGCTATCGGCGGAACTTTTCTGTCGGATACCCGTTCTATGTTGTGAAAGCGGCGTTCATCTGCTGTTCCGATGCAAGAAAAACATCCGGACACATCAAGAAGTGCACCGCGTTATTTGTAAGAGGTTTTTATGTTCGCATCTCAGCGTATCGCGCTGGTCGTATCCTGCGGTCTGGCATTCGGTTCATTCGGTGTGGCAGCACACGCTCAGACAGCCGCCCAGCAACTGCCCGCAGGAACAACGTTGTCAGCCCCTCCTCCGGGCTCTGTTCCGGTGACCAATCCGGCCAATGCCGCGTCCGCACCGGCATCCGGCGCACAGATGGTCAGCGGTGTGACGGGAGCCACCACCGCAGCAACGCCGGGCGCGCTCGGTGAAAACGGACTACCCTCAATCGACAACGCAACGCCCGGCAACGTGGCGGGCCTGCTGTCTTACTGCGTCCACAAGAAATATACTGACACCACCACCAGCCGTTCCGTAGCCCGCAAGCTCGCCAAGCGAGCCGACGTGAAGAACGATCAGAATTATTCACTGGGTGGGCAGGGTCTGCTGGCGAATGGCACCACCACGCCCTTCGACATCTCCACGCTCAGCAAGTCCAAGCGCGTCAAGCTGTGCAGTGATCTGACGAAAAAAGGTCAGGGCCTCCAGTAAGCTACACTTTACCGCAAAAACCGGATGGGACTCCTCCCATCCGGCTTTTTTTGTGCGTTTCTGTGATGAGCGGGCATCGTGCATCCCCGACACGAGCGTGAGGACTTGTACGACAATATTGCAGCAGCGTGCGTCCGCTATTGTTCGATGAAACCCAATCGCGCACACTCTCACCCATGAATGCGCCCCGCGGTTCCCGCCAGCCCACCCTTTCCCTCTCGTCGTCTCCTCATCAAGCTTCGTCGCCCGCACGGGCCGCCCTTGAAACGGCGCTGAGGCGCACGGAACTGTCCATAGAACCGCGAGAGGAGCAGGCCCTTCTCAGGCGCATAGGACGCGCCCTGACGCCGGGAGCGCAGGAAGTGCCGGACGATATGTTCCGGTCCGCTCTGTGTGGCGTCAGGCGCAAGCGGTGGACGTCCCGCCTGATGGACCAGACCCGGCGCGACGGACGGATCTGGATCTCACGCGAGGACATGGAACAGGCCGTTGCAGCGGTCGAAGACCCGACCGCCACGGATGAGGATCTGTTCGCTGCCCTGAAGCCGGTCATGGCCGCCCGCTTCCACGAACTGGGAGACACCCCGAAAGCGGCGCTGGCGGGGATGCAGGCGGACATGCTCGATACCGGGCGAGTCCTGTCAGCCGCGCAGACTGCGCGCCTCGCGGAAGCCATCGCCGAAGCATTCAACATGTCCGACCGCGACCGTTTTATCGGCACGGCACAGGAAGCCGAGGAAGCCCGGGCGCGGCACGAAGCCTCCATCGAACAGACGGCACGCACGCGGCGCGAGAAGGAGGAGAAGCGCCTACAGGACTGGGAAAGCAGTCTCGTGGGCTTTCAGGACGTGCCGCGCCTCCTGCACTGCTCCCAGCGCGAGGCCTTTCGCTGGATTGCCGAGAACCGCATCCCGGTCGCCCGTCGCATCCTCCAGAAAGAGGGCCACGAGCTGTGGGAGTTTGATCCCAACGAACTCGTCGCTCTCCGTGCGCTGCTGCCCGACTGGCGTCGGACCAACGAAGAGTTTTTCGACCGCAAGGAAAAACGTGGACGCGAAAGCGGACGACGCGGCGACACGCCACTGCCCGAGCCTCCCAACGTCGGCAAGCACGTCGCCAACTCGGTGATCGCCCGCGTGGCCGCCCTCGACCGCTACGCTGCCCATTTCCGCACGGCCCGCGCGCTTGAACGACGCATCACGCTGGTCACAGGCCCGACCAACAGCGGCAAGTCGCACACGGCCCTCGATGCACTGGCGCGAGCCGAGAGCGGCCTTGCACTCGCTCCCCTGCGTCTCCTCGCCCATGAGTTCCGCGAGGCTCTGGCAGCGCGGGGCGTGGAAGCCTCGCTCTCTACGGGTGAGGAGCGCATCGTTGCCCACGGCAGTCGGCATCTGGCCGCAACCGTGGAGATGTGCCCCTTCTTCAATCCCGTCGATGTCGCCGTGATCGATGAAGCGCAGATGCTGTTCGACCCGGATCGCGGCGCGGCATGGACTGCCGCCATCATGGGCGCACCGGCCCGGCATCTCTACGTCCTCGGTGCACCGGAATGTATCCCGATGGTGCGGCGGATCGCCGAACTCTGCGGCGACCCGGTCGACGAAATCTCTCTTCAGCGCAAAAGTCCTCTGAGGGCCGCATCCGCGCCCGTCCGGCTCAACGAACTAAAAGCGGGCGATGCGCTCATCGCCTTCTCCCGCCGTGAAGTGCTGGACCTGCGCGCTGCCCTGATGGAGCGCGGACGGAGCGTGGCCGTTGTATATGGCGCCCTCAGCCCGGAAGTCCGTCGCGCCGAGGCGCAGCGTTTCAACGCAGGGAGCGCCGATATCCTGATCGCCACCGATGCCATCGGCATGGGACTGAACCTTTCCATCCGTCGCATCGTGTTCGCCGCGCTGCGGAAGTTCGACGGACGCCAGACACGCGATCTCACCGTGCAGGAGGTCAAGCAGATCGGTGGTCGCGCCGGCCGCTTCGGCAAGCATGAGGATGGCATTGTCGCCGTGCTGGCGGACGCTGGCAGTCCGCACTTCATCCGCGACCATCTCAATGCCGACCCCGTCGCGCCCGAGGAACTCCGACCATTCGTGCAGCCGGACGCCGACATCGTCCGCGCCATCGCCACGGAGATCGGCTCCGACAGCCTCTACGGCGTGCTGGCCCGCATCCGGCGCGCCGTGCTGCGCCCTGACGACCCCAACTACCGTCTGTCCGACATGGAGCAGCCCTTCGCCATTGCCTCAGCTCTGGAAGGCGTGGAGGGGCTGGATCTCACCCAGCGCTGGACCTACGCCATGTGCCCCGTCGATGACCGCGACAATGGCATCAGTCGTCTTGTCGGCTGGGCCGCCGACCATGCCGCCGGAGCGCGCATTCCACCGCCGGGAACAGGTCGTCTGCCACCCCCGGATCGTGCGGGTCGGGAAGAGCTTGAGCGAGCTGAGAAGCGCCACAAACGGCTTGTGGCGTGGCGCTGGCTGGCACTGCGTTTCCCTGAGACCTATCCGGATCTGGAAGCGGCTGAAGAAACGACGCAGCGGCTCAATGAGTGGATCGAAAGTGTGCTGCGGCAGCAGAGCCGGACGAAGAAGCAGAAAGACCGGCGATAGGGGATGTAAGCGCGGCGGGGCTTTGCCCCGAGACCCCACCAAAGGCAGTGCCTTTGGAAACCGGTTGGATTGTGGGGAAGTTGTTTGCGTATTCGGCAGGAAAGGGGGGGGGAAGATGACTGTCAGCTTTGTGGCACTGCAAGCAACATAGCAGACAGTCTGTTTTCAGCTTGGCTGAGATTCTGAACCGCTCCCGTGTGGGGCTTACTTTCGCCAAAAAAGGCAGTTATCCCGGATGCTGGGCTGATCGATAGGTAGTGGGCGAACCCCCTATAATTCGCCTGAATATCGCGGCAAATGCACTTGGCGTTTCATAACCCAGCACCTCGGAAATCAAGCCCACCGGTTGCCCTGAAACAAGCATCGGAACGGCGGCCAGAACATCTGCCTGCTGGCGCCATGCTGAGAGGGAACAGCCCAACTCCTCCAGTGCCAGACGGGCGAGGGTTCTGACGGAAGCCTCCGCCTGCTGCGCCAGCGCCTCCATGTGCATAATAAGGGGCTTCGGACGTAGTGGCGATGCTCATGAAACTCTCTCTATCATTTGGAAAGGGTGGAAAACGGGTTTGTATTGGCCACCTCGCTTTCCACTTGAAGAAAGCTGGCACAGCAGTCGGCTTACTCCGTCACAGCTTTGCTCCAGCCCACAATTGAAATAGGGAAAAAGAAACGAATGCCGTCTTCAGCCTCCCATGCCCCCATCCCCAGACTGTCGCGCCCGCTCGCAATATCCTCTGCAAACATTGTTTTCAGTGCACTCCAGTCTTCCGGAGCCACTTGATCCTGCAGGCGGGATTCGAGGCGATACTGCTCTGTCAGCACATGAGACAGCTCTGCCTCAGCGCCCAGTGACAGCAGTTGAGGCAGCGTCAGGGCACTTGTATGGGACGGGTCACGCAGCATCTCCGCCTGATCATATCCTTTCTGACATTCCGGAGCCGGGGTGGCATCAATGACGATGATCCGGCCACCCGGACGGCAGACGCGAACCATTTCTGCCAGAACGGTCGCGGGCTCCTGCATGTGATGAAAGCTGTAGCGCGTCACGACCCGATCGAAACTGTTCGCTTCAAACGGCAGATGCCGGGCATCACCAACATGATAATCCACGCTGACATTCATATCGGTGGCTCGGTGACGTGCCTGGTTGATCATGGCGGGGGTCAGATCGATCCCCGTCACATCTGCGCCCTCACGCGCCAGTGCACAGGCCACGATACCCGGACCACATGCCACATCAAGAACTGTCATACCCTTGGAGACAGAGCAGGCCGCGAGAGTTTGAGCCATGCTTTCAGCCTCGGCATGAATAGGCAGCTCAGAAAATGGTCTGGCCCATCGCGTGAATTGCGCAACGATCTGACTGTCATGGGGCGTCGAGGTGGACATCTTCATTCCTTTCCGTATCGGTTCAGGATAAAGGAAAGACCAACTGGCCGACTAACGACATCCGGCCATAAGTAGACGGATTTCGGCCAATGAAGATTCTTACTGTCGAGGAGACCCAGACAGTCCTCAACGACACCGGCCTCGATTGTCCGAAAAACCCGGGATTTGCATTCCGTAAGTCTTCTTCAGCCATATTTTACGACTGGCACGAGCACCCCTACCACCAGATCACCTACGCACGGAGCGGCACGACGCAGATCGAAGGGCCGGATGGTCGGCATCTCCTCCCCACCGGCCATGCCATCTGGATACCGGCGGGGACACGTCATCGAACCATGATCCGTAATCTGGATGGAGTATCCGTCTATTTTGATCCGGTGTATTTCCCGAGTGGCGGTGCCCAGCATATCCGCACATTCCCTGTAACAGCCGTTGTACGAGAGATGCTGTTCCATGCACTGCGCTGGCCTGACGGTCCGGACGAGCAGGCCCCTATTACCCAAAGCTTTTTTCAGACGCTTAGCCTACTCTGTGTGGAACAGCTGCAAGCGGTAGCAGACCGGCTTTTCGTGTTGCCGCGCGTCACACACCCGTCTCTCGTACGCGCCGTGGATGCAGCCCTTGTCAGTCCCGGTCAGGCAACTCTGACCATAGCCCTCACTCACGCCGGAATGTCAGAGCGCAGTTTCCGCCGCCATTTTCTCGCTGAAACCGGACTAACCTGGCAGGACTGGATCACTCAGGCCCGCCTGTTCCAGGCTGCCACCCTGCTGGCGGAAGGTCAGCGCGTGACAGACGTGGCCGCCGAGGTGGGATATGCGTCCCTGAGTGCGTTCGCCAAAGCCTTCACGCGTCTCATTGGCATGACGCCTATCCGCTTTCGGGAAATGCAGAAGGAAGATTGAACGGCTGAAATGAGGGCGAAGCCTGCCTGTCTGCATCCTTGATGCGGATAAGCAGTTGAGCGAGAAACGGAATAGCCGGTCAGGACCACAATCTCCGGAAAAAATGCCGAACAGCCCCATAACCAGCGAGAAGGGCATTATCGTCCATGTGACCCTGCCCCCAGCATGCCCTCAGTTTTGAGTTAGGGTCTGAGGGTTGCTGTATGCCTTATTGGCGTGTTGGGCGAAAGCCTCTGGCGTCACGCCATTGAGGCTGGTGTGGGGCCTGATGGCGTTGTAGTCGGCTCGCCAGGCGTCGATGACCGTCCGAACATGGGCGATGTTGCGGAACAGATGCTCGTTGAGGCATTCGTCACGGAACCGGCCGTTGAAGCTCTCGACGAACCCGTTCTGCTGCGGCTTGCCCGGTGCGATGTAGTGCCACAGCACCGACCGCTTTTCCTGCCAGGCCAGGATGGCGTTCGAAGTCATCTCAGTGCCGTTGTCACTGACGATCATCAGCGGCCAGCCGCGATGTTCCCCGATCCGATCGAGTTCGCGGCCGAGCCGTTCGCCTGACAACGATGTATCCGCTACCAGCGCCAGGCATTCGCGCGTGTAGTCGTCCACCACCGTCAGCACCCGGAACCGTCGTCCGTATCGGCGAGCGCGTGCCCGTCGCCCGTTTCCGGCCGCCACGCTTGCGGACCGACAGCCCTTTCTCGCGATACAGCCGGAACAGCTCCTTGTGGTTCATCGCCACCCCCTCCCGGTCGAGCAGGATCTGCAGACGCCGATAGCCGAACCGGCGCCGTTCCGCGGCCAGTTCGCGCAAGCGCATCCGTGCTGCCTCTTCGGCCGGACGCCGTGACGCATATCGCCAGGTCTTCGGATCGATGCCGATCAGCCGGCAGGCCCGCCGCTGCGAGTAATCCCGCTCCGTAATCGCCCAGGTCGCAGCTTCTCGCCGCAAGCCGGGCGTCACGAGTTTTTTTGCCAGCAGTTCCTTCAGCGTCGAGACGTCCATCACGCTCTCCGCCAGGAGCCGCTTCAGCTTCGCGTTCTCCTCTTCCAGAGCCTTGAGCCGCCGTGCTTCCGACACCTCCATCCCGCCGTATTTCGACCGCCATGTGTAGAAGGTCGCATCGCTGATCCCGTGCCTGCGGCACAGATCGGCCGCCGTGGCGCCCGCCTGATGCTCCTTCAGGATACCAATGATCTGGTCCTGTGTGAAACGTGCTTTCTTCATCGCCTGTCTCCAATGGACAGACCTTACTTCAAATCGAGGGCATTTCAGGGGGCAGGGTCACATGCAGCAAAGATAGCATGCCGTGCCTCGCCAAATGCGCGTCAGATTTTCCGGGGTGAGAAGTTTGGCCTGGCCGCCGCGACTTCATCAAGGATCGCACGCCCTTCCTCGTCCTCGCTCACCCGCAGGCGTGCCGGGACCGCTTCTCCATGCAGTTGGGAGCGCAGATCCTCCCAACGCTCCTGGAGGACGTTCCAATTGTGCTCGTCGTAGGTTCCTTTGAAGATGATCGGACAGATTTCAATACGGGGGAGATCAGACCCATTTCTCCCAGCATCAATCGCCTGCCGCAGCATCTTCGCCCACCGGGAATTCACGCGGTCGACGCGGCCGATCTGCTGCTCAACCACGCCCGGATTCCACTCGGGATGCAGCAGGACAACGATCCGGCAGCTCTCGTGAAGATTGAGCCCTTCGCGCCCCACAAGCGACTGCGCTACGAGCACGCGCGGGAAGCTGTTCGACCGGTTGAAGGCGAGTTGGATCATACGGCGCGTCTGCAGCTTGGTTTCACCGTACATCAGCCGGGCGAATCCCCCTTGCCGGCTTGTGTACCCTTCCCGCAAATGCTCTTCGAGGACGTTCCAGGCCCTTGCCGCTTGTTCCTCGTCGAATTCCTCTCCTTGTTCCTCGCCGCTATCACGGTCCGCGACCGCTTCTACCAAGGCTCGGAATGCGCTTGCGAGGTCGGCATTAGATGCATCCGGACCGTCGGTATTTGCGGCGATAGCCCGTGCCAGCAGAGCCATGTGGCGCTCGTCTTCTTCATCATCGCCGGTCACGGGCGCCGTCTGGCGTCCGATGGCATCGAGAATGGCGAGGCATTTGCCGTTGGCTTCGTCATGCGCCAGCCCTGCACGCAGACGCACGAGAAGCCCTTCTCGCTGCCTCGCACGCTGGCCGCTTTCCCGGCGAAGTTGGGCCAGGAGGTCGTCGAGCCGGGTCAAGTCCACCTTCGACGCTAACTGGCGGTGTGCGGCGTGCACGGCTGGCCACTCGTCTTCATGCACCTTGGCTTGCGGCCAGGGGGTCGCTTGCTCGACGGCCTTAAGCATCTGCCGCGCATTGAGCAGCCTCACCAGGGCGCGCATGGGGCGGGTAAAGCGTCCAAAGACCAGCACCTTTTCGCCCCGCTCGGTTTCTTCTTCGATGGTTCGGATGGCCGCCAGGATCGCCGGATGATCGAACAGGATGTCCGGATCGTTTCCGAGCGCATTTTGCAGGACGGACGCCCACAACGCAGACCGATTGCCGGCCGGTGGCCTGGCAACCAGATCAAGACCAGACGTTCCCATCTCGTCATCGGCCTGAGCCCGGTCTTCCTCAACCTGCCTCTTATCCTCTTCCTTGTCGTAAAATGCTTGATCGATGACACCAGCAAGGCCATGACCGTTACCGATGGTCAGGCGCAATCGTTTCGTCCGGCTATCCATCACAGGTTCCCGAACAACCGATAGCGCCTCCGCCGCACAAACCGCCTGGCGCCAGGCCGGACTTAGGTCGTTGAACTCAACAGCGACCTCCCGCAGATGCCGATAGTCGTGTTCGGATAGCCCGCTTGCCTCTTTGAACCTGAGCACATCTTCGTCTTCGCGCTTGTCGCGTCGCAAAAGATAAGGCTGGAGCGCATTATGGAACTGTGCGGCGGCCTCTCGATATCCGTCCCGCACTGCGCTACTCGTTCGCCAGCCCAGTCGGAGGCGACGGATCGCCTGCGCATAACGCTCTGTCGCCTCAACGACTGGCTGGCGTTGTTCCGTGGTCGTGGCAATACGTTTGAGCGTCGATTCCCATTGCCCGACATCGAGTTCGATGGGCGTGGCCGTCAGCGCGAGGCGACGGCTATCACCACCTGTAAGGATGACGTTTTCGACCACGGTAGACAGACCGCCGTCCTTCGAGCGATTTTTGTGCGCCTCGTCCACGATGATGAGATCGAAGGCTCCAAGACCCAGCCCGACGACCTTCTCAAACCAAACGCGAAGCGGCTGACAGCTGCCGTAGTTTTCCGCGTTGAGCGGGGCGGGCCATGTCACCTCCGAGAGAAGGCATGAGAGCAGGCAGCGCGCGGGATTGCCTGAGGACGAAGGTACTGCTCCTGCGATTGAATTTGCTGCGGTCACGACACGTTTCACATAGGCGTCACGATAATAGGCATCGTGGTAGCCGCGGGGTACACGCCCTTCTATCAATCGACGGGTTGCCGCGTAGACCTCCGGAAGCAGGCACCATCGCCAAGTCTGCGGGTTCTGTCCGAACCGCCAGTTAGAAAATAGATGGGAAATCATGATGATGGACTGCTGGAACCACGGGGCCGGGCCAGGTTCCTCGTTGTTCCAGGCTTCAAAATAGCCGTGCAAGCTGCGAACCACCGGCAGGACATCTGTCCCGCAATCGCGGAATTCCTTCGTCCACTGGAAGCTCAGGCCGGGCGGGATGACGACCGCTGATCGGCCGCCACTTTGCACGACTGCGGTGGCCACAAAGACCGCAATGCGTGTCTTTCCCATGCCGACCTCGTCGGCGACAATCACACCGTTGCTGCCGATGCGGTCGGCGATTGCCAGAAGGCTTGCGCGTTGCCCGTCATTGAGTAGCCGAGCAAACGCAGACGAAGGACACGCCATGTCTTGGAGGCGGCGCGCAACTTCCGCCCATCCCCGAAACTGCTGCTTCAACGCAGTTCCCCCAGCTTCGCGCAGTTCTCAAGCTGCCAGGCCGCGATAGCCGCATTGAGTGCAGCCTCGTAGCGGACGCCTTGTTGCGTCTGCGCGGTCGCGGCAAAGGCCGGCCGGAAGGCTGGTGCCAACAAAGGGTGTAGCGGATTAAGCGAGATTGACCGGAACGCCCTTACAACCTCGCTGTCCTTCGCCTGCGTCAGTACCTGTTCGAGACGGCTGCACCACATCGCCCAGTCCGTTACTGCGATGGCGATCTGCTTGGCTGCAATATCCTCGACTAGGATCATCATCCGGCGAACCGGGTAGGCGGAAGGCGGTGTTACTTGGGCAACCCCTTCGGCGACGACTCCGTCGATAGCATCCATCGCATCACTGCCCGCCAGTTCCTCATCCTCTGGCGGCATCGGGAAATTGGCGAGCTGGATCCATGCTTCTTCCAAATCGAGCGTGGGCAGATCGGCGGCGCAATAACGGCCATAGCGGTCGATGACCGGCACACTGGCCGTTCGCATACTCCCTTCGACTGACCACGCCACGGTCACCTGCCGCGGACGCTTTCCTGGCCAGGCGAAGCTGCCATTTGCAAGACGCTCGCACGGGCACCCGTCGGGATCGAGCAACTCAAACGCCTCCAATACCTCCCCTTGCGTGGTGAGGCTCACCCCTTCGGGCCACTCGCTCCAGAGGAACAGAGCGACGGGCGCGGCAACGAAGGAGGCATCCCGCTCCGGCATGCCTTGCCCTGCCTGTAGCGTCGGTAAAGGTGTCTCCTCCGCGTCGTCCCAATGAATGGGAAGCAGGTTGGTGACGACATCCGCTCCCTCGTCTTTTTTGCCCTCTACGGACCACCTCAGGGCTTCAGGGGCGAAGACGACACCGGCTTCGAGGTTTCCTACCCAACCTGCCTTGTTCATGAAGCCGGGGTTGGTCAGGTTGCCGGAGCCGAGATAGACCCATGGGCGGCTGCATTTGTTAGACTTTTCGCTCCAATTGGCATTGAAGATGAATTTGGCGTGGAGAGCGCGCGTGAAGGCGCCAAAGTAGGCCGGCATGCAGGCAGCGTGTATGGTCCAGCCCTTTTTCTCGATCCAGGACTGTCGCGCGGCGACTACCTGACAAGCGAGCGGGTTGACGAAGAGGTCCTTTTCGCAGCTCATTGTGACTAGCGATTTCTCTTTCAGAATCTCAAATATCTGCTCAGGGACGAAGGTGTCAATCGCCCCTTCGCCCTCGAAAAAGCCAGACCCCAGTGCAAGATAGTTGCGCCTGACATTGCCCCCGTGATGCCTCACGAGGTCTGGAAGCTGTTCAAATAGGGAGCGCTCCCGACTGTCGAAGAAGTGGGGAGGGTATTCCTTCTGGCGTTTGGCAATCTGGCCAATCCATGCAGCAAACTTGGCTGCAGCACTGGTCGACTCGTTGTCTTTCCCTGCAATGCGTTCGAGCGGGCGAAGATCGAAGAATTGCTGGAGCCAGGACAGGAAATCCCAGGCTGCGGCCAGATCGGTACGGTCCTGAGGAGCGACGTTATTGTTCGTATCCCGGCCGAGGATATCGAGGTGCCAGGCGAGGTCGAGGCTTTCTTCAAGCGTCTGGCGTGTCCAATTGCCGGTTGACACGATGATGCGTAGGACAAAGCGGTCGCTGTCCACGCCCCTGAAGCCGATGACCGCGACCTTGGCGTGCAGGAGTGCAAAGGGCAGATTCGCAGTCTTTACGGGCAGATGCAGAGCGCCCGGTGCTTCTGCGGGCGCAATTTGTGGATTTCCGGGATCGAGCATCACGGCCAACAGAATCCGGCCCTGATAGGCACGTCGAGCCCGGGTCAGGCCGGAGAAGCGTTCAAGGGCATCCTCCAGGAAACCGGCATCGGCCGCGTATCCGCAAAGCCAGCCGAAGATTCCCTGATACTGCTCGGGCGGATCAAAAAGCTGGGCGAGAGAGGCTGGCTTGAAACTCATGCCGCTTCTTCGGCCGCCGGAGGGTTCAGGAAATCTGCAAGTCGTCCCTCAAGGTCCAGATCGAGGAGATAAAGATTGCGGACGCGGCTGGAGATGCCGGCCGGGACAGGCACGCGGCCCGCATTGTCGGCATCTGGTCCCTCGCCTTCATCATCCGAGATTTCCGCTTCAGGCTGTCGGGAGAAAGCCCCGCCCGGCAGCACATCGTTTCCGACCAGCCGCAATACTCGATCATCGCGCCTGACGAGGTTCCGGATGATGGCCGCAGAATCACCTTCTGTGCACTCGCGGCAGAAAATCGTCGCCATGCGCCCTTCAGTCGGGTCTTTGTCCTCATCCAGAAAACGCTGCGCCGCTTCACGTAGTGTCCCAAGCCGCATCTGTACGGGGGAGAGCGTGTACGCGGCGTCTGCAGCGAGTTTCGGCGCAGCCAGCGGCGCCATCTGTGCCTCAATGGCGTTCAACACGTCGATGGCAGCGTCTCGCGCTGCGAAGAATCGGGCGCCCAGCCGAAGATCGTCCCAGTGATTCGCATCAAGTATCGCTGGCTTCGCCTCCCACCCGGCAGGGCGATTCACATCAAGAGAGCGAACCCAGCCAAGGGCGTTCTTCCTTCGGGCCGCTTCGGGGTTCTGGCCAGCACCTTCGCAGAGTTTGTCGCGAACGAGTGCCCGCGCATCAGGCGGCAAAACAATCAAAGGCGAAAGGGCATTCTGCAGATTGTCTGTGTCTCTGATGACGGCACCGTCTTTGGCGCGTCCGAGCAGATAGTCCTCAACGGTGGCGTTATACGGCCTATGTCCGGCCGTGGCGGCTTCGATCAAATCCATGCCGGCTTGTGTACAACGAAAACTATTGAACCGCTGGCTCCCAGGTTCAACGAAGCCAAGATCGACCAGAGCTTCCACGGTCGCCATACGCATGGGCTGAGTGACATAGAATCGTGGCTGGCGCAGTCGCGAGAAGGTCAGGTCGTCTGTGCCGGCCAGCTTTTGGCTGCCGCGCAGCCGGGAGTCACTCGTCCAACCGTTGCTTCTAAATGCACACCAGCACGCCAGCGCCTCCACCGCATTGGCAATCTCTATTGCCTTGACGTTGGTGCTGATGAAGCGCAGCCGATCGGCAATCCGGACGCCAAGCGTCGCCAGAAAAAGTTGCTTGGCAAACCACACCCCGCCCAGGCCAGGCACAGCGAGTTGGTTGAACTTTCGCACGGCAGCCCCCAAACCGAGCGTCCGCGTTCGACGCGATCCCGCAAGCTGTTCGGGTCCAAGCAGCCCCCATCGCATGGCCGGCAGCTGGTCTATCTGGTCCTGCCCAAATGCATCAATTGCCACCTTTCGACGCCTCCCTGATTCCCGTTTCCTCTTTATCTACGCGTCCAAATTACACGGAAATCCACATGCTGACATGATGAAGATCAAGAGAAAATTCATTATTAAAAAACTTTCGGGCAAGAATCTAAGGAAGAGTTTTTAACTAAATAATGCCTGCTATGCGGAAATTACTTCTATCCCCCTACATGTCCGAGATGAAGGCGAAAGCGGTCATACTACTTGACGCCATCCCCCTAAAAAACTTTTCCTTCTACCCGACTTTTTTCTTCTTCCGACCCACAGCCTTTTTCTTCGGTGGTAGCGCTTTCTTACCCTGCATCAGTAACGGCGCAAGGAATTGCCCTGTGTAACTTGCTTTGCACGCCGCAATGTCTTCCGGCGTTCCTTCGGCCACCACCTCACCACCACCACTGCCGCCTTCGGGGCCGATATCGATGATCCAGTCAGCGGTCTTGATGACTTCGAGATTATGCTCGATCACCACAACAGTGTTGCCCTGATCGACCAGCGCGTGCAGCACTTCCAGTAGCTTGCGAACGTCTTCCGTGTGCAAGCCCGTCGTTGGCTCGTCGAGGATGTACATCGTCCGACCGGTTGCCCGACGCGCCAGTTCCTTGGACAGTTTCACACGCTGCGCTTCACCACCGGACAGCGTCGTGGCCTGCTGGCCGAGCGCAACATAGCCGAGGCCGACTTTCTGCAGGATGGCAAGCCGGTCGCGGATACGGCTCTGGGCCTGGAAGTAGGGAAGGGCCTCGTCCACGCTCATGGCCAGCACGTCGGCAATCGACTTGCCTTTGAACTTCACTTCCAGTGTTTCACGGTTATAGCGCGCACCTTTGCAGGCATCGCAGGTCACGAAAACGTCCGGAAGGAAGTGCATCTCGATCTTGATGACGCCGTCGCCCTGACACGCCTCGCAACGACCGCCCTTCACATTGAACGAAAAGCGTCCCGGCTTGTAGCCACGCGCCCGACTTTCCGGAAGTTCCGCGAACCAGTCACGGATTGGCGTAAACAGGTCCGTATAGGTCGCTGGATTGGAACGCGGCGTGCGGCCAATCGGGGACTGGTCGATATCGATGATTTTGTCGAGCAGTTCGAGACCATCCACCCGTTCGCAGGGTGCAGGAGTCTGGGACGACCCCATCAGACGGCGCGACAATGTCTTATAGAGCGTGTCGATCACCAGCGTGGATTTACCGCCGCCGGACACGCCCGTCACACAGGTGAATGTTCCAAGCGGGAACTGTGCGGTCACATCTTTCAGATTGTTCCCTGTTGCACCACGAACTGTCACGAAACGCTTTGGATCGATCGGGCGGCGTTCCTTCGGCACCTCGATGCGTTTACGACCAGAAAGATACGCGCCGGTCAGGCTCTCCTCGCACGCGGCAACCTCGGCTGGCGTACCGCTCGCAATGATCGTTCCACCCTCGACACCCGCTCCCGGTCCCATGTCGATCAGCCAGTCGGCACTGCGAATGGCGTCCTCATCATGTTCGACAACGATCAGGGTATTTCCAAGAGCTTTCAGGCGCTGGAGTGTGACAAGAAGGCGCTCATTGTCGCGCTGATGCAGCCCAATGGAGGGTTCGTCCAGCACATACAGAACACCGGTCAGCCCGGAGCCGATCTGGCTGGCCAGACGAATGCGCTGGCTTTCACCGCCGGAAAGAGTAGCCGAACCGCGCGAGAGCGTCAGGTAATCCAGCCCCACATCGACCAGAAATTTGAGACGATCGTTGATTTCCCGCAGAATACGTCGAGCGATTTCCGCTCGCTGTGGAGTAAGGGTCGACAGAACGCTCTTAAACCACGCATGGGCGTCCCGGATCGACAGATCAGAAGCCTGCGCGATATTGAATCCCGCAACTTTTACCGACAGAGCTTCAGGCTTCAAACGTGCCCCATGACATACATGGCACGGCTTATCCGCCTGATATCGGGAAAGCTCCTCACGTTTCCAGATACTGTCCGTATTTCTCAGACGCCTCTGAAGGCTGGCAATCGCTCCCTCAAAAGGCTTCGTAAGCGTGTGAGACTTACCTCCGTCCCGATAAACGAAGTGTATATCTTCAGTCGTGCCATCAAGAAGGACAGACCGGGCCTCCTCGGGCAGATCACACCACGGAGTATCCATGCGGATACCGAGATGTTTGGCCACGCTTTGCAGAGTCTGTTCGTAGAGCGGCGTCTTGTCGTTTCGCCATGGCGCTACGGCGCCCTGCGCCAGCGACAGACGCTCATCGGGCACAATCAGGCGCGGATCGAAAAACGTCTCACTGCCGATCCCGTCACAGGCCGGGCAGGCACCTTGCGGGGCGTTGAACGAAAACAGCCGGGGCTCGATCTCTTCGAGGGTAAAACCACTGACAGGACAGGCAAACCGCGACGAGAAAACCGTCCGCTCTGCGGGCTCGGCGCTATCGCGCTTCACCTCTTCCGCATAAACCAGACCATCCGACAGGGAGAGCGCCGTTTCGAAACTGTCCGCAAGACGGCTTTCGATGCCGGGCTTAACGACGATACGGTCCACCACAGCCTCGACCGTATGCCGCAGCTTGCGATTCAGATTCGGAACGTCCTCAATCTCGTAGAGCTCTCCGTCAACTTTCGCACGAGAAAAACCCTTGCGCTGAAGCTCGGCCAGTTCCTTGCGATATTCGCCCTTGCGGTCACGAATAACGGGGGCCAGCAGCATCAGGCGCGTTCCTTCCGCCATGGCCATGACGCGGTCCACCATCTGGCTGACCGTCTGCGCCTCGATCGGCAGGCCAGTAGCGGGGGAATACGGCACACCCGCCCGCGCCCAGAGCAGCCGCATGTAGTCATGGATTTCCGTGACCGTGCCGACTGTCGAGCGGGGGTTCTTGGAGGTCGTCTTCTGTTCGATGGAGATTGCCGGAGACAGGCCTTCGATCGAGTCCATATCCGGCTTGCCCATCAGTTCAAGGAACTGGCGGGCATAGGCGGACAGGCTTTCGACGTAGCGACGCTGGCCTTCGGCGTAGATGGTGTCGAACGCCAGAGACGATTTGCCCGACCCGGACAGGCCGGTGATGACCGTCATCTGATCGCGCGGGATATCCACGTCAACGGACTTGAGATTATGGGCGCGGGCACCCTTCACACGGATAGCGGGGCCTGAAACGGGTTTGGCTGTCATCGTCCGGTCGAGTGTCCTTGTGCACAGACTGGACAATATAGGACGAGTTGAGGGAATTTACAGTGAGCAGGAGCACTTTCTTCTCAAACGCTCTTTACTGTCCGCCGTGCGACGGCATTCCAGTATTGCCTGCGCCGATATTCCCATATCCAACGCCGCCACCGCCTGTGTTGCCCCACCCGACGCCTCCCTGCATGGTGCCGGATGCCTGCCCCCCACCCTGACCGCCGCCCTGCGGGGAACTGCCGTTGCTACTGCCGGAACCGCCATAGCTTCCGTAGCCTCCGCCCATACCCGGCGAAATGATCACCTGGGTCGGCGGGGGAGGATATCCCTCGTAGCTCTCTCCACGCGGCGCGGAAGACTGACTGCCGCTGGAATAATCCCATTGCCCCCTGGCCTGCCCCGAGGAGGACGTGGAGTAATCCTGCGCCAGTGCAGGCGTGGCCATGAGGACGAGCCCGGTCGCCATTCCGAAAACAGTCCGCATATTCATGTTCCCCGTCCTCACTACAGTGAACACAGAAAGCCGGATTATTCTTCACAGGAGGTTGATGGCCACACATTTATAATGTGCAGCCATCAGAAGAGTGGAACGGAAAGGCTTCGTTCGCTCCGCTCAGGGTGAGGCTGACAACCGGACGATCAGGCCGTCAGGCCCCCATCGACACTCAGAGCCGTGCCCGTGATGTAGGAAGCCCGTTCACTGGCGACGAAGCCGACCAGATCCGCAACATCGGACACCTCTCCATAAGCGGGGATGGCAAGCTGCGCCCGAAGAGCATCACTGGCGGCACCATCGGCCGGGTTCAGTTCGGTGTCGATCGGTCCCGGCTGGATGACGTTGACGGTGATCCCTTTCGGCCCCAGATCCCGCGCCAGCCCTTTCGCAAACCCGACCAGTCCCGCCTTAGTCGCGGCGTAGATGGAAATCCCCGGTACGGGCACGCGTTCGCCGAAAGCGGAACCGATGAGGATGATGCGACCGCCCTTCGGAATCACGCGCGCCGCCGCGACGGACTCCACGATCACCCCACGCAGGTTGAGGTCCAGCGTGCGGGTGATGTCTTCCAGCTTCATCTCGTCGGGACCACCATAGGGATAGGCACCGGCGTTGCAGACCAGAACGTCCAGACGACCGAGGCCCTTCACCACCTTACCGACCAGCGCTTCGTTATTCTCGAGATTGCCACTGTCGGACTGGATAGCCAGAGCTTTCCGTCCCAGTTTTTCGGCTGCGTCCGTCACGCTTCTGGCGGCGTCCGCATTCCGGGCATAGGTAATGGCGATGTCAAAGCCATCCCGGGCCAGACGCTCGGCGATAGCGCGGCCAATGCCGCGGCTTCCACCGGTGATAAGGGCCACACGACCTGTCATTGAAAACTCCCCGCGATAGAGATCCGTAACCGGGCCGCACGGACGCTCCGCGCGGCCACCGGCTTTGAGTGCCGACCCTCCGGTTTCCCCCGGCGTGATCGGTGACCGGCATATCAGAAAATGTCTTTGATCAGGTCATCACCAATACCGAAGCCCGCGCCGGCGGCGACAGCCTGACCAAAATTCGAGCCAAGGAGATTTCCAAAAAAACCTCCCGATTGCTGCGGCTGCGGGGCTGCCTGCTGAACTGGCGCCTGCGCATAGGCCGGAGCCGCCTGAGGCATCTCGCTGGTCGCTGCGGCATGAATGGCCTGCAAAAGACCCGTCACCTGCTGCTGTTCAGCCTGAAAGGACAGCGCAACTTCACGGAGATCCAGCAACCATTCACGCGCCTGCTGATCGCCGCCATTCGCCGCCGCCTGCAACTTGCCTCCCAATGTCTGGAGAGCCTGCGCTGATTGCTGGGCCTGCGTCTGCAACTGGGTGTAGGTCTGGTCGATCGTCTGCACGTCCATGACTGAACTCCGTCCGGAATGTTGAAGACGGCACCTTAGAGCGTGATCAAAATTTTGTCAGGCGACGGACTGCATTGCCCGGCAAGGAAGAATATCTCAATGAGGGAACGAAATCCCGGCTGGTAGGAGGAGGCCGTCCGGAACGGGAATGGTCCGCAACACGTCACCTGTTTACCGACACATGCCGCAGGGGCCTCAGCGCCCTTATGATAAAGAAAGGAGGCTCGGCCACACTCATTCACCAAAGAAGCCCCTGTATTCAGCGCCGCTTCTCTGAAGCATAATACTGCCCTCACAAATGCCGCCACAACAGGAGCGACATAACGGGAGTGTATTGCACTTCTACATATACAGATTGATTTTATTGGATAAAACTAAAGGCGGATGGTGGAGCTGAGGGGAATCGAACCCCTGACCTCCTCATTGCGAACGAGGCGCTCTCCCATCTGAGCTACAGCCCCGCCTTTATGGACTGCATACATATCGGTATGCTTCCGCTTGTCAAGGGCTATCCACCGCCGGAAACCACGTCATATTGTGCAGGAGTCAGGGCTCTGCGGACCGTGGCCGCCTGTGCGCACACTTCTCGAGAAAGGTATGATTTTCCGTGTATGATCTGTGGCATCTGCTGCTGGTAGTCGCAAGACTCTATGAAGCAGTCATCATCATCTTTTGCGTATTCAGCATGCTTCTTTCGTTCGGCGTGCTTGATACCCGTAACCGTATCGTATGGCAGGCAGGCCGGGCGCTCAGTGCACTGGTGGAACCGTTGCTGGTGCCACTACGGAACATCCTGCCCGCCTTTGGCAACGTGGACCTTTCTCCCCTCGTGATCCTTCTCGTGCTCCAGTACCTTGTCGAGCCCTTCTTCGCCCGACAGATGATGGCCAGCTTCCTGGGCTGAAGCCCTCACCGTTTCTTCCGTAATGACCGGCGAACTAATGCCGGTCACAACTCTCGGTCAGCCGATTGAAATAAAGCCCGGGCGAACATGTGACCACATTGCTGGGCACGGACGGGGCCGCCGGCGCTGAATAAACAGGATAACTGCCATAGCCGCCGTATCCGTAATTCTGCGGAGGCTGCGTGTAGCCCTGATTGTAATCACCGTAAGGCTGAGCATACGGCTGAGAGTAAGGCTGGGCGTAACCGCCATACCCCCCCTGATAATAGTTCCCCGAACCCGAAGCCGCCGCTGCGCCGATGGACATTCCTAGCAGCGAACCGAAGGCGAAGGGTGCACCCCAACCCCAACCCCAGCCCCAACCGCCGTAGCCACCCCAGTAAGGGTAGCCGCCCCAGCCATAATAAGAGGGATAGCCTCCCCAGCCCCATCCCCAACCAGGGCCCCAGCCTCCTCCCCAACCGCCGCCGCCCCAGCCACCGCCGCGAAAACCGCCACCCATGCCGCCGGGACCACCACGAAAACCACCTCCGCCAGGACCACCAAAGCCCCCACCCCCGGGACCACCGCGGAATCCGCCGCCTCCCGGACCGCCGCCCATGCCCCCACCGCCGGGGCCACCACCACCTCCGTGGCCTCCGCCGCCTCCGCCAAAACCACCGCCGCCGCCTCCACCACCGCCACCATGGGCATATGCGGGGGCCACAGCACCCATCACCAATGCCACGGCGGAAACCTGCGACAAAAGCTTGAAACGGTTGATGTTCATGACGCTCCTCCCGGAAGCTAAAGCCGAAAACCCACCCTTAACCCGCAACAGACAACCACCCGGAAACCCGGAATGACAGTGCGGACAGTGGCTTTATCCTGCATATGGGCACTCTTCCCGAGCCATGCCACAGAAAGCCTGCCTCCTCTACGCAACATAACGTAACCCCTACCCGCTGCCGGTTTATGACCGAATAACGACATCTCCGGGACAGCGTGTTCTTATTTGTAACAGGCCATTCCCGTCAGGGATCACCAGAGACCTACGATTTCCGCATTCCTGTTCAGTGGTTTCCGGAAGAAATCGTCACTGTCGGAATTTCTCCAAAACTGTTGTTGCTCCGATCTATGTCGGGGATCACCCTGTCCGGATCGAGAATGGCGGTGCGAACCGGTTGTGTGCCCGCCACATCCACGGTCAGTTCATTCCGGAGCATCCACGTTTCCGTAGGAATCCGGATACGCGCGGCGCTCCCGTCCATCCATGTGACCTGCAACACGACGGGCAGCGGGAGCCAGCCCTTGTTCACCACCCGTACAAGCGCTCCCTTCTTCGGGTCGTTCTCCACATAGGACACGGGTCCAACAGCGTAATCAGGCGCCCAGTTGTTGAAATACCACCCACGCCAGAACCACGACAGGTCCTCACCGGTTTCGCTATTCATGAACCGGAAGAAATCCGATGCCGTCGGATGATGGAAAGCCCACTCACCGACATAGGCGCGGAAGGCCCTGTCGAACCGGTCCGGACCGACAATCTGCTCCCTCAGCAAAGTCAGGCCATAGGCCGCCTTGAAATAAGAGACAGCATGCCGATACTTTTCCGATACCGTGTCTGAAGGCGCCATCAGAACCGGCGATGCCGGATCCATCAGAACACTTACAATATCCACCGCCGGGTTTCCGGAAACAGGAGCGTACTCCGCATCATGCTTCGGCGCGAACTCGCCGCTGTTGAAATGAACGGACGCAAGCACGTCGATGAATGTGTCAAAACCTTCATCCATGAAGGCATGACGACGTTCATTCGATCCCACCACCATCGGAAACCACTGGTGGCCCAGTTCGTGTGTTGTCAAAGAGAAGAATTGCGGACCGCGCGATTTCGCATCTTCGAACGCTATGCCAGGATATTCCATAGCAGCCCCATGCCCGGCAGCATTGATCGCATTGGGCCAGGGGTAGGGAGACCATTGCGAGGAGAAATACTCGATCGCGTGTTTCACATAAGACGTGGAGCGGTCCCAGCCCTGAGCACCGATTCCTTCGACCGGATAGAATGACATGGCAAGACGCGGTTGAGCCTGCCTGTCCTTTTCACTGCCCCCCGGAAGCGGAGGCAGATCGAGTTTCGCGGCATCCCACAGAAAGGCCGCGGATGCCATGAAGGCGACGTCCCGTGTATTGGCCATGTGGAAATGCCATGTTTTCGTTAAAGGCTTTTCCGATCCGGCTGCCAGCTTGTGGTCATCCGGTGTTTTCGGGTCCTTGCCGGCATCCGCCTGCACGGGCACCGGGGGGGCAGCAGGCGCTTCCACTTCAGCCTGCGTGCGGATCATGATGCGCTGCTCACTTTTCGCCGCCTGCGCCAGTCGGTCGCGCTGTTCCTGCGAAAGCACATCTGACGGATTTACCAGCGAGCCGGAACCCGCGACAACGAAAGCAGATGGCACCGTCACACTATAATCGAAATCGCCGTAATCGAGATAAAACTCCTGCCCGAGATAGGGTGCGGTGTCCCAGCCACGAACATCATCATAGACGGCCATGCGCGGATAGAACTGGGCAATCTCGTAAATATCGCCATTCTTGCTGGAAGAAACTGCCGTCCGCCCGCCCCATGCACCTGGTATCGTGTAGTGCCAGACAATCCGGATGCGCCGCTTTTCGCCTTTGTGCATCGCGTCAGAGAGAGAAAGCTGCATCCGCGTGTCGGAGATGACCGGAACCAGCGGCGTGCTGCGTCCTTCGTCCTCTATGGAAACGCTCTCGATCGCTATGCCATCGGTATGAAACTGATGGCGCTCAGGATTAGCGAAATCGGCGCGCGATCCTTCACGGTACATATTCTGATCGAGCTGCACCCATAAAACATCCAGATCGTCCGGACTGTTATTGGTGTAGGTGATGATCTCGCTGCCTGACAGGGTGCGGTTGACCGGGTCAATGGTGACCTTGATGTCATAATCCGTCCTGTTCTGCCACGCCTGCGGGCCTCGCCGTCCGCTGCCGGAGCGGTACATGTTTGCATCTTCCGGATAGGCCAGCGGGGCGAATATCCTTGTCGGGTCGGGAACCGGAGGATTGCCTGCCTCTGCGGCGCAGGCAGCGCCCGAGGAAACAGGAAGAGCCAGAACCGCGAGCACCGCGGCCAGTCGCCACCCTTTTTGTCCTGAGCCTGTGCCCGCCTGCGGAAGAGATCGAGGGGCCGACCTCCTCGAAACGGAAAAGGAAAGGCTGAAAAAACAGGGGCGCTTCACGATTGCAGTCTCCCGACACCAGCCGGAGCGACCAAAACTGCCTGACCGGATGACGTCACCATGGCGAATGCTGTATCGTCCTCCATTGTCATCCTCATGTGAAGGGCACACGATACAGGCCATGATCCGTCGTCTCCTGCCGGCTCTTCTGAGCATCTCATTGTCACACGCTGCCCTCGCGGCATCTATTTCCGGCAACGAAGCGGCGGCCACAGCCACCCGGTTCGAAACCATCCGCGCCGATCCGACGCAGCTTTCGGTGTTCATGAGAGGGTTTCCGAAAGGCGCGGACCTGCATAACCATCTCGTGGGCGCGATCTATGCGGAGCATCTGCTCGAATGGGCACGGGAAGACCAGTTGTGCGTCAATCCGGTCACCGGGGCTATCGGTCCCGCCAAATGTGTTTTCGGCTTTCATGCGTCCAGGGAGGCCATTCCCGCGCAGCAGGTCATTGAGGATTCCGCCCTGTACGCCGGGGAAATCGATGCTCTTTCGATGAGGAATTTCGTTCCCACACAAGAGGAGCATTCCGGGCATGATCATTTCTTCGCGACCTTCGACAGGTTTCTGCCCGCGACGACAACACATGACGCCGATATGCTTGTGGATGCTCTGACACAGGCTGCGCGGGATCACATTACCTATATCGAACTGATGGTTTCACCAGAGTTAAGCGCTGTCGCGCGCCTTGGTTCCTCGACAAAAGTTGCTGATGAAAAAGACATTTCCCACGCGGAAGTCCAGCTCACTCCCCACCTCAGGTCTTTCGTGAAGCTCGCGGGGAGCGAAACGGACAGCATGGAGCACAAGGCCCGTGCGGCCCTGAAGTGCGACACAAAGGACGCCCTGCCGGGCTGCAATGTCACTGTGCGTTACCTCTACCAGACGGTGCGCACGATGCCGCCGGGCATGGTTCTCGCCCAGATCGCGTTCGGTTATGCGCTGACACAGGCCGATCCACGCTTTGTGGGCATCAACATTGTGGGAGCGGAAGACAACCCCATCGCGATGCATGACTACACCCTGCACATGCAGATGTTCCATGTGCTGTCGGAGCACTGGCCTGACGTGAAGCTGTCCCTTCATGCGGGAGAGCTTTCCGAGGGGCTGGTTCCGCCTGAAGGGCTGGACACGCACATCCGGCAGGCCGTGGAAATTGCCGGTGCCTCCCGCATCGGACACGGCGTGGACATCATGCAGGAACGCGACCCCTATGGCCTGCTTGATGAACTGGCCAGACATAATATTCTGGTCGAGATCAATCTGACCAGCAACGCCCAGATCCTGAATATTCAGGGCCCGAACCACCCGTTCATGACCTATCGCGCGCATGGTGTGCCGGTCGCCCTGTCCACCGATGATCAGGGCGTCTCCCGCAGCACGCTCACCAGTGAGTATATCAGGGCCACCATCACCTACGGCCTGTCCTATCCGGACCTCAAAGACCTGTCGCGGATGGGACTGGAACATGCCTTCCTGCCCGGCAAAAGCCTGTGGGAGTCGACGCGACCGTTCCGCATCGCGTCCGTCTGTGCCAGCGTCAGACCTCTCGAGCCGAGCGATAACGGCCCCTGTCACGATCTGCTGAGTCAGAACGAGAAGGCCACGCTGCAATGGAAACTGGAAGGTGACTTTGCGCGCTTCGAACACAGAATGGCTGCTGGCGAGCCGCTGCAAAACTGAAACCGGCTGGTCGTGAAGGGTTTGTCGATGCGTTATCTTCCTGTTCTTGCCTCTGTCGCGGCACTGTTGGCCACTTCCGGCGTCGCTGTCGCGAGTCCGGCGAAAATCCCGGTCAGGGTGGTGCTGGTGACAACATTCGAACTAGGCAAGGATTCAGGCGATATCCCCGGCGAATTTCAGAACTGGGTGGAAAAGCTCCCACTCAGCGAAGAACTTCCCGCGCCGGGAAGCTATCACGAAGTTCTGCGCTACAATCCTGATCTGCACGTTATCGGCATCGTGACGGGAGAGGGGCCGGCGCATATGGCTTCGGCCATGACAGGGCTGGTGCTCGATCCGCGTTTCGATCTGCGCAAGGCCTATTTCATTCTTGCCGGAATTGGCGGCATTGATCCGGAATTCGGCTCTGTGGGTTCGGCTGTCTGGGCACCGCGGGTCATCAACGGCGGGCTGGCGCATCTGATCGATCCTCGCGAAATTCCCTCGGGCTGGTCTGATGGTTTCGTTCCGGTGCAGGGTGACCGCCCGGACCTTGAGCCGGTTCCACCCCTGCACTCACAATGGGGCGATATGGGCTACACGCTGAATCCCGGACTGGTGAACTGGGCCTATGAGCTGACCCGATCCGTCGAACTGCCCGATGCATCATCCCTCCAGGCAAACCGTGTCCGCTACAAAGGTTTTCCGAAAGCACAGACTCCCCCGGCGGTGATGGTCGGCGACACGCTGTCCTCGGAGACATTCTGGGTTGGAGCGCGGATGAACCGCTGGGCAGAACGATGGGTTAAATACTGGACGGAAAACACAGGAACTTTCGCGACGACAGCGGAAGAGGATATTGCTTTCATGCAGGCTCTTTCCGCGCAAGCGAAAGCAGGGCGGGTGGATATCAATCGTGTGCTGATTCTGCGAACGGCCAGTAATTACGATATGCCGCCACCGACGGAAACGGCTGCCAGCTTGCTGAAAGAAGAAGCGAACGAAACGGGCTTTTCAGGCTTCGTGCCTTCTCTGGACAGTGCGTGGCGGGTGGGAAGCGTAGTGGTGAAGGAACTGGCCCTGCACTGGGAAAAATACGAGAATGAGACACCAGAAAACAAGTAAAGACATTTTACTTGCAGCCATTCTGCATGGCTTCGTCTGACCACTCCATGAACAGTTGGAATGCCCAGAATGTTGAAAGATTAAAATTTATATATGATGCGTTTCTGAACGTGACCTTCAAAGCACCTTAATATAACGTTTTCGTGAACACACCGGAAAGCCATGGAAGCTCCGGGTCTGGCTGAAAATTTCTTTTCGGCGAGACAACCATTTAAAAAACAAGACTGTTTCAGGAGACGGTATGTCCACAGTGACATGGACGGGCGCGCAGAGCAGCGTCTGGACGAATGCAGCGAACTGGGACAGCGCCTCTGTTCCGCATTCCTACGATGAAGTCTCATTCGGAGAGGGCGCAAGCGTATTTCTCTCCGCGAACGAAGCAGTCGGGGGCCTTGCCGTGTCTGGCGCCGTCACCATCGCGGCCAGCGGAGAGTCACTCGATAATGGCAACTACAGCCTTTATCTCGAAAAAAATTCAGTTCTCAGATTGCAGAATGTCAATCTGACGACGAAGGATCTCGAGGGAGATGCATCCGAAGCGACGATCATCCTTCAGTCGTCGGGTCTGACCGTACAATACGGAAACACGCTTACCGGCACGGTCATATTTGATGACGTCAAGAATTCGGATGGCACCACAAGCGGTTCCACGATCGATATCGTCTATTATGACAGCAGCAATACATCCAGTGCGGCCATAACTGGCTTCAGCAATTCGGATAAGATCATCATCTCGGGCAATGAACCGACCGATGTGCATCTGGTGCTCAACGGCGATGGTGTCACCTACAGTCTGCAAGGCACACTCTGGGGCGCTACCCAGACCCTGTTCCCCGATATCACCCTGGCCTCGGGCGTCACACCGGCTGACTTCACCTATACAAAAAACAGTGATGGCAGCTATACATTCGCATGTTTCCTTGCAGATTCCATGATCCGCACCGTGCAGGGCGATGTCCCTGTGCAGGATATCCGGATCGGGGACCAGATCGTCGCGATAGTGAATGGCCACCCCACCCTCCGAAAAATCGTGTGGACAGGAATGGCCAGCGTGTCAGTGCGTAGCGGCCTTCCCGATGACGAAGCCGGCTATCCCATCCGTATTCTGAAAGATGCCTTCTCTGACAATGTTCCGTCAAAGGACATGCTGATCACGTCAGAACATTGTCTTTTTCTTCAAAACCGGTTTCTTCCCGCCCGTATTCTGGTGAACGGTCGTTCCATTTTCTACGACAGATCCATCACCACCTATGATTATTATCACATCGAAACCGAACCCCATTCCGTCATTCTGGCGGACAATGTGCCGACGGAAAGCTATCTCGATACGGGAAATCGCTCCTCTTTCCGACAAGCAGGCAAAGTGGCTGTGCTGGCAGCCTCCCGGCACCTGACATGGAAGCAGGATGCTGCCGCTCCGCTGGACGTCACACCAGCTTTCACTGAAACTCTCTACCGGACCATCGAGACACGCGCTGTCCGGAATAGCGTCGAGCGGAAAACGGATATTCTCCAAACCACCAGCGATCCGGATCTTCACCTGATGACCGCTCGGGGCGATATGATCCGCATGGAACGGAAGGCGGGTCGGATTTCTTTCTTCCCGCTACCGGCAGGGGTGAAGTCCGTGCGCCTTCTGTCCCGCACAAGCCGACCACACGATGTCATTGGGCCTTTCGTGGATGATCGTCGCCAACTCGGTGTGCTGGTGGGACGGGTCATGCTCGCTCAGGGACAAAACTACCTTGAGATGACAGAGCATTTCCACAATGAGCAGCTTGCCGGCTGGTTCGCACCGACGTCTCATCAGGCGCGCTGGACAACCGGTGATGCACGGCTCTCGCTTGAAGGTGCTGATGTCACGCGTGAGGGCGTTCTGGCGATCGAAGTGCTCGCGGCTGGCCCTTATCCTGTTCCCCACGATATCGCCCCGGTGATGGCCATTCCGGCCTGACCTCTCAGAGGGAACGGGATTTCAAGAGCCGTTTCCTCATGATGAGGTTTTCAAAAGACACGGACTTTCAAAACAGTTCAGGAACCGGCATCCTTTTCTCTCGCCGTGAACCACGGCGTCATCCGCCGGATCGCCTCTTCGATCAGAGCAGTGGAAACGGCAAAGCTGAACCGCATGAAATGCCGTCCCTCCACCGGGTCGAAATCGACCCCCGGTGCGGTCGCCACGCCCGTGTCCCTCAGCAATCGGATGCAGAAGGTAAGACTGTCACCCGTCAGATGCCCGATATCGGCATAGATATAGAACGCCCCGTCCGGAGGGGCGATGTGGCGCAGCCCCCAGCGCGGCAATGCAGCAAGCAACAGATCACGGTTGCGCTTATAGGTTTTCACATGCTCATCAAGCTCTTCGCGGCAGTCGAAGGCCACCAGACCGGCATGCTGGCTGAGCGAGGACGGGGGTAGAAACAGATTGCCCACACGCGCCTGCACGGCGTCCACCCTGTCTTCCGCCGCGACCAGCCAGCCCAGCCGCCAGGGCGCCATGCTGAAATATTTGGAGAAGCTGTTCACGACCATCGCCGACTGATCATATTCAAGAACGCTGTGCGCGGGCTCGCCAAAGGTGAGGCCATGATAGATTTCATCCGAGACGATGCGGATCTTCTTCCGTCGGCAGACAGCGACGATCGCCGCAAGTTCAGGGTCGGACAGCACTGTGCCGGTCGGGTTGGCGGGGCTGGCGACAATCAGACCTTCTGGCGGTGGCTCCAACGCGTCAATGAGCGCGGCGGTCAACTGGAACCGCTCTGTTTCCCCGCACACGATCTCCACCGGTTCCATGTGCAATGTACGCAATGTGTTGCGATAGGCGACATAGCCGGGGCGCGCCAGCGCCACGCGTGCGCCGGGAATGAAACAGCTCGTCAGGGCGAGCAGCAGAGCGGGAGAGGCACCTGAGGTCAGCACGATGCGTTCGGGGGAGACCGTTACGCCATACTGCTCCATGTAATGACGGGCGATACGCTCCCTGAGCGGCTGGCTCTCCCAGTAACCCATCGGGTCAGTGTCCAGAACATGATGCGCCCGCGCGATGGCGGCCTCCGGCGCGCCTGTCGAAGGCTGGCCGAATTCCATGTGAATGATGCTGCGCCCCTCGGACGCCAGACGATGCGCAACGGTGCTCAGCGAAATGGTGTGGAACGGGTCGATCTGGGGAACGGTCATGAGCAAAAGTCCGAAAGCCGGGCAGGATGGGGCGATCCTGCCTCAAACCGGACGCGCCCGCCATTCGTCCGTTCGGTTTCCTGATGCAATTCTGTATAGCATAGTGCATAATAACGCTCTATCCAGCCGCCACGTGAAAGCCAGAGACCATCGTGCCTAACGCAGACAGCACCCGCCGCAGCCTTCCCGATGTGTTCGCCAGCGTGCATGTTCCCGGCCCCGGCTCGTCCACGCTGAAACGGTTTCTGGCTTTTGCCGGTCCCGGCTATCTCATTTCCGTCGGCTACATGGACCCCGGCAACTGGGCAACCGACCTGCAGGGTGGCGCCCAGTTCGGCTACACCCTGCTCAGTGTCATCATGCTCTCCAACCTGATGGCCATTCTCCTTCAGGCATTGTCAGCGCGGCTTGGCATCGCCACCGGACTGGATCTGGCTCAGGCCTGCCGTGAACGATTTCCACGCGGGATCAACCTGCTGCTCTGGATTGCCTGTGAACTGGCGATCATCGCCTGCGACCTTGCGGAAGTGATCGGCACCGCGATCGCGCTTCAGCTCCTGTTCGGGTTCTCGCTGCTGACCGGCTCCCTGCTCTCGGCGCTTGATGCGTTCATCGTGCTGCTCCTGATGGGACGCGGCTTCCGCTATCTCGAAGCCTTCGTCATCGGTCTGCTGTGCATCATCGCGGTCTCGTTCGCCGCGCAACTGGTCATGGCAGCTCCCCCCGCGGCCGGTATTCTCCACGGGTTCGTGCCGACAACCAGCATTCTGACCAATCACGCGATGCTCTACATCGCCATCGGCATCGTCGGCGCGACAGTGATGCCGCACAATCTCTATCTGCACTCTTCCATCGTGCAGACCCGTGCCTATGAGCGCACCCCGGACGGAAAGCGTGAAGCCATTCGCTTCGCCTCACTCGACAGCACGATCGCGCTGTCACTGGCGCTGTTCATCAACGCAGCCATCCTGATCGTCTCCGCCACGGCCTTTCATGCAACCGGCCACAGTGACGTGGCCGACATCAGCGTCGCCTATCATCTGCTCTCACCGGTTCTCGGCGCAGCGATGGCCTCGACCCTGTTCGCCGTGGCCCTGCTCGCCGCAGGCATGAACTCGACCATCACCGGCACGCTGGCCGGACAGATCGTCATGGAAGGCTTCCTGCACCTGCATCTTCCCGGCTGGGCGCGGCGGCTGCTGACACGCTCGCTCGCCATCATCCCCGTTGTCGTCGCGTCGGTCTGGTTCGGGGACCGGAGCGTGAACGAGCTCCTGCTGCTCAGTCAGGTGATTCTGTCCATGCAGCTTCCCTTTGCCGTCATCCCGCTCGTCTGGTTCGTGACGCGCCGGGATATGATGGGACAATTCACCGTCTCCCGGCCTGTGGCAGTGCTGGCGTGGCTGGTGGCGGCCATTATTCTCGCACTCAATTTCGAACTGCTTTACGGAACGCTGACAGGCTGAGGTCTCGGAACGGCTTGGGCAATCACGGCTAAAAATCTGTTTCAAACGCTCTCTGCTGAGCGAGAACGTCTGTGAGGCCGCGCACGACCGGCGTGTGTTTTTGAGCATTGAAGCGATGCGGCCATGCGGGCCGTGAGCATCCGAGGGGGGAAAGCGCGCGTCCGCTCGCGAGCAGAGAGCTTTGGAAACAACCTTTCAGAGCCTGTTTGGAACTTCACGGATAAGCGTTTTTTCGCATGAGATTAGCACCCATGGCGCCGAGGATCATGGCCTGTGGCCCCGTCGATGTGGCACCCGTAATCACGCGTCACTCATTACCATTTCGTTGTCCATCCGAAGGGTCCGTCCCACAACTCATCGGGATCGAACAGTCTGTCCCCGGCGTGATGCCTTCAATATGGAACATGCGTGCCGCGGAAGTCGTACCGAATGCCGCGCACATCGTCTTCAAATCGTCGCGGGCAGGTCTCGCTTCCGCCTCGCCGCGCAGGAGAGAGATGCAATCTGATGCGGCCCGTCCCGCGAGATAACCAAGCAGCGGCCAGAACGCGTCATCGGATCAGCAGGCATCGTGACTTCAATGATACGCTGTGGCCGACGGTTGGCATCGAGGCGGCAATGGATGATTTCACAAGGACGAAGTTGAGATAAGCCGCCCATGAGCTTGAGGCGGTCAAAGGCCCCATCCGTAAAGAGTATAGTCCCTCACAACCAACGCTTGCAGATATCATCGACACTCATCCGAGCACCTGCGCTGTCCGAAATGTTGCCGGCCGTCAGGTTGACCATCAAAGGGCGTCCATTCGTATCGACGCAATATGGCGCTGACGACCGTCGCCGGCATCATCGCGGGACAGGCAGCATATCCTTCTCCTTCCGCCCTATACTGTCGTGATTTCAGTTGTAAGACCGTCCGCCAGCCACGGCGGAAGACTTTTCTCCACGTGCCCTGACATTGCCGCCTCAACACAGGCGGCAAGACTGCCGAACCGCACCGGGCGTCCTGCAAGCCCCGGTCCGTAATGGGCGTATTTACCAGAATTCGTCATGACGGCCCGTGTGCGGGATGGAAGGACCGGCTCGGAAATCGAGCACCAGCACAGATCCGGCAGAACCCTGACACCCGCCGCCTGTAGCCGTGCCAGCGTCCCCTCCGCCCGCAATTCTCCAATCACAGCCCGACCTGCGGTGACCATCACCTCAACCTCCGGGTGTCGTCGCCGTCCCGCGCCTAAAGCCAGATCGAGTGTGTCAGCCAGCTTTCGGCATTCCGTGACCGACGCATGTGGACTGCCGATCGCGACAAGATCGATCTCCTCTGGTCCTTCATTCAACAGTGACCAGCCCGCAGCCATGTCCCGGATGCCGATCTGCACAACCTCCACCGGTTCATCGAACACTCCGTCCGCCTCCGGCGTGATGCCTTCAATATGGAACATGGGTGCGGCGGAGGTCGTGCCGAATGCCGCGCACATCGCCTTCAAATCGTCGCGGGAGGGTCTCGCCTCCGCCACGCCGCGCAGGAGAGGGATGCAGTCTGATGCGGCCCGTCCCGCGAGATAGCCAAGCAGCGGCCAGAACGCATCATCCGGATCAGCAGGCATCGTGACTTCAATGATCCGCTGTGGCCGACGGTTGGCATCCAGATAGACCCCGGACTGAGGCGCCCGTCCTGTCACGGCAATACATAGATCAAGAAAGTCGGGATGCTTCGCCGTCCGTGCTCCGAGCACAGTATTCGCGAAAATCACCGCATTGGATTCCGACCAGGCGATCACCTCGTCTTCCTGTGGGGCTTCATCCAGAAGATAGGGCGAACAGGTGAACGTCGCCCGACACCCCATCCTCACATAAGCATCCGCCAGCCTCTGCGCCGGAACGCCGAATGCAGGTGGAACGCCTTGCTCGCGCCAGTGGTCACGATCGACGGAGATTGCGTTCATCGTGGTCGGAATGCGCACCCGCGCTTCGGCCTTCTCCATCGCTTCGGCAAAGGTCAGATTGGCCGGGCTGGCGTAAATACAGCCATCGATATGCCCGCGTGTGACATCGACCAGACGGCGGGCACCCTGCTGTGCCGCCATGCCAAAAATGATCCGCATGGCCTGCTGCGCTGCGGGTCCCTCGCGCCCGGCCAGCATGGCGCGGTCGTCTTCCGTAAGGTCGAGTGTTGCGGCCAGTGGCGGCAGAAGAGGGAAGTCCAGAGGGAGACCTTGGGTGTCGCCTCTGATCGCTGCTCCGGTCATCGCCAGATGCTCTGTCTGGAACAGCGTGTCGAAGACCTTTGCCGAGAGGCGGGCTACCGGGACGGTCATGCCGAACATCTCCGCCGCGACGAGTGCTCCCAATGTCAGGACGTCCTCCGCTTCGGAGAAAACGAACGCCGCAGGAGCCTGTCCGTTCAGGATCAGATCGAGCAGCACGCCCGACCCGGAGCAGGACCCCCGGCTTGTGGGCATCAGCAGGACCGCGCCGCTCAGGCACATCCCGTGCAAGGGATGGTGCACATCAATCACACGACCGGTCGCAGGATCGACCCCTCCCCAGAAGCTGAGCGCCTCCCGCGTGGCAATGACCGGGCCCTGCGCCTGACCTGCCAGAACGGCGCGACAGCCTGCCGCCTGATCTTCGGAAACACTCATCGCCACACTTTCGCCTTGTGCAACAGGGCTCGACCCCATACCGTTACGGATACGATATGATCTGGTCGCCGCATAGCCAGCGCATCCACCTTCTTTCGACCCGGGTCCGGGGGAGGCCGCCTGCATGAACAATCCTGACAGCCCAGCCGAAGCACGCCTGAAATCCCGCCATATCGCGATGATCGCGCTGGGCGGCATTCTCGGGGCAGGGCTTTTCGTCGGCAGTTCCACCGTCATCGCGGTCGCCGGCCCCACGGTCATCATCAGTTACCTGCTCACCGGTCTTCTCGTCATGCTGGTTCTCAACCTGCTGGGAGACATGGTGCTCGGCAGACCGGGTCTAGGCACTTTCATTCACTATATTGCCCGTGGTCTCGGTCCATGGGCGGGTTTCACCGCCGGATGGCTCTACTGGTGCTTCTGGGCAATCATCATCGGAAGCGAGGCCATCGCAGGCGCTCTCCTGCTGCAACCATGGATCCCGCTGCCTGTATGGATGGTCTCCCTCGTTCTCGTCGCCGTGGTGACGGGGGTGAATCTGGCTTCACCCGCCTCGTTCGGCGAGGTTGAATTCTGGCTTGCCGCCATCAAGGTCGCCAGTATTGTCGGCTTTCTTTTCCTTGGTCTCGCGTTTGTCTCGCATGTTTTCGGGCATGCGCCGCCTGTTACGGATACCCTCTTCAATCATGGCGGTTTCGCACCGCACGGGCTTGCCGCCATCCTTGTCTGCGTTCCCCTGATCATGTCCTCCATGATGGGATCGGAAATCGCCACTATCGCCGCCGCCGAAAGCGAGGATGCCGAACGCAATCTGGCCCGCGTGACACGCTCCACCGTCCTGCGCGTCTGCACCTTCTATATCGCCTCCGTGGCCATGATCCTGTGCATCGTGCCTTGGGAGACTGTCACGTCAGGTCAGTCGCCCTTCCTCGCGGCCCTTGATCGCATGACCATTCCCGGAGGTGCGACCATCATCCGCATCGTCAGTTTCAGTGCGGTGTTTTCGTGCCTGAATTCTTCGGTCTACGTCACGTCACGCACACTGAGCAGCCTCGCGGCGGCCGGACAGGCGCCGCGATGGCTGGGTGCACCCGGCCCCGGCCGCACGCCGGCGAAAGCCGTTCTGTTCAGCGCGGCCATCGGCATGATGCTTGGTTATACCTCCATCCTCGCACCGGGCGCGGTCTTCGCTTTTCTGATGACGGCCTGTGGCGACATCATTCTTTTCATCTATCTCGCCATGGTGATTGCTCACGGTCGCATGATCCGCAGTGGCGACCTGCCCCGCCGCCCGGGAATTCAGCTTTATCCGTGGGCCAACGTGATCGCCGGTGGCGGCATCGTTGCCGTGCTGACCGGCATCGCTCTTGATTCCGGGCAGCGTCTCACTCTCTTCGGCAGCCTCGGCCTGCTTGCCCTCACCCTTTTATCTTACGGTCTGATCAACCTGCATAAATCCCGGGAACACAGCCCCGGTTCCTCTTCGATCGTGGTCCCGAGCTGAAATGTTGCGTTTGCTGCGGAAACAGCACCATGCCCTTTTGCAACCATGACAGTTTTCAAGAGCAGTGCACCGTGCCCTTCGCTCTCCTGAAGATGCGGGTTGCCCCGGTCTCATCAGAACGCGGCCTGCCCCCAGCCACACCTTATTTATCAGGACCTGAACAAGGTTCCGCACACCTGCTTCCCGGCCGTCTGCCGCATTCAGCGGGTGTGTACGTTTGACTTGCACGCCCAAGCACGGCCATCATAAGGCTGAACCGGAAGCCCGCTCCCGAGAGGCAGCGGGCCATTTCTGTTTCAGCCCTTTCAATCCCTAGATGGACACACGGCTCCGATGATTTCCGCCCTGATGCCGACCTACAACCGCGCTGACCTCGCTTTCGAGCGGGGCGAGGGCGCATGGCTGTACACGACAGACGGGCGACGATTTCTCGACTTCGCGGCCGGCATCGCCACCAGTTCCGTGGGACACGCCAACCCGCATCTGGTGAAGGCCATCGCCGAGCAGGCTGGCAAGGTGATGCATGTCTCCAACCTGTTCCGTGTGCCGCAGGCCGAGCGCCTTGCCGCCCGGCTGGTGGAGGCGACATTCGCGGACAGCGTGTTCTTCTGCAACTCGGGCGCGGAAGCGAACGAAGGCATGGTGAAAGCCGTCCGTCGCGCGCAGGCGAAAAGCGGCCACCCCGAACGGACCCGCATCCTCTGTTTTGAAGGCGCGTTCCACGGCCGCACGCTCGGCATGCTGTCGGCGACCGGCAACCCGACCTATCTCGACGGGTTCGGAGAGCGCGCTCCCGGCTTCGACCATGTGCCGCTCAACAACATGAATGCGGTGCGTAACGCCGTGACGGCGGAAACGGCGGGTGTGATGCTGGAGCCCATACAGGGCGAAAGCGGCATCAAGCCTGCCGATACGCGCTTCCTTCAGGAACTCCGCGCCATGTGCGACGAGTTCGGCCTGTTTCTCGCCTTTGACGAGGTGCAGACGGGCGTCGGACGCACCGGCAAGCTGTTCGCGCATGAGTGGGCGAACGTGACGCCGGATGTGATGTCCTCGGCAAAAGGACTTGGTGGTGGTTTCCCCATCGGCGCGATCCTTGCCCGTGAGGCCGTGGCAAAGCATCTCACACCCGGAACCCACGGCACGACGTTCGGCGGCAATCCGCTCGCCTGCGCCGCCGCCAACGCGGTTCTCGACATCATTCTCGCTCCCGGTTTCCTGGACCGCGTGCAGGAACGCGCAGCCTTCCTCAACACGGAACTGGATGCGGTGATCGGCGACTTTCCGGACGTGTTCTCGGAACGTCGCGGCCTCGGTCTGCTGATCGGCCTGCGCTGCGTGCCCAAAGTGGCTGACGTGCTTGCCGCCACGCAGGCTGCGGGCCTTCTTGCCGTCTCCGCCGGAGACAATGTTCTGCGGCTTGTGCCGCCACTCACCATCTCGGAACAGGATTGCCGCGAAGCCGTGAGCCGCCTGCGGCAGGCCGCTGAAACCGTCCGGGCCGCTACACTGGAGACTGCCTCGTGACCGCCTCTGCCAAACCCGCCTTTCCTGATCAACAGCCTTCGGGGAAGGCCATCCGCCACTTCCTGGACCTGCGTGATCTGGACAAGGCGACGTTGCGGCAGATTATTGACGTGGCAGCAGGCATGAAACGCATGCAGCGCGGTCGCACGCGGCCACTGCACCCGCAAAAGCCACTGGAAGGCCGCGCCCTCGGCATCCTGCTGTCCAAGCCCTCCACCCGCACCCGCGTCTCCTTCGAAGTCGGGGTGCGCCAGCTTGGTGGAGATGCTGTGGTGCTGTCGGCCAATGACACGCAACTTGGTCGCGGCGAGTCCATCCCCGACACGGCGCGGGTTCTTTCCCGCTTTGTCGACGCCATCGTCCTGCGTACCGGCCGAACCGCCGCCCTGCACGAACTGGCCACATGGAGCAGCGTGCCTGTCATCAACGGTCTGACGCCGGACTCTCATCCGGTGCAGATCCTTGCCGACATCATGACGTTCGAGGAACACAAGGGACCGATCGCCGGACGGACGCTGGCGTGGGTGGGAGACGGCAACAATGTTGCAGCCTCCCTGATCGAAGCCGCAGCTTTGTTCGACTTCACGCTGCGGATCGCGACGCCGAAACAACTGACACCAAAGCCTGAAGTGGTGGCCTGGGCCCGCACGCGCGGTGCAAAGCTCCTGCTCACGCATGACCCGCGCGAAGCCGTGGAAAACGCGGACTGTGTCCTGACCGATACATGGGTCAGCATGTCCGACGAAGCCGCCGCAGACCGCATCATCCTGCTTGAACCCTACCGTGTTGACCGCACTCTCATGGCGCTGGCGGGGAAAGACGCCCTGTTCATGCATTGCCTGCCCGCCCATATCGGCGAGGAAGTGACGGAAGAGGTGTTCGAGAGCACGAACTCGGTTGTGTTCGACGAAGCCGAGAATCGGCTGCATGCCCAGAAAGGTCTTCTTGTCTGGGCGCTGTGCGGTGACGACTGGACCCGGTTCGGAGAGGAGGCAAAATGAGCGACAAGACAGGAAACGACGCGGACAAAATCGTGGCGGCGGGACCGGAAAACGGCCCGGCGCTGGTGTCCTCCACGGAAGAGGGACCGGCTGCTCCCGGCTGGCTGGAGCCAGAAGTGGACAAGGCGCTGACCGTGCTCGGTCTTCCGGCCGATAAGCTGCAAACGTTCCGTGATTCCTATATCGACTGCCTTGCCGCCGCGCCGCGCGGGGAGGATCTGGACGTCGCGCATGACGCCTGCCGTCGCGGGCTGCTCGCGGCCCTGAGACCGGCGTTCACTCTGAGCGATGAGACGGAACGCAGGCTTGAACAGGCGCTTGAGGCGGTGGAAACCCGTCTGACGGCAGACCTGTAACACCGACGGGCGCGTCACCATATGTCTGCTTCAGAGGTGGCGACGCCGCATCGAAGAGCAGACACACGCAAGGAGAGGCATGTTGGAAACCCCCGCGTTTCTTGATCGAGGTCGTCCGGAGGTGCCGGACGTGGTGGTGCCGGGGGGTATCACGCCTTTCCATCTTGCGGGCCGTCCCGTTCGCGGACGGCTGATCCGTCTCGGACGACTGGCCGACGCCCTTCTCACACGTCATGACAACAATCCGGCGATCTCCGCCCTTGGGGGGGAGGCCCTCGCGATGGTCGCGGCACTGGCCAGCGCCCTGAAGTTTCAGGGATCGTTCTCGCTTCAGGTGAAAGGTGACGGCCCGGTCAGCCTGCTTCTCGCGGACTCCACCGATACCGGCGCACTGCGGTTCTACGCCCGGCAGGATGAGGACAAGCTCGAACCGCTGCTGGGCTCCGGCAAACCGGTTTCGGACCGGGAACTGACCGGCGACGGCTATATGGCGCTGACTGTTGATCAGGGACCGGACATGGACCGCCATCAGGGCATCGTCGAGATCACCGGTGACAGTCTCGCAGACATGGCGATGCATTATTTCACGACCAGTGAACAGCATGCGTGCTGGCTCATGCTGGCCGCGCGCCACACGGACGCCGGATGGCGCGCCGGCGGGTTGATCCTTGAGCGCATCGCAGACGGGGGGGGCTCCGATGTCTCCGGCGATCCGGATGTTGAGGTCGCGATGGATGAGCGCACGGAAGATGCGTGGGATACCGCTGTCGTGCTGGCGCGCACCCTGACGGACGGGGAACTGCTGGATGACGGCCTGTCGCCGGAAACGCTGCTGTATCGTCTGTTTCATGAGGTGGACCCTGTCCTCGGCCAGCCACGGGCACTGGCCTATGGCTGCCGCTGTTCCAAGGCGAAACTCTCGGATGTGCTGTCACGCTTCTCGGACGATGACCTCGACCACATGACGGAGGACGGCGCCATTACGATGAAATGCGAGTTCTGCAATCATGATTTCCTGTTCGACCGCACGACGGTCGCTCATCGTGCGGAAGCGGACACCTGAGCGTGTTCGCGGATACTTCCCGATTTCAGGTCCAGCAGGGCCTGAGACCGTCACTCAGGCGTTAAGACAGCAGGCAGAAAAGAATGTCCGGGACCTCCGCACAGGATAAAGCCTATCCCGAGGATGATGGTCGTATCATCGTCAATCTCGATGGTCAGTCACACACTCTGAACGTCAACAACCAGCCGCTCAGGCGGTTCTATCCGGGCTGGGCTCCTTTCGCCCTGCATGTGAGCCTGCTGCCAAATCCGGTTCTCCGCCTCCGTCATGATGACGGGCTGGAAGCGTTCTGGATCTTTGACAGGACGTTCAATTACCGCGCCTCCCGCTTCGAGGATCTGACGCCCGAAGAACAGGACACTCTGGTAGACTCTGTCGCCCCCTATTTCAGGACATTGGTGACTACCGCGCTGGAAGCCCTGCGACCGGGCGAGGTTCCGTTAACCGAAAAAGTCCGCAACCTCGGTCGCATCCTGTGTGAAAACCTGCTCTCAGCTTGGTTGCAGCGCTTCCCGCCTCCCGGGTGCTTCACCGCCGCCATGCTGCCTGCCGAGGGACTTTCCTTCCGTCCGGATACCCCCCCTCTGAAAGCTGCTGCTCTCACGCAGTTGCTCTCCATTGCAAAAGGACTGGCGGCAAAGAGCACACCCGTCGTCCTGTCGCCTTATGGCGGCGCTGTACTGCGTGGCTACACAGTATTGCGCCTGCGCGACATGGAACTGACACGGTTCGCCGACCCTCACGCCAACATCGTTCTGTATGTCGGCACGGTGCACCCTGCTGATGACGCTGAAATTTCCGTCATCTATTGCCCGCAGCAGGATATCATCCTGATGGAGCGGCAGAACGATGTGGCTGAACTGATCCCGTTACGTCTCCTGTCGCGATTTATCGGCGATGCACGTTACGTGGAAGAAGCCCCACAGGAACTGACGATCGAGTTCGGACAAGCGGGAAGTCCGGGAGGCTTCACTCTCGGTGCCGCTTCGTCACTGCCGGGTTCGTTGCCGACGCTTCCGGGCAACTGGAACGGACAGCAGAACAACGGGGCCAATGCCGGAAGCCAGTCACTTTCTCCGCTGTCCCCGAACGCATTTGGGGTTCCCGCCATTCAGGCGCAGATTGGGCAAAAGAGAGGTCCGGAAGAGGAATAAGGTATTTCTCGGTGACCAGGACAGAAAGACCGTTCATGTTGCATTCTGCTGAAGCACTTCATGAACGAAATATATGTGCAGACATGGAGAAGAGCGGGATGGTTCGCCTCGACAAAGGGTTCGGTCTACTGGCGCGTCGGGCACGGATAGCCGTGATGGCCGCTTCTTTCGGTTCTATGGGTCTTCTCGCAGGCTGTGCGTCCGACGATGATGCCGTGACGGTATTTCCCCCCTATCAGTACAGCTATCTCAATCAACTTCACCTGAATATCGCCACCCTGCAGATGGCCGATCATGCGACGCCGGGATCCGTCCCCGGAGATGAGTCCGGACAGGCTCCCATTCCGCCCGATCAGGCGCTGATCCAGATGGCGCAGCAGCGTCTCGTTGCAGCAGGAACGACCGGCTCAGCCGTCTTTACGATTGATCGCGCCTCCATCGTTCATGAGCCCGGCGGTATGCTGGCTGGCCGTCTGGACACGCATCTTGATGTCCTGTCCTCCACGGGGCAGCAGGTCGGCGAAGCGGAAGCCCATGTGACCCGTGAGATGAAGCCCGACCTCAGCAAGGGGGATGCGGACAGCAAGGCCAATCTCTATGAACTGACGCGTCAGATGATGCAGGACATGAATGTGGAACTGGAATTCCAGATCCGCCACAACCTGAAGGACTGGCTTGTCGATGCCGGTGGCATGCCGACGGCAGGAGCCATTCAGACGGAATCTCTGGATGGTTCATCGGCCAAGACTGGAGCGTCTAGCGCGGCGACTTCATCAGCGGTGTCCGCCGCGACACCCGCGACGACCTCTGCATCCTCACCGGCCCCCGAAGTAGCCAATTCAGCGACGCCCTCACCCTCATCAGGAACCACCGCAACCTCCACCTCGGCAACCTCCGCCGAACCGGATGCCATTTTCCCCGGTGGTGTTGCAGGTGACACTACAGACACAAGCACCACATCCACTCAGAAGCGGTCTCCCGCCAGTGGCTATCTCAAGTTGCCCGCCAGCAAGATGACAAACTGAATCTTTCGGCAGTTTGTCTACAGATATGAAAAAGCCCTTCTGTAGTCAGAAGGGCTTTTTCATTATGGAACAGGATGGTCAGGATATGTCATGTCCATGCCTCACCACGCGGGCAAAGAACGCACCTCCCGGGGATTCAACTGTTTCCCGGCGTTGCGATAATTTTTCCTTTGCAGGACCCGATGATGCCCTTAACTCGGAAGGGGGCTCTATCTGCCCACGCAAAAGACCGAGAAGTATCCGAACGGTTTCCTTTTCGAGATCATTGGTGAAACTGTAATACATGGAACGGGAATCCCGGCGTGCCGCAATAATTCCCGCGCGCCGCAGGGTACCTATCTGCTGACTCAGCGTCGGCTGTCCGATCCCAGTCCGTGTTTCGATGTCGCTGACCGCCAGCGCCCCATCAAGCAGTAGCGTCAGGATCATGAAACGCTGGGGTTGCGCAAAAAGCTTGAGCTTATCAGTCAGCTTACGGGCTTCTTCATTGTCCAGACGGTTCATTTCTTTTTCGCCTGTTTATATTGAAAGAACCATGCAGGCCCAGCCGATGTCACTTCATCCTGGGTGACAGGGCCAGTCAGAACCACATCTCCGCCCGGTTGCCATCCCTCGGGCGTCATGACGCCGTCTCTGTCCACCGTCTGAAGCGCCTTGACCACGCGCAGCAATTCCTCGATCGAACGCCCGATAGAAGCGGGATACCAGTTGATGGCGCGGATAACCCCGTCGGTATCAACGACATACACCCCGCGGATCGTCGCGCTGCTTTCCGCATTTTCATCCAGCATCCCATAGGCCCGGGCGATGACCATCGACGGGTCTTCGATAACCGGAAAAGGGATATTGATGCCGAAGCATGATCGGATCGCCTCCAGCCACGCCAGATGAGAGGGCAGACTGTCGATCGACAGCCCCACCAGTTCGCAACCAATCTCCGCGAATGCATCGGCATGGCGGGCGAACGCGATGAATTCGCTCGTACAGACAGGCGTGAAATCGGCCGGATGGGAAAAAAGCAGCACCCACGAGCCTCGGAGATCGCTGAAGGTCAGTGATCCCTGCGTCGTCCGCGCGGTAAAATCCGGTGCGATATCACCAAGCTTCGGAGGGCACATATCATTCCCCCCAGCTGGCAGGGCCGGAGGTAGTCCTGTCATGTTCATCATTTCCAAACGCAATACATCTGACGCATTGTTAATTGATTTACTAATATTATTAATTTTTTGCCCTGTCATGCCTGCATGAAGCAAAATTCTTTCCTGCCCTCCCACTCGTGAAAAGCCTGCGCTTCTCCGGTGGATGATCCCGAATGAGGATGGGGACGCTCATACTCACTTCCATGACGGAATAGCGGGCCGCAAACTTCCCGCTTTATCAGGAAGAAAAACAACTGTGTCATTTTTCAAAGGATATCTGGGGCTTCTGGTCAGCGCTCCTGTCTCTGTAGCGCTGGAGGCGACAGGAGCGGGCTATACGCGCCAGAGCATCGCCTTCACAGCCACAGGGGACGGCCGCCGTACCCTCTCCGTCTCGCCTTCCTGCAGCTTCGGATATGCAACCGCAAGCTGGGGTCTCATTACCGGTCTGGCCCTCTTCGTTGACAACACGGCCGATGCGCAGCCGCTCATTGCATGGTCGGTGCCACCACGTTCCATTGCGACGGGTCAGACATACTCCGTTTCTTCCGATGCGCTCTCTCTTCTGATGCAGACGGACGGCTTCTTTTCGAGCGGTGATCGCGTGGGAATGTCCGACAGTGGCGCGGAGATCATTGCACGCCAGCCTGTTGCAATTTCCCACGGAATCCTGACCGCCGCCGTAGGAGGAAGCGCTGCCGCTTCAGGAGAGGGAAGTGTCACCATTTCTCAACTCAATCTGACCCTGTCTCAGCTTTTACAGGGTCTGCCCACTACCGATCCGGGAGATGGTACATCCTTGTGGCTCAACGCCAATCTTCTGGCACTTTCCACAAAAAGCTAAGTCAATATTTTCATTCTCATTTAAATTATATGGATTTTTTCATTCGTGTCTGACCCTGTCGTCAAAACAACACTGGACGGTGACAATCTGATGCCTGAACATGGCATCGACCCGCGTCAGTTCGCCAGCCAGAATGCCAGTGCACCCATCGCAAACCAGCTTTCCAGTGCAAATTCCAGCGTTTCTGACCCAACGGTTTCCTCGACCCCGGTAAAAGTCATCACAAGCCCGGGCGCTCATTTCCAAATGGTCTTCGCTGAGCAAGGCGACATTACCTATGATGTGACACCTGACCAGTCTCTGGATTTGACGTTGACAGGTGGGACATCGAATATGCTGCAGAATCTGACGCTCGTTCTTCGTCAGCCTTCAACTGCTGGCTTTGCCGTCAGCCTGCCTCCTGCCCATTATCAGGATGGCGCCCCGCCCGCCGTCAATACGAACGCGGGTACTGCCACCATCATTTCCTACCTCACAGATGATGGCGGCAAGACGATCTATGGCGGCCTGTAATATCCACCGCATCATGGATAGATCATCAAATATAAAAGAAATAAACTGAATGGATATAGACAGTCTTTTAAGCGTTGCACTGAAAATAATTCCGTCTTCCTATCTGGCCACAGCAACAGCGATCATTTCCTTCATCATCGCGGCATGTGCTCTTGCCGTAAGATTTTGGAAGCCACCGGCAAAAAACTCACGATGGCTTGGCTTTTACCGGATAGTCAGCGCACTGGCACAGGCACGCGGCTGGAATGCCAATGCTTATCAGCCAGACAGAAAAGCGATCATGGTCCCCAGTTCGCAGGACAGATCCGAAGTTGCTGAAAATCTTGGTCTTAAAATAGACGAAACACGCCCATGACTAAAAAAGCCTTCCCGGTGTTTATCCCGGGAAGGCTTTTTAGTTCATGTGTATTTATCAAAAACACATGAACCTTTACCCTAAAGACCAGACGGAAAGCTTATTCCTCGTCTTTATCCTTGCCATGCTCAATCTGATGAATCTGGTCCATCAGCGCCCCGATCTTGTCATGGCGATCCTTAGCTGCCGCCAACTGGTCTGCTGTCAGGATGTCACGGATCTTAACGGCAGTGGTCAGATGAGCTGCATTTTCCTTTGCTTCCAGATCATCCTGCTGCTGGAGCAGATCATTGAACTTCGTCTGGTCAACCTTACCCGGTGCCAGCAGAAGGGCATCAAACTGGGTATGAAGATCACGTTCCTGCTTGTGAAAAGCTTTCATGGAATCATGACCATCATGCATGATTTTCTTGACTGCATCTTTCTGCTTCGCAGTCAGGTCTGTCCCTTCCAGGAAAGGAAGGAAAGCGTGTCCCGGACCGGGAGCGCCAGGAGGCCCCATTGGAGCGGGACCAGGAGTGGCATGAGCCTGTCCAACAGCCAGGGAGCCAACAGCAAGAGCAGCAATCAGAAATGAACTACGTTTCATGAGACCCTAATTCCTGTTTCAGTGCAGACAAGACATGTCCCGTCTGCATACTGGAGACAGAAGAACAACTCCTGGTGTCAAAAAAATCGCAACTTTGATACGAAATGTAAGTCAATCCTGACATTATGGTTATGTTTTTTAAAATCAGAATGGTTTCACGATAACCATGATCACAATCACCATCATAAGCAGCGTCGGCGCTTCATTGGCGATCCGATAAAATCTTTCGGAGTGCGTGTTTTCATCGCGTGCGAAGTCCGAACGCCAACGGGCGCAAAAGCCGTGAAAGGCAAACATCGCCAAAAGGGCGGCCATTTTCACGTGCCACCATCCTGCCATCCAGTTGATGACACCCGGCGTCATAACCAGCAGGACTCCGAAAAACAGGGATGCCACCATGGCCGGATTCATGATGGCCCGCAGCAAAAGACGTTCCATTGTCTTGAAACGTTCACTTTCGGCAGATCCTGAACTGACCTGACAATGATAGACAAAAAGCCTTGGCAGATAAAAAAGACCGGCCATCCACGCCATGACGGACATGAGATGAAAGGCCTTGATCCACGGATACCACGGCAGAAGCCCGTCGATCATGAGCCGCTTTCGCGCTGAGTTTCCAGAGCGTGCTTCAAAATGACAGAGAATTCCGAAAGTTTGCTGATTCTGACAAGACCCGGCCAGTCAGGAACGGGTTGTCCCTGTGCCCTGAGCAGCACGCACGTCATGCCCGCATCAAGCGCCGCTTTTGCACCTGTGTCGCTATCCTCCAGCACCACACACGCGGCTGGCTGCACGCCCTCTTGGGCAGCCGCATGAAGATACACAGCCGGGGACGGTTTGGGCTTCTGCATGTCGATCGCTGAATGAATGCGGTCCTGATCCAGAAGTTCACCCAGTCCACTGCCGCTGAATTTAGCGTCCATCTCCAGCATGGATGAATTCGATCCCACCCGCACAGGCAGTTCCAGCGCCAGAACCTGTTCCAGCATCTCCCGCGCGCCTTTTATCGTCTCCACTGACTGGCTGAAGGCGTCGACAAAACGGTCTCGCATCGCGAAAGACCAGTCATCGGGCAAGCGGCACCCACTCTCCTTCTCGATCTCCCCTTTCAGCAAGGGGAGAGCCTTGCCACCGAAACGGGTCACGGCCTCTTCATCGCTGACCGCCAAACCTGCTTCGCGCGCCGCACCCGCAATAAGCCGGCAACTCAGTCCTTCACTGTCGATCAGGACACCATCGCAGTCGAAAATGACCAGTCTCAGACGACCATTCGGCTCAAGAGCGGATGTCATTCATCAGACCTTTCGCAAAGCCGCAAGCAACTCACCCACATGCTCGTGCGGCGTTTCCGGCAACACACCATGCCCGAGATTGAAGACATGAGCCCGGCCACGTCCGGCTTCACGAATGGACAGGGCTTCGCGCAGCATGCCCTCACCACCGGCCAGAACGGACACAGGGTCAAGATTACCCTGCAGGACAAGGTTCGGACTCACCTGTTTCGCCACCGTCGTCAGATCGGCTCCCGTATCGAGCGCCATCGCGTCCACACCGGTTTCACGGGCATATTCGGGCGACATCACACCGGCGAGTCTCGGAAAACCGATGACCGGCACATGCGGGTAGCGGCCCTTCAGGTAGCTTACGATCTGACGTGTCGGGTTGATGACGTGCCGACGGAATTCCTGCGGCGGCAGAAGCCCGGCCCATGAATCGAACAGCATGACAGCCTGCGCACCGGCCTCGATCTGGTCTGCCAGCATGGAAGCCGTCGTTTCGGTCAGCAGATCGATGAGCCGGTCGAACAGGGCCGGCTCGCGGTAGGCCATCAGACGGGTCTGGGCGAACTCCCTCGAGCCGCCGCCCTCGACCATGTAGCAACCGACAGTGAACGGCGCCCCGGCAAACCCGATCAGCGTCACCGTGTCGGGAGCAGCCGCTCCAACCTGTTCGCCCAGGGCCTTCCGCACACGCCGCAGCGTTTCGCCCACCGGCGCTGTGCGCTCCGCGATACGTTTCGGATCGAGACGCGCCAGATCAGCGGCACTGCGGATGGGCTCCAGAACCGGGCCTCGTTTCTCGATGAATTCCAGCGACTGGCCCATAGCCCAAGGCAGAATGAGAATATCCGAGAACAGGATAGCTCCGTCCATGGCGAAGCGGCGGATGGGCTGAAGCGTGATCTCGGTTGCAAGATCGGGCGTCATGCAGCGAGTGAGGAAATCCGCCTTTTCCCGAAGTGCACGAAATTCGGGTAGAAACCGTCCAGCCTGACGCATCAGCCATATCGGAGGCGGCCACATGGCCTCGCCCTTCAGGGTGCGCAGAAGTCGTCGGTTCTCATCGGTTCCGTGTGTGGTGGTCACTATCCGTCCGCCGTTCGTTTGCAATCAGTCCCTCATCTCTAACGAAGAAAAGAAAATAAAGAAATGATGTGGTTTCTATAGGGGGTGTGTATGTCGGGGTACCCGGCTTTCCAAAAATGTACCCCAGTTTTCCCCGACTGTGTACAGAATGTATCACACTGGAAAATATGGGTTTTCAGGAGTTATCCAGAAATCCCCCGCAGAGGGCTGTGTACAATTCACCGTACCCTCCGCTTTGGCACTTGTCCCCGGTACTCGGTACTCTCCCGAATGGTGTCCCGTACTATCCCCATGTACCCCAGTAACGCACAAAGTACTCGGTACAGTACTCACCGAAGTACTCACCCCCGAAAGCGGGATTATCCTTGGGTGGAGTGCATTCAGGAAAAGGCATAGGAAAAATGATCGACTCGAGTACTGCTGCTGACGAAGTACTGGCCCCTTCTTTCCTTTCAGCAAAAAGCCGCCTCGTTCTGGCCAGCGGATCGAGTGCGCGTCAGGCCCTTCTCAGGGAAAGTCGCGTGGATTTCACGGTGCGAACTGCTGATATTGATGAAAATGAGTACAAGCAGGCTGGGCGTGAAAAAGGGCAGGACGCGTCTCAGGTTGCGCTGTGTCTCGCGGAGGCGAAGGCCGGAACCGTAGCGGCCACGGTGGGAGACCCGGACGCCTGGGTGATTGGGGCCGATCAGATGCTGACCTGCCAAGGAGCCGGTGGCAGCGAATGGTTTGACAAACCGTCTTCCCGGCAAGGGGCGCGGGCCCAGCTTCTGCGTTTACGCGGGAAAACCCATCATCTTCACAGCGCCGTCGTTCTCTGGTGGCAGGGACGGGTGATGTGGACGCATCTCGCACAACCCGCGCTGACCATGCGGAGCTTTTCCGAACAGTTTCTCGATGCCTATCTTGAGAGTGAAGGAGAGGCCTGTCTCGGGTGCGTAGGGTCTTATCGTCTGGAGGGGACGGGGATTCAGCTTTTCCAGCGGATCGAAGGCGATCATTCCGCCATTCTCGGTCTGCCTCTGCTGCCGTTGCTGAACGCTCTTCGGGATTTCGGTGTTCTCGCCAAATAATTCTGTTTCTCACGATAACGGGACTTGTCAGGGCTTCTCCCTCAGGTTATACGCGCCGTCACTCGGACGATGTCGTATGATAATCGTCCCGATGGGGCCATAGCTCAGTTGGGAGAGCGCCTGAATGGCATTCAGGAGGTCGTCGGTTCGATCCCGATTGGCTCCACCAGTTCCCTGAAAATCAGTGGAACTGGTCGGAAATAACATTCCATTTTTTCCAAAAATCTTCGGTTAATCCCTGCCTGCGATTTTTCATAGCGCGTGTGGACCTTTTTGTTACGTTGCGGTCAGTGTTTCTGGCTGCGCGAAGGTCATCGCATGATCTGCATCGCTGCGTGGATATCCGGCCTCCTCACAGCTTAACCAGACCGGACAGCATTCATGCTAGGAAAGCCCTCATTGTGAAATTTTCATTTGGGCTTCAGCAATGTCAGTCATGTTTTTTCCGCGTCCAAAAGGGGTTTCTCCTCCCCCATCAGCGTCTGCGAAAAACCAGACGATAAAATACGGCCTGCTGCTGGCTGCCCTCTCGATTTCCTTGCTGGTGCGTCCATGTTTTGGCCAGACTGAACATGGTCTTCCTGCCGGAGTCCCTTCATTTCTCAATGACATTCGTGGCGCGCAGGCTCTGGATTGGGTCGATGGACAGAACCGCAAGACAGTAGAGACCCTGGAAACGGATACACGCTATCAGGCTTTCCATGAGCAGGCGCTTTCGGTCCTGCAGAGCAAGAAAAGACTGGAAGTTCCCACATTTCTAGCAGGCCAGATCTGGAATTTCTGGCAGGATGCCCATCATCCGCGTGGTGTGTGGCGTCGCACCACGCTCGCGTCTTATCGCTCCACGTTGCCCGGCTGGCTGACAAAGCTGGATGTTGATGATCTGGCGAAAAAAGAACATGAAAACTGGGTATTCGACGGTGCGGACTGCCTGAAGCCGCAGGAAAGATATTGTCTCGTTGCCCTTTCACAGGGGGGAGAAGACGCCGATACGCTGAGAGAATACGACACGCAGGCAGGCCTTCTGGTGACCAGCGGGTTCGTTTTTCCACGTGCGAAACAGTCTGCCGCATGGGTGGACCGCGATACGTTGCTGGTGGCGCGGGACTGGGATGGCACGGGAGACATGCTGACATCTTCGGGTTATCCGTTCGTGGTGCGGCGTGTGATCAGAAATGAATCTTTCGATCAGGCTCTGGAAATTTATCGCGGTGAAAATACCGATGTCGCCGTTGATCCTCTGGCGCTGACCGATGGTGATGGAAATCGTCTTCTGCTGATCCGGCGGTCGCCGACGTTCTTTTCCAGTAAATTTGCTGTTCTCAATGGCATGGATACAGCCTTTCAGGGTAAAAACGGCGGCACATTACATTGGCTTCCATTGCCAAACCGCCTTGAACTGAAAGGCATGATCCACGGATTTCTGGTGTTTGTGCTTGGTGAAGACTGGACGCCTTCCGGCTCGAACAGGATTACGGCAGGCAGTCTTGTCACTGTCGATCCGAAAACTGATGATCTGAATGTCAGGGTTCTTTTCACGCCGGGTCGGACGCAGGCGCTGGATGATGTCGCCGTGACACGAAACAGCGTGATCGTGACGTATCTGGACAATGTTCGTGGACGCGCGATGGTTTTGCATGTGCGGAATGGCGCATGGCAGCATGTCGTGCTGCCGTTGCCGGATATGTCATCTGTCCATATCACGGATGCCGATCAGCAATCGGATGCTGCGTTGCTGAAAGTGGAAGGATTTCTTGATCCGCCACAGATATGGCTTGTAGGCACCACTCAGGCAGGCGTTGAAAAGATCCGTCAGGCAGCGGGACTGTTCGATACAAAAAATCTTGCGGTCGAGCAGCTTCAGGCCCGTTCGGCGGACGGAACTGTCATTCCCTATTTTCTGGTCAGGCAAAAGGGAATGACAAATGATGGTCATCACCCCACCCTCCTGACGGGCTATGGTGGTTTTCAGGTGTCCATGATGCCGTCATACGATCCTGTTCTGGGTCGTCTCTGGCTGACGCAGGGTGGGACCTATGCCGTTGCAAACATTCGTGGTGGCGGGGAGTTCGGACCCGCATGGCATGAAGCAGGGCGCAAGACGCACAGACAGAAATCCTATGATGATTTTTACGCTGTTGGTCTGGATCTTGTGAAACGTGGCGTGACGTCCCGGGAGACACTGGGGATTCGTGGCCGTTCCAATGGCGGTCTTCTCATGGGTGTCGAATTCACCCGGCATCCTGATCTGTGGAAGGCCGTCATCATGGGCGTGCCTCTTCTCGATATGATGAACTTCGAAAACATGGCGGCAGGATCATCATGGATCGATGAATATGGTTCCATGAAAAATCCGGATGAAGCTCGTTTTCTGAGTGCGATTTCGCCTTTGCAGCATCTCAGGGCCGATGTGCATTATCCAACCCCTTTCATCTTTACCTCGACCTCCGATGATCGGGTCGGACCCGTGCATGGGCGTCGTTTCGCGGCTCGCCTTGAATCCCTCAAAAAGCCTTTTCTTTACTATGAAGATGTCGAAGGTGGTCATTCAGGGACAGTAAATGCGGAGGAGGTGGCTCACGAACGCGCGCTCGAAGCGGTCTATCTCGCGCAGCAATTCACACCCGCAAACTGATTTTCAGAAATAATTCATGAAAATCTAGAGAAGGCGGGTCACTTTCAGAACAAGCCATGTTCCGAGCATGATCAGGAAACACAGGCCACCGGCAATCACAGTGCCCCAGTCGCCTCCTGCCAGAAACATACCGCCCGTGTTCATCCCGAAAAATCCGGTGACGAAAGTCGCCGGCAGCATGAGGGTTGTGCCAACGGAGACGATATAGAGACGTCGGTTCGTTTCTTCCGCCTGCCCGGATGTCAGTTCATCCTGCAGAGAGCGGGCGCGATCCTGAAGCGCGAGCAAATCATCGAGCGCCCCGTGAATCTGGCGCTCGGAACGATCGCGCAGATCGTCTTCCGCCCATTCGGGAAGCTCCAGTTCTTCATCGTTGAAGATACGATTGACCGGAGCGATGACCCGTCGCAGTTCTGTGGTGCGGCGACGCACCTGACCCAGCATGCCGCCCATTCGGCCGAGATCGGTATCGCGATCGAGCAGCAGCAGAACGTCCTCGGCCCGGTCCAGCTGATCGTCGAGCCGCGACATGGTGCGACGGGCCGTATCGGCGAATTCCAGCAGCGCCATATCGACAAGAGACGCTGGGTTTTCGGGCGTTTTTTTCCGCTGAAGTTCCCGATACACCACGCCGAGGGCCGGAACCGGATGACGACGGGTGGTGATGAGCAGGTTCGGTCGCATTGCAAAGCGCCAGACGCAGACGTCGCGGTCATCGTCGGACGCGGCATCGTCAAAGGCGGGCAATGCGCCGTAAACAAGCTCGCCATCGGCTTCAAGCCGCGCGCCGCCATCCGTGCTCGTCAGGGTCTGCTTGGCGTCATCCGACAGCGAGGGAATGGCTTCCACCTGCGCACGGGAGCGCGTGTGAACGATATCGAAATGCAGCCAGCCCCAGCCTTCCGGCGGAAAGGCCGGATCTTCGAGGCATAGGCTGACCTCTTCCGGTGGCAGCTTGACCGGTTTGGTGTCGGGTGCACAGAAAATCGCCCACACCAGACCATCGGCAAGAGCATTTGTCAGGTCAGAGGGGAGAGAAGAACTCGTCTGGGTCTCAGGCATCGTTTTCCCTCCTTTCATCCGCAGCAGAACAGGTGTGAGTGTCGGTGGGAGTATGGGCGGCCCGTTTCAATCGCGATGTGTGATCTGACACAGGACAGGAAGGCTGACAATGCGTGTCTGACTTGGGAAGACGAAGAGGTTCCATCTTCCGGACAGACAGAAAGCGCCTCAATAGCCAGGAGTTTCCTGCGCCAGCTTTATCTCCGGACGGGACTATGCCTCAGGAATTCAGGACCGGGCCTGCTTCACGGGAATGGAGGGGCAGGATCGTTTCCGCCCGCAGGCCGCCCGTTGGCCGGTTGGCCAGCACGAAGACGCCGCCTGCACGTTCCACTTCCCGTTTCACGATGGCGAGCCCCAGCCCCAGTCCGCCTGTGCGGCGTGAACGGGAAGATTCCACGCGGTAGAATGGCGTGGTGACACGTTCGATTTCAATATCGGGAATACCCGGTCCGGTATCATCGACATCCACGATCACGCTGTAAGGGGTTTCCTGAACGGAAATCGATGCCGACCCGGCGTAATGAAGCGCATTTTCCACTAGATTGGTGAACACCCGCTTCATTGCGAGCGGGGGGAGGACAAGCGGCAGCCGGTCCGGCCCGTTATAGACGACATCGGCACCCCGATCCGTTGCATCATCCATGATCGTGGTCAGGATCGCGGCGAGGTCGGTCGAACGCGGTGCCTCCCGTTCCTTTTCCCCGGACAGATAGGCCAGCACGCCATCGACCATGGCTTCCATCTCGTCGATATCGGCCTCGATGGCTTCCTGAGCTTCTCCGTCTCCGAGAAAGCCGGCGCGCAGCCGAAGGCGTGCCAGAGGCGTGCGCAGATCGTGGGAAACCGCTGCAAGCGCTTCCGTGCGGTCTTCAATAAGGTGGGAGATACGTTCCTGCATGGCGTTGATGGCGTGAGCAAGGCGGCGCACCTCACGGGGGCCTTTTTCGGCCAGAGGCTCCCATTCTCCTGCGCCGATCGTGTCGGCGACGGTCGCCAGCGCCCGTAAGGGCAGGCTGAGCGAATGCACCAGCATGGCGGCAGCCAGCAGCACTGCCAGCGTGACGATGGCTGCTGTCGCCAGTCCCTGTGTCACGACATGGCTGCGGAGAATGTCCGGCGCCGTGAAAGTGAGTTGGCTACTGTCCTGGAGAGTCAGGGCACCGCTGATATCGGTCCATCGGCCGGGGCCTCCGGGAGAGAGGCGCAGATCGACGTGGCCGAGAATAGGGTTGGCTTTCACCAGCCGCTCATGAAGAGGAACCATCCCCTTGGGCTCGATGACCAGTTCCTTGACGGCCACTGCCGGGCGCCAGGTGATACGGAGGTCGTCCGTCGAGAGCATGGTCGAGAGCACGGCACGGGTATTGGCGGGTGCCCCGTCGATGACGCGGACATCGGTCGCCAGCCGTTCACCGATAAGATCGAACCGGTCACTGTCCTCGATGACGGCTTCGGCCCGCTCGTAGAGTGTCCAGCTCGCGACAAAGACGACGCCGATCGAGGCCAGCAGGACGAACAGAACCCGCCCCATGAGGCCGCGCGGCCACAGGAGAATGCGCCGTTCGCGAATGGCCGGGGCGGCGTCCTGAGCCAAAGCGTCGGCAGTCAGACCCGGTCGACCGCGGCCGTGAAGATATAGCCCTGCCCGCGCACCGTACGGATGAGACTGTCCGCCTCTGTGCCCAGTTTGCGACGCAGACGGCTTACCAGCACGTCAATGGAGCGGTCTGACACGTCCCCCAGACGGGTGCGTGACAATTCGAGCAGCCGGTCGCGTCCGATCACCCGCTGGGGATTATCCAGAAAGCTGACCAGCAGGTCATGCTCGGCCCCGGAAATTTCGACGATCGCGCCGGACGGATCATACAGTTCGCGCCGTCGCAGATCGAGCGACCAGCCGGCGAAGTTGATGACTTCCCGCCGCTGCCGTCCGGGTGCGGGTGCAACAGCGTTCTTGCCACGCCGCAGCACGGCGCGAACGCGGGCAAGCAGTTCCTTCTGGCCGAACGGCTTGGCGACATAGTCGTCCGCTCCGAGTTCAAGGCCAAGAACCCGGTCCAGTTCTTCGCCGCGCGCCGAGACCATGATGATCGGAATGCGCGTGAAGGATTCATCCTCCACCCCGCCCCGGATTCCGCCCTGACGGAGCGCCCGGCAAAGGTCGAGGCCATTCATCCCCGGCATCATCACGTCGAGGATGACGAGGTCGGCGGCTTCCGTCTCCAGCGCTTCCCACATGGAACGGGCGTCCGGTACGGCGCGGAGGCGGTAACCGTCTGCCTGAAGCGTGCGGCTCAGAAGGGTCCGCATCCCCGCGTCATCCTCCACGATGAGGATACGGGTCGGAAGATCCTGCAAATCGGCGTCGTGCGATGCGTATTCGTTCATTTTTTTCGCATGGTCCGGTTCGTGGAACAGAGAGTGATTGTATCCTCTTTGTTGCAGGACGTCGAGAATGGTTCGCAATTCAGCAAACGAGACTCCCCTCCGTGCGACAAATCAGGCCGCCACCCAGCACGCGTGTGCCGTCATAGAGCACGCAGGCCTGTCCCGGCGCAGGCAGCGCTGGTTCGTCCAGAACGACTTCAGCCACGTTTATGCCAAGAGCTTTTACGGATGCAGCACGGGGTTTTTCCCGTGCGCGAAGCTGCACCATGCACCGCACGGCCTCACCGCTCGCTTCGTCCGGCGGGGTTATCAGCCAGTTCATGTCCCGCAGACGGCATGTCGTCACCATCGAGCTTGCGCGTGGGGCCACGACAATCCGGCGCTTCCCCGGTTCGATGCCGACCACCATCTGGCGTTCACCAGCGATCTGGGCAGCATCGCCAAGGCGCTTGGTCTGCCCCACGGTGAAGCGTGTCACGCCCTCGTGGTGCCCCAGGACATTGCCGCTCCGGTCCACGATCTCACCTTCTCCGCGCATATCCGGTCGCAGGTTCTCGACGAGATCTGAATAGGTGCCGTTCGGGATGAAACAGATATCCTGACTGTCGGGTTTGTCCGCCACCAGCAGGCCGAACCGCTCCGCCTCCGCGCGCACGGCGTCCTTGTCGGGCATCTCGCCCAGCGGGAAGCGCAGGTAGTCAAGCTGGTCGCGGGTGGTGGCGAACAGGAACCAGCTCTGGTCACGGTCCGCATCCACGGGGCGGTGCATCTCCGCACCCTTTTCCCCGTCCATGCGGCGGACATAATGGCCCGTCGCCATCGCATCCGCGCCGATGTCCTTTGCCAGACCGAGCAGGTCCGTGAACTTCACACCCTGATTGCAGGCCACGCAGGGGACCGGGGTCTCGCCTTCGGCATAGGACGTGGCGAAGCGCTCGATCACGCTGTCACGGAACCGCTGCTCCGCATCGATGACGTAATGGGGAATACCGAGCCGTTCAGCGACCTCGCGAGCGTCCTGAATGTCGCGACCGGCGCAGCAGGCACCTTTTTTGGCCGCCCCCCGGCTGTCATAGAGCTGGAGGGTCGCGCCGATGACCTCATGCCCCTGTTCGACAAGGCGTGCGGCAACGACCGAACTGTCCACGCCTCCGGACATGGCAACGAGAATACGCATGATGGTCAGGCCCCTTTCCCGGGTGGAACGTCCAGCCCCTGCCGTCGTTCTCCCGACGGGGCCGAGCCGGTCCTCAGCTCTTGCGCGGCAGGCGGACCTTCAGTCCGTCCAGTGCGTCACTTATGATAATCTGGCATCCGAGGCGTGATGTTGCCTCAAGCCCGAAGGCGAGGTCCAGCATATCCTCTTCATCCTCGGTCGGCGTGGTCAGTTTGGGCGCCCATGACGGATCGACGATCACATGGCAGGTGGCGCAGGCCAGAGAGCCTTCGCAGGCGCCTTCCAGATCGACACCGTGTTTATGGGCGATTTCGAGGACGGAAAGACCGACCGGTGCATCGACCTGGCGTTCGGTACCATCGGGCTCGACGAAAATCATGTGAGGCATTTTGGAATTCTCGCTCAGTCTGTCTTTTGGGCGAAGGTGGAGGCCCTCACCTTCTGTACCGCGCCGGCCAGCAGGTCCGCCGTGCGCGCAATATCGGCGGGCGTGGTAAATCGTCCGGGCGAGAGACGCAAGCTTTCCGCCGCTTCGGAGGGCTCCATCCCCATGGCCGTCAGCACGTAGGACGGCGTGAGATCGGCCGAGGAACAGGCTGAGCCGATCGACAGCGCCAGATGAGGGAGAGCTTCGATCACTTTCATGGCCGGAGCGTCATGCAGGCGCAGGCTGATGATCCCCGGCAGTCGGCGTGCGTCTTCCCCGTTGATGGAAAACGCGACCTGGCGTGTGCCAAGCCCATGAAACAGCTCAGCTGCCAGACCGGCCAGCCTGTCATTATCCGCTGACCATTCCTTCCGTGCGATCCGCGCGGCTTCCCCGAAGCCAGCCACCAGCGTGGAGGGCAATGTCCCGGATCTCAGGCCCCGCTCCTGCCCTCCGCCGGAAAACAGGGGCTCCAGCCGAACGCGTGGCCGCCTGCGGACGAACAGCGCTCCCACCCCTTTCGGTCCATACATCTTGTGCGCCGAGAGGGAGGCCAGATCGAGGTTCAGCGTTTTCACGTCGATGCCCGTCTTCCCCGCTGCCTGAGCAAGATCGGAATGCAGAAGGGCTCCGGCCTCTTTGACGAGACCACTGAGGACGGACAGGTCCTGCAAAATACCAGTTTCGTTGTTGACGGCCATGATGCTGACCAGCGCCGTTGGGACGGACAAGGCTTCGCGCAGACGGTCCGGATCGACGTGTCCATTGCGGTCCAAACCGAGAATGATCGGTTCGAACCCTTCCAGCGCCAGATCGCGCACGCTTTCCAGCACGCATTTATGCTCCGTCGCCAGAGTGATGATCCGCTTTCGCCCGTCGCCCTGCCGTGCGCGGAACCTGGCGGCTCCCTTGATGGCCAGATTGTTCGCTTCCGTTGCGCCGGACGTGAAGATGATCTCTCGCGGATCTGCCCCGATCAGTGCGGCGATTTCAGCACGCGCCGTTTGGACGGCCTCCGCAGCCCGCTGGCCGGGCGCATGCGTGCCGCTGTGCGGGTTGGCGTATTCCTCGGCAAAAAGAGGAGCCATCACCGCCATGACACGCGCATCGCAGGGCGTGCTGGCGGCATTGTCGAGATAGATCTCCTGCATGGGGTCTTTCAGTGCTGGTGGCGACGTCTGTATGGGGAGAATGGTGAGTGGGGGAAGGGGACGCAAGAGGTCGCGCGTGCGCTGTCGCCGGGCCGCCAAAGGGATGGAGCCGCTTGATGGGCCGGACGCGTGAAGTCGAACAGGTCGTCCAGCAGACCACCCGTCGCGTCGAACGAGCCGCCGCTACGGGGGATGTTTCAGGAAAGGGGGCGTTTGGGAATATGTCCCCGTTCGGCCCCATTCAGGGCAGGCGTTCCCGGCAGGTTGGCTCGGTTTGCCCAAACGTTTTCGAAGGGGGCATTCTTCAAAGCTGCTATCGCGCGGCGTAAGATGGCCTAATCCCTTACGCTGCTACTTTCTTCGCGATAGCCAGCAATCTTCATTCTTCCTGCCGTCACGTGACGGAGTGTAAATTCACCATTGTTCGGTTTTCCTCATCCCAGAGCGTGTTGACCCGGGCTTCCCTGACTCCATCCCGCCAACTCAGGACCTTTACGTGTTGAAAAACCGGGTGAGCCTCGTGACAGGCTATCAGGCGGTAATTGGGAATTCCGGGTGCCGCGTGGTGCACGTGATGGGTGCCGATATCGCCGGTGAACCAGCGGAAGATTCCTGAGAGACGCAGAAACGAGCATCCGCCCACCACGGCATCAAAGCTATTCCATTGCGGATTTTCAGACCACTGAACCCCTTCGAATTTGTGCTGCACGAGAAAGAGCCAGACGCCGGTCACAGCGGCAGGATAGATCACCATGAAGCTTACAAGGGCTACGAATTTCAGTCCGACGACCCAGATAAGGGCTCCATAGCCCAGAATCAGGCAGAGATTGGTGAGCCAGACGCCAAGCCGCTCCCGCACCCAGTGACGTGGCGTGTCAAACGCAATGCGATAAACGATGAAGAAAATGATCGGGGGCATCACGAAGATAGTGAGGATCGGATTTTTGCTGATCCGATAGAGAAATTTATTCAGCCGTGTCATTTTCTTATATTCGGCGACCGTCATGCAGTCCGAATACAGGTCGGACAGCCGTCCCCGGGTGTCCATGTTGTTCCACGATCCATGGTGCACAGCGTGGTGCTTCTTCCAGTGATCGTAGGGGGTCAGAGTCAGCAGTGAGCATGCGCGCCCGACCAGATCGTTGGTCCACCGGTTTTTGAACAGGGAGCCGTGGCCGCAATCATGTTGCAGGATGAATGTGCGTATGGACAGCCCGGATGCAAGCGGGGTCAGCAACAGCACACTCCACCATCCATGTGTAAGCCCCGCATACATCAGAACGTAGCAGGCCAGCAGCAGACCGACGGTCGAGCCCAGCTGAAAGAGACTGACCCCGAGCTGCGAGCCCTGATACTGCTTTATCGATCTGAGTGTATGGTCGGAATACCCTGAAGCCGTCAGTTTTTCAGGCGCACATTGATTCATGACATTCCATAGATTTTAGGTGTAACTATAGGCCTATATAGTCTTTGCATTTAATAATCAATATTAATTAAATCGAGAAATTGTAACAATAGTTTCCTCAATTAATATTTAAAATTGCTATAAACGTTTTTTCCTTCCTTTCTATTAAGTCATAGACCTTTCCCCATCGAGGCCCGTTTGCCCGCCTTTTTCTGCTGCCGAATTCGTAAGTGGTGGCTCCTTTATGCGGGGGGCATAAAGAAGGCTATTGAAAAGAAAAGATATAGACAGAAAAACAAAACATGCAGATGAGGCGAATTTTTTGTCTGGGCCAGTCAGCAGCCTTTATGGAGAGCTGATATGGTTTCGATAGGGGCCACTGTTTATAGAGATGCCACCTGAAAATTATTTTTAAGTAATGATTTGACGCATGGTCGGCGGTGATCACCGGTACGCGCGAGGTAGCTCAGGATTCTGGCCAGCCTCCGCCCACGTCCTGCTGCCCTGTTAGAAGATTCTCTCGCCGGCGCACGGGTAGGGGCATGGTCTGGGCTACTCGAACGCAAACGGACAGGCTGTCCCGAATGGCTCCATCATCTGTGCAGCTTTGAATGCAGATGTGTGCCCGATAGTGCGCGGGGAATCTTTTGTTCAGCGACCCGGCTTCCATGCCCGCGTGCTTTGATGTGGTCGCCATCAATCATCAGCTGCTTTGACCCACCCTCTTCGCCACCAGTTTCCTGATCAGGGTATGTTCTCCCCCTTTGGAGGAGAGCTGTCGGTCGAGAAAAAATCTCCGGAGACGGCAGCATTGTGCGGCTACTTCTGTCTGGTGACCGAAACAGTTTTCATGTCGCTCTTCTGTTCCCGTAGTCATCGCTCTTTCAGAGCCTGAGCCAAACACCATCCCGACACACTGACGTGCGCAGAGTGTCATCGGGGTGACGGCACTTTCCTGCACGCCGCCCCGATAAAGCAAACCTGTCCTCACTCAGCCGGAACGTAAACCTTCCCTCCGGCTTCACGGAATTCCCGGCTTTTCTCCTCCATTCCCGCGATGCGCTGGGCATCGTCGCGGATGTCCTGAGAAATCCGCATCGAGCAGAATTTCGGGCCGCACATTGAGCAGAAATGCGCCGTCTTGTGGGCGTCTTTCGGCAGCGTCTCGTCATGATAGGCACGGGCCGTATCCGGATCGAGCGAGAGCTTGAACTGATCCTCCCAGCGGAACGAGAAACGTGCACGGCTCAGGGCATCGTCACGCAACTTCGCAGTGGGATGTCCTTTGGCCAGATCGGCCGCATGGGCCGCAAGACGGTAGGTAATCACACCAACTTTCACGTCATCGCGGTTGGGGAGGCCGAGATGTTCCTTCGGCGTGACGTAGCAGAGCATCGCCGTGCCGAACCAGCCGATCATCGCCGCGCCGATGGCGGAGGTGATGTGGTCATAGCCCGGTGCAATGTCGGTCGTTAGCGGGCCAAGCGTGTAGAAGGGGGCTTCGTCACATTCCTTCAACTGCTTGTCCATGTTGGCCTTGATCTTGTGCATCGGCACATGGCCGGGGCCTTCGATCATGACCTGACATCCCTTTGCCCAGGCGATTTTCGTCAGTTCACCCAGCGTTTCCAGTTCAGCGAACTGCGCGGCATCGTTGGCGTCCGATATGGAACCGGGACGCAGGCCATCGCCGAGGGAGAACGAAACGTCATACTTGCGCATGATGTCGCAGATGTCCGCAAAATGCTCGTAGAGGAAACTCTCACGATGCTCCATCAGGCACCAGCTCGCCATGATCGAGCCACCGCGTGAAACGATGCCGGTCACGCGCTCGGCGGTCAGGGGAATGTGCGCCAGACGCACACCGGCATGAATGGTGAAATAATCCACGCCCTGTTCGGCCTGCTCGATCAGCGTATCGCGAAACACTTCCCACGAAAGCTTGGCGACGTCGCCGTTGACTTTCTCCAGTGCCTGATAGAGCGGCACGGTACCGATCGGTGTCGGCGCATTGCGCAGGATCCAGTCGCGGATGTTGTGAATGTTGCGGCCGGTGGAGAGATCCATGACCGTATCCGCACCCCAGCGGATCGACCAGACCAGCTTTTCCACTTCCTCGGCAGCCGACGATGTGACGGCGGAATTGCCGATATTGGCATTCACCTTTACGAGAAAGTTGCGCCCGATGATGACTGGTTCAAGCTCCGGGTGATTGATGTTGGCCGGGATGATGGCGCGGCCACGGGCGATCTCGTCACGCACGAATTCAGGCGTCACGAATTCGGGAAGAGTCGCACCGAAATCTTCACCATCCGCACGTCGGGCCGCAGCACCCTCAGCGGCCTTCTGACGGCCAAGATTCTCGCGGTGGGCCACATAGATCATCTCCTCGGTGATGATCCCGGCACGGGCGAATTCATACTGCGTGACGTGCGCCCCACTGCCTGCTTCCAGCACCATGTGCGGTGCGGGACAGGGTGCAACGAGGCGATCACCCGTTGCGCCGCCATTGTCTTCCAGCTTCACCGCACGAGGGATTGCTTTCTGGAGGCCGCGTTTTTCCAGCCACCCGGCGCGTGGTTTAGGCAGTCCCTTTGCCACGTCGATGGCGACATCCGTGTCCGTGTAGGGGCCGGAGGTATCGTAAAGACGCAGCGGTGGTTCGTTAGCGGACGGATCAAGCGCGATCTCGCGGAAAGGTACATGAATTTCCGGGTGATCTTTAGGACTGGAATAGACCTTCTGCGACCCCCAGACGGGGCCGGTTGTGACGTGACCTGGGGCTGGGGCCCCCGTGGCGGCACCCTTGGGTGTAACGTGGTTCATGACTGCGTCCTCGCTTACGTGCAAGGAACGGATCGGGCCGGATGGGTCTGCCGTGGCTGTACGGACGCACGGCGCTGCTCGCGGCCAGACCAGTCCCTCCGCCGGTACTAACCGGATCAGGTTCCCCAGCGCTCATATGAAGCGCCGGCAGGGTCGCCACACCGTCCTGCCGCGCAGGTGCCAGTGGCCTCTCAGTTCCTTTGGGCGGAACCCCCCTTGGTAGTTCCCATCAGGCCGCAAAAAGGCTGCTTTTGTCAATGATCGCGTGAGCAATGACGAGATCGTGAGGGATAGAGTTCATGGAGCGCCTGTCGCGTCAGGAGGGCGGATGAACGGGTTGGAATATCGTCAGAAAACGTGCCAAGGGCATTTTTTGCACCGGAGTGGGCACGCGATAATCCTGCATCTTTCTCCAAATACTGGATCAGTCTGCGTCTGGTAACAGATCATGTTTTATGGTTCAGGATAGATGAATCACTATAATTCTTCAGAGGATTTCTGGATTTTCTATCTACCGGAAGAATTTCGTGTCATTACATGTCATTTATTGCAAATGATAATTGTTATTAATTGTGGACATCCCGGCTCTGAGATGTCACAAACCCGTGATCGAAAATCCTTCCTTAATAAAAGGCACGACACGTTGATGTCTTCCGTTCTTCCTTCGCTCCGTTACGTTGTCTGTTTCGGAACAGCTCTGTCTGCGGTCTCCCCGCTCGTGGGGGAAGATGCCTGGGCCGCCGGTCGCGATGCGCCGGTGGAGGAGGCATCTGACAGGGGCGCCCGGTCGTCGGTCGCGCTTCATCCAGAGTCTCATCGTGGAAAGAGCCTGGCGAAAAAGAAGAAAAAACAGGACGATTCTGAAAAAATCCCTGGCAGCATCGAGCAGCTTCTCGTGCTCGGACATCGACCGAACGCTTCGACGGACGGAACCGGCACATATACGGTCAGTGCGGTGACGACCACAAAGATGCTGATGAAGCTTCAGGATGTTCCACAGTCCATCTCTGTTCTGAGCACCCAGCAGATGAAAGATCAGAACCTGAACACCGTGGATGCTGCCCTGAAGCAGGTCGCCGGTGTGAATGTAAATCTGTACGGTGATGGAACAGCAGGGTATTCTGCACGCGGTTTCGCGCTGCAGCCGCAATATGATGGTGTACCGGCATCAGGTAGTCTCAATTTGAGCCAGCAGTATGATCTGGCGATCTATGACCGGATCGAGGTTCTGCGGGGACCGAGTGGTTTATTGCAGGGAGCGGGCAGTCCGGCTGGAAGCACCAATTTCGTACATAAGCGGCCAACGGAGGAGTTTCAAGGCAACGCCTCATTCTCCGCCGGGTCGTGGAACAATTACCATGCGACGGTCGATGTGGGTGGCCCGATCGGCAACTCGAAGATTGTCTCGACCCGGCTTGTGCTGGCGGGAACAGACCGGAATTTCTTCTATAAAAATGCCTATGATCGCCGATGGACAATCTATTCCGTAACGGATGTCCATTTGTCGCGTCATGATACTCTGACCGTGATGGTTTCTTCCCAGAGCAATGACACCATGCGTTTTATGGGACTTCCCCGCAGCAGCACAGGGGCGGATCTCAAGCTGCCCCGAAACTCCTTCATCGGTGCGAACTGGAATGCTTCGGCGGTGCCGATGACAGAGGTGGAAGCGCAGCTTGAGCATCTCTTCAGTCATGGCTGGCGCGCCCGCGTCAATGTGCGGCATCGGAGCTCGGAAACCACGCTCCAGTACGCTTATCTCAACAGCTATAATGCGAAAACTCAGACCGGAAACTTCGTTGCCGCAAATACAAAATACAGTGAAGTCAATGATGGTGTGGATGCTTATGTAACGGGGCCCGTGCATCTGTTCGGGCAGACGCACCAGTTGATGCTGGGCTCGGATTTCAACCATTATGTTTATAATGGAGGGGGAGCGAGCCTGACTGCGACGAGCGATCCGCAACTGGGCGGAATTTCCGCTTTTGCTCCGGCGCTTCTGTCGGGTGTCACGCTGCCTTCCGTGAAGAACCGTTACCGGGAACCGACGGATCAATGGGGCGTGTATGGTCAGGCGCAGATCAAACCGGTCTCCAGCGTCTCCATCCTTCTGGGAGGACGTATCAGCGGTTATGTCAGCAAGGAACAGCGCGTTGGCCCGACGCGGGGCGCCTCGGACACGCAGATCGATCAGCAGGGTATTCTGACGCCCTATATCGGCGGCGTCTGGCACGTTATTCCGTCGATTTCACTTTATACCAGCTATACATCCATTTTCTCGCCGCAGTCGGCTTTCGACACGACTGGACGGCTTGCCCCCGTTCGCGGCAATCAGATTGAAGGTGGGGTAAAGGGAGACCTGCTCGACCATAAGCTGGGATTCACGCTTGCCGGCTACAAGATCATCCAGCGCAATCAGGCAGTGTATAATGGGGCTCTGTCGGCGGTCTGCGGACCGTCACGCAATGATGACTGCTATGTGGCGACAGGAAAGACCCGTAGTCAGGGTGCAGAGGCGGAAGTCATTGGGCGCCCGGCGAACGGGTGGGATATCAATGCCAGCTACACCTTTAACGACAACGCCATTATCAACAATGGAAATGCCTCACAGGCCGGCCTTGTCTATGCCTCCAACTCGCCCCGTCATCTGTGGAAACTCTGGACACATTATCGTTTTGAGCCTTATCCCGGTGCTGAGAAGAATATCTGGAGCATCGGTGGGGGCATAAATGCGCAAAGTGGGACATTCGGGAACAGCAGGCTGGTCACACAGAAAGGGTACATCGTGGCGTCCCTGCAGGCCGGGTATCAGTGGAACCGTTATCTGGCGGGCACAGTGACGCTCAATAATATTTCCAACACCCGCTATTATCAGCGCCTCGGCACCGTTTATTATTATAACTACTATGGAGAGCCACGAAATTTCATGTTTACCCTGCGCTCAAATTTCTGATGTCTCCGGATTTATCATCCGCACGGCAGAAAGCCTTCGTCTCTCCCTCGCGTCTCGTGGGACGGGTCCTCGTAGCATTTGTGCTGGCCTGGGCGGTCGCGCATTTCCTCACGCTTGGATCGTCTGGCTGGGGGCCGGGTAATCGGCATGACGCCATGATCTTCGGTCAGATGATCGCGGTTGCTGCTTTCCCCATTATGGGACTGCTGGCTTTTGGCGCGTGGAAGCGGCTGACAGGACCGGTGATTGTCGCCTGTGTGGCGTGTCTCGCCGGTCTGGCGACGCTTATCCACCTATGATTCAGGACAGGTTGCGTACACGCATGGGATGGCTTCATGCGTGGAGTGGGTTCGTGTTCGGGCTGCTTCTGGTCTGCATCTTTGCCTCCGGTACGATCGCTGTTTTCGACACTGAACTGACGCGCTGGCTGCAACCGGAGGTGCCGCCTTCAGCGACCGCCCTGACGGATGAGGCGCTTGAAGAAACCTTGCCCACGATCAGGAAACTGCTTGAGCGGGATGAGAAACCTTTTATCACCCTCCCGTCAGAGCGTGATCCGATCCTGCGTGTGCAGTATCATGACGGTCACGAGTTTCTGAACATTCCCTTTGACCCTGGCACCGGACAGGAACTGGCTGCCCGCGCGACGGTGGGCGGAACGTTCTTCTATGACCTGCACTACAGCCTGAGAAATGGCGATACTGGCATCATCTTTGTGACGTTTTCGGGGCTCATGCTTCTGATCGTGCTTGGATCAGGTATTATCATTCATCTGAAAGAACTGATTCCCGATCTGCTGGTTTTGCGTCCGTTTTCCGCACGTCTGCGCGCATGGCTTGATGTACATGTCCTTGCCAGCGTTCCATTCCTGCCATTCGCATTTATGATGGCTTATACAGGGACATTTCTGCACACCCGTTCCATTCTGCCACCGGTCTCCTATCTGGCTTCCATCAACGCGGCGATCACACCCGTTGCTGTTCGGGCGGAATCGCCTGCATTACAAAAAGAAAAAACGGTTGTGCCTGCCCTGCCGCCTCTGTCTCCCCTCCTGCATGACGCCGAAAAGGTGGTCAGAGCAGGACAGGTCGGTTTCATCCTTTTTCTGCCAAAGAATATCCTGATCAGTCGCACGGATGCCTCCGGCCCTGCCCGCACACGTGAACATGTCGATTTTTCGTATGATGGTCATTTCATAAGGCATGTCCTGCTGACCACGCCCCTCACACGCACGCAACAGGTCATGGAAGGCATCCATTACGTTCGCTGGGGTGGTGCTGGGATGCGCTGGCTGTATTTCATCTCGGGTCTCGCAACCACAATCATGATTGGAAGCGGACTTGTTCTCTTTTTGATGAAGCGTCGGCGTCTGTCCGGAGGCCGTGTTATCTTCCGTCTGGCGGAGGGACTCACGGTGAGTGTGCTGGTGGGTTTTCCTTTGGCCTGTTCAGGATTTTTCTGGGGAAACCGGTTGCTTTCCGGGGGATCTGAGCAGCGCACGCAAGAGGAAGTGACCGTATTCTTCCTGATATGGGCTGCAAGCGCCGTGTGGGGTATGGGCGGCTGCCTCATGAAATGGAGGGTGCAGGTCTGGAGAAGTGAGCTTGGGCTTCTTGCTGTTCTGTCTGCCCTGCTGGGGCCGCTTGACCTGCTGACCCGGTCGGGCGGGACCGTTTTTCACACGCCAACCGTTTTTGCCGCCGTGGATCTGATTGCTTTGTGCGTCGCGGCTGTTGCCTTTCAGATCGCCCGACGTCTCGCATGATCGTTCTGTGCAGTGTTCTCTGGATTGTCAGCCTGTCCGTGCAGGCGGTTTCTGAACCCCGGATGCTGCGGATCGCAAGACGGGAGGCCGTTGCGCCTGCTCTCACAGTTCGCCTGATGCGCTGGGTCTCGTTGGTGGGATTGCTTCTGTGCCTTTACCAGCGACCTTCCACGGCCCTTTTCGTGTGGCTGGGATCGTTTTCAATCGCGACGGTTGTCGTGGCGCTGGGATGGGCATGGCGGTATCGAGGGGTGCAAAGGGTGCGACGCACGGGCGGCGGAAGCTGAAGAACATACGTCTCCGGGAAAGATCAGGCCGCTCCTTTGGATGACCTGTCGTTGGAAATCCAAAGTTCCAAAGAGAACTGGAATGCCACAGCAGGAATATCTGCAAATGAACCGTTGAAATTTGGTCTTCTGAAAACGGCACTATTTGGAGAGGGGTGGCTTAAGAGACAAACCGTTCCAACCAGAGGAACTATCCTCTGCGCCGGCATAGCTGGGGACAAAAGTTGCATCACGGGGCGTCCGGGGCCAGAAACAGGTAAGGTTCGTCAGGAAAGAGGGAGACGCTTCGTGACCCAGACAGGTGTGAAACTGGACGAAAACTGGCGCGTGGCGTTGCAGAAGGAGTTCGATGCTTCCTACATGAAGGATCTGAAAGCCTTTCTTTTGAAAGAGAAAGAGGCAGGAAAGATGATCTTCCCGCGCGGACCTGAATGGTTTCGCGCCCTGAACCTGACACCGCTCGGTTCCGTACGCGTGGTTATTCTCGGACAGGACCCCTATCATGGCGCTGGTCAGGCGCATGGTCTGTGTTTCAGTGTCCGTCGCGGCGTGCGGATTCCGCCTTCACTGGTCAATATCTACAAGGAGATGCAAAGCGATCTCGGTATTCCCCCTGCGCGTCATGGAAATCTGACGCACTGGGCGAAACAGGGCGTTCTGCTTCTCAACAGCGTGCTGACCGTGGAGCAGGGACAGGCGGCCTCGCATCAGCGACAGGGCTGGGAGCGGTTCACTGATGCCGTGATTGCCTGCGTCAATGAACAGAAAACACCGGTCGTTTTCATATTGTGGGGCAGCTATGCTCAGAAAAAAGCGGCTTTTGTGGACGCTTCGCGTCATCTGGTCCTGAAAGGGCCGCACCCATCACCGCTTTCCGCCCATAACGGTTTTTTCGGTGGGCATTATTTTTCCAAGGCCAATGCGTTTCTGGAAGAACATGGCTTGAAGCCTATCGACTGGAGACTGCCGGAAGAACCGGAAGACGAATGAAAAAATTTCCTCTCGCAGACATCAGTTTCCGCGAGAGGAGATAATCTTTTTCGTCATGACTTCCGCATCAGAGCCGTCGGCATAATAGCGTTTCCGTATGCCCGCCGCGCTGAACCCTGTCGCGGCATACAGGCAGCGTGCCGGCTTGTTATCCACGGAAACTTCTAGAAAAATCCGGGAGATTCCTTTTTCGGAAAAATCGGAAAGCAGCGTTTCAATCAGAAGGCGCGCCACATTCTTCCGTCGCCAGTCGGGCGCTACGGACAGAGTAAGGATTTCAGCTTCATCCGCAACGGAGCGGGCCATGATGAACCCGGCGGGTTCATTATTCATGGAGGCAAGAAACGCCAGAACACCCGGCGTTGCAAAGAGATCTGCAAAAGCCTTGCTGCTCCAGCGGAATTCAGGGACGAAAGCACTTTCATGCAGCCGGGCGAGAACCTCGGAGAAAGCGGTCCCGACCTCTGTGACAACGGGAAAAGTTTTTTCTTCCGGCGTCATTCGGGGCGCGCGCGAAGACCAGCCGCCGGCAATTTCGCTTCCGGTGGATCGACATACAGCGGCAACGGCGGTCGCGCGGCCAGTCTTCCCTGATGACGCAGCAGACCGACATGGGCGATATCTTCCGGAGAGGCTTCACCAGTAACGGTCACGAGGAAGAGGCGGTCCGGCGCGCAGGCCACAGCCTGTTCAGCACCATCGCCCGCCACGATCCATGATCCGGTAGGCGGTTCCCATTCGGCGCTTTTCACCGCGATAACCGGCCCGAGGGTGGTCGGATCAGGCGCTGGGCTTTCCACAAACCAGCGTCCCCGTCGGGCTGTCGTCACGCAGAGCCAGCCGGTCCGCTCTTCCTGCCGGACAAGCGTGTCGAGAACAGGCGAAAGCGCTTCACCCCGTGTCACGCCCACCACAGGACAGCCGAACCCGAACGCCAGTCCGGCCGCCAGAGAGCATGAGGTGCGCAGCCCTGTGAAGGAACCGGGGCCGACGACGACGACGACCAGATCGGGGGCCTGCCACTCGGATTCCGCGAGGCACTCTTCCAGCATGGAAGGCATGATGCCGATGCCATCGTGACCCGGCGCATGGCGAAGCGACAGGCTCTTTCCGTCATGCTCATCAAGGAGAACTGCCGCGACACGGGCCTCCACTGCTGCCGGTGCGGCATCCAGAACCATCACGCGGCAGGGCACGCTGGTCCCGGTCACAGGATGCGACAGGCTTCGTCAAAAGCCAGTCGGGCAGCGCGTGGCGTTTCAACCGGTTCTCCGTAGCCAAGACCGATGAGGAAGTTGGCCCGCCAGCCTTCGCCCGTCAGGAATGTGTCCTCGACGATGGCCGCATCGAAGCCTGACATCGGCAAGGCATCCAGTCCCAGCGCCCGCGCGGCCATGATCAGGTAAGCGCCTTCCAGCGTCCCATTGCGGAAAGCGGTCTCTTCCGCCAGCCCGACATCGGCCGCGAACCATGAGCGCAGATCGGGATCGGCGCCCAGACGCGAGAAATATTCGAAGAACAGGGGATCGTGACCCACGATGACCACGACTGGAGCCGTCATGACCTTTTCCACATTGCCCGCCGAGAGCGCGTCCCGAAGGCGCTCCTTTGCGTCCTGAGAGGAGAGAAACACGAACCGCGCCGGAGAGCCGTTGCCCGATGTCGGTCCGAGTTTCACCAGATCGTACAGCGCCCGCACCGTTTCTTCCGGCACGGGACGATCGGTCCATTTCTCCGGCGTCCGCGCCTTTTGAAACAGGCAATCCAGCGCATTCTCATCCAGCGACATGACAGCAATCCTCACCACTTCCGGTTTGTGAATACCGCCGCCGCCGCCCGCTTGCCAGTGCGGATGTTCCTGCCGAGGGGAGAGGCCCCCATCCCGCGCCGGAAAGACCGCCGGATTCAGGGGACATGCGCGGACGCATACAGGGTGTCGATCCCCTCATCGGTCAGCACGCTTCCCACGGCTCCGCAGTCCACAAGCCTGCCTTGACGCATCAGCAGGGCGACGTCGAAAATCTCGCGGGCGCGCAGGGGATCATGGGTCGTGCAGAGGATCGTGTAGCCCTGCTCCGCAAGGTCTCGCAACTGCGCCCACAGGCGTTTCTGCTGACCGAAATCCAGCGCCGAGGCTGGCTCATCGAGCAGTAGCGTCCTGCCCCCCTGAGCTAGTGCGCGGGCGATCAGCACGGCCTGCTGCTCCCCGCCCGAAAGCTGTGTGTAGGCGCGGTCTGCAAGGTGGGAAATATTGAGCCGGGCCAGTGCCCCGGTGACCGCGTCCTTGTCGTCCGCGGGCGTTATCAGCCCGAAACGGGCGTGCGACAGACGTCCCATCGCGACCATGTCCGCCACCGTATAGGCGAAGGCGACAGTGTTTGTCTGGGGAACATAGGCGATCCTACGGGCGACCTCGCGGCGGGTGAGCGTGGACAGATCCGCTCCGTTCAGCAGGATGCGGCCGTCTGCTTTTTCAAGCCCCAGAATGACCCGCAAGAGGGTCGTTTTCCCCGCGCCGTTCGGGCCGAGAAGGGCTGTCATCGTGCCGTCGGGCAGGCTGAAGGAGATGTCGTCCAGCACCAGCCGCCCGTCCCGCCGACAGGAGATATCCTCGGCGACGAGAGTCATCGCCAGCTTCCTTTCAGGCTGGACCGGACACGCGGCAGCAGGATCAGGAACAGGATGACGCCGGAGAGTTCGGTCATGATACCGATGGGGATTTCCGCAGAGGAGAGGCAGCGTGCGAGATCGTCGGCGAACAGGAGGAAGATGGCCCCGATCAGGGCGCTCATGGGCAGCACGAGCCTGTTTCCCGGCCCTACGATCAGCCGTGCGATGTGCGGAACCACCAGCCCCACCCAGCCGATGATGCCCGCCATCGCCACCGTCAACGCCGAAAGCAGCGTGGCGAGGATCACGACGACACTGCGCACCGCCACGACCGGCACGCCAAGGCTGCGGGCTTCGTCATCGCCGAGCGTGAGCGCATCGAGAAGTCGTCCGGTGAGGCAGAGCAGCACGATACTCACCAGCATCGGCAGGGAGACGAGCGAGAGCGTTTCGGGCGTCACGCGGGCCAGCGTGCCGAGCAGCCAGAAGACGATATCGGGAAGCTGGTCGTCGGGGTCGGCGAGATATTTGAGGATCGATAGCAGCGAGGTGAAGAGGGCGTTGCTGACCAGTCCGCCGAAGATCAGCATCAGGATCGAGCGGTCGCCGGACAGGCGCGCTATCCCCACGCCTGCCAGAACGGCAACGACAGATCCGGTGAAGGCCGAGACGCTTACCATCCATGCGGGATAGTTCAGGACGATGGCGACGGCTGCCCCGAACCCGGCTCCGCTCAGTGCTCCGAGGATGCCGGGAGAGACTAGTGGATTGCGGAAAACGGCCTGATAGGACGCGCCCGAAACAGACAGTGCCGCTCCCGCCAGCATCGCGGCTTCCAGTCGGGGAAGTCGGAGCTGGAGCAGGATGGAACGGGTGACGGAGGGTGTCGGGGAGGCGTGAAAAAACGAGAAAAGAAACTGGAGGCAGTCGTGAAGGGGAATGGGGTAGCGCCCCACGCAGAGCGAGGCGACCGCCACGATCACGAGAACGATGAAGGCGCAGGCAAGAGACGCAATGCCTTTCATGCAGGAGGCTGCGCCGCCAGAATGCGCCGGGCGTCCTCATCGGTCAGGTCATAGGCAAAGAAGCGGCGATAAAAGGCTTGTGTGACTTCGGCCATGCTGACGTCACGGAACAGGTCCGGATGCAGGATGGTCGCGGCCCAGCGAAGCTGAAGCGCGAATTCCGTTCCATAACGATCCCACGGAAACACACCGACGGGGTTGCGATAGACTCTCCCCGTCCTGACGGCGGCGAGCGAGGACCACACCGCGCCTGCGGTGGACGCCTCCGGCGTTCCGCTCATGCCTCCCAGAATGATGATGTCGGGATTCCATGCGGCAATCTGCTCGAATGAGACCGGCCGTTTCGATCCCTGGATTTCTCCGGCGGCGTTGCGGCCACCTGCGAGCCTGATCCACTCGTCGATCATCGTGCCCGCGCCATCGACTTTCAGGGGCGAGAGCGAAAGGATGTGCAGCACGCGGGGGCGGGATGCGTCCGGAAAATCGCCCAGACGGGAGGACAGCAGGTTCAGCGTCTCGTCGAGATAGGCGCGATAGTCTTTCACGACGTCCTGCGCATGGGCGGTTCCCAGCACGTCCGCCGTCAGGTCGAGGCAGCGGAGCAGCCCCGCCGCGTCATGGAAATCGACCGCGACCGCAGGAATACCGGCGCGACGGTAGGAATCGAGTCCCGACAGTGCGGGTGTTGCAAAGACGAGGTCGATCTGGCTGGCCAGAAGCGTTTCGGCGGTAGGGGTCGTACCCGGAAGCTGGACGGCCTTGTTCAGGGCGGGCGCGAGCCGGTACATCCAGGGCGACATGGTCTGTCGTTCGACCGTCATGGCGATGGCAGGTGCTCCGCCGAGCATGACGACCAGTTCGTTATGGGCGAACCACAGATCCGCAATACGGGCAGGGGGTGAGGGCACCTCGCTCCGAATGCCTGTCATGTCGGTGACGGTTTTTGTTCCGGCTGCGTTCAGCGGTGTGGCAAAAGCTGTAGAGGCCAGAATGGCCAGAGAGGCCGCCCCCTTCAGAAATCGTCCCATTATCCCCCCGTTCTTTCGGGAAATTCGCCTTTTTCACCAAGGACTGGTTCCCACTGACTATAGACTAACAGGATGCGGCGGAACGTCGAGGGGCGAGCGGAACAGCGGCTTTATCCATTATGTAAAAGCAACTCTGTCCTGCCTTCTCGCGTAATAAAGGCTTTGGTCCTTTAAACGTCACATTCCGATGATACCGCTGACTGGAATAGGCGGGAACGATCTGTTCCCGTTAAGGATGAATTGTCGGAATTGAGGAGGCGTTGGCATGTGTAATAGTCGGTCCGTACTGGTCCACGGCATGGATCGCCTGATCTCATGCGTCTGACCCTTCACACGGATTATGCTCTGAGAGCGCTTATCTTTCTCGCCTGCACGCCGGACCGGCTTGTTTCAATTCGGGAAATTGCCAGGACCTACGGCATTTCCGAAAACCATCTGGTCAAGATCATCCACAAGATGGGGCGCGCCGGCTTTATCGAAACCAGCCGGGGCAGGAACGGTGGCCTGCGGCTGGCCCGTGCGCCGGAAAAAATATGCATCGGCGCTGTCGTGCGTCTCACGGAAGGGGAACCGGGCGTCATTGCCTGCATGAAACATGGCATGGACGGGTGTAGCGATGAGGAGAGCGTGTGTCTCCTTATGCCCGAATGTCAGATGCGGCTGGTTTTTGTCCGCGCTTTCGCGGCGTTCTTCGATGTTTTCGACGCGATATCGCTTGCCGACGTGGTGACGAACCGGGAGCGGTATGCGCTGGGGTTTTTTGCGCCGGATGAGCAGAAAAACCGTGTGTTACCCGATCAGGCGGCCGACGCCTGATCGGGTAACAGGCATTCAGCCCCGACGGATGTCCGGGGCCTTCGCTTCTTCAGACAGCCGGATCACTGCCTCGTCGAGGGTCAGCATTTCCTGATCCGCCCCGCCGAGACGCCGCATGGCGACGGTTCCTGCTTCCGCTTCCTTGCGGCCGACCACAAGGATCACCGGCACCCGGGCCACGCTGTGCTCACGGATCTTGGCGTTGATCTTGTCCGCACGCGTGTCCGCCTCGACCGTGAGACCGGCCTTGCGCAGACGGGCGACAACCTCCCCGGCGTAAGGCGCGGCATCACTGACGATGCTGGCGACAACGACCTGCACGGGCGCGAGCCACAGCGGGAACTTGCCCGCATGCTGCTCGATCAGAATGCCGATGAAGCGCTCGAACGAGCCGAGGATCGCACGGTGCAGCATGACCGGACGGTGACGGGCGCTGTCCTCGCCGATGTAGCTGGCGTCCAGACGCTCCGGCAGCACGAGATCGACCTGCAAGGTGCCGCACTGCCAGTCACGACCGATGGCGTCACGCAGCACGAACTCCAGCTTCGGACCGTAGAACGCGCCCTCACCCGGATTATATTCATACTCCACGCCCGCGATCTCACAGGCCTGCTTGAGCGCGGCCTCGGCCTTATCCCAGACCTCGTCCGAACCGGAACGCTGCTCAGGACGGTCCGAGAACTTGATGCGGAAATGCTCGAAGCCGAGATCCTTGTAGACCTCTGAAAGCATCGCCACGAACAGGACAGTCTCCTGAGCGATCTGGTCCTCGGTGCAGAAGATATGGGCATCGTCCTGCGTGAAGCCACGCACGCGCATGATGCCGTGCAGCGAACCGGACGGCTCATAGCGGTGGCACGCGCCGAATTCGGCCATGCGCAAGGGCAGTTCACGATAGGACCGCAGGCCGTGGCGGAAGATCTGCACATGACACGGGCAGTTCATCGGCTTGAGAGCGAGGGTCTTGTCCTCGTCCTCGACGGTCGCGACGAACATGTGGTGGCGATATTTGTCCCAGTGGCCGGAGGCTTCCCACAGCGCACGGTCCACAAGCTGCGGCGTGCGGACTTCTTCATAGTCGGCGCGGGTCTGGGCGCGGCGCATATAGTCCTGCAACGCCGTGTAGAGCCGCCAGCCCTTGGCGTGCCAGAACACCTGACCGACGGCCTCTTCCTGAATGTGGAAGAGATCCATTTCCTTGCCGATGCGGCGGTGGTCGCGGCGCTCCGCTTCCTCAAGCTGGTGCAGATGCGCTTCCAACTCCTTCTTGTCCCGCCATGCAGTGCCGTAGATGCGGGTCAGCATCGGGTTGCGATGATCGCCGCGCCAGTAAGCGCCCGCGACCTTCATCAGCTTGAAGGCGTTGCCGACATCGCCGGTGGTGCGCAGATGCGGGCCTCGGCAGAGATCCAGCCACTCACCCTGACGGTAGATCGAGATTTCCTCATCGCCGGGGAGGTCGCGGATCAGTTCGGCCTTGAAGCGCTCGCCACGGTCTTCGAAGAACCGGATCGCCTCATCGCGCGGCCATGCCTCGCGGGTGAAGGGCGCGTTCGCTTTGACGATCTCGTGCATCCGCTGCTCAATGGCCGTGAAATCTTCCGGCTTGAACGGCTCGTTGCGGTAGAAATCGTAATAGAAGCCGTTTTCGATCGACGGGCCGATGGTGACCTGCGTGCCGGGAAACAGCGACTGCACCGCCTCCGCCAGCACATGGGCGGCATCGTGGCGGATCATCTCCAGCGCTTCCCCGTCCTTGCGGGTGACGAAGCGGATTGAGGCATCCTGCTCGACCGGAAGGCTGATGTCGCGAAGCTTGCCGTCCACTTCGATGGCCAGCGCCGCCTTGGCTAGCCCCGGACCGATGGAGGCCGCGATATCCGTGCCCGTCACCGGCCCGTCAAACTGGCGAACGGAACCGTCTGGCAGGGTGATGGCAGGCATGGACAGGTGCTCCAGGCATTGAATATGACGGACGACCGGGATGGACGTCCTGTTGCAGCAAGCCGACTTTAATGGCGTCAGCCGAGGGCAGAAACAACCCTGTCCACGGAAAGAGTTGCAATATCGTTGACCCGCAGCACGCTGACCTGCTCCGGCCGTCGTCCCAGTGGAGCCGTCAGGGCCGGATCGCTTTCCGAAGAGAACAGCACGAGGCAGCGACATCCCACGGCGGCTGCGAGATGCATCGGGCCGGTATCGTTGCCCACCGCCAGCCGGGCGCGGGCGCACAGACCGCCAAGGTCGATGAGAGAAGTCTTCCCGGTGAGATCCAGCGCGTCCGGACAGGCAGCGCGGATGGTGGTGGCCAGTTCACCGTCCGTTGGGCCGCCGATGAGGACCGGTAACAACCCCTTGCCGAGAAGATGCTGCGCGAGAGCCCCGTAACGCTGGGCAGGCCAGCGTTTGCCCGGGCGGTGTGGTGCTGCGCCCGGTACCAGCACCGCATAGGGAACGGGGAGTATCGGCCCCCCTGCTGTCAGCCACCCGAGGTCCGGCTCCGGAACGTCCGGGATGCCCGCCATGCGCAACTGGTCCCGCTGCCGCGTCCGCGTGTGCATCTCATCCCGCCAGGGGTTGGCGTGCGGCAGCGAGGCCCCTCGCGCGATGCCTGACCACGCGGCGGCTCCGGCGAAACGGTGATACCAGCTTGAGCGGCTGGAGGTTTGAAGGTCATAGATCCGGTCGAAGCCGCTCAACTGGGTTTTTAGCCGTTTTATGCCCGCACGGTCGGTGATTTTGGGCCGTGTGTCGGTCTCGATACTGTCGAACCACGGGCTGGCGGTGGCGAGGTCACGGAACGGCGTGGTCGTCAGGAGGGTGATGGCGGCATCCGGATGATGGGCGCGGATGGCGGCAAAGGCCGGAAAGCTTTGTACGAAATCGCCGAGCGCCCCAAGGCGGATGACAAGGATGCGTGTCATGGGCGGGAGACTGCCCTGTCACGTCGTTTCATGCCAGAGGCAGGAGGATTTTGGCGTTCTGTCTGTTCACACGGCATGAGAGGGAAAGGCGTCGGATCAACGGATGCCGGGCTGATCCGATGACGTTTTTTGAGGCAAACTGTGTGCTCAGTGCGACGAGGATGTCTGGATGGTCACGTCGCTGGGAGGCAGGGCGTCCGGGTCGGAGGCGAGCAGGTCGAGATCCTGTCGTGCGAGGTCTGCCTCGTGAGAGTCCGGTGCGAGCGCGATCACCTGCTCCCAGTCCGAGCGTGCGCCCGCTGGATTGTTCAGGCGCTGGCGAACGATGCCGCGTTCCAGAAGAGCTCCCGGATCGTCAGGCGTTCTGGACAATGTGAAGGCGATATCCTGTTCCGCCGCAGTGAACTTGCCCGTCTGGATTTCGGCCTTGGCTTTCAGGCGATGGATGTCCGTTTCGAGAACCGGATTGGAGTCCAGTTCGGTCAGGTCGCGCAGAGCATCGTCGGGGTGATCCGTCTGCAGCAGGGCGCGATCCCGCAGGAGCCGGAGCGCAATGGAATCCGGTGTCAGGGTAAGGCCATATCCGGCAGAGTTTTCCGCCCGGGTGGGCGCTCCGGCGGCGAACCATGCGCGTGCCGCGTCGGCAGCGACATCGGCCCGCTCTTCAGGGGAATCATCGTCCGTTTCCGGCATGTGGGCGGCGGCTGTGTGGGCCAGCCCGTCAAGCTCCTCGGCGCTCGTTGCGGCGTTTCCCATCAGTGCATCGGCAATGGCGCGGCAGTGCCGGACGGCGCGCGTGCTGCCGATCACATCATGCGCCGAGACATAATCATCCACGTCACCCGGATCGTCATCGAGGGTGGCCAGACAGTCGGAGAGAACAAAAGGGGGCTGCGAGGACGGTGCTACCGCCCGGGCGTGATGCACAGGTAGGGTCAGTGCGGCAAGAAGAGCGACTGTCAGAGCGGCGGGTGTGGATACGATGATCCGGCTGTGCCCCGGTCCTTTGAAGCGGGGAGACGGGCGGATGGAGGCTGGACAGTCGGGATGAGCCGTGACGATCATGGTTGCATTGACGGTCCTGAAAGCCGCCGGGTCAAGTACGAACGAAAAATGAGACAGGTGGTGCGGGACAGGGCCGTCCATGCTATCGGCGAAAGTTATGAATACGTTAACCAATCGGCCCGTTATTCTTCAGGTCCTCCCCGCTCTTGATGCAGGCGGGGTCGAGCGCGGGACGATCGAGATGGTGCAGGCCATCGCAGAGGCGGGCGGCATGCCGCTCGTGGCCAGTGCGGACGGGCGTCTGGTCCCGAAAGTGGCCTATTACGGCGGAAAGCACATTTCCCTCGAACTCGGACGGAAATCCCCCGCCGCCATCCTTCGGAACGCCATGCGCCTGCGGTCGGTCATCGCTTCGGAGGGCGTCAGTCTGGTTCATGCGCGCTCTCGCGCCCCTGCATGGGCAGCAAGGCTGGCCTGCCGTCGGACGCAAACCCCGTTCGTCACCACATGGCACGGTGTCCACAAGGAAAGCTTTCCGGGCAAGAAAACCTATAATGCCGTTCTTGCCGCCGGTGACCGCGTCATCGCCATCAGCCATTTCATCGCAGACCGTTTGAAACGCGATTACGGTGTGGGGGACAACCGGCTGCGCACCATTCCGCGCGGCGCTGATACGGTGCAGTTCGATCCGCAGGCCGTGCGCGGCGACCGCGTGAGCGCAGTGCTGGAGACATGGAACATCGAGGACGATGGTGCGGCCATCATTCTCATGCCGGGTCGTCTTACGGAATGGAAAGGGCAGGGGCTGCTGCTCGATGCACTGGCCATCATGGTGCGTGAACGCTGGGCTACCCGTCCATGGGTCTGTGTCTTCATCGGTTCGGCGCCGGAAAAGTCCGGCTTCCCGGCGACCCTTGAATCCCAGACGGTGGAACTCGGGCTGACGTCCCATATTCGCTTCGGCGGTCACTGCGCAGATATGCCGGCGGCCCTTGCCCTCTCCGAAATGGTCGTTGTGCCGTCCCTTCGTCCCGAGCCGTTCGGCCGGGTGGTTGTCGAGGCTCAGGCCATGACGCGTCCCGTCATTGTCGCGGCGCATGGGGCGGCCATGGAAACGGTGAGATACGGGGAGACTGGTCTGCTTTTCCCTCCCGGCGATGCGCGTGTGCTGGCGGAAATGATCGCGGCCACGCTCAATGCGACAGCCGGGGAGCGTATGACCATGGGGCTTGCCGCCCGGGAAAATGTGCTGGCCCATTACACGACCCGCGCCATGCAGCAGGCAACGCTGGCAGTTTATGATGAGCTGTTGGGAACGGCTCTGGCCGAGGCACTCGATCAGCATTTGCCATAACAGGTGGCGATTATAGCGTTCCCGGCACGAAACGCTCGGTTCGCTTTCAGTAAAACGGGTCACCGCGAACAAAGGCCGCAGGTGGTGGTAACCAATCCCTTCTTGGAATGTTTCTGACTGGTGTGGTCTCGTAGGTGTTGTCTGGTTCTTCTTGCTGATCCCGAGGTTGAAAGGCTTTTGGAAAATTTAAAGTATCAGACAGGAATGATGAAGCTGCCCGCTGGCACGTCAGTCAATGGACGGCTGCGGTTGGCTCTTCTGAACACCGGTGCATTCTGGAGCAGAGCGGCGTCAGGGACAGTGCCCCAATGTCGAAAAGGTTCTAAGAGTCCTTTTGAAAATTGCTTTTCATCTTCAACAGTTAGCTTTTCGCGAGGCCGTTAAGCGCCTGATTGGCTGATTTCGGCAATCTCATATTTCATCTGTGCCAAAACAGGAATATTCCAGTATAGAAAAGGAATTTTCAAAAGAGGTCAAAGATCACACGAGGCGGGTGATCGTGCGTGTCCTTGCTGCCCACCTGTTCCGGAGGGTCTGGTGGAGAGGGTGTGCCGTGCGTCGGGCTGCCGCAATCTCCGTGCTCTGACATCTGCTTTTGATGGGATGGACTGGAAGTTGCGCTAAGACAATCTTTCGGACCACACGAGATCCGGGTATGGCGGTCGCTCTCATAACCTGACCGGACACATGTTTTTCTGTGCAAATGTTTTTTTGCAAATAGATAGGGAAAATCATCCTGCCCGTTATGCTGCTTTTCTAGCAATAATTTGTTATTGATAATCATTATCACTTACGATAATAATTTCTCCCCTTACCCGGAGAACATGTAACAATGCGGGGTCGTTCCAGTCTTTTCCCCTGCGCAATAGCGCTGCTGGCTTTTCCTTGCGCACCCGGTCTGGCGGAGGAAACGGCTGAAAAGCCCTTACACCGTCTGCACGCAGCGCCTTCTGCTCATCCGACAAAGGCGAAAGCTCCGGTCGTTCAGACTGGACCGGTGGAACACATCGAAGTGCGACGAAGCCGGGGCAGTCTTCTGGGGAACGGGGGGCGGTCGGCGACCAAGACATCCACCCCCATTGAAGATGTACCCCAGAACCTGACCGTTATCACGCAGGCGCGCATGACCATGCTCAATTCGCGCAGCATTTCCGAAGCTGTTCGATATTCAGCCGGTGTATCGGATTATGGGTCCAAGGATGACCCGCGGGGTTATTTCGGCACGATCCGGGGATTTTCTCCGGATATCTATCTCGACGGAACTCGTACGCCGGATGCGGCCAGTTCCCAATCTTTCAGCATTGAGCCGTGGGGGCTGGAGGAAATGGATGTACTGCGTGGCGCGTCCTCTGCTTTGTACGGTTCGGGGCAGCTTGGGGGCATCATCAATGCAGTCAGTAAACGCCCGCGAGAAGACCAGCAGAATCAGGTCGCTTTCCAGACCGGGTCCTACAGCCGGGTTCAGGGAGCGGTCGATGTAGGAGGCGCCATTGATTCCGGCAAGACCTTCCTGTGGCGTTTCAATGGTCTCATCAGAAAATCTGATACTTATGCGAAAAACATCAAGAATAACGAAATTTATGTCGCGCCCTCCCTGCGATGGCATCCGGACAGCAAAACCGATTTTACCATTCTGGCCAGCTACGAGCAGCTCGATGCCGGTTCGACAGCGCAGTTCCTGCCAGCAGTGGGAACGGTGTTTGGCAGCCCCTATGGCTACATCGCCCGTAATTTTCTGAGCAGCGATGCGAAGTATGATGTCTATTCCAAGCGTCAGGTCGCTATCGGCTATAATTTTACGCGCTATCTGACGCCGAACTGGACGATCAGCCAAAACATGCGGTACGCCCATCTGGATCTGGACTATCGCTTCGTGACCGCCGTTGCCCTCTCGTCTGACGAAAGGACACTGACACGACAGGCACTGCTCCAGTCGGCTAACTACAACAATGTCACGCTCGATACGCGCTCTGATCTGAAACTGAAAACAGGTCCGGTGCGCCATGAAATTTTGTTCGGCATCGATTTCAGAAGCGATTTTCTTGCCAATCGCCGGGGTCAGAGAACCGCTCCGTCACTGGATCTCTATAATCCCGTTTACCAGACCATCACATGGCCGACCTACGCGACCACTACCAACACCAATGAGACGGAAACCCAGACGGGCATTTATGCCCAGGAACAGCTCGACTGGAACCGTTTCTATCTTACGCTGTCAGGGCGCGGAGATTTGACGCAGAGCCTGACGATGAACAACCGGACCAATGTCGGAACACCTCAGAAAAACAACGCATTTACCGGACGTGTCGGCCTTCTCTACAAGTCGGTCATCGGAGTGTCGCCCTATGTGTCCTACGCCACGTCGTTCCAGCCGCAGGTCGGCACGACACGCCAGAACACGCCGTTTCTGCCCACGAAAGGACGACAGATCGAAGCCGGCCTGAAATACAAACCGCCCACGGGAACGCCGTGGGGCGAAGATTTCATGCTGACAGCGGACTTTTTCGATCTTGTCGAAACGAACGTGCTGACGACCGATCCTGCAGATTCCACCTATGACATCCAGACAGGCGAGCAGAAAACCCGTGGTTTTGAAGCGGAAGGAGTGGGACGGCTGCCCTATAAAATCGATTTTCTGGCGTCGTTCACCTATCAGGACCCGCGCATCACGAAGACGACCGTCGCGGCGCAGCTCAATCAGCGGCCCGTGGCGATTCCTTCCCACATGGCCTCATTGTTTCTCAAACGTGATTTCCGGCTGAGCGAGGCATGGACGACAGGGATCGGAGGCGGGCTGCGTTATACCGGCAACACGGCGGGTTCCCTCCCTGAAACGTTCGCCGTACCAAGCCAGCTTGTATGGGATCTTCAGGCGCATGTGGATTATCGTCGGTTCGATGTCCAGTTCAATGGCAGCAATATAACCAACCGTCGTTATGTCGCGATATGCACGCGGTCGGTCGCCTGTGCGTGGGCGCCCGGCCGCAGCGCGTTTGTGACGCTCTCCTATCGCTGGTGAGGGGGGCGCTGGGGAGGAGGGAAACCAACAGCATAGCGCAACACGCTGGAATGGCTGGCAAACAGAGAGCGACCTTTCGCGAGCCCCCTGAAAAGGGCGACTGCCTCTGGACTCTGTTTTATTGAAACTCACGCAGAAATCGTCAGCGGTTAAAACTCAGCGCTGCTCCCGGACCACACTATCCCGGTATCCTTCGAACAGAGCCGCACTCAAAGAAACTGCGTATCTTTTCGGCTGTCAGGGGAGTTTGCTGTATCGGTGGCCGCCACACTCTCGAACACCAGCATGTTGTTGCCGCTTCGCATGAACTGCTCGCACACTCGCATGCCGATGCCGCCGAGCACCTTGCGGGAGGCGATGTTGGTGTCGCGCGCCACTGCCACCACACGTCGGAACCCCGCCGCGTGAGCATGGCGCAAGGCCGCCGCCGCTGCCTCCCGGGCGAGCCCCCGGCCCGATGCCCACGGATAAATGGCGAACCGCAGCGCCACGCCGCGTCCGTCCGGGCGTTCATGCACGCCCGTGACGCCGATCAGCCGACCATTCTCACGGATGGCGAACATGCCGGTGCCGTGTTTTGCCCAGAAGGTGATGTCGGACACCATCTCCGCTTCCGCCTGCTGGCGGTTGCGCACACCGCCCAGCATCATGGCGAACGCACCACCATCAGCCTTGAGGTGGGCGATGTCGTTCATGTCACGCCATGAAACGGGTGTCAGCGTGAGACGGGCTGTACGGAGGATGTGGAGACTCATGAGCGGGCTATTTAGGGTCCGAAACCGGACAGCCCGTCAACAAGCCTGTTCCGGGTAAGCGAGGCGCGCACCCGGAACGGCAGGAATCAGCGCGCCAGTGGGCGATATTTGATGCGGCTCGGCTCGACGGAAGCGTCGCCCAGACGGCGCTTCTTGTCTTCTTCGTAAGCCTGGAAGTTCCCCTCGAACCATTCGACATGGCTGTCCCCTTCGAAGGCGAGGATATGCGTGGCAAGACGGTCGAGGAACCAGCGATCATGGGAGATGATCACGGCGCAACCGGGATACTCGGCGAGCGCATCTTCCAGCGCGCGCAGCGTATCGACGTCGAGATCGTTGGTCGGCTCATCGAGCAGGATGACGTTGCTTTCCTTGCGAAGCATCTTCGCAAGATGGACGCGGTTACGCTCACCACCGGAAAGGATGCCGACCTTCTTCTGCTGGTCAGCGCCCTTGAAGTTGAACGCACCGACATAGGCCCGGGACGGAACGGCACGCTTGCCGAGATAGATGACGTCCGTGCCGCCGGAAATTTCTTCCCAGACGTTCTTGTTGTCATCAAGGCTGTCGCGGGACTGATCGACATAGCCAAGCTTCACGGTGTCGCCGACGATCAGCTTGCCGCTATCCGGCTGCTCCTGCCCGGTGATCATCTTGAACAGCGTGGACTTACCCGCGCCGTTCGGCCCGATCACACCGACGATCCCGCCCGGGGGCAGCTTGAGATTCAGCTTGTCGATCAGCAGATGGTCGCCGAAGCCTTTGGTCAGATCCTCGGCATCGATCACCACGTTGCCCAGACGCGGGCCGGGGGTGATGACGATATCCGCCGTGCCATTCGCCTTCTCGTTGCTCTTGGCCAGCAGCTCTTCGTACTTGGTGATACGGGCCTTGCTCTTGGCCTGACGGGCCTTCGGGCTGGAACTGATCCATTCCTGCTCGGCCGCAAGAGCACGCTGGCGACCGCTTTCTTCCTTTTCTTCCTGTGCCAGACGCTTGCGCTTCTGCGTCAGCCAGGAGGAATAGTTGCCTTCGAACGGATAGCCGCGACCGCGCTCGATTTCGAGAATCCAGTTGGTCACGTTGTCGAGGAAGTAACGGTCATGGGTGATGACCATGACGGTGCCTTCATAGTCGCGCAGCGTCTTTTCGAGCCATGCCACGCTCTCGGCATCGAGATGGTTGGTCGGTTCGTCAAGCAGCAGCAGGCCGGGCTTTTCAAGCAGCAGGCGGCACAGGGCCACACGGCGACGCTCACCACCGGAAAGCTTGTCCACGGGGCTGTCGGCGGGCGGGCAGCGCAGCGCGTCGAGCGCGATCTCGAGCTTGCGGTCCAGTTCCCAGCCATCACCGGCGTCGATCTTTTCCTGAAGATCGGCCTGCTCGGCGAGGAGGGTGGTCATCTCGTCCTCGTCCATCGGCTCGGCGAACCGGGCGGAGATGTCGTTGAAACGGTCCACGGCCTTCTTCAGGTCGCCAAAACCGAGGGCGGCATTCTCACCGACCGTCAGTTTCGGGTCGAGTTTCGGCTCCTGCTCAAGGTAGCCGACCTTTACGCCTTCGGCTCCCCAGGCCTCGCCACCATATTCCTTGTCGATCCCCGCCATGATCTTGAGCAGGGTCGATTTACCGGCGCCGTTGACGCCGAGAACACCGATCTTGGCGCCCGGCATGAAGGACAGGGTAATACCCTTGAACACCTCGCGACCGCCCGGATAGGACTTGGTCAGGTCCTTCATCACATAGACATATTGATATGGCGCCATGAGACGAAACTCCGTGACAGTAATGGAAGGACCGGACCGGAGACGGTCTGCGGGGTAGGGACACCGGGCGGGCCTGTAACCCCGCCGATGGAGATACCTGCGCCCGGCAGGACTTGAACCCGCAACCAAGCCGTTATGAGCGGCCCGCTCTAACCAATTGAGCTACGGGCGCGCAGGCGGCCCATCAATTCGCGCAACCCAAGCCTTTTTGCAAGGGTCGAGTTGCATTACTCTCTCTATACCTTGGCAAGGGGCCGTCTCACGGATAGGCTCCCGGCGCGATTTATCAAGATGGAGCAGGACGCATGGACGTCTCCAAACTTTCCCCCGGCAAGGACGTGCCGAACGACATCAACGTCGTGATCGAGATCCCGCAGGGGTCTTCCGTCAAGTATGAGATCGACAAGGAGAGCGGCGCGCTGTTCGTCGATCGCTTCCTTTTCACGCCGATGGCCTATCCGGCAGCCTATGGCTTCATCCCCAACACGCTGGCCGCCGATGGCGACCCGGCCGACGCCATGGTTCTGACGCCGCGCAATGTCGTGCCGGGTTGCGTGATCCGCGCCCGTCCGATCGGCGTGCTGCTGATGGAAGATGAAGCCGGACAGGACGAGAAGATCCTGTGCGTGCCACACGACAAGATCCATCCGCAGTTCTCCAAGGTCGAGAAGATCGAGGATCTGCCCGAAATCCTGCTCCAGGAAATCGAGCACTTCTTCACGCGCTACAAAGACCTTGAAAAGGGCAAGTGGGTGAAGGTCACCGGCTGGGGCGACAAGGCCCGCGCCGGTGAGATCATCAAGGCTTCCCTTGAGGCCGCGAAGAAGTAATTTTCTTCACGTTACAGGTTGTCTGAACGCCCTGCTTCCCGATGGGAGGCAGGGCGTTTCCTGTTTGGGACAGTTAGATCAACGTTCTTCTTTCCGACAGATCACCGATTTCAGGGGAATCTGCGGGTTGCCAGACATCCCCTTGCGGTCAGGGCTCGGGGGGATAGGGTGTGCCCGTGACAGCGAAGGGGCGGTGTTTTTCATGGGGAAGACCAGACGGACAGTCCGGCGAGGATTGGGTCAGGGCCTTGTTGTCGCGACGGTTCTGACAGTGCTTTCCGCCTGCTCCCCGGTCTCGATCCAGCGTCTCAGTCTGATCGACGCCTACCATGAGCGGAACGTCACGGCGCTGGGCTATGATCGTCTCAGCACCTCGACACGCACGGTTCTGCAACGCCAGAATCTTCTGGCGGAGTGGAAAAGCCATCCCGAAAAAGCGATCGCCTCGCTCCGCATAGCCACCCAGACCGGCTTTTATGCGCCGGATTTCTTCTCCCAGCTCTTTGCTCTGGCGGAACTGGATTATCTGGTCGCCCGCCAGCAGCATGACCGCGCCCGCTTCATGATGGCGGCGCTCTACGCCTATGCCTATCTCGCCCCCGATGCCTCGCCGGACGAACGGCCCAGCCCCTATGACGAACGCTTCCGTCAGGCCTGCGACATGTACATGCTGTCGCTCACGGAAGCTTTCGGCACGCCGGCGCATGTGGAGTCCCAGAACTGGACGCTGCCCATAGGCACGCTGGAACTGACCGCCCGGCCTGCCGACCTCAACTGGCACGGTCACACGCTGACGGATTTCCGCCCGACTGCCCGGCTGGATGTCAAAGGCCTGAACAATATCTACACGCAGGCGGGTCTGGGCGAGCCGCTGGCAGCGGTGCCGAAAATGAATGCGGGGGAGGTCCAGTCCTTTCAGGTGACCGACAAGGTGCGCGTGCCGGTCGATCTGTTCATGGAAATTCCCCATTCCCGCGAGCAGGTTCTGTCCGACCATATTTCCGGGCACCTCGTGCTGACGGCCAACGACAACGCTGCCTCGCTCACCGAAGATGGCGACCGGGTGCCTCTGCAATATGATCCGACCGTCGCCCGTTCGATCAGCCTCAGTGACTCCATAGACTGGGCCGCCGAATATACGGACTTCCTGAACGGCAGCTATTTTGACAATCACAGGCGGCTTCAGCTTGCCGCCATCGAGCCCCATAAGCCGGGTCGGATGCCTGTCGTGCTGGTGCATGGCACCGCCTCCAGCCCGGCCCGCTGGGCCAACATGATCAATGACCTGCTGTCGGACTCCGAAATCCGTCGCCATTTCGAGTTCTGGGTCTTTTCCTACGGAACGGGGAATCCCATCCCCTATTCCGCCATGCAGCTCCGTGAGTCTCTGACGGAGGCCATCAGCAATCTGGGCGGCGTAGCGGCCGACCCGGCCCTCGGGCACATCACGGTGGTGGGGCACAGTCAGGGCGGTCTTCTGGCCAAGATGCTGGTGATCAATGCCGGAGACCGTCTGTGGAATGGCATCATTTCCACGCCTCTGGACCAGCTTTCCTTGTCCGCTCCAACCCGCGATCTGCTCAGGGAAGCGCTTTTTCCAGCTCCCATGCCGGAAATCAGGAACGTGGTGTTCATTTCCACACCCCAGCACGGCAGTTTTCTCGCCACGCTTTCCATCTCCCGCTTTCTCGGGCGCATGATGACGTTTCCGCTGACCGTCACGCATGTGACAAACCAGCTGGTCGCCGACAATGCGGCTCTGCGTCTGGACATGAGTCCCTGGCGGGTCGGGAGCGTATACGGCATGTCGCCGCAGAGCCGTTTCATCAAATCACTGGCGGCGATCGAGGTCGCGCCCGATGTGGAGGCGCACTCCATCATTCCCGTTCTGGGCGATGGTCCGCTGGCGGATCAGACGGATGGCATTGTCCGGTATGAGAGCGCGCATGTGCCGTATGTAAACTCTGAGCTGGTCGTCCATCATTCGGATCATTCTACCCAGTCCAATGCCGTGACCATTTCCGAAGTGCGCCGGATTCTTTTTGCGCAGATCACGCCGGTGCCCGGTGACAGCCCGCCGCCGGACGGCATCGAGAAGCGCAATATCATCCGCATCGGCGGTCAGTATGTGCCCACCCAAAGGCCTTGGAAATGACTGGCACAGGGAGGCAGTGGTTCCTGCGTGCCGTGTCTCTTTTCATGGCGCTGTTTGGTGGCGCGGCCTTCTTTTATTCAACCCTCCAGCCCGACTGGGTCCGTCTTGGGCTGACTGTTCTGTTTCCGCTGACATTTTGCGGCTGCATGCTGTGGAGAGGGAAGACGATCCGCCGTGTGGGGTGTTCCGGGCTACTGCTGGCTTTCTGGGGGTGGTATCTCACAGATCCACCGCGCAATGACCGGGAGTGGGCCGGGGAATATGCTGTTCCTGCCGATGCGGTGATCGCGGGGTCTGTCGCGCACCTCCGGCATGTCCGGAACTTCACTTACAGGACGGAGAACGATTACACCCCGGCCTATTACGACGCCGATTACGATCTGGACGCTCTCTCCGGCGTCGATCTCGTCACCTCCTACTGGGCAGGCGAGGCCATTGCCCATGTGTTTCTTTCGTTTGCTTTCAATGATGGTCGTCATCTGGCGATTTCAATCGAAACACGGCGACAGAAGCGGTTTTCCTATTCCACGATTGCCGGATTCTTCCATCATTACGAACTGTTCTACGTCACTGCGGACGAGCGGGACCTGATCGGCGTGCGGACCGATGTGCGGAAGGAGCGCGTCTATCTCTATCGTCTCACACTTTCGCCTGAGACGGCCCGGCGCCTGTTCCTCAGTTATCTTTCCGAAATTCACGGTCTGAACACGACGCCCCAATGGTACAACACGCTGACGGACAACTGCACCACCGGCATCCTGCAACGGGCTCAGGCGCGCTGGCGCTACCGTCTCGACTGGCGGGTACTGTTGAGCGGCTACACTGCTTCTCTTGCCTATGACCTCGGCTTTCTGGACCGGAAATATGATTTCCCCCGGTTGAAAGAGATGAGCCGTATCCACAGACCGGCAGGCGCGCAGCCGGATGCGGCTTATTCGTGGGAAATCCGTCAGGGGATTCCGCAGGAATAGGGGCGTTGCCCGGCTTTGGCTGCCGTGGGTGCCTGTGACATCCGACGCTGTTTTCGGGGAGGGAAGGAGGCATTCCCGCGGCTTCGGTGCGGCCTCTGGATGCCTGCTCGCGTAAACGTTAGAAGATAATGGTAGCATTTCATTGCCGGGGCGCGGGGCTTCTGATCTCAGACCGAAGAAATGACGGCGCAATGCGGATTAATTCTCAATCTTAATTAGGCCATCACGGAAATGGCCAATATAGTTTTTCGTATATTCGCCAATTCACGCGCATATTTCGTATGTTGCCAAAGATTATGTAGTCATAATCAAAAATCAATTTGCAACAAACATGAAACTTAATTGTAACATTCATCGGTCAAACGGTGAAATCTGTTTTCGTGAGTGCCGTTCGCCCTGATGATGGATGGCAGCGGCATAGCGCCTGACTTGTATTCAAGGTGTCGTCTTGCAGCGTCCTGTCGACGAAAAATATACGGAACGCGTCGCATTGCCCGGTCGGATGGAACGGGCCATGTTTCGTCAGGTTCCGCTATGGCTCCTGATACTGACCATCATGGTCGGGCTGGTAGTGACGATCATTTTTGGTGCGCTTGTTTTGCAGCCTCCCCGGCAGAAGCTGTTGCAGGAGACCGTGCTTGGTCTGGCCAATGTTCCTTTCGTTCTGAAGAGGACGGTCAAAAGCATCACGAAGATTCCCCGTGGTTATGCGCCCGCTCACTATCGGCCGCGCCCGGAGGGATTGTGGCTGAACCCGGATCAGCCTTTTATCGATGACGGCTATGTGCTGGTCCGGGCTTTCGATGAAAATCTGAAGCGTTCAGTGGTGCGGCTGATCCATCTTCGGGATGGCAAGGTCATCCATCAGTATGCCCCCGATATCCATGCGATGAATGTGCGGTCCACCTTTGTGTCACCCCTGATAGATCTCAAGCGCGACCGGAACGCCCAGACCAATCTCATGATGCATCCCCTGCTCATGCCCGACGGGGGACTCGTCATCCATGACAGCTCGCCGCTGGCCCGTTATGATGCCTGTGGACATCTCAAGTGGATGGTCGACGGGATCTTCCATCATTCGCTTGAGCTGGATGCGGATGGAAATCTCTGGGCGGCCTTCCGGGAGCCTCGGGCGAAAGTCCCCGATGTGGGGCCGCTGTTCAACGACGAGAGCATCATGAAGGTGAGCCCGGAGGGCAAGGTGCTCTACAAGATGCGCATCGCGGATATTCTCGATGGCAACCAGCTCGGCTGGCTCTGGCGTGGTCGCCCCTACACGGACGATCCGTTCCATCTCAACGATGTGCAGCCCGTTCTGAAATCGGGGCCTTACTGGCAGGCCGGCGACCTCTTTATCAGCCTGCGCAACATGTCGCTCATCCTGCTCTATCGTCCGTCCACCGGCAAGGTGGTGTGGTGGCGGACGGGTTTCTGGGCCCTGCAGCATGATGTCAGCATTGTCGACGATCACCGGATCGCCGTCTTCGATAACAACTGGCGCGTCGCTTACCCCGAAGGCGAGGTGGACGGTTTCAATCGCGTTGCGATCTATGATTTCGCCACCGACACCGCCAGCTATCCTCTCGACGCTGCGATGAAGAAGCTGCGGGTCCGCACGCGGGCGCAGGGGCGCGCCACTCCGCTCCCTAACGGGGATTTCATGATCGAGGAAACGGAACGGGGGCGGCTGATGCGGGTCGCGCCCGACGGTACGGTGCGCTGGCGTTACACAGCGGCCACCCCATCCATGCGCCGACTGCAACTGCGGTGGAGCCGCTATGTGGATCCGGCCAGTGACCTCGGTGCGATCACTCTAGCGAAAGATGTAAAATGCAACTGAACACGCCTGCTCTGTGTCGTCTGGGGGCCTTTGCCCTGCTCATCGCCGGACCGACGCCCGCTCTGGCCTATATGGGGCCCGGTCTGGGGCTCGGCGCGATTGGCAGCGCGCTCGGTATCGTGGGCGCCGTGCTGCTCGCGATCGTTTCGGTCGTCTGGTATCCGTTCAAGCGGATGGTGCGGCGGATGCGCGGTGGCGCTGTGGCTCCGGCGAATGGCCAGCGCTCCACGCCGCAATCGTGACGCACGGACCCGCCGCCCTTCATCCGCACGGAACTGAGGCACACAGGGGGCTGCGGGGTTGATCGGCATCGTCGTGCTGGTGCTGGCCACGCTCGCCTCGATTGAACTGGTCTGGGCCACGGGTGTCCTGCATTGCCTCGCCCGCGTGAGCCGGGAGGGCCAGCGCGCCACGCGGCTGCTCATGCGTCGCCATGTGTCCGAATGGGCCAAGGAGCGTGCGATGCGGCTGATGTCAGGCCGCCTCATGGTGCACTCCCTGCGCGGACTGGGACTGATCGCGGTGGTCGCCAGCCCGTTCGTGGTGGCCATGGCGGTGGATGCATGGTGGCCCTACGGGTTCGCGCACGCCTATACGAACTGGACGGTGCGACTGGCGCTTCTGGCGATTTCGCTCATCTATCTCTTCACGCGTCGTCGGTTCCGCAAAGCGGCAGTCAGGAGTGGGGGCGCCGAGGGCGACAAAGGGGGTGCGTTCGAACGCACCCTGCAGCGTGTAGCGCTGGGCAACCGTGCGATGCTGGAGATCACTTTCGACATCGAGCGCGCACGCTACAAGCCGTGGAAAGACGAGAAGCTTCAGCCCGGCCCCCTCTTTGTCACCGGCCTCGCGCGGGCGGGTACGACCATCCTGACGCGCCTGTTGCATGAACAGTATGGCATGGCGTCCCTGACCTACCGTGACCTGCCGTTTCCTCTGGCTCCCAATAGCTGGGCCAAACTTTCCGCCGGTTTCAAACGGCAGGTGGAACGGTCCGAGCGCGGGCATGGAGACGGTATCTTCCATGATCTCGACAGTGCCGAGGCCATTGAAGAAGTCTTCTGGCGTCATTTCGAGGGTGCGCGCTATGTCGGACCTCAAGGGCTCTCGCCGGTGCCCCCCACCGACGAAACAGTCGGGGCTTTTCGCGATTATGTCGGACTGATCCGGCGTCGTTACGGCGGGGCGCGTTACCTCTCCAAGAACAACGCCAATGTGCTGCGCCTGCCCGCGCTGATCGAAGCGTTTCCGCAGGCTGTGCTGGCTCATCCCTTTCGTGCGCCCCTGCAACAGGCTGAGTCGTTGCGCCGCCAGCACGCGCTGGCCCTGAAACTCGCCGAAGACGATCCCTTCCGTCGTGATTTCATGCGCTGGCTGGGGCATTATGAATTCGGGGGAGACCAGCGCCCCTTCCTTTTCCCCGGTCATCCTCCGCCGGGCGGCGACCGTAGCGGTATCGATTACTGGCTTCAGTTGTGGGTCAGCGTGTATGCGGCGCTGCTCAATCAGCCCGAGACCGTTCATGCGCGTCAGATATTCGTCGATTTCGACGCCATCTGCGCGAATGCTCCGGCCTTTGCCGCACCGCTGACCGAACTGCTGGCCCTCCCTGCTCTCTGGGACCTGAGTAGCCTTCATGCGGCCCCTTCGCGCCCCGTGAATGGAGCCAGTCCGCATGTGCTGGAAGCAGCGGAGGCCATCCACGCCGCCCTGCGTGCCCGTACGCTGTGCGTCCACAGTCTGCTTTCCGTCGGCTAGACGACATCATGGGGCCTGTGGCGACAGATCCCGTGCATGACGGGCGAATCTCCCGCTATGTGGCCATTGATGGGGCGCGAGGGCTGGGGGTTCTGGGCATAGGATTGTGCAATGCCCCCGGCTTCGCGGCCCCGATGAGCCAGGCCGAAACGCTTCCCCATTTTCAGTCCCTCGCCAGCCGTCTTGTGTGGGTGATGGAACAGACTGTCATGCAGGGGCGGTTTGTTGCGCTGTTCTCCCTGCTGTTCGGCCTTTCCATGCTGTGGGTTGGCGGCGATGGCCGTGATCCGGTGGCTAATACCCGCCTGAACCGACGGCTCTGCTGGCTGGCGCTGTTCGGCGTGCTCCACGGCGCCTTGCTATGGTGGGGCGATATCCTGCTGCCCTACGCCCTTACCGGGCTGGTATTGCGACCGTGCCGGGGCTGGTCGGCGCGTCGCCTGCTGAGTGTCGGAGGGGCGAGTTATCTCGCGGGTGTGCTGTTGTTGCGCATGGATGGGCTGATCGCGCTGTGCCGTGGTGGCCATGTGGCGGCCAGTGCACGCCCTTCGCAAGAACTGAGCGGATCGCTGTTGCCGGAGCATGTTTTCTCGGCTCTCACAGCACTTCTGAAGGAAAACGCGGGAGACTGGCTCACCGCACTCCCTCTTTCGCTACCATCGGTGATGCTGACAAGCGGACCTCTGATGCTGATCGGCATGGGGCTTTATCGGGCGGATTACATGCTGTCCTGCTCGTCCCGTCGCAAGGCAGGATGGTTTTTCTTCGGAGGAGCCGGAGCGGCGTGTGCGTCCCTGCCCTTCGCGCTTATGCAGGCGGGATTTCTGCCCTCATGGAGCCACCTGCCCGCCCCTGATCTGAACTTCTTCGCCGTTACCGTGAGATTGCTTGTCGCACCTCTGGGCGCTCTGGGCTGGTTATGGCTGGTGGATCGCATGCGGTTGCCGCAACGTGCGCTGGCACCCGTGGGACGGCTGGCGCTGAGCGCCTATCTCGGTCAGTCATTGCTGGCGCGTTTCAGCCTTGTTCTGCTGCCACGATTTTATGGGGCGGCGAGCTATGGTCCCCTCATGATGCTGGCGCTGGTTCTTGTGCTGGCACAGGCCATGGGCGCGGCGTTGTGGTGCCGTCACGGCTGGCCGGGACCCGCCGAAAAACTGTGGCGGACCCTTTATCGAAGACCTGTGGATGTTTCTGTGTGAGGGTGGTGGTCAGGCTGTTCACTTCTGACAGAAACGGAAAAGCCCCGGATTAACCGGGGCTTTTTGTCAGGCAAAGCGGTAAAGGGAGAGCTCCCCCACTCCCACTCGATTATTGATGAGATAAAAATAACAATTTAAATCAATATGATATAAAAAGTATAATCACCGAGGCCCAAGAAAATACCATTTCCATTCGCCGTTAGTTTTTGCACCATCCAATTCCGGGATTAAACACCTATACGCCTGTTGCCCGGACACCGTCGTCGACGATCCCGCTCAAGGTCTCTTGAAGCTGCGCCGTTGGTCGAAGCTTGCATTCCCACAGCACCCGCACCGTCCATCCGTCCGCCTCGAGGGCTGCGGTATGTCTGCGGTCCCGCTCTACATTGGCAGCGAACTTAGCTTCCCAGAATTCCCGCCGTGTCCGGGGGGTGGTGCAGCGCGGGCAGTCTGCGTGACGGTGCCAGAAACAGCCATGGACGAACAACACCAGGCGGTACCGAGGGAGTACTATATCGGGAGTGCCGGGAAGGTCACGGCGATGTAGGCGAAATCGATAGCCCATTGCGTGCAGAGCCCGCCGAACCGCCAGCTCTGGTTGGGTGTCCTTACCTCGCACGCGGCCCATGTTGGCGCTACGCTGGTCAGGCGTAAGGTAATCCATTCAACGCTGAACCTTTACCCATGTCGTCCCATTCCAAGCGAGGCGACCGGCATGCACGTGGTCGTGATGGACGTTGCAGATGGTGACAAGGTTCTCCAAAGTGTTCTGGCCTTTGTTCTTATGCTCGATCAGGTGGTGCAACTCCAAGGACTTGCGCGGATCGTGCGGCTGCAACATGCTGCGATCCCACCCGCAGACCACGCACTTAAAATCGTCTCTTTCTAGAACGGCGATGCGGACGTCATCGGGGATTTTGCGATCATGCTCGGGGGCCTGCTTGTCCTCGTCCAGAACATAGGTGCCCACCGGCAAATCGTCTCGCCCCTGCATCCTGGTTAGGATAGGCCATCCGCTTTCGGTTCTCAGCTCGCGCACCCGGCGCGGCCATTCGTTTGCTTTTCCGGCGAGATATTTTAACTCTTCGATCGAGATAGGCTTCCCGACATTTTCCCTGAAATATTCAAGAATTTTTTCCTTAACCCCGACCTTCTTTTTACGGATGGTGTTTAGTATGTTCCAACGGTGCGCCGCGTCGCGATCTTGGTCGACGCTTACCAGAACATACTGGTCGGGTTTGATCTTCGATATGTCGGTGTCAAGTTGCTGCCCCATGTCGGCGGCGTTTTCCGGGTCCTGCTGCACCATGTCCTTGAAGGTGACACCGCTGCAAATCGTCCATCCGAACTGAACGCGCAACTCCCGAACGCGCCTTGCCCACTCTCCGATGCCTGACACGATCAACAGTTCGTCGCCGTCGATAAGCGTCATGGGATATTGTCTCAGATAAACAATGATTCGATCTCGAGCGGATTGTGCCAGATGCGAAGGAATGAGACTGCATCCGAGCATCCTGATTCTCTGGATAACAGGGATCAGGCTTCGAACTTTGGTTCGGAGTTCAGGGGTATCCTGTAAGTCCAGAAATCCGTCGAGAAGCTCCTTCAGCTTATCGACTTCAGTCTGGGGAACCGCCGCTAATTTAACCAGCTTTGCCATTACCGACTTATGCCGACTTCTTCATCGGCATAAGTGCGTCGATGGCCATGCGAGCGAGCGCGCCCGCGAAGGGAGGGGGCACCGCGTTGCCGATCTGACGCGCAACCTCGACCTTCGTTCCGCAGAAACGAAAGTCGTCGGGGAAGCCCATTAGACGAGCCGCCTCCCGGTGTGTGATCGGCCGATCCTGTTCGGGGTGGAGATATCGGCCTTTTTCCGGCTTGTAGAACTCGGTACGGATGGTGACGGAGGGACGATCCCACCACAGGCGCCCGAACAGATCGGTGCCACCGGACGTTTTTCTGATCCAGCAATCCGGCGTCAACTCGGGCGCGTTCCTCTGTAGGTCGAACCGATTGCCACCGGGAGGCACAGCGCGATAGCGCGCAAGACTCTTATCAGTCGGGGAGCGCCGAATATGGATATCGAGCGGGGCTGGTCCATCGATTTCCAGCCTAGTCGGCTCGGGAAGATCGCTGATGACCTCGCGCACCGTCACCCACGGCTGCCGATTGGAGTTGGACCTAGGCTCCGCATGGGTAGGCAGCGGCGGAAATTGTGATCCGGCCGTGCCTCTCTTCCAACCGAACACTATGGTGCGCCTGCGGGTCTGCGGGGTGCCGTAGTCGGCTGTGTTGAGAATCGCGGCCTCGGTCTTGAACCCGAGCTTCGCCGCCTGCTTGCGGATTGCGACCAACTCGGGCGAGCGAAATAGCTCGGCCACATTCTCCATAACGAAGAGACGTGCGCCAGAACGGCAGACGATATCCAGATAGGGCTCCCAAAGCGACCGCCGGGAATCGTTGGTCCGCTTCTTGTTAAGTAAGCTGAAACCTTGGCATGGCGGCCCACCGATGACGATATCGGCCTGAGGGACGTCGGCCTGACTCAACCACTCTTCGATATTCGCACACACGGCTTCCCCGGTGAAATTCGCCTTATGGGTCGCAATGGCCGCTCGATCGTTATCGAGCGCAAGGATCGGATCAAATCTTCCACCGAATCGGTCGTCGGTAAAGCCCAGCGACATGCCGCCTGCGCCTGAAAATAGGTCGATCAACTTCCATTTCATAAACTTAATCCTATCTCCGGCGCGCGACTTCTTCCACTGTAATCAGTGGGGCCGCTAGCAAGGCCTTAGCCCGGCGGATATCGGCCGGGCTAAGTGCCGGACGTCGGCCGCCGACACGGCCGCGCGCCCTCGCGGCGGCAAGACGCGCCCGGGTGCGTTCCAACGTCAAAGCGCGCTCAAACTCCGCAAAAGCCGCGAAAATCTGATAGACGAGCCAGCCTCTCGGCGTCGTCGTGTCGATGGCGACACCACCAGCGTGTCGGGCGCCCTCACGTAATCCAGCGCCGACCGCAAAGCGGGATCACTCCCACTCGATCGTTCCCGGCGGCTTGGACGTGATGTCATACGTCACGCGGTTGACGCCGCGCACTTCGTTGACGATGCGGCTTGCCACGCGGTTCAGGAATCCCATGTCGAACGGATAGACATCGGCCGTCATGCCGTCCGTGCTGGTGACAGCGCGGAGCGCCACGGCCTGATCGTAGGTGCGGCCATCGCCCATCACGCCGACGGTGCGCACCGGCAGCAACACGGCGAACGCCTGCCAGATGGCGTCATACAGACCGGCATTGCGGATTTCTTCCAGATAGATCGCATCCGCTTTGCGCAGCAGGTCCAGCTTCTCGCGGGTGATGCAGCTGCTTGGGATGCGGATCGCCAGACCCGGACCGGGGAACGGGTGACGCCCGACGATGTTTTCCGGGATATCCAGTTCACGACCGAGATCGCGGACTTCATCCTTGAACAGTTCGCGCAGCGGCTCGACGAGCTTCATGTTCATGCGATCGGGCAGACCGCCGACATTATGATGCGACTTGATGGTGACGGACGGACCACCCGTGAAGCTGACACTCTCGATCACGTCCGGATAGAGCGTGCCCTGGGCAAGGAAATCCGCTCCCCCGATCTTCGCGGCTTCCTCCTCGAACACCTCGATAAAGAGACGTCCGATCGTCTTGCGCTTGATTTCCGGGTCCGTGATGCCTTCCAGCGCTGAAAGGAACAGATCGGAAGCGTCACGATGGATCAGCTTGATGTTGAACTGACCACGGAACGTCTTGACCACGTCCTCGGCCTCGCCCGCACGGAGCATTCCGTGATCGACGAAGATGCAGGTAAGCTGGTCGCCGATGGCCTGATGGATCAGCACGGCGGCAACGGAAGAATCCACACCGCCCGACAGGCCGCAGATCACGCGCTTGGCGCCAACCTGTGTGCGGATCTTCTCGATCTCGACATCACGGAAGCGGGCCATCGTCCAGGTGCCGGTGCAGCCCGCGACATTGTGCGTGAAGTTTTTCAGCAGGGCTGCACCATGCGGCGTGTGAACCACTTCCGGGTGGAACTGCACGCCATACATGCGGCGTCCCTCATCGGCGATGACGGCGAACGGCGCACCCTCGGAGGTCGCCACGGCGCGGAAGCCCGGCGGAAGCTGCGTCACGCGGTCACCGTGGCTCATCCAGACCTGTTCGCGCCCCCCACGCGCCCATGCGCCACGGAACAGGGCGCAGTCCTCGGTGATGTCGACGAAGGCGCGACCGAACTCGCGGTGATCGGAGCCCTCGACCTTGCCGCCAAGCTGGTTGCACATGGCCTGCTGACCATAGCAGATGCCCAGAACAGGCACGTTCAGCGCGAACACCACTGCCGGAATGACCGGCGCGCCTTCGTCATGCACGCTGGCGGGACCGCCCGACAGGATGATGCCGCGCGGCGCGAAGGTGCGGATGCGCTCTTCGTTCGCCGTGAACGGCCAGATCTCACAGTAAACACCGCTCTCGCGCACGCGGCGGGCAATGAGCTGCGTGACCTGTGAGCCGAAATCGAGGATCAGGATCCGGTCGGCGTGCAGGGAGGCATCGAGGGCGGGGGTGGCGGCGTCCTGATCGGTACCGGACATGGCGGGCTCCTTGAAGCGGGGCATTGATGTGCAGTGTGCTACATTGCGGCATTCTTTGCGCGCGGTATAGGACGAGCAGGCGACGACGTCACCCGTTTCCCTCGCGTTCGGGTGACTGGCGCGCGAATGCCGCATCTGCCGGAGGTCTGTTTCATGTGTCTGCCCCTGTTGCGCCGTCTCCTGCCGCGTCATCTCTGTGTGTGCATCCTCGTGGGTGGCACTCTCGGAGCCGCCGCCTGCCCTGCCCTTGCCGCCAGTGATGCGCAGGATGATCCGACAGGTGACTGGAGCGGCATGCTGGTGACGGACAAGGGCACCTGCCCCACCCAGCGGGAGTCCGTGCTTCAGGTGCAGGCTAACCGCCTCTTCTTCGCGCCCGCCACGGGAACGCTGGTCCTGCGTGGCAAGCCGGACAAGACCAGCCAGCGTTTTCACGCGCAACTCGTGCTGAAGGACATGAAAGGTCAGCCTCTGCCTATGGTGTTCGATGGACACCCGGAAGGCGATACGATCGTCGGCGTGTTCGGCACACCGAACTGTCGGGCTCACATCGTGCTGACAAGGCCCAAGGGTAACGCATGGAAGAATTTCATGGGCAACTGATAGCGGCAGGGGACCAGTCTGGCCCTTCGCCGGGGTGAAAACGGTTTTCAAAAGTATCTTCCGGGCGGGATGCCGGACGGAAGACCCAATTCTCTCCTTCACCGGAAAAGAGTGACTCATGAAACTGACCGGGCAGATCGTCCTTCCGGACCGCATCGTCTCTGGCACGGTGGAATTCGATGAAACCGGCATCCACTCTATCACGCCCGAACCCGAAGCCGGATCACGCATCATCCTGCCGGGATTCATCGACGGGCATGTTCATGGTGGCGATGGCGCGGACACGATGGACGGGGTCGCGGCCATTCACCGGCTTTCCCGCTTTCACCTGACTCATGGCACCACGACCATCCTGCCCACCACCATCACCAGTCCCTGGCCGGATGTGATGGATGCGCTGCGGGCGGTTACGGAGGCCCGGAACGCACGGCCCGAAAACGGCCCGGTCATCCACGGCGCGCATCTGGAAGGGCCGTTCGTGAGCCCCCACAAGCTGGGGGCGCAACCGCCTTTCGCCATTCCGCCAACGCCCGACCGTGTGGGCGAAGCGCTGGAGACCGGCATCGTCCGTGTCGTCACGCTCGCACCGGAGCTTGACCACGCCGATACGGCCATACGCAGCTTTGCGGCTGCCGGTGTCCGGGTTAGTCTCGGCCATACCGTCGCGGGCTACGAAGAAGCGGAACTGGCGATCTGCCGTGTGTGTGCGGCCGGAGGCACCGTGGGCGCCACGCATCTGTTCAACGCCATGGCCCCCATCGAAAGCCGACGTCCGGGCCCGGTCACCGCGCTGATGTGCGGCGATACCGGTTACGCCGAGATGATTTTCGACACCCACCATGTCCATCCGGCCACCTTCAGGCTGGCGTCCCGTGTCATGGGTGAGCGGTTGCTGTTCGTGACCGACGCCATGCGCGGGGCAGGGCAGGCGGAAGGGCCGAGCCAGCTTGGCGGACAGGATGTGGTCATTCGCGACGGGGCGGTGCGGCTGCCGGATGGCACCCTTGCGGGCAGCGTGCTGACGCTCGATGTCGCTTTGCGCAATGCCGTGACGGTGGGCGGCGTGTCCCTTCCCGCCGCAAGCCGCCTCACATCGACCAGTCCCGCCGCCTATCTCGGCCTGCACGATCGTGGCCGTATCGCACCGGGACTGCGGGCCGATCTGGTGTTGATGGAGGAGGGGTTTGATGTGGCGGAGGTGTTTGTGGGGGGGGAAAGGGTGGTGTGAGGGACGACTGTTAAGGGGGGGGGGGATAGAGGTCGGTCCGGTTTCAGGCAGCAACCTTCAGAAGCGGACATCTTCGCCAATCCCAGAGCGGTTCGTTTCGACTCGAGATCTAAAGCGCAGCGACGATTCAAAATGGGTTGTCGCGCCGATCTGCGGCCATATGCTCTATTATGACTTGCTCCCGCTCGACGCTTATAAATGCAAATTCTCCCCCCAGAGATTCTCCATTATTTAAGAAACCATCAAGTATTTTCTGTTCAACCCGATAAGCAATGTCTCCATTTTCAAATAATTCTGAATTAATATGTTGCCAACCTAAAGCGCACCCACGAGGAAAAGAGCAGGACATCTCGACAAGCCTTCTTGGAATACAATTAGATATTCCTATCTTTACGATTGAAGAAGCTTGCGGAACTTCTGGGAACACATGATGCGTTGGACCGATCATTTTAAAAAGGTACACACTCGTTGGCCCGTCTTCTCTCAAAACACGGTTTATCCCGTAAGCGGGAGGAGGACCTCTTCTGAATGCAGCCGCAGGAGGGAGATTAATATTTTCCGCAATCGGAGGAGCAACAAATTCGTTTACATTCGGGTAGAACCCCCACACAACCTCGATAGGAGGTCCAGCAGATACCTCTAAGGCAATTGCAGATCCCGCATAAGTAAATTTTTCGCGATCTCTAATTCTCCAGAAAATATTTACTGCAAAATTACCACTTATAAGATTTATTAGTCTATTTTGTTCTAAATTCCAATCTTGAGCAGGATGCCAAATTAGACTGTTTCCCTGCCAGATATTTTGATAGTTGCGCCCAAATCGCCCCGCCGCTCCAATATTTACAAACACATAATAGACTTGCCGGTAAAAACTCACACCTGTTAACCAGTTTCCTGCCCTCTCAAGATCCATTAATTCTATTTCATCAGCAATATCGTTTCTGCTGTATGTATTCCCAACGATAAGTGGCATTATCCAAAATCCCATTTCCTAAAACGAACTAAATTTATTTAAGAAAATAATTAATAAACCTGCAAGGATATCAAAAAATGTTTTCTTTCAAAAACACAAAAACAACGAAGAATCGAGTGTTGAGTCCTACCGGGGTATGCACTGACTGAACCGCCCGGGAGGGGGGAGACCAGTCTTTGTGCGCTATGCTACCAAGTCCGCTTTGAGAAAATGAAAGCTGTCTCAAATGAGGCGAAAGCGGACAATAACCAATACAAGAACCACAAAAAAGCGATCAAAGGGGCTGCCTCCCTTTGTGGGGTAGGGGGCAAAGCCCCCGACATCACCGTGCAGGCAACGCCACCTTCACCCCTTTTTCCCGAATGATCTTGCGGATTTCGACCACTTTCTGATCGAGAGCTGCGGTGTCCAGATCCCGCCAGGCATCGAAGGCGGGCAGTTCCAGCGCCGAGGTGAAGTCGTCAGACTTTGCGAGCGTCCACTGGGCGTCCCTGAACGTGGGTTCGTTGGGCGTGTAGTGGTCGCCCTTCTCGTTCACGCCGCGCAGCATTTCGAGATAGGCCGCCATGCCGAACGCGATGCGGGCAATGTCGCGCTTGCCTTCGAGAGTCTTCCTGACCGTATCCGTCCAGAAGACCTGGATCTTCGAGCAGCCGTCGCCTGCAATGCGGAGCGTCTGATCGCCCATCGCCGCATTGGAAAAGCGATGCAGCACACTGTCACGATACTCTTCAAGGCTGAGACCCGCAGGTGCCGTGAGGGTGGGGATGACATCTTCGTTCAGGAACGCTTCGACATTCCCGCGCAGATCGCCATCCTTCACGGCCTGTGCGACATATTCATAACCGACGAGAACGCCGGGGAAGCACAGCATGATATGCGAGGCGTTGAGCATGCGGATCTTCACCTGCTCATAGGGTGTCACATCCTCGACGAACTGCACTCCGGCCTTTTCCAGCGGCGGCCGCCCGTTCGCGAAGTGATCCTCCATGACCCACTGGTGAAAATCTTCTGCTATGACAGGAAGATCGTCATCGAGACCATTCTCGCTGTTCAGTTTGGCGCGGATGTCCGGCGTGACGGATGGCGTGATACGATCCACCATGCTGTTGGGGAACGTGGCGTTTTCCTCGATCCATTTTTCTAGTTCCGCATCGCGCGCTCTGGCGTAACCGAGAAACGCCTTGCGGGCGACGTTGCCGTTGTGACGGAGATTATCGCAGGACATGACCGTAAATGCCGGAAGTCCGGCCTCGCGGCGGCGGCGCAGCCCTTCCACGACGTAACCGAAAACGGTGGAAGGCTTTTCCGGCGTCTTCAGGTCGCTCTGGACATCCGCATCCGACAGATCGAATTCACCGGTTTTTTCATCGATATTGTAACCACCTTCGGTGATCGTCATCGAAACGATACGGATCGCGGGATCGGCCAGATGCGCCAGCACGGCTTCCGGATCGGCGGGAGCCAGAAGGTAATCGCGCAGGCAGCCGATGACACGGACGGACCGATCGCCGGAGGGCGCCGTTTCAGTCAGGGAGTAAAGGCAATCCTGACTGATGAATTCATCGGCTTTCTTTTTTGAACGGTCGCCGTGCGTGAGACCGACTCCGATGATGCCCCATTCCGGTGAATCCCGGAGGATCTGGTCGACATAGAAGGCCTCATGCGCACGAAAGAAATTTCCCACACCGAAATGCAGGATGCCGTTCTTTATGGTGTCGCGGTCATAAGAAGGCCCCTGAACCGTCTTGGGGAGGTCATTCAGAATCTTGTTTGTAATCACGCTGGTTTCCTGTCCTCATGGCAATGAAATAATGTTCTCTCCTGTATTCTTACAGGAAAAGAAGAGAAATTTCAAAACAGTCATGGTGTGTTTTTGTTATGGAACGGTAAAGAATCAATTCTTTCCATCATGTTTCTTAATCCATTCCGTCGCGAAAGAGCAGCGGGATGCAACCGTCAGCCCCGCAGCGCGGGCCATATCGCAGGCATGTCGGACAAGCGCCGAGCCGATGCCCCGCCCACCCAGCGCATCGGGCACGTCGGTGTGCAGGATGACCAGCGTATGCCCTTCCAGAACGTAGTCGAGCGATGCGATATGGCCGTCCATTCCCGTTTCAAGGCGATAGGCGGTCTGGTTGTCACGGATCTGCATGAGTGCCTCCTGCTGTGAGGATATGAACTCCTGAAAAAACCCTGAGTTCGGCCGTGCGGGTCCATCCCGCGCCGTTATTCTCTTCGGCTCAGGGGCACACCCACCAGCATGCCTGTCGCCACGCCGAGCGGCACAAGCCACGGAAAGGCGATGGGGTGCCCTCCGGGATGAACGAAACCGATCAGCAGCGCCATGACGAGGATCGTGACGAAAAAGGCTATTATCGCCACCTTTTCCGTCACCCGGGGAAACAGCAGGCCGAGCAGAAAGGCTCCGAGCACCGCGCCGTAGGAATAGCCGGCGATCTGGAATCCGAACACAAGAACGGACTGCGCCGAGGCGGAGAATGCACATGCGGTCACGATCAGCGCCCCTGCCCACAGCGCGGTGACGCCCCATGTCGCCGCGCGGCTGGCTGGCTGGGTCGTCCCGAGCAGATCGGCAAAAGTTGAGCCTGTCATCGCGTTCAGAGCCGAGGACAGCGACCCCATCGTGGCGCTGATGATCCCCGCCACGAGCAGGCCGGACACGCCGGGCGGCAGTTCATTGACGATGAAGTGGGGAAACAGTTCGTCCGGTGAACTGAGGCCCAGCGCGGCAAGCGATGCGCCACCGGAGCGTGCCCACAGAAACACGCCGACAAGCGAAAGCAGGGCGAACAGCACCGTTACGACGATGGCGCTGCCAATCATGGCGCGTTGCGCATCGCCCAGGGAGCGGGCGGCGAGGACGCGCTGCACCATGAGCTGGTCCGTGCCGTGCGAAGCCATCGCCAGCACCGCTCCGCCGACGAGGGCGGTCAGCGGAGCGTAGGGGCTGGTCAGTATGGGGGCGTGGAACGCGAACGGCAGCAGGTGGCCGGAGTGGGGGAGGGTGGCGATCTGTTCCGGTGTGAGATGCTGCCACAGAAGCGCTGCACAGAGCGCGGCTCCGCAGGCGTAAAGCAGGAACTGGGCGGTGTCCGACCACACAACGGCGCGAAGTCCGCCGATGGCCGTGTAGAGCGCGGTCAGCGCGGTCAGGCCGAGCAGCACGGTGAAGGGAGGCAGCGGAATGCCGCGTGCGGCGAGGAGGGCGCAGATCGGCAGGGTGGAGGCGAACAGACGCACGGCCTCCGCCAGCAGGCGGGTGACGAGAAACGTCGCGGCGGCGAGGCGCTGCATCCGTCGCCCGAAGCGCAGGGCGAGATACTGGTAGGCGCTGGTGAGGTCGCCGCGCATGTAAAGCGGCAGGAGATAACGGGCGACGGCGATACGGCCCAGCAGGTAGCCGCCGCCAAGCCCCACGAAGACCATCCCCTGTGCATAGGCGATGCCGGGGACGCTGATGACCGTCAGTGTCGATGTCTCCGTGGCGACGATCGACAGGCAGATGGCCCACGCGGGCAGGCTGCGGTGTGCGTCTAGAAGATCTTCCGGAGAGTGCGGCTTTCTGCGGCTCCAGGGGGCCGCGCCGGAAAGATGCAGCGAACCGAGGGTGAGGGCGGTGAGCCAGAGAAGAATGACGGCGGGATCGAGCAGGCTGGTCATGGGCGGAGAAAACGGGGCACGGGCGTCTCGGGGCTGACGGTGGTTCTCACTGTGCCGGATCGGGAGACAAAGGGAAACCGCGCCGACGAGTGATTGTTTCAAATGAGATTGCGTTGCGCGGGCCGATGCGTTAGCGCCGGGAGTAATGATGAGACCCTCCCAGCTCCGCGAAAAGCCACCAAACTTCCCCACCCGTCCCAGCCGGTGGAAATGGAAGCTGTATGTTCTGGCGGGCCTGCTGGTGGTTTACGCGCTGGGATGGTGGTGGTCCGGGATGGGGCGCCCCTATATGGAGCGGGTGCGTATTCCGGTGAAAGTCGTTCCCTGGTCGATGCGGATTCATGCGCCGCCCCTGCCGCTCCCGCATCTCGACCAGCCTGCGCCCGTCGTCCTTCCGCCACTACCGGGTGTCATCCACAAGTCCTGAATGCGGCGTATGGAGCCTGCTCTCCGTGTGTCGTAAGGTGTTTGGAACTGACAAAGCAGGCACACAAGGTCGCGTTCTGACAATGCATACGTCTCCCCTGACCATCGTTCACGTTGGCGCGTTCATGACCGGACTGCGCGTGGGGCCGAAGCACTCCGTCCAGATCAAGCTTTCGAACGGTCTCATCCGGCGCGGCCATCTGGTACTCAATTTCGCCGACCGCGATGTGGCGCGCGCCACCGCACTCTTCGGAAGCCGCAAGTTCGGACGACGCGGCGTGAACCGGGCCCTGATCGCCTTCTGCCGTCAGCACAGGCCGGACATCCTGCTCATGGGACACGCGGACATGATCGACGCCGCGACGGTGGCGGAAGTGCGGGCCGTCGTGCCCGGTGTCCGTGTTGCCCAGTGGAACGTCGATCCTCTCTTCGAGGAGGACAATGTCCGGCGTATCCGCAGCAAGCTGGATGTGGTGGACAGGACGTTCATCTCCACCGCCGGCAAGCCGCTGGAAGAGATGCGGTCCGGCGGCCACGCCATGAGCTTCCTGCCCAACCCGGTCGATCTGTCCTGCGAGACCGGTCGGGCCGACCTGATCCGCGACCTGCCCAACGACCTGTTTTATGCCTGCGGCAATCCGGCTCGGCCTTTGCGGGAGATCTGCGGGCGTGCATGGAACATGGACGAGTTCATCGGCCTGATCGGGTCCCGGCTGCCCTCCCTGCGGATGGCGCTCGCCGGGATCGGCGGCAGGCCGCATCTGCACGGCGCGCGTTATCAGGACGTACTGGAATCCTGCGCTATCGGGCTGAACATGTCCCGACGCGCCGACTATTATCTCTACACATCGGATCGCATCGCCCATCTGGCGGGGAATGGCTGTGTCGTCGCGATCGAACGAGCGACCGGCTATACGGATTATTTTTCCGAAGACGAGATGCTGTTCTTCTCCAGTCTCGACGAACTGATCGAAAAACTCGGCCGGTTCTCCGCCGAGCCGGCCACCCGGATGCGCGTGGCGACCGCCGGTCGCGCCCGTTATATCGCGCGGTTCAATGAACAGGCCGTGGCGCAGTTCATGGTGGATGTGATCATGGGCGAGCGCGCGCCGGAGGATATGCCCTGGTGAGCATCGTGATCCCGTATCCGCCCGCACGGGGTGTGTTGCCCCGGCCGCGCGATCTGGCGCGTCTGTGGCGTGAAGACCGTCGCACGCTTCTGCATGAACTGCTGCTGCTGTTCATCGGGCTGGGCTTCCTGCTTCCGAACGAACCCATCTGGTCCGATGTGTTTTACGTCGGCATCCTGCCGCTTTTCGTGTGTGAGTGGTGGAAGGGTAGATTTCGCGCCGGTATTGAAGAATGGCCGAAGCCATTGCTCGCTGGCGGCCTGCTGATCGGATCGTTCCTGTTCGGAACCGTCCTCCATATGACGTCCACCCCGCTCCTGAAGGCCAGCCTCTTCTGGATGTGGAACATGGCCTGCACGGGGACCTTCGTCTTTCTGCTGGCCGATGCGTTCTGCGCCACACGCGTTTTCCGCGAGCGCTTGATGCAGGTGATGATCGGGTTCGGCGCCGTGAACGTGCTGATCGCGCTTGGTCGCCTCGCCTTTCGCCCGCTCGAATGGCAGGGGCATATCCTGCGCATGCAGGGATGGGGACTGACCCGTCACCCCATCCTCGGGGCCATCATCATGGGAAGCGTGCTGCTGATGGCGGTGCATCGGGGGCTCGCTACCTCCCGGTGGCGCTACTGGCTGGCTGCTGTCGCCGCGCTGATTTTCATCCTGCTTACGGGAAGCCGGGGACCACTGCTTGGCGTCCTGTGTGCCCTGCCGGTCATGCTTGGCCTGAAGCGGCCCAAAGTCGCGCTGGGCCTTGCTGTTGCCGCGATGGTGGCGGTCGCGGCCTTCTGGGTGCTCGACGGGAGTGTCGTTTCGCGTCTCGTGAAGGAGCAGTTGGGACGCGGAGATTCTCATCGTCTCACGATATGGAGCCTGTCCTGGCAGCAGATCAGGCAGGCGTTCTGGTTTGGTCATGGTCCGGCATGGAAGCTGGCGCGACCCGGCGAAACCTTCCCCCACAACCTGTTTCTCTCGACCTGGCTGTATGCGGGACTGGCCGGGGTGGGCGCGCTGCTGGCCTATCTTGTCATGGTCGGAAAAAGCCTGTTCGAGGCGCGGCATAAGGTTGAAATGCCGCTCTGCCTCGCCGTGCTCATTCACACCCTTGTCAGTGCGATGACCGATTTTGGGCAGGTCATCAAAGGCCCTGCGCCGATGTGGTACATATTCTGGCTGGCGACCCTGTTTTCGGCGTATATGGCTCCCCGAGGCCGGAGGAAGCCGTGATATTTTGGCAGGCGGACTGCCGGGGGGCTTGTGTTTCGGCTCCGGCTGGCTCATCTCCACAGATAATACAGGACCGCATGTGTCCTCTTTCTGGTCGGGCCGCTGCATTCCGCCTGCGCCCGGATCGCAGCATTTGAAGGAGACCGCCCATGTTCATCGAAACTGAAGGCACCCCCAATCCGAATACGCTGAAGTTCCTGCCCGGCCGGGACGTGACCGGGGACGCGGGCACGATCGATTTCATCGATGCTGACGCCGTGGCGGGTCGTTCGCCGCTGGCGGAAGTGCTGTTTGAGCTTCCGGGCGTTTCCCGCGTGTTCATGGGATCTGATTTCGTCTCGGTGACCAAGGCGGAAGAGGCCGACTGGGCGGAACTCAAGCCGCTGGTGCTGTCTACCCTCATGGATCATTTCGTCTCGGGTCGCCCGACGGTGGAAGCGGGTGCCGCTTCTCATGAAGATCCCGTGCAGCCGGGAGACGAGGAAATCGTGAAGCAGATCAAGGATCTGCTGGAGACGAGAGTGCGTCCCGCAGTGGCAAGTGACGGCGGAGACATCGTGTTCCGGGGTTATCGTGACGGGATTGTGCGTCTCAGCATGCAGGGCGCGTGTTCCGGCTGCCCCTCTTCAGGCGCGACGCTGAAGCATGGTGTTGAAAACATGCTGCGTCACTATGTGCCGGAGATCGTCACTGTCGAACAGGTTGTCGACTGAGAGAGTTGATTTTCGGGCGAGTTACTGCGCCCGAACAGACCGGCCCTACGGCTCCCCTTTTTTAAGTAAGGGGAGCCGTACTTCTTTCGGGGTGCGGGCATAAGGCTGCGAGACTCCGGCATGGAATGCCGCTGGCCACTCTTTTTCAGCGTTTTGCCCCCGGTCTTCTGACAGGCCGGGAGGCAGATACAAGACGAGGGGTAGCGTTCTGTGCGCCCTCAGAACTCCTCGTAAACCGCCGGGTCCTGTCCCTTGAGGCGTCCGTCAGGGCGCGCAAGCGTGGCGATGGCTTTCATGTCCGCGTCCGTCAGCGAGAAATCGAAGATCGCCTTGTTCTCCAGTTGCCGTTTGTGGCTTGTGGCTTTCGGAATGGGGACGCAATCCAGCTGGTGATGCCAGCGCAGAATGACCTGTGCCGGTGATTTATCGAGACGCTGGCCAATCTTTTCCAGAATGGGATTGGTCAGCAGATCGTTGGCGCGCCCCAGGGGACTCCATGACTGCGTGACGATGCCATGCTCTTTGTTCCACGCCCGCATCTCGTCCTGCGGGAAATAGGGGTGGAGTTCGATCTGGTTGATGGTGGGCAGCACGCCCGTTTCTTCCTTCAGGCGCGTGAGATGCTCGGGAAGGAAGTTGCAGACGGCAATCGACTTGATATAGCCGCGCTTCTTCGCCTCGATCAGCGCCTTCCATGCTTCCACATAGAGGCCCTGCTTCGGGTTCGGCCAGTGGATGTAATAGAGATCGTAGTAATCGAGCTGGGCACGATAAAGGGATTCCTCGATCGTCACGATGGCTTCGTCAAACTTGTGGTGGCGACCGGGTAGTTTCGAGGCGATGCGCAGATGCTCGCGCTTGTGACCGCTCTCGCGGACGGCCTGTCCGACGGCCCCTTCATTCTCATAGTTGAAGGCACTGTCCAGCGCATGATACCCGGTGTCGACCGCACTCTTCATGGCGGCAACACCCTCTTTCCCATTCAGCTTGTAGGTGCCGAACGTGATGGCGGGAAAAGTCAGTCCGTCGCTGAGGGTAATTTCGGGAATGATCATTGTTCGGCAGCTCCTTTGCAGAGAAGGATGGGTAATTCCTGATACGACATTCAGTTGGATCGCAGGCGCACCGTCAACACACCATCTCGTGCCAGCACTACGCCATCGCCAGTTGCGCGTTCTCTGATCATGAAAACCCTGAGGGCGGAGGATGGTTCCCTGCACAGGGGGCAGGGCAGCGTCCGTCAGCGCGTGCAGCCGGGGCGATGCCGGAGATTACGCGGCTTCGTCCACGATATGGCGCACCAGTTCCAGATCCGTCGGTTTATCCACGTCCACGGCGGCGCGACCATCAGGCATCAGCACGAACTTGCCTTGTGCGCCGGTCAGTTTCCTGATGCGGGCGAGAAGACTTGTCGTGTCGAGACGTCTGGTGACGAAGCGCAGGAGCACGGACGGGCCAAGAAGCCATCCCATGCGCAGCGGACGCTTTCGTTCTTTCTCGATCCGCTGCCAGAACTCCGCGACCCTGATCGAAACAGGGGTTCGGAAAAGGAAAAGATTGCAGCCGGAGAAGGAGAGATCGGAAAGCCGGATGAAAGTCCGGGCTGTATTGGGAACATCGCGCCGGATGGCCTCTTCCGTGGCGACACCGACAGCAACATCCGCAGTTCCGGCTCCGTCCAGAAATGCATCCACCCATGCGGGTCGCAGGAGCGGGTTGTCCGCCGTAGTGACCAGCAGAGGCGTGCCGTGAGCCCGCAGCGCTGCCAGCACGCTGGCGCTCGGTCCCTGCGCGGCGGGCATTGTCTCCACGTCCGCGGGAAGGATGCCGCTCAGCACGGCGGGATTTTCGATGCAGACGATGATTCGTCCCACGGCAGGCGTGGCGCGCAGCGTATCCAGCACATGGCTGATCATCGGCTTGCCGGCGATGGGGATCAGGGCCTTGTGCGTGAGGCCGGCGGCAACGGCCATCGGATCGGCGGCTCCCTGACGGGAACCGGCGAGGACAAGGGCCGTCAGCGGTGAATCGTTCACGCTGCGGTTTTCGTCGTGGAGCGGGTTGCGGAGGCGGGACGCGCACCAGCGGGCCGGTCACGTGGCGGCGAGCCTGTCAGCTTCATCACCCACGGATAACGCTTCGCCTGTTCCACCGTGTAGCCGAGATTGAACACGCTCGGGCTACGCGGACGAACACGGGCTTCCCCGTAGAAAGAGCCGAATGCCCGGTCCACCAGATAGCTGGTGATGCCGAAATTGCCGTCCTCGTCATGGAAATGATGCAGGACGTGCCAGGCTTTCATGCGCTGGATCCAGCGTGCCCTGGGCTTGTAGTTCAGGTGCTGGATGCAGTGAAAGAATTCGTAAATACAAGTGATCGTCACGCCCGCGCCAAACGCCGTCGCCGCAGTGCCCCATCCGCCGATCAGCCAGCCGACCGGAATGGTCACTGCGCCGATGGTCGGCAGCGTGGTCGCGGGGGCGCCGAACAGCACGTCCAGAAGATGCGGGTCCTGATGATGGTCGAAATGGATGCGCTTCCATAGGGAGGCGGTCCACTTGGACTTGTAGAGCCACTGTCCGTGCAGGATCCAGCGATGCAGGGAATACCAGACGACCGGATAGACCAGAGCCACGGCGACGATGGCGGTGGCAGTCGCCCCCCACCCGGCAAAGAGATACACGCTGAGGATGACGCTGACGACGATGAGCAGGAAATACAGCAGGATCGTGGGGTAGGTGAGGTAGGCGATCCAGAGCTGTCGCAGGTTCATCTTGCCAAGATCGAAGCTCCGTCCGGACCGGATGGTCGGATTCCGCAGGGTGCCACTCATTTGTCTTCGTTCCTTAAAAGCGCGGTGCCGGCGGCCAGTGCGAAAATGATAAGGCCGGGGACGGTCGCGACTGGAGCCGGCAGGAGGCCTGCATTCCCCATCGCGCGGAACATGCCCTGCACGATGATGAACAGCAGTCCGGCACCAAGGCACCAGACCGGCAACCAGCTCTTCAGACCAGTTCTGGGTGGTATATAGATCACCGGCATCGCCAATAAAAGCATGACGATAAGTGCGAGGGGTCGCAGGAACCGCTCGAACAGGGAGGCGCGGAGGAAGCCGGGCGTCTGGTTTGTGGCGAGCTGGCCGTGCAGCGCCTTCAGGATCATGCCCGAGGAGAGGGGACTCGAATCGAGGGAAAGACGCAGCATGTCCTGCGGTCCGAAGGGGTTGGTCCATGGTGTGTCGGGCGTGTCCTTCTCGTTTGCCGTCGTGTCGAGGTCGGCAAAAGAAATAGTCACGCAGTGGATGCCGGACAGGGTCCAGCCATGAGGGCCATGTTCGGCATGGGCGGCATGCAGCGTGCGCAGGAGATGGCCGTCCATCGTGCGATCATAGAGATCAATGTTGAACGCTTCCTTCCCTGCCCGCGCGATGTAGCCGACATGCGCCAGTTCACTGCCGGTCTTTGGCGTGCGGGCCGCGAGATCGACACAGGCGGAGGCCTGTCCGGCCGGGACATGAAACCAGAATGACCTGCCGTTGGACGGGACGGGGTTTGTGCGGTTCCACCAGGCGGCCAGCGCCAGTTCGGAGCGGGGGGTGATCTGATCTTCCAGCAGCACGCCGAAAAGCCCGAGGATGCAAGCCGCCGGCATCAGCTTCTTCAGAAACCCGAAAGGCGAAAGACCGGACGCCCGCAGAATGGCCACTTCGCTGGAAACGGTCATCTGGGTGAACAGCACCAGTCCGCCGATCAGCACGCTGAGGGGGAGGGCGGTCTGCAACATCGCGGGCAGATGCAGCACCATATAGGTCAGCACGCCTTTGATCCCCAGATGTCTCTTGAGGATTGGCGTCATCTGCTCAAGGAGCGCGAGGATTTCCATCAGCGCGATGAGGATGCCGCAGCACATCGCCGTCCGCGAAAACAGGGATTTGGAAAAATAGCAGAGCAGGACTCTGCGGGGGCCATGAGAAATGGCAGGGGCGGTCATGCTGCATTTCCCGGAAGGGGTGCGCTGCGCGGTGCGAGCGGGCGCACCCGCCGGATCGGCAGGATCTGGGCGCGAAACAGCAGCAGAAGGGTGCAGGTGATGCAGAACACCAGAGACGGCAGCCAGATGACCAGCAGGGGTGTGGCCTTGCCGTTGGCCACCAGACTCTCGCCGAGTTGCAGGATATGGTCATAGGTGACCAGCACGAGCACCGCGAGTGCAAGCCCGGCGCTTCCGCGCTTGCGTTTCCCTATGACGGCCAGCGCTACGGCCAGAATGGGGATGAAGGGGATGGACAGGCTGCGGGCCAGACGGAAGTGAAATTCCGCACGCAGGCTGGGCAGTGAGATATCGCCGTCTGAATCGCTCCCGAAGGCCGGGGAGGCATCCGTGTCAGGTTCCGCTGTCGGTTCGATGAGGTGGTTTTTCCTGACAGCCTTGATCTTGCGGGCCAGCTCCCGGGACGTCAGTTCCCGTTCGTCGTCTCCGCGCCGCCGGAACGAGGTCGTCTGGGTGCGGCTGATAAGCCGTATCGCATGGTCGAATGTCGTGACGGTGGCCTGTACGTTGGGCCTCGTTGTCAGGATCGAACCATTGAACAGCTCGATCTGCACCTCTCCATTGGCCGCATCGGTCCGCAGCGTGCCATGTTCCGCCGTGATGTCGCGCTCCCTGTCATCACTCAGGTCGCGGATGAAGACGCCCCGGAGATGCGAGCCGGCCTGATCGACGTGATCGGCTGTCAGCATCAGTTTCGAGGACGGCACGGCGAACATGCCCGACTGCAGGACAGGCGCCCATCCGGCGTGGCTGGCGAAATAGAAACCTTCGCGGAACTGGTAGCGCGCATGGGGCTGGATGAAGCCGTAAAGCAGCACGGACAGCAGGCCGATCACCGCACCCGTGAGGGCGAACGGTCTGCTGATGCGGGCGAGGGAAATGCCGCTGCTCATCAGAGCGTCGATCTCGTCGCCTTCGCTCATGCGTCGGATGACGGTGAAAACCGACACGCACAGAGCCGCCGGCATGGCCAGCCCCAGATAGTGCGGCATCAGGTCAGCCAGCAGCTTGATCAGCGTGAAAAAAGGACTCGCTTCGGAGGCGAGGATGTTCAGCAGAACGAGCAGCCGCTCAAGGAGGAGCGCAATCAGGACGACGGAGATGGCGATGAGAAACGGCGGAATGGTCTGGGCAAGCAGATAAATGTCCAGCGTGCTCGGACGCAGCCACGAAGGCAGGCGGGCCAGTGGGGGCCTGTAATGGTCGGTCGGCGGCGTGGTCGTCACGGAGCTGGCTCTCCGAAAGCGTTGGCGGCACCGGTTACGGGGCGGTCGAAGCGCCAGGTGCGGAATGTATGCAGCCGTCCGTCGGGGGAAAGGCGACGCGCTTCCACCGTCAGGGTCCATGCGGTGGCGGCATCGGCCTTCTCGACGGTGATGCGGTTCCATCCGGCTGCCCGGTCGAGCCGATGACCGGGGCGATGGGAGGCCGAAGTCACGCCGATGACCGGAATGTCGCAGCCGGGCAACGTGCTGACCGTGCCCTGATGGGAGTGACCATGCAGGACCATTTCCGCTCCGGCCCGGCGGACAGTCTGCGCGAAATGGTCAGCATGCCGCAGCGCCTTGTGCCACAGGACCATATCCTTGCGGGGCGGATGGTGGATCATCACGATCCGGCACAGACCCTCTCGCCCGGTGGCGCGCAGGATCGTGGCCAGCTTGTCCTGCTGGGCTTCACTGACGCAGCCGGACGCAAAGAAAGGCAGTGTGGGGATGCCGGAGTTGATGCCGATCAGCGCTACATCGCCGACTCTCAGCACCCTCGGGGTGTCCGGATCCGTCAGGCCGCCTTCGATGCCCCAGAGGCCTGGCCCGTCTTCCCATGGAGCTGCCACAAGCATGTCGTGGTTGCCGGGAATGACCAGACGCGGAAAACCGGTGTGGCGCAGCCAGCGGGCGGCCGTCAGGCATTCGGCCCGCGTGCCGAGATTGGTCAGGTCCCCGGCGATGGCGAGCGCATCGGGCTGGTGCGCCACGATGTCGCGCATGACAGCGGCGAGGGGACGCGACTGATGGATACGGCGACGGTTGCCGAGCCATGACAGGAGACTGATGGCGCGTTTGTTCATCAGTTCACTGGGCGTCGGCAGGCCTTCGAGCGGCAGATGCGGATCGGACAGATGTGCCAGAACGGCTGACAATGGCGCTGTTTCCTGACCTGCCTGAGCAGACGCGTTGATAAAGATCAGAGCATCCGATTGTCGGAATGCTCCCATTCAGTGCATCGATCCATCAAACCGCGCGGCCGATCAAGGGGAGGTCCCTTCAATTATTTAGGCACGGTTGTTACGAACGCGTGGGAGCGCCCCGGAAATGTGACAACTCCGCGGTGGCCGTCTATAGGACGCCGCTTGTCGGGAATGGGCCGTTTCAAGCGGTCGCGTCGAGAGAGCGGATCACGCATTGCCTGCACGAGTTGCCCTGATTCATAATCCGCGAAGTCGTCGCAATGTGCGGGACGATGGCCGGTTTGTCGCCGAGGCGCGCAAGGCGCTGGGTTCGCTCTTTGTCTGTCCGGCGAGTCATGATGCTCTCCGCCCGGCCGTTGCCGAACTGGCCCGTCAGGATGTGCGCGTGATCGCCGTGAATGGCGGGGACGGCACGGTCAGCGACGTGATCAGCGCCGTGCTTGAATTCTATCCCGCTGATCATCTGCCGGCCCTGTCCGTATTTCCTTCGGGAAATACCAACCTGATTGCAAACGATGTCGGCTGCACCCTGCGCGGCATGCCGGCCCTGTCGGCGCTGAGTCATCGCGCACGGACAGGGACCCTGCTGGATGACGTGTCCTGGCGTCAGCCGGTGGTCGCCTCATGGCCCGACCCGGACCGGCTGCCCGTGGCGGGCATGTTCTGCGGGCTGGCGGCCTTCACCCGCGCCATCGAACTGGCCCACAACCCAGCTATTCTGGAGCGGTATTCCCATGATGCCGCGATCTTCGCCACCCTGCTGTGGGGCTTGCGTCTGTTTCTACGGAAAGAAACACGCCATAGCTGGATGGGGGGCTCCCGCATGACCGTGACGGTGGATAACGATCCGCCGGATTCCCATGCACGCTTCCTGTTTCTCTGCACCGGCCTGCATCAGCTTTCCCGTGGGGTATGGCCTTTCTGGCTGGATGACGCGCCGCGCGGAGGGCTGATCTATCTCGACATCACCGGCAACCCGCCGGGGCTCGCGCGCGGCCTGCTGTCGGTGCTCCGGGGACGCATTTCCGGCCGGTTGCGGGTATCGAAGGCCTATCGCAGCGGGATGGCGGCTTCGATCCGGATTGAAACGCAAGACCAGCTTGTGATGGATGGCGAAGAGCTGGACCCCGGGCCGGAGGGTGTCCTGTATCTGAAAGAGGGGCCGCGCATGGCCTTCATCCGGTGCTGAAGAAAGCTAGAAAGGCCCGGGATCTGGCCGCCAGCCGTGCGGCCGGGGTGGTCGCGCACACGGTCGTCGAGGAACTGACGGGCCCGGTTCCCCCCCTCATCACGCAGTTCGTCGAACGGATGGTGGGCGAGACCCGTCCGGTCGGGGTACTTTTCTATGGCTCTCTGGTGCGGGCCGTCACGAAGGGCGATGCCAGCGCGGACACGCTGTCAGAAGGTGTTCTCGATTTCTATGTGATCGTGGAGCGGCAGGCAGACTGGCCGCGCGGCTGGCTGGCGCGGATGGCCAACGCCCTGTTGCCGCCCAATGTCGAATATCACGAGCAGCATGTGGACGGACGGACGCTGCGGGCCAAGGTCGCAATCCTCAGCCTCGCGCAGTTCCGTCGCCTGACACGGCCGGAAAGCCGGGATACGACCATCTGGTCGCGGTTTTCCCAGCCGGTGCGGCTGGTCTGGGTGCGGGACGCCGATGCAGCGGACGACATTCTGCGCTGCGTCATCCGAGCCGTAGGCACTGCGGCACGCTGGGCGGCGGAACTGGGACCGAAGCAGGCAGCGCCGGAACAATACTGGGAGGCGCTGTTCCGCAAGACCTATGCCGTGGAACTGCGGGTGGAGAAAAGTGGCCGTTCGCGTAATCTTCTGGAGGGTGAGGAAGGTCGTTTCGCCCGTCTCCTGACCGCATCCTGGGTAGCAGGCGGGGTCGAGGCGTCGGTGTTGCCGGATGGTAAAATCGCTCCCGAGATTCCTGCCGCAGAACGGGCGGTTGCCCTGCGACGCTGGGCGATGCTGGGCCGCCTTGGTCGCCCCCTGAATGTGGCGCGTCTCGTCAAGGCGGCGTTCACGTTTGCGGGAGGAGCGCGGTATCTGGTCTGGAAGATCCAGAGGCACAGCGGTGTCATTGTGCCGCTTACACCGTTTGCCGAGCGGCATCCGATCCTGTGCGCGCCCGCCGTACTCTGGCGGCTGGCCCGCGCGGGCGTGTTTTCGCGTACGAGCTGAGCGGCGACTGTTTCTCCTGCCATGCCGAATGATGACGGGTGAGCCGATGGAGACCGTCGGACGCTTCCATGCAACGCTCTGGCGGCCGCATTCTATGGGACGGCCATCACAATGATACGATATCGATCTGATCTACGGTCGATTTCGAACGTGACGGCCCCTGAAGCCACGGGTGAATCACTCGTGGCGGTCGGCGAGATAATTGCAGTCATGGCGAAACGTTTTCGGGCATATCGATAGAAAATCGACGGCGGATTCATCATGCGGAGAAGACACGGTCATGACGAAGCAGCCTAACATCCTTATACTGATGGCGGACCAGTTGACGGCCCGGGCGCTCCCCGCTTACGGCAACAGGGTGGCGAAAACCCCCCACCTGAATGCGCTGGCCGAACGCTCCGTCATCTTCGAAAATGCCTACTGCAACATGCCGCTCTGTGCTCCGTCCCGTTCGGTCTTCATGTCGGGACGGCTGGCATCCCATACAGGCGCGTTCGACAACGCAGCCGAGTTCCCTTCGCGGACCCCGACTTTCGCGCATTATCTGCGTCTGGCCGGCTATGAGACCATCCTGACCGGAAAGATGCATTTCTGCGGCCCCGACCAACTGCATGGTTTTGAAACGCGCCTGACGACCGACATTTACCCGGCGGACTACAACTGGACGCCGGACTGGTCCAATTTCGGGGAGCGACTCGAATGGTACCACACCATGAATTCGGTGACGGAGGCCGGGTGGTGCATTCGCACCAACCAGATCGATTTCGATGAGGAAGTCGTGTTCTCGGCCCGGCAGAAGCTTTTCGACATGGCGCGCGACCCCGGTCATCGTCCGTTCGCCATGGTCGTCTCGCTGACGCATCCGCATGACCCGTTCACCATCCCTGACCCGTGGTGGAGCCGGTATACGGACGAAGACATCGACATGCCGCGCGTGCCATCGCTCCCCGAGTCCGAACGCGATCCGCATTCCCAGCGCCTGCGCCACGTCAACGGCATGGATCTGCAACCTGTAACGGAAGAGCAGGTTCGCGCCGCGCGGCGGGCCTATTACGGCGCCTGCTCATTTGTGGACGACAATGTCGGTGTCCTGATGGAGACGCTGAAACAGACCGGTTTCGATGACAATACAGTGGTCATCCTGCTCGCCGATCATGGAGAAATGCTCGGCGAGCGGGGCATGTGGTACAAGATGTCGTTCTTCGAAGGCTCAAGCCATATTCCACTGATGGTAAGCTGGCCCAAGGCTTTCTCTCCTCACCGTGTGAGTGAATGCGTGTCTCTGGTGGACATCCTTCCGACGCTGGCGGATCTGGCGGGAGCATCCGCGCCAGAGCTTCTCGCTGTGGATGGTCATTCCCTTGTCCCATTCTGTTCGGGACAGCAGGGTCATGACGAAGTGCTTGGCGAATACACAGCCGAAGGCGCGCTGGCTCCTGTCCTGATGATCCGGCGCGGCGATGAGAAATTCATTTATTGCCCGATAGATCCGGATCAGTATTACAATCTGAAGGATGATCCGGACGAACTCCACAACCTTGCGGCGGAACCGGCCTGCGCGGATCGGGTCAGGGCGTTTCGTGAGGAGATCCACGCGCGCTGGGATGTTGCGAAACTGACCGACGCCATCAGGCTGAGTCAGGCCGAACGTCATCTCGTCAACGGGGCGCTTGAGACAGGGGTCAGGACATCATGGGACCATCAGCCTGTCCGCGATGCCGCTTCCATGTATATCCGGAGCCACATGGATCTTGAAGATTTGGAGAAACGGGCACGCTTCCCGACAGTCTCACCTTAAAAAATATCCCCCGACGGTCTATGATGGTTGCGTTCGAGGCTTCGTAGGAAGGGGGCGGCATGGAAGTCTGTTCAAATCTGTTGCTCCTTTGTCGGGACTCTGGCCCAAAGGATGACCGGCGCACCGGTTTCATCCCGGCATCTGGTGCGTTCCGGCCCCGCAGGTCAGCATGACGTTCCGTGCCGCACGGAGTGTCCAGAGACAGAGATGACAGGTAACCGGGTCAAAAGACGTCACACGATATCGCTGGTGGGAAGATACCTGCGTCTCAAGCCATCTTTCATCATCATTATTGCCATGCTGATTGGTGTTTTTTCGGGTCTTTCTGTCGTTTTGATCAAGACGTGCGTGTATTACATGCATGAGGGACTGTTCTTCGGCGGGGCGGGTTTCGGGCATCTGTCCGGGGTCCCGAAAATAACGGTGGTACAGGCATCGGTCCCGCTTGTCGGAGGGCTTCTTCTTGCCCTCTTCGGGATGATATTCGCCCGGTATGTTCACACGAAAATCGTCGATCCCGTGGAGGCGAATGCGCTTCACGGAGGCCGCATGTCGGTCCGGGATTCGTTCTATATCGGCGGCCAGACGCTGATTTCCAATGGAGCAGGCGCTTCTCTCGGACTGGAGGCGGGGTTTGTCCAGATCTGTTCCGCGCTGGCCAGCCGGCTCGGTCAGATGCTGCGTGTGAATCGGTCATATTTGCGGATGCTCGTGGGGTGTGGAGCCGCCGGAGCGATAGCGGCCGCTTTCGATGCGCCCTTGACCGGAATATTCTACGCTCTGGAACTGGTGATGGGAGCGTACACCTTATCCATGGCCGTGCCGCTGACCGTGGCCGCGCTTTCCTCCGCCTGCATCGCCAGACTGGTGCTGGGCAGCGATGTCCTGATCGATGATTTTCCGAAAATCCATCTCTCGTTCACGGATTATGTTGCAATCATCTGTCTCGGTTTTTTCGCGTCGTTGACCGCCATCTGCGTCATGAAGGGGGTCGCGTTCACCGAATCCCTTTTCCGAAAATGGGCGTTCCCCTCTTTTGCGAGGCTGGCGGTCGGAGGGGGAATGGTCGGTGCGCTGGCGCTGGCTTCCCCGGTCGTTCTTTCTTCTGGTCACAGCGCGACATATCATATCCTGCAACATGGCCTTCCCCTGCGGGAGGCCGCCCTGCTTATCCTGCTGAAGGCATGTGCCTCCTCCATCTCCATCGGTGCGGGATTCAGGGGCGGTCTCTTTTTCGCATCCCTTCTGCTCGGGGTTCTGTGTGGCAATCTGTGGTACGACCTGCTGCTTCAGGTGCATATCCCCGTGTCCGACGGTGTGCTTTATGGCGTCGCAGGCATGTGCGCCTTTGCGGTGGCCGTGGTCGGTGGCCCGTTCACCATGATCTTTCTGACGATAGAGACGACGGGAAGTCTGCCTGTTCTGGTGGCCATCCTTACGAGTGGCATTGTTTCTGCCCAGACCACACGGTGGCTTTTCGGATATTCGTTTACAACATGGCGCTTCCATCTCAGAGGCGAGCGTATTCGCTCTCCGCTGGATGTGGGGCGTGTGCGGTCCCTGACGACCGAACGGCTTATGCAGCGCGATCCTGCATTCCTTCCCGCCGATGCGACAGTCGGAGAAGCACGCAAGCGCTATCCGGATTTTTCACCACGCCATATCGTTCTGACTGATCGAAAAGGCGCGTACGCGGGGATCATCGATTCCGGAACTTTGCATGAATCAGGTCTGGATGAAGGAAGTCCCGTTGCGAACCTCGCACGCGGGCGCTTCGATACACTGACTCCCTGCATCCCATGCCGGGAGGCGCTCAAACGATTTCAGGCGGCCAAACTTCCGGCCCTTGCCGTCCTTGATGACGAACGCAGCGGCCATGTGGTCGGACTTCTGAGTGAAAGATATGTCCTGAGACGGTACGCGGAACAGGTGGACCGAAGCTGGCAGGAACTCACCGGCGTGACGCGGGTGGACTGATCGCAGGCACAGAACGAGGGCGGGGCGACAGTCAGCGAGGACTGGATTTGAATCCATCCGGCTCTGTGCGGTCATGTGTGGGAGGGCGACTGAATTCCACGCCATAGGCCCTCGAGAAATTGGTGCGGCTCTCAAAACCGCAGGCAATGGCAATATCGGCAATGGCCATGTCCGTTTCCCGCAACATGGTGCGTGCCCGTGCAAGCCTGATCTTCCGGTGATGCTGGCTGACACCCCATCCGAAATGAGCATGGAACAGACGTTCCAGATGACGGGCGGAACACAGCGCGGTGCGCGTCAGTTCTTCAATTGTAATCCGGCGATCGGTAATGCTTTCCATCATGGTGATGGCGCGGACCAGTATGCGGTTATGCGAAGCGTGTCCGCTTTTTAAAGGAAGTTTCTGTGCGGCGGCGGCATGTCTGATCGTTGTGTGGATGAACTGCTCTGAAACGCGTCGCGCAAAAGCCGTTCCTTTCAGGCGGCTGATGCGATTGAGCATCAGATCGATCGACGCCGTGCCACCAGCACAGGTAAAAATGGTTCCGAAATCTTCAAACAACTCGGAGGATGCCTGCATACAGGGAAACGCCTCTGCAAAGGCTGGCAGGGCTTCCCAGTGCATTGTCATCCGGATGTCCTGCCCCAGACCGGCTCGGGCAAGAAGGAAGGCGCCTGTATCAAGTCCGCCCATCTGGACACCCGCACCGGCCAACCGCCGGATGATCGGGTCGGAAGAGCGAGGGAAGCCGTTCAGTGGTGAAAACCCGGAACACACGATCAGCCAGTCCAGCGGAAAGGTCTGGTCAGACACAATATCCGACAGAGATCCGTCCGCCGCCATCAGCATGCCGTTCGAAGCGGGAACGGCCGTTCCGTCCTGTGAAATGACTTTCCATTCATACAGAGACTGTCCGGCAAGACGATTGGCAACACGCAAGGGTTCCGCCGCGCACAGGAAGCCCAGCGCGGAAAAACGGGGAACGAGCAGAAAACCGATACGACACGTCATGAGGGCATAATAGAGGACCAGATTCGATACGGAAACGGCACGAATTAATACTTCGCGATTCGATTCAGGGCGCACAGTCAGAAACGGAACCTGAGCCTCTCCCTGAGGGATCAGGGAAGCGCACTGCCTTTCACACCGGATGATTTGCTCCATGAAATCAAGCCTGTTCATTACCTGCGCAGTAACGGGAGCCGGCGACACGGTTTCCGGTCACCCGAATGTTCCGGTCACTCCAAAGGATATTGCCGAATCCGCCATTGCTGCCGCCAAAGCCGGTGCCGCGATCGCGCATATTCACGTCCGCAACCCGGAAACCGGACAAGCCGCGCGCGATGTAGCCTATTACCGGGAAGTCGTTGAGCGGATCCGTGACGCCGATACGGATGTCATCATCAACCTGACGGCAGGCATGGGCGGCGATCTTGTGCTCAGTTCGGGCGAGTCTCCTCTCCCCCCCGTGGCGGAATACACGGACATGGTGGGGCCGACAGAGCGTCTCATGCATGTCGCTGAACTGCTGCCGGAAATCTGCACACTTGATTGTGGCACAATGAACTTTTCGCTCGGCGATTACGTCATGGTGAACACACCCTCTATGCTCAGGGAAATGGCGCGCCAGGTGCAGGCCCTTGGTGTGCGTCCCGAACTGGAAGTCTTCGACACGGGCCATCTGGTCTTTGTGAAACAGTTGCTGAAAGAAGGCCTTTTGGATCATCCGCTGATGATCCAGCTGTGCATGGGGGTTCCATACGGGGCTCCGAACGATCTGCTGACCTTGCAGGCGATGGTGGCCCAGATGCCGCCGGACTCGGTCTACAGTATGTTTTCCCTCGGTCGTTTCCAGTTACCCTATGTTGGTGTGGCGCCGATGATCGGCAGTAATGTGCGTGTCGGGCTGGAAGACAATCTCTATCTGTCGCGAGGAAAGCTGGCGACAAATGCCGAACTTGTCGGACGTGCGGCAACCATTCTCACGGCCATGAATGTCGAGATCATGGGGCCGCCGACGGTTCGTGATCTTCTCAAACTCCGCAAGCAGGGCTGAGCCATGAGCATTGAAAAACCTGCCGTGAAACGGGCGGCGCTGATCGGAAGCGGTGTGATCGGTGCCGGATGGGCAGCGCGCTTCGTGCTCAACGGGATTGACGCCGTAATTTACGATCCTTCGGGGGATTCGAAAGCCCGCGCCAAAAACATTCTGGACATGGCGCGGACCGCATGGGCAGCCCTCATGCCGGGAGTGCTTCCCAAAGAAGGAACGCTGAGTTTCGTCGATTCCATAGAGGCTGCGGTGCAGGATGTGGACTTCGTGCAGGAGAGCCTGCCGGAGACTGAGGATCTCAAACGCAACGTTCTCGCCGCAGTGGATGCTGTTCTCCCGCCGCATGTCATCATAGGCTCATCCACTTCGGGGTTGCTTCCTTCCCGGCTACAGTCCGGGCTGAAACATCCGGAACGCTTCGTCGTGGGGCATCCTTTCAATCCCGTTTATCTTCTGCCTCTTGTTGAAGTCTGTGGTGGTGACCTCACATCTGCGGCGACGAAGGAAACTGCCGCGGCATTTTACAGTTCCATAGGCATGCAGGTGCTGCATGTTCGCAAGGAAGTCGATGGTTTCATCGCTGATCGTCTTCTGGAAGCGCTTTGGCGTGAAGGATTGTGGCTGATCGAAGAGGGAGTTGCCACGACTTCCGAGTTGGATGACGCGATCCGATACGGGGCCGGTCTCCGCTGGTCGTTCATGGGCACTTTCCTGACATACAGGCTTGCCGGTGGCGATGCCGGCATGCGTCATTTTCTGGGTCAGTTCGGTCCCGCCCTCAAGCTGCCGTGGACAAAGCTGATAGCGCCGGAACTGACGGACGAACTGGCAGATCGCATCGCGACCCAGTCGGATGAGCAAGCTGCTGGTGTCGCGGTGAGAGATCTTGAGATTCTTCGCGACGAGGCGCTGGTCAAGGTGATCCGCGCCCTGTCATCCGTGGGGACAAAAGGATATGCCTCGGGAGCGACCCTGAACGCATTTTCATCCCGCTTGCACAAAGAAGAAACAGCGAATGCAGTTGAAGCTGAGTCTTCTTTTGTCAGCTGGAAGGGAGGTGTTTCTCCTGAATGGATAGACTATAACGGCCATATGACCGAACACCGTTACCTTCAGGTGTTTGGGGAAGCGACTGACGGCGTTCTGTCTCTGATCGGCGCGGATGAAGATTACGTAAGATCTGGCTACAGCTTTTACACAGTCGAGACGCACATACGGCATCTTGGTCAAGCCTACGCCGGTATGACGCTGGAAGTGCGAAGCCGCATTCTGGATAGCGACGCCAAGAGACTTCATCTCTTTCATACCATGACGGTGCAGGGATCAGATGATCCGATCGCCACAGCCGAGCATATGTTGCTGCATGTTGATTCCGTGAAAGGAAAAAGCTCTCAGATTCCGAATGCAATCCAAATCAGGATCGAACAGACCAAAGCACTTCAGGCTGAACAACCTACTCCGGAAGCCGCAGGCCGCAGCATAGGAATCCGTCGTTCTGTTTGATCAAACAGATACGATTGTTTCATGAAAACTCATTTCTTTGTAAAAATGATATGAGTTGCAAACCGGTCTGGAATGCCGACTTATAGAGATCAAGGGACGACCCGGCTATCACCTGTATCCATCGGAATGGAATATGATCAGAGAATTGCATAAGAGAAACGTTGAAAATATCAATCTATGCATAAGAGGAGTCATTTCTTTTGTTATGGCTGCTTTTATTCTCTGCGCAACAACCTTTCCGGGAAGAGCAGATGAGCCGAGATCCTGTTCCACCGTGCGTATTGCAGAAGCAGGGTGGTCAGATAACGCTGCAGCCAATGGTATTTCTGCGACAATTCTCGAAGGAATGGGGTATAAAACTGAAATTCCACTCCTCAGTATCGCCATGGCCTATGTATCAATGCGCAATAACAAGATTGACGTCTTTCTGGGCAACTGGGATCCTGCTGGCATGGGAACCATTCAGCCTTTTCTTGCAGATGGTTCGGTAAAGCAGATTGCAGTCAATCTTTCCGGTGGTCATTTCACGTTTGCTGTTCCGGAGTACACTTGGAAAGAGGGCTTGCAGAGTTTTGAGGATCTGAAAAAATGGGGACCAAGACTTGATAACAAGATCTACGGACTTGAATCGGGTAATGCCGGAAATCTGCTCACGCTGAATGCGATCAAGCATGATCTTTTCGGACTTTCTCAGTTCCACCTTGTAGAAAGCAGCGAACAGGGAATGCTGGGTACGGTTGATCGTATGATCAGGCAACACAAGCCGGTTGTCTTCCTTGGTTGGGAGCCGCATCCGATGAATGAGCGATTTGCAATGCATTATCTGAGCGGTGGTTCCTCAATATTCGGTGCAGATAATGGATCTGTTGTGCATACGGTTGTTCGTAAAGGATATGAGAGCGAATGTCCGAATGTAGTGCGACTTTTCGAGCAGCTGCATTTCTCTATTTCTGCCGAAAACACTCTTATGGGAGAAATCCGGGATAAGCATGAAGCACCAAAAGCTGCGGCTCTTGTCTGGCTCAAGGCTCATCCGGAAAATCTGGAGCCCTGGCTCGATCAGGTAACCACTCTCGACGGCAAGCCTGCTCTTCCGGCTGTAAGAGCTTTTCTTGGACTTTCTCATTAAACAAGACGAGTCGATATGTTTTCTTAATGCCGTCTGTTTTCTATCGGATTTAGCGGATCGTCTTCTTCTGTTTTGCTGTCATTGGGCATTATTATTTTTGGAGTGAGTGATGTCTGATTATACCGGTGGACTTCAGGATGAGCGGTCTCTGCGTGAGGATCTGGCGGCGGCGTATCGTCTTATTGCCCATTT
>NZ_WOSY01000008.1 GCF_011516755.1 Acetobacter conturbans | reverse complement strand
TGAAGCATTTCAGAGGCATCGCAACACGCTACGACAAGCTGAAGTCAACCTTTCTCGCTGCCGTGCAACTCGCCTCCGCCATCATCGGAATTAACTGACGACACGCCCTAGATAAAATTCTAGCCGCTCCTTGAAGGAAATTACATGGGCCTAAAAATTAAAGTGAGTGGAAGCTTTGAGTGAATCCAAAAAACAATTGACTACATACATCATTCAATGCAAATAATTCTTTTTATTGTATCTATATTGAAATCAATCCTTTTCTTGAGCATTTTGGGTGCCATAAAATTGCATTCAAATATGATAGATCCCGTAAATCTATTTGTGAGGTAATAATATCCTATCGCAGCTATCGTAATATTTAACTGCATAGCATCGACACCAGAACGGAACACACCAGAATCCTCTCCTCTTTTCAGAAGAAATTCCATCATATGAGCGCGGTTTCTGTTGATTGCTGACATAACTTTTGAATTCTGAAGATGAGCCGCCTTATGAAGATTAGCACTATTAACAAGGCTCAGAAATTCAGGATTTTCCAGATAATAGTTCCAGGTAAATCTGACCAGCGATTCCAGAGCAGATACCGGCCCAAGATGATCGAGTTGCAATGACTGCTCTGCAATATATAATTCCATATAGGCATCTTCAAGAGTTCGGGTAAACAGAGCTTCTTTACTGCCGAAATAATGATAGATCATACGTTTGTTGGCATCTGCTTTGTCGGCAATGATATCAACCCGAGCACCGGAGAGTCCGTTCATGGCAAACTCTCTCTTCGCAGCCGCTAAAATGCGCTTTTGAGTTGTTTCCGCGTCTCGAATACGGGGCGGTGAATGGTTTCCTCCCTCTGTTTTTTTCGAGATGACACTGGCGAGCAGCTTAGGAGTTCCCGATGATTTTTTCATGAAATCTCCTACCTTCAACAATCCGTTGTTTAGTTCATCTTGCGTGTTTGCAATTATGCTTAAGGAAATTAGCGCGATAAGAAGCAAGTAACAAGATGGTTATCAACAATTTTTAAGAATTGGCATTTCTTATAAAATCACAACACACAATCTAAATAAAATATTTTATATTTTTCGGTATAAAAAATCACTCGCCCAGAATAACGCTATAGATAAATGAATATCGAAATATAACTTTAAAATTAAATGTATTCTAGCATATCAGTTATATGGCGGATGGAAAGCTGAAAGCCTTTCCCTTCATTCGATATATATTGGATATCACTAGAAATAATCATAATTTTTACAGAGAATTTCTTCTCGTGAAGCGCCACTATGGCGACAGGCGTTCATTCGCACCATTTTGCTGCGCCCGCGATGTTATGAGAGCAGAAACCGGTTCGGATGAACGCCTGTCATCATGCTATGGTAATTTTCTGGGAGAACCAATCAATTTTCACACCAATGTATCACTTCACAGGACAAGCCCCATCGGCTCATCGCGGAAGAGTGCTGCATCCATTTCCTTGAGATCCGGTGCGACCCGCAACGTGGCGCTCGCTTGCTTTAGGATATCGCGCTCAAGGTCAACTCCCGGCGCTATTTCAGTTACAATCAACTGACCCTCCAAAAGACGGAGGACGCATCTTTCCGTAACGTAAGTAATGTCCTGCCTGTTCTCCGTTGCTTTTCGTCCGGAAAAACTGACCTGCGAAACTTCAGGTACAATCTTGGCAATCTTTCCCTCCCGGTCGATGACCAGCCTGCCATCTTCGATGTGCATTTTAGCCCCAGCGTTGAAGTTGCCTGAAAAGATAATCCGCTTTGCGCGCGACGTAATATCAACGAAGCCTCCGGCTCCCGCAGTTCGGTGCGGCGTGGCCGCAAGACGGCTGACATTCACTGAACCATCCTGTCCGATTTCAAGAAACGACAGAAGGGAGCAATCAAATCCCCCGGCCTGGAAATAGGAAAACTGATGAGGGGCAGCCACAAAGGCTTCCGCGTTACTCGCGCAGCCGAACTTGAAATCCAGAAGGGGAATCCCCCCCACTGCCCCCTGCTCGATCACCCACGTCACGGTGCCGTGCTGGCCTTCCTCAAGCAAAATACGCGGAACATTGGCTGAAATACCAAAACCGATATTGACAGCCCACCCATTCCGCAATTCCTGTGCCACGCGCCGCGCCATGACCTTCGAAGGATTGAAATCGGGAATATCGAACGTGGAGAGAGGTCGGAAAATCTCTCCGGAAATAGTCGGATCATAAGCGGTTGCTGTCGTCTGCAGCTGCTCCGGCGCTTCGACCACCACATCAACCAGAATGCCCGGAACCCTGACATCGTGCGGTTTCAGCGTGCCCTGTGCGGTCACCCGCTTCACCTGCGCAATAACGAGCCCTCCATTGTTGTGGGCCGCCAGCGCCATCTCCATGGCGCCAAGCGTTGCGCCCTCCTGCTCAAAGGTGAGATTGCCCTTTTCATCTGCGGTGGTCGCCCGGATGATCGCCACATCAGGACAGAGAGCCGGAAAATACAGCCACTCTTCGCCTTCGAACTGCATGGTGCGGACAAGCGGACTCAACCGGGCCGTTTCATTCATGGCGCATCCGTCGCGTCGGGGATCGGCAAATGTATCAAGCCCGACCTTTGTCAGCACCCCGGGTCGTCTCGCGGCTCCTTCCCTCAGCATGTCGAAGACGATGCCCGCGGGCACATTATAAGCCGCAAGTTCCTCCCCCAGAATACGCTGCCAGATGAGAGGCGGTTCAGCGTTGCTGGGCCCTGAGGGGTAGGAGCCACCGATGATACGCGAAATCATGCCGGGCCTGGCGAGATGATCGACTCCTTTGGTACCGAACATGTCGCCAGCAGCGATAGGATGGATCGTTGTTAGTCTTGCCGGTGCTCCCTCTTCCGCGAAACGCTGACCAAGCGCCTCCAGCACGGCATCCGGGCAAAGCAGGCCGGAGGACGAATTGACGGCGACTGTGGCTCCATTCGGGATGAGACGCACGGCTTCTGCCGCTGTTCTGACTTTTGTCATGACTTCAGGTTCGCTTCCAAATGTATATAACTCGTTAGTTACTTAGGAAGTAAACCGAAAACACAGGCCTGCTGGCAAAACGCAATTCCGTGAGCATCTCTGGCTCATGACGCAATAGGTCATGAGCCAGTTTCAGGGCAGCAGAAGACTCCTCACTTTCGGCCACCGGATTGTCAGGAAACTCATACCATCCCGGAAGAAAGAGATTATTTCTGGGTCTCTTTTTCAGCTACAACGCTGAGGCGCTGATAAACACCCAGAACCAGAACGATAAATGTCGCCACCACAAGAAGGGAAGCCGGATACATCACGTCCTGCGGTTCTTTATTCCCGGCCTCAAATACTCCTACCAATCCTTCAACAAAAACGGCAATAATGATCGTCGTAATGAATTTTGTGAGACTTGTCCTTGCTTCCCCGATCCCCTGCTTTTCCACAGACCGGATAACTTCTTCCTCAATAAAGTATTTTGCCACATCGAATATGGCGATAGCGATCACCACATAACTGATCGCAACAAGAACCGTATTCCGGCCATTATGCCAGGAACGTCCCATCGTTTCAAAAAGATCGAAAACACCGAACCCTATAAGAATGAATGCCAGAACTATGAGAATTATACTAGAACAGGCAAAGACAAATCGTGATATGTTCTTCATGGGATAAAACCCATCTCCTTTCAGCAACAGACACTCGACCGCAGACGTCGACAAAGAAATCCTTCACCACAAATGGATGCCGGTTTTGGGCGCTTCATCCCATTACATACGCTGAAGATTTGCGTCCGTTTCCTTGGAAAGTCGTGCTGCTGGCGATCTCGCCCACATAGGGCCGCAGGCACAACCGGCATCCCCTTCAGTGCCTTGGACATGAATGAAGAGATCTATCGCGACACATCCAACCTGAGGGAACCAGAAACCCCTCTCATGATCCAGAATAGCCCCGGGGCAAGCATTCGCTCCCGCAAAAACAGAGCCCATGCGGGGCGTCTTTCATTCACTAAATCACTTTCCCGTGAATACTGACATTCATCCGATTCAGATCGTTTCTTCTGCATACGAGGCTCTGCGCAACGACCCTGCCGAAAACCAGGAACATGCAGGCCTAGGGAGGCAAGACGATGGTTTCTGCGGCACTGACGCTTTCCCGTCCTTTGCGTGTGCTTTCCGTCGCATCGGAAATGTTTCCGTTCGTGAAAACCGGTGGACTGGGTGACGTCATTGCCTCCCTTCCCGCAGCCCTCGCGCCTCACGGTGTAGAAACCCGGACATTGCTGCCGGGCTATCCCGCCGTGCTTGCCGCTATGAGGTCGGTGCCTCATCAACCCATTCCGCTTGGGGATGTGCTGGGGCACGAAGCCCTCCTATGGACCTGCCGTATCGATGACAGAGACCTTCTGGTGCTGGATATACCGGAATTTTACCAGCGTCCTGGCAATCCCTACGTAACATCCAAAGGTGGCGACTGGCACGATAACAGCCTGCGTTTCGCAGCCCTTGCCCGCGCTGCCGCCTTCGTCGCGCAGGGTTACATCACCGGCTATCATCCCGACATCATGCAACTGCATGACTGGCAGGCCGGTTTGGCCGCTGCCTATCTTCATTATGACGGAGACGATATCTGCCGCGCAAATGGCATGAACCGTCGTCCTCGCGTTATCCAGACCATTCATAATCTGGCTTTTCACGGCAGCTTTCCACTCTCCGAAATCCCTGCCCTTGGCCTTCCTCCGCAGGCCGCTTCCGTGGATGGCTGCGAATTCTATGGCCATCTCAGCTTTCTGAAAGCAGGCCTGTATTTCAGCGACTGGATCACCACGGTCTCTCCCACCTACGCGCAGGAAATACAGGGACACGAATGGGGGATGGGCTTCGATGGGCTTCTGCGGACACGCAGCAACACGTTGAGCGGCATTCTCAATGGTATTGATACGGAAGTCTGGAATCCAGCCTGTGATCCCTGCATCCATTTTCCTTATGTTGTAGGGGACACAATCAGCCGCCCCTTCAACAAACTCGCCTTGCAGGCTGAATTCGGGCTGCCGCAGGATCGCAACGCCTTTCTCATCGGACTGGTCAGCCGCCTTACGCCTCAGAAGGGCGTGGATCTCTTGCCCGACATCATGGAGCGCCTGCTGGTCGGTAACACACAGATTATTGTCGTCGGCGAAGGAGAGCGGCGCCTCCATCACACTCTCTCCGCTCTCCAGAGGAGATTTCCACGCGCCTTTGCCTGCCGCATCGGCTACAGCGAGGAACTAGGGCATCGCCTTCCCTCCGCGGTGGACGCCCTCCTCGTGCCCTCCCGGTTTGAGCCTTGCGGCCTGACCCAACTCTGTGCGCTGCGCTATGGCGCCATCCCCATTGTCTCACGAGTGGGTGGCCTGGCCGATACAGTGGTTGACGCCAATGAGGCTGCAATCGGTCAGGGCGTGGCCACGGGCTTTCTGTTTTCGCCTGTGGATGGCCCCTCGCTTGCCAACGCTGTCGGACGGGCACGCCATCTGTTCCGGGACAACCGTAGCGCCTGGATGCGCCTTCAGAGGAACGGCGCCACTACGGACGTTTCATGGCACGGAAAATCCTCTCAATATGTCAGGCTCTTTTCGAAACTTTCTGGAGTTGAAATCGTTGATCCCACCGACTCCTCAGTCGTGCGCTTCTCTTCCGCGCCTCGGTTCGACAGCCCGCACGGAGCGCACTCGCTCAAGAAAAGGCAGATTGCCAGAAAGCCGGGTATCCAGCCTTCCAGCATACGAACAAGCGCCTGAAATACGGGAACCGCATCGCGTTGTCCGATCGTAAGATAAACCGGTGAAAGGAGAGATCAGGAATGCCATCCACACGGGACACCAGCGGCACCTTCACTCTTCCTCCCGAACAGATCGACCACCTTCTGACTGGATGCTGCTCAGATCCCTTCGCCATCCTCGGCCGTCACAACGACGGTGCTGTCGACATCATCCGCGTTTTCTATCCTCATGCAGCCCGTGTCAGGCTGATCATGGAGCGCCCCCGTTCAGGCCCCATTGAGCGGCCCATGCGACAGGTAGACGATACCGGCATCTTTATCGGCACGATCCGTAAGGGAGCCCCCTATCGCCTCCGCGTCACATGGGCAGACGCCACCGAGGAAACCAGCGATCCCTATTCCTTTTGCTCTCTTCTACCAGAAGAGGAACTGGTCGCCTTCGGGGAAGGACGTCATTTCCACGCTGATCGTCTTCTCGGCGCGCATCCGGCAACCCTGGACCACATAGCGGGCGTGCGGTTCGCCGTCTGGGCTCCGAATGCGCGCCGCGTTTCGGTGATCGGTGACTTCAACATCTGGGATGGACGGCGTCATCCCATGCGGCTGCGGCATACGGCAGGCGTGTGGGAACTTTTCCTTCCCGGTCTTGCAGCAGGTGCTCGCTACAAGTTCGAGATCATGACCCATGATGGCACGATCCTTGCTCAGAAAGCCGATCCTTTCGCCCACCGCACCGAATTGCCACCCGCCACAGCATCCATCGTTGCCAGCGACAAACCGTTTGCGTGGACGGACAAAGCGTGGATGACGGCGCGCGCGCAACACTACGCTCCCGCACAGGCTCCTCTTTCGATCTATGAAGTTCATCCTCCCTCATGGCGACGTCCACAGGGAAACGTGGATCGGATTGCGACATGGCAGGATCTCACACGCGACCTCATACCTTATGTCGTGGAAAACGGTTTTACCCATATCGAGCTTCTGCCAATCATGGAATATCCGTTTGGCGGCTCATGGGGCTATCAGTCACTGGCATTATTCGCCCCCACCGCCCGGCATGGCTCCCCCGAAGATTTCGCCGCTTTCATCAATGCCTGCCATCTGGCCGGGATTGGCGTCATTCTCGACTGGGTTCCGGCACATTTCCCCAATGACGTGCACGGACTGGCCTGTTTCGACGGTACAGCCCTGTTTGAACATGCAGACCCCCGCGAAGGCATGCACCGTGACTGGAACACGCTGATCTATAATTTCGGGCGTTGCGAGGTACGCTCCTTCCTCATTTCCAGCGCCCTCATGTGGTGCGAGCGCTTTCATGTGGACGGCCTGCGTGTGGACGCTGTCGCCTCCATGCTCTACCGCGATTACAGCCGTCAGGATGGAGACTGGCTTCCCAACGTCCACGGCGGTCGGGAAAATCTCGAAGCCGTGTCCTTTCTCCGGGAAATGACCGATACACTCGCCCGACACGTCCCGGATGTTCTGGTGATTGCGGAGGAATCCACGGCATGGCCCGGTGTCACGCACGCCACCAGCGAGGGCGGCCTCGGTTTTTCCTTCAAGTGGAACATGGGATGGATGCATGACACGCTCCAGTTCGTGCAGCGAGATCCACTATGGCGGGGCTATCATCTCTCTGAAATTCTTTTCGGCATGCACTATGGATTTTCTGAACGATTCATCCTGCCGCTCTCCCATGATGAAGTAACGCACGGAAAAGGATCGCTGCTTGCCCGCATGCCGGGAGACTTCTGGCAGCAGCATGCCAATCTGCGGGCCTATTTCGCGTTCATGTGGACCCAACCGGGCAAGAAGCTGCTGTTCATGGGAGGCGAGATCGCCCAAGCACTGGAATGGAACCATGATGGCGAGATCGACTGGGCCACGCTCTCCGACCCCTTCAAAGCTGGGGTTCAGCGTCTTGTGCGAGACCTGAATCACGTTCTTCGCTCACACACTGCCCTTCACGAACTGGACTGTGATCCCCAAGGCTTTTGCTGGCTCATTGGAGATGACGTGACGAACGTGGTTTTCGCGTGGAGCCGGTTTGCAACCGATGGGCCTCCCGTCGTGGTCATATGGAACGCTACGCCCGTAGTCCACCACGACTACCGTGTCGGACTCCCTACAGGGGGTTACTGGCATGAAATCCTCAACACTGACGCTGAAATTTATGGAGGCAGTAATGTCGGAAATGGGGGGGGAGTCGTCGCACGAGACGAACCGGCCCACAACTGCGCATGGTCGGCGGACCTCGTTCTGCCGCCGCTTTCCGTCATCATTCTCTCGCCCGCATGTACGGTCTCCTGATGAACGCTACTCCCGACACCCTGCTTCCCGGCAACCCATTCCCTCTCGGTGCCACCTATGACGGTTATGGCGTCAATTTCGCGGTCTTCTCGGCCAATGCGACCCGCGTCGATCTCTGCCTGTTCGATCCTAACGGACGACGCGAAATCGCCCGACATGCACTGCCGGAATACACGGATGAGGTCTGGCACGGTTATCTCCCCGGAGCTTCACCCGGCCTTCTCTATGGATACCGTGCCTTTGGTCCCCATGATCCGCATAATGGTCACCGCTTCAATCCTCACAAGCTGCTGATCGATCCTTATGCACGGGAACTCGCCGGCGACATTCACTGGACGGACGCCCTTTTCGGATATCGCCTTAATTCTCCACGTTCCGATCTGTCCTTTGACCGTCGCGACAGTGCCGGTGCGATGCCGAAATGTCGTGTGAGCCAGCCCTTTGTTCACTGGCGGCACGATCGGCGTCCGGAAATCGCAGCGGAAGATGTGGTGGTGATGGAGGCGCACCTGAAGGGGCTGACCATGCGTCATCCGCAGATTCCCCAGCCGCTGCGTGGCACGTTTCAGGCGCTTTCCCATCCATGCGTCCTGGAGCATCTGACCAGACTGGGCATCACCACCCTCGAACTTCTGCCCGTGCAGGCCTTCGTCACGGACAGGTTTCTGATCGAACGGGGCGTCACCAACTACTGGGGCTACAACACGCTGGCCTTTTTCGCGCCTCATGTGGGCTATGTAGGACGCGGAAGTCCCGAAGAGTTCCGCACGGCCATCCGCGCCCTGCATGCCGCAGGCATAGAGGTGGTGATGGACGTGGTGTATAATCACACCTGCGAAGGCAATGAACTCGGACCCACCCTCTGTTATCGCGGCCTCGATAATGCCAGCTATTACCTTCTCACTCCGGGAGATGGACGGCATTACATCAACGACACCGGCTGCGGAAACACATTCAATCTCGCGCATCCCCGTGTCATTCAGATGGTTCTGGATTCACTGCGTCACTGGGCCGATGAATTCAATATCGATGGCTTTCGTTTCGACCTTGCCACCACGCTCGGTCGGGAAAGCTATGGCTATGACCAGCACTCGGGTTTTCTCGACACCCTCATGCAGGACCCTGTCCTGAGTCGGCGCAAGCTGATCGCCGAGCCGTGGGATCCGGGACCAGGCGGCTATCAGGTCGGCAATTTTCCGCCCGGTTTCCGTGAATGGAACGATCGCTTTCGGGATACCACGCGGCGCTTCTGGCGCGGGGATGAACAGCAACAGGGGGACATGGCAACACGCCTGTCCGGCTCCGGAGATCTGTTCGATCATCGCGGTCGCCGCCCGTGGACAAGCGTGAATTTCGTGACAGCCCATGACGGTTTCACTCTTATGGATGCCGTCAGCTACGAGCACCGCCATAACGAAGCCAACAAGGAAGATAACCGCGACGGCGCGCAGGAAAATCACACGCACAACTGGGGGATCGAAGGACCTACGGATGATGTCGCCATCATGGAGAAACGCGATAGGATTCGGCGAGCCGCGATGGCAACGTTGCTTCTCTCGCATGGCACCCCGATGATCCTCGCCGGCGATGAGTTCGGTCAGACACAGGACGGCAACAACAATGCCTACTGTCAGGACAATGAACTATCATGGCTGGACTGGTCTCTGGCGGACACCCCCCGCGGAGAGGTCATGCGGAATTTTGTCGCGCGCCTTGTATGTCTCAGGCGAAGTCACATCTCCCTCCGTGCGCGGCGCTATATGCATGGCCGACACACACCGAGGCCTGATCTTTCCGACATAGCATGGTTCAATGCAGAGGGTATTTCGATGGCTGGGGACGACTGGAACAACGCCGGGCGCGCACCGCTGGGTCTCCGACGCGCCATCGAAGACGGAAAATCAGTCGATGTTACCTACCTGATCCTCAATCCGGGTGAAAACGACATATCGTGCACTCTGCCTCAACCGACCAAAACATGGCGGCTTTTACTGGACAGTTCCCGCCCTGAACGTGGGGAATCGGATATCGTCGGCCCTGAAACCGGAAAGAACAGCGTAACGGCGGCGGGACACTCTGTTCTGCTTCTGCATCTCGATCCCGCCACCATGCGGGCCAACACGGAGCACGAGTGAAGGAGAGCCGGTCATGTCATGCATTTTCCGTCACACCCGTCGTCAGGGAGCCACTATTCTCACCCCGGAACGTACCCGGTTTCGGCTGTGGGCTCCTTCCAGCGCTGCCGTAACACTGGAGCCGGAAGGTTGGCCACCTATCGAGATGACCCCGGAAAACGACGGATGGTTCTGTTGCGAAACGCCGACTGGAGCTGGTCTTCGCTACCAGTATCGTATTGCTTCCGGTCTGCTGGTTCCGGATCCGGCTTCCACCTGTCAGCCGGATGACGTGCATGGGCCCAGCGTCGTCACAGATCCTGCTTCATATTGCTGGCAGGAGAGTGAATGGAAGGGACGGCCGTGGGAAGAAGCAGTGATTTATGAGATCCATGTCGGGCTGGCAGGAGGATATGCGGCTCTGGCCAAAGATCTGCCCCGGCTTGCGGAACTGGGTATTACCGCAATCGAACTGATGCCTGTTGCCGAGTTTCCGGGTGAGCGAAACTGGGGATATGACGGCGTCTTTCCCTTCGCACCGGAATCCAGCTACGGCTCCCCTGATGACCTCAAGGCGCTGATCGATAACGCTCATGCGCTTGGTCTGATGATCTTTCTTGATGTTGTCTATAACCATTTCGGTCCTGATGGAAATTTCATCGAGCAGTATGCCAGACCATTCTTCATGCAGGACCGCACGACGCCGTGGGGACATGCCATCGACTTCAGACAGAGGGCTGTCCGAGATTTCTTTATCAATAATGCCCTTTACTGGCTCATGGAGTTTCGGTTCGACGGCCTGCGGCTTGATGCGGTGCAGGCCATCGATGACCAAAGCTGGCTTGAGGAACTGCGGGATGCTGTCACAGCCACGATCGAAGCGGGGCGGCACGTTCATCTTATTCTTGAAAACGAAAACAATGACGCAGCTCTCCTGCGAGCGGGGTTCACGGCTCAGTGGAATGATGACGGACATAATGCCCTGCATGTCATCCTGACAGGAGAGAGCGAAGGATATTACGGTAACTTTTCCGACCATCCCTGCGACGATCTGGCAACAGTTCTGCAGGAAGGGTTCTGCTTTCAGGGGCAACGCTCACCCGTCACCGGAAAGTCCAGAGGCTTCTCTTCAGCAGACCTCCCATCCGAAAAATTCATTTTCTTTCTCCAGAATCACGATCAGACCGGAAATCGCGCTCTGGGCGAACGGCTGACCGTTCTTGCGCGCCCGGACATGCTGGAAGTCGCGTATACCCTCATGCTGCTGTCGCCGCAGATTCCCCAGCTCTTTTTTGGCGAGGAATGGGGGTGCCGCACGCCTTTCTTTTTCTTCACCAGTCACAATCCCGAACTCGCCCGGATCGTGCGGGAAGGCCGACGACAGGAGTTCGCTTCGTTCAGTCATTTCCAGAACCCGCAGCAGCGCTCCAGCATTCCAGATCCCAATGATGTCGCCACTTTTGAACATTCCCGGCCCGACCAGTCTGAAATAGAACAACCACAGCACAGGGCATGGCTTGATCGCACGCGTGAACTGCTCGCGCTACGTCATCAGCACATCGTGCCTCGCCTGAAAAATGCGCACGGACTTGATGTCAGGCGACTGGGGCACCATGCGTGTGCCCTGCTTGCACGATGGACAATGGCAGATGATGCAATCCTGAACATCGCCTTCAATCTGGGGGATGTGACGGTCCTCCTCCCCGCCCGCCCGCTGTATTCGCCGATCCATGCGTTGCGGACCTCGACCGCTTCGCAGGAACTCCCTCCCGCAGGTCTCCTCGTCTGGCTGGAGGAGAACCCCCATCATGTCTGAACAGCGTCTTGCCCGGCAGGCAGCGCGTGTCGGGTTGCAGGTCAACTGGCAGGATGCACAGGGCTGCAAGCGCCGGGTCTCCGCTGACACCCTGCATCGTCTCATTCCCCTGCTTGAAGCCATTCCCGGGCCATCAGGCACGCCTTCCATGCTCGTCACCGAAGTGGGACTGGCCACGCCCATTCCGCTGCATGGGAAAAGTCACGCAAAGGAAACGGCCACATCGCCACCTTTTGTCCTCACGCTGGAGGACGGACGCCGGATCGAGGGACGCCTTCGGGTCAACAGGGATGGCTGCCTCGTCCTCCCCCACGTGACGGAGACTGGCTACCATACTCTCGCCTTTGGAGCGCAGGAGATTCCCGTTGCCGTGGCTCCCGCAAAGGCTCCTCCCATTCCCCACCGAAGCTGGGGTGTGGCGGCGCAGATCTATGGGCTGCGGACACGCGGGGATGGAGGGATCGGTCATCTTGGAGCCGTTGGCGATCTCGCGCGACGCATCGGGAAAGCTGGCGGCGATGCGCTGATGCTCAGTCCCATGCACGCGATGTTTACCGCCCGCGCGGACCATTACAGTCCCTATTCTCCTTCGAACCGCATGTTTCTCAACATTCTGCTCGCCGATCCGGGCTGCCTGTTCGATTCCGCCACCATTCTAGCTGCATGCAAACAGGCTCGCATCAAAGCGACAGACCTGCACCGGCTGGAAACCGCCGCCCTCACAGACTGGCCACATGCCGCACCGCTACGTCTGAAACTGTTCCGTGCACTCTACGATCATCACATTGCAGGTTCTCCTCCGAAATCCTTCACCACCTTCGTCAATACGGGTGGCACACCCCTGCTCTGCCACGCCATTTTCGAAGCCCTGCACGCCCAGGCTCTCCTGCGGGGACCTCGTGGGGGCGACTGGCGCCTCTGGCCCCTTCCATTGCGACGCCCCGACACACCCGAAGTCAGCCGTTTTGCCAGGGATATGGGCGTGGAAATCGACTTCCATCGCTTTCTGCAATGGCTTGCCCGATGCAGTCTCCAGTCGGCACACAATGAGGCTCACAAAGGAGGAATGCGCGTTGGACTGATCGGAGATCTCGCCGTGGGCGTGGATCCAACCGGCAGTGAATGCTGGTGCCATCAGGACAATCATCTCACTGAAATCTCGATTGGCGCCCCACCTGATGCACTGAGCCCTACCGGCCAGAACTGGGGACTGACGACCTTTTCCCCCCGCGCTCTTGTCGCAAGCGGCTATCACAGTTTCATTGCGATGCTACGTGCCAATTTCGCTCATGTGGATGGCCTGCGGATCGACCATGTCATGGAATTTGAGCGCCTCTGGATCATTCCCCGCGGAGGAAGCTCAGACGACGGAGCTTATCTCTCCTACCCCCGAACGGATCTGTTGCGTCTGGCTGCGCTTGAGGCATCCCGTGCCCACGCCATCCTGATCGGGGAAGATCTCGGCACAGTAGACCCCTCCTTCCGGGAGGATATGGCGCATCATGGGCTTGCTGGAATGAATGTGCTGCCTTTCCAGCGCGATGCGGCCGGTGCCTTCATCCCAGCTTCCCAATGGTCTAAAACGGCAGTGGGGCTGACGACCACACATGATCTGCCGCCGCTTGCCCGCTGGTGGCAGGGGATGGATCTCCAGCCCACCCGCAACACCACCTCCACCGAACCAGAAACACCGCAAGCCGTGAGAGCGCACGACCGCTGCGCCTTGTGGGGGGTCATGACTAAAGGAATGGCCAAAGAGCCAGCCCCCTCCACTGCTGGCACAGCAGCCTTTGTGGACCGCGCCGTGGAGTTCGTGGCGGAGACGCCATGCCCCCTGGTGGTCTTACCGTTAGAAGATCTGGCAGTGCTGACCCAACAGCCGAATGTGCCTGGAACCACAACGACCCATCCGAACTGGCAACATCGCTATCCCGCACCGGCTCGAGCGCTGCTGGCACGCAGGGGTGTCAGCCGACGCCTGACGATCCTGAGCACCGCCCGCCCCCGTCCCGATCTTCCGTGAGGCAGCAATGTCCAGAAGCCGTCCAGCCCTGCGCGCTACTGTCCGCCTTCAGTTCAGGCAGGGTTTCACTCTCGATCATGCCTGCAAACTCGTGCCCTATTTCGCAGAACTGGGCGTCAGCCATATCTATGCCTCTCCCCTCCTGACCAGCACCCCCGGATCAACGCACGGATACGATATCCTCGATTATAGTCAGATCGATCCGGCTGTCGGTGGCGAAGCCGCTCTGAGGCGTCTCGCAGTGGCCCTGCAAGCGCATGACATGGGACTCATCCTGGATATCGTACCCAACCACATGGCTGTTGGCGGCGCAGGAAACAGGTGGTGGGAACATGTTCTGGCATGGGGAATATCCAGTCCTTACGCAGAATTTTTCGACATTGCATGGAATATTCCTGCCCCCTCAATCACAGGACGGGTTCTGCTGCCTTTCCTGGATCGTCCTTTCGGGGAGGCTCTCCTCGCTGGTGCCCTCATCCTGAAATACGATCATGACAGCGCACTCTTCTTCATCCACCATCATGAACATCGCTTTCCCGTCTCTCCCGTCCATTACGGAACTTTTCTCAGGAACATGGACATGCCGTCCTCGCTGTCCGCAGCGCTCTCCACGGTGGCTGACCGGGGAAAATGGGATGAAGATTGCCAGCATACTCTTCGCGGACTGGCCGTCTGGTTGCAGACGTCGGAAGGGCAGGATGTGCTCACTGCCCTAAGCATGCGCTTCAGCGCGGCCCATCAGCCGGGGCGCGAGCAGTTGCAGTCACTGATTGCCCGGCAGCATTGGGTGGCAACCTGGTGGAGAACCGCTTCCGAGATCATCAACTGGCGTCGCTTCTTTGATAATACCAGTCTCGGCGCCCTGTGCGTGGAGCGGGAAGCGGTGTTTACCGCTACACATCGGTATGTTCTTGTGCTTCTCGAAGAAGGTCTTATCGACGGTCTTCGGATTGACCATATCGACGGTCTCACCGCTCCGGCCGCTTATTGCCACCGGTTACGACAACAGATGGAAGCAAGAGGACATTTCTCAAAGACACACATCTCGATTCACGTTGAGAAAATAACGATCTCTCAAGAAACTTTGCCGACAGAATGGGACGTGGATGGCACCACGGGGTACGATTTCATGGAGCAGGTTTCGGCTCTCCTGCACGATGCACACGGGAGCGCCTCGCTGGATACCCTTTGGGCGTATTGCCGCAGTGAAGTTCCCATGAGCATGGCGGAAACGGCTTTGACGGCCCGAAAGGAGATTCTGCCTGCTCTGTTCACAGCCGAATTCGACAGACTCATAGGAAAGATGCTGTTAGCTCTAAGAGAAGCATCTTATTCTGCCAGCGAAGTGACAGAGCCGGGTATCAGAAAGGTCACTGGCATTCTGCTCTGCCATTTTTTACGATACCGTACATATTATGCCGACAGTTTTCCTTTAGATCACACAGCCGACCTTGGTGCACTTATGCATGCCGTTGCTCAGGCTCGTGAAGATCTGCCCTCTTTCCGGCATGCCCTGCTCGACCGCATTGCCCATCTGCTGACAGCGCACGTCGAGACGTTTCCTTCTCAGCACATACGAGACGTTCAGCGTGCCTTCGAGCACCTCACTGCACCTCTGGCCGCAAAATCCCTTGAAGACACGGCATTCTATCGCAATGTTAGACTTATCTCCCGCAATGAAGTCGGAAGCCATCCTGACACGTTGGGGCTGTCTGTCGTCAGTTTTCATGACGCCTGCCTGAAACGTCAGGCCGCTTACCCCCGCGCCATGCTGGCAACAGCCACACACGATCACAAACGAGGCGAAGACAGCCGGATGCGCATCGCCGTACTGAGTGAAGTCGCGGAAAGCTGGTCTGAAGTCATCACGCAATGGCTGAGAGATTTGCCACCCGCCACCGGACCGGACACCACCGATGCGCTCATGCTTTATCAGACGCTTCTCGGTGTCTGGCCGCTGGACGGTGACCTCGATGAAGTCTTGCACTGTCGTGTCAGTACATGGCTGACCAAGGCACTGCGGGAAGGCAAACGGCATACAAGCTGGCTGGATCCGAATGAGTCTTATGAAGGCGCGTGTCAGGATTATCTCACGCGGTTGTTTGATTCCGGTCACTCCTCCCGGTTCCAGACAGAGATGAGCGATTTTCTCTGGAGAATTGCTCCCTCCGCAGCACTCAACAGCCTGTCCCAAACACTCCTGCGCCTCACCACGCCGGGGATTCCAGATCTTTATCAGGGATGTGAACTATGGGATTTTAGTCTGGTCGACCCCGACAATCGTCGCCCCGTTGATTACGAACGGCGCGCATTGCTTCTTGCCAATCTTCCCGACTTCGATAAGGCCGCGACAACATGGAAAGACGGCACTATCAAGTTCCGGCTCATCCAACAGCTTCTGACCTTTCGGAAGCAGCATCCAGGTCTGTTTTTGCGGGGGGCTTATCACCCCATCGCGGTCAACTCCGAACATGTCGTTGCATTCCTGCGTGTATGGGAAAATCGTCGCCTTCTTGTGCTCGCGCCACGTCATACGCATGCGTTTGCTCCAGACGTCACCTCCCTCGCCTTCACCCGGTCACCGGAAGCGCTTGTTCTGCCCGATGCGTGTCATGGTCGGTGGCGCAGCCTCCTACACACAGACCTTCAGCGGGAGATCAGCTCGAATGCGATCCTTCCCTTCCTGCCCGGCATGGTTCCGCTGGAATGCCTTATTTCTGAAGAATGAAACCGCTTTCTTTGTTTAGAGTCATTGCGAAGACCCTGAACATCCACGCAAAGAAAGAAAATTATACCCGCTTGCAGGCATGACGGCAGTCGCACTGTCATGGGTCGTTCATGCCGTGATTTATCCTCCAGAAGCGGCTCTACGAACGAGCCGCCTTCTGGAGGGCTATAACATGATGGCCGATCTGACCGTAAAGCGCATGTTTAGTGCGACTCTTTTTATACCCCGGCCCGCACCGTGACACCCAGACGGAAACCTTCCTGCTTGAGCACCTTGATTGCGGCTTCGGAATATTTGCCGACCAGCGGAGTAACATTACCCGGGGTGCACCAGAACCCAAGCGTCACTGAAATATTGGCTGGCTGCGGCAGGAAGGAAACGGACGGTGCTGGCTCACGCAGAACGAGCTCGTCATGTTCGAGAAGGCCTAGTAGCAGAGACCGGGCCTTGTCGGTATCGTCGTTATAGTCGATCAGCAGAGTGACAGATGCCAGAAGGCGCTCGGCCTGTGAGCCGTTTATCACCACGTTGTTCGACAATGTGCCGTTGGGAACATACACCAGTTCATTGGTCGTGTCGCACAGCACCGTGCGAAACATCTCGATAGAGACCACTGTGCCCGTGCTGCCACCGGCCGTGATCGTGTCTCCTACCTGGAACGGCCGGAACAGCAGGATCAGAACGCCACCGGCGAAGTTGGCAAGACTGCCCTGCAATGCCATGCCCACCGCCAGACCTGCCGCACCGAGAACGGCTACGAATGACGTCGTCGCGATTCCGATCATCGAGGCCACGCTGATCAGCAGAAGAGCCTTCAGCAACAACCCCACGACACTCAGCAGAAAACCGCGCAGCGTCGGCTCGATGTGGCTGGCGCTCATCATCCGGCCCATGGCTCGGGTCACGCCGTTGACGATAATCCAGCCAACCAGAAGCACGATAACGGCCAGCACGAACTGACCCGCATAAGTCAGAAGGACAGGCAGCCATCCGTTAAGCTGACTCCACAGTGAATTGACCTGATGTTCCATAAGAATTCCTGAACGTCTGTTGTGAATGGCGGTCCTGAACACATAGTCGCTGGCTGCCCGGACGCATCGTAGACGATTTCTGGACTATCAGTCCCCATCCAGTCAATTTCATTGCACAGCTTCGTCTTATGAAGGTGATGATATCAGGACGATATTCAGTCCGAAGATGAAATCTTTAGGACATTTAGTGGACCTGACGTGGCGTTTAGGTGGCAATCTCAAGACAAAGGACTGTTTCCACAAGCCCTGTGTCGCCCCCACTCAACTCAATGGAGAGAGGTCCAATCCGAGACTTTTACCTTCTTCGCGGCCCTTAAAAGTCTCTTCTGTGTATTCGCAAAGTAGTTGCGGCGGCCAAGTGTTCGCCCCCGCGTTCAGCGTTCCTTCTCTGGCATGAAGCGCTGCCTCTGGAGAAATCCCAAAATAATATTCAGGTTCGACTTTATGAGTGAAAGGGAAACAGAAAGACTCACTGCGCGACATATCGAGACTTCTTATTGCAATGGCATAGGCCATCCTCTGACATACTCCGGCCGTTCTGCTGACCACCGGAGCGGAATGGGCCGCCCGTTCTCACAGGAACCCACAACGCGGGGCATGGTCTTCTGACATACCCAAGCGTGAGCTATAGAATGAGACCTGATATGGGAAATCCCAGCCACCTCAACTGGAGAAGAAATTCTTGACTGGTGTATCGAGACGAAACTTCGTGACGGCAGGGGCTGCTCTGGCTGGAGCCGCTTCAGCGGTGGGGCTCGGAATCCAGGAGGTCCGTGCCGCGGCTCCTGGAAACGGGTTCATGGCGGCTTCCTCTTCCATGCCGGGAGGCGATGGTCCCGGTCACCACAAGCGAAACAGCCCCGGTCTCCAGAGCATCTGCGCCCTCTGTGAAGTCACCGGCGGAGGCGAGAAGATTTACGGAGTGGCAGTGGCGTATGACGTCAATATCGACCCCGCCAGCCTCACTCTCGACACATACACCACAAGCGTTTTCCCTGCGGCCAAAGGCTTCTTCGCGGGCATGCCGCAGGAGCCCGATAAGAATACCACGACAGCGGCCGCCAAATCACGGGCCCCGGTGGCTATTTATACCAATTCCGAGCCTGCGCTGCGGCCCGACCGAAAGAGCATTCCCGGCATGTATGTCATCGCTGAATTCCAGCATGACGCCGACCTCAGTCTTCCGACAACTGACAGTGATAAAGTCACGCTGACGCAGGACAGGAACGTCAGAACGACAGCCGGCGCTGTTTATGCTGCCAGTAAAACCGTGTGGAGCAATGTCGGCCAGCGCGGAAACAGCGTCGTCATTCGCGGCGTCGATGCCTGGGAACAGAATCACTGGTGGTGGGATGATACGCGTTCGACCTGGCTCGAATATAGCATTTACCTGCCAAAATCCTTCCTCAAGGAAGGTGGTGAGCACAAAGCCTATCCACTCCTCCTTGCCGTCACCCACTCCGGAACAAGTTACGACGGCACCTGCGCCCAGACGCTGACCGAACAGTGCATCGCCACCATCTGGAGCCTGCCGGAAGAGCAGGACAGGCATGAATGCGTGATCGTCACGCCACGCTATGAACGCACGACGATGAACGATTACTGGGAACACACGTCCGACGTCGAGAATACCTATAAACTGGTTGAATCACTTCTCCGCAACACCTGGAATTACGGCAATCCCAATCTGGATGACCGGCGCGATAAGGTTCTGAAGATCGATCCTAAAAGGGTCTATTGCACCGGCTGGTCCATGGGAGCCATGACATCCCTCTGGCTGATGGCAAGGCATCCGCAAACCTTTGCAGGCGGACTCATCATCGCTGGCCAGCAGCGGCCGACTGATGTTGTCACGCTCGCGGACCAGAAACTCCTGATCATCACAGGGACGGAAGACAATAAAGCCACGCCCTGGAATGAGAAGTGCGTGCCGGTGTGGGAACATGCAGGGGCCAGAGTCGTGCGCCCTGCGGAGCGTCTCGATCCGGAACTCATATTCCCCATTGACGATCAGAAAAAACTGAACAGTCAGGTCGATGGTTACCTCGCCAAGGGTGGCAACATCACCTTTCTGACTTTTGAAGGTGTTGACCACATGGGTTCCGCACGGAAGTTCTTCTACATCAAGGCTGCAAGAGACTGGTTGTTTCAGCAGGTGAAGGCGTAAGAGTGGACGATTCACTGTCCAAGCTTACTACTCCATAAAGCGTCGTTTGGAAGCCCGGGAGATTTTATGAGGTCTGCTGCGGCGGCAAAAAGACCGTAGCAGACCATGTGTTTTCCAGACCAAATTCTGTCCCATTCGTAAATGGGATGAACAAAAAAACCCGGACGTGAGCACACGTCCGGGCCAAACTGATGCAAGAAACAGAACCGTCCTGTTATAGGGCGTTCATGCCCCTGCAGCCGTTTCCTGTACGATCTCCTCGTCCATCATCTTCTCGGTCGAAGTGGAGACCGTGCCCCCCAGTGGCGGTCCTTTGAAACGCCTCTTCTCGACAAGAAACCAGCCACCCAGAAGCACGACGACGATGCCGACCACATAGCTGATCAGGATGTCGTTCGGCGGCTGAATGCCAATCCAGACCAGTCCGATCGAGCCGATAACCGTGAGAACCGCGAACGGAGTGGAAAGTGCGCCCAGCCGGAATGGGCCGGTCATCACGTTGCGCTTGCGCTGGGCAAGGATACCCGCGCCGATCGGCATGGCGTAGGAAACATAGAGGAAGATGGCGCAACCAGCAGCCAGTGCCGCGAAGGCAGAAGAGTAAAGCGTCACGGCGCAGGACAGAATGGCGACCAGCCAGATCGCGGGAACCGGTGTGCGATAGACCGGGCTGACATAGCGCCACAGTTTCGACCCCGGCAGGCCACCGTCACGACCAAAGGCGAACACCATGCGGGAGGTTGAGGTCATGCCCGCCAGCGCGCACAGGTAATTGGCTGCCACAATCATCACATACATGAAGCTTCGCAGCCAGCTCGGCACCGGCAGCTGCGCCAGCAGGTTGAAGAAGACGTCCCCGCCCTGAGCGGCGGAACTTGTCGGGTCCGGCATCGCGAGCACGAAAGAGCAGACCATGATGAAGCCGAACAGCCCCGAGATCAGCACCGCGTTAATCATACCGCGCGGCACGACGTTACGGGCATCGATCGTCTCTTCCGCCACGTGGGCGGAGGCATCAAATCCAGTAATGGTATAGGCTGGCAGAATAAGCGCGAGACAGAATGCGTAGATCAGATTCTCACTGCGCGGAAAGACATTTCCACCCGGTGCACCGGTGTTGTTCACGATGGTCAGCAGCCGATCCCAGTGGAAACCAGGGGCGCAATACAGCATCATGACGGTCAGCAGCAGGGCCGCGAACAGAATCAGATAACCCGAGAAATCCGTGAGGATTTTCGTGATTTTGATGCCAACGTGATTGAATAGTGCCTGTGAACTGGCAATAAGAAGCACGCCTATCAACTGGTGGCCATAACCCCAGCCAGAGACGTCCATCCCGAAAATCTTGCCCAGAATGAGCTGCACGAACAGCGTGTAGGCACCCACGTTCACGGAGGCGAGCACGAAGACGAGGCCCAGCAGATTCACCCATGCCGTTGCCCAGCCCCAGCCGCGCCCGCCAAGGATGGACGACCAGTGATACAGGCCACCCGCCGTCGGATAGGCCGACGCGATCTGTCCCATGGAACAGGCGACGATGGTCGCGAAGATCGTGCCTACAATCCAGCCGATCGCGACACCGAATCCGCCGAGTGACGAGAAACCGAGCTGGAAGGAGGTGATGCCTCCGGCCAGGATGCAGATGATAGAGAAGGAAATGGCGAAGTTCGAGAAGCCTTTCATACTCCTCGAAAGTTCCTGGGTGTAACCCATGGAGGCGAGGACACCGGCATCCTCGTCATTATGCTGGTTCTTCTCCATCCCTGATCCCTTAATGCTGCATGTTCCGACGGACCCGTCCCTTACTTGGGGGAATACTCCGCAATAGGCCATTATCATGTCGGAAATGGAATGATGCAATCAGCTTTTGCTTCCCCAGTCCGCAGCAAGCCGGGTCAGCATATCAAACCGCTCCTGCCAGCAGGGGTCCACGGCACCGGGATGGGGGGAGACGACCGTCCACAGACCGTCAACAGGACGACCCTCCCCTTCGCTTTCCAACCAGAACCGGCCAAGACCCGCCGCAGTCACGTCCACCTGCCCGGGCACATGAACAGGCGAACACAGGCAGTCAGCCAGAAATTGCGTGAACCATGTATTCGTCACCAGTCCGCCATCAACGGACACGCGCGCGGCTACATGGCCTGTCGTTTTTTCGAAAGTCTGGACAAGCTGGACAGCGCGGAAGGCAATGCCCTCCAGAACAGCCCGCGCCATATCCTGTGGGCCTGCATCCAGCCCAAGCCCTGCCCACATCCCGCGCGTTTCCCTCTGCCACCAGGGACACCCCAGTCCCTGCAACGCCGGCAGGAAAAATATGCCTTTCGCCGCTGCTGAAGCATCCTTCAGCGCTTCAGAATCCGTGCAGGAAAATGCTGCCCCCAGGCTTTCGATCCAGTTGACCGCCGCGCCTGCGGTGAGGATACCGCCATCGAGAGCATACACCGGAGGCTGACCTTCGAACTGCCATGCCACCGTGGGCAGAAGTCCCTCTCCGGCATCCACACGCAATTCCGGACCCGTCAGCGCCAGAGCGAAGGCACCTGTCCCAAACGTGATCTTCACGTCACCCGTTTTTTGCAAACCATGGCCGTAAAGCGCCGCCTGCTGGTCAACAACGCTGACCACCACCGGCACACCCGACGCGCGGAGACAACCGAACGTCCCCACCGTCGGACGAATGGCAGGCAGGCACTCCATTGGCACGCCGAACAGGCGGCAAACGGTTTCATCCCATTGCAAGGTGCGAATGTTCATCAGGGAGGTGCGCGAGGCTGTGGTCACATCCGTGACGAACGCCGCGCATAAACGGTCGAGAAAAAACGCATCGCTTGTGCCCAGACGCAGCCAGCCCTGTTCCTGCAACGCCTTCGCCTGCGGCACATGATCGAGATACCAGCGCAGACGGGAGGCGGAGAAGTAACAGTCGAGCGGCAGACCGGAGCGCGCCATCACCTCCGGCTCCAGCCCGTCCTCTTTCATCCGGGCCACGACATCGCTTGTGCGCGTATCCTGCCACACGATTGCAGGACCGACAGGCGCTCCTGTCCGTGCATCCCATGCAACAACTGTCTCACCCTGATTGGCCAGCGCCAGAGCCTCCACCGGCCCCGCCACTTCAATGATTTCCTGCAGATGCGTGAGAATTTCCTCCGCATCATGTTCGACCCGCCCCGGTTCGGGCAGGCTCTGCCGATGGGTGCGCCGTGCGACAAATTCCATCCGCCCGTCCGACCATACGCGATAGGCTTTTGTGCCGGTTGTTCCCTGATCGATGACGAGGCAACTCTTCACGCTGCCCTCCTCAGACCAGATCGAGGCGCAATGTGGCCACACCCGCGAACAATGAGGCCGCCACAGGTAGTTCCAGACGATGCCGGAAAAGGCTTCTCACCCGCCGCTCCGCCACTATGCGGCCGTCATCACAGGACAGGCGAAGCATATCCTGCCCTGCACACTCCACGCTGACATGCAGCACCACGCGTCCATGTTCCGCCGCATAGACACGCTGCGGCCAGACGCTGTTCACCCCTTCGCCGCATGTGACGGGAATGGCGCGTCCGGCATCCGGTAACCGACCCGCAAGCGCGCGCAGCATCATGTCCGCGGCAGATTGTCCTTCCCGGGCCGCCATGCCGGAATGTTCCACGGCTCGCAGAACGTTGCCCGCCGCGAACACGTTCGGATCGAGCGTGCGAAAGGTGGAATCGATCATCGGGCCGTGCGTTCCCGCATCCAGCGGAATGCCGGACAGACGCGCGAGAATGGCGTCAGGCACGAAATGGCCTGTGAACACCACGCCGTCACAGTCCAGCACGCGACGGGTGCCATTCTGCTCAATTTCCACGCCCTCGACTTTTTCGCCGCCACGGATTGCAACGAGCCGCGTGTCGAGAAGCACCGGCGTGCCGTAGATCATCCGGGCCAGCACATCCGCCGGACGCTGTGCCGTGATGCGGGCATTTTCCTCGATCATCGCGACGGGCTGAACGCCGCCATGCCGCGCCGTCATCAGGGCGGAAAAGGAAACCAGTTCGCTGCCGATGATCACGGGACGACGGAAAGGAGTCAGTCCCTTCATCACCATTTCCTGAAACGCGCCCGTGGTGGTCACGCCCCACGGACGTGTGCCGGACACAAGACGGGGCCCTCGTGGCGTCTCCCGCGTTCCCGTGGCCAGCAGAACCGTGCGCGCCTGCCAGCTTTCCAGACCGCGCTCCGTGGCCACATGCACGATGCCACCGGGTTCAATGCCGGTCACGATCGTATCGGTCAGGATGGGGGTCTCCCCCACGGACTCCACCAGTGCGCGAGCATAGCGCGGGCCGCGCCATACGCGCCGGAAATCCATCATTCCAAACCCGGTATGGCCGCAATAACGCGGCAAGCCGCCCGCATCGCCTGTGCGTTCCAGAACGGCGATGTTTTTCACACCGTTTTTCCGCAATACACGCGCCGCGTTCAGGCCCGCTGGCCCGGCTCCGACGATAAGGGCTTCATACATCGCTGCGGCCCTTCCCAGTCGGACTCACAAGGCCGGGCAGATGGGATTGAGCCAGTTCCATAACGCGTCGCGTGCAATAAAATCCCTGACACCGCCCCATCATGCAGCGCGTGCGGCGACGAAGACCGCCCAGCGTTCCGGCCGGGAGCACGCGGTCGGTCAGAGCCGCTTCGATTTCATGTTCGGTGACACGCTCGCAGTGGCAGACGATCGGTCCCCGTTCGGGCTGCATCCACGGACGAGGCCGTTCCTCGACCAGATTAGGCATGGAGGGGACGACGACATTCGCAAGTGGTGACGGATCGGCGAAATGGGCGCGGTACAGTCCAACGACATGCTCCGCGATGCCCAAGGCACCGGTCAGTCCGGTGGAACGGATCCCTCCGACCGTGATCCATCCGTCCGTGGGGAGCGCCTCGATCTGATAATCGCTGAACTGGGTGGCCGGACGCAGCCCGGCATAGGCCGTCGTCACGTCATGGTCGCGGAGAGCGGGGATGATACGAAACGCAGCTTCCCGCAGCTTTTCCAGAGCATCATGCTCGACCGTGGGAAATTCACGCTCTGTCTGCGGTTCCGCCGTCGGGCCGACGAGGACGTTGCCGAAGACGGTGCGCGTCACCACCACACCTTTGGTGAGGGCCGTCGGCACCGGCAGGATGATCGTTCTGAAAAGATCGCTGGCCGTCTTGTCGAAAACCACGAACTGCCCTTTTCGCGGCGTGATCGTGAAAGGTGACGGGCGGGCGATGGCTTCGACGAGATCGCCGTGGTTTCCGGCGCAGTTGATGACCACGCGCGCCCGGACCGCCGGTTTCCCCGCGACATCCAGCCGCCAGACATTCCCTTCCCGCACACCGCTTTCGACACGCGCGCGGCATAGGTGGGTGCCACCGTTTTCGACCGCCTGTCGGGCATAGGCCAGCGGTGCCGACCAGGGATCGATCAGATGCTCTTCCTCAACGAGCACGGCACCCCGCACATCCTTCGAAAGGGCGGGCTCCCGCAGGCGTGCCTGCTGTGCATCAAGCTGCTTTACCGGCACGCCGTTCCGGGCAGCCTTATCCATGATAGCCGGAAAACAGGCGATGTCATCCGCCGACCAGGCTGCCACCATCGCGCCAGTCTTCATGACGGACAGGTTCATGTTTTCGCAGATATCCCGATACAGCGCATAGCCCCGCTGCATGCACGTCACTTCCAGCGTGTCGGGCGTGGCGTCGAAACCGGTGTGCAAAATGGCGCTGTTGGCCTTGCTGGCCCCTTCGAGCAGGTCGCCTCCCTTTTCCAGAAGAACGGTACGCGCTCCTGCCAGCACACAGGCGCGAAACATGGCGCAGCCCACGACGCCGCCACCAATAATCGCCACATCATGGAGCCGGTCTTCAGCCGTTTTCACCGTCATGCACACATCCCGAAAATCACCCGAGGCGCTCCCTGCCACCTTTGCGCTCCCCATAGCAGAACGCTGTCATCCGGCGATCATGTTTCGAGACCGGCATAACATCAAGCATCTGCGAGGATGACGTCCCACCCAGAAAGGGCATGAAGCCTTCCGGCAGAAAGCCAGCGTCCGGAGTATAAAACTGCAAAATAAAAATCCCCTGTTTAAGGCAGGGGATTTTTGTCACAGAATATTTCCGGAAATCAGAAAGTGATTATCCTTTCAGGATCTTCGTATGATGGTCCATGTGATCTTCGATGAAGCTCTGGATGAACCAGTAGGAATGATCGTATCCGGCATGACGACGCAGCGTCAGCTTCTGGCCTGCGGCCTTCGCGGCCTCTTCCAGATGCCAGGGCTGCAATTCCCGCTCAAGGAACTGATCCCCGTCCCCCTGATCCACAAGAATGGTGGTCGGATGCGTGTGACCGGCCTTGATGAGCAACGTTGCATCATGCTGTGCCCACGTGGCCTTGTCCGGGCCGAGATAGGCCGTGAACGCTTTCTCGCCCCACGGCACGGCGGTCGGATGGACGATCGGCGCAAACGCCGAGACTGATTTCCACTTCTCCGGCGAGCGAAGCGCATGAACCAGTGCGCCATGCCCCCCCATCGAATGACCGCAGATTCCCTGTTTCGAGGCATCGACCGGGAACTGCTCCGCAACCAGTTTCGGCAGTTCCTCGCCGATGAACGTGCCCATGCGGTAATGCGCCCGCCAAGGTGACTGCGTGGCATCGAGGTAGAATCCGGCCCCCACCCCCAGATCCCAACTGTCAGCCTCGCCCGGCACCTTTGCACCACGTGGGGATGTATCGCATGCGACCAGAGCGATGCCGTGCTTCGCGGCAAACCGGACAATGTTCGACTTGATCAGGAATGTATCCTGCGTGCAGGTCAGCCCCGCCAACAGATACAGTACGGGAACCGGCTTTTCCTTGCTCGCACCTTCGGGAATAAAAACCCCGAAGGTTGTCGGAAGCCCAAGGGCCTCCGACTGGACCGTGTAGAAGCCGAGTTCGCCCCCGCAGCAGAAATGTTTCGATGCTGTTGTCAGGGTCATGGCCTGCTCCTCAGAATTCGACGACGGTGCGGATGCTCTCGCCGCGCGTCATCATATCGAAGCCTTCGTTGATCTTCTCAAGCGGCAGCTTGTGCGTGATGAGGTCATCGATATTGATGCGGTTTTCCATGTACCAGTCAACAATTTTCGGCACGTCAGTCCGACCGCGCGCACCGCCGAAGGCCGAACCGATCCAGCGACGACCCGTAACAAGCTGGAACGGGCGGGTGCTGATCTCCTGACCGGCACCGGCCACGCCGATCACCGTGGAGACACCCCAGCCACGATGAGCGCACTCAAGTGCCTGACGCATCAGGGTGGTGTTGCCGACGCACTCAAAGGTGTAATCCGCGCCGCCGCCCGTCAGTTCGATGATCCGGCCGACAACGTCGCCATCCGGCAGATCCTTCGGATTGACGAAGTGCGTCATCCCAAACTTGCGGGCCATTTCCTCACGAGCCGGATTGATGTCCACGCCGATGATCTTATCGGCACCCACCAACTTCGCGCCCTGAATCACGTTCAGGCCAATACCACCAAGACCGAACACGGCCACCGTAGAATTCGGCTCAACCTTGGCCGTGAAGATGACTGCGCCGATACCGGTCGTTACGCCGCAGCCGATGTAGCAGATCTTGTCGAACGGCGCGTCCTCACGAACCTTCGCCAGCGCGATTTCCGGCATGACGGTGAAGTTCGCAAAGGTCGAGCAGCCCATGTAATGATGGATGGGCTGACCCTTGAAGGAGAAGCGCGAGGTACCGTCCGGCATCAGGCCCTTGCCCTGCGTCGCACGGATGGACGTGCAGAGATTGGTCTTCTGCGACAGGCAGGATTTGCACTCGCGACATTCCGGCGTGTAGAGCGGAATCACATGATCGCCCGGCTTCAGGTGCTTCACGCCCGCACCGACCTCACGGACGATACCAGCGCCTTCATGCCCGAGGATGGCGGGGAACAGACCTTCCGGGTCGGCGCCGGAAAGGGTGAACTTGTCCGTGTGGCACAGACCGGTCGCCTTGATCTCGACCAGCACTTCACCCTCGCGCGGGCCTTCGAGCTGGACCGTCTCGATCTCCAGTGGCTTGCCTGCTTCAAACGCTACCGCGGCTCTTACGTCCATTGCGCTGTTCTCTTTCCTTGTCTGTAACTTCGATAATCAGGCTTCGGGAGCCTGATCGGGATCGGGCAGAACACCCAGTGCACGAAGATGCGTGACGATCGCACGCGCGGCTTCATGCGGCTCGGGATCGACCATAAGCTGGCCGCCTCCGCTGTCCTTCGACGCGCCCGAAATCAGTTTCGGACGCCTGCGATAGGGACGCAGCATACCGTTATCCCCTACCCCTTCATCAGTCGGGGCAGAGTGAACCGTAACAGTCTGCTCGTCCATCTGTGTTGTCCGCTGAAGGGCAAACACAAAAGCAGGAACACACCGGGCTGTGTCAGGCACAGTGATGACGCAGGGGAGCATCACGGAAACGGGTTTGACCGCGCCTCTCGCACGGGATTGCGCCAGCAGCAGTTCTCCTACGGCGGTGGGCTCTTCCAGTGGAGCGACGATGTCCGTGGCGATAGGCCAGCCGAGCGCCTGTGCGAGCTGATACGGCAGCAGCCCCATATCGCTTCCACCGCGCCCGCGGGAGGCCGCCAGCACGAGATCCGGCGCACCATCGGCGAACAAAGAATTGCCCTTCACGGCGTCTGCCAGTGCCTGCACAGGATCGGTTTCGCCACCTTTCAGGCACACGATCTGCGTGAGACCATAGCCGCCATACTCCGCGAGAACCGAACGGGCGGAACCGGCGTGCAGGCCGATCATCTGCGTCGCACCGAGTGCGCGAGCCAGACCGATGGCCCGGATTTCACCCGGTACGGGAGCCGGACGCCCGGAGACCGGATCAATGCCAAGGGAAAGAAGAATGACCGCTTTCATGGCCGCTTCTCCCCATATTCGGCAGCAAGAATTTCGCACAGAACGGGCATGACAGCCTGTGCATCGGCAATAATGGCGAGACCGGCGCGGGAGACCATGGCGGCGTGAAGATCGGTGTTGACCGCCACGACATGCTCCACACGTCCGAGCCCCTGAAGATGCTGGGGGGCACCGGCAATGCCCATCGCGACGTAACACAGCGCGTCGAGGATCGTGCCGGAGGCACCGACCTGCGTGGCGCGCGGCATGTCACCGTTGTCACAAACCACCCGGCTTGCGCCCGGCGTGGCGTGCAGGGCCTTCACCGTAGCGCGAAAACTCTCGAAATCCGTCACACCACGCCCGGCAGCGACGACGAACGGTGCATCGCCGAGATTCATGGTGGCCGGATCAGGCGAACGGATTGCACCCACCCTCATGCGAGCCTGAACCGGCCCTGATGGGACGGGCGTTTTCTCCAGCGGCAGGATTTCGTGCTCCTCGCCTTGCCATGCAGGCACACGATCGGGCGCGAGCGTCATCAGGGGTGCGAGGCCGCCCGCCCATTCCTGCCGCCCTGCACCGCAAGGGCGAATGGCCTGTTTCGGCCCCAGAACCTCAATGCCCGGCAAGAGCCCAAGCCTCGTCCGAGCCGCGAGGCGACGGGCAAGATCGGCACCCTCCTCGCTTTCCGGGATGAGAACATGCCGGGGGGACAAAGCTTCCATCACGGCGACCAGTTCTGCCACCCGCGCATCAGGATCTGAGCCGTCGGCAAGCGGCAGGATACGATCCGCCCCGGCCTGCCCGAGCGAGGGTGCATCAACAGCCGCACCAACAACCACAATGGCCCCCTCCCCCCCATCAGCCAGCTTGCGGGCCGCACCAAGTAGCTGACGGTCGGCCCGGTCGAGGCGACCATCCGGCAGATCAGGCACGACAACAATGAAAAATTCCGGCTTTTCAACACGGATTTTCTTCACCGTCCGGGCGCTGGCTGTGCTGATTCCCGTCATCTGCCCGACAAGACCGGATCGAACGAGACGCGCACGTCCGTCACGGCCCGTCGTCAGCAACCGCTGCCGCTCGGCTCGCGGATCACGACGCAAACGACCGGAGGGCGACGTCATCCGTTCATACGGCGTCGCGCTCATGTCGTAACGCAGCCGCCCGTTTCCCGGCACAAGGCGGGCAGCCCGTTCGGCACGCGGGTCGCGGCGGAGACGGATGGCGTTCATGCGGGCACCACAGCTTCGAGCACGAGTTCGGCGATGTCCTTCACTTCAGGACGCGGCTCCGGCACGCCTTCCAGCATCGCCGTGCATCCCGGACAACCGACCGCGACAATCGCCGCACCGACCTCGGACGCCTGCCCCATACGGATGTCGGGAATGCGCAGTTCGGCATCGACATCGCTGACGGGATTGCCGCCGCCGCCACCACAGCACATGGACTGCCTGCCATGCCACTCCATCTCGACCGTTGTCTTGCAGGCCGCAGCGAGCAGACGGCGTGGGGCATCGAACTCGCCGTTGTACCGACCGAGATAACAGGGGTCGTGATAGGCGACGGCAGGCAGATCGCGGGCATCGAGTTTCAGGCGACCGCTACTGACCAGTTCGTCGAGCAGCGTGGTGTGGTGCAGCACCTCCCATTTTCCACCAAGCACCGGATATTCGTTTTTCAGCACGTTCAGCGCGTGCGGATCGGCGGTGACGATCCGGTGGAAACGACGGCTATTCAGCGTGCCGATAACCTCCGTGGCCAGATCCTGAAACGTCGCCTCATCGCCGAGACGACGCGCCAGATCGCCACAATCCAGTTCGGCCTCGCCCAGAATGGCGAAATTCACGCTCGCAAGACGCAGCAGCTTCACGAGGGCACGAAGCGTGCGGGCATAGCGCAGTTCATACGCGCCATCACCGAGCCACAGCAGCACGTCCGTCTCGCCATCCTGCGTGAGAACCGGGACATTCTCACTGGCCAGACCATCGGCGCGGGCGGACAATGGACGGCCCCCGGACTCCCCCGTATCGCGCAAACGGCGCAGTGCATCCGCAGCACCGGGACGAACCTCGCCCAGCATGAGCGTCTGCCCGCGCCGCAGATCGACGATGGCGTCCACATGCTCGATCATCATCGGGCACTGCTCGACGCAGGATCGGCAGGTGGTGCAAGCCCACAGCGTATCGGGATGGATCATCGCATCCACGCCGATGATCGCGCTGGTCATGCTCCCCTGCCCTGCGGTCGGCGGTGCATTGGGCGCGGGCGAGCCGGTATAGGCGCTGGCATTTTCTCCGCGTGCGGAAAGCGCCAGTCCTTGAATGAGGGCTTTTGGATTCAGGCGCTGACCTGCTGCGAAGGCCGGACAATGCTGTTCGCACCGTCCACATTCAATGCACGCATCGAAAGAAGCCAGAATATTCCACGCGAAATCACCGGGGATGAGTGTGCCCAGCGTGGGTGCGGCAAGATCCAGCGGGCGCAGATCGGTGCTGCGACCACCGCCGAAACGCTCCGGCCGGGAATGGGCCGCCAGCCATGTCACACCCGAGAACGCATGCCGCATCGGGCCACGCGCGACCTGCACGACCAGTCCCGCGCCACCGGCGGCCATCAAGACCAGCGGAACGAGAGCGATGCTGTTCTGTTCAGGCAACGTGACATGTACCAGTGCCACGAGCGCGCCACCGAGGTTCCATGCCAGCATGGCATTGGGCAGCCAGAGGAACTTACCGCCGGAGAGGTAGGAGGGCTTCTTCGGGTTGCGCCGTTTCCAGACCAGATATGTTCCGCCGAGGGCCGCGAGGAAGAACATCCCCGCACCGCTCCAGTAGAGACGGCTCGCGCGCAGGGCCGGAACCACCCCAGCCGCCAGCACCACCGATCCGGCCAGCGTGCCGCCCGCAACAAGCGCATGCATGGGTGCAGCGCCTTTCCGACGCTGCACCGCATGATGCACGTCCACCATATAGCGCCGTGGCACGGTGGCGAGCCCGCGGATCATGTCCTTCGGGTTTCGTCTGCCCTTGCGCCACCGTCGGACGGCTGGCACGGCGGATACTGCGAGCGCCCCTGCCGCGCCCCAGACCAGCCCGGCGGCGAGGAGACCTGTCCTCCCAAGCACGGTCAGAAATCCTTGCAGAGACGAAGCGCGTCGTAGAGCGCCGCATGGATGTTGCGACCGGCCACGGCATCCCCGATGCGGAACAGGGCGTAATCGCCGCTCTTTAACTCTTTCACGCCCGGTTGCGTCTTGCCTTCCAGAAGCGTCGGAATGTCAATCTGACCGTGATTAACCGAACCTTCCTTCAGTTCCATGTAGAGCGGGTCACGCGGCAGGGTTCCGCACTCGACGATGACATGGTCCACAAGGCGTTCTTCCTCTTCTCCCGTCATGGTGTTGCACAGCACTGCGACAAGGCGGTTGCCCTCGCGTGACACTTCACGCAGTTCCATGTTGGGCGACATCATCACACCGAGCTTGTACATCTCCCGCAGATGAATTGGCTGGTTGGTCGTGCCGACTTCCTGCGCGATCAGGCGATCATGCGTCGCCATCTCCACAAGACAGCCGCGTGTGGCCATGACTTCCGCAACCGAGGCTGCATTGTGCTGTCCCATTTCGTCAAACAGGAGCACGCTACCCGAAGGATTGACAGCACCAGACAGAACATCCGCTGTCGTGTGAACCAGATCGCTCCCTTCGAGATCCCCGCGCCAGGCGCTGCCACCCGTAGCGACAATGACGATATCCGGCTTTTCCAGACGAACCATTTCGGTGGTCGCGTCGGTGCCGATGCGGACATCGACACCCAGCTTGCGCACCTGCGCGTCCAGCCAGCGGACAATCCCGGTCAGCGCCTCGCGCCATGTCGCCTTTGCGGCCAGATTGACCTGACCGCCGGTTTCATTCGCGCGTTCGAACAGCACGACGCTGTGACCACGCAGGGCGCAGACGCGGGCGGCCTCCAGTCCGGCCACGCCGCCGCCAATGATGGCAACCCTGTGCTTCGCGCCCGTCGTGGGCCGCACGTCATGCGGCATGGTCGCTTCACGACCCGTCGCGGCGTTTTGCAGACAGAGCGCGTCGCCGCCGACATAGATCCGGTCGATGCAATAGCCCGCCCCCACGCACTGACGGATATCGTCGGCGCGACCAGCAGCCAGCTTGTTGACGATATGCGGGTCGGCGATGTGAGCGCGGGTCATGGCGACCATATCCACATGCCCTTCCGCGACGGCACGGGCGGCGGTGGCCACATCCATGATGCGCTGGGCGTGGAATACCGGCACATCGGCTTCCCGACGAATGGCGCTGGCGAGATGCAGGAACGGTGCAACCGGGAAAGACATGTTGGGTAGACTGACGGCATGTGACATCTCGTCACGCGCCTGACCACCGATCACATTCACGAAATCCACCAGCCCACGCGTCGCATAATCGCTGGCGATCGTCAGGCAGTCCTGCTGGGAAAGACCGTTTTTTAGAATCTCGTCACCCGACATCCGCATACCGACGACAAAATCCTCGCCCACAGCCTCACGAATAGCCGTCAGCACTTCGATCCCGAATCGCATCCGGTTTTCAAGCGATCCGCCATACTGATCGACACGGTCGTTGGCAGATGGGCTCCAGAACTGATCGAGGAGATGGCCGTGCGCGCCGGAGATTTCCAGCCCATCAAGACCGCCTTCCTTGCAGCGACGGGCGGCATCCGCAAAAGCCCTGACGACACGGCGGATGTCCTCGATCTCCATTTCCTTCGGCATGGAGCGGGAGGCGGGCTCACGACGTGGTGACGGACCGATGACCGGCAGCCAGGCATCCGTATCCCAGCGTGTGCGCCGTCCCATATGGGTGATCTGGATCATCAGCTTCGCGCCGTGTTCGTGCACACGGTCGGCGAACTGCTGGAAATAGGGAATCACACTGTCATCAACGACAGAAACCTGATTCCACGGTGTGGCCGGGCTGTCGTGAGCGACCGATGACGAGCCGCCGAACATGGTCAGGCCGATACCACCCTTCGCCTTCTCCGCGTGATAAAGCTGGTAACGTTCCTGCGGTTTTCCGTCCTTGCCATAGCCGGGCGCATGGCTCGTGCTCATGACCCGGTTGCGGATGACCAGATTGCGGATCCGTAAAGGCTTGAACAGGGCTTCGACGTTCGCGGTCATGCAGGTGTGTCCATGGTTCGGGTCTGCGAGGAAAACGAAGGTGGAACAACCGTCGCTGTGCGACGTCGCTCCTCACGTGGCGGCCGGCCAAAGCGGCTGCGATAGGCGGAACTGAAATGCGAACTGGAAACGAAACCGCAGGCGGCACCGATATCGGTAACCGACATGGTGGTCTGTCGCAGCAGGCGGCGGGCGCGGTCCAGCCGGACGCCGACGAGATAGGCGGCGGGCGTCACCCCGGCGTGACGGCGGAAAATCCGTTCCAGCTGGCGGACGGAAAGATGCGCGGCGTCCGCAATCTCCTCAATGCGGAGAGGACGGTCGCTTTCGCGCTCGATCAGGCGCAGAGCACGGGTCATGGCTTCGGGAGCACCGGCTGGCACGGGCACCGGCTGCCGTTCATCGCCTGATCTGTCGCGCTCCACGAGGAACTGCGCCGAGATTTCCCGCACGCGCGCCGCACCGAAGCGGGTCGCGATAATTCGCAGCATCATGTCGAGCGGCGCAAGACCACCCGTGCAGGTCAGCCGATTGCGGTCGATCACGAACAGATCGTCCGTGATATCGATTTCGGGAAACTCCTCACGGATAGAGGAGAGATTTTCCCAATGGATGGCGCAGCGGTAACCACGGAGAAGGCCCGCTTCTGCCAGAGCGAACGTGCCCGTGCACAATGCGCCAAGAGCGATGCCACGACGCGCCTGCTGCCGCAGCCAGGTGAGCAGCGGTGCACCGGTCGCCGCCCGGACATCCATTCCCCCGCAAACGAAGATCACGTCCAGTTCGCCGACGGTTTTTGCAGAAATGGTCGGTCCAAGCGAGAGCCCGTTGCTGGATGCAACCTGAAAACCGTCAAGCGACAGAACGGACCATGTATAGGTCTCTTCTTCCGCAAGCTGATTCGCCATGCGCAAAGCCTCGATGGCGTTGCTCATGGCAATCATCGAATACCCTGCCAGTGTCAGGAAGCCGAAGCGACGAAACGGGAGAAGGTCAGGCTGGAGGGCCATTTTCAGCGTTCGATGACCACGTCACTGGTGGGTTTCGCGCAACAGATCAGGATCATGCCCATATCAATCTCACGCTGACGAATGCCTCCTTCGTGTTTCATGTCCACCGTGCCGGAGACCAGCTTGCACTTGCAGGTTCCACACAGGCCTTTTCCGCAGGAAGCGGGCACGCGCATCCCCTCCGCACGGGCGGCGGAAAGAATGTGCGTTTCCGCACCGCATTCGATATCGCGGCGACTTTTGGTGAAGCTCACCTTGTAGGTTTTTTCGCCGGGCTCCGGAGCCGCGAACGCCTCTTCCAACTCACCCTGCATCAGAGTGGCAAAATCGAAACTTTCCTCGTGATGACAGGTCATGTCGAACCCGCTATCCGCGAGCAGCGTGCGGACTGCCGCCATGTAAGGCTCGGGACCGCAGACATAAACTTCGCGTTCAAGGAAATCCGGAGCGATGAGCGACAGCATTGGCGCAACAAGGCGCCCACGCAAACCGGGCCAGCGTCCGGCAGGCGTGTCGTCCTCGCAGATGGTGGCTGACCGGAAAGCAGGCCATGCCAGTTCCATCAGCGCCAACTCGCGACCGAAGATAAGGTCATTCGGGCTACGGGCGCTATGGAGGAACACGACGTCCGCCCCGGCACCGAGATCGAACAGCGTGCGGGACATGGACATCATCGGCGTGATGCCACTGCCACCCGACAGAAAAAGGAATTTTCCGGAATGACTGTCAGCGCAGGTGAATTCACCCGCCGGTCCGGTGACTTTCACCTCCATTCCCGGCTGCATGGTATCGTGCAGCCAGTTGGAAACAGGACCTTTCGCCACGCGCTTGACGGTGATGGCCACCCGGTCCGGTCGCGTCGGCGCAGAGGAAATGGTGTAACTGCGATTGATTTCTTCCCCGGCTGGGCCGCAGGGAAGAGAAAACGTCAGGAACTGACCCGGTTTGTAGGAAAAGCGGCGTGGTTCGGGAGCCGAGAATACGAACGTCTTCACGTCGTGCGTCTCGTCACGCACCTGTTGACAGATGAGAGTGTCGTCCCGCTCCGGATCCCAGAGGGGAGCCGTCGCGAGAGCATTCAGGTCCGGAAACACACCGCTTGTTTTCATGCCAGCGCCGCCTTCATGCGACCAATATACCAGGCAGAGAATTTCTCAACGAGACCTTCCGTGTAAGGCGAGTATGGTCCGGGCTCGAAAGACGGATCATCAGCACCCTGCTGCGAAATTTCAACAAGATCGGCGTCCTGCTGGTTCGTCGCCTGCCAGACTTCCGTCAGGTGTTGCAGGTCATAATCCACTCCTTCGACCGCATCTTTGTGAACGAGCCACTTGGTGCGGACCAGCGTGTGTCCGGCGTCAATCGGCAGGACAGTAAAGGTGACGATATGATCACCCATAAAATGATGCCAGGAGTTCGGCTGCGTCCAGAAAGACAGACCTCCGACCGATTTGTCCTTGAGTCCGCCGAGAGGGATGCGGCAGGCGGCTTTCGTGTCGAGCGTCTGGCTTTCGCCGGACCGGTCAATGGGCAGACGTTCCGTCCGGAAACCGGTGATGCGGTCGTCGAGATGCTCGACCTCCCGTGAGGGCAGGCCCTCGCCTTCCCATCGTGCGTGGCACGCAACGGCGAGTTCCCCATAACGGTCGGCGTCGCGCTGACCTTCATCGTCCAGCGTTCCGGGAGCATATCCGAAGCCATAGGCGAACAAGGGGATCGTCAGTTCGGGATGGTTCGCACCGCAGTGATAGCATTCACGGTTGTTTTCCATCGTGAGCTTCCAGTTGCCCATCTCGATGAGATCGGACTCGAAAGCAACGCGGGTGTTGCGGACGTCATGCGGAGCAAGATACTCCTCCATGATACGTGCCATATCCTCGATATCTTCGGGAGGCTCCTCCGCCAGACAGACGAAGATCAGGCCAGCGATGGAACGGATGGCGACTTTCTTGAGGCCACGACACTTGGGGTCGAAATCCTCACCCATATGTTCGGCAAATTTCAGATCGCCATCCAACCCGTAGGTCCATGAATGATAGGGACAGACGATGTTCCCGATCATCGTCTTGCCTTCAGGAACCATCCGTGCGCCACGATGACGGCAGACATTGTGGAAGGCGCGGACTTCACCATCATCGTCACGGGTGATGATGACAGAAGACTTGCCGATATTGACGACCATTGCGTCGCCGGGCTCGGCGATGTCGGGTTCGACACCGACATAGATCCAGTGTTGGCCGAAGATGTACTTCATGTCGGCGTCAAAAATGTCCTGGTCCGTATAAAATGGAGCTTCCAGGGCGTGTCCCGGCTTGCGCCGGGCGAGCAGTGCTTGAAGAGACTCTTTGGTTTGACCGGACATGGCGTCGTTTCCTTCCCGACCCGACTCTGGTTCGATCCCATCAGTATGCCGCGTTCAGGAAACTTTAATTTCCATATTGCGACATATTTTTATATCGTAACGACCTTCACTGAACAAGAATTTCAGGTGCTTTCACAGACACTGCTACAGCGTTGGTAAATCCCCCCCATTTCCGTTAAATATCACGCAAGAACAGTAAGTTGAATCAGCATTCAGGAAAGCGGACCGCCAGACCTCCGAGCGACGTTTCCTTGTAGCGGCTGCTCATGTCCTTGCCCGTCTCGTACATTGTCTTGATCACGTCATCGAGAGAGACGTGGTGGGAACCATCGCCGCGCATGGCGAGCGAGGCGGCATTGATGGCCTTGACCGCACCGAATGCATTGCGCTCGATGCAGGGGATCTGCACGAGACCACCCACCGGGTCGCACGTCATGCCGAGATGATGCTCCATCCCGATCTCCGCCGCGTTCTCCACCTGCGCGGCCCCAGCCCCGAGTGCTGCGGAAAGACCCGCGGCCGCCATGGAGCAGGCGACACCGACTTCCCCCTGACACCCAACCTCGGCGCCGGAAATGGAGGCGTTACGCTTGAACAATCCCCCTATGGCGACTGCCGTCAGCAGAAAGTCACGTTCTCCAGCGCGGGATGCGCCGGAGCTGTAATCACGGTAATACCGGAGGACGGACGGCACGACGCCCGCCGCGCCGTTGGTCGGAGCGGTGACGATACGGCCCCCGGCCGCATTTTCCTCGTTCACGGCAATCGCAAACAGACTGACCCAGTCCATGATCTCATGCGCCGTCCGGACATTGCGGAAACGGTCGGCTTCAAGGCGCTCATGGATGGCAGGCGCACGGCGTTTCACACCGAGACGCCCCGGCAACACGCCTTCCGTTCTCATGCCACGGTCAACACAGGCCATCATCACATCAATGATGCGGTCCACGTAAGCAAGGACCTCATCGACGGGGCGCAGGGCGCTTTCATTGGCCAGCACGATCTCGGGAATACTCAGGCCACTACGGCGTGCACAGGCAAGAAGCTGCACGCCGCTGCGAAAATCGAACGGGACATTGAGATTCTGCGGCACGGCTTCCGCGTTCCTGTCCTCCGGCACGACGAAACCGCCGCCAATCGAACAGTACCGGCGGATCAGAAGCGCCTTCCCGTTTCCATCAACGGCAAGAAACTGAAGTGTATTCGGATGGACGGGCGGAACCGTATCCTTGTCAAAGACGAGGTCTTTGTCAGGATCGAACGTGAAAATGCAACCACGTGGACCAAGTTCATGCGTCTCGCGCACGCGATCAAGAATCGCCTCGGCCTCGTCAGGATCAACCATGTCTGGATGCAGACCGCCGAGCCCGAGAATGACCGCGCGATCCGTGGCGTGCCCCACGCCCGTCCACGCCAGCGAGCCGTAAAGCGTGACCCTGACATGGAGAGGGTGAGCGGCATCCGCGGCAAGAGGCACCAATTCGGAGACGAACTCGGCGGCGGCCTTCATCGGGCCGACCGTATGAGAGGAGGAAGGACCAATGCCGATCTTGAAGATTTCAAAAACACTGATCATGGCGAATTTTCCGATGCCCTTTGCGTGATCCGGTCAGGACTCACGCCGAAAGTGCGGCGCGAAGCGTCTTCTCCGGGCACCATGCCCCTTCAAAAACGCTTTCATTGGAACCCACTTTGATAAATCAGAAATCCGGAATCCCATTTCCCGAAAGGGGAAAAGAACTCCGGGATAGCTGTATCAGATCCAAAAAACACCGGCCTGCCATCCGGCTTTCCGGAAATCGTCGGAAAGCCGGATCATCTCAGTCCGTCACCAAGAAGCGTCGAGAGCCGCCGCATCCATCATGGCCACCATGTAAGGTGCAAACGAACGCCATACTTCCAGATGGAAACTGTTTTCGTCCGTACGCCACAGCATCCCGTCAGCCTTGCCGAACAGTGTGCGCGTAGCGGTGCCGACGGGAAAGGACTTCGTGCGCAGATCGAGCGGACTCAGCGCTGCCAGCGTATCACGCAGGCGCTCACCTTCGAGTGTCCACCCAACCTGACGCTCGGAGACCTCCACCAGACTGTTCGGCACGGTGCCGAGATAGGTGGTGACGGCCTCGGGTAACCCGGCCTCACCCGCAATGATGAACAACTCCTGCGGTGCGAGCCGCAGCAGAGTGCAATCACCTGCGCTGGCGCTCTGAAGCATGGCCGGGGCCTCAGCCAGCCCGAAAGCTTTGGCCACGCCTTCCAGCGTGTCCTTGCGTCCCTGCAGAGCGAAGCGGCGTCCACCCCCAAGAGATTTTGCCGTAAAGCCCGAACGGGAAACAGTCAGAGCATTGGACGAAGCGTCAAACATTGAGGCGGGCTCCTTCCGCGTCATAGAACACCGGACTTGTGACGGTGACCGGGATCATCCGGTCTTCCATCGGCACGTAGAGAGTCTGCCCCATCCGGGCGCGACCGCCGGACACCATGGCGAGTGCGATAGACCGCCCCAGCGTGGCGCTGTGGTAGGACGAAGTGACATGGCCGATCTTGTTCATCGGGATGACCTCATTCGAGTTGGCGACAAGCTGCACCCCCTCTTCCAACACTTCCTGTGGTGCTTCCGTGTAGAGGCCGACAAGCTGGTAGCGGTCTGGGTCCTGCATCGCCGGGAGCGCCAGTGAGCGCTTGCCCACGAAATCCTTCTTGAGCTTGCTGACCGCCCAGCCGCAGCCTGCGTCATCAGGCGTCGCCGTGCCGTCGGTTTCCTGCCCGACAATGATGTAGCCCTTCTCGGCACGGAGAACATGCATCGTCTCGGTGCCATAAGGCGTCATGTTGTGGGGCTTGCCCGCCTCCCAGATGCGCTCCCAGACTTCGAGAGCGCGGCTCGTCGGCACGTTGACCTCGAAACCGAGTTCACCCGAGAAGCTGACCCGGAACAGGCGCATCGGGATGCCGCCAATCGTGCCTTCCACGACACTCATGTGCGGCATTGTTTTGTGCGAGATATCCAGCCCGTCCACCAGCGGTGCAAGAACCTCACGCGCCTTCGGACCCTGCACGGCGATGACAGCCCACTCTTCAGACGTGGATGTCAGCCAGACATCGAGATCCTGCCATTCAGTCTGGAGATAATCCTCCATCATGTTCAGGACACCCGCAGCACCGCCTGTCGTCGTGGTAACGTGAAAGCGATCCGGTGCGATGCGACCGACGACGCCATCATCATAAACAAAGCCGTTTTCGCGACACATCAGACCGTAGCGGCATTTGCCGACGCCCAGCTTGGTCCAGGCGTTGACATACATCCGGTTCATGAACTCGGCGGCGTCAGGGCCGACAACCTCGATCTTGCCCAGTGTCGTGGCATCGAAGATGCCGACGCTTTTACGAACAGCGAGACATTCGCGGGCCACGGCAGCGTCCATGTCTTCTCCCGGCTGCGGAAAGTAGCGGGCACGACGCCAGAGACTGACATCCTCGAACACCGCACCCTTGGTACGCGCCCAGGGATCGATCGGCGTGCGACGATCCGGATCGAACTCATTGCCACGCTCGTGACCGCTGAACGCACCGAACGTCACCGGTGTGTAAGGGGCGCGGAATGTGGTGAGACCGATCTGCTGCTTCGGACGACCCAGCGCGCTGGAAGCGATACCCAGTGCGTTGAGGTTCGAGGTCTTGCCCTGATCGGTCGCCATGCCGGTGGTCGTGTAGCGCTTGATGTGCTCGATCGACCGGAAGCCCTCACGCACGGCGAGTTTCACGTCCTTGGCCGTCACGTCATTCTGGTAATCGACGAACGCCATGGCCGTCAGACCCTTGCCGCGACGGGGTAGCGCACCGGTGAACCCACCACGACCGATGGCGTCGGTGGTAACTTCCCATAGCGGAAGGTCAATTTCGCCGTCACACCCTGCGTCTTTTGCCGCCTCGGTGCCGATCTTCAGACCGTCAGCCAGCACCTCACCAAGATCGTACAGCCCCCGGCAGGAGCCGGTGGAACGCTCGGCCTGAGCGGATTCACCCGGCAGATACGTGTCGAGATCGGCGTCGTAGATCACCTTGCCCTTGGACTGGGAGAACAGGTGCAGGCTTGGGGTCCAGCCGCCCGACATGAGCAGCAGGTCACAGCGGTAATTCTTGCCCTCGCCAACATCACCACCCGGCAGAACCGGCGCCAGTTCGACACTGTGAATCCGCTGCGAACCGTGTGCCCGCTGCACCGTGCTGTTGGTCAGCACCGTGATGCCCGCCGCTTTCACCTTGCGGAACAGTTCGGAATCCGGCTTCGGACGAATATCCACAATGGCCGCCACGGTCACGCCCGCCTCGATCAGATCGAGTGCGACACGGTAGGCGCTGTCATCCGCCGTCGCGATGACGGCACGACGACCGCAGGCGACGCCGTACCGGTTGAGGAAAGTCAGCGCCGCGCTGGCCAGCATGACGCCGGGGCGGTCGTTGCCTTCGAACACCAGCGGACGCTCGATCGCACCGGACGCGATGACGACCTGCTTCGCACGCACCTGCCACAGACGCTCACGCGGCGTGGCGGGATCCGGTGTGCCGAGATGATCGGTCATGCGCTGATTGAGCGCGACCATGTTGTGCGGGCCGTAGTTGAAGACCGTGGTGCGGGTGAACATCCGCACGTTCGGCATGGCCTTCAGTTCGGTAACCGTGCGCTCGACCCAGTCAGCCGTCTGAAGACCGTCGATGCGGGAAGCGCGATCGAACAGCAGGCTACCACCAAACTCCGCCGTTTCGTCTGCAATCATGACTTCCGCACCGGCTTTGGCCGCAGCGAGCGCTGCCGCCAGACCGGACGGGCCTGCACCGGCGACAAGCACGTCACAGAACGTATACTGGAAGGCATAATGGTCAGGATCTGGCGCGGTCGGGGCGACACCAAGACCGGCTGAGCGACGAATGATCGGCTCATAGACCTTGGTCCAGAAGTTCCGTGGCCACATGAAGGTCTTGTAGTAGAAGCCCGATGGCAGCAGCGGGGAAGCGAGATTGTTGACCGCGCCCATGTCGAACTGGAGGCACGGGAAACGGTTCTGGCTCTGCGCCGTCAGCCCGTCATAGATTTCGACCTGTGTCGCGACGAGGTTAGGTGTCTGCAAAGCGGGGCCGGAACCGACGGCCACAATGGCGTTCGGCTCATCGGAGCCTGCGGAAATCGGCCCGCGTGGACGGTGATATTTGAAAGAGCGGCCCATCAGGTGAGTGCCGGTCGCCAGCAGGGCCGAGGCCAGCGTGTCGCCCTCGAACCCCTCGATGCTACGTCCGTCGAACGTAAAGCGCACGGGGCGACGCGTGTTGACGCGACCGCGACCGGGAACGCGGAATGAACGGCTCATCGTGCAGCCTCCGCAGCCTGTTCCGGAGTAACGTCCGGACGCGGCTGTCCGATTTCATAGGTGACAACGAAACGATCCGTCCGCGTGTCGCGGATGGCGTTGAAGAAGCGGTTGCAGCCATGAGCATGGCGCCACCGTTCGGCAATCAGCCCCTTCGGATTGTCGCGCATGTAGAGAAACTGAGCCCACTCCTCAGCGCTCAGGCTCATGGGATCGGCGGGGCGGTCGATATGAGCCTCTCCCCCGTTTGAAAACTCGACTTCGGCTCGTTCCCCGCAATACGGGCAGCGGATCAGCAGCATGACGCACTCGCTCCTCGGAGCAGACCGGATGTGAAAACTCGTGCCGTTACCAGTGATGATTCGGGCGATGATTCCTGGGACATGAGACGGTGAGCCACCTCAGTGCGCCACGGCCGCCGCCGCCGCTTCGTCGATCATCACGCCGTCGCGGAAACGCTCGATGGTGAAGGGCGCATTGATCGGGTGTGGCTCGTTCTTGGCGATGGTCCACGCAAACAGATTGGCCGCGCCCGGTGTCGCCTTGAAGCCGCCCGTGCCCCAGCCGCAGTTCACGTACAGACCCGGCACGGATGTCTTCGCCGTGATCGGTGAACGATCCGGCGTGTTGTCCGTGATCCCGCCCCACGAACGCATCATGCGCAGGCGACGAAACATCGGGAACAGCTCGCAGATCGCCGCCAGCGTTTCCGCCGGAATGTGCAGGCCGCCGCGCTGGGTGTAAGACACATAGGAGTCCGTGCCCGCACCGATCACCATCTCACCTTTGTCAGACTGGCTGATATAAGCGTGAATGGTGTTGGACATCACGATGGTCGGGAACGCGGGCTTCACCGGCTCGGAGACGAGCGCCTGTAGCGGGTTGCTCTGCAATGGCAGACGGATGCCCGCCATTTCCAGCACGACCGAACTGTGACCGGCCGCCGAGACCGCAACCTTTTTCGCGTTGACGGTGCCTTTCGTGGTCTCGACGCCGGTGACGGCCCCATCCGGACCACGATTGATGCCGGTCACTTCGCAGTTCTCGATGATATCCACGCCCATGTCGCTGGCGGCACGAGCAAAACCCCACGCCACGGCATCGTGACGGGCAGTTCCAGCGCGCCGCTGAAGCGAAGCACCGAGGACCGGATAGCGGATGTTCGGCGAGATGTTCAGCGGCGGACAGAATTCTTTCGCCTCCTCCGCCGACAGCCACTCGTTGTCGATTCCGTTCAGGCGATTGGCATGAACATGCCGCTTGAACACCTGCACATCATGCACTGTGTGCGCGACCATCAGGCATCCACGCTGACTGAACATGACGTTATAGTTCAGTTCCTGCGAGAGATTTTCCCACAGTTTCAGCGAATGCTCGTAATAGGACGAGCTTTCGTCGAACAGATAGTTCGACCGGATGATGGTCGTGTTGCGGGCGGTGTTGCCGCCAGCAAGCCAGCCCCGCTCGATCACCGCGATATTACGGAGACCATGCTGCTTGGCGAGGTAATAAGCCGCCCCAAGTCCGTGGCCGCCGCCGCCGACGATAATAATGTCATAAGCCTTCTTTGGCTGCTCGACGGAGCGCCATTGCGGCTTCCAGCCCAGATGGCCGCCCAGAGCCTTTTTGGCCAGGGAAAGAGCAGAAAATCGTTCCATATCCGTCCCGCATCACAACAGGTTCATGAAGCGAGGATGCGCCGCGAAATCAGGGGGCGCTGTTCCGGATCAGACGGGTGGTTTGAATGAATACGACATGCCGGAGGAATTTTGCCGAAAACGTCACGGAAGGATCGGACGGCGCAGGTCATTTCGAAGCTGAATTATTTTTCGGACAACCGGAAGGCGGTTGATTTGGCAACCAGATCTTGCAGGATGCCTGCATAATTCTGGAATTTCTTGAACAATGCAGGAATCGGGGGCGGCGCGTGCACCACGAAACAGCCGGAGCGTGGGTGGCTGGAAGTCAGTGTCGAAAATACGGCATGAGACAGTGAGGTCACCTGTGCAAAAACGACAAGTGACCTCATGCGGATTACTTCGTTGTGACCAGCATGATCTCAACGAGCATCTTCGGGTCAGCCATGACCGCCTGAACACAGGCGCGCGCCGGAGCGCCATTTTCCGGCAGCCATGCGCTCCAGACATCATTGAGGGCCGCACGGTCATTGATGTCCTTCAGCCAGATCTGTGCCTGAAGAATACGGGTCTTGTCCGTGCCATGCTCCTCAAGCAGCTCGTCGAGCTGGGCGAGAACGTCTGTGGTCTGACCCTTCGCGTCCTTTGTGAGATCGCGGGCGACCATGCCCTGCGTGAAAATGAAACCGTGGTATTCCACGGCTTTCGACAGGATGGAATTCGGCTCGGTGCGGATGATCTTGCTCATGTGGTGCGGCTCCCTGTGTTGCGACCAGACTCATTCTTATCAAACTTGAGCGGCCCGTCACAACGCCTCCCATCTGGTCCTGAAAGCCCGCTCGGCATACACTGACGACATGGCTGATAATACGTCCCCTGAAACATCCCCCCTCGATCCCGCGCGCCGGACGGCTCTCACATCCCTTCTCACGCTTGGGACTGCCGCGTGCCTGTCAAACACGGCCAGCGCGGCCGATGCCCCAGCCGTGCCGTCGGCCCCTGCGCAGCCCACACCGCCCCGCGCTCCCGACCACGCCCGCACAGCCGAACCGAACGCCTCCCATCCTTCTCCCGCCGATCAGCCCGGCAACGCCCATATGCGGCCTGCTGCCCAGACCCCGGCTGACACGCTGTATCGTCCGTCCATGCATTTCACGCCGACGATTGGCTTCATGAACGATCCCAATGGTCTGGTTTTCGACGGCAGCCAGTATCATCTGTACTATCAGTATGATCCGTTCGCGCCGTATGCGGGCCGCGTCCACTGGGGCCATGCCACCAGCACGGATCTTCTCCACTGGCAGGACCAGCCCATAGCCATCCCGGAAACGAAAGATGGTGAGGCTTTCACCGGTTGCGCCGTGATGGACATTAAAAACTCAACCGGTCTTTTCGCCGCCGACGAAACCGGCATGGTCGCGCTCTACACCCGCGCCAGCCCGACGAAACAGTCGCAGTATCTGGCCACCAGCAAGGATCGTGGGCAGACCTTTACCGAATATGAGCACAACCCGGTGCTCGATATTGGTAGCAATTCTTTCCGTGACCCACAGATCCTCTTTCACAAACCCACAAGCCAGTGGGTCATGGTGGTGGCGAAGTCCCGACTGCATCAGATCGCGTTCTATGCGTCCATTGACCTGATTCACTGGGTCCATCTCAGCGATTTCGGACCGTCCGGGCTGTTCGGTGCTGATTACGAATGTCCCAATCTGATTGAAATTCCGGTGGAAGGCGGCGGCACGCGCTGGGTTCTGTTCGTGTCCGTCAATCCGGGTGCGCCGACGGGTGGCAGCATCACGCAGTATTTCATCGGTGAGTTTGACGGATCGCGCTTCATTCCTGATGATACGGTCATCGGGCTGACCGACTTCGCCAAGGACGCCTACGCGTTGCAGGTTTATAGCAACATGCCGAACAACGAGGCCGTTTCCATCGCCTGGCTTGGCAACTGGCAGTATTGTCAGGAACTGCCGACCCAGACATGGCGCGGCAGCATGACCGTCCCCCGGACGATGATGCTTCGCCGTGATTTCGCGGGCTGGCTCAGACTGGCGCAGCAACCGCGTGGCGTGGAAACCCTTCGTGGCTCCGCCATTCCCTTCGCGCCACGCCGGTTGGAAGCAGGCACCAGCGTCACCACGCCTCTTCCTTCCGGATCTGCGCTGGACCTGACCTTCAGCGCGACAGTGGACGAAAGGCACGCCAGCCTGCCGCCGGGAGACAAGGGGCGTACAGGCAGGTTTGTCATCACGTTCGGCAATGAGCAGGGAGAAACCCTGACCATCGGATTCGATGCTTTCTCCGGCCAGCTCTGGCTTGACCGCAGCAACCTCCGCGGCTTCTCGCAGCCTTTCTTTACCGGCGAATTTTCCACCGTGCTCAATCCCGATGACCGGCATTTCTCGGTGCGGATCATTCTGGACGCCAGCACACTGGAAATCTTTGCCAACGGCGGCCTGTCCGTCGGCACGGCCCTCATCTTCCCATCAGCACCGCTGAGCTTCCTGCGTCTGGAAACGTCCGGCGCCGGCGCGACGATCGAGTCTGTCAGCCTTTACCCCCTTCACAAGACGATGAATCGCGAGACCGCCTCATGAGGAAAAGGTCGTATCCATACAGACCAATGGCGGTTTTACGCAGGTTTCCAGATCCGCTATCATGGTCGCATGATGACTGATCCTGTGTCGTGCCCGCAATGAGCCGCGTCTCCATTGAACTCGTGCCCCGCAATGCGGAAACCCTCACGAAGGAAGTCGCGGAACTCCGCGCTGCTTTGCCATTTGTTGATACGATCAACATTCCGGACCTTCAGCGTTTTACATTGCGAAGCTGGGAGGCTGCGGAACTCGTGCAGGACGACTTCCGCTCCGTTATTCCGCATATCCGCGCCATTGACGTGGACCCGAAAGGGCCTTTGCCCGGAGCGGATCAGCCTGGACTGACTGAAATTCTGGTCATCAAGGGCGATCCTCCGGCAGACCTGAACCGGCGGACGTTTCCTAACTCGTCCGATGCGGTCATCCGCCGGTATGTCCGGGAGGCGCCCCACCTGAAAGTCTATGCCGCTTTCGATCCTTACCGCCGGGCTCCTTATCGGGAACTGGAAGAAGTGGCACGGAAGCGGGATGCGGGTGCATGCGGGTTTTTCACCCAACCCCTGTTTGACCTGCGAATGCTCGACCTCTGCCGGGAATGGCTGCGGGACGAAACGATTTTCTGGGGATTTTCACCGGTAATCGGTCCAAAATCACGGTCCTATTGGGAGACGACGAACCACATAGTATTTCCTCGTGATTTCGAGCCGACCATGGATGCCAATCTTGCGTTTGCAGAAAAGGCGATCCGGGAAGTCCGTGCGGATGGAGAGTCTGTTTATCTCATGCCGCTTCGGGTCAAGCTGGAGAATTATCTGAAGCCGCTTTCTGATGTGCTTCAGGCCTGACAGATAACTGCGCCAAGTGGAATGGCTGTTTTCGTGGGAGCGAGGAGAAAAACTCACCGCGAACCCTTGCGGACAGCTGCAAGAAAAAACGTTTAGAAAATAACGTTCCACACAAGGACGGGAACCGCCAAAAATAAGGCACTTTGTGTCAAATCACTCTTTTTTGAGCTTTTTTTGCCTCAAAATCATCAAACTCTTGTCAATATGTCTAGTCATACCCTGCGTTGAGAGATATTACGTTCTGCACGTCAGTTCTTGATAGCACTCGGGAATCAGGCTCGCTTTTTTGTGTCGCAGCACGGAAGCGAGCCTGATTTTCCTTTAACCGGCGTTCCCCACGTCAGATCTGGCATTCAGAAAACCGCTGCTAAAGAACAGAGTTTCTGCAATTCACAGGACATGTTTCAGGAACTGTCCTTATTCCTTCTTCTGGACACATGCTCGCAGAACCGGAGCGCAGACAGCGTCCGCACCCAGCCAGGTCCGGGCAGGACCTGTGTATGCAAGCCGCATCACCTTGTTACCGCGCAGGCTGGCGATTACATGGCAAGATCCGCTGGAACTGAACGTCAGCGACATATCGAATGGCATCGAAACCGACAGACTGCCGCCATCTGTTTTTTCGATCTTCCAGACCAGCACCTCCTGCCCATCCCGCGTTTCTTCCTGATCCGGAATTCCGGCACAGGCGACAAGGTCGGGGCGTGTGAGACCCACCATTTCATGACGTGCCCGGTCCGGGATAGTGCTGCATCCCGCAAGCATCAACACGAACAGGCAGAGACAGAAAATCTCCTTCATTTTTCCTGTTCCCAGAATTTTTTGTCCTGATTTTTGCGTATGCAAACAAATAAGAAAACCAGAACAGCATTGGTGAGTGCAGTAATGATCGCGCCGATGCCACCGAACAGAAGCCAGTCAGGCATCTTGTAAGCACACGAACTGGCTATTCATCTGCCAGAAAGACCCAAATCGCCGCCGCCATGTAGCGGTCGAGCGCGCGCAAAACACTTCCATATCGCGGCGCTGTTTCAAAAGGCGCTTTTGCTGCTCACACCATCCTTCGTTCCAGATTTCATAAAGCCCCTGAGCCATGTCTGCCGCATCGGTCGGGTCCCGATGTGCGTAATGGCCAATCCACGGGATTTCCGACGAAACCAGAACGGGCACGCTGGAGGCCATCGCATCGGCCGCAACGATATTGAACGTCTCGGTAAAGGATACCTGCATGAGGATGTCGATGCCGCCCAGGACATCGAGAAATCCTGAATGTGGCATCCAGCCATGCTCAACAAGCTCGTGCGCAGAGCGTGCAAACAGTTCGCGGAGATTTTTCAGGACCGGGCTTCCCTGCCCTTCGACCCGTGTCGCGTTGACGTGGAATCGCAGTTGCGCACCGATGGATTCCGCAAACGCCATGGCGGCAACAGCCTGCGTCATATGGTTTTTCAGGGGACGAACTGCACCGAAACACCCGATATTCACGACATCGGAGCGTCTCTCATGGGGCGTGATGTCACACAGGCGCGGAACGGGATAGACATTCGGTCCATAGGAGACGCCGGACGGATCAAGCCCACACCCCATCGCCACTACCGCCATATCCGATACGGCGCGGGGTGCATTGCACATCACTTCAATCCCGCGTTTCAGATAATCGACCGTCCAGCCAAAGGCGTTTCCTTCATTCGCTAGAAAGGGTGTTTCTGAATGATCGCGCACGATCCACTGCACATCCGGATGCAGTGGTTTCAGAACATCGAACTTTTCCGGCACGACCCAGAATGCCTCGACAATAACGTGCGTCGGGCAATAAGCCGCCACTTCCCGATCAATGCAGTTATTGTCCCTGACTTCGACAGCCTTGGCTTCAATGCCATTGGCATTCAGCATATCCACAACAAAGCGAACCGAGTTGGACAGACCCGATTCCTTCGATCCGTAACCCCAGTTGCCGTCTCTTGCTTTGAGAATAAATAAAATACGATTTTTCATAAATATTACGGCTTATAAAAAAGAAGAGTTGCAAAAAGACCGACGAAACCACCGATCCAGAATCCCACAATAAAAAATAGCATTAGATTATTTTCTTAAATATCCAGACAAACCAAAAACGCCCGACATAATTGTGAAAAGCGTCCCTGTTTCATCATCTTTGCAGCAGTTCTCTGCCGCTGAATGAATCGGACTATAAATGTCCCGACACTTCAACAGGACAGCTAACCGTTTTCGGGAGGCCGGATTTTCGGATGAAACAGACCCGGAACGCAACTTCCCGCACTGTCGCGCGCTGTAAGTCCGAGTAACATCAGGAGAATCTCATGCGCTCAACATGCGTCGCATTACTCGCGCTTTCCATCACCTGCGCTGGCCTGACAGCATGCCACCCACACAAAAGAACGTTCGGTGAAAAAGTGCAGGATACTTTTGATCCGCCAAAAGGTCCGGGCGAAAAAATGGGTCGCGCCGTAGATCGTGCCACCGACTCAAACTGAGCAAACAAAAAGAGCGGTCTCCAGAAGGAAAGCCGCTCTTTTTTAATCGTATTCCAGATGCGTGAAATGCCTCAGCGATAGATCGCGGGATCCCGACGAATGGAAGGGGTCCGCACACCCGTCATGCAAGCCTTCTTGGCCTGCAACCGTGCATCCCGAATGACGATCAGCGCCGCAAGAAGAAGGGGCAGAATAAAAAACACGAAGACCACGACCAATGTGGAAACAAGGCCCTGCCATTCCATCACACGCCTCCTTTTCCACCAGTCGCTTCAGATCAGTCGTTCATTATAATCGCTCTGATCCCGGCTGTCACACCGTCATCAGGATGGACCCTGTCAAGTTGCGGTGAGAGACCAATCTCCCCTGAGGGAAACGACCGCAGCCTTCTCCCTCAAGCGATAATGGTCTTTCCCAAAAATTAGGGGCGACCCACTGACTGATAGTCCAGACCCACGGCACGCATGGCCGCAGGATCGAAAATGTTACGAAGATCGAGAATGACCTTCCCCTTCATGGCCTCAACGAGAGCCTTGGGAGCAAGGGCGCGGAAGACATTCCACTCCGTCAGAACGACCAGAGCATCGGCGTCTTTCGCTGCATCCAGAGCATCCGTGCAGTAAGATACCGTCGGCGGCAGCAGTGGCTTGGCTGCTTCCATGCCAACGGGATCAAAAGCCTGCAGTTTGGCGCCCGCTTCCGCAAGGCGATGCAGAATCGGAATCGACGGTGCCTCGCGCATGTCGTCCGTTTCCGGCTTGAAGGTCAGGCCGAGAATGGCAACTTTCTTGCCCTGCACCGACCCGTCGCAGGCTGCGATGATACGGCCAGCCATACCGATCTTACGGGCGTCGTTGACCTGAACCGTCGTCTCAACAAGACGGCACGGGCTGCCAGCTTCCTGTCCAATACGTGACAGGGCGAGCGTGTCTTTCGGAAAACACGAACCACCGTAGCCCGGACCCGGGTGCAGGAACTTGCGACCGATACGGCCATCAAGCCCCATGCCTTTGGCGAGATCGTGCACATCGGCACCGAGTTTCTCACACAGGCTCGCCATCTCGTTGATGAAAGAAATCTTCACCGCGAGGAACGAATTGGAAGCGTATTTGGTGAGTTCCGACGTTTCGAGAGACGTGAACAGCAGCGGTGCTTCGATCAGCGACAGCGGACGATAAACCTTTCGCATCACAGCTTCAGCACGAGCGCCTCCGTCCGGAGCAGCTTTGTCGAGGCCGATGATCACGCGGTCAGGCCGCATGAAATCACCGATCGCATTCCCTTCCCGCAGGAACTCGGGGTTGGAGGCAACGTCGAATTCGGCATCCGGGCGCGTCGCACGGATGATCTCCGCAATGCGGCGGCTCGTGCCCGCGGGCACGGTGGATTTCGTCACGATCACGGCGTAACCGGTCAGCGCACGCGCGATTTGCTGCGCGGCAGCGTGCACGTACTGCATGTCGGCAGCACCGTCGCCATTACGCGGGGGCGTGCCGACCGCGATGAACACCGCCTCAACGTCTTTCACAGCAGCTGCAATGTCATCCCCGAAGGTCAGACGGCCAGCCTGCATGTTGGACTCGACCAGTTTGTCGAGACCTGGTTCGTAAATGGGAATGCGCCCTTCTCGGAGAGCGGACAGCCGGGAAGGGCTGTTTTCGACAACAGCGACCTCTATCCCGAATTCCGCGAAACACGCTGCCGAAACGAGGCCGACATAGCCTCCCCCGATCATTGCAATACGCACCGCACCTCTCCTTCCGAAATTTGCCGGGGCCGTCCCCAAAGGATCGGAACTGTTCCCGAAGGGATGCGACTTGAACCTGCCCACCCGCGCGTGGTCAAGGGTGGATCGCCAAAGGGCACAAATAGATACAAAAGATCTCACCTCCCTGATCTGTCTTCAAAACCGCCCGGCAAGTTTTGACGCCGTCCTTTGCACGGGTTACGGCTGTCTGCCTGACGGGTTGGAACGATCCGGAACCGAACATAAGGACCGATCACGCCGGATGAACACCATACTCGATCTCATCGCCCTGCTCGGGCGAACGGTGTTCGGCGTAATGCGAGGAGCCGGTTCCATCGGGCTTTTCGCTCTCGATGGCGTATCGTGCATCGTGCGGCCGCCCTTCTACTGGCGCGTTTTTCTGAGTGCTCTCCTCGATACCGGCTTTCTTTCTCTGCCGGTCGTCGCACTCACAGCACTCTTCTCAGGCGGCGTGATCGCCCTTCAGTCTTACACCGGCTTTGCGCAGTACCACGCTCAGAGCGCCATCGCGAACATCGTGGTGCTGGCCGTCACCCGTGAACTCGGGCCCGTCATGGCGGCCCTTATGGTCGCCGGGCGCGTGGGCGCGGCCATGGCGGCCCAGATCGGCACCATGCGCGTGACCGACCAGATCGACGCCCTGACAACGCTCAGAACGCACCCCATGAAATATCTGGTCGCACCCCGCCTCGCCGCCGGAGTGATCGCCCTGCCTCTTCTGGTGGTGATCGCGGACATTCTCGGTGTGGCTGGCGGCTTCACGGTGGCGACCGTGAAACTCGGCTTCTCCCCGGAAAGCTACATCGCCGCGACGATGAACGCCCTCAAGGCGCAGGACGTCATGGTGGGGCTGGTCAAGGCCGCTGTCTTCGGTTTCCTGACCGCGCTGATGGGCTGCTATTACGGTTATACCAGCAAGGGCGGCGCGGAAGGCGTCGGCAGCGCCACCACTGCTGCCGTCGTCTCCGCATCCATCTTCGTTCTTGCATTCGACTATCTGCTGACGGACCTGTTCTTCGCGCAATGACCGAACCCACGCCATCTTCCCAGCCGAAAATCCGTATCCGTGGACTGAGGAAAGCCTTTGGCTCCAAAGTCGTGCTTGATGGAATCGACCTCGATGTTCCGGCCGGGACATCATTTGTCATCATCGGCGGCTCGGGATCGGGCAAATCGGTCCTGCTGCGGTGCATCCTCGGCCTCGTCCAGCCGGACGAGGGGCTCATTGAAATCGACGGGGTGGATGTCCTCCGCGCCCCACGCCGACAACGCGAGGAGCGGATCGGCGAAATCGGAATGCTGTTCCAGAATGCCGCCCTGTTCGACAGTCTTTCCGTCTGGGAAAACGTCGCGTTCGGGCTGCTCGCCCCCGAACCGGGCAAACATTCCGAGAAGCACCCTCGCCTTTCCCGTGTGGAAGCACGGACCCGCGCCGACGAGGTGCTGGCGCAGGTCGGGCTGGATGCGTCCGTGGGCGATCTCTACCCGTCCGAACTTTCAGGCGGCATGCAGAAACGTGTCGGGCTTGCCCGTGCCATCGCGGACCATCCTGAAATCCTGTTTTTCGATGAACCGACCACCGGACTTGATCCCATCATGGGCGCGGTCATTGACGGGCTGATCGTCGATTGCGTGAAGACGATGGGTTCGACGGCCATTGCGATCACCCATGACATGGCCTCCGCCCAGCGCATCGGGGACGAGGCCGCCATGCTTTATCGAGGCAAGCTCGTCTGGCAGGGACCGGCTTCTTCCCTGATGAATTCGGGCAATGCGATGGTGGATCAGTTCACACACGGACGCCGTGAAGGCCCGATCACCATGGAACTGCGGCAGTAACCATCCCAATCCGGACGGATCAAGGAGACTGAATCATGGCCCGACCGCTCACCGTGATCGGCCTGATGAGCGGCACATCGCTGGATGGTGTCGATGCCGCTGTCCTCCGGACGGATGGGGTGCAGGTTCAGGAACACGGCCCCTCCCTGTCGCTATCCTACGAGCCTGCCCTCCGACAAAGAGCCCGGGCCCTGCTCGACAGGGCGGCCAGCCTCTCAGGTGACGATCCCGAACTGCGCGCTATCGAGCGGGCCATCACTCTGCGCCATGTCGAAGCGGTTCAGTCCCTCCGCAAGCAAGTCGGTGCCGTGGACCTGATCGGTTTTCATGGACAGACAATCCATCACGCTCCCGCCCGGCATCGAACATGGCAGATCGGCGACGCCGCGCTCCTGTCCCATGAGACAAATCTTCCCGTCGTCCACGACTTTCGCACCGCTGACGTTGAAGCCGGAGGCGAAGGCGCACCCCTCGCACCCTGGTATCATGCTGCCCTGCTGCACGACGCACGCCGCCCCGTTGCTGTGCTGAATATCGGCGGCGTCGCCAATGTGACGTTTATCGGTCAGGACGGCCAGATCGTCGCCTGCGATACCGGGCCCGGCAATGCTCTGCTCGATGACTGGGCTTTTCGGCATACGGGCATGGCCTGTGATCTGAACGGTGCTCTGGCCAGAGCGGGTGTCGTGAATCGCGCCGTGCTGGAGCAACTCATGGCCGCCCCCTATTTCAGTCGCCCTGCACCGAAATCACTCGACCGCCTGACATTCATCAAGGCTCTGGAGGCCGTTTCCGGATGTTCCGCGCCTGACGGAGCCGCCACGCTTACGGCCTTTACAGTGGCGGCCATCGCCTGCACACGTCTGCCTGAAAAGCCAGCGACATGGTTCGTCTGCGGGGGGGGGCGCCATAATCCGGCCCTGATGGAGGGCCTGCGACTGACATTGGAAGCGCCCGTGGAAACTGTGGAGAATCTTGGATGGAACGGCGATGCGCTGGAAGCTGAATGCTTTGCCTTTCTCGCCGTTCGAGCTTTGAAGGCGCTTCCTCTCTCAGCGCCGGGCATTACCGGCGCCCCGGATTTTCGCTCGGGGGGGCGGCTGACCTGTGCCGGACTGTCACCAATCCCGACATGGATCAGGCCAGGCGGACTGGACGCTTGACCGTTTGGGTAGACACGATTTATACGGCGCAACGTTGCCGGCGTAGCACAGTGGTAGTGCAGCTGATTTGTAATCAGAAGGTCGGGAGTTCAAATCTCTCCGCCGGCACCATTCTTTCCATAAAAATCATTAAATCCGGGATGGGCAACGCATAGCTTCGTCCTCATCTCATTGCTGGCGCGAAGTGTTTTCACCGTCGCGCAGTGCCAGGCGGCCATCACCTGACGGTTCGTTTCTCCGCCGAGACATGGCGCAACAATTTCCCCCGCGAACCTGGTTGCCCTCCATACGTTCACTCAGGCATCAGCAACGACCACGGCTCGGATCAAGCAAAAGATTGTCACACCCCCGCCCTCTTACAGCCACCAACTAGTCGTCCTATAAGTTCCTCCACCGTAATCGGAAAACGAGTCACTCATGCGAACCAAATCAATCGCGCTCATGATGGCCTCTCTGCTCAGCGCTCTCCCCGTCTGCGCGATGGCCCAGCCCATGTCAGGTCCGGGAGGCGGCCCCGGCGGTGGGGGTGGCGGAGGACAACAGCATGGCGGAGGTCGCGGCGGACAGCCGCAGGGGAATTTTGGAGGTCGCGGAGGCGGCGGCAGAGGGGGTGGCGGCGGTGAATGGCGCCAGAACCAGATGCGGCCTGCTCCTGGCCCCGGTGGCTGGCGCGCCGGAAACCGCTACTGGGGCGGTGATCCGTGGATCGACAACTGGCAGACTTATCCCGGCCTGTATGCTCCCCCTTATGGCTATCGCTGGGTGCAGGCAGGAAACCAGTTTCTCCTGACCGCGATTGCAAGCGGCGTTATTTCCGCCGTCGTCGCACAGGGAATGATGGGCGGCCCCCGCTAACGCGGAGACAGGATCTCCGGACGGACATCAGCCCCCGTCCGGACTCTGCCAAAGCCGTTTTCGAAGTCCTGCAAAACTGGCCGGATCAAGCGGTGTGGCTGCGACAGCGCTCTCTCGCAGCCTCCAGGCCCGCTCATAGGTGAGCACAAGCTGCTCCAGAAGGCGGGGCGCCCACTCGCCCCCTGAAACTCCTCACGCTTCTTCATCAAATCTTCAGTGAGAAAAAGCAGCTTCAGGGCCGCTTCATGCTCGCCCTGATCGCAGGCGTAATGCGCCGCCGCCAGAAGCCGGCGCGAAAGTTTCCGCGCATTAGGTGGATCTCGCAGAGTGTTAGCCGCAAGCCCAGTATCAGCGAGATCGTCGCATCTCCGTCCGTAATCCATGCCCCTCTTTCGTCACCTGATACATCTTTTGCATGGGGTCATCCGCAGCAGATTAAAGATGTATCCTGGTGACGAAGTAACAGATTTATTCGAAAACAGTTGCCTCGAAAGCGTCTTCCCATGACCCTGCGGTCGAAGCACGGCTGTATTCGGTCGATCTGTTCTCAAAGAAATTCGTGTGTTCCACGGCATTGAGCATATCATCCACCCACGGCAGCGGATTCTTGTCCAAAGCGCCGTAAATCGGATCAAGCCCGATCTGACCCAGACGACGATCGGCGATGAAGCGGATATAGGATTTCACCTGCGCTGCATCGAGCCCTTCCACCGGCCCGGCTTCAAATGCAAGGTCGATGAAGGCGTCTTCATGCTCAACGATCGTGGCGCAGATTTCCGTAATCTCGCTTTTGAGGCGATCCGTCCAGATTTCCGGGTTCTCATGAATGAACGTGCGGAACAGACGGGCTACGGACAGGCAGTGAAGCGTTTCGTCACGCACAGACCAGCTTACAATCTGCCCCATGCCCTTGAGTTTGTTGAAACGCGGGAAGTTGAGCAGAATGGCAAATGACGCAAACAACTGCAGACCTTCAGTAAAGGCACCGAAAGCAGCGAGTGTTTTCGCGATTTCATGCTTACTGTCGACCGAGAAGGTCTGCATGTAATCGTATTTGTCCTTCATCTCCTTGTATTTGAGGAACATGGAATACTCGCTTTCCGGCATTCCAATGGTGTCAAGGAGATGGCTATAGGCGGCAATGTGGATCGTCTCGATATTGGAGAACGCCGACAGCATCATGAGAACTTCAGTCGGTTTGAAAACCTGACTGTATTTCATCATGTAGCAGTTATTCACTTCCACGTCCGACTGCGTAAAGAAGCGAAAAATCTGTGTGACCAGATGACGCTCACCCTCGCTGAGAACGCGGTGCCAGTCCTTCACATCATCGGCAAGAGGAACTTCTTCCGGCAGCCAGTGAACACGCTGCTGCGTGAGCCACGCATCATAAGCCCAAGGATAGCGGAAAGGCTTGTAAACCGGGTTAGCGGTCAGGAGATCAAACTTTTCCTGCGTGGACATGGCAGCACCTGTTCCTGAAGAGTTTCCGGTCGAATCACGATCCGCGACAATGCGGCAGACTCACGGTTTCGTTCTGTCGCAACTGATAGCGTCATGGGAAAGAAGTTTCCAACCCAATCTGCGATTTTTCTTATAATAACAATGCAAGTTCACAACATACATAATCGGGGCAAGAGCGTGTCCGCTCCTGCCCCGATTAATCACTCATCCTGCAGTCGTCATCACTGACAGGAGAGACATTCTTCGTAATTGGTCTCGCCATCCTGTGGCTTCATCTCGATTTCGTGCTTCTGTGTCACGTTACTGACTGTATCTGCACGTTGAATAGACAGGGAGCGGCAGTAATAGAGCGATTTCACGCCCTTTTTCCACGCCTGAAAATGGATCTGATGCAGGTCGCGCTTGTGAACATTGGCCGGCAGGAACAGGTTAACCGACTGCGCCTGACAGATGAACGGCGCACGATCCGCCGCATGTTCAACGATCCAGCGCTGATCGAGTTCGAAGGCCGTCTTGTAAACATCCTTCTCATCCTGCGTGAGAAAATCGAGATGCTGCACGCTGCCCTTCGTCAGGGTGATGGAGGACCATACGTCATCGGTGTCCTGCCCCTTGGTCGCCAGAAGCTTTTTCAGATGGCGGTTACGGACCGAGAACGAACCGGACAACGTCTTTTGCAGGAAGACATTCGCGGCGATCGGCTCGATGCCCGGTGAAGCACTTCCCGCGATGATGGAGATCGACGCAGTCGGCGCAATAGCCAGCTTGTTCGAGAATCTCTCATGCACGCCATATTCGGCAGCATCGGGGCATGCGCCGCGCAGATCGGCGAGATTCCGGGAAGCCGTATTGGCCTGCTCCCGGACATGCTTGAAAATCTTCCTGTTCCAAACCTTCGCGATGACGCTCTCGAACGGAATGTTTCGCGCCTGCAGAAATGAATGGAATCCCATGACGCCAAGCCCGACCGACCGCTCACGCGTGGCGGCATAGGCCGCACGATGCATTTCCTTCGGAGCGCGGTCGATGAAGTCCTGCAGCACATTATCAAGGAACAGCATGACATCCTCGATGAACTGAGGATTATCGTGCCACTCGTCCCATGTCTCCAGATTGAGCGAGGACAGGCAGCAGACCGCCGTACGATCTTTGCCGTGATGATCAATGCCCGTCGGCAGGGTGATTTCCGAACACAGGTTGGAGGTCTTGACCTCCAGACCGGCCAGCTTCTGATGTTCCGGACGCGCGTTATTCACGTGATCGGAATACACGATATACGGCTCGCCCTGCTCCATGCGGGCAGTCAGGATTCGAATCCAGAGTGAACGCGCAGACACCTTGCGAATCACCGAGTGATCCTTCGGCGACACCAGAGCCCATTCCTCATCCGCCTCGACAGCCCGCATGAAGGCGTCGGGAATGAGAACTCCGTGATGGAGATTGAGCGCCTTGCGGTTCGGATCGCCGCCCGTGGGACGACGGAGTTCGATGAACTCCTCGATCTCTGGGTGCCAGACCGGCAGATAGACAGCAGCCGAACCGCGACGCAGCGATCCTTGCGAAATGGCGAGGGTCAGGCTGTCCATCACACGGATGAATGGGATGACACCGGACGTCTTGCCATTGCGCCCGACATTCTCACCGATCGACCGCAGATTACCCCAATAGGAGCCGATCCCGCCGCCCTTGGAAGCCAGCCAAACATTCTCGTTCCAGAGCCCGACAATGCCGTCGAGGCTGTCGGACGCTTCATTCAGGAAGCAGGAGATGGGCAGGCCGCGACTCGTACCACCGTTTGAAAGAACGGGGGTGGCCGGCATGAACCAGTGGCGGGAGATGTAATCGTAAAGACGCTGCGCATGGGCCGCGTCGGCCCCGTAATAGGAAGAGACGCGAGCAAAGAGATCCTGATAACCCTCATCCGGGAGCAGGTAGCGGTTATCGAGTGTCGCCTTACCGAAATCCGTCAGCAGCGCGTCACGGGAACGATCCACACGGACAGGATGGTGACCGGGAAGCTGCACGATATCGTCAAGCATATCGGATTCGAAGAGAGACCCCTCTTCCTCGCCGGTATTGAATTGAAAGCCAGAGCGCATGTCAGACATATCCATAGTCAAGCTCACCCTGGCTGCTCCGTGCACTCAGAAAATTACAGAGAAATCAGGCCACCTGCACAGCGCATCGTGACCGTCGGCACACAATATGCAGTTAATGTCCTCACCGCCAGCACAAGATGTAGTAGGAAAGAATAAAAAAAGGGTTGACGCGGGAAACTCGGCAGCTTTCTGCGGGGTGCAGCTTTTCGCCATCCCCGAGAAAATCTGTTCCTTTTTTGTTCTATATGCAACCGCTTCGGTCACTCTGTCCAGCGCAAGCTCCCGATAAGGCCATTAAAACTTCAAGGCAATCGGCATTACTGCTTTTTCAAGCTGGTCTCACACACCCGCATGCTTCAGCAGCCCGGACGCTTCCATCCGCTGATGCGATTCGGCGATTCCATCCCCAACGGCCAGCGCCGCCTCCAGTGCTCGCCGTCCGGCCTGCGCATCGACCATCACGGGACTGCCATCCAGACAGGATGCCGCGAAGGCACGATGCTCGGCTTCCAGAGAGTCATGCTCCTTCCAAGAGGCAGCCTCCCGGCGAAAACCACCCGTCCCGGGAAGAGGCATGCCCTTCTCGCGACCGATCATGACGAGTTCCCTCTTGCCGAAATCGGCTGAGAGATACCCCTCCTCCGAGAAAAGCCGCATTTTCCGTTCCGTTTTGAGGGAGATGCGGCTCGCCGTGATGGTGGCGACACAGCCGCTCTCGAATCGCACGCGCGCGTTGGCAATGTCTTCATGCTCGGAACTGACCGCCGCGCCGATCGCATCGACCTGCCTGATCGGGCTGTCCACAATGGCCAGAATCAGATCGAGATCATGGATCATCAGGTCAAGAATGACGGAGACATCCGTGCCGCGCGGCTTGAAGGGCGCGATCCGCGTCGCCTCAATATAAAGAGGGCGCGTGATTCGCTGCGTAATGGCCTCATACTCAGCCGAGTAGCGTAGCAGATGCCCGACCTGCAGGATTTTCCCCGCATTCCCGGCCAGCGTCACAAGCTCATCAGCCTCAGCCAGAGTCGCGGCCATCGGCTTTTCCACCAGCACATGCCTGCCTGCCCGCAGCGCCTGCTCCGCCAGAGGGAAATGCATTTCAGCGGGGGCGGCGATGATCACGGCGTCCACCTGAGCGAACAGCGCGTCGAGATCGTCAAATGCCGTCGTGTGCGCTTCTTTCGCCAGCGCGGCGGCCTTGGTCCTGTCCGGATCGAACAGACCAACCAGCGTCTCACGTGGCGCGGCAGCGGATTTCAACGCGTGGAAACGCCCGAAATGCCCGCATCCCACAAGCCCCACACGCAGCGTTGCGGAAGAGTTGCCCTGCACCATGCCCTGCCCCTGAAACTGTTATCTGATGGAAGCAAGCACGCGGACGCGCGATTGCAAACACCTTCCCTGAGCTGAGTGCGCTACAGGAAGCGGTCAGCATTACCAAATGCCGCATGGCCGGAACACCGTTCAGCCTCAACGGAAACCGCGTGAGATAGCGCCTTTGGTCGTCACCGCACCGAGCGATAATAAGGTTCGCCCAGTGCAGCCGGCGCCTCGCCACCCCGACGGCCCACGCGACGGAACACCACAGGAAACATGATGAATGCAAGTGTCCCGATATAAGGCAGCATGTTGAGAACCGGAGCGGCGATGGGCCAGCCCCGTGCCTGCCCCAGAAACCCAATGGCGCTGATCAGCCCGAACAACAGGCCGCCAGCAGCGGCGTTGAAGGGGCGGAACCCTGCAAAAATCACCAGGGCGACCGCAATCCATCCCCGACCGGCAACCATGCCTTCCGACCAGCTTGGGATGACGGCAAGACTGAGATACGCCCCCGCCGCACCCGCCAGCGCTGCACCCAGCGTGACATACCAGAAACGAATCGCCCGCACCGGGATACCAGCGGCATCAGCCGCAGCCGGATTTTCACCAACAGCACGCATATTTAGACCGTGCCGCGTGTGAAAGAGCAGCCAGTGACAGGCTGCGGGAATGAGGAGGTAAGTCGGAACAATCAGCAGATTCTGAGTGAAGAAAGCGGGCCCAATGATCGGAATCGCCGACAGGACGGGAACCGTGACCGGAGCGAGACCCACCGGCACAGGCTCCCCCGCCACCGAATGTCCGATCGCAGCGGACAGCCCTATGCCCAGAAACGTAACACTCAGGCCACACAGGACCTGACTGGCCTGCACCAGCACGGCGGCACAGGCAAAGACCATGCCACCCAGCGCCCCCACAGCAGTCGCCGCCAACAGGGCCAGCCATGGATTCCCCGTGCTGATGGCCACCAGAACCGCCGTGGCCGCGCCCAGAGCAACCAGTCCTTCCACTCCCAGATTGGTCACGCCGACCCGCTCCGCCATGACTTCTCCCACGGAAGCAAGGGCCAGCACGCCGCCACTGAGAACGGCGGTGGAGAGAAGCGCTGTGAGCATTCCAATCATGAGGCGCTCCTTGCGGGCCGGACGATGGCGGGTGTGACCGGTCGATAATGCGCGCACTCATCGGCGATCGCGACGAGAAGCAGAACCAGCCCCGTAATGGCCAGCACAGCGGTCGCCGCGACCTGCTGCGTCTGGAGGACGATGCCCACATCGAGGATCAGCGCCATCAGGAGCGCGGCGGGAATCACGGCAAGGCACGATCCTCGTGCCAGAACGGCCACGACGATTCCCAGATAGCCGAAATTATCCGCCATGCCGCCCTGCAACCGATGCACAGTGCCAGCCACTTCGAACATGCCGGCCAGAGCCGCCAGCGCGCCGGAGAGGAGCATGGCCGAGATAATGCGCAGCTTCACCGGCATCCCCGCATACCGGGCGACACCCGCACTGGCGCCACTGATTCGCACTTCATAACCCCACCGCGTCGAGGACATAACGGCGGCCAGACCGACAACGATCAGCAAACCGAGCGGGAATCCCCAATGCACGACGCCCCACATATCGGGGATGCTCACCGGCAGTCGGCCACTCGAAGCGAGAGCGCCCGTCACGCGGTCACGCCACGGGCCTGTCGCCAGCCAGTAGACCAGAAGGCTCGCCACGAAATTGAGGAGCAGGGTGGTGATGATCTCGTTCACCCCGGCGAAAGCACGCGCCAGGGCGGGGAGCGCGATCCACGCCATGCCGCACAGCATCGCCGCCAGAGCCATCAGCGGAAGGATGAGAATCGCCGGACCATGAACGAACAGTCCGATTCCAGCCGCCCCGACCGCCCCGAGATAGAACTGCCCTTCCCCGCCGATGTTCCACAGCCCCATGCGTCGGGTCACCGTCACGGCGCTTCCGGTGAGCAGCAGCGGACTCATGAAGAGCGCGAGATCCTCCAGCCCGAAGCGTGAGCCAATCGTGGAGATCAGCACCAGCCGCCCCAGCTCGCCCACATTCCGTCCGCAGGCGGCGAGAACCAGCCCTACGATGGCGATGGCCACAAAGAGCGCTGCGGCCCGGCACGCCAGAATACGGCGCGGCGAAGCCGTAGGGAAACGCTGGAACCGGCTCATGATGCGCCTCCACGTCCTGCCATGAGGAGCCCGACCCGCTCGATGTCCGCTTCCGCAGCGTCGAGCACCGCCATCAGACGTCCGCCGCACAGCACGCCAAGCCGGTCGGACAGGCTTAACAGCTCTCCCAGATCCTCCGAGACGATGACGACGGCGACACCCTTGTCCCGCAAGGCAGCGAAATAACCGTGCATGGCGGCAATGGCGCCGATATCGAGACCCCGGCTCGGATAGGCCGCTACCAGCACACGGTCTGCGATCCGTATTTCACGCCGGGCGACAAGGCGCTGCTGGTTGCCGCCCGAGAGATTGCGGACCGGCATGGCGAAATCGGGAATTCTGACATCCGCCGTCGTGGCAATCTCCTCTGCGAGGCTCCGTGCCGCACCGCCATGATAAAGCGCCCCGCCTCCGATGGGTGGCTGACCATATTCACGCAGCGCCATATTGTCCGTGATGCCCAGTGACGGTGCGAGGGCGCTGTTCAACCGGTCCTGCGGGATATGACCGACCCCGGCGGCGGCAAAAGCGGCTGCGTTATCCGGAGCGGAGGCACCGTCCAGCAGAATCACACCCGAAGACGGAGCGATCAACCCGGTCAGCACTTCAGTCAACTCGCGCTGACCGTTTCCCGCCACGCCTGCAATACCAAGAATCTCACCACCGAAGATGTCCAGCGTCACGTCAGAAAGGGTGGGGACGTTTCGTTCATTGCGCACCCCGACCCCACGCAGCGTCATCACTGGCACATCGCTCACACCCACCGCGTCCCCGGACCGGACCCGCAGATTCTGGCGTGAGATCTCGCGCCCGACCATCGTCGCCGCCAGCATTTCCGGTGAACAGTCCGCCGTGTTCCACGTCCCGACATTGCGTCCGGCGCGCAGCACCGTCACGCGATCGGTGATGTCCATCACCTCGTCCAGCTTGTGACTGATGATGATTACCGCGTTTCCTGTGGCCCGGAAGGCCCGCAAGGCCGCGAAAAGCTCCCGCGTTTCCTGTGGCGTCAGAACGGCCGTCGGCTCGTCGAGAATCAACAGTCGCGCTTCGCGGGACAGGACGCGAAGAATTTCCACCCGCTGCTGCTCGCCAGCGGAGAGGGATTCCACACGGGCGGACGGATCGACCGGGAAGCCGAAACGTTCGGACAAAGCGCGCGTGCGGGCTTCCAGCACAGCCTTCGACGTCCATTTCGGCGTCTCGCTCCAGCCGAGATGGATGTTTTCCGCCACGGTGAAGGCCGGGACCAGCTTGAAATGCTGATGCACCATTCCGATTCCAGCCCGAATCGCATCCTGTGGCGAGGCGAACTCCGCGCCATACCCATCGAGGATGATCTCACCTGCATCCGCCTGATAGATGCCGGTCACGATGTTCATCAGAGTCGATTTCCCGGCTCCATTCTCCCCAAGCAGGCCGAGAATCTCGCCCGGCCGCACGTCAAGCGTCACATCCTCATTGGCAATCACGCCGGGGAAATATTTGGAGACACCCTGCAGTTGCAGGACGGGCGGGGTACCGCCCGGCAGGGTCACTGACCGGGTGTCCGGTTGGGTCGCAGGATCAGCCAAGACCCGTCATCCCCTGCACGCCCCAGTCCCACTGATAGATGGCATTGTCGTCCATCACCGTGCCTGCCGGAATCCTGACAGTTCCGCTGTTGTCGCGGATCGGTCCACGGAACGGATTATATCCCCCCAGAATACGGTCCCGCATCGCATCGGCCTGCTCCCGGATGGCTTGCGGAACCGTTTCTCCCCATGCGTCACGGTCAACGCCATGAGCGAGTGTGAGAAAGTTGGCAGCAGCCTGCCAGGTTCCGTTCAGACGGGCCCGCACCTGATCGATATAGAAGGATGCGAAATCGAGCACCACGGCGCTGACATAGGCCTTCGGGCCGAAACGTCGCATGTCGAGATTCCACATGGCCGCCTTCAGGCCACGGCTTTCCGCCACGCGCAGGAAGGCCGGCTCATCGGTGATCCCACAGAGAAAATCGCACCCGCTGTCGGCCAGCGCGGTGGCGGCCTGTGTCGCTGCCTGCGGATCGAACCATGAATTGGTGGCGACCGCGTGCATGGTGCAGCCGGGGTTCACGGACTGCGCGCCCAGTAGCGTGGCGTTGGCGCTGGCATAGACCGAGGGAATGGGAAACGTCCCGACATAGCCGAGCCGGTTGGTTCTGGTCATGAGACCGGCGGCGATGCCGATGATGTAACTCGGATACCAGTGGGTGACGTAATACCAGCCGAGATTGCCGGTGACCGTCACACCGTCACATTCGAGGAACGCCACCTCCGGTGCCCGATCCGCGACATCCTTGATGAAATCGCCATAGTTGGAGGTGCTGAACACCATGTTCGCCCCTTCGGCCACGAACTGACGGAAAATGCGTGTCGCATCGGCCGAATAAGGTACCGATTCCACATAAACCGTCCGCAGCTTCGGAAAGGCTTTCCGGACAGCCTGCACGCCCTTGTCGTGCGCCGTCGACCATCCTCCGTCGGTGATCGGGCCGGTATGACCGAACGCGACCAGCGCATCTTCTTCACGCAGGGGAGGCAAATGCGGCGCAAGGGTGGGTGCATCGGCCAAAGCACTGACGGGACGCCACAGACCACTTCCGGCGAGAGCGCCCATGCCAGCCAGAAGCCTTCGCCGTCGCGGCATGAAAAGCGCTTTTCCACGGTCCGCGCCGAAACTGTCCGTCAACCCTGCGTCTTCCATTTTAATTTCGATGCCGTTTCAACAGACTTGTTGAGGTGTCTGGCGGCGTCAAGACAAATCCTGTTCTTTCACGATCCTGATCCCAGCGGCAGTCGCCTGAGCGATAGCCTCCGCTTCCGGCGCAATGCCACGACATGCATCAACGACAATGAGACTTTCAAACCCTGCCCTCCGCGCATCCATTGCTGTGGCCGTCACGCAGTAATCCAGAGCCAGACCCGTCACGAACACCCGCTTTATCGCGCGCTCGCTTAGCCAGTCGGCGAGGATGGTGTGCGTGAGGCGATCGTTCTCGACAAAGGCGGAATAGCTGTCCACCGCCTGTGTCCTGCCCTTCCGCAATTCCAGAGCGAGCGGCGCACGGTCAAGCGCATCCGCCAGCGCCGCTCCCTGCGTGTCGGTGAGGCAGTGCTCCGGCCAGGGACCGCCCTGCTCCCTGAAAGAGCAATGTCCGGCCGGATGCCAGTCCTGCGTGGCGACAATCGCTCCGAACGGCAGGCGCATCAGGCGGTTGATGATGGGAATGACAGCATCCCCATCCGGCACCGCAAGAGCACCACCCGGAAGAAAATCGTTCTGCACGTCAACAACGAGCAGGGCGTCGGCGGAGGAGATCGTCAGCATGGGAGAAGAGTAACTCAGGATAACCAGCCTGTCTTTCCCTGCGGAACCGCAATGATCCTGTTCATTGCCCCTCTTTCCGTTCGGGCTTATGGGCTTGGCCTCTGTCATCACGCTGGGAGCGCCTCCATGTTTGTCATCGGCAAGATCCTGACCATGGCCATGATGCCAACAGCCTTTCTGGTCGAGACTCTGCTGCTCGGCCTTCTGCTACGGCGTTTCCTGTTCGGCCGCGTTCTCGTGGGCCTCGGGGCACTCGGCCTCGCGACCTGTCTCGTCTTTCCCGTTGATCAGTGGGTGATACGCCCGATTGAAGACCGGTTTCCTCAGGTGAGGACGCCGCCAGAGCATGTGGACGGCATCATAGTTCTCGGTGGTTCCATCGACGATCTCACCAGCGAGGATCGGCAGATACCCGTGACCGGCGCAGCGGGCGACCGCCTCACCACGTTCGTCGCTCTGGCCCGTCGTTATCCTGATGCAAAGCTGGTCTTCACCGGCGGCTCGGGCGACATCGTGCAGGGATCGGCGAACGAAGCGAAGTGGGTGCGCATCCTGTTTGAAGGCCTCGGCCTGCCGGAAGAACGGGTCATCTATGAAAACCACTCGCGTACTACGCGAGAAAACGCGACCGACAGCTACGCGCTTGTGCATCCGCAGCCTGACGAAACGTGGGTTCTGGTCACATCCGCGAGCCATATGCCGCGCTCGGTTGGCGTCTTCCGCAAGGCAGGCTGGCATGTTCTGCCCTGGCCGGTCGGCTATCTCTCCCGTGACAACCTGCGGGGTTATTCCCTCTCTCTGGGCGGTCGCATGGCCACCCTCGACTGGGCGGCTCACGAATGGATCGGCATGGTCGCATACTATCTGCGCGGATGGACCGATTCCATGTTTCCCGCACCGGAGAAACGGTCATGACGACGACCTCTCCCCTCAGAAGCGAGGACCGGGGAAACGCCTCAGTCACAAGGCTTTCTCCTTTTCAGCCCCTGACTGACGAACAACAAAGACTGGTGGACAGCATCGTCCGTTTCTGTGAACGGCACAGCCACGACGGACACGCCGCCCTGGTGATGGAAGGGGATGCCGGGACCGGGAAAAGTCTTGTGCTCAACACTGCTTTTCAGCGCATTCAGTCGGAAGCGCGAGACAGGGACAGCACACGCTCACTCCACGGGATGCGGAACATACTGCTGGTCAATCATCCCGAGATGATCAAGCTGTATCGTAATATCGCCGCCACCATACCGACATTACGCAAGAAGGATTATGAGCGTCCGACATCCTTCATCAATGCCATGCACAAATCAGAGCAGCGCGTCGATATTGTGTTTATCGACGAGGCGCATCTGCTGCTGACGCGCACTGACCCATATAATCATTTCCGGCAGTCCAACCAGCTTGAAGAAATCCTGAAGCTGGCACGGATTGTGGTGCTGGTGTTCGATCCCCGCCAGACCCTGAAGTTCAAAGGATATTGGGACGACGCCCATCTCCGCACGCTCCTTGCCGGAATTCCCACGGAAACCATCAGTCTGACCGAACAGTTTCGGGTAGAGGCAAACCCGGACGTAATGACATGGATTCGTGCGCTGTGCGACGGACACCTCCTGCCTCTTCCCGCGAAACAGCATTTCGATTTTCGGATCTACGACGATGCTGCACGCATGTATGACGATATATGCCAACGCAACGACGCGTGCGGTCAGTCCCGCATTCTGGCGACTTATGACTTTCCCTACACCCTGAACGGAGAGGATCATTTCGTTCAGACCGGATCGTTTCATCTGCGTTGGGACCGCAATCAGCCGACGCATCCCCTCCCCTGGGCCGAGCGACCGGAATCCATCGACGAGGTAGGCTCCGTGTACACCGTGCAGGGTTTCGACCTGAATTATGCCGGTGTGATTCTCGGCCCCTCAATGTCCTACGACAAGGTGACGGACCGCGTGGTTTTCCATCCTGATCGCTATGAAGATCGCGCTGCATTCAGCGGTGGCGGGCGGATCACCGACACACCACGCGCCCAGTGCCAGGTCATGGCAAACGCGTTGTTCGTGATCCTGACCCGCGCCCGGCAAGGTCTCTATATCAAGGCCGTCGATCCGGCATTGAATGAACGCCTGATGCTCCTCTGGAAAGAACGCGGCTAAAAATTTCGGCCGCCCTGCCACAGCCCCGATCAGGCGTGCAGCACGTTCCGGCACACGGAGCGGGCAAAAGCGCCTGAATCGAGCGCATCAGGCAGCAAATCAAGCAGTTTGAGCTCATCGGCGTATTCCGCCACCTGATCGCGCAGCCAGGGCACGAGCAGATGCACCGGAGCAGGTTCGTGCGCCAGCATGCGCCTGACTTCGTCGTCGTCCATATCGGGGATATGGGGAGCTAGCAGAGCAGCGGTTTCGTCGCGATGCTTTTCAATCCAGCGGCAGGCATCGCGCAAAGCGAGGACGAGAGCCGCCGCGCCCTTCGGGTCTTCGGCGAGAAAACGGTTGGAGAGGCCAAGCATCTTGTTGACGCGCGCTGCATAATTTCCTGTCGTGGACCCAGCAAGTTCAGTCAGCATTTTGGGATTTTCGGACAGGAGTTGCCAGCCATCCGGATCATGCAGGACCACGCCATCCACGTCCCGCGCCGCCAGCGCCTGATCGATCCGATCCTCTGAAACCGGCACCCAGTGCACATTCGCCGGATCAATGCCTTTCCGACGCAACAGAATGGAAAAAAAGCGCTGGTCCCCGGCATCTTCGTTCAGAACGGCTATGGTCTTGCCCACCACACTGTCGATCCGCGTGATACCGGCATCCCGCCGCACGAGCAGCCGGTAAGTGCCGGCTCCCAGTCCTGAGACCAGTCTCGCGGGCACTCCGCCATGCAGTGCGGGCAACCATGCCAGGGCCGTGGAGACCGCACCACACACCTTTTCATTCGCGAGGATGGTGATCGCCTGACGTCCCGTGATGCACGGCTGCGTCGTGATATCGAGGTTGTAGTGTTCGAAAAAACCTCTCTCCCGCGCCACGATCAGAATGAGGTCATCTTCCGGGGATGGCCATGCAATTGTCAGGCTGCGCGCCTGTCCGTCTGGTTGCAAAACAGTCTTGCGTGGATGCGTTTTCTTCCACGCAAGGTCACCTAAAACCGCAGCACCGATAGTCGCCCCTGCACCGATGAGAATCTGCCTCCGCATACGGGGGCGTTTGTTCTCCCGTTCATCAGCGTCCATACGTTCCCGTTCCTTGCCAAACCGACGGCCTTTAGCTGCCCGCTGGCCCTGCTGTTGTCAAAACCGTGAACGAAAAAAACTTCTCGAAAAGGGGTTTACGGAGGTGTCGGGGTTGGCTATATCCGCCTCCACAACTGGTCCCGAATAGCTCAGTTGGTAGAGCAAGCGACTGTTAATCGCTGGGTCGTAGGTTCGAGTCCTACTTCGGGAACCATTTCTTTCTTTAAAATTTGAATGTGAAGCCAGTTACAAACCACACAGAGTTTGTAAGACATTGTGCTTTGACACAGAAAAACGACCCATTCAGGTCCGATTTTTCACTGAATTTCAATAATTCGGATAGATCACGGCTAACGCCGTTAAGGATTATTTTACCAAAATACCGTTATTGAGACGCAGGATAAAATTCTAAACGAGAAAATCCCATGTCTTCATCAAAAATGATACCTCCTCGTCTTGCATGGACTGATGCTCATCCTCTCAGATCCACCCAAAACGACAACACTGCCACTTCTAAAGAAGCAGGCTTTTCCGCCTTCCGTGGGATGGCTTTTGGGGCACTATTCTGCGTCCCCATCTGGGCGGCAATCACTTGGTTTATGGTCAGCACGTTGCGGGGCTGACCATAAACCTCTCCCGTTTTAGAAGTAACGCTCGTAAATCGTCACGACATCACCGGGAGCCAGTGATGTTGCAGGGGTGATCTTGCCCTGAATTGCCTTGCCTTCAGCAACACCCTCAGTTCTGACGACACTGGCAGTATTTTTAATGGCGCGATACGTATAACCACCAGCCAGAGCAACCACTGTTTCCATGGTCATACCAGGAAGATAGTTATACTGACCGGCCCGCTGCACTTCACCAAGAACAAAAACAGGCCTGTACTGCGCCACTTCCACCGAAACGCTAGGCTGGTGCAGAAGACCCCGTGAGCCCAACTGGTGCCCGAGAGCCGATGCAAATCCCTGCGGCGTCTGTCCGGATGCACGCACAGTTCCCAGCAATGGGAAATCGATAGTCCCCGCATCGCTGACCATGAAAGTATTACTCAACTGCGGGTCATTGTAGGTCAGCACCCGGATCTGATCACCAGATCCCAGCCTGTAAGGACCAGAGACAGATGGGATCGGCTTAAGGCCGTGCGTGGGGGAACAGGCAGCCAGCGCAACGCAAGACATACCGACCATAACAACACGCTTTAGCAGATGTCTCGACATCGTTTTGTGTGCTCTCCTTGAAGGACAGACGGGCAAAAGCCTGCCTGATGGAAAATTATCGAACAAACGAGATTCCGAATGTAAACGTATTACTGGTAAAGGTCGCGCGTGAATTCCCTGTTGCCAAAACCGCCGGGATACCGTGCTTCATGTAACTTGAAAGATGACTGTATTGTACAGTCAGTTTCAAATCACGAGTAAACAGCCAGTCAATAGAAGCTGCGAATTTGCTCTGTGTCTGCTGGAGCGCTGAAGCATTAGCCTGCGTCGCCCGGGAATCCGTCCGGGAGAGCCCAATATCTCCATGAAAAATGATATCCCTGCGCAACTCCCGATCCCATAGAAGCGACACAGTCGACATAGTCTGATTTCGTGAAAATGGAGAAGTCGGATCGAACAAACCACGCTGACCGGTCAGGGTGAAAGTGTTCATCTGATTAGGCAGCCATAATATATTGAGTTCAGCAGTGGGTGTAGTGATCGGACGGCCACCGCCACGCGTAAAGTAACGCGTTTCTCCGCCCACCATTGCACGATACTGCAAAACAGGATCTGAACGCAGATCTATACCCAAGAAGCCTCCACCACCGATGTAATCACTCGGCACGACACCCGGTTTCGTCCTATATTGCGCTTCCGATCCCCGTAAAATTGCTACAATTGCATTCCCTTTCGAGACTTCAAAACGCCCTTGCAACATTTGGGTTTCGAGTTGATGGCTCAGAAGGGCAGTATTACGAGCGGCTGTTGGCAGGGTGCCCGCACTATTACCAAAAGAAAAATTATCATAGGCGGCTGAAGGAATCAGCGCAAAACGCGTCCAGTTCTTTCGATAACTCAACCGCACGTCATCGGAAGTATAGGGGACCGGATAACTGATACCAAAATTGCCCAGATCCGTAGCGTAAAGATGCTTGACGGCATGCGAATAGCCTAGGGACGCCACATCACGCCCCAGATCGACGGAGCCCCCCGCAGAGGCATTCCAGTCCGTGTACCCTGCCGCGGCAAGCGTCGGATAAGCTTGATTGGCCACCGACACAGACGCACCGATAGCATGGCGGGTCCAGTTCGAGTTCATCCCCAGAGACGCATTGGTGATAAACATGGGGCCAGCCGTATGCGGCGCACCAAGAATATTGGTATTATAACCAAATTGTTGCGACGCGGCCGGTTTAAGAAAATATGCTCCCACGGGTATTCCGGGATGCTGGTTCAGTAAAATTTCTTTCAATGAGACCGTGCCAGTCGCATCTGAAGAATAACCGGGCAACTCTGAAGGAAAATATTGATTAATCAACTGTGCATTCGCACGCGGAGAATATCCAATACCCAGAATTATCATCACTAAAAACAACCACTGGCATGAAAGCCATGCCGCCCGCTGCTCGTCTCGCGCCTTGAAACCTACCACGAGTTTCCCTCTCATTGATCAGGAACGGGCAGAAGAAGACAAAGTATCCATCCGCAGAACGTCTTTATAAACATCAACGTACCGGCGTGCGACATCTTTCCAGTCATAAGCCGCTGCGGCTTTCATGGCGGCCGCGCGCTGCATCCCCATGGAGGCTACATCCTGTTGCTGCTGCTCCAATTTACCGGCCAGAGCGGCAATATTATTTCCGTCAGCGAGCAAACCCACTCCCGTCAGGCTAACAAGACGACGGAAGGGGGCAATGGAGCTTAAGACCGGTATCAGGCCTGCCGAGAGAGCCTCGACTGCAGCCAGTCCAAATCCTTCATGATCAGAAAAACTTGCAAACCAGCTTGCTTCGGACAGCACGTTTTTCAATTGTTCATCCGAAGGCTCGGCAACGAAACTGACGGCATCCTGCACACCGGATTTCTGGGCCAATCCTTCCAGATCCGCCACTGACAGCTCTGCTGGCCTCCCGGCAATAATCAGCCGCCATTCGGGATTCTGCTTCTTCAAAGCCGCCAGCAACGGGAAAAGGAGATCCAGTCTTTTGTGCGGTGAAAATCGACCAAAACTGACCAGCGTGCGCGTCGGTTCCTTCGCCGAAGCATCTACGAATTTATCCTGATTGATTCCATTTTCGATGGTGAGAAGACGGTTGCCCGCAATCGCAGAGAAAATCGTGGCGTCATTTTCGCTACATGCCACAATTTTATCGTACGCATGCACGCTTGCCCGCGTGAGTGTAGAAAACCAGAGTTTTTTCAGTCGGGCATAAGCACCAGTATGGAAAAAACCTCCATGCGTCGAAACGACAAGTGGCTTCCGTAAAAATGGCTTTGTCAGTGCAAAAAAATCAAAAAAGAAATCAATCGCATGAACATGAATCAGGTCAGCGCCAGCGACATGCGCCAGGACACTGGGAGCAAGCGGATAGCGGCTTGTTCCACACCACGGCACCCGCACGACAGGAATACCGTCAATGGATGCCCGTGGGGGCAACACACCCTCCCGTTTGAAAACGCGATTGAGTGTGACGACCTGAGCATCAACCTGCAAAGCGTGCCGCTGCTGATAAGCCAGATTGAGAACTGCGTCTTCCAGCCCGCCAACAGAAGGGCTGAACTGACGCACTACATGAATAACCTTCACAACCAACGTATCTTTCAGGCCTGGCGCCGCTGCGCGATCAACCGCGATTCCTTACGAGTGAGGTGGGCCCCACATAGCAAGTTGAATGACTTGGGCTCCGTACCGGTCACAACAAATCCCGCAAGCCGGGCACCATACAACCGAAGCCGTTCTACACACGCGCTTACCACTTCGCGAGACGTGCGTCCCCACCGGCAGACAAAAATCGTCTGATCGGCGATGGCAGCCAATGTCAAACCACCAGCGACCACTCCCAAGGGAGGCGCGACCACGACGATCAACTGGTAAGAGCGGGACAGGTCACGGAAAAGATCCTGAATTTGCGAGATTTCAGTGCGATCGAACATATAACCACGTGGGGTCCCGGCGGTCATGAAATCGCCCCCCCAACTGTCATTTCTCACAATCACATTCCGCGCCGCGACCTCTCCCTCCAGAACATCGGAAAAGCCTTTGGTATTGCCGTGGCGGTTTTTGGGATTGCCTGCATTCCGGCCAAAATCCGCATCGATCACCAGTGTCGTTTCGCCCGCTTCAATGGCTGAAGAAGCCAGCCAGGCAGCAAGCGTCATCTTGCCATCTTCCGGCAATGCAGACGTGATGGCGACAATCCGCGTCTCACCGGAACGATAGTTGCTGGCCAGCGTCAATTGCGCACCAAGTTCCCGGGCCGCTTCCGAGGTCAGTGCGAAAGGATGTTCGCGAACAAGAGAGGACGGCGAAAGCTTCCTCTCTCCTCTCAGCCGCGGGAAAATTCCGAGCAACGGAAGACCGCAAAATCCCCGTACCTCATCAATATCAACAAAACCCGAAGAGAAAGCGGCCCTCAGCACAATGGCCGAAACACCTCCCACCAGCGCCACCACGAAAACACCGATCATCAATTTCTGGCGGTTCGGGAAAGTGGCTGAGGCCGGAACGGCAGCGTGAGAGACAAACATGACGGGTGGCTGCAGAAGAGCAACCCGATCGGTCAGCTGCTTGGCCCGATCAAGAAATGCCTCATACACACTCCGGGCGCTTTGCGATTCCTGATCGAGCGTACGATATTCGGCCTGCGGGCCGCTCTGCTTACCCGCCTGAACCTGCAGCCGATCAAGATCAGCATTCAGCTGATCGACATTCGCCTTGGCCGCGACAAGTTCACCATTGATCGACATCAGGGCCCGACGTATGGCGACAGAAAGGTTCGTTCTGGCAAGCGCAATCTGCTGATCCAAAGCCAGAACGTCCGGATGCTTGGGGCCGAACGATCCTGCCTTCTGAGCGCGACTGGTTTCCGCCTGCATCAACTCGGTCGCTGCTGCCGTAACAAGTGGCTGCTGCCCCAGCGACAGCATGGTCTGCGGATCTCCGGTCTGCATCGCGCTTTTCAAGGCACTGACCTGAGCCTGAGCAGCAGCATAGCGTGTCTGAGCCTCTCCCAGACTTGCGGCCATATCAGAAATCTGATGTTCGACGAGGGGGGAACCGCCGCTGGTATTAACCAGTCCGTGCTTCACATTATAGGCGCTGGCGCCGCGTTCTGCTTCAAGCCAGCGCTGCCGAAGCTCCGCCGTACGACTATCGAGCCATTCAGCTTCGCGCTGCAAATCGATACGCTGCTGGGTCAAGGCCAGTTTTTGATAGTTCGTGACAAATGAATTTGCCAGCGCGGCCGCTCTTTCTCCATTATCCGCTTTAACGCTTACCGAGATCACCCGGGAGTTCGGCAAGGGCTCAACGGTCACACTCGCAAGCAGTCCATCGATCTGCCTGTCGATCTCACCCGCGCTGTTACTCGTCGTTTCGGTGCCGGTGTTGCACCCGAACTTGAAGCCATGCGAGCAGAGAGCATGCCGCCAGTCATGAGCTTTTTTAGGCGGGACGGGGGGCAGCTCCTTTAAAACAAGAGCAGCGACATCCCGTGACGCGATAAGAGCCGCCTGCGTTGGCAGCTCATCATCTTCAAGGGTGCGGCTTGTCTGCGATGGGGGCTGAAGCGGGTCACTCACAGGGGCCGTCACCACGACGGTTGCAGCTGCCATGAATGATGTTTTGAGAGACAGAACAACAGCGCTTCCGATTGCAAGGATGCACACAGCAACCACGCAAAACAGATAACGATATCGCCATCCGATGCCGAAATACCGCGACGACTGTGCATACAGCCCTAAACCCGATACGGGAGGAACGGCTCTCGGCTGCTCGAATGAGCAATCCAGCGGTCGATCAAGCATACCTGTACGGCCTTACAAAGTGTCGCGATAAAAGACGGTCGGTGCGCTCACCCACGGGTTTTGCGCGAACTTTTACCCATAAAACAAGCGAGTTTCCAGCGTAACACGTAGAAACCGAAAACCGGCAGCCCAATCATGTAACGACGCCACAAACGCTGCGGTTCACGCGTCAGGCGCACAAGCCACTCGAGACCCAGATTGGCAACCCAGCGAGGAGGACGGGACACGCGACCAGCCGCGTGATCCACCAGCGCTCCAGCCGTGATCGCGACTGTCGGAGGCAGCCTGCCCCAGTTGTCCCACAGCCATTTTTCCTGTCGCGGCATGCCCATGTTGAGGAGAAGGACAGATGGTTTTGCGTCCACGATTGCCTTGAGCACCCGCTCAGCATCGGCGCTCCCCGGTGTGGGGTCAAAAAAACCGTTTTGGCACCCGACCGTTCGGCACCCATATTTTTCCGCAAATGCCGCCGCGGCTTTTTCCGCTATCGCCTGTTCGCCTCCAAGCCAGAAAACCGTAGCTTCGCTTCCAAGGCGGGAGAGCATATCGCCCACCCATTCAGGCGGTGTTGTACGATGAGGCCGCTGGCCGGTCAGGAACAGAGAGGCCAGCTGCACCCCTGCCCCATCACAGAAAGCGATTTCGGACTGCTGAAACAGCTGACGCATCCATCTGTTTTTTTGCGATAATGTCACGTAATGCGCGTTTGCATTCACAACCCGCGCCGCACCGCCCTGCTTCACCGCCTCGACCAGACACTCAATGATGTCTTCGCGAGGGATGTCCATGATCGGCAATCCCATAACGGGGATGACCGGGAAGCTATGGCCTTGAAAAACCCTGCTTCCACCTTCGTCCTTACAGTCAGAATGCATGGCGACTGAATACCTCTCTGATGACTGTCAGGAACATGATCTTGAAATCGAAAAACAGCGACCAGCGGCCGATATAGTCCAGATCGTAGGCCACTCTTTTTTCAAGATCCTCGAGTGTGACCAACTCACCGCGGGCACCGTTTATCTGCGCCCACCCCGTGATGCCCGGCTTAACGTGATAACGCAGGACATACTCTGCCAGAGCATCATCCAGCAGCATCCCGCCTGCCCGCGTATGCGGCGCATGTGGCCTCGGACCTACGAGGGACATTTCACCCTTGAGGACATTAAGCAACTGAGGGATTTCGTCGATACTCAGCTTTCTCAGCCATTTTCCAATCCGCGTCACACGAGGATCATCCCGGCTCGTCTGTTGGGCTGCCATGAGATCGGACATGTGCGCATGCATCGAACGGAATTTGTAAACGAGAAACTCTTTGCCGTTTTTGCCAATCCGGGGCTGCTGGAAAAAGATAGGGCCCCGGGAGTCCACTTTGATGGCAATCGCCACGCACGCAAGAATTGGGAACAGGAAAACAATCGCAAAACAGGCAAGGAGAAAATCGACCAGTGTCTTTTCAATCACCTGTATCTCCGAAAGAGGCCGCCTCTGAATGACAAAAAGAGGCTTATCTCCCAGAGATTCACACGGAAGCACACGATCAAAACCGGAAACCAGATTGGGCGTAACATAAATGTCGGAAAGAACCGGCTTCAATGTTACAGCCAATCGCCTGACGCGCGCGTCATTGTCCGTTTCATCACTCTGGAATGCCAGAATAATGGCGTGCAACGGCTCTTTGCGGCTTCTGTGAATCAAATCATCCAGCGTACCGACATTTGACCCAGTGCCCGCGGGCTTATCTTCATCCCTGAAAGCCCCGAACAGGGAGTAGGTCTGGCCGACATCCTCACTTAATCGAGTGATCAGTTCGGATGCCGTTTCGCCTGAGCCCACGATGGCGATACGACGCCGCAGTTTTGTGACCACCGTCGGCTGATACAGACAAAACGTCAGACAACTGCGTTCCACAAACAGCGCAGAGATGGATGCTCCGCCCCACAGCAGGGCATAATAAAAAGCGGAGGCTGTCCCTGTAGATAAAACAAGACACAAACAAAAATAGATGAAAAATCCGGCGAAGACAGGAGTCGCCAGATAGCGTATCTGCGCCTTGGGTCGTCGAATTTTTGGGAAAGCCAGCAGGCTGGTTTTTTTGGGAAACAGGCAGAATACGACCAGTGCGGTGAAATCCGCCGCAGCCAACTTTCCCGACCATACCTGCGTGCTATAAATTTTCTCAAGCCAGTATAAAACCACTGACCCGCTTACTATGGAAGCAAAATCCAGTATCCGAACAATCGTCGCCAGAACGCTGTGAGAATATGGATATGGCTCTCTAAGAAGCTGCCTTCTGGATATTGGCGAGAGCAGGGCACGATTTCCATCTCCGATGGGTGAATCGAGTATTTCCCTCGCAACTAACTGCCGGTTCCCCATCCGCCTCCGTACTCCCGACACACCAGTGCGACACCAGCGATTCCGTCACGCCCCGCTCGGAATCTGCTTATCTAATAAACGTTTAGTTAGGATATAAGGCCCAACCGCACTTCTCAAGGTGTCCGCAACATAAAGAACAGCATCCCTACACCGCGAGGAAGCTTCTTGTGTTGATAAGAAAACATCAAAGCCCTTCAGGAACGGTCATTTATGACAGAATCGCCTTCCATTGCACGGTAAATTAACGGTGCTGTCCCTGAGAAAACCTTCCCATAAAGAAAACCCGGGATACAACATTCCCGGGCTTCCAATCTTTTCACAACGAAACAAAAAGATTTCATATCATGCATCGGCACCCATTCTCGTCTCATCGACGAACTGCTCGGTCGCATCATCCAGAGAGCGCGATTTCCGTCCAGCCGGCCCGTGCACGTAAAGTTCTTTGACGTCCATTTTTTCCACAACGTCAGGCTGAATGGGCATTTCATAACGTGGGCGGCGCATATGATCCGCCAGCTGCAACTTTGGGTTAAAGACCGAACTGAATTTCCACAGCATCTTGATGAAGTTCGTCTGCCCCTTGCCCAACAGGCGCGCGGCAATCCCGACCGTGTCCCGGAGAGCGGCCCACCCCATATGCTTTGTGTTGAGCACCTGCTGCGTCTTGACGAGTTCCTCATAGAACTCCGGCAGGGAAAGGGTTGTCGGCAGCACAGCATGCTGAATATCGAACAGGCGATAATCCCGCGTCGTCAGCCGGCGAGCCTCCTTGTGCCAGATTTCGGTGCCCGGATAAGGGGTCGTGACAGAAATATTAACGATATCCGGGATCTCAAGACACCACTGCCTGACCGCCTCGAAACGCTCTTTCGTCCATGACGGATCGGCAATCAGATTGATCGCCACGATCAGACCGAGCGAACGGGCATACTCCAGCGCCTCGAAATTAGCGTCCAGTGAAACGCGCTTGCGGAAACGTTTGAGCCCTTCTTCATCCACAGCCTCAAGGCCGATAAAGATGTAACTCAGACCAATCTCGCTCCACTCCTTGAAGACTTCCTTGTTACGCAAAAGAACATCGGCACGGGTCTCAAGATAATATTCCTTCTTGATGCCCCGCCTGCGAATCTCCTTCGCAATCGCCATCCCGTGCTCGGCATGAACAAACGCCACATCATCAACGATAAAGACGCCCGGTTCCTTGAGCGACTCAAGCTCGTCGCCGATCACCTCCGGACTCGCTGTGCGATAGGAACGTCCGTAGAACGTCCACGCGCTGCAGAACGTGCAGTCCCAAGGGCATCCACGGGCAAATTCGATGGAAGCAGCGGGATCGAGCGTGCCGATAAAATATTTGTTGCGGTGACGCAGCAGATCACGGGCCGGACGAACCGTATCGAGACTTTTCACGAAAGTCGGTGACGGTCCCTCGAATTCTTTCGTTACAACACCGGGAACCTGGGAAATGTCTCCCTTTACCCACCCCTCAAGCAACGGCCCGATTCCCGGCTCTCCTTCTCCACGTAGAACGCAATCAATCGCCCCTTCGGAGATGCCAAGAACATCCTTCGCGATGAATGAGACGGAATGCCCCCCCACGATCGTGAAGCAATCAGGGTAACGATCTTTCGTTTCCTTACAGAGATCGACGATTTCCGGAATATTGGCGAGGTAATTACCGCCGAAGCAAACAGCATCCGGCTGGAAATCCTCCATGAGGCGCCAGTAATCCTTGTGCTTCTCCACCTGAAGATCAATGAGCCTTACGTCATGACCAGCATCTCTGGCAGATGCGGCCACGAGTTCCAAACCAAGGGGCTCAAGCCGCAGAAACACTCTTGTGTACATCAACGCACTGGGATGCACTGCCAAAAGTTTCATTGCGTTATCCTCTTTGATCTTAACGTCACAAGATAAAAAAGGATTCTTAGGCCTGTGCATCAATATGTCACACGCTAATGAGAAATAGCTCCTATTCGCCTGTGGACGAGGATGGCTTGCTCGTCCCTTTGTCCGCGCGCCCATAACTCACTTCAGTATCGGGCGTGACGTTGGAGGAACCCGGCTTGGGTAACGCGGTTCCCGCATAAGGAGCGGGTTCATAGCCCTGACCGCGATTGTCGGGTCTGGATGAAGGCGTGTAATTCGCCTCGCGCTCGTGACGTTCTTCCGCCTCCGCCGCATCAGCAATATTTCGGCCAGCCCGCTCGGGCGGAATGTCGATATTATCGCCCGCCCGCGGGTCCGAACCGGCCATATGACAGGAGACGAGGAAAACGACTGAACCGAGAAGCACAGCCTTCCTTCGTGGACCCGTTATGGCAGCGCGACGCATCGTGTCATCAAAACCGGATTTCTGACCTCAAACCCGACGGGCGTCTTCCGGCAACATGACCGGGATGCCATCACGGACGGGAAAGGCGAGTCCCGCGCGTTCGCTGATCAGCTCCGACGCCTGACGATCATAGACCAGCGGTCCCTTCGTCACCGGGCAGACGAGAATCGCCAGAAGGCGGGGATCGAGGGGCGCTGAGGTTTCAGGGCTGGTCATGAATGTCTCCAGGCTATCCGGCAAAAATACACGCGCTGTTTCTCACGATGGCCGGACAGTGCTGTCCCCCGACCCGGAAAGATCGAGAAGAGACTGCAACACCCGCGCCCGTTCGGTCAGCGTGTCAGCCTCCAGCAATGCCTGCTTTTCGGGCGAAGGGAAAGGACAGATCATCGGCAATGCCACCAGCAGGGCGTCATCGGCCATCTGGTCGATTACCTCCCAGCGCACCCCCATGCCTCGCGCCTCGAAATATCCCTTGAGAGAAGTCATCAGGAGATCGCGATCAAAAGGTGCAGACGGAATCTCGTCGAGATCGCCCGCATAAGCCGACGCATCGATACGGGCGCGTCGATACCCCCTCTGCCCCAGACTTTCACGCAGATAGCGAAACCGGCAAATGCCCGTCAGCGTGACCGCGAACGTGCCATCCTGCCGTTCGGAAAACGAGGTGATCCGCCCTACGCACCCGACCTCGAAAAGATGAGGCACCTCGTCGATCTCCTCATCATCTTCCAGATCGTTGAAGGGCTGGATGACCCCGATCAGCCGCTGCTCCGCAAGCGCATCCTCGATCAGCGCTATATAGCGTGGCTCGAAGACATTCAGCGGCAGCTTGCCCCGTGGAAGCAACAAGGTGCCGAAGAGCGGGAAAAGCCCCAGCTCCGCTGGAATATCCGCAAGCGTGATATCTTCCAGCCGCGAAACCTTGCGTGGAGCGTCGTCGAAAAAATGCGCGGTCGTAACCAGCCTGTTTCTCCTCAGGAAAACAGCATGGAAGACAGACGACGCCGCGCGGTCAGGGTCGTCGCGTCATCGTGCCCCCAGGCTTCGAAGAACTTGAAGAGAAGCTGCCTGGCCGCACCATCCTTCCAGTTTTGATCCGCCTTGATAATCGTCAGAAGCTCAGTCGCCGCTTCCTCGCGATGTCCCGCAACATTCAGCGCGCTCGCAAGGTCCAGACGCGCGTCGAAATCGTCCGGGTTGGCCTTGATGCGCGCACGGAGTTCATCAGCCTCTCCCGCCACGCGCCGCCCTTCCCGCTTCAGCTCAAGAGCCGCGCGCGCGCCTTCGACTTCCGGATGGGTTTTGATGGCCTCGGGCACGTCTTCCAGTGCGGCAAGAGCAGCTTCTTCATCATCAAGCGCCAGCATCGCACGGATCAGGCCGCCCCATGCCGCCGGATTTTCCGGCTCATCCTCCAGCACCGCCGAATAAAGCTCGGCAGCGTGCGCCTGCTGCCCGTTTTCCATGGCCACACCGGCTTCAGTCAACAAATCAGCACTGGGAAGGACCCCGCCACCGGCAGCCTTCAGCACGGTCTCGACAAACTGCTTCACCTGACTTTCCGGAAGCGCACCCTGAAAAAGATCGAGAATCTGACCTTTCCAGAAGGCAGCCACCATCGGGATGGATTGCAGCGGCAGTCCAAGGCGCGAAAGCTGGGCCGCAAGTGTCTTGTTTGCCTCGACATCAATCTTGACGAGACGAATCCGACCTTTGGCAGCGGTGACGACCCGTTCGATCACCGGCGTCAGCTGCTTGCAGGGACCGCACCAGTCAGCCCAGAAATCAACCAGAACGGGGACATTCTTGCTGGCATCCAGCACGATCTGCATGAAATTGGCTTCGTTGCCTTCCATGATGATGTCACCGCCGCCCGAAGCAGGAGAAACCGCTCCGGGCGTACCTGCGGAAGCGTGGTCCCCCTGAGGTGCGGAATGGTTCTGGCCGATTATGTAATCCATCGTCTGCAATCCTGCCCTTGCTGCGGCGCTTCGTCCACCGGACCCCGTCACAGGACACAGGTCTAGCGCAGCACCGTCCAAACAGAAACCCGTACTCCGGCCCACCGGCCTGAGCAGCGATTTCCGCCATCATCGTTTCCGTCACGCGCCGACACCGCCGGTCAACCGTGCCAGTCATCTTTAAAAGTTGGAACGCACCCGGTCATCATTCAAGAGGCACTATCATTCAGGCTGGCCTGCTATCCCTTTTTCTTTCCACCTGCAGCGCGATTGTTCGCCGGATCGTCCGTGCGATTCCACCATCCGCCGCCCAGCGCCTGAAACAGGCCGACCGTATCCGACAGCCGGGCTCCGCGCGCCTGCGCCAGAGCCAGCCGGGCCTGTAGCTCGGCCTGCTGCGCATTCAGCATCGTCACACGGCTGACATCCCCCAGCCTGAGCTGCATCTGTGAAATACCCGCGCTTTTTGTCGCCGCCTGTGCAGCCTCTTCCGTCCGCACGAGTGCGTCTGCGTCATTGCGAACAGCATTGAGACTGTCCGCGACATTCTCCACCGCCGTCGTGATCGTGGCGCGATACTGCGCAGCCGCTTCATCATAACGCCGACGCGCACCGGTTTCCTGATGCTGCAACTCGAACCCGTCGAACAGCGGTTGCGTCAGCATGGCGCCGAGGGTCCACTGCCCATAACCGGGCACCGCCATCTGCGCGATGCTCGCGGCAGCGAATCCGGGAGAAAAACCGAGCTGCACATTCGGCAGACGATTGGCGATCGCGACACCCACATGAGCGCAGGCAACGTGATAATACGCCTCGGCGGTTTTGATGTCCGGACGTTGGTTGATGAGTTGCACAGGCAGGCTCACCGGAAGATCGACAGGCAGCGAGAATCGCTCCAGCGCAAAATCCGGCGTCGGCTGATCGGGCATATCGTTCGCCAGTGCCGCGATCTCGTCATGCAACGCCGCCAGCATCTGCCGCAGTGCCGGGAGCGTAGCCTGCGTCTGCGCCAGAAGCGTCTGCTGCTGCGCCAGATCCGCCATCGAGAGATTACCGAGGCGTTGCTGGGTTTCAGCCGACCTCATCACCTCCTGCTGCTGTGCGATCAGGCGTTCCGTCGTGGCGATTTCATCTCGCACCATCGCATAGGAAATGGCCGCATCCACCACCGAGCTGGTCAGCGTCAGCCATGCCGCCTCCAGCTGGTATTTCTGCGCTTCCCGCTCCGCCGCAGCCGCTTCGATCTGACGGCGCACGCCGCCCCAGAGATCCGGTGAATAGGAAATATTCAACTGCGCCGTATGGATGGTGTACAGCCAGGAATCAGCCATCGGCACGTTGGAATAAGCCCGTGACGTCTTGTAGCGAGCCGGGTTGAAAGAGCCGCTCACAGACGGATATAGCGCGCTTTCAGATGCCAGCTTGTCCTGCTGGGCTGCGAACAGGGACAGCTTTGACGCCTCCAGAGTCTGGTTACGTTCCAGCACCCGCTTCAACAACTGATCCAGTTCCGGGTAATGAAACAGCTTCCACCACTCCGCCGGAATGGCCGCACCCGGCCGGAACATCTGCTCGCCATTCTGCGCGTTGCCGGTGATGGAAGCCGTCGCGACACCGCCCCCGCTGCCGGTCGGCAGGCCGCCCTGCATGTAGGACGTCGCGGGCGCGGCCGGACGATGGAAATTCGGCCCCACGGCACACCCTGCGAGGACCATCATGGTGCCAGCGGCGAGCGTCCGTCTCATCATGCCCCATCTCCAGAAGTGTCGCGGCCTGCATCAAGCGCTTTCTGACGCCGACGTTCCACGCCCGCCTCTAGTTCAGCGTAATAAGTCGGCAGGATGAACAGGGTGAGAAGGGTAGCGATGCCCAGACCACCGACGACGACAGTGGCAAGGCCGCGCTGCACGTCGGTGCCGATGCCGGTGGCGATGGCGGCGGGCAACATGCCCACGGATGCCACCGTCGCGGTCATCAGCACGGGCCGAAAGCGCTCTCCCGCGCCTTCCAGCACCGCGTCACGCAACGAATTGCCTTCCGAACGCAGCCGGTTGATGTTGGAAATCATGATGATGCCGTTCTGGATCGCCACGCCGAACAGCGCGATGAACCCGACCACGGTGGCGACATTCAGCGTCTCGCCGCGCACATGCAGGGCGATCAGACCGCCCAGCGTTGCCAGCGGCACGACAGCCAGCACCAGCACCGCCTGACGGAACAGCCGGAACTCACCGAACAGCAGGAGCAGCATCACGGCAAACATGATCGCCAGCGCAACACTCAGGCGCGCCTGCGCTCTCTGTTGCTGCTGGAACGTGCCTGCCCATTCCAGACGATATTTCGACGTGTCGAAATGAACCTCCCGGTCGATGCGGGTTTGTGCGTCGGTCAGATATTGCGACAGGGGCCGGTCGCCATTGTTCACACGGATGGTGATCTGCCGGTGATTATATTCATGCGAGATGTTGCTCTCGCCTGTCTCGAGGTGGATGCGGGCCAGAGCCTCCAGCGGAATATGGTCCCCTGAAGTGCCGGTGAGCGGCAGATGACCGAGCTTCTGGAGGTTGGCCGCCTCGTCGGGCTGGAACCGCACCGTCATGTTGTAGGTGCGATCACCGACATAGACCTGCGTGACAGGCGCATCGCCGATACCATTCTGGATCACCGCCATCACGTCCGCAACCGACACGCCGTAACGAGCGATGGCCGACCGGTCGACCGTGATGGAGACTTCCGGAATTTCCGGCCCCTGAAAGATCGAGGCGTCCCGCGTGCCCGGAACGGTGTGCAGGACACGGACGATTTCGTTGCCGATGCGCCGGAGTTCACGGAAATCCTGGCCATAGACACGCAGGACGAGCGGGGAATGCGCACCGCCGACCAGATCGTTCATGCCATCTTCGATCGGCTGGCTGATGTCGAAGCTGATGCCCGGAACCTGCTGAAGCCGCTCACGCAGTCTGCGTTCGAACTGGGCCTTGTTCTCCCCATGAGGCCACGAACTGTAAGGCGTCAGACCAACCGGCATCTCGATGTGGGACGGTGTCCACGGATCGGTGCCGGAATCATTCCGTCCGAGCTGCGTGATGGTATAGGAGACTTCCGGAAACGCCTTCACAGCGGTCCGAATCTCGGTGGCCATCGCGCTCGCCTTGTCGAGCGAAACACCCGAAGGCAGACCCACCTGAAGCCACAGGGCACCCTCATCCAGTTCCGGCAGAAACTCGCGCCCGGTGCTGAGCCCAAGCACGATCACCATCGCGAACGCCCCGGCGCCTGCGATGTAAGCCAGAAACGGCCGGTCCACGATGTGCCCGAGCCAGTGGAGATACTGCCGGTGCAGCCACTCCAGCGGACGGTTGCGAAAGAGGCGGTGCGGGTTGCGCATCGCCAGCCACGCCAGCGACGGCGTCAGCATCGTCGCGCTGAGCAGGGCGCCGAACAGCGCGAAGCTCACCGTGAAGGCCATCGGGCGAAACAGCTTTCCCTCCGCTCCCTCAAAGGCGAAGAGCGGGCTGTAGGCGACAATGATGATCAGGGTGGAGAACAGGATCGAGCGGCCGATATGATTGGTGACGCCGAGGACGTCCTTCATCCCGATCTTCTGCTTCGGACGTTCCTCGCGGATACGCAGGATCGCTTCCGTCACAACGATCGCCCCGTCCACCACGACGCCAAAATCGATGGCTCCGAGGGAGAACAGGTTGGCCGGCATCCCCAGCAGATCCATGAGCACGAAGACCATGGCCAGCGCCAGAGGGATGGTCACGGCCGCGACCAGAGCGCTGCGGGGGCTGCCGAGGAATATCAGCAGCACCACGATCACCAGCAGCACGCCCTTGAAGACGGTATCCATCACCTTATCGGTGGTCGCCTTCACCAGCATGTCACGGTCGATATAAGGCACGATCCGCACGCCCATCGGCTCAAGCTGCTTCTGCAGTTGCGCAACCTGCTCATGCACCCTCGTCAGAACGAGCGATGCGTTCTGACCACTGAGCATCGTCACGATGCCTTCGATGGTGTCGGGATTGGAATCCTTGCCGAGAATGCCTTCGCGGACCTGATGCCCCATCTGGAGCTGTCCCAGATCCCTCAGCTGGATTGGAACGCCGTGATGCTGTGACACGGCGACCTCGCCCATGTCGTCCAGTGTCCGCACCAGCCCGGAACCGCGCACGACATAAGACTGCTCGCCACGCGTCACGCGGCCACCGCCAGCATTGGCGTTGTTGCTCTGCATCGCACCGATGACATCGTTCAGCCCGATGCCGTAGCGTTGCAGCGCCCCCGGTGTGAGGACGAGCTGATATTCCTTCGTGAAGCCGCCGAAATTGTTGACCGCCGCAACGCCGGGAATCTGCAGCAGCGCGGGGAGGACAATCCAGTGCTGGATGTCCGAAAGCTGCATCAGGTTCGCACGGTCGGATTCCAGCGTGTAGCGATAGATCTCACCCGAAGGTCCCGTCACCGGCCCCAGTCCGGGAAGGGCCCCATAGGGCACGCTCACCTGAGCAAGCTGCTCGGTGACGCGCTGCCGGGCGAAATAGACGTCCGTGCCGTCCTTGAAGATCAGCGTGATCAGGGACAGGCCGAACGTGCTGCTGGACCGCGAGTCCACGATACCGGGCGTGCTGGCAAGCTGGCGTTCCAGAGGCACCGTGATCTGCTGCTCGATTTCCTCGGCGGCAAGCCCCGGCACCTGCGTCGTCACCTGCACCGTGACCGCGCCCAGATCCGGATAGGCTTCGATGGCGATGTCATGCCACGCGAAAAGCCCGCATACGGCAAGGATGAAAGCGGCGAGAAAGACAAGGCGACGCTGGCGCAGGCACCCCGCGATGATGGTGTCAATCATCGTTGAGCAATACCGCGCCTGATGTGACGATACGATCGGTGGAAGAGAGGCCGGAAGTCACCCGGCACAGAGGGCCGTCATCATAAATCACATGAACGGCACGTCGCTGGAATTCGTGCGGGTGCACTTCGACAAAGACGGTGACACTGTCATTGTTCATGACGAGCGCCGATTGCGGCACCGCAATGGTGATGGGTTCCGGCGCCATGACTGTCATGTTGGCATACATGTTCGGATGCAGCTTGCGGTCGATGTTGGGCAGGATCGCCCTCACCATAAGCACCTGTGTATCGGCCTGCATGATCGGCTCGATACCCGAAACGCTTGAATGGAATATCTGGTTGGGAAAAGCGGAAAGCGAGAGATTGACCGCCTGCCCGAGTTCAATGCTGCTGATATCGCGCTCGGGAATACTGGCGACCGCCCAGACCTCGGCAATGTTCGTCACCACCGCCAGCGGCTGGGTGATATCGACCACATTCATTCCGGCTGTCGTGTTGACGCTGCCGACATCTCCTTCGATGGGCGAACGCAGCGTGATGACGCCTCCGGCATTCTCGCTGGTGGAGAGGGAATTCAGTTGCGTGCTTGTCCGCTGCTCCTCCGCCTGCGCCTGCGCATAGGCCATGCGGGCACTCTCCACGTCCCTGACCGCATCTCCGCCTGCCGCGAGAACGGCCTGCGCCCGGTTCAGCGTCCGGCGGGCAAGATCGAGGGCAGCCTGCGCCTTTCGCTCGTCGGCGGAAGCCTGAGCTGCATCCGCGGACACGATGTGGGCGATTTCATCACCGGCATCCACATGCTCGCCGACACGCACGGCGACATCCAGAATGCGGCCCGTCGCGGGTGGGAAAACGGTGACGTTACGGGCTGGTTCCGCGACGATCGTGCCGGGCGCGGTCGTGCCACGGTTCCAGTCATTGATCGTGACGGGCCCGATCGTGAGGCGTTTGTCCACCGGCGAGCCTTCGCGCACGATGATGGCTCCATCCGCCTTATGCTGGACATCGGGCACACTTTCCGCGTGGACTGCCACCACGGCGGGACCGCAGCAGGAAAAAGTCCCCACAAGGAACCCGGCAAACAGTCTGAGCGACCAGACGCCACGCGAGCGAAAAGCGGTCACCACAATGTCAGGCCATTCCAAGCAGGCGACCACGCGCCGAAAGCACGCAGGTGAACCTGAAGTCGCTGGGTTCATACTTTTTCATCACGAACAGGGTGTGGAAAATAAGGGAAAGGCACGCCCTGAAAGCACTCCCGCGACTGACGACACCGCAGACCTGCCAGCAACGGCGTGTCTGCACGTAGAACACTGCACTCCCCCACGCAACTGGTGAGGCGTCGCAGTCATACTGTTACCGTCCGATATCATGGTATTGCATTTTAGTGACGATTGCGGCTTTCCTCAGACATGATGCTGTGTAACGCACTGTAATCCTGTTTCTAATCGGAAGCAGAATCAATACGACGCCCACCCCTCCCCTCAGGATTTCGTCCGTCTGGGAGCAATCAGTTCCTTTTCCGGATACAGACAATCATGTGTGGCGACGCAGCGCCAGCATTCGGGACGACGCGCCTTGCAGACGTAACGTCCCTGCAGAATCAGCCAGTGATGGGAGTCCCGCAGCAGGTCTCGGGGAATCCGGGCTTCCAGCGCTCGTTCGACGTCCAGAACGGTCTTCCCACGCGCCAGCCCGGTCCGGTTGGCAAGACGATAGCAATGCGTGTCCACCGGCATGGCGGGCAACCCGTAGGCGACATTGAGCACCACGTTCGCCGTCTTTCGCCCCACGCCGGGAAGCGCTTCAAGCTCCTCGCGAGTGGCGGGCACCTCGCCGCTGTAACGCGCCACCAGATCACGGGAAAGAGCGACGACATTCTTCGCCTTGTTGCGCCACAAGCCGATGGTGCGGATATGTTCTCCCACCTGCTCCTCCCCTAAGGCCGCCATTTCAGCCGGACCGGGCGCGATGGCGAACAGGGCGGGTGTCGCACGGTTGACGGAACTGTCAGTGGCCTGCGCGGCCAGCACCGTGGAGACGAGCAGCTGGTAGGGGGTCGCGAACACCAGTTCGGTCTGTGCCTCGGGCCAAGCCCTGGCAAGATCGGCGAGAAACCGGCCAAGTTCCGCTTTCGTCATGTCGCGTGGCGCGATAGCCGTGCCGTTTGGAAGGCGCTCCCCTTCGTCATCAGGGGCAGAAGTGGATGTTTTGGATGTTCGCGATGCCATGAGCCGATTTTTCACCATGCTCACGCCGACGTCAAAACCATCCTCGCTTTTCTGACCGACGACCCCTGTTGCATATCTCCCGCACATCCCGACACTGTGCCTCCCTATCCTCCCTTTCCCAGCATTGACGGACGGCAGCATGAGCAAATCCTTTCCTTCCGAAACCTTCATGGATGCCTCCGTGGCCAGCGCCGGCCATGAACTCGAACGCCTCCTTCAGATTATGGCGCGACTGAGAGATCCGGAAACGGGATGTGCATGGGATGTGCAGCAGACACCGGCGACCGTGGCACCCTATGCGATCGAGGAAGCCTACGAGGTATCCGACGCCATTGATCGCGAAGCTTGGGGCGAGGTCGCCGATGAACTGGGCGACCTTCTGCTTCAGGTCGTTTTCCAGTCCCGCATCGCGGAGGAAAGCGAGCGTTTCGATTTTGCGGGCGTTACGCGGCGCATTGCCGACAAGATGGTGCGTCGCCATCCACATGTGTTTGCCGATGCACAGGATATCCGCGAGGACAGGAGCGCCCTGTCGGCGCAGTGGGAGCAGAACAAGGAAACCGAGCGCAAGGCTCGCGCGGAGCATGGCGCTCTGGCTGGCATCCCTCTCGCCCTTCCCGCACTGCTGCGGGCACGCAAGCTGGCTGCACGCGCTGCGCGGGTCGGATTCGACTGGCCCGATGTGAGCGGTGTCGTCGCCAAGGTTCATGAGGAAATGGCCGAAGTGGAAGCGGAAATCGCGTCCGGCGATCGGACCGCCTTGCAGGATGAAATTGGTGACCTGCTGTTTTCCGTCGCCAGTCTCGCGCGTCGTCTGGATCTCGATCCGGAAGCATGTCTCCGACAGGCGAACGCCAAATTCACGAGGCGCTTCGAAGCCGTGGAAGACGTTCTCGCCGAGAATGGACAGACGCCGACGGACTGCGACGTGGAGAAACTGGACGCCCTCTGGCGGCAGGTGAAAGCGAAAGAAAAATCCTGATCCATTCCCTGGTTTTCAATGCCTTTCGATACTGGACGGTCTGCTCGCCATCTCAGTGAGGGCAGCCGCAACCTCACTGACCGGGTCACGCCATGCCACCCTCGGCAAATCCGAAGTCTGCTGCTCAAACAGGCGGACCTGCGGATACCAGAGATGACGACCCGTGCGTTGGTCCCAGTTACCTTCGGCCCAACGCCAGTCGCCACCAAAGCGATTGAGAAGCCAGAACGGTTTTCCCATGGCCCCGGCAAGATGTGCGATGGCGGTATCGACGGAAATGACAAGGTCAAGACTGCTGATGACCGCAGCCGTGGACGCCATATCCCCTTCCGGAAGCGGCTCCAAACCATCAGGCGTTTTTATAGCGGTCAGAGAAACCCATTGAATGCCGGGCACATTCAGAAGGGGAGCAAGAAGATCGAAATCGATCGAACGACGGCGATCGAACCTGTAATTCGGATTTCCTGCCCAGCAGAGCCCCACCCGCAAAGCTTTCTTTCTTTTTAGGGATTTTTCCGGATAGAAAAGAAGATAGGGACCGCCCCAGCCCGGTAAATTCTCACCGAGAAGTCTTGGCAGGCTCAGAACCGAGGCTCTGACCGTCGCCTTGCTGTCTGTCGCGGACGAGCAGAGCTTCAGCCGACCTATTCGCCTCATCTCCTGCCAGAACGGCAGTTCGAAAGAATCCTCGACAAGGCGGTGCAAGGTTTCCGGCACAAGCAACGTGACGGGAGCCCGGGCCGCCGCCTGCGGCACAAAGCGCAGGAACTGGATGAAATCACCCAGCCCCTGCTCGCCACATAACAGGACCGGCCCTGCTCTTTCCGTTCCATCCCAGTCTGCCAGATCCACACGTGGCAAGGGGCGCACAAGAGTTTTGCGGGCTTCGAAATCGCCCCAGCCTTCCTCGAACCGGCCTTCCGCCAATTCGACCGTCGCAAGATTGAAGCGAGCACGCACCGCATCAGGCGTTCCGGCATATTCTGCCATGACACGCCGGAAAAGCTTTTCAGCGTCCTGCCGCCTACCCAGGTCATTCAATAACGTCCCGCGATTCAACATGATGCGGGCATCTTCGGGCTTCATGCTTTCCGCTTGCGAAAACACCTCATCCGCTCCAGCAAGGTCCCCGACCGCCATGCGCACGAGCCCTAGATTCGTCAGAGTTTCAGCTGTTGGCGGTGCATGTTCAACGGATTGCTCCAGCGCATCTGCCGCCTGATCAAATCGCCCGAGTTCAAACAACATCGCGCCGTGATTGGCGAGAGCCGCCGGGTCATCGGGTTGCAGATCCCGTATGCGCGCAAACAAGGGTTCAGCCGCCTGCACCTCGCCCATGCGGGCAAGCAGTTGCGCCTCGTTCTGGCGGGATGCGACATCGTCGGAAGCAGCAAGCCTTGTGGCACGCCGGGCTGCCTCGCGCGCGTCCGGAAAACGTCCCTGCCGTTCAAGAAACCGAGCCAGAACCAGATGGTATCCGGCTTCCATCGGGCGGAGTTCCAGTGCGAAGCGCAACTCGGCTTCCGCATCGACGATCTCGCCATCCGCCTCGAGAGCCTCGAAAAGCGCAAGATGTGTGGAAGGATTATCCGGATCGGTGAGAGCGGCCACGCGCAGTGCGGACAATCCGGCAGCCGCATGCCCCAGACACCGCAATGCCAGTCCCAGCGTGATGTGAAAGGCCCCGCGCGGATCGGTTTTTACGGCCAGCCCGGCATAGGCAACGGCAAGATCATATCGCTGGAGATCGAAGGCCGCGCGGGCCAGGGCATGGAGCAGAACAGGATCACCGGGTTGCTCGGCCAGACGGATTTTCAGATCCCTGAAGGCATCTTCAGCGGAATACGGGGCGGCATGATCCTGCACAGGAAACCTTCCGGAGAGCGAGAACAAGAACAGTCACTGTAGCATCTTTCCCGGAAGCGTCAGACCGAGCACGGGCTGCAAAATCTCTCGGCTGGCGAGCCGCTGCTCAGGGTCCGTATGGCCGCTCCGCTTCGGGGCGCAAAAACCCACACACGCCTCCTGAAGATGTTCTCGATTTGGAGGCAGCTTTTGCCACAGCCGCTCCGCAACATCCTCTGCGGTGACTTTCATGAAGAATGACCAAAGTCGTGGCAGAGCGGCAAAAGGGTCTGTAATGTGAGGAAAAATCAGGGGATACGCATCATGATGTTCAGAAAGGCAGCCCTTGGCGCCACGGCGCTACTGGTCCTGTCCGGTGAGGCCCTGGCACGCGGGGACAACACCGTCCCCCCCCTGGCCAATGCCGAACTGGCCGATCATGAGCATGTCTCCGCTTCTGCTGAGGGGCTGAAGGCAGCGGTGGACCTGCAGCAGAAGAGCGATTGCGGCGTTCCTACCCTGCTCGGTGACGAAGACGGCTTCGCCTCGGGGGCCTGCCGCATGGCGACCCTCACTCTCACGGACAGCAGCCGCCCGGAACGACTGCCTTTCATGGCGTCGCTGACTCCCTATAACCGTGACGGCAGCGACGTGCGTGACCTGCAACTTGATGTGCGTCGTCTCGATGCGAATGCTCCGCTACCGCAGGCCGTCGTCTCGGTTTATACGGGCGGCGCACACTGCTGCGCACTGACCAGCATCATCGGTACCACCAAAGAGGGTGCGTGGACAGCAACAAAACCCTCTGAACTGGCCGGAGAGGGACGCCCCCAGTTCGCTGACATCGACGGCGACAAAGTGCCGGAAATCATCGCCGGTGACGAAAGCTTTCTCTATACGTTTGCTTCGCACGCAGGCTCTTATACCCCTTCCCTCATCTATCGTTATCAGGGCGGCCATCTGGTCAATGTGACCACCGATCCGGCCTCCCGTTCCTACCTCGCACAGGAACTGCACGAGAACGAAGGGTTCTGGGTGCAGCAGAACCGGAACGAACCCAACGGCTTTCTGGCCTATTATGTGGCCATGAAAGCGAACATGGACCAGTTCGCTGAAGGCTGGGCCTACATGCTTCCGCGATACGATCATGAAATCGACGCAGGGTTTTCACCGTCACTCTGCTCTCTCGGCAGCCGGGCGGACGCAGAATGCACGCCGGAAGAACAGGCGCCATTACCCTTTCCACAGGCACTCGCAGGTTTTCTTGTGGCAAAAGGATATGTGACCCCGCAACAAGCCCTCGCCGTGGCTCCTGACGCGGAAAGCGCCATTCGCGAAGCCAGTCGCTACCATCCTGATTTTTCCTGCCTGACACCGCCGCAAAAGAATGGTGTGGCGACGATGCTGTGTGAAAACAGCGCGGCCGCGCAACACGAACTCCAGTTCGATCAGGTCTATTACGCTCTTCGGGCGGTTGTTGGGCCAGCCGGATGGAAAGGCCTCAAGCAGGAAATCATTCTCGCGGAAAATGCCGTCGATCAGCAGTGCGGACTGCCTGTGCCGGGAGCTGCCGACCAGACAGTCCCACCGGATGCGACAGCCTGTTATGCGGCTGGCATGGATCGCCTTTCCGAGGCCTATCGCGCTCGCCTTTCAGGAGCTGCTCTGGAGGAATCGAAGCGCCCCATCGGCGATCATATCGCTTTACAGCGCCGCCTGATCGCTCTCGGTTATCTGCCCGCAGGGTCTATTGCGGACGGAGTCTATGGTGAATCGACACGGGCCGCGATCACTGCGTGGAAACACGAAACACAGCAGCCTGAATCCTCGCCTTTCCTGTCCGATGCAGACGCGGTGATCCTGATGGGGCATCCACTCGCCCCTGCTCTCCCGCAGCAACTCGCCACACAGGAACAGAAATCGGCAACACCGGTTTCCGGATCGTCTGACTCTGTCATCACATCCTCTTCTTCTGTCATCAGCTATCAGAAGACGGGATGGTCGCTCTTCGGACTTTCCTTTGCGCTATCGATCCTTTTTCTGGTGTCGGCCTTCACTCTCTATTTCGTGCCCTTCATCGTCGCCTGCCTCCGGGACACGATCCGCAAACCGGCTGTTTTTGCCGTCAATTTTTTCCTTGGATGGACCTTGATCGGCTGGGTCGCGGCCATGGTCATGGCTGTTTCGCTGGAAGCACGGCGGAGCACTACTGGAGAGTAATCACCAGAAGGAATCGAAAATTATATAGAGCGGATGAATGGCTTTTGAGTAAAACCGTCAATATTTTCATAAATACTGACGCCACCTTTCATATGAAAAGACTCATGTTCCTATGGGTTTTTTCCATTAGGCGCAGACTCTCTCTCCACCAAAGCGCGAATACCCGGCAGGATATCAATCAGCAACCCGCCGGGAGGCTGGGGCAGCGGTGGCGGCAACAGTTGCCAGGATGACGCCGCCAATGCCTGCTCCTGTTGCTTCAGCAATATTCTTGCTGCGGTCAGGTGCGTTTCATCTTCCTTGCCCTCCAGCGCGTCGAGACCTGCCTGCGCCAGATGAGAAAGCTGCTCAGAAATTGGCCTTACCATTTCCAGTGCCGGGATATTCTGAGACTCTTTCTGAAAGCGGGCCGCATTATCCACCCAGCCTTTCAGCGATTTTTCCAGCTCTGCTTTCCCACTTCCATCACCATGAACATAAGCGTCCGCCAGAGAATTGAATCTGAGGGCAGAAAAAGAGTCCGGTGTTGCAATCGCAATGGGCCAGGAAAGAATGGCATCGCCTGCTTTTTTCGCCATCCGGTTAATCGTGTAATTCCGGACTGGACTCGTGACATCGAGCAAAGAATTGATGGCCTCAGTGGATGACGTCCCAAAACGGGCAACCATTGCACGGTGATCCTGCTTTGTCTGAAGCGCTAGTGTTTCAAGCCGCTGCTCAACCAGCGGGAGCCGACGTTCCATATCAGAGATGTCCCGGACGGAAGCGGGCGACCAGAAACGCTCGGCGAGCACTGCCGCACGGGGCCATAGTCGCTGGTCAAGCATCGGTTTCGACACAACCTCCGTCCAGAGCGCAGCCTCTCCACCCAGCACAAGATTTTCCTGCGTGCCTGTTAGCGGAGACATCCCCGGGTCGAGTGCGAAGGCATCCGCAAGCCGGAAGTGAGTACTGTGCGCGTAATCCAGTTCTTCCCCGAAAAGACCAGTGGCTTTCACATCATAGGGATCGACCTGATAATGCTCGCGGGCAGGACGCAGGAGATCGAGATAATAGCCGGATGAGACGATCACCGGGTGTCCGGCCTGCGTCGCGGTGCCAATCCACTTTGACGCACGCCAGACTTCGGCCACGACGTTTTTGGGGACAGGAGCGGACAGCACCTCGTCCCAACCGATCACGGTCTTTCCCTGCCCAGCCAGAAAAGCCTGTACTCTGGCCGTAAACGCTCCCTGCAATGCCGAGCTATCGGCATAACCGCCGTCTTTCATCGCGGCCATGATCCGAGGATTGCGGGTCCACTGCGACGCGACCACCTCATCGCCACCAGCATGAAAATATTTATCGGGAAACAACGTCCCCATTTCGGCGAAAAGCTTCTCGACGAATATCAGTGTATTCGGATTTGTCGGATCGAGTGCAGGATTGTTCGCATTCCCACCAGCGATACAGGCGGAACTCCCCGTGCAGGCAGCATTTGCAGACGGCAGCGGTTCGGCGGCAAGATCGGGATAGGCTTCCAGAATGGCAAGGGCATGACCCGGCACATCGAATTCCGGAACGACACGGATGCCACGATCCGCTGCATAGCGCACCAGTTCACGGATTTGAGCCTGCGTGTAGTACTGCCCATGCGCGCTAACAGCCTGAAGCTGCGGGAAGACATGACTTTCCACACGGAAGGCCGCCCCATCGTTCAGATGCAGATGAAGCACATTCAACTTCGTCAGTTCCATCGCATCGATTTGGCGATGCAAAGCCGGGATCGACATGAAATGCCGCGAGACGTCGATCATGAGACCTCGCCAACGAAAACGAGGGCTGTCGCTGATGCGGATATCCGGAAACACAACGCCATCCGGCGTTGTGCGGGCAAGCTGCAACAGGGTGGCAAAAGCATGCAGAATACCGGCCGGTCCGTCCGCTTCGAGCCTGACCTTGTCGCCTGTTATGGTCAGCCGGTAGTTTTCTTTCTGGTCAAGGCTCAGCCAGTCTTTATCCTGTCTCGTGGACATCACCAGTGAGCAGGACCCGCGCCCTGCATTGCCCCCTGCAAGAACGCGCAACCTCTCGTGAAAGCGGTTGTAGGCCTGCTTGAGCAGCGGGCTTGCACCGCTTTCCCAGACAGGAAGCATGCGCCCACATGGTGTCGCTGTTCCGTCAACCGGCGAGGTCGATTGCGGCACAGGCATAAGAGCCGGGGCGGCTGACGCAGCCTGAGCAATCCCCATGCCAAGACTGCTTGCGAGTAAACCCAAAACCACGGCACGGAAGAAAATCGGTCGGCCTGTTTTGTGAATACTCATTGATGCCTGCTCCACGAAATCCCGTCAGGATGACTGCCCCAACATGAACGCTGATTTATAAAACTCAAAATTTTCGTCGTGGAAAATGGGGTACGCAGAAGCATCTCTTGTCGTTCGAATGACTAATCAGGACTACAAAAAGCAAAGCGACGTCTTCCAGAAGGAAGACGTCGCTTTGAAAACATCCTTATCACTTCATGCAACCGATAAGGACAACCCCTCAGGCTGAAGCAGCCATATTTTCCGGAACGGTAAATCCGATGACCCGAGCGTAATCTTTCGGAATAACCTGCCAGAAATGCTGCAGAACCTCGTCCCACTTGTGCAGCAGCATGGCGGCATAGGAAGAGTGCGTCTCGGCCGCGTGCGCTTCGACCAGAGCCCGCAGCTTCTGCTGCCATTCCGGCTGTTCCACGCGCCCCCAGAACACGGTATCCGGGTTAACCTTCTGCTCGAAGCTGCTGTCCTCGTCATAGACGAACGCCATACCGCCTGTGAAACCGGCACCGAAATTATCGCCTGAATCACCGAGGATCACGACCATACCGCCTGTCATATACTCACAGGCGTTGGAGCCACAGCCTTCAACCACAGCCGTCGCACCGGAGTTTCTTACCGCAAAGCGCTCACCGGCCAGACCCGCGGCGTAAAGCGTTCCCGCCGTTGCGCCATACAGTACGGTGTTGCCCACAATCGCGTTCTCATTCGAGGCTAGCTTGCTCGATGCCGAAGGACGCACAACGATGGTCGCGCCGGAGAGGCCCTTGCCAACATAATCATTGGCATCACCGTGAACTTCCAGTTTCAGCCCCTGCACCGCGAACGCACCGAGTGACTGACCAGCAGACCCACGCAGCCGCACGGTCAGATGACCCGGCGCCAGCGTGGCCATGCCATACTGCCGCACGATCATCGATGAGATGCGGGTGCCGATGGCGCGCATCGTGTTCTGCACGTTATACTGCAACTGCATCTTCTCGCCGTGATCGAAAAGCGGGCGCGCATCCGCAATCATCTGCGCGTCAAGCGTGTCCGGAACCTCGTTGCGGCCTTCAAGTGTGCAGTAGCGGGCATGGGGGCCGGGATCCGCCTGAACCAGTAGCGGGTTAAGGTCGAGATCATCGAGATCTTCTGCGCCACGAGACACCTGATGCAGCAGATCCGTGCGCCCGATCACATCGGTCAGCGTCTTGAAGCCAAGGGATGCAAGAATATTCCTTACATCTTCAGCAATAAACGAGAACAGGCTGATGACCTTCTCGGGCGTGCCCTCGAACTTGGCGCGCATCGCCGGGTCCTGCGAGCACACGCCGACCGGGCAGGTGTTCGAGTGACACTGGCGTACCATGATGCAGCCCATGGCCACGAGGCTCGCCGTGCCAATACCGAACTCTTCCGCGCCTAGCATGGCTGCGATCACCACATCACGGCCCGTCTTGATGCCACCATCGGTCCGCAGCGTAACGCGATGACGCAGACGATTGAGCATCAGAACCTGATGGGCCTCGGCAAGACCCAGTTCCCACGGCAGGCCCACATACTTCACCGAAGAGAGCGGGCTTGCGCCTGTCCCGCCGGAATGACCGGAAATCAGGATCGCATCGGCTTTCGCCTTCGCCACGCCTGCCGCGATGGTGCCGATGCCCGAACGTGCAACCAGCTTCACCGTGACCTTCGCATCCGGATTGATCTGCTTCAGGTCATAAATGAGCTGTGCCAGATCTTCGATCGAGTAAATGTCGTGATGCGGCGGCGGAGAGATAAGCGTCACGCCGGGCGTGGCATGACGCAGCTTGGCAATCAGTTCTGTGACCTTGAAGCCCGGAAGCTGTCCGCCCTCACCCGGCTTGGCGCCCTGCGCGACCTTGATTTCGAGTTCGCGGCAGTCATTGAGATACTGCGCCGTGACGCCGAAGCGACCGGAGGCAACCTGCTTGATGGCCGAGGACGCATTGTCACCATTCGGACGCGGCTTGGCGCGCGAAGGATCTTCGCCACCTTCGCCGGAATCCGACTTCGCTCCGATGCGGTTCATGGCGATGGACAGAGTCTCGTGCGCTTCCGGGCTGAGTGCGCCGAGCGAAATGGCTGGCGCGATCAGTCTCTTGCGAAGCTGCGTGATGCTCTCGACTTCTTCCACCGGAATGGCCTGACGGTCAGTCTTGAAATCAAGCAGATCGCGCAGGGCCACGGGCGGCTGACGACGCACCGCATCGGCATAACGCTGGTAGATCGAGAAGCTGTCAGCCCCGACAGCCGTCTGGAGCATGTGGATCAGCGTGCCGTCAAAGGCATGCGTCTCACCGCTCCGACGCATTTTATAGAGACCGCCAACCGGCAGCACTGCTGCGGTCGTGCCCCATGCCTGCCTGTGGAAACTGAGGACGTTCTTCGCGATACCGGCCATGCCGATACCGGAAATGCGTGATGGCATGCCGGGGAAGAATTCGGCCACCAGCGCACGAGACAGGCCCACGGCTTCGAAATTGCAGCCGCCACGGTAGGACGCCATGATCGAAATGCCCATCTTGGACATGATCTTGAGCAGCCCCTTGTCGATCGCCTTGCGATACCGCTCGACGGCTTCACGCAGAGTCATGTCGCCGCAAAGGCCGCGACGGATGCGGTCCGCGATGCTTTCCTGTGCGAGGTAGGGGTTCACCGTCGTCGCACCCACGCCGAGCGTCACGGCGACCGCGTGAACATCCAGCACATCCGAAGTCCGCACGTTCAGCGACGTGAAAGTACGCAGCGAATGACGAACAAGATGCGTATGAACCGCGGCCGCAGCGAGGATGGTCGGGATACCGGCGCGCTCGGTTGACTGATTCTCATCGGTCAGGAAGACGTGCGAGCACCCTTCGCGCACACGCTCTTCTGTTTCGCGACGGATACGCGCGATCGCTTCCCGCAATCCGGTCTCGCCTTCCGCCGCCACGAAAGTGGTATCGATGGTACAGCCACGATCACCGCAGAACCTGCGCAGGGCCTCGTACTCGCCACTGGTCAGGATGGGGCTTGGAAGCTGGAGCAGATCGCACTGATCTTCCGACTCCTCAAGGATGTTGCCCAGATTGCCGAGCCGCGTCAGCAGACTCATCACCCGTGACTCGCGGAGGGAGTCGATCGGCGGGTTCGTCACCTGACTGAACCCCTGCCGGAAATAATGCGCCAGACCACGATAGCGCTCGGACAGGACCGCGAGAGGGGTATCATCACCCATCGACCCCACGGCTTCGGCGGCACTCTCCACCATCGGCTGAAGAATATGCTCCAGCTCCTCAAGCGTGTTGCCGACCGAAAGCTGACGGCGACGAAGCTCTTCCGGCTGGAACATCACCGGCTCGACGACATCGTCGCGCACCAGAGCACCGATCTTCTGGATCTTCTTCACCCAGCGCCCGAAATCCTGACGGCCTGACAGCAGGTCGAGCAGATCTTCGTTGTCGTAGAGTTTCGCCTCGTCGAGATCGACGGCGATCATCTCTCCCGGCCCGAGGCGCCCACGGCTGACAACATCCTCGACCATCACCTTCACCATGCCCGCTTCCGAGCCGATGATCAGCAGGTTGTTGGATGTCTGCGTATAACGCAGCGGACGCAGGCCCGAGCGGTCCAGTCCGGCGATGATCCAGCGCCCGTCCGTCGCACACAGCGCGGCAGGCCCATCCCACGGTTCCATGACAGCGTTGCAGTAGGCAAACATGTCGCGATGCGCGGGCTTCATCGAGGAATGGACGCCAACACTGGCCGGCACCATCAGCGTCTTTGCGGCAGGCGCGTCACGCCCTGCGTGGGTCAGCAGTTCGAATACGTTGTCGAACGTCGCCGTATCGGAACCGCCAGCCTGCACCACCGGCTTGATGTCGGCCATGTAGGCATCGAGTTCCGGGTCAGCCAGACGGGTTTCGTGGCTGCGCATCCAGTTCACGTTGCCGGAGATCGTGTTGATCTCACCGTTATGCGCCACGCGCCGGAACGGCTGGGCGAGCTTCCAAGTCGGGAACGTATTGGTCGAGTAGCGCTGGTGATAGATCGCAAACCGGCTGACAAAACGCGGATCGAGCAGATCCGGGTAGAAGTTCGTCATATGCTCGGCGAGAAACATCCCTTTGTAGATCAGAGACTGACACGACAGAGAGCAGATATAGAGATCGACCTGATTGGCGATCGCCGCCTTCTCGATCCGGCGGCGGATCACATAGAGGTCACGTTCGAAATCCACCTCCGCACGGTCAGCCTTGCCGCGGATGATGATCTGCTCGATCTCCGGACGCGTCGCATTCGCCTTCTCACCGATGCAGGCGGTGTCGATCGGCACCTGACGCCAGCCATAAATGCTGTAGCCGAACATGAGAATTTCGGTTTCGATGATCTGGCGGCAGCGTTCCTGCGCGGCCAGATCGGTCTTCGGCAGAAACACCTGACCGATGGCAAGGGGGATGCCTGCGTCCCGGTCGGCCTGACTCACACCGATCGCTTCCGCGAAGAAATCCTGCGGGATCTCGATGTGAATACCTGCGCCGTCGCCCGTCTTGCCATCGGCATCGACCGCACCGCGATGCCAGATCGCTTTCAGCGCCTCGATACCGGCTTCCACGACATCGCGGCGCTTGCGACCGTCGAGTGCCGCGACAAGCCCCACACCACATGAATCGTGCTCGTCGGCCGGGTCGTACAGGCCGCTCTGCAGGGTTTCGCTGTTGCGCTGCCAGTTCTCGATAAACGCTTCACCGCTCTCGATAGCGGAGGAGGAACCGTCAAATGAGTCCATGATCATTACTCCGCAGCCAGAGAAGAGGAAGGACGTGCCGCAATCCACTGGTCGATCTGGGCGGCCGCATCGCGTCCGTCCCGAATGGCCCAGACCACGAGGCTCGCGCCGCGCACGATGTCACCCGCAGCAAACACGCCGGAGACGGACGTTTCGAAGCTCGTGCGATCCACCTGAAGCGTGCCCCAGCGTGAGGTCTTCAGGGCATCGGTCTGCCAGAGTTCCGGCAGTGGCTCCGGATCGAAACCGAGAGCCTTGATGACCATGTCGGCCTTCACGGTGAACAACCCGTCAGGTTCGGGCTCAATCGACTGGCGACCGGAACCATCCGGCATGCCGAGGCGCATTTTCTGCGCCCGCACACCCGACACGGTGCCGTCGCCGAGGAAACCTTCCGGAGCGGCAAGCCAGACGAACTCCACGCCTTCTTCCTCGGCGTTCTTCACCTCGCGCACCGAACCCGGCATGTTGGCTCTATCGCGGCGATACAGACATTTTACCGATTTCGCGCCCTGACGGATGGCGGTACGCACGCAGTCCATCGCCGTGTCGCCACCACCGATGACCACCACGTCCTGACCTGTCGCATCCAGTTCGCCTTCCGGCAGCGTGTCACCGAGCGACCGACGATTGGATGCCGTCAGATAGTCGAGGGCGGGCACGATTCCAGCCAGCCCCGAGCCGGGACCACCAATCTCGCGCGCCTTGTAGACGCCGGTGGCGACCAGCACCGCGTCATGCTTCCCGCGCAGCTCTTCAAATGCGATTTCGCCTTCGCCTGCCCCAATGGCTGCGCCGAGATGGAACACCACCCCCTGCTCTTCCAGCAACTTCTGGCGACGGGCGACGATATCCTTTTCCAGCTTGAAGCCGGGAATACCGTAGATCAGCAGCCCGCCGACACGGTCATGGCGGTCATAGACATGCACCTGATGCCCGGTCGCGCGCAGGCGTTCGGCGGCGGCCAGACCGGCGGGACCGGCCCCGATGATACCGACGGAGCTTTCCAGCTCGACGAGAGGCAGCACCGGCTTCACCCATCCGTTTTCGAACGCGGTATCGGTGATGTAACGCTCGACAGCCCCGATCGTGACGCTTTCGAAGCCTTTTTCGATGACGCAATTGCCTTCACAGAGACGGTCCTGTGGGCAGATGCGCCCACATATCTCTGGAAAGGTGTTGGTCGCCTGAGAGACGTTATAGGCCTCTTCAAGACGCCCGTTCGCCGCCAGCATCAGCCAGTCTGGAATATTGTTGCCGAGAGGACAATGGATCGAGCAGAACGGCACACCACACTGCGAGCAGCGGCTGGACTGAACCTTTGCCTGCGCAGGAGAGAAATCCTCGTAGATCTCCTCGAAATCCTTACGCCGCTCATCAGCCTGCCGCTTTGGCGGCTGCGCCTGCGGGACGGACACGAACGAGAGCATCTTTTCGGACATGCGCTGGCTTCCTTAACTCGACCGACCTCTTGGGGCGCGAAGATCTGGACACAAACAACCCCGCCCCTCAAGGCACGACTGGCCCTCCGGCTTCCCGGCAGGTCAGGCCTTCCGATAGCGCACAGCGCAGTATGACAAAAGACAGCATTGCTGACCAATTAATCGGGACAGAACCTAACAACCCACCTCGAAGCATGTCGGACCTCGATACATAATGTCAGCTATGGTGACTCATTATTATACAACATACTGATATTGCTTGCCTGATTTTCCACCACCCGGTGCATATCGTTTCATATAGGCGGGAACGATCAGGTCCATCGGCGTGGGCGTCATTCCAAGTTCGTGGAAGCCGGGGAAATTTCCGCCGACCACGTTATCCACCGAGAGCATCTTGATCTGATCACGCGTCAGCATCCGTCCTGGCAGACGCTCCAGCACGGCAGCCTGCACAGACGCCAGTGCGACCGGCACTTCGAAGATCGACTTGGTGCGCCCTGTCATCTGCAACACGCTCTCGGCAATGGTCTTCATGGTCACCACGTCCGGACCACCAAGCTCACAAAGACAGGGCTGGACCGGATGAGCCGCATCGCAGGTGGCGATAATCCGTCTGATCGCTTCCGCGACATCCACCACATAGACAGGCTGCAATTTTGTTCCGGCACCGTAAACCGGCATGACAAAAGGGATGTAGCGCGCCAGGCCACCGAGCATATTAAAGAAATGATCCTCCGGGCCGAACAGCACCGAGGCCCTGACAATGCTCGCCGTCGGGAAATGATTTCTCACCTCCTCCTCTCCGGCAGCCCGACTGCGTCCGTAAGCCGAAGGACTGGATGAAGAGGCGCCGATGGCCGACATCTGGACCAGCGTCTTCACGCCAGCCGCAGCGGCCAGCCTTGCAACGCGTGCAGGCCCGTCAACGTTCACCGCGTTGAGTCCCGTCGGAGACGATGCTCCCAGAATGGCGGCAAGATTCACGACCACCGTTGCATTCGCCACGGCGGCGGCCACATCCGCCTCGCTCTGCACCGGGGCATAAAAAGGCACCACCTGCCCCACATCCCCAAGCTGCCGCAGATCATTGGCCAGATCCGTGCGGCGGCAAGCCACGCGGACAGCATAGCCATCCGCCGCCAGTTTCCGCGTTACATATTTTCCAAGAAATCCCGAGCCACCAAAGACCGTTGCCGTCTTGCGAGCGATCATGAGTCTTTGCTCCTTCATTGTCCGGTGTGCGTCCGGATGAGACCTGTCGGAACCGGACGATGTTGCGAACAAAGAGTATACATCGTTTGATTCTTCACGACAGGGCCGTGAATTGTCGCAGAACGTCGTGGGTCTTATGCCTGATACGCTCCAGAGTTCACTGGAATGGTTGGTTTTCTTTCCTTTTCGCTCCTCTCACGCAAAAAACTTCGACATGCCTCTTGACCACCTGCAAGGACGGCTTTAAACGCCTCCCTCACCACCCGGTCACACCGGGTTGTCATCTCAAGCCCAGATGGCGGAATTGGTAGACGCGCAGGTTTCAGGTACCTGTGGCCGCAAGGTCGTGGAAGTTCGAGTCTTCTTCTGGGCACCATATACGTATCACAAAAATCAGGCAGGCAGCCCATGAGCGGCAAGATCACTAACGGTGGGCCCATTACGCTACATCGGAACGATCTTCCGGACGGCCTTGACCTTGGCAAATGCGTCGCCGTTGATACGGAGACGATGGGCCTTAATCCCCATCGCGATCGACTCTGCCTTGTGCAGTTGTCCGCTGGTGATGGCTCCGCCCATCTGGTGCAGATAATTCCGTCAGAGCCGGGCGGCAAACCAGCCGATTGCCCCAATCTCAAACGTCTACTCTCTGACCCGACAGTGCTCAAGCTGATGCATTTCGCACGGTTCGACGTCGCGGTTCTGCAGAATACGCTCGATATCACCGTAGCACCGACGGTGTGCACGAAAATCGCCGCGCGCCTCGTCCGCACCTTTACCGACCGGCATGGACTCGCGGCTCTGTGCCGCGATCTGCTGGGCGTCGAAATGAGCAAGCATCAGCAATGCTCCGACTGGGGCGCACCGGAACTCACGCCCGAGCAGATGGCTTACGCTGCTTCGGACGTTCTGTATCTGCATGCGCTGTGGGCAAAGCTCGAAGCCCTGCTGATCCGCGAGAACCGTCGCGAACTGGCTCAGGCGTGCTATGATTTCCTTCCTGCCCGCGGGCGCCTCGACCTGCTTGGCTACGAAGAGCCTGATATCTTCTCTCACCGCGCCTGATTTCGCGGTTGCAGAGGCGGTTATGATTGACCGCCACGCCTTCACGGACGATAGAAAGCGGCATGAGTCATCCCCAACTCTCCGGGGCGTCCGCCATCTTCGACGGCGCATCCCATCCTGCCGATCCCGCAGCAACGACCCAGGAGTGTCGGCCCCCCGTCGTGCCTGACCGCGATCCGGTCAGCGTGGCGCGGCGTGTGCTCGTCATGGAGACGGAAGGCCTCGCCGCGCTCGAACGCGCCATGAGCGAGCAAGAAGGTCTCGGAGCCGCTTTCACTCATGCCGTCGATGTCATCACCAGCCTGAACGGCCGTGTGGTGGTGACGGGCATTGGAAAGTCGGGCCATATAGGCAGGAAAATTCAGGCGACACTAAGCTCCACCGGCACACCGGCCATCTTCGTCCATCCCGTGGAGGCCTCCCATGGCGATCTGGGCATGGTGTCCAGAGGGGATGCCGTTCTGGCCCTGTCCAATTCCGGCGAGTCCTCCGAACTGGCCGACATCGTGGAACATAGCCGCCGATTCGGCTTGCCTCTACTGGCCATGACGGCGCGTCCCGCCTCGACACTGGCCCGCGCCGCCGATGTAGTGCTTCTACTCCCTTCATTGCCGGAAGCCTGTCCGATGGGGCTCGCCCCCACAACCAGCAGCCTGATGCAACTGGCTCTTGGGGACGCCCTTGCCGTTGCCCTCATGGAGCGTCGGGGTTTCACCGCTGGCGATTTCGGCGTTTTTCATCCTGGTGGCAGCCTTGGCGCACGTCTGCGTGGGGTGAAGGATCTGATGCGCACAGGGGACGCGATGCCACTTGTAGGGCCTGAAACGGCACTCCGGGACGTCATCGTCGAAATGACACGCAAGGCGCTCGGTTGCGTCGGTATTATCGATGGCAACAACCACCTCGTCGGCATCATCACGGATGGAGACCTGCGGGGGGCTCTGGATCGTGATCTCGGCACGACACCGGCGATTGCCATCATGAACAGCGCGCCGCTGACTGTGACCGAAGACATGCTGGGGGCTGAGGCGCTCCGCATGATGAACGACCGTCCCAAGCCGATCACTTCCATGTTCGTGCTGGATGCGACCGCCCATCCCGTAGGCGTGCTGCATGTGCATGACCTTTTGCGCGCAGGCATTGCCTGATGACGGACGACACGCCGTCGGGTGACGAACCACGCCGTCCACTCGGATCGGATGAAAGCGTCGAGCGGGTTGAACGGCAGGATTTCAGCCGCTCGACCGACACCGTCAAACGGCAGCGGGAGGTTATCGAAGCGGCCATTGTCGCCAACCGGAAAGCGCCGGGGAAAAAAGAACTCGCGCGCCGTCAGGCTGCGCTGCGCTGGGCGAAATGGCTTCTACCTGCAACCGCACTGCTGCTGCTGGCTTCGATTGCCGTCTGGCCTGAAATCGACCGCATGCTGAACGCCAATCAGGCAGCCCTGACTGAAGCCACCCGGCTAAAGGTGGAAAGCGGCAATCTGGAAGGCGCAATCTATCGCAGCGTCGATACGCATGGACGCCCTTACATGCTCACGGCGAAGACGGCGCACCAGATTAATGAGGACCGCATCGATCTGATCAATCCCGCAGCCGACACCATCACCCAGAGTGGCGAATGGCTGTATCTTGAATCGCAGGCGGGCGTTTACATGCAGCACGAACAGATTCTCGACATGAAGGGGGAGGTCACCATCTACCGTGACGACGGCCTGATGATGCACAGCCCCATTGCCGACGTGGCGCTGCACGAGGGCGTCATTGGAGCCGATACGTGGATTCATGCCGAAGGACCGTTTGGTGTCCTGGACGCCACGGGATATTGGCTTTCACAACACGAAGGTATTGCCCAGTTTCGCGGACCCGGGCGAATCATCCTGAACGACGACCGCAACGGACCGCACGACAAGGCCAGCTGAATGGTATCGCTTAGTTCCCACTCCCGACAGCGCTTCGTTTCCGGGTCTTCCACCCGGCTCACGACATCGCTGTGCGGCTGGATGATCGCCGCCATCGGTTGTTGGTCAGCCCTGTCGTCCGGCACTGCCCACGCGCAGGCCATCGACCTATCCCATGGCGGCCAGATCACAGTCACGGCCGTTGGTGGTTTCGACTGGGACCAGAACGCCCAGAAGGTCACGGCCTACGATCAGGCTCAGGCTGTCCGTGGAGACGTCACGGTCACAGCGGACAAGCTGATCGCCTATTATCGCAAGAAAGCCGCCTCCCCGGATGCCGCCGCCGGCTCAGGCCCCGCCCCGGGCGGCAAGCCTTCCGCCGACCAGCCTCCCACAGTTCAGGCCCCGACATCGAACGCGCCACCACCGCCGCCATCTGTCCCCGCACCTGCGACCCCACCAGCGGATGCTCCGAAACCCGCTGACGGCACACCCGCTGCCGGTGGCCCGGATGCATCGGGTTCCAACGAGATTTATCGCCTCGAAGCCATCGGGCACGTTCACATCTTCACCCAGACCGATCAGGGATGGGGAGACAAGGCCGTCTACGACATTGATCAGGCAACGCTTGTCATGAACGGCCATGCCATGAAGCTGACCACGCCGCAGGATGTGCTGACCGCCCGCGACTCGATGGAGTATTACTCCCAGACGCGCATCTCGATCGGGCGCGGCAACGCCACGGTCACGACGAACGAGGGCAAGCAGATCAAGGCCGATGTTCTGGTAGGCTACAGCGCTCCCCCAGCTAATACGCCGCCAAAGCCTGGCGCTGACCCTGCCAAGAAACAGGGTGGCGATCCTCTCACCAATGGCTCCGGCAAGCTGGAGAAGGTCAATGCCTTCGGGCATGTCTGGGTGAGGACGCAGACCGAGACGATCACCGGGGATCGCGGCGTTTACGTGCCTGACACCGGCATTGCCCGTATTGTCGGGAACGTTCACATCACCCGTGGTCAGAACCAGCTGGAAGGCGCCGCCGCCGTCATCAACATGCACACAGGCGTGGCGACCATGACGGAACGGCCCGGCGAACGGGTGAGCGGGCTGGTCGTACCCAACAGCAGTGGCGGTCACTAAAATGGAAACAGAGGAATTCGCTGTGGATTTCGGCGCGTCGCCTGCGGGCATGGGCCCTGGCCACACCGTTCTGCGAGACCGCCAGCACGGTCTGTTCGCGGATGGAATCGGGAAGTCCTACAAGAAGCGCGAAGTCGTGAAGAACGTCTCGATTGAAGTGCATCGCGGCGAGGCGGTCGGGCTGCTTGGCCCGAACGGCGCGGGCAAGACAACCAGCTTCTACATGATCGTCGGGCTGGTTCAGCCTGACACCGGCAATATCACCCTCGACGGCGCGGACATCACCCGCCTGCCGATGTATCGCCGGGCGCGGCTCGGCATTGGTTATCTGCCGCAGGAAGCCAGCATCTTTCGTGGCCTCAATGTCGAACAGAACATCATGGCTGCCCTTGAGGTCGTCGAGCCTGATCCGGACCGACGCGACGCCATGCTGGACGGACTCCTCGGCGAGTTCGGCATCTCGCACCTGCGCCGCTCCCCGTCCCTCGCCCTTTCGGGCGGTGAACGGCGACGCCTGGAGATCGCCCGCGCTCTGGCGAGCCAGCCGCATTACATCCTGCTCGATGAGCCACTGGCGGGCATCGACCCGATCGCCGTGGGTGAAATCCGCGATCTCGTCTCGCACCTCAAGGATCGCGGGATCGGGGTGCTGATTACGGATCATAACGTCCGCGAGACGCTGGAAGTCATCGACCGCGCCTACATCATGCATGGCGGTCAGGTGCTCATGCAGGGCGTGCCGGAAGAGATCGTCGCCCACGAAGATGTGCGTCGCGTGTACCTTGGAGAAAGTTTCTCCCTCTAACTTCGCTGCATGGCGACAATACCGGGACTCCAGCTCAGACAGACTCACAACCTCCTCATGACGCAACAGCTGCGTCTGGCCATCCGGATTCTCCAGATGACCGGCACGGAGCTGGGTACACTCGTCGAGGAGGAACTACAGGCCAATCCATTCCTCACGCTTGCCGGGAATGACGACCCGGCTCCTGCCGAAACTCCTGACGCTGAACAAGAGGCAACCACGCCCGATGTCGAATCGGCTCTGGACATTAGCGTTCTGGATGAAGCAAGCGGCAGGGGTTTTGACGACACCTATTCGGAAGACGGTTCGCCACAGGACTGGCGCACCCGCCACGTCACCGGGACCGCCGGGACGGGGGATGCCGAGAATGCAGCCTCTCCTACCGATTCATCACTGGCCGAGCGGCTGGACGAACAGCTTCGCCTGACAACGCGCCTGACGGTTTCCCAACGCTTTATTGGGCGCGCGCTCATCGGCAGCCTTGACCCAAGCGGCAGGCTTGCCTGCCCACCGGAAGAGATTGCAACGGAACTCAGTGTTACGGTGGACGCGGTCGAAGACGTTCGCCAGATCATGCTCACCTTCGATCCACCGGGCCTCTTCGCGCTCTCCCTGCGGGAATGTCTGGCCGCACAGCTTGCTGCGGCGGATCGCCTCACTCCGGCGATGAACCTTCTTCTCGACAATCTCGATCTGGTTGCCAGCCGTCACTACGCTGCCCTGCGTGCATTATGCGACGTGGAGGAGCGCGATTTTGCCGCGATGCTGGCGGAACTCCGGCGGCTTGATCCCAAACCGGGCTTCGAGGATACGCCTCTTGCCGGTATCACGCGTGTACCGGATGTGATCGTCCAGCGTGCAGCGGATGGCGAATGGATCGTGCGCGCGAATGAAGACACCTTACCACGCCTCCAGATCGACACCGGCCTGCGCGCCAGAACGCGGCGACTGGGCGACACTGCGGACCGCGCATTCGTGCAGACCCATATGGCGCACGCTTCCTGGCTGATCCGCGCCATGGAGCAGCGCACCCACACGCTTCTGCGTGTGACATCGGAAATAATGAGACATCAGAAAGGTTTTCTGGATCATGGAGTCTCCGCGCTTCGTCCTCTGACGATGAAGATAATCGCGGAAACGACGGGGCTGCATGAAAGCACGATCAGCCGCGTCACTTCGGGGAAGTATGTCGTGACCCCGCGTGGCCTCCACGAATTGAAATATTTTTTTACAACGGCAGTTGGTGGGCAGGACAGATCGGAACATCACAGTTCCGAGGCGATACGATACAGAATACGTTACCTGATCGCGGACGAAAAAGACTCTGCCACGCTCTCGGATGACGACATCGTAAGGCAGCTTCGCAACGAAGGAATAGACATCGCGCGCCGAACCGTGGCCAAATACAGAGACTCGCTGCACATACCAAATTCAGTGCAGAGAAAACGGGAGAAAGCCGCCTCCGCCTGATGGCAACACGGCGCTATCGTTATCGGGCGGGTCTGGCGACCGGTTTCCTCGCATTAAAGGAGCCTGTCACACATGCATATTCACGTTTCCGGCAAACAGCTTGATTTGTCCGACGCTCTCAAGACGCGCGTCACCTCCCATCTTGGCACGATTGCCGACCGATATTTTGAACAGGCCATGGAAGCCAACGTGACTTTCAGTAAAGCGCGCTCTTTTTTCACCTGCGACATCAATGTGCATGCAGCGCGCGGTCTTACTCTTCGTGGTGAAGGCGAAGCTGCCGATGCTCACGGTGCGTTTGACGATGCCGCTGAACATATCGCCCGTCGCCTGCGCCGCTATCGTCAACGGGTGCACTCGCATTCACGCGCGTCCGCACGGTATCCGGGGCCTGAAATCGGGCGCAGTTATGTGCTCCAGCAGACGGAAATACCGGAATCGGCCAAAGGCGACATCAGTGTCATGCCGGAGGGGCCTTATGCGACAATCATCGCGGAACAGCCGACGGAAATCGCATTTCTGAGTGTCAGCGAAGCAGTGATGCGTCTCGATCTCGCCGACCGGAATCTTCTCGTGTTCCGTAACAGCGTCAGTCGACAGATCAACATTGTCTATCGCAGAGACGACGGCAATATCGGCTGGATTGAACCCAGCGCCGGCGCGAACTGAAAGAACGTCACCCCAGCACCAAAAGGTAGCCATACGCATCGGGAACAGAGCTGGATTCTGGCCTGTTCCCGCAAAGGGTGCCGCATGCACCATTTTCAGTTTGATGCTTACTGACACACACAAACTCTGAGGATTACATATGATCATTTCGCCGCACGCGGTCCTCTGCACATAGGCAGATTTTTCAAAAACTGTTTTACGCAGACAGCAGCGATGCAGCCTTCTTCATGTGTTGTCTGTACGAACAGCGCCTGCATTTTGCAGGTCAATGACCCTCACCCGAAATATTCTCCGGTACAGAGCCATTCCTGCGGGCCTCAGTCTCTCTCCCCTGAAGTCAGGCATCCTATCCTTACGGAGCCATGTCCTTTTCGTAACCATATGCTAGATTGTATGGGACATCGAATTGAAACGGACCGACACGTGCACCCTGGATTTATGTCATGACGACACCCGAGAATATGGGAAACCATTCGGCTGATGCTGCGGAGACTGAAGGGCTGGCCGCTTGGATCGACCGCCGTCTTCCGGTGGTTTCCGCCTTCCGCTCAGAATATGTCGATTTCCGCCTACCGCGAAATCTCAACTGGCTGTGGAATTTCGGCGCGATCCTGACCGCAGTTCTGCTCCTGATGCTGGCGACCGGCATTTTCCTCGCGATGAACTATACGCCTACCAATGCGGGCGCGTTCCTATCCGTGGAAGCCATCGACCGGCAGCTTTCCGGGGGCTGGCTCCTGCGGGCCATGCACATGACGGGCGCGAACCTGTTTCTGGCGGCGCTCTACATCCACCTGTTCCGGGGACTGTATTACGGCTCCTACAAGGCCCCTCGGGAAATCCTGTGGCTGACCGGCCTTCTGCTGCTGGTGATGGTCATGGCGACGGCTTTTGCCGGTTACATGCTACCATGGGGCCAGATGTCCTACTGGGGAGCGGACGTCATCACCAAGGCGGTCGGTGCCGTGCCGCTCATCGGAACGGCGCTGGAACACGTCATGACCGGCAGCGATCATCTCGGAGATGTCTTCCTGCATCGTTTCTTCGTGCTGCATTTCCTGATGGCGTTTCTGGTCGTGGCCGTGGTCGGCCTCCATGTGGTCGCCATCCATGTCAGCGGTTCCAACAACCCGCTCGGCATCGAACCAAAAACGAAAAAAGATACACTGACGTTCCATCCTTATTATACGACCAAGGATCTCGTCGGCCTGATCATTTTCGCCCTGATTTTTTCGCTGCTAATGTTCTTCTGGCCAAACCTGCTGGCGGAACCCTCGAACTATACCCCCGCCGACCCGATGCATACGCCCGCCGACATTGAACCTGAATGGTATTTCCTGCCATTCTATGGACTGCTTCAGTCTGTGCCGTCGAAGTTCGGCGGCCTTGTGGCAGCGGCAGGTTCCATCGCCGTGCTGTTTTTCCTGCCGTGGCTGGACCGCTCTCCCATTCGCTCGGCCCGCTTCCGACCCGTTTGCCGTGCAGGCCTGTTCGGCCTGGTCATCGCCTTCGTCTTGCTCGCTCTGGGCGGCAAGCATCATGCCGAGGGTGTATGGATGCTGATCGCACGCCTCGCCGGTCTTTATTATTTCGGATACTTCCTTGTGTTGCTGCCTCTGGCCTCCCGCCGCGAGAAAACGCGCCCCCTTCCCGCTTCCATCTCTGCGGCACAGGGAGACGCATGATGACCATGCACCGCCTTTCCTCTCTGGCGCTTGCCCTCGGTCTGGCAGTTTTTCCCGTCGCCGCCCTGGCGGGAATTCCCGAACCCGTCACACCGCCGCACCAGACATGGAGTTTTGAGGGGCCGTTCGGACAGTTCGACCAGAAAAGTCTTCAGCGTGGCTTCATGGTTTATGACCGGGTCTGTTCGACCTGCCACGGCATGAAGACCCTCACCTATAACGACCTGCGCGGCATCGGGATGAGCGAACAGGCTGTCCTTGAGCTGGCACACAGCAAGATGCTCGCCGGACCGCCGGATGCTTCCGGGCAGCCGACAATGCGCGCTGCCCAGCCGGACGATCACTTCCGGTCACCGTTCCCCAGTGACGAAGCGGCAGCGGCGATGATGGGGGGCGTTGCGCCTCCGGACCAGTCGCGTCTGGCCGTCATCCAGCCTCATGGCGCGGACTGGCTGTATGCCTTCCTGACGGGTTACAGGATGCCACCGCCAGCTGACGCGCCCGTGGTTCCGGGCAAGTTCTATAACGACTGGGTGGATGGCCATCTCATCGGCATGCCTCCTCCACTGATGAACGGCATCATTCAATATCCGGACGGAACCCCGGCGACTGTGGAGCAACAGGCTCGCGACGTGACGACATTCCTCGTCTGGGCGTCGGACCCGCATCGCAACGCGCGCCACCGGATCGGAATGTGGACGGTGTTGTATCTTGTGGCGCTTCTTGCTCTGGCGATTGCCTGGAAAAAGAAGATATGGAAACGCGTGAAGGCGCAATGAAACGGGGTGTGCGAAACAATGACCGATAATTCAGACACCATCGAAAGCACCGAACCCGGCCGCCGCGATTTCCTTGGCATGGTCACGACCGCCGGGGTTGCCGTGGGCGCCTGCGCCTGCGCCGTTCCGTTCGTGCAGAGCCTTGCGCCACAGGACAGCGCTTCAGCTCATCTTCCGGTTGACGTGGACATTTCCAAGCTTGCGCCAGGCCAGCAGATGACGGCTGTCTGGCAGGGAAAGCCGGTCTTTATCCTGCGCCGCACACCGGAAGACCTGAAGCAGTTGCAGGATGCGGCGCTTGTGTCCGATCTCCGTGATCCGGATTCATCAGTGCTTCAGCAACCGTCCTACGCGAAGAACTGGCATCGATCTGCCGTGCCGGAATATGGCGTGTATGTCGGCGTCTGCACGCATCTCGGCTGTGTGCCGGTCTATGAAGCGACGGTCTCCGGTGCGAATGCCGGGCGGTATAACTGCCCCTGTCACGGCTCGAAGTTCGATCTCGCCGGACGCGTGCGCAAAAGTGTTCCGGCCCCCTACAACCTGCCGGTGCCCCCGCATGTGATGGTGAACGCCACGACGCTGCGTCTTGGAGAAAACCCCAAAGGTGACAACTTTGATTTCTCCACGATCGTGCAGATCTGAAGAATACGCCCCGGTCTTTCCGGGGCGTTGTTCGTTACCCCTAAAAAGCAACAATCAGCGGCTCTTTTTCCTCGTCTCAGCACCGGAGGCAGTGACACCCGCGAACTCGCCCAAAGATTAACGCTGGACTGCCACCAAAAGAATACAGGGACGAAAATCTCTCCAAAGACCAATCTATATTCTATTATATACAGACAATTCTTCTATTTTTTCTATGTAACTGCATCTCAACTGTCCTCTGGACGTTTCTTCCATGTTATGACCTGACAAAAGAAACAGAACTCCCGAGAGGCACCCCAATGCAGACACTGCGCGTGAACGGGCAAACGCACACGGTCGATGTGGACCCCGACACGCCTTTGCTGTGGGTGCTTCGGGACATCATCGGACTGGATGGCACGAAGTTCGGCTGCGGCATCGCCCAGTGCGGGGTCTGCACCGTGCATCTCGACGGTCGCCCCGTGCGCGCCTGCGCCTTGCAGGTCAGCCAGATCGGGGATGGCGCCATCACGACGATCGAAGGTCTTGATGATGCCGACCCCATTGTCCATGCCGTGAAAAAGGCATGGATCGACCTCGATGTCGTGCAGTGCGGCTATTGTCAGCCCGGTCAGGTCATGGCGGCGGTGGGGCTGCTCAAAACGGTGAAAAACCCGACAGACGACCAGATTGACAGTGCCATGTCCGGCAATATGTGCCGCTGCGGTACTTACATGCGAATCCGCAAGGCCATTCATCTGGCAGCGGGAGAAGCAGTATGACCCGTGCAGAAAAAAATCTTCACACCGGACGTCGCGGTATCCTGCTTGGCGGCGGAGGATTGCTGCTTGCCACATTGTGGCCTGCGGCCTCCTCACGTGCGGCGACAGGCATGCTGGTCGAAGATGCCCCGGCTCCCTTTGCACCCAACACCTATATCCGCATTACACCGGACAATCGCATCACGCTCATTCTGCCCAACATCGAGATGGGTCAGGGCATTTACACCTCCTCCGTCATGCTGATCGCGGAAGAACTCGGCGTCGATCTGGCGCAGGTGGAAATGGAAGCTGCCCCACCGGGTTCCGCTGAAATCACTGGCGGCTCGATGTCCATCATGACGGAATGGATGCCTTTGCGGCAGGCCGGAGCGGCGGCGCGGACGGTTCTCGTGCAGGCGGCCGCCACACGCTGGGGCGTGGGACCGGAAAGCTGCGCGGTCGGGTCCGGCATCATCACACATGCACCATCCGGACGCACGCTGACGTTCGGAGACGTCGCCGTCGATGCCTCGAAGCTGCCGCTGCCAAAGGAGCCGCCCCTCAAGGCCGCGACGGATTATCGCCTGATCGGCAAGCCGCAGCATCGTCTCGACAGTGCCGTGAAGGTGGAAGGTGCGGCGGTTTTCGGCATTGATGTACGTGTGCCGGGCCAGAAGATCGGCACGGTCGCCGCCTGTCCAGTTGTGGGAGGCACATTGCGCGGCCTCAACCGGGACGCGGCGATGGCCGTGCGGGGCGTGGTCGCCGTGCTGGTCACCGATGCGAAAGATGCCGTGTGTGTCGTGGGCGAGCATTACTGGGCCGCACGCAAGGGGCTTCAGGCGCTTCGGGTGGAATGGAATGTGGGTCCGAACGGCGATGTGAACACCCGGACGATCTATGATCAGTTACATGAAGGGCTGAAAGGTCCGGCCATTGTGCCAAGCCCGAAAGGGGATGCTGAATCCGCCATTGCAAAATCTCACGCATCCTACAGCGCCATTTACCAGCAGCCGCTTCTGGCCCATGCACCGATGGAGCCGATCAACTGCACGGCCCACGTCCGTCCGGATGGGTGCGATGTGTGGACCGGCACGCAGGTCGCCGATCGGGCCCGCGATACGGCCTCCGAGATTACCGGCCTGCCGAAAGAAAAGATCACGCTTCACAGTCAATATATCGGTGGCGGCTTCGGGCGACGTCTCGAACATGAATATGTCACCCAGTGTCTGCACTTCGCAAAACAGGTTAATTATCCTCTGAAGATCGTGTGGAGTCGGGAAGAAGACATCACACGTGACCGGTACCGGCCCGCCTATGTGGATGAAGTGACGGCAGGTCTGAACGAGAAAGGTCGCGTGACGGCCATCAAGCATCGTGTTGTCGGTCCGGCGGTCGTGGCGCGGTGGGATCCGCCGGAACTGACAAAGGAAGGCTACGACGAGGATCTTTCCGTCGCGACGCTGGTTACCCCATACAGCTACGATGCCTATCGGCTGGAGTTCGCGCGACGCGAAGCACCCGGCGTCATCACCGCATGGTGGCGTGGCGTGGGGGGCACGCGCGGTTTATTCGTGGTGGAAGGGTTCATCGACGAACTCGCCGAGCGGGCCGGTGTCGACAAGGTCGCGTACAGACGGGAACTGGCGAAGGCCAATCCGCGCGCCGTGGCAGTGCTGGATCAGGTTGCCAAAGACGCGGGCTGGGATACGCCCGTGCCCAATGGCCGCGCCCGGGGGGTCGCGCTTCAGTTCGCGTTCGGATCCTACATGGCAAGCATTGCAGAAATCGAAATGCCTGCTCCGGACACTGTCCTCATTCATCGTGTGACGGCTGTGGTGGATTGTGGGCAGGTGGTAAATCCGGATCAGGTGATCTCCCAGATCGAAGGCGGCCTGATTTTCGGTTTCAGTGCAGCGCTCTACAACGAGATCACACTTGAAAACGGTCGTGTGCAGGAAAGCAACTTCAACACATGGCGGGTGATGCGCATGAACGAAGCGCCGCGCCGCATCGACGTTCGCCTGATGGACAGCCGGGAAGATCCGGGCGGCATCGGCGAGGTCGGCACCGCAGCCGCAGCACCCGTTCTCGCCAATGCCATGGCGGCGGCACAGGGGCATCGCTATCGCACACTGCCCCTTCTCTCGCCGCGCAATCTGGAAAAGGAGGCGGTGCGATGATGCGGCACGGACTCTCTCGACCATCCTTCCTTCTTGCCCTTCTTGCAGGCACCAGTCTCATGTCAGTTGGTCCTGCGCAGGCGGCACCATCCGTCGAACGCGGTGAATATCTCGCCCGCGCCGCTGACTGCGAGGCCTGCCATACTGTCCCCGGTGGGGTGCCCTTTGCGGGCGGTCGCGCTTTCCCCGTGCCGGGTATGGGCGTGATCTACGCTCCGAACATCACGCCTGACCCCGATCATGGCATCGGCAAGTGGACGGATGACGAATTCGTCCGCTCGGTCCGCGAAGGTGTCTCTCCGGGATGGAAGCATCTTTACCCGGCCATGCCTTACCCAGCCTATGCGCGGATGAGCGTGGACGAGGTGAAAGACATCCGTGCGTGGCTGGCGACCGTGCCGCCTTCCGCCAATACTCCTTCGCCGAACCATCTGAAGTTTCCCTTCTCGATCCGGGCGATGATGGTGGGCTGGAATCTGCTCAACGGACCAGCCTCCTCCTATCCCGACGATCCGCAAAAATCCGCGGAATGGAATCGTGGGCGTTATCTGGTGGAAGGACCGGGCCACTGTGCGGACTGTCATTCGCCACGCACCCTGACCTACGGGCTTTCAGCGGACAGGGCCTTTGCGGGTACCGTGGTAAACGGACTGCGCGCCTACAACATCTCTCCTGACAAAAGTAGCGGCATTGGCGGCTGGAGCGATGAAGCGCTCGCGCAATACCTGTCCACGGGCCATGCGGACGGGCACGGAACCGCTTCGGCTGACATGGCGGAAGTCATCAGTTTCAGTCTGCATTATCTGACGCCTGCCGACATTCACGCGATGGTCGTGTATCTGCATGACCTGAAACCGCAATCATCCGACGATGCAGCCTCCCCTCCGCGCAAGCCGGCAGCCGGTGATGACACGCTGCCGCAGGCTACGAAAGGGGCTCGTCTGTTTGCCTCAACCTGCGCCGGCTGCCACTTGCCGGATGGAAGCGGACGCCAGTCACCATTCGCAAACATTATTGGCTCTCGCACGCTCAGTGCGGACGGTGGCCGTAATCTGGTGCGCATCATCATGAATGGTTCGACCCTCACGACAGCCAGCGGCAACCAGATCATGCCGGGTTTCGCGGGCGGCAATCTGAGTCAGAGGGATCTGAACGATATCGCGGCGTTCGTGATGACGCATTTCACGGAAGCGACACCTTCAGAGGACAAGCTGAACGCGGCTGCAAAAGGTCCCTGACAAGCCCAACAGACAGGCGGAAGGACATGTTTCAACCTTCCGCCTGTTCGTCTTTCTTCTTGCAGAGCAAGAGCTTTTCCGAGGCAATAACAGATCAGACGATGGCTGCCCGCTGACGCTTTGTGTGCGTGATATAATCCTGCACGGTGGTGAAACCGCTTTCCCACGCGTTCAGCAGACTTTCCAGATGTTCGCGACTGTTCACCAGTCCACGCGAAAGGATGACACCGTCGTGCGACAGCAGAAATGCCGCAGGCAACTTGTCTACTTCAAGTGCCCGACCCAGCGTCGCGTCATTGATAAAGCGTGCAGCGGACATTCCCGCATCCTGAACGAAGCGCTGCTGAACGACAGGAGCATCATCTCCGGCGAAAAGAAGGTCCACATGCTCGCGGCGGCAGAAATCCTGCGCAATGGGAATGATCTTGCGGGATACCGGGCATGTCGCGGAAACGAACAGAAGCAGACGTGTCTGCTCGCTGCGGGTCAGGCTGATATCGCTGCCATCAAGTAGATGAAAAGGCTGAACCGGACAGGGATCGCCGGGCTGCGGCCCCTTGGCGGCCGTCAGTGCCCCTGCCGGTGCGACTTCCCTGAAGAGTTGCCGCACCTGACGCGTCAGTTTCCATGTGACGAACAGCGCCGCGACCAGAACGACCGTCAGCAGCACATTTCCACAGATCAGAACATTCATGTGTCCGCCCGTCCCGCCTGATCCCTGCCCCGTTGTTCAGAACGCCCAGATGGCGTCACAACTGAACCAGAACATGTTGCTCGTGCCGTTATTGGCATAGTTGATCGTCGGATCGTCTGTGGGGGAAACACGGTTGAACGGTCGCGTTCCATTGAGAGACTTGTCGATCCGGAGTTCAGGACGAATGGTCAGGCCACCTTTCGGCAGGTTCAGGAACTGCGGGCGATAGGAAACGCCTGCGGTCAGCTCTCCATACGTCGTACCCGCCGCATAGTCATAGGAGTAAGGACGTCCGCGCAATTCGTCGATGTAGGACATGGTGGACGTGTTGGTGCCAACAACGCTGCCGTTATTATCGCGGAAGATTTCGCCACGCAGGTTGAAAGTCAGCCAGGGGAAGAAGTCATGGGCGAAATAGGTGGTCACACCATAGACATCGTCACGCAGATAGTCATCGTGGAAGTATGTACCGTTGACGGTGACAGTTGTCGCGTCGTCGATCTTGTACGATGCGATGATATCGCCGATATATTCCATCTCGTGATTGGCCGCACTGCCGATGGCGTAAACGCTCTGCTGTGGTCCGACATAGGAAAGAGCAGAAATATCCAGCTTTCCATCCATCAGGCCGTTGAACTGGAATCCGAAATAACCCTTGGGGCGGTTATTGTTTTTCGCACCCCCGAAAGTCGTGGAGTTACCGGCGTTCACACCCAGAATCCAGTCGAAATGATCGGCGATATGGACCGTCGCGGTCACACCCACCACTTCGAACGGCACGATGTAATCGGATGAATAGTTATAGCTGTAGAAAGGCCGTTCCAGCGCGTCCGTTCCTTCGACGCCCTGCATGCCGTACATCTGACCGATCTGCAGATCGACGCCATCCTTGGTGAACCAAGGCAGATGCGCATCGATATGGGCCTGCGTCGGCGCAATCTGATACATACCCGTGATGGCCCCGTCCGCCATGCCGATTGTCGGATTGAAGCGGGCATCCGAACCGTACAGCACTTCAAAGACAAACCCGAGGCCGTAGCCGCCGCCGATATCGGAAACCGGATGTGACAGCGTACCGGTAATCTGATTCAGCGTGGCGGTGTTCGCACGGTCCACATAGGACTGCGCCCAGTTGCGTCCTGTATGGGTCCACGGATTGCCGTTCACACCCGCCTCGACCACGATATGGCCTTCAAGATCGTCAAACCAGCTATGGTTGCCGGGGCTTTTCAGGTTAACATCCACTTTCGCCGCATCCGCTTTTTCCCCTGCCGTCTCCTCACTGACCAGAGGGCGGCCCGATTCTTCCGGTGTCAGTCTTTCCTGCGCAAGCGCCGGAATGGAGACGAGTTGCAGCGCAAAATACGCCCCTACGGAAAAGCGACGACTCAGATTCATGCGGCGGACATTCCTTGTTTCAGGACCGGAGCAGGATGGCGGTTCCGGTGCCTGTAATGTGTGGTAGTGGAAAAAGCCGCCGCTTTCCTAATGATCGTTATTTGTCAGTTGCCCGCGCGCATGCGGCCAGAGACCGCTCCAGCACCTGCCCGCGATGTGTCATGAAATCCGGTACGGACAACGGATGCTGACGCCATTCATGGATTTCAACTGCCGTATAAGGGTGGAAACCCTTCGGCAGGCTCGTGCCCGCCAGTTGCAGCATGACGAAATTCATGATGTCCGCGAGTTCCTGATCGTCCCGGATCAGGGACATCGACACCCCCGGCACCCGGATCAGATACTCCCGTCCCTCATCGGTACAGGCAAAGGCGCCTACGGCATTGCGCAGGGTCGGAACGAATGTGTTGCCCGAATAGCCTTCAATGCCGTGACACCCACCGCAATGGGAGAGATAGCCAACACGCGGGTGATCCAGAACGGTAGCGTTCGGAACGGCATCTGCGGCGCGGGCCTGCCCTGAGACAGATCCGCTCGCCGCAACTCCGAGCGCCATGAGCAGAGAGCCTATAACGCCAAGAACCGAATGCAGCCTCTTGTCATCCTTATTACGGAACAGGATGGGCAGCATTCAGCTTGTTCCGCTCGTCGAGAATGGCGGCGGGGGCCAGCATCGCGCCACGGGCGCTCTTCACGTCGTCTGCCGTGAAGGCCGGCGCCGGCTTCACATCGCTCAGGGACGCGACATAGGTCAGGATTGCGGCGATATTATCATCGGTCTGCGCCCCGAAAGACGGCATGTAACCCATGTAGGTATTGCCACCGGCCTTGACCATTCCCGACAGGCCATTCAGCAGGACGTGCATCACATACGTCTTGCCTTCAGGCGTGGAAGCAATGGCGGCGATACGGCCCTTCAGGGGAGGAAACTGCCCAACGACGCCAGCGCCGCTAACCTGATGGCAGAGGCTGCAGTTCGCGTTGTAGAGCTGCTGGCCGTCAGCTGCCTGCGCGCTGCCTGACAGGGCGACGCCTGCAGCGACAGCACAAGCCGCCATTGCCGGGAGGAAGGTTTTCTTCGTCATTTTGATCATGATTTATTGTCGTTCCCAATATCTTACGATGCCTTGCCGACTACGGCAGCGGTCGAACAGTTATACATCTCAGACGTTCCGGTTCCGAAACACCAGATGATGTCGTTGTTCGCCATCGGACGGTAGGTGGGCTGGTCGCCATCGGTGTTGAGGCAGGTCACTTCGTTACAGGAATCCTGACCACAGCAATCACGATAGGCGATCATGTAGGAAGCGCCATCCTGCGGATTGTAGCAGCTGCCGATCCATGATGTCGGCGACGGAGCCGTTCCCGGCGGGCAGGTGTGAACGCCCCCACCGCAGGCCGAGCAGAGATTTCCATCAATGGCGCAGTAACGCCAGTAATCGCAGGCGAGCTCGTCCTTCGCCTGCGCTTTGGCACCGAAAGGCGTCATCGCTTTCGGCTTCGCGGTCGCGGCGCCGGCTCGGCTGACCGGCAGCAGCATGAAAGTGGGAACTGCTGCGACAGCGCCCCCCAGTTTGGTAAGCACATCACGCCGCGAGGTGCGACCAGCGATCCGTCGCACGACGGATTCGGTCAGGCGATCAAGTAATGAACCCTGTTTGTTGTCAGACGGCAGCATGAGAAATCACTCCTGTCTCCACGTGTGCCGGTCGGGGAGCCTCTGGAACAGTGTCCAGCAAATCCTCGATCTGACGCCGTGTATTCACAATATCCTTGACCCGGATGGTGCCGCGCTCATCAAGCAGCACCAGTGCGGGCAGACGGTTGATCTGCAGGACCAGTCCGAGTTCCACTCCCGTCAGAAGTGGAATCCCCTGCATTTCAGGGCGACTGGCGACCATGTCTTTCAGTTCGGGGACCGGACCGTCTCCCACGAACAGCAACTCGAAACCTCTGGCCGTGGCCACGTCACGGGCAATCGGAATCACCCGCTTGCAGACAGGACATTCCGGAGCCACGAACAGCAGCATCTGGCGATGTCCGGCCTGCAGTGCCTCTCCGATCACGACCGGCCGATCCTCCAGTGTATGCAGGACAAGACGCGGGACGACCTGCCCCACATCAAGGCCGGGCCGCGCTTCCTGCGGACCGATCGGTGCCATCCGTTCGTGCAGCACGCCGATCTGCCGGGCCAGCGCCAAAAGCATTACGGCAACGCCGAGAATCAGAAGAGTCAGCACGATCTGCCACAGAATGAGAGCCAGCGTCATGCGTGCTCTCCTGCCGTGACCGCCGCATTCCCGGAAGGCAGGGCATGCAGCGCCTGCCACAGCACCCAGAAAGCAATCCCGCAGCCGGTTCCTTCCAACTGCAAAGCAAGAGCTTCATGGCCGCCTGCAATGACAGGAAGCAGAGCAGGAAGAGCGCAGCCCAGTGTCCGGAAAACCAGCCCCCAGGAAAGCGTCTCACCTTTCTGCCCCGGCGTGCAGCCACAGGATATTTCCGTGTGCCCCCGCATCATGTTGATGCCCATCGCCAAAGCGAAAACCACCAGCATGAGTGCAGCAAGCAAGGCACCCACTGAACGTCCCAGCCCGGAGAGCAGCAGCGCGCCGGTCAGAACCTCGACGACAGCCAGCCCCCATGCCACAGCCTCGAATGACCATGACGGCAGCAGCCGGTATGACGCCAGCGTTCCTAGAAAGAGGTCATGTTCCCGCAGTTTGGCCAGACCGGCCACGAGAAACATCACCCCCACGCCACCCGCGCAAAAAGCCGAAAGCCCGTCCATCATCATGAATGATGACGAACTCATCCTTCACCGGGCGCGACCGTGAAGATCAGCGCGCCACCGAGAGCCTTCATCTTGTGGAGGAGCTTGCCGCTCTTCGCATCAAGCATGAAGAAATCGCCAGTCTCTTCGTCAGTCGCGAACATCAGGGGGTTGTCATCCTGCGTCACGCCGACCATCGGGCTTGCAACCGGGAGAACCATGCGACGAACACGCTTGTGGGTCTCGGTGTCATACACCCAGACTTCGGAACCAGCGTCCTTGTGGGTCCAGAAGGTTCCCTTGTGCATCAGGACATACAGCTCGTGACGGCTCTTGTGCAGCGCGGACATCTGCCAGCCACCGGGACGCCACGTCACCTCGAAGGGTTTGGCGGAATCAGGTGCGGCTTTCATGCCGGCGCCTTCCTGCAGCGACCACGGCTTTTCGACCGTTGCATTGACGCCCAGCGTCGTCGGATAGACCTTGCCGGTGTAGCTGATGAACCACGCCTTACCGTCCTTCGTCACAGAAGGACTCTGCTCGAAGATACCGTCGTGATCCGGCTCGAAGAAAGGCGCGCTGTGGGTCATGGACGGCTTTCCGTCCGCCCCGAGGCTCACATTGGCCAGCGTGCCATCCGCGCAAAGCGATGAAAAGCCGCTGTTGCCCCACGGATAGATCAGGGCGCAACCCGGCACATCGACCGTCTGGGTAACCTTGTGCGTGGCGGTATCGACCACTTCGACACCGCTGCCGGGGCTCATTTGATAGACATAGACGCGGGACGCATCGGCACTGATGGCAAGATCGTTGCGCTTCGGCGTGACCAGAGCGCGGGACGGCAGCTTTTCATCCGCCGTGATCTTCAGCGTTCTGGCGTCATATTCGGCCAGCAGATCGTTGCGCTCACCGCGATTTCCACGCTCCCACGTCGTTTCACCGACATAGAAATGGCTCGCGTCCGGCGTGAGGGTGACATTCGCATTATAGGCGGCCTGCACCATGCCCATCAGACGCCCTTTATCGGCGTCGATCACATAGGCGCGGCCATCCTTATTATGCTGATAGACTGCGTCCACGACCAGAATCGTGTGCGGCGACCACGGAGCCAGCGTGGTGACATCGCTTTGTTCCGTCTGCAGAATGGGTTCGTCCGCCCGTGCTGTCGCCGTTGCCGCGAGAAGGGCAACACCGGTCAGAAGCGAACAGAGAAAGGCTGTACGACGGCCTTTCGGATTACAGAGATGCGGAAGCGTCATGAGACTCATTTCTATCGGTTTCGCAACGGCCCCGATATTACCTCCCGGACATCTTCCCGCAAGCTGAATTGTCGTTTTTATACATTTCCGGTTCGTTTTTTTACCAACAAACTGGCTCTGCTACGGAAATAGTATGGTGGTTTAACCCCCACTTTTCCGAAGAAACAGGGTTTATGCGATGCTCCCGTGCAGAGGAGATGAAGGCCGTGCCATGGTCCGGAAATAGCGATGCGGACATGCAGATCTGTTCCCTGACGGCCAAAATCCTACTCATGAAACCAAGCGTTTGACACAAGGCATCCTGCCCCCACATGGCTTCGGTCGTGATGGCAACTCCATCATCGCCAGATTGTCTGCCTGTGTCGGCGTGGACGTGTCTCGGATTTTTTCGTGATCCAAGAGGGCTCTTCCACCGCAGGGTGGAACATGCGTCGCGACAACATATCAATGCCGGCAGCGAGACACACCTAGACCTTCGACATCCAGAGATATGTGATGTCAGCAGCGTATTTCCGGTTGGTTTCCGTCGTGATAAGATTCTGCTTGAGCAGGATCGGTTCAAGAGCAAGAGGAGTGGCCGTGCCAGCACTGCCCGTTATCCAAGGTGGTGCGCTGCATGCGATCACCCTGAATCACCACCTGCGAGCAAGTGAAAGGTGTTTTCACGGATCAGAGGGCCTACGCAACGATGCCCTACAGGCCGCCCCATCATCCTGAGTTCTTCTGTCATGCGTGGCCGTCCATAGCATTTGGCAACTTTAACTTTTGAACAACACGGATATGGACCCGCAGAGCTTCGTCCTGCCTTTTGCGGAAGAAGACGAGACGTTTGCATCAGGCCCGGAAGCCACAGTCACTGACGCCAAACAGGCGACAGATACGCTCATGCGGCCAAGAGTGCTGACAACGGGCAATAAATGCGAATGTCACGGCTTTTGTCGCGCGAAGAACTGCGTCGGCCCTTTCCCCCCCCCTAACCTTCTGCAGTCGGAGGCTCTCACAATAGGGCTTCGCATCGTCCCACAAGAGTATGACACAGCCCACTCGCTGCATCAGAAGATGGCGATGCGTCCTGCTCTTGTGCATCACGCGTCCACACCTTCAGCCGTCGAACACGCACCTGGACCTTCGCCAAGCCGCTCATGCGAAAGGCCAGTGCTCAGCGCCAGACAAACCGCCTCACGCTTGAACTCAGTCTTTGTCGCTCTCCCTTTATACCCATCACTGAGCTTTAACGAGCCGGAACAAAACCGTGACATATCCATCATTCTGGCAGCACAAGATGGATCTCACGTCAGTCTGTTTGTACAACTTAAAGCCGGGGGAGCCTGTCTTGAATGCGAATGAACTTCGGGCGGAACGCCAAAAGCAGCATCCCTCCACTGGCATTTATTTACATTATCATCTAGTTCTATACGCTGAATTTCGGAGAATGTTAGGCTTTTTATTCAAGCTGTAAGCCGGATGAAATTGCGACTCTGTGGGAGATAGCGGACCCAGGATGATCGAAAAAAATGTCTGGATATCCGTCCGCAAATCAATCCTGACCGGAGCAAGTGATGTCACACTTCATCAACATCGAGACGGAATTAGACCTCAGTTCTGTCAATGACCCTTTCGACCTCATCATTGTCGGAGGCGGCGCTGCTGGCCTGACCATGACGCGCGAGCTTTCCGGGCAGAATCTTCGTATCGCAGTCCTCGAAAGCGGCGAGTTCGAAGAGACAGAAAAGCATGAGGCACTCAATGCTGTCGAAACCTCGGGCATACTGGACAATCCGGACATCCAGGCCGCGCGAAAGCAGCAGAACGAGCCTCAACTCAACGTCTGGACGGTGCAGACACAGAAATTCGGTGTGCGTTGCCGCGTGCTCGGCGGCTCGACTGCTGGCTGGGCAGGCAAGGTAGCACCGTTCGATCCCATCGATTTCGAGCAACGCCCCTGGATCGCAAATTCTGGCTGGCCAATCGATGGCACGGACTTGGCACCCTACCTTGATCGTGCAGCGCGCCACCTTGACTTGGGCCCAATGGTTCAGGGGAGCGGATTCTGGCGCATGGCGGCCCTGACAGAGCCGTCCGAGATTGCGGCATTGCACGATTTTGATGCCTTTTTCTGGCAGTTCGCCCGCTCCCGTCACTCGCTGACCGACGTCATGCGCTTTGGCCCGGACTTCCGGCGAGAGCATCACGCCAACGTCACCGTATTCCTCAATACGACCGTGGCATCCATTGTGATCACTGACGGGGCCGTGGAAGGCGTCAAAATCGTCTCGTCCCTGAGTGGCCGCGCGGTGGGGACGATCCGTGCCCGTCGCGTCGTACTGGCCGCTGGCGCCATTGAGAACGCGCGTCTGCTGCTGCTCTCGCCGGGCGCCGATCACGGTCCGGTCGGGCGCTACCTGACCGATCACCCCAGCGTCTCGCTCGGCGCTTTTGATAGCGCACACATGGATCGGGCAGCGCAGGTTTTGGGCTTCTACCCACTGCGCGAACATTACCGTTCGTTCATGTATTCCTGCGGCCTGGCTCTTAAGCCCGACCGGCAGCGCGAATATCACATGCCCAACATGGCGGCCTTTATGGCCGTTGGAATCGCACACGATGATCCATTGCGCGCGCTCATGCGGCTGGCCAAGCGCACAAGCGCGGCCCCATTAAAAGACGTGGCGACCGTCGTGAGTAACGTGGGCGTCATTTCTTCGGCGATGGGAAAGAAGTTCCTTAACTATGAACGCATTCCGGAGCGTTTACGTCGCCTGCTCGCTGATATTGTCGTTTTCCTCAATGCCAACATGGTCGCACGCGAATTTATCGGCGGCGGCCGCGGACGACAGCTCGCCAGTGTAGGTCTGAGCGTCATCGCCGAACAGCCACCCGAAGCCAGCAACAGGATCACGCTTTCTGAACAAACTGACCATCTTGGTCTCCGTCGCGCCCACGTGGAATGGGAATTACCTGATAGCCTGCGCCGGAATATCGTGATTTTCGGCAGGAAAATCGCGGCCGATCTGGAGCAGGCCGGCATCAAGGGATTCCACATTGATCCCGCGCTATCGGACCCGGACGGGCGCTCGCTCTTGATTCACGACATGGCGCACACAGCGGGGACGACCCGTATGGGTCTCGACCCCGAGACGAGCGTGGTCGACGCTGAGCTGGCGGTTCATAACGTGCGCGGTCTGTCGGTTGCAGGCGCCTCGGTCTTCCCGACCAGCGGCCATGCAAATCCGACATTGGTGATCGCAGCGCTTGCCATACGCTTGGCTGATCGCCTGAAGCGAGAAATTTTCGAGGAAAAGATAGGTAGTTTGGCACAACCGGTGGATACCGATTCTTCGCGGCCTCTTGCAGTCATCACCGGCGCTACCGGCAATCTTGGCCGCAATCTGATTGACGTGCTGATCAAAGCTGGCTGGCGCATTCGCGGTCAGTTCCGCAACACGGTTCCTCAACATGATCGTGTCGAATGGGTACGGTGTGATTTTGCCGATCCCGACCTGCCTGACGCGGCGTTCGACGCTCTCGTTCAGGGTGCGGATGCGGTGATCAACCTCGCCGCCGCCACCAACGACGTGTCCGAAATGATGGTCGCCAATGTCACCAATCTCGATCGACTGGCACAAGCCTGCGTGCGTCAGGGCGTGCGTTATTTTGGGCAGGCCAGTTCGATGGTGGTCTACGGCTCCCCACTGACAAAGGTCGTGAGCGAGGATGCTCCGCTGATCGACCTCGATCAGCCATTGCACACACAGTATTTTGCTGAACCCTACATGCGTGAATATGCGAAATCCAAGATCGAGGGCGAAGCAGTTCTGGCAAAGTATCGGTCCGATCTGCATGTTGACATCTATCGGATCGCGGTGGCAGCCGGCGATAAGTTTCTGGAAGAGTCGCTCAACTGGAGCCGCGGAAGGAAAGCTATTGCACTGTACCGCAATAGCCACTTCATTGCCCCCCATGACGTGGCGCGCGCCATTGTCCATTTGATGAGTTCTCCTGCCTCATCATCAAAAGGCATTGAAGTCTACAATATCGCCAATAGCGACTCTCCGACCTTTACTCAGGTCTACCGCGACGCCGGACGTAAGACGGGACCTTATATTCCGTTCCTGTTCGACCTGTTAAAGGGTTTTAAGACGAACAAAGGCTTCAGCCGCCGTCTGCCGATGGGTGCCTTCCGCCTCGACGACAGCAAGTTGCAGGGAACGGGGTTCCGGCACGCGCCACGGTCGTGATGAGATTTTGTGTGATGGTCCGGGCACGATGCATACCGCCTTCGTGCGCGATACTCTGAAGCAGACGCTCAACAGGCTTGTCCCCGAGAGGCAAGCCTGTTGGTGCATCCCTTGAACAGGGTCTCCAATACGTTGCCATTCGTTACATGGAACGTCAGGTCGAAGCTGAGATCGAAATGTCTGTCGGGCACGACGACAGTCCGCTCGCCGCAAACACCAACGGTCTGTTCAAACCCAAGGTGATCCGCAGACACAACCCATGGCAATTCTTTTAGACCGCTGAATGGATAACTCTCGAATGGGTCGACTAGTTTAACAATCTCTGCATCCTCGAGGCAGCCCCCCAATCGAGGCTGACCGACAATATTACGTAGTTATGCCCTAAATTCTCATAGCTACGTCATTTGGTTAAATAGGTATTCGTTAACTCTAATGTATTTCACATTACACTCCCTGACTTCATCTGACTTTACTTCAAAATACCTACAGTTTCGGGAAGGATTTCATGCTGTCATCCAGTAACGCCTTGTGAGCCGGTTGACCGTTCATCCCCAAGCCCGATTTTGAGTTCTACAAAACTCACTGATCTCTTAAATGCCGGCTCTTTTTCCACACCCAAGATATGAACACTTCTTAAGAAACACACCACTGCGGGAGATACAGGCCCGTAACAACGGATAACCGCCACTCACCCCGGATCATTGCTGATTTTGCAGACTCGCAGTCAGAGCGCATAGTCCCCGACGTTTTGCGGGAAACATACATCCCGTGACGGAGGCCATGCCTGCCACCGCCGATTTTCGGGTATCCCGCCTCTGAGCCTAAAGCCTCCGGGGAGAGTGGACTACCTGCCGTCAATGCCGCTGCGGACCGTCCACGACGCGCACACCGCAACCGGATCAAAGGAGTTATCATGACTGTCGGTCGTTTTCCGCTGACACGCCTGCGCCGCAATCGGCAGGATCGTTTCACCCGCCGACTTGTGGCCGAGAACATTCTTTCCGTGGATGACCTCATCTGGCCGATCTTCGTCATGGAAGGCACGAATGCCGTCACTGACGTGGGCTCCATGCCGGGCGTCCAGCGTGTCACGCTCGACAGGCTGGCGGCTCATGTCGAGACGGCAGCGAAGCTGGACATCCCTGCCCTCGCCCTGTTTCCCATCACGCCGACAGAAGTCCGCAACGAGAAAGGGTCGGAGGCTCTCAACCCGGACAACCTGATGTGCCGGGCTGCCCGCCTGCTCAAGAAAGAATTTCCCGGGATGGGACTGATCGGCGACGTGGCGCTCGATCCCTACACGGATCACGGTCATGACGGGATCATCCGGAACGGTTACGTCGTCAATGACGAATCCGTCGATATTCTCAAGGTGCAGGCGACCAATCAGGCGGCTGCCGGCATCGATATTATCGCACCCTCCGACATGATGGACGGGCGTATCGAGGCGATCCGGCGCGATCTTGATGAAAATGGTCTGGTGGACACGCGGATCATGTCCTACGCCGCGAAATATGCCAGCGCCTTCTACGGCCCTTTCCGCGATGCGCTCGGTTCCGGCGGCATGCTGAAGGGCGACAAGAAGACCTACCAGATGGACCCGGCCAACTCCGACGAGGCCCTACGCGAAGTAGAGAGCGATCTGCTCGAAGGTGCGGACATGGTCATGGTCAAGCCGGGGATGCCCTATCTCGACATCATCCGTCGCGTGCGTGACCGTTTCGCGGTCCCGACCTTCGCCTATCAGGTGTCGGGCGAATACGCGATGCTGATGGCGGCGATCCAGAACGGCTGGCTGGACCATGAGCGCGCGGTGATGGAGAGCCTGCTGGCGTTCAAGCGTGCTGGCGCGAACGGTATTCTGACCTACTTCGCCATCGAAGCCGCCCAGCGCCTGAAGGGCTGACGCACTGCCTCTCAAGGGCTGTTTCCCGTCAGGTCCGGTTTCGTCCTGACGGGAAATGCCCGTCTCCGGTTGCTGTTGCGCGACAAAAAAAGCAACATACAGTTACAAAGCAGAGACAAGAAAAGATCAAAAAATGTCCTTTATCAGCCATTTTCCTACATATCGCGTCTCACCGCGATCAATCCGGAATGTAACACGTAAGATACATATGAGATACGGAGCACGCTCTTCAATCTCATGAGACCGTGTCCCGGATGACTTTGCAAAACTTTCGCCTTCATGCAGCCCGCCTTCTGCGCGCGGCCGCATTCTTACTCTCAGCGGCGACCCTGCTGCCTGCGGTCATCACTCCAGCGAAAGCCGCGCCACTCCCGGTCATCGCCGTCAACCGGGAAATCGGCCTGTCCGTAACCGGCAATTTCCAGGACCTCACGAGCAACAGCGGTCATAATGACAGCTATAACTACACCACCCCTTACTGGGAGGAGCACAGCAAGTCCTCCGGGTCAGAGCGCAACCACGTAAGCGGCTGGACTCCCGGCTTTCGGGTCGACGGACAGTATATGTTCGAGACCGCTGTCATTAAGCATGTCTATGCAGCGGCCTCCTTCAGTCTTGATGACGGGGAGGTCGACGACAATTACAGTACACACTGGCATGACTCCGGGGCAGTCTACAATGATCAGGAGCGCGGTAAGACCGGTGTGAACAGGTCGAACATCAATGTGAGGGGCGAATTCGGCAAGGGCTTCCTGCTCCTTGACGACCACCTGCTCATCACGCCGACCATACAGGGCGGTTTCACGGCAGGCGGCTCCAATACTTTTACAGCGTTTGGCAAAGGATATGTCGGGCTGGCACTTCACGCCGATTATGCCATCACCGAACGTCTCGTCATCCGCGGACGCGTAGGCTGGGCGCAGTTTCTCGACACACACAGTTATTTCTACAACAATCCACGACGTTATGCGGGCGCTTCCCGCCCTCAGTGGAGCGGGGATATCGGGCTGGATTACCGTATGACGGACCGTATCCATCTGACAAGGGGCGTCAGCTATACCTATCTGAATGATGGTCGGGCAAAAGAAACACAATCAGATAGGAACCTTTACTTCAACAACTCCCAATCGAGCCGGGGCATCTCCTGGTCCAATGGTGTTCAGTTGCGTCTTGGCGCTTCTTATCAACTCTGAGGAAAGAGGCGCTCCTCACACGCTCTTCGATTGACGGAGCGGGCGACCTTTCGCCATTATCGGGCGTTATGGAACAGGATGCCGGGAGCGTTCACTTCAGAACAGAAGGCGGGATGATCGGGTCCCGTCCTTGTAACAGGATACGGGAGACAAAAGCGCAATGACTTTTTCGTCCCGTCACCCGCAATTTTTCTATACGACCGCCCCCCAGCCCTGCCCCTATCTGCCGGACCGACTGGAACGCAAGGTCGTCACCGACCTGTCCGGCCCCAATGCGGAAACACTGCATGACCGGCTGTCGCGCGCAGGTTTCCGCCGCAGTCATGCCATCGCCTATGCCCCTGTCTGCAATGGCTGCAATGCCTGTGTGCCCATTCGTATTCCGGTGACGCGATTCATCCCCACCCGCACCCAGAAACGCATCCTGAAAGCCAACGTCACGCTGGAAGGGTTCGAAGTGCCTGCGAGGGCGACTGCGGAACAGTTCGTGCTGTTCCGGCAGTATCAGACGGCGCGTCATGCGGACGGCGACATGGCGGGGATGAATTTTTCCGACTATCGCTCGATGGTCGAGGATACACCCATCGACACGTTCATCGTGGAATTCCGCACGCCGGAAAATGAGCTGATGATCGTCAGCCTCGTCGATGCGCTGAATGACGGGCTGTCAGCCGTTTACAGCTTTTACGATCCCACAGTCGTGAATCGTTCGCTGGGCAGTTTTTCGATCATGTGGCTGATCGAGCAGGCCAGACGGCGCCGTCTTGAGTATGTCTATCTCGGCTACTGGATCGCCCAGAGTCGCAAGATGGCCTACAAAACGAATTTTCGTCCGGCGGAAATCCTGTCCCGTGGCGCATGGCGCGATCTCGAAACACAGGATCTGCCGCAAGAGACCGACCCGCAGTAAACGCACGACGTGTTCGTGGCGCTCTGTTCATGAAGCGCGCCTAACCGGTTCATGAATAACATCTCATGATGCGTGAAGATTCTGCGAAAACTGCAGCATCTTCAGGAACCTCCCGATCCGGTCCCGTGACAGGTCAGGCATCCCTCTCTAGTCTCACACGTCAGAACCCGTATGCGACCCATCGCAGTTCCGGAGACATGATTATAATGCGCATACTTCTCGTTGAGGATGACCCGACAGTCCGCGGCTTCGTCGTCAAGGGCCTGATGGAAACGGGGCACCTTGTCGAGCAGGCCGACAATGGCAAGGACGGCCTATTCCTTGCGGTCAGCGAAAAATTCGACGTCATCATCCTTGATCGTATGCTGCCCGGCGGCATCGACGGGCTGCGGATTCTGGAAACGCTCCGCGCCCAGACCAATGCGACGCCGGTAATCATCCTGTCGGCCCTCGCGGATGTGGATGACCGTGTCGCGGGGCTGAAGGCGGGAGGAGATGATTATCTCACAAAACCCTTCGCTTTCTCGGAACTTCTGGCCCGGGTCGAGGCGTTGGGGCGGCGCGGACGCAATGAAGCCGCGCCTCAGACCAAACTGGAAGTGAAGGATCTGGAGATGGATCTGCTGTCCCGCACCGTGAAGCGGGAAGGACAGAAGATCGATCTTCAGCCGCGTGAGTTCCGTCTTCTTGAGTTCCTGATGCGCCATGCCGGGCAGGTCGTGACCCGGACCATGCTGCTGGAAGGCGTGTGGGATTATCACTTCGACCCACAGACCAATGTGATCGACGTGCACGTCTCGCGCCTGCGCCAGAAAGTTGACAAGCCGTTCGAGCAGCCGCTGATCCATACCGTGCGGAATGCCGGCTACATGCTACGGGCTGACTGAGGCGAATTCGGGATGAGGTGCCACTGTACCCGTGCGTCTTCTTTCCCTCTGCCGTCAGCAGGCTGTTGGGGTTGAAGCACGCAATGGAGCAGTCCTCTTCCCGGCGCAGTCATTTTCTCCGCTTTTCCCTGCGCTCCCTGCGTAATCAGGTGGGTGGCCTGCGCTCTGCGGGTGTCCGCTTCGCGCTGGGTTACGCCATTCTGTTCTGGGTTTCCGCGGGACTGTTTCTGTCAGTCATCTGGTGGGGCACGGCGAGCCTGCTTCAGCGGCAGGTCGAGGCCTCCGTCGCCGCTGACGCGCGATCCCTCTCCGAGCGGTGGGCGGATGGCGGCCTTTCGGCGCTTGCGATCACGATCGAAGATCGCCTCGAAGACAATGTCGATGACGACGCCCTTTATCTCCTCGTGGATCAGCATGCCGAGCGCATAGCGGGCAATCTGCCTTCCTGGCCGGAAGCCGTGGCCATGAGCAATGTCTGGTATCAGCTCACCATCCGCCGTGCAGGCGTGCGTGGTATTGCGGAGGTGCAAGCCTTCGATCTCCCCAAGGGATACAGGCTTCTGGTCGGGCGGGATGTCCGTGGACGCTCCACTCTCCGCCATCTGCTTACCGATACGCTTTTCTGGGCTTGGGGGGTCATCACGGTCCTCACGCTTATCGGGGCGTTCCTTGTCCGCAGCATGTTCCGGCGTATGATCTCTTCCATTGCCCGCACGACTTCAGCCATCGCGCATGGCGACATGGATCGCCGGATGCCGGTATCGGGGCGGGGCGATGAACTGGACGAGGTGGCTGAAGCCATCAACGAGATGCTGGAGCGCATCACGCGGCTGATGGATGGCGTAAAGCAGGTTTCGAACGCCATCGCGCATGATCTGCGGACGCCGATCACCCGTGCCCGTGCCCAGCTTGAATATGCGGCTCTGCATGCGAAGGACGAAAATACCCTACGCTCGGCTATTGAAGAGGGTGTTGCGGATCTCGACAACATCACGGCCGTATTTGAGGCTCTCCTCCGCATTGCCCAGATCGAGGCGGGATCGCGGCGCTCCGCTTTTGCGACCTTCGATCTCATTCCCGTGCTTCAGGATATCGCGGAGCTTTACGAGCCACTGGCCGATGATCAGGGCATACGTCTTGTGCTGCGAGCGCCGGACCATGTCGAGTTTCACGGTGACCGCTCGATGATCCAGCAGGCTGTGTCAAATCTGATCGACAACGCCATCAAGTTTTCACCGCCAAACGGAACGATCACACTCTCTATCGCAACAGGGTTCGATTTCGGCTCCGATGACAGATCGTCGGGGCGTGTGGTCACGGTCGATGTCAGCGATCAGGGAATCGGCATGAGCCCGGCTGACATGGAGCGTGCGTCCGAACGCTTTTTCCGAGCGAACGCAGCGCGCAACACGCCCGGATCAGGACTGGGCCTTTCGCTGGTGCAGGCCATCGTCCAGTTGCACGGTGGCTCCCTTCGCTTCGTGCTGCAGGACCCGGGACTTTCCGTTCAGATGCGCCTGCCCCTTCCCGAAGAAAACGGCAAAAAACAGGTTCCAGATATGACGGAGGATTCACAGACTTCCCACCCGCCAGACAGGCGCCCCCTGCTAGAGATACAATCATGAAACGAGCCGTTTTTGTGATTGCCGCCCCTGTTATGCTGGTTTGTCTGTGTGGCGCCGCAGCAGCACGGGCAGGAAGCCTTTCGCCGGGCGCGTTGTTCGCTCAGGAGCCGACACACGAATTTTCGCAGCCTGTGGCGCAAACGGCCGCCGTCATGCGGGAAACCGGCTCCGGGGAGGGCTCCTCCGGTCCGGAATACGGACTGGATGTCACGTCCGACAGCCGGGCCTATTGTGTTCGCCTGATGCGGTCGATTGACGAACACGAGAAAGAAGCCACATCAACAGTGATGACGCTTCGCCATGAGGGACAGCGTCTTTGCGCCGAGGGTTATGTTCGCGTCGGCGTAACCCGGTTGCGGGAAGCACTTGCTATCCTTAAAGGCAGGAATATTCGTAAATGATTCGCAGAAAATCACTTTTTGCCACCGCCACGACCTTCTGTCTGGCGGCCATTCTGGCTGGCCCGGCTCTGGCTGCCGGGCAGGATACCGAGGCAGGCACGACACGACTGACCATCAGCGGTTCAGGCTCGGTTGACGCTGCGCCCGATATGACGACCGCCACTCTTCTTGCCCAGAATGAAGCGGCGAAAGCTGTGGACGCGCAGGCCAGAACCAACACACTCGCGCATCAGACCATTACCACAGCCGAAAAAATCGCCGGTATCAGTGTGCAAAGTGAATCCTATCAGGTTTCGGAAAACAGGTCTGACAACAAGGCCCCGTCATGGACGGCACGCCAGACAATTCAGGTGAAGGCAAAAGATGCCGGTGCTCTGCTCGAGCTTGTCGGCAAACTCCAGGCAAACGGACTCTTGCTGGAAGGCGTTGAGTGGTCGCTCTCTCCTGAGCACCAGAAACAGCTTCAGAGACAGGCCGAACAGTCCGCGGTCAAAGACATGAAAGACCGTGCGGACGCCATCGCTAGCGATCTCGGGATGAAAGTGGCCTCAATCGCCACTCTTTCAGTCAATGAACCGATGCTGATGCGGCCGATGGCCATGATGGCACGGGTCGCTATCGCGGCACCGACGATGCGCCCTGACGACCAGACCGTGTCCGCCACAGTTCAAGCAACGGTGCTGCTGAAAAACTGATCACCCATCCGTGATGGCGAAATCATGTCCGCCAAACAGCGATGCCTAGATCCTGATGAAAAAACAGGAACCCGCCGAGGAGGAAAATCGTCCCCTCTTCCTCCTCGGACAGATTGTAATCCCGGTCGCTGCGAACGATCAGGGTGAAACGCTGGCCCCCAGGACCTTGAGGAACTGAGAAAGCCACGCGGGATGAGCGGGCCACGCCGGAGCCGTCACAAGCTGGTCGTCCGTCACGGCTTCCGTCACCGGAATATCAACATAGGTGCCGCCCGCCAGTTCGACTTCCGGGCGGCAGGCCGGATAAGCCGAGACCTTACGGCCCTTGACCATCCCGGCGGCTGTCAGGATCTGGATACCGTGACAGATGCAGGCAATCGGGCGATCGGAAAATGCCTTCACCAGCGCGAGGACTTTCGGGTCAAGCCGCAGATATTCCGGCATACGTCCGCCCGGCACGACAAGACCGATATAGTCGTCAAGCGCGATCGTATCGAAATCGGCAGTCAGGGCGAAATAATGCCCCGGCTTTTCGCTATAGGTCTGACCACCCTCGAAATCGTGGATGGCGGTGATGACCTTATCGCCCTTCTTCTTCCCCGGAGAGACGACATCGACCGTGTAGCCCACCATGGTCAGCGCCTGATACGGCACCATGATCTCATAATCCTCGACGTAGTCACCAGCCAGCATCAGCAGCTTGATTTCGTCAGCCATGTCGGTCTCCTTATTTCTCGTTCAGGCGCGGCATGAGTTCCACGAAGTTGCAGGGCAAATGCCGGTTATCGAGCTGGAACACCAGAATATCGTCCCAGCCATCCTTCACGGCGCCGGTTGAGCCGGGAAGAGCAAAAAGGTAGGTGCCCTTCGCCACGCCTGCCAGCGCACGGGACTGGATCGTGGAGGTGCCTATCTTTTGGTAGGAGAGCATCCGGAACAGTTCCCCGAATCCTTCGATGCGTTTTTCAAGAACACGCTCGAAGGCTTCAGGCGTCACGTCCCGTCCCGTCACGCCGGTGCCGCCGCTGGTGATCACCACGTCGATTTCAGGATCGGCAATCCATGCCTCAAGCCGGGCGGCTATGCGGCCGGCATCGTCCGGCTCGATGGCACGGGCGGCGAGTTCGTGACCCGCTTTTTGAATCCGCTCCACGAGCGCCTGCCCGGAGGTATCGGTTTCAGTTGTGCGTGTATCGGACACCGTCATCACGGCGATCCGAACAGGCAGAAAGGGTCTTGATGTATCAATGCGCGTCATGCGCACAGCATATCCCCGGGGGAAGGCGGGGCGTCAACAAAAGCCCCGCCTTCCCGGTCAGATATAATGTTCGGCCAGCGGTGCGAACCCGTTGAAGCGGGTCGCGCAATAGGTCGAGACATAGGCACCCGTGCCGAGTAGCTCCACACGATCACCGGACTCGAGCGAGAGCGGCAGTTCGTAATGGGTCTTTTCGTACAGGATGTCCGCACCGTCACAAGTCGGCCCGGCCAGCGCGACCGGTCCGGTTGCACCCCCGTCCCGTGGCGTGCGGATGGCGTAACGGATCGCCTCGCCTTCCGTCTCGGCCAGTCCACCGAAACGTCCGATATCGAGATAGACCCAACGCGGACCACCTTCACGGCCACGCTGGCTGACCAACACGACCTCGGCAGAGACCACACCAGCGGCTCCGGCGATGAAACGACCCGGTTCCACCAGCATTTCCGGCAGGGCATTGCCGAAATGCTTCTTCATGGCCGTTGAAATCGCTTCACCGAAATTGTCGATGTGCGGCACGTCCTCGCGGTAACGGATGGGAAATCCGCCACCGAGATTGACCATACGCAGGTCGAGTCCGGCTTCGGAAAGATCCGTCACCAGTCCGGCCACGCGGCTGATGGCCATCTCGTAGCTTTCGGTTTCCACCTGCTGGCTGCCGACATGGAAAGACAGGCCATAGGGATCGAGACCGAGATCACGGGCGCGCAGCATCAGTTCGCGGGCGCTCTCGACCGTCGTCCCGAACTTGCGGGACAGCGGCCATTCGGCACCGTAATTGTCGACCAGAAGGCGGCAATAGACCTTCGAACCCGGCGCATGACGGGCCAGTTTCTCCAGTTCTTCGGCGCAATCGAAGACAAACAGGCGCACACCGGCTTCATAAGCGGCACGGATGGCGCTGACCTTCTTGACGGTATTACCGAAGGAAATGTCATCGGCATCCGCGCCTGCGTCGAGGCAGATCTCGATTTCTTCCCATGACGCCGCGTCAAAGCTGGAGCCGAGGGATACGAGGCGATCGAGGATCTGGCGCGCCGGATTAGCTTTTACAGCGTAATAGATGCGGGCCAGCGGGAGCGCGACCTGAAGGGCGCGATAACGGTTTTCCACCTCATCGACATCGACGACGAGACAGGGTGTTGCGGGTTTATTTTCCGCGAGAAATTGCGATATTTTGGGTGTCATCGCACATATCCCTTGCTGGCCTGCCAGATTTAGGATCCATGGCAGGCTGTGTTGCGAAACGGTCTAACGGACCAGCGACCAAGACTGAATCCCGAGGGATCCCAGTTGCCAGAACGCTTGACGTCGTTGCGTAACCTCAGTGGGCCAGTGGCACGTGCGTTGCTGCGTAGGAGAGGGCGTATGAAGGTATTTTCCGTCGAATGCAACAGAAATTTTTGCTTTTAAAAAAACTGGCAAAAATGTTCATTACGCCTTTAAAGACAATGTAACTTTGATTCACTTTAACGGAAATGTTCCGCGCGAACATTCGGACCAGCTTCAGGCTTCGTCCCTCTCCGATAAGCCGCGCACATGATGAGACGCGCTCCATTCCCGGCATTGGAACCAAACGTATTGCTCCGGGCTTTATCAAGACGCACAGCTTGAAAGGTGTAGCAGACCCTATGAGTTCCACTCTGTCCGAGGCGCCCGGCGACGCGGCACAAACGGCCTCCTCACCGCTGGAAGGTAAGTACGTGCTGCCCTCACCGAGAAGCCTGACGAAAGCGGACTGGAAAGCGGTTTGCAAATCAACCGTTTCGGCCATTGTGTCCGGCCCCACGACTCTGGTCGCGGCTGGTTGCGCCTTCTATGCGACGCTGGCTCTCTTTCCGGCTATCAGCACCCTGATTTCGGTCTATGGCCTCGTCTTTGACGTCCAGAGCGTGGCGACCCAGCTTGAATCGCTGCGGCAGCTAATTCCGCCGGCCGCCTTCGTCATCATTGAGGACAGAATCCATGAACTGGTCTCGGTCCCTCATAGTTCGCTGACCCTTAACCTCCTCATTTCCACCACCATTGCCCTCTGGTCTGCATCTGCCGGGATCAAGTCGATCCTTTCGGCCCTGAACATCGCCTACGGCACGACGGAGACACGCAATTTTCTGTCCTTCCAGGCGCTGGCGATCACGTTGACTCTCTCAGCCATTCTGGAGGTGTGCGTCGGGGTTGCCATCATGGTCGCCATCCCGATCCTGTTCAATCTGCTGCCCGTGATCCTGCGCGTAGACCCGCCTCCCGGTTCTATTGAACTCGGTGTCCGGCTGGCGGGCCTCGCCATCATGGCGACCCTCATGATTCTGGCCTATATGATCCTGTATCGCGTGGGACCAAGCGGCCACCATGCAAAATGGCGCTGGGTCGCACCCGGAGCGATTGCCGCGACGTTCATCTGGCTCTTCGCTGCGTCCGGATTTTCTTACTATGTGGCCAACATCGCCAGCTATGGCTCGACATACGGACCTCTTGGGGCTTTCGTCGCCATCATGATGTGGTTTTTCGTAAGTGCCTGGGTGGTTCTTCTCGGCGCTGAATTCAACGCGGAACTGGAAGCGCGGGCACAATCAATTGACAGGAAAATTCTACGTATCTGAATGCTAAAAAGGAATGGCGATAGTTACGACGCCATTCCATCGACCACTTCCAGCAGCCCCTAAAATATAGTTGGAGCTATTCGGCAGGCTTTCTTATTCAGGAGCCTGCGCAACTTCAACTGCCTCTTCATTCGTCAGAGGCCTGACTGTCACATGTGCCACGCCTTTGCTCAGCATCCCCAGTTCCTGAGCAGCAGCATGAGAGAGGTCAATGATACGGCCGCGTGCGAACGGACCACGGTCATTGACCGTTACGACAATGGCTTTGCCGCTCTCTTCCGACCGAACCAGAAGCTTGGAGCCGAGAGGCGCTGAAGGATGGGCGGCAGTCAGCTGCACGGGGTCGAAGCGCTCGCCGTTAGATGTCCTGCGCTTCGCGAATCGACCACCATACCAACTAGCCATTCCGTGCTGAATTTGATGGCCAGCCGAAGCGACTTCGGCACTTCGGCGGGAGAGCGCGGCGCGAACCGATGAGGCCCACGAAGTCGGGGGAGAAGCGGCATCAGCAAGAAGCGATGCCTTCTGCGGGCTTGCAGCTCTGGCCGACATGCCACTACTCGCATACAGCAGCGTCAGAACAGCCAGAAATCCGGAACTTTTTTTGCCACGCAGAAAAATCACCCGTTCACCTCACCCTTTGTGGACGACACCTCAATAGAACTGACAGGGAGGCAAAAAACAAGCTCATGCAGAGCCCGACCTCCCCTACTGGTGTAAATTAGACCTCTATCCTCTGAATATTCCGTATAATTTTATATCAGACTAGCAAGCTCACTTTTTCTTTCTTCATGAAACATGAAAACGGCATTTTTCTGTTCTGATCATGGAAATCATCGTCCTTTACTGCACACGGCAAGCCCAGCGCATCCAATGGAATTCACTGCAAACACTTGGAGCCGAAGAAGGGTCGTGCTAACGGCGCGCAATCATGGAAAGTCCCCTCATCGCCATTCTCAACGGCCCCAACCTGAACATGCTCGGCTTGCGGCAGCCGGAAGTGTACGGCCGCACCACGCTGGATGACGTCGAACAGCTCTGCGCGCAGGTTGCCGAGAAGCTGGATGTCGGCATCGATTTCCGCCAGACCAACGGCGAAGGTGAACTGATTTCCTGGGTGCAGGAGTGCCGGGGGCGAGCGCAGGGCATCATCATCAACCCTGCCGGATACACACATACTTCCGTCGCTCTTCTCGACGCGCTGCTGGCGGTCGATCTGCCGGTGATCGAAGTGCATATCTCCAACATCCACAGACGCGAGCCGTTCCGGCACCACTCTTATGTGTCAAAGGCGGCCGTGGGCGTCATCTGTGGTCTGGGCGTTCAGGGCTATGCCCTCGCCCTGCAGGCCATGACAGACATCATCATGAACGAGGAAACGCAATGAGCCGACTGCTCGTAGACGCAGATGCCATACGGGCACTCGCTGATATCCTGACCGAAACGGGACTGACGGAAATCGAGGTCGCCGAAAAGGACAGCCGTATCCGCGTCGTCCGCGCTGGCACTACCGTGGCGGCCCCTGTCCAAACAATCGCCGCACCTGTGGTCTCGACTCCTGCCGCCACGCCGGTCGCAGCGGCTCCCGCCGATCTGTCAAAGCATCCCGGCGCGGTCAACAGCCCGATGGTCGGCGTGGCCTACCTTGCTCCGGACCCGTCTTCTCCGCCGTTCATCACGGAAGGCCAGACGATCAGCGTGGGTCAGACCCTCATGCTGATCGAAGCCATGAAGACCTTCAACCAGATCAAGGCAACGAAGGGCGGCACGATCAAACAGATCCTCATCGCGTCCGGCGATCCGGTTGAATTCGGCCAGCCTCTCGTCATCATTGAATGATGTTTTCCAAGATCCTCATCGCCAATCGCGGCGAAATTGCCCTTCGTGTCCTGCGGGCCTGCCGTGAACTGGGCATCCGCACGGTCGCGGTTCATTCCACAGCCGACGCCGACGCCATGCATGTACGCCTCGCGGACGAGGCGGTGTGCATCGGTCCGCCTGCTGCGCGCGAATCGTATCTGAACGTGGCGGCAATCCTCTCAGCCGCCACGATCACGGGCGCGGAAGCGATCCATCCCGGCTACGGTTTTCTTTCCGAGAACGCTGACTTCGCGGAAACCGTCGAAGCTCACGGCCTCGTCTTCATCGGCCCGACGGCGGAACATATCCGCACGATGGGAGACAAGATCAGCGCCAAGACCACGATGGAGGCGCTCGGCGTTCCTCTGGTGCCCGGCTCGGACGGCGAACTGACCAGCATTGAAGAGGCTTATGAAGTCGCGGATCGTGTTGGCTACCCGGTTCTGATCAAGGCGGCAGCCGGTGGCGGTGGACGCGGCATGAAAGTCGCGGAAACAAAGGCCGACCTCGCGGAAGCGTGGAGCGTGGCGCGCACGGAATCACTGGCGGCGTTCGGCAACGATGCGGTCTATCTCGAAAAATACCTCGATCGTCCGCGCCATATCGAATTGCAGATCCTTGGTGACATGCATGGAAATGTCGTTCATTTCGGGGAACGCGACTGCTCGCTTCAGCGTCGTCACCAGAAACTGCTGGAAGAGGCAGGCTCCCCTGCCCTGACAACGGAACAACGTGACGAGATCGGCGCGACGGCAACGGCGGCTCTCTCCAAAATGGGCTACCGGAACGCGGGCACGCTCGAATTCCTGTATCAGGACGGCCAGTTCTGCTTCATCGAGATGAACACACGTCTTCAGGTCGAGCATCCAGTGACTGAAATGGTCTGCGACGTGGATCTCGTTCGCGAGCAGATCCGTATCGCGGCAGGCGAATCTCTTGGCTACACGCAGAAGGACATCACCTTCTCCGGGCACGCCATTGAATGCCGTATCAATGCCGAGGACCCGGATACATTCATCCCGAGCCCCGGCACGGTGACGGTGTACCATCCGCCGGGCGGCCTTGGCGTACGGATCGACAGTGCGGTCTATGCCGGATACCGCGTGCCTCCCTACTATGACAGCATGATCGCCAAACTGATCGTGCATGCGCCGACCCGCGAGGCTGCCATCGCCCGCATGAGCCGTGCGCTGGATGAACTGGTGATCGAAGGCGTGAAGACGGTCGCACCGCTACACCGTCGCATCCTTGCCGATCCGGAGTTCCGGAAGGGCGATTACACCATCCACTGGCTGGAAAACTTTACAGCTCGCGGAAAGTAATCCACCCCACGGCTCTCCTTCCAACCTTCTGCAAAAGTACAGGAAGGAGAGCCGTGATATTCCATTTTCTGGCGGTTTTCCGCCATCCTGAAGCTCTTCAGGTTGCCAGCGGGCCTCCGTTTGGCTAAGCACGCCGCCAACGGCACCCCCTGTCGTTTTCATGGCCTCTTTCGCGAAAGACTCGACCCCGATGAGCCAGACTACCCTGCTGCCTGTAAAGCGCGCCCTGCTTTCCGTCTCCGACAAGACGGGACTGATCGAACTGGGTCGTGCCCTTGCCGCTCAGGGTGCCGAGATCCTCTCCACCGGTGGTTCAGCGAAGGCCCTGCGTGAAGCGGGCATCGCCGTGGTGGAAGTCTCTGATCACACGGGCTTTCCGGAAATCCTGGATGGGCGCGTCAAAACCCTCGTGCCGCAGATTCATGGCGGCATCCTCGGTCGACGAGACCTGCCAGCTCATGTGGCACAGATGAAAGAGCATCAGATCGCACCGATCGATCTGGTCGCTGTCAATCTCTACCCGTTCGAGGCCACCGTCGCGTCCGGTGCCGCGGCTGACGACTGCATCGAGAACATCGACATCGGCGGCCCAGCCCTGATTCGTGCGGCTGCGAAGAACCACGGACATGTTGTGGTGCTGACCAGCACGGACCAGTACGGCGCCATCATTGAAGCGCTGCAATCTGGTGGCACGTCTCTTGAAGCGCGACGCGCTCTTGCCGGTGCAGCCTATGCCCGCACGGCAGCATACGACTCTGCCATCGCCGCATGGTTTGCGAAAGAACGCCACGAGACGTTCCCTGAGCGTTTCACGCTGGCCGGTCTGCGCCGGGAAGTCCTGCGCTACGGTGAAAACCCCCATCAGCAGGCCGCTTTCTATACGGACGGCACTACGCGCCCCGGCGTGGCCACCGCCCGTCAGGTGCAGGGTAAGTCGCTCTCCTATAACAATCTCAACGATACCGATGCCGCGTTCGAAGCTGTCGCCGAGTTCACCGATCCGGCCGTCGTGATCGTCAAGCATGCCAATCCCTGCGGTGTTGCCACGGCGACGAACCTCAGCAGCGCATGGGATCATGCTCTGCGCTGCGATCCCGTGTCGGCTTTTGGCGGCATCGTCGCCCTGAACGGCACACTGGACGAGGAAACAGCCGTGAAGATCGCCACCATCTTCACCGAAGTCATCGTCGCGCCCGATGCGACCGAAGGCGCTCAGGCGGTTCTGGCTCGCAAGAAGAATCTGCGGCTGCTCCTGACGGGTGCGTTGCCCGACCCGACGGCAGGTGGCGTGATCGTGCGCTCCCTCGCGGGCGGCTTTCTGGCCCAGACGCGCGACAATGGACGCGTTGAGGAAAGCGCCCTCAAGGTGGTGACGAAGCGCGCTCCCAGTGCCGAGGAAATGCGGGATCTGATCTTCGCCTTCCGTGTCGCCAAGCATGTGAAGTCGAACGCCATTGTCTATGCCAAGGGCGGTGCGACCGTCGGTGTTGGTGCAGGCCAGATGAGCCGCGTCGATTCCGCCCGGATCGCTGTCAGCAAGAGCCTTGAGGCCGCGAAGGCATTGGGCCAGAGCGAGCCCCTGACGCGAGGCAGCGTGGCCGCTTCTGACGCCTTCTTCCCCTTCGCCGATGGACTGGAAACCATTGTTGCTGCGGGGGCGACAGCTGTTATCCAGCCGGGCGGGTCCATTCGCGACGATGAGGTGATTGCGGCTGCCGACAAGGCCGGAATTGCCATGGTCCTGACTGGTATGCGTCACTTCCGACACTGATCCGCATACGGGAAGACTTGTCCGGAGGCGTCAGTCGTGGCGCAATCCGGGCTTCTCTTTGAGTTCCGTGATGTTCCGTCCCCGCCTCTCGGCGGAAGAGGCGGACAACGATTGGATCAGACATGCGTCATTTTTCTCGCCTCGCAGTCATTGCGCTCGGCTCGACCGCAGTGCTGGCGGCGTCACCTTCTTCTGCCGCCCCGCAAGTTTCTTCCAGCCAGCAGAGCCAGAAAAATACTTCGGTCTATGACCTGTCGATATTGCCGCCGTTCACTGGAACGGTTGCGCAGTACATCCCTTCTTCGGGCGGGGGCGTGACAGGATTGCTTCTGACGGACGGAACGGAAGTCCTGGTTTCGCAGGATCTGTCCTGGGATGTGCCGAAGATCGTCAAGCCGGGTGAAAAAATCTCAGGCACAGGCCTGAAGGGCAAAACTCTGCCGATCATCCGTGCCTTCTCCCTGAACGGTCCCAGAGGCAACCGCTCCGAGGACTCCGGCATCTCCATGCCGCAGCATTCTCCCGAAATGGTGGCCGGACCGGACATCGTGGTTCACGGTGAGATCGCTTATCCGCTGTACAATATTCAGGGCGCCCTGGTCGGCGCCATTCTGCGGGACAAGACGGTTGTGCGCGTTCCGCTGCGCGATGCCGCGCGAATCTCTGCATGGCTGAAGCCGGGTAGCATGCTGTACGCGGCAGGACCGGGTGCATCGGGAGTTTATGGCACCGCCCTCAACGCGCATCAGGTCGGCCCTGACGCACAGCAGGTGATTTCAGTAACAGCCGATGATTTGCCCCCAGCCGGACCGCCGCCGGGGTCGCCGGGGTATGACATCATCAAATCCGCCGAAACACACTGACAGCGATAAAAAAAAGAGGCTCAGGGATTTATCCCGAGCCTCTTCAAAAATCGTCGTTCGCGAGGAAGAAGCACAAGCGTGCCCCACTCCCGAGCGTTGTTCTGAACAATGGACACGGAAGAGCGGTGCCTGCCTGATAAAAGCAGCATGATCTTCCGGCAGTTCTTCTATTTACGAACGAATGTCCAGTACATCGGCACACGCCCGGCCCTGAGCGCTTTTGCCTCATAGCGTGTGGGCGGCCAGCCTTCGGGACGTTCCAGCGCCGGTGGGGGTGCCGTGAAAAAGTCCTGTGATCCCATGACCTCTTTGACCCATGCCTGATAAGTCGGGTCGTCGCTGGCAACACGCCAGACGGCTCCCGGTTTCAGAACACGGGCTACGAGAGGCAGATTTCCCGGATGGACGAAACGTCTCTTGACGTGCCGCGCCTTGGGCCACGGGTCAGGAAACATCAGGAACATCCGGTCGAGTGACGCTTCCGGCAATTTCTGCAGCAGAAGACGTGCGTCATCGTTCCAGATCCGAAGAAGAGGCGGCACGGGGGACGTGGTTTCCTCGCCCGAAGGAAATAGAGGGGCCAGCAGGGAGCACAGGCCGTTCTCAAACACTTCCGAGGCGATATAGCCGACGGAAGGGTGCAATGCGGTCTGTGCAAGAACGTGCTCGCCGCCTCCAAAACCGACCTCCAGCCACAACTGTTCCGGCTGAGGGGAGAACGCCGTCAGGGGGGCCGGGATCTTTTCTTCGGGGAACCGGATACGGGGCAGCGCCTCATCCACAAGACGCTGCTGACGGACGCGCAGCGGGTGTCCCCGCTGGCGCCCGTAAAGGCGCTGAGCCGGCGGCTTCAGGGAGTGAGAAGCCTTGTCGTTGCCGTCCTGCGGCGTAACCGCACCGCGTTCGTCAACATCCGAACTCATAACCCAGACCTTCAGCGGTTGAAGGCGTTACGCAGCGCGTCGACGAGATCCGTGCGCTCCCAAGGGAACGTGTCACGGGCCTCATCCGGCGTGCGACCGAAGTGACCATAAGCCGACGTCTCGGTATAGATCGGACGGTTCAGGCGCAGGTGCTGACGAATACCGCGCGGTGAAAGGTTCATCACCTCGCGCAGAACGTTGCCCAGCTTTGCTTCGTCCACATCCTTGCCCGTGCCGTCGAGATCGACATAAACGGACAGCGGGTGGGACACGCCGATGGCGTAGGAGAGCTGGAGGGTGCAGCGGTCAGCAAGGCCCGCGGCAACAACGTTCTTCGCCAGATAGCGGGCGGCGTAGGCTGCGGACCGGTCAACCTTTGTCGGATCCTTGCCGGAGAATGCGCCCCCGCCATGCGGAGCCGCACCGCCGTAGGTGTCCACGATGATCTTGCGGCCTGTCAGACCGGCATCGCCGTCCGGACCACCGATCACGAAGATACCGGTCGGGTTTACGTAGAATTCCTTGTCGGCTGGCATCCAGCCTTCCGGCAGCACGTCCTTGACGATGGCGTGCAGTTCCTCACGGATTGCGTCCTGGCTCATGCCCTCGCTATGCTGCGTGGAGATGACGACGGACGTGGCTTCGACCGGCTTGCCGTTGAGGTAACGCAGCGTGACCTGGCTTTTCGCGTCGGGCTCAAGCCCTTTCGCACGCGCGTCATCCGCACGACGCAGATCGCGCATCGTCTTGAGGATTTTGTGCGAGTAGTAAAGCGGAGCCGGCATCAGGCTGTCGGTTTCATTCGTGGCGAAACCAAACATGATGCCCTGATCGCCCGCGCCCTCGTCCTTCTCGCCAGCGCTGTCGACGCCGACGGCGATGTCGGCGGACTGCGCATGGAGATAGTTGCTGATCTCGGCGTTCTTCCAGGAGAAGCCTGCCTGATCGTAACCGATGTCACGGATTGCTTCCCGTGTGGCTTCGATCAGACTGTCAGAGGTCACGGAAGCCGGACCACGGACTTCGCCCGCAAGAATGACACGATTGGTCGTCACCAGCGTTTCGCAGGCAACGCGGGCTTCAGGATCAGCCGTAAGATAAGCGTCCAGAACCGTATCGCTGATCCGGTCCGCCACTTTGTCGGGGTGGCCTTCAGACACCGATTCCGAGGTAAACAGGAACTCGCCGTGCTTTAGCATGATTGTGCCGACTGCCTCGCGCTAGGGTGAGACTCTCGCAATCCCGCGAAAGCCCTACAGGAATAAGGATTGTCGTTTGGCGGAGGATGAAGGCGCGGTCAAGCACCAAGACCCGGGATACCGCCATTCATCATCCTGCCGATCACTGCTCAGGTGAGTCCGAGCACGTCTTCCATGTTGTAAAGACCCGCTGTTTTGCCTGCCGACCATTCAGCAGCCTGCACGGCGCCATCGGCGAAAACACGGCGATCAAATGCACGGTGACTGAGTGCGATCTGCTCGGTGGCGGATGTAAACAGCACGGTGTGCTCACCGACGATCTGACCACCTCGCAACGCGGCAAACCCGATTTCGCCGGTTTTACGGGCGCCGCACTGGCCTTCGCGGGCGGGCGTACGCACATCGGCGAATGTCACGTCCCGGCCCTTGGCGACGGCCTCGCCGATGGCCAGCGCCGTGCCCGACGGCGCATCGACCTTCTGGCGATGATGCATCTCGACGATCTCCGCGTCGAAACGCTCTGCTGAAAGTGCCGCTCCCATTTCACGCGCCAGCCGCAACACCAGCGTCACGCCGGCCGAGAAATTCGCCGCCTGCACCACAGGAATGCTCTGCGCAGCCACGGCCACGGCTTTCTGGTCCGTTTCAGACAGGCCCGTCGTCCCGAGAATCCACGGAGTCCCGGTATCCTTCAGCGCCTCCGCATGAGGGATGACGGTGGAAACATGCGTGAAATCGATGACCACGTCGGACATAGTCGCAAGCTGCGTCATGTCCGCGCAGAGGGTGATTGCCCCTTCGCGGGTCAGTTCGTTCATGCTGAGGCCGTTTTCGCCCGGATCACGACAGATGCCCCCTGTGACCCGACATCCTGCATCAAGGACGCTGCGCACCAGCATCTGCCCCATTCGGCCGGACAGTCCGGCGATTCCGACGCGCAAAGAATGGGAAGACATCGTGGCATACTCCCGGCACAGGCAGAGGAATGATCCCGGCAACCCGATACATCGCATTACGACACATCTTTGTCCGGGCACAATTGGGGCCTCCCCTACGCGGTTTGGCAATGCAGTTCAATGTTGCCGCCGCTGCCCGAAAGGCGACGTCAGAGATAAGGCGAGAAAAGCCGAGCTGTCGCATCACGCAATCTGATCGGGAGGCTGCGCTCATCAAGAGTATGGTGGGTCAGACGGTGCTTTCGATGACCGAGGATGAAGTCGTCAATCTGGCTGGCGAATGCCGCGCCATAACTTTCCACGTTGATCTCGAAGTTGAGCCGCAGACTTCTGGCGTCGAGATTTGAACTGCCGATAAACGTCCACTGCCTGTCCACTACCATCAGCTTCGCATGATTGAAGGGCGGCCCGCTGGACCAAACGCGGCAACCCGCATCCAGCAATGGCCGGAGATCGTCACGGCCTGCCCAGTCCATGACGCGGTGATTACTGCGCGCAGGAATGACGAGTTCCACCTGCACACCTCGCAGTGCCGCCAGCGCCAGTTCGGACAGGATGCGCGTGCCCGGCATGAAATACGGCGTCATGATCCTGATTGTCTGCCGGGCCAGCGTAATGGCCTGCAGAAGTGTGTATTCGATCTTTTCCAGATCCGTATCCGGTCCCGCCGTGACAACGCGCAGGACTTCACCACCCTTCATGGTGAGAGGCGGAAACCATGTGGGGCCTGCCAGTTCTTCCCCGCAGGTGAACGACCAGTCCCACGCGAAAGCCTCGGCCAGTTGCCTGACGACAGGTCCGCACACCCGGAAGTGCATGTCGCCGACACGTTTATCGATGCTGATGAAAGAACGATTTTCGTCGCCGATATTCAGGCCGCCGATAAAGCCGGTCTCTCCGTCCGTGACCAGAATCTTGCGATGATTGCGCAGATTGATGAACGGCATACGCCAGGGCAGCAAGGAATGCAGGAAACGCTCGCTCGGAACACCGGCAGCACGCATCGTTTTGGCCGCCGGACAGTAGAAATAGCCGGTTCCTACTCCATCAAGCAGTACACGCACCGCAACACCTCGCTGATGCGCGGCTATGAGTGCATCAATGAAAAGCGCCCCCGTCCTGTCCTTTCTGAAAATATAGGAGGACAGCATCACGCTTTTCTCAGCCGCATGAATGGCTGCCAGCATGATGGGGTAAGCGTTTTCTCCATCGATCAGCGGCTCGACCGTGTTTCCCCCAAGGAGAGGTCGACCACTGATTTTTCTGACCATCTCGGAAAGCGGCCTGAACGCTCCGTCCACCGCCTCTCCCCAGCGCACCACCGGTGCGGTTTCGTCTTGCGGAGCGCGGGTCTGGACAAGTTTACGGGCAAGACGGCGGACCCGATTGATGCCGAACATGAGATAAAGGCAGACACCGAAAAACGGCGCGAGACATACGGTTCCGATCCACCCGATCGACGCGGACGTATCCTGCTTGGTGAGCAGGATATGACCTGTCGCCAGGATCGCGAGGACGACGTGACAGGCAAACAGCCCGTCAAACAGCATGGTCACGGGTGTGAACAGTGGTCCATTCTCCTGTGGATCTTCATCAAATGCTTACCTTATGGGCCACTATTCTGGAAAATGCAGAGAACTTCCCATCTGGCCTCACGAAGCGAACGCGGACGCATAGCCTGGCAAAGTGGCGTGAATGCGGAAAGTGTGGCCGAACAGGCTCTTCTTTCCCACGGCTGGACCATTCTCTTGCGGAGAGCCCGCACTCCAGCCGGTGAGATCGACCTCGTTGCCCTGAAGGATGGTCGCCTTAGTTTTATTGAAGTGAAGAAGCGCCAGACCCATACGCTGGCTGTCCAGTCCATCAGCGAACGCCAGCGCATCCGCATCATGAATGGAGCCGAACTACTGCTCGCCTCTCATCCGCAGTGGGACTACGATTCCGTGGCCTTCGATGTCATCGTCGTGGATGCCTCGAATACGGCTCGGCGCATCAGGGATGTCTTCTGGCAATCCTGAGCAGATCATAAAAAAACCCGCCTGACAGAAATCAGACGGGCTTCGACACAACTGCTAAGAGCAGTAATCAGGTGCGGCGACGGGTGTGAACTGCGTGGCCTGCTTTCTTCACCATATGAAACGACACGAGATGAATGGAAGGCTGCGTTCCGGCATGGGCGCGGCTTGCAAGGACAACATGCTTACGTGCCATGGCATAATGCCGAACTGGCGGGTGGTAGGCCGGAACCGCCGTGAGGGATTCCAGTGTCAGCCTGCTGGCTTCGGAATCAGAAATAATGCGTTCCGCATGGGCCGGGGTCACGGCCGCAACAGCAACGACTGCAGAAAGACCTGCCGTAATAAGCGTCAGTTTCCGCATCATCGTTCTGATCATTGCCACTCTCATTTCATCATTTTGCATGCCAAGTATACGTCATTGTCTCAGCCCGACAACCCTGTCTTCCCCTCTAACCAAGGGGAATTACCGAATCATTTCCAATTTTATATGGGAATGAGGGGAGCATCGGCGGGGGCTACGAGAACAAAACCTGAATAAAAAGAGGACGTGGAGAACACAATAGTCTCCACGCCCTCTTCTGATCACACTGCTGCGCTGACGATTCCCTTTTCCTTGAGAAGCGTCTGAAGCTCGCCGGACTGAGCCATTTCCATCACGATGTCGCAGCCACCGAGGAACTCACCGTTGACGTAAAGCTGCGGGATGGTCGGCCAGTCAGAGAAGATCTTGATGCCGTCGCGCATTTCGGGGTCAGCCAGCACGTTCTCGGCCTTGAAAGGCACTCCAAGGTGATTCAGCACCTGCACGACACGAGCGGAGAAACCGCACTGCGGGAAGTCCGGCGTCCCCTTCATGAACAGCACGACAGGATTTTCTTCTACGAGCGCCTGAATGCGCGGACCAACGGGGGTGGTAGACATCTGTTGCTTACTCCGGTTTCCGGATAGTCCCCGCCATCGGGCAGAAACCGTCCGATTTCATTCAGAAGTTCAGAACCTCAGGGTGTGGACGTCTTGAGCGCAAGCGCATGAAGTGTCCCGCCCATATGCCCTTCAAGTGCATTATAGACCAGTTTGTGCTGCTTCACGCGAGGCAATCCACGAAACGCTTCACTGACGACAGTGCAGGCGTAATGGTCGCCATCACCGGCCAGATCGTCGATGGTCACTTTTGCGTCAGGAAACGCCTTGAGGATGTAGGCCTCGATATCTGTCGCACTCATCGCCATGACCGTTCTCCTTTGATTCTGTTTTTCGAAGCTGATGAAACGCGCCGCTTAGCGATCCATCAGATCCGGGAAGAACGCCCCATGTGCCGTCGTCAGGCGCGCTGCCGAAAGTCTTGCCCCACTGGGCAGAACCAGAGCATCCCCACCGATTTCCGCAGCAAACCGCGCCGGAACGCCAGCTTTTTCCGCAGCCGACAGGAAGTCCTTGCCGTCACCTTCGACCGCGACCAGATAACGCGCCTGATCCTCCCCGAACCAGAACGCCTCCGGGCGCATACCGGATTGCGGCGTATCCAGCGTGCAGCCATGGCCAGTCCCCATAACCATTTCAGCAACGGCTACCAGAATGCCACCATCTGAAACGTCATGGCAGGCTTTCACCTCACCAGAGGCAATCCGGGCGCGGACAAAATCGCCATTGCGGCGCTCGGCCACCAGATCGACATCCGGAGCGTCACCCGTTTCGCGGCCGAGAATCTCGCGCAGCCAGATCGACTGGCCGAGATGGCCCTTCGTTTCGCCAACGAGGATCAGCGTGCCGTTTTCAGGCATACCGAGGCCGACGTTCTTCGTCACGTCATCAAACACGCCTAGACCACCAATGGCCGGCGTCGGCAGGATGGCCGACTTTGTGCCATCGGGATTGCGTGTCTCATTGTAGAGCGAGACGTTGCCACTCACGATCGGGAAATCGAGCGCACGGCAGGCGTCGCCGATACCTTCAATGGCGCCGACAAACTGCGCCATGATTTCCGGCTTCTCGGGATTGCCGAAGTTCAGATTGTCCGTCACCGCCAGCGGCTTCGCGCCGGTCGCCGTGATGTTCCGCCATGCTTCGGCAACAGCCTGCGCACCACCCTTCCTAGGGTTGGCGTGACAGTAACGCGGCGTGCAGTCCGTCGTCAGCGCCAGACCGATGGACGTATCCTCGACCTTGACGATGGCCGCATCCGCGCCACCCGGACGACGCACGGTCTGACCGCCGACGGTGCTGTCATACTGGTTCCAGATCCATGCGCGGGAGGCGAGGTCCGGACTGCCGATCAGGCGAACCAGTGTCTGCTCCAGACCGATCGGATCGTGGATATCACCAACCGGCTCCGGTGCTGGCAACGGTGCGATCGGACGGTCGTAGATCGGTGCCTGTTCCGCAAGCGGGTCGAGCGGAATATCGGCTTCGATCTGCCCTTTGTGACGCACGACGATATTGCCAGTCTCGGTCAGATGACCGATCACCGCAAAATCCAGTTCCCACTTCTCAAAGATCGCGCGGGCCACTTCAGTGCGTTCCGGCTTGATGACGATGAGCATGCGCTCCTGACTCTCGGAGAGCATCATCTCATAGGCCGTCATGCCCGGCTCGCGCTGTGGCACGGCATCGAGGTCAAGGTCGATGCCAACGCCGCCCTTGCCCGCCATTTCAACGGAAGAGGAGGTCAGACCGGCAGCGCCCATGTCCTGAATGGCGACGATTGCGTCGGTCGCCATCAGTTCGAGGCACGCCTCGATCAGCAGCTTCTCAACGAACGGGTCGCCGACCTGAACGGTTGGGCGCTTTGCCAGTGCGTTCTCATCGAATTCGGCGGAGGACATGGTCGCACCGTGGATGCCATCGCGCCCCGTCTTGGAGCCAACATACACCACCGGATTGCCGATACCTGCCGCTGCTGACAGGAAGATCTTGTCCTGACGGGCGACACCAACCGTCATGGCGTTGACCAGCGGATTGCCGTCATAGGCCAGGTGGAAGTTCACCTCGCCGCCTACTGTCGGCACACCGACGCAGTTGCCATAACCGCCGACACCACGGACCACACCGTCCACGATCTGGCGCGTGCGGGGCGTTTCCGGCGCCCCGAAACGCAGAGCGTTCAGGTTAGCGACCGGGCGCGCACCCATGGTGAACACGTCACGCAGGATGCCGCCGACGCCAGTGGCCGCGCCCTGATAGGGCTCGATGAAGGACGGGTGGTTATGGCTTTCCATCTTGAAGATGGCGGCCAGTCCCTGACCGATATCAACCACACCAGCATTCTCGCCGGGACCGTGGATAACCCACGGCGCTGTGGTTGGCAGGGTGCGGAGCCATTTGCGGGATGACTTGTAGGAACAGTGCTCGGACCACATGACCGAAAACACACCCAGTTCCGTAAAGCTCGGCGTACGGCCCATGATAGCGAGGACGCGATCATATTCCTCGGCGGACAGGCCGAATTCGCGTGCCAGATCGGCGTTGACCGCTTTCTGCTTGCTGCTCATCGGACCAGCGCCTCCACCAGACTGTCGAACAGGGGCTTGCCGTCTTCACCACCCATGAGCGGATCAACGAGGTCTTCCGGATGCGGCATCATGCCGCAAATGCGCGAATTGGCGCTCAGGATACCAGCGATGGCGTCGAGGCTGCCGTTCGGGTTGCTGTCGCGGTCAGCCGCGTCAACCGTGCCGTTCGGCGCGACATAGCGGAACGCCACGCGGTTTTCGCTCTGAAGTGTCTTCAGGGTTTCGGCGTCCGCAACATAGTTGCCGTCACCGTGGGCGAGTGGTGTACGGAACACGTCACCTTTCTTCCAGCGGCGCGTGAACGGCGTTTCAGCGTTCTCGACGCGGAGGTGGCAGTCCTGCGACAGGAAACGCAGCCCCGCATTCCGCAGAAGCGCGCCGGGAAGCAGGCCGGTTTCCGTCAGGATCTGGAAGCCGTTGCAGACGCCAAGGATGTGACCACCCTTTTCAGCGAATGCACGGATTGCCCGCATGATCGGAGAGTGCGCGGCCATCGCGCCACAGCGAAGATAATCGCCATAACTGAAGCCGCCGGGCAGCACGACAAGATCAAGATCGGGAAGTTCGGTGTCCCGGTGCCAGAGGATTTTGGGAGCATGACCGGTGACCGCCTTCAGGGCGATCGCCATGTCGCGCTCCCGGTTGGTCCCCGGAAAAACGACGATACCGGTTTTCATTTCTTCTGTTCCGCAGGCTTGGATGCTGCGCACGGATAGGCATCATGCAGCGCCATGAATACCGACTCACCAACCGGCTTCTGCAACGCATCCTTGTGCGCCTTCAACCAGGAGATAACCTTGCCGCGCATGGAAACACCGGTTTCCGTCTGGGGCACGCAGAAGCCGGCGGGGGCATTGGCATCGCCTTCATTGCGGTCATTGATCTTCGCAAGCGCGCCCGCATCGGCGAGACCCGAAATGTAGGCGTCACAGATCTGCGCGCCAGCAGGGCGTGTGCAGATGCGGCCGAAGCTTCCAGCCGTCATCGGGGAGATGCGCTGCGCCATCGCAACTTCCGATGAGCAGAGACCCAGCCCGACGAGGAGAAAGGCAGAGAGAACGGAAAAACGGTTCATTTCACCACCTCCACAGCAAAGTCTTCGATCACTTCGTTGGCGAGAAGCTGTTTCGCCATCTCCGTTGCGCGGGCTTCGACCTGCGCGGCATCGCTGCCGTCCACATCCAGTTCGATCACCTTGCCGACGCGAACTTCCTTCACTTCCGGGAAGTCCAGAACGTGGAGGGCATGGCCGATGGCTTTACCCTGTGGGTCAAGCACACCTTCCTTCAAAGACACCGTCACGCGAACCTTCATACCGTCCTCCGGCCCCATGGCCTCAATCTTCAAAACACACCCGATCTCCGGTGTGTTTTCACTGCATCGTTTCAGAACCCTTGAGATCGCCGTTTCCGGCCTCGGGCAGAATACCGAGGCGGCGGGCAACCTCCTGATAGGCTTCCTCGACCTGACCCATGTCCCGGCGGAACCGGTCTTTGTCGAGCTTCTCGCTTGTCTTGGAATCCCACAGGCGGCAGTTGTCGGGAGAGATCTCATCCGCGAGAATGATCTTCATCTCTTCGCCTTCCCACAGGCGACCGAATTCCAGCTTGAAATCGACCAGCGAGATGCCGACGCCCGCAAACAGGCCCGTCAGGAAATCATTCACCCGCAGGGCCATGGCGACCATGTCGTCCATGTCATGCGTGCAGGCCCAGCCGAACGCCGTGATGTGCTCTTCAGCCACCATCGGGTCATTGAGGGCGTCGTTCTTGTAATAATATTCGACGATGGAACGCGGCAGGCGCGTACCTTCGGGAATACCGAGGCGCTTGGCGATGCTGCCCGCCGCGATATTGCGCACCACGATTTCCAGCGGGATGATTTCCACCTCGCGGATCAACTGCTCCCGCATGTTGATCCGGCGGATGAAGTGCGTCGGGATGCCGATGTCCTGCAGACGCAACATGATATATTCGCTGATGCGGTTATTCAGCACGCCCTTGCCGGTGATGATGCCATGCTTGGCGCCATTTCCGGCTGTGGCATCGTCCTTGAAATACTGCACCAGTGTACCGGGTTCCGGCCCCTCGAACAGAATCTTGGCTTTACCTTCATACAGCTGGCGGCGGCGGGCCATGGTCGTCCTTGCTCACTCTAAAAGACTTGCGGGCAGGAATGCAGAAATATCTGCCCGCAGTTGTCGCCCCCCCGGCGGCGGGCCTCTGCGGCTGCCTCTTAGCAGCCTTCGGCGTCAGATGATACAGCCGCCTGTGCCGGAAACCTGTGCCGGCACAAGGTGTGGCTTCAGGCTTTCGGGCCAGATTCACCAAAAATCAGCTTGTAGCGATCATCGACCGCTTTCAGGTGCGAACGGCTGTCCATCGCCGCATCCAGCACTTCCGGCGAAATACGACCGGCGATTTCCGGATCGGCATCCAGGTTTTCGCGGAACGTCTTGCAGCCCGGCTTGCCGAGATTGGTCCATGTCGCCATCGCGCAACGCTGGACGATGCGATAGGCGTCCTCACGCAGCACGCCTGCCCGAGCGAGAGCCAGCAAAACCTCGCCGGAGTGAACGACGCCACCAAGGCTCTCGATGTTGGCCATCATCTGGTCCGGATAGACGAGCAGCTTGTCCATCATCCCGGCGAGACGGGCCAGCGCGAAGTCGAGGCCCAGCGTCGCGTCCGGGCAGATGTTACGCTCGACGGAAGAGTGGCTGATGTCGCGCTCGTGCCACAGCGCCACGTTCTCGAGCGCCGGGATGGCGGCTGCACGAACGAGACGGGCGAGACCGGTAAGGTTCTCGGACAGGACCGGATTCCGCTTGTGCGGCATCGCGGACGAGCCTTTCTGGCCCGGATGGAAGAATTCCTCGGCCTCGCGCACTTCCGAACGCTGGAGATGACGCACTTCCGTCGCAAGGCGCTCGACACCACTGGCGATGACGGCGAGGGCACAGAAATAGGCGGCATGACGATCACGGGGAATGACCTGCGTGGAGACAGGCTCAGGCATCAGGCCGAGCTTGTCGGCGACGTAGGCTTCAACACGCGGATCGAGATGCGCAAATGTGCCGACCGCGCCGGAGATGGCGCAGGTAGCGATCTCGGCGCGAGCTGTTTCCAGTCGCGTCTTGTTGCGGTCGAATTCAGCGTAATGACCAGCCATTTTCAGGCCGAAGGACGTCGGTTCGGCGTGGATGCCGTGGCTGCGGCCAATGGTGAGTGTGTATTTGTGGGCGAACGCCTGTTTCTTGACCGCTGCCAGCACCGAATCGATGCCCGTGAGCAAAAGGTCCGTAGCCTGCGTGAGCTGTACGGCGAGACAGGTGTCGAGCACGTCGGAAGACGTCATACCCAGATGCACGAAACGGCTGTCCGGGCCAACCTTTTCGGCCAGCCACGTCAGGAACGCGATCACGTCGTGACGGGTTTCTGCCTCGATGGCGTCGATACGGTCGAGGTCGGCCTGCGAGAAAGCCGCCATCGCGGCATCACCTTTCTCACGGATGGTGCGGGCGGCCTCGGCAGGAATCTCACCCAGTTCCGCCATCGCCTCGCACGCCAGCGCCTCGATCTCGAACCAGATCCGGTAACGGTTTTCCGGAGCCCAGATGCTCACCATTGCAGGACGTGTGTAACGAGGCACCATGAGACGCTTTTCCCTCTTAAGTCTGCGTGACCGACCGAACCCGGCCTGCCTGTCGCAGGTCTGAATCTGGTAATGTGCCCGGAGCAACCATCGCCTCGCATGGCGCAAACGGGTTCCGTTCCGTGCAGGTGCTGTGGAGAGCATTGCGGGGCCGGACGCCCGACTCCGGTCGAGTTCGACGATGCTCTAACCCATTTTGGCGCGCGACGAAACGGTATCCGAACGGTTTACCGAAGGAGCATCGCGGAGGCGGTGAGAGCGGTGTCCACCTTACTTCCCGCGTCACCTCCCTCTTGCCCCGGAAGGCTGTCTCTGGTCCAACCCGTGATCGGGGATGAACGCTGGCCGCGTGATTTCCGTCAGTACAGTCTGTGGAGTGAAGAGAGCGTGGCGCGAACGGGACAGAAAGCAGCAAGCCTGCTGGCCGCATTGGCGCTTACGGGATGCTACGAACAGTATAACTATCGTCCTGCCCATTATCAGGAAGGATGGAGCTTCGGCTCTCATGGAGGTCATGCGGGCTGGTTTGACCAGCGGGGCCACTGGCAGGGCTGGTTCGATGGCAGCCAGTGGCATGATGCCCATCCGGCGGCAGCGCACGAGAAAACCCTTCCGAACGTTATCGACACGCTGAGGCAACAGTCGGCGCAGGAGCGGGCGGCCGCCTCACGCAAGACATTCGGCCAGAAAAAATCCACGGCAACACCTCCGGTCGCGTCCGGCGTCCGGGCCAGGCCGCCAGCCGCTACGCTCCCGGCTCATGAGGCGATGCCTACAGTAGCACCGGCGCCCGCTGCCCAGATCCCGGCGAAAATGGTTGCACCGACCAGTATTCCTACGGCTCCCGCACCGGTCGGCCCCGTCCGGACGCCCGCGGTCGCTCCACCTGCTGCCCAGTCCGCTCTCCCGGTCACGCCTCACCCGGTCGCGCCCATTCCTCCGGCAGCCACTCCCAGTGCAAGGGCGATCCCGGCAGCACCGGTCGAGTCTGCACCGCCTGCCGTCGAGCCGAGCACTATTCCGGACGAACCGGAAACGCCGCCTGTCGCGCCCATCAGAAAGGGTGCGCTCGTCGCGAAGCCGCACAGGTTCCTGCCGCCACCGCCGCCACCGCCACCGCCCGACGATACCCTGCCCCCGATCACTTCCGGCGATTCGTCCGATATGATCGTGGTGCCTCCCACGCAAAATTCGCACTGAAAAACATAAGGTTTCGGCAAACCAAGGAGAGTCCCATGGTCACCACCGGAAACGATGGCAGCGTAACAGAGATGCCCCGCCGCCTGACCGCCCTTCGCACCCTGCTGAAAAAGGAGGGGCTGGATGGACTGATCGTTCCGCGAAGTGACGAATATCTCGGTGAGTATGTGCCAGCCTGCGCCGAACGACTGGCGTGGATCACCGGATTCACGGGGAGCGCCGGTCTCGCCGTCATTCTGGCTGAGCGAGCAGCCGTCTTTTCCGACGGTCGTTATATCACCCAGATGGACGATCAGGTGGATCGCGCGCTGTGGGACCGTCTCCACATCACGGAAACACCGCCGCGCACATGGCTTTCAGAGCGTGCGCCACCAAATGCCCGTATCGGCTATGACCCCCGCATCATCAGCCAGCAGGCACTCGACAGCCTGAAGGCTGAGAACATCACTCTGGTTCCCGTCTCCTTCAATCCGATCGACGCGATCTGGACCGACAGGCCGGCTCATCCTTCCGGTCCGGCGCAGATTCATCCGTTGCAGTTCGCGGGTGAGAGCAGCGAAACGAAACGGAAGATGCTTGCGAAAGAGCTTGATGATGTTGGGAGTGAGGCCGCCATCATCGCCGACACCACTTCCGTTGCGTGGCTGCTGAACATCCGGGGGACGGATATTCCGTGCACGCCGGTCGTTCTGTCATTTGCGATCCTGCATCGCTCCGGTCACGTCGATCTCTTTGTGGATCGGGCGAAAATCACCACGGATGTCCGTGACTGGCTTGGATCTGATGTCAATGTGCATGGACCGGATGAGCTGGAAAAGGCGCTGTCAGCCCTGAAAGACAAGGTTGTGAGCGTCGACCCTGCCGCCACGCCGGTCTGGTTTCCCCAGACGCTGCAAGCGGCTGGCGCAACGATCGTGGAGAAGGCCGATCCCTGCGCCCTGCCCCGCGCCCGGAAAAACCGCGTCGAACAGGACGGCGCGCGGGCTGCGCATCTGCGTGACGGCGTGGCGGTATGCCGCTTCCTGCACTGGCTGGACGGTCATGCCGCCGCCTCAACGGAACTCGATCTGGTTGATCGCCTCCGCGCTTTCCGTGCGGAGGCCCGGGAGTATCGGGAGGACTCGTTCGACACCATTTCGGGTGCCGGTCCCAACGGCGCCATCATCCATTACCGCGTGACGCCCGAGACGAATCGACCGCTCGGCCCGGATACAGTTTATCTGGTGGACAGCGGCGCGCAGTATCTGGACGGCACGACCGACATCACACGAACAATCTGGACTGGTCCCGGTGAACCCCCGGCCGATATCAGGGACGCTTTTACCCGCGTGCTGAAAGGCAATCTGCAACTCGGGTGCGCGGTGTTTCCACAGGGCACACCCGGCAGCGTCCTTGATGTGCTGGCGCGTCAGGCTCTGTGGCAGGCGGGCCTGGATTTCGACCACGGCACAGGGCACGGCGTGGGCAGCTATCTTTCCGTGCATGAAGGCCCGCAGCGTATTTCCAAAGTGCCTAACAGGGTGGCGCTGGAACCGGGCATGATCCTGTCGAACGAGCCGGGCTATTACCGCCCTGGCGCATTCGGCATCCGGCTGGAAACGCTGCTTCTGGTGACGAAGACCGATGTCGGACAGGACGGACGAAACTTTCGGGCCTTTGAAACGCTGACACTCGCTCCTTTCGATCGTTGTCTGGTCGACCCGATGCTTCTTGGGCCGGAAGCGACGGATATTCTTGATTCTTATCATGCGCGCGTCCTCGAAAAGGTGGGTCCGCTGCTGCCTCCCGAAGCGGCAAAATGGCTGATGCATGCCTGCTCGCCCATCAACAGGAAGTGAAAACACGCATTTGCGCATCGCGCTTTGCCTCAATGCGCGGCAGAAGTGGCGGCGGATGCATAGGGAGTTCATCATGACGAACAGCAAAACTATCCCCGCCACCCTCATTCCCGGTGATGGCATTGGCCCTGAAATCATGGATTCGGTGGTCGAGATCCTCGACGCCGTTGGAGCCCCGTTTGCGTGGGAGCGTCACATCGCCGGCATGGCGGGCGTGGACGCCGTCAACGACCCGCTGCCGAAGGACACCATCGAGAGCATTCGCAAGACCGGCCTTGCTCTCAAGGGTCCGCTGACGACACCGGTTGGTGGTGGCTTCAAATCCATCAACGTGACGATGCGTCAGGAGTTCGAGCTTTACGCGAACCTCCGTCCGACGAAGACGATCATCCCCGGCGGTCGTTACGAGAATATCAATCTCGTGATCGTTCGTGAGAACCTCGAGGGCTATTACGCCGCGATGGAAAACACGATCCCGGCCAACGGTGATCCGAAAGGCATCGCGCTGTCCGGCGGTTATGTTTCCCGCAAGGAGTGTGAACGCATCGTTCGCTTCGCATTCGAATATGCGGTGAAGAACGACCGCAAGAAGGTGACGCTGGTCCACAAGGCCAACATCATCAAGCAGATGTGCGGCATGTTCCTTGAAGCCGGCCGCAAGGTTGCTGCGGAATACAAGGGCAAGATCGAATGCGATGAGCGTATCGTCGATGCCTGTTCCATGCAGCTGGTGACCAATCCGTGGCAGTTCGACGTGATCGTCACGACCAACCTGTTCGGTGACATTCTTTCCGATCAGGCGGCTGGTCTCGTCGGCGGCCTCGGCATGGCGCCGGGCGCAAATATCGGCGAAAAAACAGCAATCTTCGAGGCGGTACACGGCTCCGCTCCGGACATTGCAGGCAAGGGCCTTGCCAATCCTCTGGCGCTGCTGCTCGCTGCGGTGATGATGCTGCGTCACGTCAACCGCGACGATCTGGCTGACCGCATCGACACGGCGATCACCAAGCTGATCACCGGCGGTGAAGTCCGCACGCGCGATCTTGGTGGCACTGCGTCCACTCAGGATCTGACGGCGGCTCTGAAGCAGGCTATTTCCTGATTTCAGGACATAAACGGCCCATCTTATCAGAGCCGTTCAATAACGTCTGAAAAGCACCCTCCCTCATCTCGGGGAGGGTGCTTTTCTTTTACCGTCTATATTTGCACACCCGGATTCTGATGGCCGGACATCACCTGTTTGTTACTGGCGCCGCCTGTTGACCGGCAGCCCCCTCAGTGAAGCGATGAGGCAAAATAGCCACGGGGAATGGCTGTTTTCCGGCACATCCTCACTTAATCCATGATCTTTTTCGCTGCTCTGGAGTTTGCCAGAAGATTTACCTGAAAGTTACCTGCGCGATTTATTCTCCCGCCTGACCTGCTACCGGGAGAATTTTGTTTGTCCACCACGTCATCTTCGGGGCGCCCGGAGCCCACTACCCGTACGAAAGCGCGCTTTGCAGGTACGCGCACGGACGACCGTTCCGACACGGCCTTCTGTCTAGCCCCCCGATTTTCCCTTGCGAGCCTGGCTCTCAGCGGTGTGGATCTGGTGACGCCCCACGCTCTCGCCCTTGGACGCTCCTCTTCGCGTCGCAAGCAGAAAGAGCCCTTATGGGTATCGATTCTCGCTGAAGGCTGCCGTCTCGCTACTGAATTACCTCCGCGCTTCCGGATTTCGCTCCCGGTGGAATCGCCCGACTCCGTGCCGGAGGACCTGCTGGCACAACTGGCATCCGTCCTGTGCGCCCATAATCTGGCCGCACCCCGCCTTGAACTGGAATTTACCGAAACCAGCCTCACAACGGACAGCGATGCCCTTTTCTATTCACTGGCCATTCTCCGCGATATCGGCGTCGGGCTCGTGCTGGCAGGGTTTGGAACCGGTGTCACCAGCCTCTCCCTCCTCCGGGACCGGAGTTTCGCCGGCCTCATCACGGACGTAAAACTCGATCGCCACCTGTTCATGCATGAAAATCCGCTCCAGCTTGAGGCGGGTCGCAGCATTGCCCGCTCTGTTGTGCAGCTAGGAACTGAATTCGGCCTCAGGACACGGGCGGAAGGCGTGGACACGGCAGAAATCCTCTCTTTCCTCCAGACGATCGGCTGTCAGGAAGGCCGGGGGACAGCTCTTGGAAAGCCGCAATCGCTGCCAGATTTCCTTTCCCTCTCCGCAGGAGGACGGAAAACATCCGTCAGCCGAAAGCGGACCCCCTGACGAGAGTGTGGACAGCGCACAGCGCAGCTTTTAATTCGGTTCGATGACAAACATACATCCTGCGCCTCTGATCCGGCTGGGCATCGATTTCGGCACGACCAACAGCGTCATTGTCCTGCGTGAGCCCAACGGCACCACGCAAACCGTCCGCTTTCCCACGCCCGATGGATCGGGTGTGGAAACGTGCCGCACATTGCTCGCGCTCTGGCAGGAACTGAATGCCGGCCGCCAGCAGGTCGAACGCGCCGTCGGTGCGGACGCGATCGAGGCCTATCTCGACGATCCCTCCGAAACGCGCCTGATCATGTCGATGAAATCCTACCTCGCGCAGGCCAGTTTCCGGGAAACGCAGCTTTTCGGACAGCGTGTACCGCTGGAAACCCTCATCGCGTCCTTCCTGCGGGAACTGATGAAACTGGCCCGGCTCACCCCGGAGGTATGCGCCGTTACGGTCGGGCGACCTGTCCGGTTCGTAGGCGAGAAAGCAGACGACGATCTGGGTGAGGCCCGTTTACGCAGCAGTCTTGCTGAAGCGGGTTTTTCCGATGTGTCGATCATGCTCGAACCGGAAGCGGCGGGCTGGAAATTCGCGCACCGGCTGGAGCATGCCGCGACGGTTCTGGTTGGAGACTTTGGTGGTGGCACCAGCGATTTTTCGGTCATGCGCTTCGATCCGGGTTCCGACAACCCGACACGCGCGCTCGGCTATGCGGGCGTGGGGCTGGCAGGTGATCAGTTCGACACCCGCATCATCGAGCATGTGGTCGCGCCCTATCTTGGAAGAGACTGCACCTTTCGGATCATGGGGGGAGAGCCGCTGCCGGTGCCCATCGAGTGGTATTCCTCCCTCGCCCGCTGGCATCGCCTTTCGCTCATGCGGACACCCCGAATCCTGAATGAAATCGCCGAAGTCGCCCGTACGGCCTCCGAACCCGAACGGCTGATGAATCTCATCGAGCTCATCCGTGAGCAGAATGGGCAACTGCTCTATAATGCCGTCTCCGACGCCAAACGGGCGCTGTCCACGGAAGACGCTGCCACTCTGCGATTCCGCCAGAAGGGACTGAAGCTCGAAGAGACGATCACCCGCGCGGATTTCGAAACCTGGATCGCGCCGGATCTCGAGCATCTTGGCAAAGGAATCGACCTTGCCATCGAACGCTCCGGTCTTACGCCCCACGACATAGACCGCGTGTTTCTGACAGGGGGCACCTCGTTCGTACCTGCTGTGCGGGCGCTGTTCAGCAGCCGCTTTGGTGCTGAGAAGGTGGAACTGGGTGGAGAATTCGTTTCCGTGGCGGAAGGGCTGGCGCTGGCGCAACCGAAGAGGGTGGACGCGTGACAGAAAATAGCTGCGCGTCAGGATCGCAATGGCAGGGTGTTGTCAGCCGCGCGCGAACGAGGTGAAACTCCGCTCCATGAAAAGGTTGCTCCGCATCACCTGCCTGTCCGTGCCGCTTGTTCTGGCTACTCTGCCAGTCTCTGCGCGGGCTGTTCCCATGCCGGAAAAGGCGGAATCCACGGCGTCCGATCTGACGCCTGTTCTCACCTCGAATTCCCAGATATGGGAGAGCGTGGTCGCGCTCCCTGATGGGCGACTTGTGCTGGAAGCGCCACGGTGGCTTGGCAATCCCGCACCGCAACTGAACATCAGCAGCGCGACGAATGGTGCCGTCGGGCCTTACCCCGATGCCAGCTGGAATGCGCCTGACGGTGATCCGGGCAACAGGTTCGTCGCCCTGACCAGCATGACGCTGGCGCCCGACGGGGCGTTGTGGGTTGTGGACAGTGGTGTGCCTGATCGTGAGCAAAAACCGGAAGCACCGGCGAAACTGGTCCGTATCGATCCGGCCTCCGGCAAGGTGACACGCGTCGTCCCGGTGTCGGCTGATGCCCTGCGGTCTGGCAGCATCCTCTCGGGGATCGCCATTCATGCGCAAACTGCCTACGTCGCGGATTCGGGCGTTCCCGGAATAGTGGTCATCGATCTGGAAAGCGGTGTCGCACGGCGATTTCTCGACCATCTGGAAGGGCTGACGGCCAAGCGCCCAATCGAAGCGGCTTCTGGTGTGGTGAAGGCCCGCGACGGACGACCGCTGGCGATTGACGCGAGCCTTGTCGCCATAAGTCCGGACGGCCAGTGGCTTTACGTGCAGGCTTATTGCGGCCCACTTTATCGGGTGGCCACCGCGCTGTTCAATGATGATGCTTCGACGAACACGGCATTCCAGGAAAGCGCAACCCTCTGGTACAAAACCCATGCACTGGGCGGCCTTACGATCGGTGCGGACGGCACGCTGTACTGGTCCGACGTCACAACGGGCAGCATCGACAGCTACACGCCGGGGCGCATTCCGCATCACCTGATCACCGATCCGCGCCTGAAATGGCCGGGAGGGCTGGCGCTCTCCGGCAACACAATTTTTGTCCCGGCGGCGCAACTGGATCAGGCGGCACGCTTTCAGAACGGACAGGCGACAGTTCACTGGCCGGTGACCGTCTACAAGTTCCGCGTGCCGGAAGACGCCACTTCCGACGTTCTCCGCAAATAGTCCCCTCCCCGCCTCGCTTCAGAACGGCTATACATACCGCATGAAATACGTCTCCACCCGTGGCCAGGCCCCGGTTCGCTCCTTCTCCGACATCCTGCTCGCCGGGCTCGCCGAGGATGGCGGGCTTTATATGCCGGAAACATGGCCCCAGTTTTCCGCCGATGAATGGCGGGCAATGCGTGGTCTGCCCTATCCGGAACTGGCTGCGAAGATCATCGCGCCGTTCGCGGCAGGATCCATCGACCACGACACGCTTCTGGACCTGTGCCGGGATGCCTATTCCAACTTCGATCACGCCGCCATCGTACCGCTGAGGCAGGTCGAAGACGGGCTGTTCGTGCAGGAACTGTTCCACGGTCCGACACTGGCCTTCAAGGACATGGCACTTCAGCTTCTGGGTCGTCTGTTCGACCATGTGCTGACCGAGCGCGATGAGCGCGTGACCATTGTGGGCGCGACCTCCGGCGACACCGGGTCTGCCGCCATCGAGGCGTGCCGTGGACGGAACCGTCTGACAGTGGTGATCCTGCATCCGGAAGGCCGGACCTCGGACGTACAGCGCCGTCAGATGACGACGGTTCTGGACCCGAACATCACCAACATCGCCATCAAGGGAACCTTCGACGACTGTCAGGATATGGTGAAGGCGATGTTCGCCGATCTGCCGTTCCGTCAGGACATGAATCTTTCGGCCGTCAACTCGATCAACTGGGCGCGCATCGCGGCTCAGGTTCCCTATTATGTCTATTCCGCGCTTGCCCTTGGAGCTCCGGACCGCGAAGTATCCTTCGCTGTGCCGACCGGCAATTTCGGCAATGTGCTCGCGGCGTGGGTTGCGAAACAGATGGGCCTCCCGATCAGGCATCTCTGTGTCGGTTCCAACCGCAACGACATTCTTTCCCGCTTCCTCAACAGCAACGACATGACCACGCGCAAGGTCGTGCCCAGTCTTTCGCCGTCGATGGATATTCAGGTCTCCTCCAACTTCGAGCGGTTGCTCTTCGAGTTCCTTGGGCGTGACGCCGATGCCTGCGCGAAGCTGATGACCAGCTTCCGCACGACGGGGAAGATGGACGTGCCGGCAAAAGTGTGGGAGTCGATTCACACGCTTTTCTCAGGCGTGGCCCTTGATGACGCGGAGACGGAATCCCAGATCCGTTCCATGCACCAGAACAGTCAGTATCTCGCGGATCCCCACACGATCATCGGTATCGCGGCAGGACGGAAGTTCCGGGAACCCGGCGTGCCGATGGTGGCCATGGCGACGGCGCACCCGGCGAAATTCCCCGATGCGATGCGGGCCGCGACGGGCATTACACCGGCCCTCCCGCCTGCACTGGCTGACCTGTTCGACCGGGAAGAACGCTTCCGTGTCGTGGACAACACGCTTGATACCGTTGAGGACGCCGTAAGATCGGCGGCACTTTCCAACAGCCGATGATCCCAATTTCCGAGGCGGTCGCGTGCCGCCTCTCCTTTCAGGACTCTCATGACTGATCCCATCCAGCAGACACGCCTTCCCTCCGGCCTGACGGTCGTCACTGAACGCATGGACCGGGTTGAAACCGTGTCATTTGGGGCTTATGTCGCCACCGGCACCCGGAACGAGCGTCCTGAAGAAAACGGCGTCTCGCATTTTCTCGAACATATGGCGTTCAAGGGCACCGACTCGCGCTCCGCCGCCGGAATTGCGGAGGAAATCGAGAATGTGGGCGGCCATATCAACGCCTATACGGCGCGTGAACAGACAGCCTATTACGTCAAGCTGCTGAAGGAAGACCTGCCGCTTGGGGTCGATATCATCGGCGATATCCTGACGCATTCGACCTTTCTGCCGGAAGAAGTCGAGCGTGAGCGCGGGGTCATTCTTCAGGAGATCGGTCAGGCCAACGACACGCCGGACGACATCATCTTCGACCATTTTCAGGAAACGGCGTTCAGTGGTCAGCCTATGGGCCTCCCGACGCTCGGTACGGATGACCTGATCCGCCAGATGAGCCGTGAAACGCTGATGTCCTACATGCGGACGCATTACACGACGCAGAACATCATCGTCGCGGCGGCAGGCAATCTTCATCACGATGCTGTCGTGGAGATGGTCGCGCGTCATTTCGCCGATCTGCCCACCGGTGCCGTGCCGGATCGGCTGCCCGGTCGTTACACCGGTGGCGAATTCCGTCTCGGCAAGGAACTGGATCAGGCTCACATCCTGCTGGGCTTTCCGGGCGTCCGCTACGGCGATCCTGACTATCATGCGATCCTGCTGCTCTCCACCCTGCTCGGTGGCGGCATGTCCTCGCGGCTGTTTCAGGAAATCCGCGAGAAACGCGGGCTGGTCTATTCGGTGTATTCCTTCACCACGCCGTTCCTCGATGGCGGTCTGTTCGGCATTTATGCCGGGACCGGCGCGGAGGAAGCCCGTGAACTTCTGCCGGTCACGCTGGGAGAACTTCAGAAGGTTCAGCAGTCGATCAGCATGGAAGAACTGGCTCGCGCCCGTGCGCAGCTCAAATCGTCGCTGCTGATGTCTCTGGAAAGCACCGGCAGCCGCTGTGAGCAGATCGCCCGTCAGCTCCAGATTTTCGGACGACTGATCCCCATCGCGGAAACGGTCGCGAAGATCGATGCAGTCACACCTGCGGATATCTGCCGCGTGGCCGCAAAGGTCTTTGGCGGTCAGCCGACGCTGGCCTCGATCGGACCGGTCGATGGCGTGATGATGCTTGACACCCTTCAGGGACAGCTTGCGGCATGACATTCCCCTCTCTCGATCTGGCCTGCGAACTGGCCGAACGCGCAAGACTCAAGGGCGCGGACGCGGCGGACGTCGTGTGTGTCGGCAGCACGTCGCTCGGCGTCAGCGTGCGTAATGGCGTGACGGAAGAGCTGGAACGTTCGGAAACGACGGATCTGGGTCTGCGCGTTTTCATCGGCAAACAGTCAGCGATCGTTTCGACCTCGACACTCGATACGGCCCGTTTCGACGCACTGGTCGAGCAGGCTCTGGCTATGGCGCAGGTTCTTCCGGCAGATGCCAATGCAGGATTGCCGGAAGCCGTTCCGCTTATCGGGCGGCTGACCGACAATCAGCTTGATCTGGTGGATACGGCTGAACCCGATGCGGCTCAGTTGCTGGACCGTGCCCGCAGGACGGAGGACGCCGCCCGCGCGATTCAGGGAGTGAGTAACTCCGCTGGGGCCAGCGCCACATGGGGACGCAGCAGCGTGGCACTGGCGAGTTCCGCTGGCGTGGCGGGCTATTACGCCCGCACGCGCCATTCGGTTTCCATGAGCGCTCTGGCCGGTGAAGGCACGGGTATGCAGAGGGACTGGGATTTTCATTCCACCGTCCATCTGTCTGACCTTGAAGATGGCGCGGTCATTGGCGCTCAGGCGGGGCGTAACGCTGTCGCACGCCTGAAGCCAACTCAGCCACGAACGGGCGTGATGCCCGCAGTCTATGCACCGCGCGTGGCCAACGGGCTGCTCGGTCACCTGAGCGGTGCGATCAATGGCATCGCCATCGCTCGTGGCACGTCTTTCCTGAAAGAGAAGATGGGCCAGCGAGTGTTTCCATCTGGCATCCGTGTGATCGACGATCCGCGTCGCGTTCGGGGACTGCGCTCAAAGCCGTTCGACGGTGAAGGCATCGCGGGTCAGCCGCTGGAACTGGTGGCGGACGGCGTGTTGCAGGACTGGCTTCTGGACTGCCGGAGTGCCCGACAGCTTGGCCTGACGACAAACGGGCGTGCCAGCCGGGGCACATCCTCCCCGCCCTCGCCCGGCGCTTCGAACCTGTATTTCGCGGCGGGCGATATTTCGCCGGAAGCACTGATCGCCGACATTGCCGAAGGTGTTTACCTGACGGAAATGATGGGATCGGCGGTCAACGGCATCACGGGTGATTACAGCCGTGGAGCCTCCGGTTTCATGATCCGTAACGGCCAGCTTGCCGAACCGATTGCCGAGTTCACAGTTGCCGGCAATCTTCTGGACATGTTCGGTCGGCTACAGGTGGCCAGTGACCTGACATTCCGGTTCGGTTCCGACTCACCCACAATTCGCATTGATGGAATGAGTATCGCTGGAAACTGAGAAAATGTCGTAGCCTGTCGTTTACACGAAGCCTCTTCCGGGTTTTGTGCGTTGCCCACTGAATTCTGGAGGCTCCCCTGCCCGTCCTGAAACGTCGTCCCGTTTTGCTCTCCGCGCTGGTCGTTGCTCTTTCCCTCTCCTCTGCTGCGGGTGTCGCTAACGCTCGGCCGGGCGAAGGTGGTTCCATGGGAAGTCGTGGAAGCCGGACATGGTCCGCACCCGCTCCCACGCGCACATCGCCTTACAGTGCCGCTCCTATGGACCGCTCCATCGCACCGCGTCAGCAAACGCCGGGTTATGGCCAGAACTATGGAGCAACTCCCTACAATAATGGGATGATGCGGGGACAGTCGCGTCATCCATTCCTGACAGGATTTGTGGGCGGCATGCTCGGTGCGGGCGTGTTTGGCCTGCTCTCCGGCCATGGGTTCATGGGTGGAGTTCACGGGCTGTTCGGCTTTTTTGGGCTGCTGATTCAGATCGCTCTTGGCGTCTTCGTCGTGCGTTGGCTGTTTGGCCTGTTTGCCCGCAATCGTAGGGCTGGTTCAAACGGATCGATATTTGCACCGTCCGGTGCTGGCGGAACGGGCGGCGTCTCGCGCGGGGGTCAGGCCACTCTCGCAATCAGTCCGCAGGACTATCAGGCATTCCAGCGGCTTCTGCTGAATGTTCAGGCAGCGTGGACCCAACAGAATATTCCGGCATTGCAAGGCATGGCGACGCCGGAGATGGTCAGCTACTTCAATCAGGAACTGGCCGGTCTGGCGAGCCGGGGCGAACGCAATGTGGTTTCGGATGTACGCTTCATTCAGGGCGATCTGTCGGAAGCATGGTCTGAGAGCGGCTACGATTATGCCACTGTGGCGATGCGCTACAGCCTGATCGACCTGACCACCGATATGACAGGCCGTGTTGTCAGCGGTAGTTCGGCTGACCCGGTTGTGGTCACTGAACTCTGGACATTCGTCCGGCCGTCGGCAGGGGGAGCGTGGCTGCTCTCAGCGATCCAGCAGACTCGCTGAGAAAAGTTGTCTTACGACGAAGCAGCAACCGGGGCTGCTTCGTCGACAGTCACAGCGTTTTCATCCCATTCTTCGGCAAGAGCCTTCAGGCTTTTTTCGATCTCTCTTTTTCGCTTTTTCACCTGAAACTGCCGCAGCACTTTGACGCCAAAGAGCGCCAGTTCCAGCACGAACCAGCCGCCACCGGCCGCACACCATCCAATGATGCAGGTTACGGGGTTCATCAGAATCATGACTGAGGCATCTATGGTGCCATCCGCTCCCCATAACTGGTGGAACGGATGCACAAGAGCCGCGAAGGTGTAGGGCATCATCATTCTTGCTGATGCCTCACCCCGTCGGCTGTCCATCATGTAGACAGCGATCATCGGCAGCATCATGACGCCCACGAGCAGCGCATAGCCCGGCATCCAGGCGAGTGCCGCTCCACACAGCAATCCCTGTATCCACCGGGAAAGTGACGCCGTTTTGCCCTGCGTTTTTGTAGTGGTGGCAGCCATCAGAATACCATCTCCGCGCAAAGCGAACCTATGGCGCAGACCACGCCAACAGCAGTCGCAAGACTGATCATTTCATTCTGCACAGCGGGTTGCAGCTCCAGCTTGGCATGCTGGAGCTGGGTCCGTTCATTTTCCAGTTGTGCGGTCTGCTGCTGGGCGGCGCTCCAGGCAAGCTGATCCTGTTTCAGTCCCTGCACGTCATGCAGAAGCTCGTACATCAGACCGAGATCACCCACAGTCGCGGCTGTGGCCAGCCGTTCCCCCCTCTCCGTCCGGCTACTACGGCTCCGCCATTTCTTGAGTTCCGGCGAGAGGTGAGGCAGCAATTTGCGCCCGATCCCTGCGAGCATCCCCGTCATGTAAAGATGTTGCAATTTTGCGAGAAGAAGCAGGTCCAGAAACCAGGTATTTCTGGCAATCATGAGATCAGTAAAATGATCGATAAGTCGATTACGCACGGCGGACATAACCAGAAAGCTTGTCATGTGGATATCCAGAAGCGCCGTGGCGTTCGCCCCCTGTGCGCTCTCCGGATTGGTGTTCAGCCATTGCAGAAGTGCCAGCGGCACTGAAAAACGCCTGCTCACGCAGCGAGGTGAAAGACAGGCCTGTAGGGGATTCAGGATATAGGGTAGCCGCACCACATCAGTGGGCTTGCTGACATCGACCTGATGCACGGCCTTCTGGGCCAGACGACAGGCTGCCGCCTGTCCCGGGATTGCCGTTATCTGGGCAAATTTTTCGATTTTTCCACTACGCAGCAGATCAAAGGCTATGGGAGTCGGATCAGTCGGGAAGCCACTGCTCCCGGACATATATGTCGTCAGGATCTGCCCCATCGCATCCGGCCAGAGCCACATGCCATTCCAGAAAAGCGGCATGGTGGGATCAATCGTCGCGATGATTTCCATGAACACCGCAGCGGAAGCCGGATTGCCTGATTCGCCGAGAGCTGCGTCTTTTGGCAGTTGCGACAAACGAGAAGTCGCCTGAGTCAGTCCCAGTTCATAGGACAGCCATCGCTCAACCACGCCACGGACGAAGAGCCCGACAAATTCCTGTCGGTGATGGACGGCATACCACGCAAGGGCCCGCCCAGTACGGATGCGGGCCGAACCGAGCAGGAGAGCGGCCGTCGCAACGGGCGACTGCCTGACCACAAATCCCTTGTGGCCAGCGGCATTGAGCAGATCGCGTGGCGTGGGGCGCAGGGTAGGATTGTCAGACAGCATGGCTGCGAGAAGCTGCAAGACATCGGGAGAAAGGGAGAGTTGAGATGCCAGAACGGCAAAACTTCCCTTCTGGATGCGATCTTCCAGATGAACACCCGATGCTTCCTTCTGATAAGGCTCACAGCCGCCCAGCAACCAGACGGCCAGCGCACCGAGGGAGAACACATCATCCGCGATAGACCCATTCCCACGGGCTGCGGGGGGGCAGATGGCGGAGGTGAGCGGCTCGAAACGATCGGGCTGATAATATGCCGGAGGCGAAGCAAGAGCTGGTCCGAGACAGGCAGGAGACTTGCCTCCCGGATCGAAAACATTATCCGGCCTGATGGCACGGTGCGTCAGTCCGGCCTCGTGATAGGTGTGCAGGACGTTGGCAAGTGGCACGATCACACGATCGATGACAGAGGCTTCGGTCCAGCCACTGGTTTCCGTCAACGGTATGCCCGGAGGGGAATCACACAGAATCCAGACGGAGCCTGATACATCGCTGACGCTTCTGACAGGCAGCAGATACGGCGAACGGATCTGGATAAAACTGGCGGCGTTCGCTCGCGCGGGCACGAAAGTTTCCGGCGCGAGAGCGAGCATCTCGGTGGTGGGCGACATGCTGTCTCGCGCCCCATAGGCGGGGACATTTGCGAAATCAGGCAACCGCTGCGCAAGATTGATGACGTAGCGCCCATCAATCGTGATGGCCTGGCTGTCCGTTGTTTCAGACTGCCCGAACTCTTCCCCTTCGGCCATGCTGGTCCTTTACGCACTGGTGAATGCGCAAAGGATAGCGTGCAGCCATTAACGGACTGCTTATGACTTGAGAATCAACCGAATCAGGCGTCGAACGGGTCGCGCATCAGAATGGTGTCATCCCTCTCGGGGCTGGTGGACAGCAGGGTGACGGGCGCTTCAACGAGTTCCTCGATACGGCGAACATATTTGATGGCCTGCGCAGGAAGTTCGGCCCAGCTGCGGGCACCCTTCGTGGACTCGCCCCAGCCTTCCAGTGTCTCATATACCGGCTTGACCCGGGTCTGCGCGGCCGGACCTGCCGGGAACCGTTTGATGATCTCGCCATCCAGTTCATAACCGACACAGACACGCAACTCATCCAGACCGTCGAGCACATCCAGCTTGGTCAGCGCCAGACCGTTGACGCCGCCAACCTGCACAGCATGACGCACCAGCACGGCGTCAAACCAGCCACAACGACGCGGGCGACCGGTAACCGTGCCGAATTCATGCCCGCGTTCGCCAAGAGTGCGCCCCGTTTCGTCGAACAGTTCGGAAGGGAACGGCCCTTCGCCTACGCGGGTTGTATAAGCCTTGGCGATACCCAGAACGAAGCCTGCGGCAGCGGGACCCATGCCGGAGCCGGTACCCGCATTCGAGGCGACCGTGTTGGAACTCGTCACGAACGGGTAGGTTCCGTGATCGACATCCAGCATGACGGCCTGCGCGCCTTCGAACAGGATCTTCTTGCCTGCCTTCCGCTCGGCCTCAAGCAGATCCGCGACGGGCGTCATGTAAGGCAGAACTTTCGGAGCGATATCGTTCAGGAAGGCCAACACCTCGGCCTTTTCGAAGGTCTGGGCTCCGAGACCGGCAAGCAGGGTGTTGTGATGGAGGAGCAGTTCGTCGATCTTCCAGTCCAGCGTTTCCGGCTCGGCCAGATCGCACAGGCGGATGGCGCGACGGGCCACCTTATCCTCATAAGCAGGACCGATGCCGCGACCGGTCGTGCCGATCTTGCGGTCGCCACGCGCCGCCTCGCGGGCCCGGTCAAGCGCGCCATGCAGCGGCAGGATCAGCGGCACGTTTTCCGCGACCTTCAGGGTGTCTGGCGAGACGTTCAGGCCCTGTGCGACCACGCGCCCGATCTCGGCCAGAAGCGCCTGAGGATCGACGACAACGCCGTTGCCGATCACGCCCATCTTGCCCCGCACGAGGCCGGACGGGAGCAAGGACAGCTTGTAGACCTGATCGCCCACCACCAGCGTGTGACCGGCGTTATGGCCGCCCTGAAAGCGCACGACGACATCGGCGCGGCTGGCCAGCCAGTCGACGATCTTGCCTTTGCCCTCATCGCCCCACTGGGTCCCGATTACGGTGACATTGGACATGACGCAGCTTCTCCGATGGTGATGAACAGCAGGGCTTTCGCCCTCGCAGGAATCAGGTGACAGGAACGAGTGTGCCGTTCCGACTCAGGAAAGAACAGGCGAGACGACGGGCTTCGTCTTCCTCGCTGGCATGGAATTGCAGCCCCGCGACGGTGACATGCCCCTGCTCGCGGAGAATGCGTCCGACAGCCTCGTCAGTGCCGAACGGCAGATAGACCCGCGGGGGATGTGGTCCGCGTGGAGCCGCACGGAAGACAGCGTTGGGCCGCAGGGTCAGGCCACAGGCGGGCTCATCGTCATTGCACAGATAGCGACCGCCACGCCCCAGTTCTTCCTGCGAGCCGAGCGCATAAACCGAGACGCAGACGCCCGTATGATATTTCCAGCCCCGAAATTCGACGGGATCGATCGTGACCTGACAGCCCGGAACGCGGGCGCGGATTGCGGCGGCGGATTGCATGAGACGCTCGCTGAAAGACCGCGCTACCTCTGGCAGATCGGCTGCCTGCAAGGCGGCCAGCGCCTGATCGGCTTCTCCGGCAGCACTCAGCAGCTTGATCAGCGTGTCGGCGATCGACCCGCCATGCTCGGCGACGGCGGCGGCGTCCTTGCGGTCGAGAGCGTGCATGAGCGCCGTCGCCGCAGTCGGCGGAAGACCGGCCTGCCCGATAAGGGATGGCACAAGCGGCGGCATGGTGAGATCGAAGGAAAGATCGGTAATGCCTACCCGGGCCAGTGCCTCGGCGACGACGCCGATCACTTCGGCGTCCGCGTGGGCGCTATCGGGACCGATCAGTTCGATACCCGCCTGCCCGATCTGGCGTTCGTTCTGACCCGCAGTGCCATTGCCGACCAGAACGGTCTGACCCGCATAGGACAGACGCAGCGGGCGCGAGGTGGCGCGCAGACGGGTGGCGGCGATACGGGCGATTTGCGGCGTGATATCCGGACGCAGGGCCATCATCCGGCGCGTATCAGGGTCCATCAGACGGAACGCCTGATCGGCCAGTGCCGCCCCCGCCCCACCGAGCAGCGTGTCCTCGAACTCCAGCAACGGGGGCGCGACCCGTTCGTAGCCGTGGCTTGCGAAGACGGACAGAAGGGCCTGCGTGCCATTCGCCTCGGCCTGGGCATCGACCGGAAGGAGGTCAATAAAGCCGGGCGGCAGGAGAGCCGGTGAAGGAAGCTGATCGCACGTCATGATGCGCTCATATCATCGCGGCGGTGCCACGTCATGTGGAGTTTCCTCTTCATGATCGCAGAGCAGCGCCGGTGGCCTTGGCGACGGCGGCAACGACCTTATCCGAGACGGTTTCCAGTTGCGCATCCGTCAGACTGGTATCATTCGGCTGAATGATGATCTCGATGCCAACCGATTTCTGACCTTCCGGCAGTTTGTCACCTTCATAGATATCGAAGAGCGACACGCCAGTGATCAGATTGCGCTCAGCCCCCCGGGCAGCGCGGAGAACTGCCTCCGCTGGCACATCATGTGCAACAAGGAATGCGAAATCGCGCCGCACGGGCTGGAAAGGCGACAGCTTTGGGGCTGACTTCTTGCGCCGCTTCGGCTCGGGAATGCGATCGAGAAACACCTCGCACACCACGACAGGCGCGTCGAAACCAGCTTCCTGCAGGACGGAGGGATGCAGTTCACCGAACATGGCGAGCACGTTCTTTGGTCCCTGTCGCAGTACCCCGGACCGGCCCGGATGATAGTAGCCCGGTGCGTCCACGGTCACAGTCAGAGCTTCCACCGGCACGCCGAGGGAGGTCAGCACATCCAGCGCGTCAGCCTTGGCCGCAGCAAAGGTCATGGGGGCCGCGGACAGGCCCGGCTGACGCGGCGTACGACCGGCACGCAACCCTGCGGCGATTGTTGTCTGACCTTCGGGCGTGAAGGCCGCGCCGATTTCGAACAGAGCCAGATCGGGCCATCCACGCGCGGCATTACGGCGGGCCGCTGCCAGCAGATTCGGCACCGGTGTGGGACGCATCTGGTCAAGGTCTGCGGCGATGGGGTTCAGCAGGCGCAACGTTTCGGGAGCCTCGCCGAATTTCTTCGCCTCATCGTACGCAATGAAAGAGAAGCCGACGGTCTCCATCAACCCACGCGCCGTCAGGACACGCCGGGCCCGGGCCAGACGGGTGCGCCCCGGTGTGAGCGCCACGCCGGGAACCACCGAGCGAACTGGCAGGGGCACCGGCGGCACCTGATTGAGTCCTTTGATGCGGAGGATTTCCTCGATCAGATCACATTCCGGCTCGATACGAGCGACGACGTTCTCCAGTTCCATGCAACGTTCGGCCGACAGATCCGCCGACGGATCGAGCACGACCGGCTGGGCCACGTCATTACGCCAAGACGGAACGTCGACGGTGACGCTATGCTCGTCACGCGTTTTCGTCTCAAACCCGAGATGTCCGAGGATTGTCACACAGTCCTCGGCAGGCACGTTGAGACCGCCGAAGGAGGCGACCCGCTTGAAACGCAGTTTCGCGGTACGCTGCCAGTGCGGCTGAGTCCCAGCCGAAACGACATCGCTTGCCTCGCCGCCGCACAGATCCATGATCATGCGCGTCGCAGCTTCGAGGGCCGTCACTGGCATGGCCTGATCCACACCGCGCTCGAACCGGTAGCGGGCGTCGGAATTGATGCCGAGGCGACGGCCAGTCAGAGCGATACGGATCGGGTCGAACAAGGCGCATTCGACGAACACGTCGGTTGTGGCGTCCGTGACTTCAGTTGCCTCGCCGCCCATGATGCCAGCGATGGACTGCACGCCCGCACCGTCAGCGATCACGCAATCTTCGGATGTGACGATGTAGTCCTTGCCATCGAGGGCACGCATTGTCTCCTTGCCACCCCGGCAGACAGTGAGCGTGTCGCCCTTAATACGAGCGGCATCGAAGACGTGCAGCGGACGTCCGAGGTCGATGGTGAACAGGTTAGTGATATCGACCAGCGTGGAGATGGAGCGCAGGCCGACGGCTTCCAGCTTGTCACGCAGCCATTGCGGGCTGGGACCGTTCTTCACGCCACGGATGGTGCGTCCAAGCACCCACGGACAGGCTTCGGTGTAGGTATCCGCCCATTTGATCGGGGACGGGAAAGTGCCATCCACCGTATCGGCGAGGAACGGCTTCAGCTTACCCAGACCGGCGGCGGCGAGGTCGCGGGCAATGCCGTGCACGGCCAGCGCATCACCACGGTTCGGGGTGATGGCGATTTCGATGATGGTGTCGTCGAGGCCTGCGAAATCGGCATAGGACTGGCCGGGGAACGTGTCCTCAGGCAGTTCGGCGATGCCGTCGGATTCCGCGCCGAGCCCGAGCTCACGGAGCGAGCAGAGCATGCCGCCGCTGGCCTCACCACGGATCTTGCCTTCCTTGATGGTGATGTCCAGACCGGGAACATGGGTGCCCGGCGGTGCGAAGATGACGGCGATGCCTTCACGGGCATTCGGTGCGCCGCAGACCACCTGCACATCATTGAAACCCGGACCGGCATCGACGCGGCAAACACGCAGGCGGTCGGCGTTCGGATGCTGGACGGCGGACAGGATACGGGCGGTCAGGAACGGCGCGACGGCGGCACCGCGCTGTTCGACGCCTTCGACCTCAAGGCCGATGCGGTTCAGGGCGGCGCAGATTTCCTCCAGCGTGGCGGAGGTTTCGAGATGGTCGTGGAGCCAGGATAAAGTGAACTTCATGGATCAGACTCCCTCGTGCAGCAGGGCGGGCGCGAGCGGATCGGTCCCGTAATGGGTGAGCCAGCGGACATCGCTCTCATAGAAGGAGCGGAGATCGGGGATGCCGTTCTTGAGCATGGACAGTCTCTCGATGCCCATACCAAAGGCGAAGCCCTGCCACTCTTCCGGGTTCAGGCCGCAGTTAGCCAGCACGCGTGGGTGGACCATTCCGGAGCCAAGGACTTCCAGCCAGTCCTCCCCTCCCCCGATTTCCCCGGTCTTACGGGACCAGCCGATATCGACCTCCATCGAAGGCTCGGTGAAGGGAAAATAGGAAGCACGGAAACGCACGGGCAGGTCAGGCTTGCCGAAGAAGACGCGCAGGAACTCGATCAGCGTGCCCTTGAGGTGGCCGAGAGTGATGCCCTGATCGATAACCAGACCTTCGCACTGATGGAACATCGGCGAATGGGTGGCGTCGTGGTCAGCGCGATAGGTACGGCCCGGTGCGATGATGCGGATCGGCGGCTTCTGGCCGAGCATGGTGCGGATCTGCACGCCTGATGTCTGAGTACGCAGGACACGGTTACTGCCGTCACCTTCTGGTGGCAGATAGAAAGTGTCGTGGTCGGTGCGGGCAGCGTGGTGTTCCGGCGTGTTGAGCGCGGAAAAATTGTGCCAATCGGTTTCGATGTCTGGACCTTCGGCGACGGTAAAACCCATGGCACCGAAGATGGCGGTGATTTCCTCGACAGCCTGACTGACGGGGTGAATCCCTCCCCGCGGCATCTCGACCACAGGTACGGAGACATCCACACGTTCGGCGGCGAGGCGGGCGTCAAGCGCAGCGGTCTCGATCTCGCGGCCACGGTCATCAATCGCGCGGGTCAGTTCGTCGCGGAGACGATTAAGCTGCGCTCCGCGCACCTTGCGTTCTTCAGCGTCCATGCGCCCGAGCTGTTTGAGCAGCCCTGTCAGCCGGCCTGACTTTCCGAGGAACGAGACACGGATAGCGTCCCATGCACGCTGGTCCGTGGCGTCCGCAAGGGCCGCAAGGCACTCCTGTCGGAGTGTATCAACATCGTCGCTCATGTGACCTCGTCCGCGTTTCGTGCCCTTCCGCCGGAGCGGAACCATTTGAACAGGGCGGATACCCGCTTTGGCGGGTGGAGAAAAGCCCGAACCGGGAAAACCTGCCGTCCGACACGTGTCCCGTCAACGCGTCGCAAGTAGGGACACGTTAATATCTGCCTCATTCGAGCAAGTTCTGAATTTACACACTGACCATTTGCTTTTTCACGCCTGCATTTTCCTCCAACGGAACAAGATGATACCCATTCATTTGAATACTTCACGTTGTTTTCAAACGACATTCCTGCCGTCCTGTTGTCGGAAACTGGCGACAGGCGGCGCTTTGGCTCTTACTGCAGCACTGTGTTTCCCCGCCCATGCCGACACGGCACTGAACGTGACCCAGATCAACGGCAGCGCGATCGTCAGCGGCACGGGTAAAACACTGGCCCAGCTTGCCACAACAACACAGAAGAACAGCACCAGCCTCACATCGACGTCCTCGACGGCGAGCATGGCCTATTCGCTCGCGATCGGGGCGATCCAGTCCTCTCTCATGGGGGTTGCCGGAGGACTGGCTGTTCTTGATTCCAGCGGCAATATTACATCCCCAGTTTCAACGACCACATCCGCCTCCAGCACGTCTTCTACAATTGGCTGGAACGATCCCATCACATGGACAACGAATTCCGGCACGGGAACACAGTACGGCAACCCGCAGGCTGCTTTCAATCTGCGATGGACAATGGGCTATGACTCATCTGGCAACGCTTATGTCGATGATTACATGCCACCAACTCACCTGCGTCTCGGTGGGTCACAGGAATTCGACGGCGTACCGCTCTTCGTCCACAACATCCCGTATGGCGAAGGTAATATGGGCATTGTTGAGGGCGTGTTCATGCAATCCGAAAACATGCGCGGTTCAATTGCGGGTGTCGGCCCCGGAGGAGCCAGCAGCACCGCAAGCTACGACAATTACGATGCCGTCGCACGGTATACTTATGCCGGTCCCAGCTCACCCGTTTTCACGACGACCGGAAGCGCTGTCACGGCACCAGACGGTCTGACGCATATTCCAACCTTTACCGGATGGGGAGCAACATTTTCCAATCCGCTTCCGCAGACGTGGTCGGACTGGATTATAAATCATCCTCATGCCCGCATGGTCACCAATGAGATTGGAGAAGATCCGACAACGCACAAGATGGCGACTTACGTTGGCACAATGACGGGTTATGGAACAGACAGCACCACGGGTCTTGTGAATTCCGTCACCACAGATGGCTGGCGAGCCTTCAATCAGACGACTGATTTCCCCAATCTTAGCCTGAGCAGCGAGATTCCAGGTACAACGAGCCTCGACGGCACGACGGCCGCTGTGGATACGGTATGGTCCGATTTCGGTGATCCCGCGATTATGTTTGGTGTTTACACAAAAAGCTTTGCCAACAACGTCATCTGCTATCTTCCCGGGCCAACGCCGAATGCCTCTCCAGGAGACATCAACGACCCTACCGGCAAAATAGATAACCAGCTCCGCAGTTGTGAGGGCATTGAATACGATCTCTGGAACGATGATACGTCCGGCGAAACTGGTTACATGCATGGCATCACGGTCGCCTACAGTGGCACGACGTCGCCGACCCTCGACAGCTATGACATGAACCTTGCAGGAGGAAATGCCAATACGCTTATGCTGGAGGGCGAATGGTATTCCATGAATGTCGCCTCTCATTCTTTCGCATCAGCAGGATATGGCGGCCCCGCCTACACGGCTGGTTCGACGAAAGTCGTGGCAGATTTTGCCCAGTCCAATCGTCCGGGATGGGATGCCGACACAAGCTGGCCTGCCTCTTCCCACAACATGCGTCTGACGATCTGGAATACCCGCAACATTGACGATACGAATAACCAAAACAATTACAATGATTTTACCACGAGCATTGGTCTTCAGGTCGATGGTCATAATGACATTCGCCAATTAGCCATGGATGGTACGGTTCAGGAGCATCTTGAACTGAATCCTTCCAGTTATCCCAATGGGATTGCTCTTTGTGGCTATAGTGGATGTGGCTTCGATGTGGATCATGCGGGTGCACCACATGCAAGCGCCAATCTGACAATTCATGACGGAAAATCCCTTGTTCTGACAGACACATCAGATACGCAGGAGGGCTATATTTATGCCAATACCGATGGCAGTCTGCATGTGGTCGGAAACAGTACCGCAGACAAAAGTTTTCTGGTGCTTGATGTCGGATTACATTCTAACGGCGCTATAAACGCCCCCAATAATACATACAGCACACTGCCAGCCAGCGGTGCCACTTCTGGCGATCAGCGTTATTGCTCCGACTGCTATTCTTCAGCAAATTCATCCAGCCAGACAGGTATTCCAGTCTGGTGGAATGGCACACAATGGACAGATGCTCTCGGCTCAACTGCCAAACACTAAGTTATTTTACCATAACGTCAAATATATAAAAATAATACACTCTATTTATTGTGCGGATTTATTATGGCTAAAAAATTCAATGAACTCTACGCGCTTGAAATCAAACAAAAATTAGCCAACTATCAGAAAAAAGGATTATCAATTCGAGATATTGCTAAAATTACTGGAGCAAGTCGTAGCTATATTCACAGACTCTCCATGCAACTCGCGACATCCTCCGGATCCATGCGACAGGCTACTGAAAGAAGAAAGGAAGCCGGATGGGAACCTCTGCGCGCAGGCAACCCGATTTCCTGGGGAGCCATTCAGTTGAAACACAATAGAAATACAAAACGGCCTATTTAAACGATCATCTTTATGAAAAAAAAACAAAAACCGATGACTACGGCCGAATTTATTGACTTATGCGACTGTGTATCAAGAACAGGCAATAGTTCGCATTGCATGCGTCTGGTCAACAGACCCCTGAGTGATCTTTACTACTACCTAAAAAAACAACCTGATGAACGGCAAAGACTGACGATCGCGAGGACATTTTTCCATGATGAAATGACTGCAGCCATTCATGACCTCGCCTTTGGCGGGGTACCGCGCATTCGAAGAACAGAAAAAGGGAAAATAGTAACTGATGACCGCGGCACACCCATCATAGATCGCATTCCCGATACACGCCTCATGACTACGCTGCTGAGAGAACATTCAAACCGATTAGCACGAGCAGAAAAATCTGATTTTCTCATCTCTACTCTGAATATCAGTGAAGATAAAACCTCTAAATTACGGTCAGAAATCATATCAGATCCTCCTCCCCCGTTGAAAAAGAACAAAAAAACCTAACACCATGCCAATCAAACAAAGAGATGCCCTGACCCAGCCCCAGATGGAGATTTATAATCAGGGCTGGCAATCACATGCCAGATTTCGTGTGGCCGTTTGTGGCAGGCGGTTTGGAAAAACATTTGAAGCCATAGAAGAAGTCAGGCGTTCCATAAAAATGGCTGTGATGAACAATGTTTCTTCCGATAATGAAATATGGTACGCGGCTCCTACTTACAAACAGGCGAAAAAAATATTCTGGCCCAAACTCAAAGCTGCAATTCCAGAAAAATGGCTTTGCCATTCGCCACGAGAAACAGATCTCTCGCTGACAGTAGGTCCAAACAGACACATTGTGCGTGTCGTAGGTCTTGAAAATTATGATTCCCTACGGGGAAGCGGTCTGTTTTTTTTTTAGGAGATGAGTGGGCAGATACATCCCCTCTGGCCTGGAGTGAAGTTATCCGCCCTATGTTGTCAACGACAGAAGGACATGCACTTTTCATAGGCACCCCAAAAGGGAAAGACCATTTCTACGATCTATACCTCAAGGGAATTGCCGGAAATACACATGAAAAAGGGTGGTGGTCATGCGCCTACACAACTCGCGAAGGAGGAAATGTTTCCGACGAAGAACTTAATAATGCACGAAAAAGTCTAGATTCGCGTCTTTACAGACAAGAATATGAAGCATCATTTGAAAGTTTCTCTGGAAAATGCCTCTATGCTTTTTCTCGCGAAAAATCGATCCACAATGTTCAATACAATCCGGATCTTGCTGTGCATATTGGGATGGATTTCAATATCAACCCTATGTCCGCAACCGTTTGGCAGGAACACATTCATGAAGATGGAGATATTATAACAATCCAAATTGATGAAATTATAATACCGACATCAAATACGGATGAAATTTCAAAAGAAATACTCAAAAAATATGGCAGCAAAAAAAATGATTTTTCTGGAGAATTTTCTACGTCGGGCCAGAACATAACCATCTATCCGGATCCGGCTGGGCAATCACGCCGAACATGCGCCTCAGGAAGAACGGATATATCTATTCTTCTGTCTTACGGATTTCATGTTCAGACGAAAAAACAGTCCCCGAGAGTACGTGACAGGCTTAATTTCATGAATTCAATGTTCGAGAATTCACTCGGAAAACGGTCCGCATTCGTATCACCGCTCTGCATTCGCAGCATAGAAAGCTATGAACGATATGCTTACCAGGATGGAACATCGGAGCCCGACAAAAGCAAAGGATATGATCATCTCGTCGACGCCAGCGGTTATTATTTATATTTTAGATTTTTTAAAAAATCTTTTGAACCAGAAATCAACACCATATTAGACAGATAAGGTAATATTCATGGACTGGTCCGAACTTAAGAAAAGTATGTTTCTTCCCTCTTCCTATTCAGAAAGAACCAGAAATCTTCTTGCTCTGGAAAAGGTTCTGAATGGCACACTCTATGATCACATCAGATATCCCTTTTTCAAAACATGCTCTCCCGACGGCACGTATATACCCATCAATCAGCGACGTCCTTCCATTCGCACTCATTTATGTAATGTCGTTGTGGAAGATTCTGTTTCTCTTTTATTCAGTGCCTCACACTGGCCCAGTATTTCCATTCAAGGAGAGAATAACGAAGAAAATGTCGAAAAAGAAGAGAAAATAAGGAAAATCTGTCTCGACCTCAATCTGCCCTCTTTGATGGAGCAGGCTGCCGTCATGGGATCAATCGGGTCAGTAGCTATTCTCGTTCAGGCCATAGATAATGAACTGGTCCTGGAAATAAAGCGCAGTTGCTTTCTTGAGCCCAGCTTTTCTCTTTTAGACCCCAGACGCCTCATAAGGGTGAGAGAGCAGTATATTGTCGATGCTGATGGTCTTGAAAAGGCCGGATTTGGTTCGTTTCCTGATGGAAATTACTGGTTTACAAGGGATTTCACGGAAAACGAAACGATCTGGTATGAACCTGTTCCAGTAGAAGGTTTCGGTCAAAAGAAAATTTGTCTCCAGCGGGACGAGGAACGAACTGTCCATCACGGACTGGGCGTAGTGCCTATCGTGTGGATCAGGAATCTCCCAAACATGGATCCAAATGCGCCGGATGGGAAGTGCACTTTTTCTGCCGGCATCGATGCTATGATCGACTCCGATTATCTCCTCTCCCAGACAGTCAGAGGTCTGCGTTATTCTTCTGATCCGACAATGGTTCTTTCCGTCGATGAATATCAGTTTCCCGGGGGAATCGCTTCATCCCTGACCAAAGATGCATCACACGCTATCGCCCTTCCGCAAGGAAGTGAGGCAAAGCTTCTGGAAATCAATGGAACGGGCGCAGCTGCTGCGCTCAATATGTGGCAGGCGTTGAGATCGCTGGCTCTGGAAGCCATGCACGGTAATCGCACCCACGGGGATCGGGTCAGCGCAGCTCAATCGGGTCGCGCCATGGAACTGATGTGCCTTGGCCTGACCTGGCTTGTTGGACGGTTGCGACGCTCATATGGCGATCTTGGACTTGTATCAGTGATCAAGCTGATATGCCGCATCACCCAGAAAGTCCCGGAACTGCAAATTGGGGGCAAAATGTATGGCCCAGTCGTTCCCGAAAATATTTCTCTTGTATGGCCTGCATGGTTTGAACCGACATTTGGAGACATGCAAACTATCGCCAATGCGGTGCAGGCAGCAAAATCTGCTGGAGCAGTTTCTCTCGATACTGCCGTCAGGATGATGAAGCCCGCTACGCATGTTCAGCATATCGCTGAAGAACTCAAAAAAATATTAGATGACAACGATTTTCAAGAAACCCAACAGAAAAACAAATCATAAATCGCTCATCTGCGTGGAGTCTAAATGGAATTAACTTCAAACTCCGTTCGTGCACAGGACGAACGGCCCGCAACCGTGAATGATGCGGCGAGCACCCCGCGCTCTGCGGCAGATAGTGTGGCGGATGCTTTCTCTGGTCAACTGATTCAGGTTCAGGCCGATCTCGCCGAAGCAAGGGCACATGCCGCAGCCGTAGAAGATGAACTGTCAAGAATGCGTTCGGAAGCCGCTGAGATTTCACAGAAACAGGCGGAACAGATTGCAGGGATCAAAAAGACTGCTGCAATCCGTACTTCTGCTGTGGCTTCTGGTCTCGTTGATCTTGATTGCCTGCCCCTACTCGATACGTCCGGAATCGCTTTCGACGAGAATGGGGATGTTACTGGTGTAGACGATGCATTTTCAGATCTGAAAGCCAGAAAGCCCTTTCTTTTTCCTGGTTCGCAAAACGGCAGCAAGATGAATGGGACGGCACGCCCCTCGCCTGCCCCACGCGCCAAGGCGAATGCCTCGATGCCAGTCAAGGATATGTCTGAATCCGAATATCGACGCTCGCTGAAAAAAGTCGCGCCTTCTTACTCTCGTCGCTACAACTAAGGACACTATAAATTGGCAATTGATAATTTTCCTTCACAGCTTCAGCCGATTATTCAAGAGGGATATCTCGCCCGAGAATTTTCAGCAGGTCTTCAGTCGCGTATTGCATTCCGGGCAATTGCTGACCGCGAGATTTTCCCAAATCGTATTGGTGAAACGATCACGAAAACACGTAAAGGCCTGAAAGCTCCGGTGACAACGCCGATGTCACCATCCCAGAATACGAATTTTGATAACGGCCTGACTCCTTCGACATGGTCTGTTGAACAGTACACTCTGACGATCAACCAGTATGGTGATACGATTGATCTGAACGTTGTCAGCGAAGGCGTTGGCATCAGCGATCAGTTTCTCGCTAATGCCAACACCAACGGTATCCAGGCCCTTCAGTCGCTGGATCGTATCGCGCGCAACACCCTGTTTGCAGGCCCAGCAGGCGGCGTTGGTGGCTATATGGGGGGCAACACCCGTGTCACGACCTCTCTGAGTGCGGCCAGCACGCAGATTGCCGTAGATGATGTTCGTGGTTTTGATCGCGTTCTCAATGCTACGGGGCAGGTCGTGTCCGTAGCGCAATCGACCGGCATGACGGTTACGGTGGGCAGCAATGCCTACACCCTCATCGGCGTCACTTACGATACCGTGAACACGTCCACCGCACCGCTTGGTGGCTCAGGCGTTCTCACATTCTCCACGTCGGTTTCAGTCAGCGATGGCACTGAAGGCAATGCCGCTGTCGCCTCGACGGCCCCCCTTGTCCTTCGTCCGAACAATCGCCTGACGACAGCACAGCTCGTTGCCCCAGAGGGCAATTATGGCTCCAGCAATTACGTGGCGGGTGACACACTTGGCATTCAGACTGTTCTGGCGGCCGTGGCGGCGCTCCGCATGAACAACGTGCCCACGATCGACGGCGCTTATCACTGTTACCTCGATGACCAGCAAATGCTTGGTCTCTTCCGTGACGGAGATTTCAAATATCTCTATCGCGGTGCTTATGGCAGTGAAACGTATCGCGCAGGCTCTGTTGTTGAACTTCTTGGTGTGCGTTTCATTCCCACGACCGAAGCTCCGCTACAGGCTTCCCTCGGTACTGGGGTCATTCATCGTGCAATTGTTTGTGGTCAGGGCGCTCTGATCGAAGGCGATTACACAGGCGCCATCGATATTCCGGACAGCGATCGAGCTCTGGTCGAAAACGTTGATGGCATCATGATGATTACCCGTGAACCTCTGGATCGTCTCAAGCAGATCATTGCCCAGTCTTGGTACTGGATTGGCGGCTTTGCTCTTCCCACGGACGCTACAGTCAATCCGTCTATCATTCCTACCTCTACAAACAGCTATTTGAAACGCGGCGTCGTTATCGAAAGCCTCTAATATTCAGACACTGTGACCCGGGGAACCGGGTCACACACATTGAAGCGATACATTTAAGCATGTCCGAAGACGCCCTGACGGAAGTCGAAAAAGTCAATATAAGACGCTATTGCTGGTATCCAGCATATGGAAATAGCAATTTAGCAAATACATGGCTTTATTTCTCACATTATGGCATTCTTGAATACCGTTTGAACAATTTTGCTCCTGAAGAAATTACTGTTGTTCGGACCATGCTCAGCACTTTAACAACGCTCGAACTGGGACCATCTCAGGCTGCCGATAACCTTGATACGGATAAAGCTGCAGTCTGGACTCATAACCAAAACGAAGTTTCGGATCGAATCAAACTCTTCCGGCAACAGCGGATGGAATTGGTTCGATTTATCGGCATCCCGCCAGGACCTGGTTGCGTTTCATCCACAATCAATCTGGCAGTCTGATGGACGTCGATAAACTACAACAAAAAGTGGCATATGGTCTGCAAAAAGCGGCTACTGTAACAGGTGTAACAGTCACTCAACTACGCCCCGCGACCAGCATCATGCCGACAACATCAGACGCTATCGCTCAACTCAAGTGCCTCATTGATTCATCAGCGTCTTTTTCTGGCACTACTCCCCTTTCATGGGGACATAAGTTTGCATATGCAGCTATTGATACGACCAGCATAGAGACTGGAGATTATTTACTCGTAAATATTGACGATAATATTCCTAACCTGATTCAAGATATGTTTTTTGTTGCACGCTTTGAACCGTGGAAACCACTTCTTATAGTACAAACCAACACCACCATCTCTTTTCTGGAATCAGATCTTTCTACAGATGACAGTAGCCTAGGCTATCGGCCCCCTGAAGGGCCCGTATGGGAAAAAGATTCTCCTATTGCCTCGGGCTGGCGAGTTTCAATGCTTCAAGCCGGAAGCTCTGGCCGCTCACTCTCCCATTTAGGAACAGATGTATCAGTGGGAACATGGGAGATTCTCATGCCCGCAATTCCGGAGATTACCATTCACCAAGGCCTAAGAATACAAGATAGCTCCAATAATTGCTACCATGTATCCACAGTAGAAATAACGACATTCGGCCTACACCTGACGGCAACAGCGGATCAAACCTGATGGCGAGTATAGCTGACATTGAGGAAAAAATAGCGACGGAAATATCTCGCTATATTTATCCGGATAATCTTACCGTGTATGGAGAATCCTCAATCAATCAAAATGTAAAGATCTGTCGTGGATGGCCTCAGGAAACAGAACTCGGCAAAGACATGATGTCTTCACCTGGGACATCATGGGTGGCTATTAACCAGAAAAGCGGGTCAGCAAAAAACACCACAAGATATAACCGCCGCTGGCAAACCTTGGAAGATGATACAAACTTTGGCCTCCAGGTTACGGATGCATCAGAGGCATCGAATGCTGTAACTTTTCTGGGAACTGCTTATACTTCCGGAGTTGCTGGGGTTATCATTGATGGAACAGCCTATCCTGTACCTGTACAGATCGGATACACGGCAGAACTGATCACCCAAAACATATGTAAACTCATTAACAGTGTAAGCTTGTTGTCTCCCGACTGTAGTGGATCAAAAATTAGTTTAGACAACGATAGTAAAATCATTGGTCGCTGCGCTAAAAACATACAACTTTATAGGGAACTATCACGATCAAGTATTGCAATTTGCGTCTCTATTTTTTCGCCATCGATCATACAACGAGATAAAATAGAAAATGCCGTCATGGATGCCCTTTTATCTTCCGATGAATTATCAACACCCAGTTTTGATCATGGCGCAATATCTTTTTTAAATCGTGAAATCAATGATACTAATCTGAATGCTAATACCTATAGAGTTGATTTAATCTGGAATATAGAATTTTCAATCATAGAAACCATGTTGACTCCTCCCGTTCTTTGGCCAGGAGGAGAGGTTAATTCATTAATGCAAATTGGCTTAAAGGGTGCCAAAACTCTTACGCCACCTATGATTGGTGCCTTAAGATTTGACGCTTGGTACGGTATGACAACCGATGTTGAAAAACAATGTGCAGCAGCACTCAGTAATGCTCAATGGAGTGATAGATTACCTCTGACTGCTCAAATAACTGATAGCACCAGTCTCTCCTGGAGTGTGATTACGCAAGACGTAATGGATGCAGAGATAAATTATGCAATTGACTCCGGCATATCATTTTGGGTTTTCAATAGGTTTTCCATAGACAACTGGCTCACTGATGCGATTAATTTTTATATTAATAGCCAAGTGGAAAATAAGATAAAATTCTGCCTTTCCACACCTTACTCTATCATAGAATCCTTATCAACAAACGATAAAATAATTGAAACAGACTTAACATTATTAGAAAACGATAATTATATAAAAACCTCTTTAGGTGAATATTTATATTTTATAGTCTTGAATTCCACGCAAATCTCCCTTAATATAATTAATAAATATATTACCAATTTAAGAAACGCATGCAAAAAATCCAATTTACCTAATCTATATATAACAATACTTATAGACAGCATAAATTACGAATATTTTTTTGATGTAGCCAATTCGGGAATAGATTTTGATTCTATCAGTTTTCAAAAAATATCTTCCATTCCATCTGGTGACACAAGCTATACAAAGCTCACGCATGCATGCGAAATAGCATGGAAAAAAGCATCACAAACAGGTTTTCCTATTATTCCGACAGCAATGGCAGGCTGGGATCGTCGACCTTTAATTGATAATCCTCAACCACTTTTCCCCTTGATCGGTGGTGAAACAACTGGCGGATTCTATGAACAACCTCAATCTGAGGAATTAGTATCTCACATAAAAATGCTTGAAAATTTTATTATAGACAATGATAGTTGTCCTTCCAATATAGGCCTCATATTTTCATGGAATAATTTCGTCGAAGGCAGCTGGATTTCTCCCACTTATTCGCAAAACAAGCCTGAAATAGATAGAATTAACGCAGTAAATTCTATCTTATCAAGCATTTCAGATTTTGAGATTTTTAATTGAATAATATTCTAGGTGATTGATGACTTCAATAACACAATACGGAACACTCAACACATCAAGCCTTACTGTTCCAGATTTATACATACAGATAGTCACTAGCGGTGCTACATCATTATCTGGTGCTCAAACAGATATTATCGGAGTGGTTGGAACAGGAAGCTGGGGACCCATCAATACTCCTGTAGTTTTTGGAACTTCGGTTGAACGAATTGCTGCATTTGGGCCAATGCAGCAATCCTCGTATGATTTGGCAACAACCGTTTCGACTGCCATTTTACAAGGGGCTAGTGATTTTGTTGGGGTCCGGGTTACGGATGGGACAGATAGTCCAGCTTCAGTCTCTGTTGTTGCCGAAAAAGACTCAACTACAACGCAAATAATTCTGAATTCTAAATATACCGGGTCATATGGAAATAATATAACATTCCAAATCTTGTCGGGATCTGCCCCCAACACATGGAAAATCATTGTAGCAATTCCAACTCAAATACCAGAAGTATTTGATAATATTTCAGCCAACGGTGGAAATCCCGCTTTTTGGAGCACTTTAGTTTCTGCCATCAATAGTGGTCAATCTTCCGTTCGTGGACCAAGCCAGATTGTGGTCGCATCCCTTGGAACAGACACAACTGTAGCGCCTGCGGCGATTGCCACGACGCCTTTAACAGGTGGAACAGACGGCAACACAAATGTAGTTTCGCAAACTCTTGTCGGCAATGATGGCACGACCAGAACAGGAATGTACTCTCTCCGTGGACAACAATGCAGTATTGGCATCCTATCCGGAGTAACAGATGACACGACCTGGACCACTCAAGCGGCATTCGGTCTTGATGAAGGTATATACATGCTGACATCCGGGCCTGCAGGTGAAAGTGTAGACACCGCCATTACAAAAAGGAGCTCAGTGGGAGTCGATAGTTACGCTCTCAAAGCGCTCTTAGGTGACTGGATTTATTGGTACGACTCGGAAAACGCTTTAACGCGCCTAGTTTCTCCCTCTGGTTTTGCCGCAGGCAAATTAGCAGCATTATCTCCACAACTACCAAGTCTAAACAAAGAGCTTTATGGTATCATCGGCAGTCAAAAATCAGGATTGGTTAGCTCAGGACAAACTTTAACATATTCCTCTGCTGAATTAGAAGCTTTATTTAGCAATGGTATAGATGTCATTTGCAATCCGGCACCCGGTGGGTCGTATTGGGCAGTAAGAGCCGGCATTAATATTTCCAGTAATTCCGAAATAAATGGTGATGAATATACCAGAGTTACTAATTTCATTTCCGAAACCATCGCCGGAGGAATGGGAATCTATATTGGACAACCTATCTCTCCAACTTTATTTTCAGATGTAGAGGCGACCTTAACGGGATTTTTATCTGATCTTGAGTCTCAGGGTGTTATTGGAACCACCTCTGGAACAGTGCCATACTCGGTCATCTGTTCTACTCAAAACAACCCACAGTCCCGTACATCGCTTGGGTTTCTACAGGCTGATATTAGTGTAACATATTTCGGTATCAATAAAAAATTCATCGTCAATATCACAGGGGGGGCCGATGTAACGGTCTCTAGTAACTAATGGCTACGACATATACCCTTGGACGCCAAGGATCTATAATTCTAATTTGGAATGGGAGCCGAATTGATATTCAGGATGTAACTGATTTTACTACTCATCAAGAAATTCAAACCCAAAGAGTTTTTCCATTAAATAAACCTCCAGTTGAATTTAATACGCCAGCTGGATGGAGAGGAACATTTACAATTGACCGAGGAAATTCCGCATTAGATACAATATTTAATGATGATGAGTTGGCTTTTTGGAATTCAAATACAATTTCGTCTGGCGTTCTTTACTGCTATATACAAGAAAGTGATGGTAGCACATCAAAATTTGAATATAGCGGATTGACATTGTCTTTTTCTAATGCTGGCCGATTTACTGCTGAAAGTGTAGTATCGCAAACGGTTTCTTTTTTCGCTAGCCAGAGAAGAGCCATCTAAGCATGGACAAGAAAAATATTGAAATTAATTGTGAGTCCGGCAAAAAATTAACTTTCCGTGAAATTACGCCTGGAGAAATGCTTGATCTCATTTTAGCTTGTGGAGCAGAAGGGGCCAGAAATGATGCTTACCTGAGTGTCGTGCAACAATGGTGTTCTATTCGTGCCATTAACAATATTCCCATCCCTTTTCCGACAAACAAACAAAGCATTCGCGATCTTGCAGATGAACTTGGTAACGACGGGATTGAGGCACTTGAAAAATATTTCGACACTTCGGAATCACCTGCGTTAATTGACGAAATCGAATCAATAAAAAACTAGCAACCTCTCCATCTCTCTATATAATTTTGACGCTATTAAAATCTAATGTTCCCTATGATCTTATTATGGAGTGGGATTGGAAACAGCGAGCCGCCGCCCTTGTGGTCATAGGGGAAATGGATGGAGGGGAATTTTCTTGGGAGCGTCTTTCCTGGACTAGTTAGTGCCTGTTTAATATATTTTCATTAATATAAATTGTTATGATAAAATAATGATATACAAGAAGTTTAATTGGAATCATATCTCAGTAGACCATAAAATAAAAAATTTTATTCGAAATAATACAAAAAAAATACCTAAAATATCAAAACTATTTTTAAAAAAAAATCCAGTTACGGATATAAACGATAGTTTATATAATAAAAAGCACGTGGAGATATTTAGGAGACCTTCTTTTGCATCTTATATTAAAAAAAATAAAATAAAAACTGAGATTAAAAAATCTACAAGCAACAGCAACAGCAACAGCAACAGCAACAGCAACAGCAACAGCAACAGCAACAGCAACAGCAACAGCAACAGCAACAGCAACAGCAACAGCAACAGCAACAGCAACAGCAACATACGTCCATATAAAAAGATTATAAATCCCGATAAAAATAAAAAAAACATAAATTTATTTAAAAAATATTTAAAAAATAACAATGAGAAAAGTGTATTTAAACGAACGTTAAAAAGCGCGACGATCAGTTTACTAAAAAAACAAATTATTAGTAATCATGGTAATCATGGTAATCATGGTAATCATGGTAATCATGGTAATCATGGTAATCATGGTAATCATGGTAATCTACTAGTTTACAAAAATAACAATAAAATACCAATTAATATAAATAATTTTATCAGAAAAAATAATTTACGCTTACATTTTATAGATAAAAATACTTCACATGCAACTTCCGATCACGTCAAAAAAAACTCAAATGAAATGCAAGGTTTTTTTATAAAACCATCGTTCTCATTGCCGAACATCTATCATAAAAATAAGGAATACGGACGAAAAAAGTCTATCGAAAATTTTATATTAAAACCTCAGTTAAACAAACAAAGTGGTTCTGTGGGGCTAAAAAATTCAGAACTAAAATTACATATCCCTCAACCCAATGCCCCAAAAAATAAAAAATATACGAGCTATTTTCATAACGATACAATGCATTCTATTACTGGCGCACCGACAGGATCCTTAATGTCTTGGATACAAAGCATTCCTAGCCACCCAGGGTTACATATCTAATGAGTTTTCTTGGAATAGTCTCTAGTATAGAATCTGCGTTAGGAGCACAGGCTTTTACATTGGGCACTGTTGCCTTTAGTGATACCGAAGTTCCATCTGAGTTGGAATGGGGGGGCTACCAAGCCACCGAAACATTCAGACAAGCGGGAGGTGGAAAGACCGTTGTCCTTAACGGATATTACGATCATCCTTTGGCATGGGAAGGAATATTCAGAGGCACTACAGCCCTCCAGCGAGCACAAACACTAGATTCAATGACGCGAAATGGAGATATATACGAATTTACGGGAGGAGGAATTTCGCGAAATGTTGTCATTACCGCGTTTCAGGCAATGTATACAAAAAAGGGAACAATCATTCCTTATAGAATTTTTTGCGAAGTTATTCCAGATGATATCACAACATCTTCTTCCACAAGATCTGCTCTGATGACTTTGCTGGGGGAAGATACGACCAATGCATTATCTACTGTTACAAATTTACTCTCTCAAGTATCATCCACGGCGTCTCTGGTTTCCGCTTCAGGAAGCGCATATTTGGGACAAATCACACCACTGGCCAATTTATTTGGTAGTGGCGGAAGTGTCTCCCTACTTTCAGCTCAGCTTTCAGGAATATCAACTCAAGCAGGAGCCTTATCTTCGCTTACAACCAACACAGAATTGCTAAGTTTCCAATCACTGATAAATAGTGCGTCGAGTAATAACTCAGAACTATCAACAGAATCAAACACAGAGCTGAATTCAATTGCTGCAAATTCCCAAGGAAATTTAATCTCTAATGCGGCCTCCTTGATATCAGCAAGCTCCTATTCCGCTGTATCGTCCTCTTCATTGCTAAATTCGTCCTACCTGAACAGGATCAGCACAAATATTTCAACTGCAATACAGTAAAAAAGGAATGCTGTTATGTCATCTTCACAGAATCAAATCACTGTCAGCCCCAGTGATATCTCACTGTGGCATATAGCAGCCCGATATCTGGGTGATGCAACGCAAGCTAATCGCATTATGACGACCAATAATCTGTCTGAAACATGGATAACTTCACTTACTAGTCTCACTCTTCCCGCTTACGATTTAAATCAAGGTGGTGGAATTTCCTCTTAACATTCTCATCCCTTGACCTGACGCCTGATAGCCCATCACAAATGATCACGGCTCTTCAGAACAAAGATCGTATCACCGTAGTCGATCGCATAAATGACCGACATGATGGTGATAGCGGAAGTTCAGACGCCTTGTTCTGCAGTAGCAAAAGTTAACATTTTCAGGGATGTTTCGGTGCCAATCCGACCTGACTTGAAGAGGCTGTAACCGGCTGACTGGCGCGCGATTAGCCAGCATATCCGTTTTGCACAGGCTGGGACGGATCGACACTCACGATTCCCAATTGGTCTGAACGCTGATTCATAAGGCTCCGAGTTGATGTGCGGAGCGAATAATGGGGATCCGGAACGCTATGAAAAATATAAGACAGTGCAACCGCATTTCCAAAACTTGTCTCATTCTGGGGTATGGGAGCGCACGTGCACCGTACTGGCTACCGACCGCGACAACCAGTATCTGATGATCGACAGCAGCATCGTCCGCGCCCACCAGCAGGCGGCGACCGGAAAAGGGGGGCGGAATCAGGCGCTGGAGCGCTCCCGAGGCGGATTGACCACCAAACTCCACATGATGGCGGATGCACTTGGCCGACTGCTTCGCTTCATCATCATCGCGGGCTACGTCGATGATATCACCCAAGCATCAACGCTCCTCGAAGAGCAGACCGGCAATGCCTGACGGATGCGCATTACGAACATCGGAGCCGAAGCGATGATCCCATCCATCTGTTCCCGCATCCCCTCAATCGGTGATGTCACATAAACTCCGGTATGGTAGACGGCGGCGATGAGCAAGGCGTGTGTGAGCTGCAAGCGACATCGTTTCCCGCAGGAGCTGATCGCGCATGCGGTGTGGCTGTATTTCCGGTTTCCGCTGAGCTTCCGTCTGATCGAGGAGATGCTACTCGAGCGTGGGATCATCGTCTCCTATGAAACCATCCGCCGCTGGAGCCGGAAGTTCGGGACGGCCTTCGCCCGCTCCCTGCGCCGCAAACCTGCGGAATGTGGAGACATCTGGCATCTCGACGAGGTGCGGATCGTCATTCGCGGCCAGCCACACTGGCTGTGGCGCGCCGTTGATCAGGACGGCTACGTCCTGGACGAAATCCTCCAGACAAGGCGGAATACAAAGGCCGCGAAGCGCCTGCTGACCCGACTGCTGGCAAGGCAGGGCGCCCGCCCGAAACGCATGGTCACGGACAAGCTGGCTTCCTATGGCGCGGCCAGGCGCAAGCTGAAATCATCGATCCGGCATCTGTCCCACAAGGGGCTGAACAACCGAGCGGAGAACAGTCATCTGCCGTTGCGAAAGCAGGAGCGGGTCATGCAGAAATTCCGCTCCCCCGGCAGCTGTCAGCGTTTCGTCTCCATCTTCTCCGCCATTCGCAATCTCTTCGTCCCGCCCGCCTCCATCGACAACGCGATCTCCCGCCACGTCCATCGTGTCCGGGCATTCGCCCAATGGAACAACGCAACCGCTCTCATAGCCTGAAAACCCCGGCAGTGGCCTTCCTATATCCCCTGCCAGTTAACGTGACATCTCCGCTGAAGGACGCTTTTTCGGATTGTAGAAATTACTGATATAATGATTTACCGTTTGTTTGACGTCATGGCGTGTTTTCCAGTTCTATCGCCATAGAAGTTCGGCCTTTAGGGTTTGAAAAAGCTCTACGTGACCGCATTGTCCCTTCCGCTCATGGAAACAATGCAGCCTTGATCAACAAGAACCCTGCGATACTCATCTGAGCAATACTGACTGCCGGGATCTGCGTGGTGGAGGCACACACGAGGCGGATTTGTGACGGTTTATGGCTTGCCTGGGGGCCCTGATGGCAAGATCCGTGGTCATGAGGGCATCCAAGGCCCATCCGATCACCCGGCTTGAGAAAAGATCAAGCACGACAGACAGATAAATCCAGCCTTCCTGCGTCCGGATGTAAGTGATGGGTTCGAAAAACCCTATTCACGATTCTCTCCATATAGCGATATCAAAGAGCTCTAGTCGTCATCCGGCCAGAAAAGAAGGGGTTTTCGAACTCTCCAGCTTCTGGGTCACCGTCTGATAGCAGGGGATTTTGACTGCCAGATCACAGAATTTCATGTCCGTGTTGTCGAACTTGATCGCTTCACCGTGCTCGGAACTCCAAACACAGAACCCATCCGGTAAAATAACGATCATTCAAAGAGATCAGCTCTACCAATCGTCGGTTTAGGCAACAGAGCCTCTGTCATGCCAATAATGACCAACTATTGAAGGGATCAAGATCAGCAAGAGTTCGGAGATAGGGCAATGGCATGATGCTCAAGATGCCACGACCAGTGTAGACGCAGTGTGGAAGCGGTCGCGGCACGTACGGGCATCGTACTGGTAAACCCACTCTGCCTTGATCCCGACCGCGTTAGGATTGTCCGCCTGCTCGCGCTGAAAAGCCAGATCACGCTCGCGCAAGGCTTCGGGCGAGGAAAGATGATAAGTTCGGCCACGTTCGCGCGCCTCAAGCTGCACGCGCGCGGTGCGGGGACGGCGCTCGGCTTCATACGCCTCGAGCGCGGCGCGGAGTTGGTCAGTTCCGAACGTGTCGAGAGCCTCAGCCAGGACATAGCCATCTTCGATCGCCATCGCAGCGCCCTGCGAAAGAAAAGGCAACATCGGATGGGCGGCATCGCCGAGAAGCGTGACAGTGTCCTGCGACCACCGTGTCATCGGATCGCGGTCGAACAATCCCCATTTGTAGATTTGGTCGGGGTCGGTGTCTTGGAACAAGCGGATCAGGTTCTCGTTCCAGCCCGTAAAGGCGCCGATCAGTTCAGCCTGCTCACTCTTGACGGTCCACGATTCCTCAATCCAGTCGTGATTCTCGTTGACCGCGACGATATTCACCATCGCACCCCCTTTCACGTAATAGGTCACGACGTGACCCTTCGGGCCCATCCAAAAGGCGGATGTTGGCGTGACGTAGGGCAGCGGGTGATACTGGACCGGCACCAGCGCGCGCCAGCACATATGCCCGGTGTAGCTTGCTGGCTCATCACCCCAGAGCGAAGCGCGAATTACAGAGCGCACGCCATCGGCACCCACCACAAGATCGGCCGCAAACTCGCTGCCGTCTTCGAAACAGACCACCGGTTTGTCGCCTTCCTGACGCAATCCAGTGCAGGCAAGACCAAGCGTCACCCGTTCGGCGGGAATGTCCTTGGCCAGCATCGCATGCAGATCGGCGCGATGGACGTGATAGAACGCAGCACCGAAGAGGTCTGGGCAAGTGTCACGCAGAGGTGTGCGAAACAGCTCCTGACCGCTCTGCCAGTTGAAGCCGACCATCGCCTCGGGGAGAAAGCCGACGCGGGCCAGTTCACTTTCCAGGCCAAGGGCCTGCAGGACCTTGACGGCATTGGGCGTGATCTGAACGCCAGCACCGATCTCACCGAAGGTGGAGGCGCGCTCGAACAGATGGCAGTCGATCCCGAGACGATCAAGGCTGCGGGCCAGCGCGACGCCGCCGATGCCACCGCCGACGATTGCCACGCGAAAGTTGTTCTTCATGGGAAGCTCCTGAAGGCGCGGTATGGCCAGTTCAAAGGTCAAGTTCCAGGGTGGTCAGTCCGCGTGAACAGCAGGCCATCATGGTGTCAGCGGTGGCTCTGGCAGTGGCCGAGAGCACTTGGTCGCGATGATCGATCTGGCCCGACAGCACCCGCACCTCACAGGCACCGCAGACCCCCTCCTCGCACGAGTAGGGAAGGTCGATGCCGGCTGCGAGGCAGACGCTCAGAACGGTTTCTTCCGGCGCTACCTCGAGGGTGCGTTTGGAGCGCATCAGCCGAATGGAGAAGCCGTCGGTCGGAGTGGTGTCGAGCGGAGCAGCAGCGAACCGCTCGCGATGCACGAGTGCAAGAGGACGTTCCGCCGTCAGCGCATCGAACGCGTCGATCATACGTCCGGGCCCGCAGCAATACAGCAGGGTGCCCTCCGACACGCCGGGGAGAATGTCGGCGAGACGCGGAGCCACGCTGGAAGTATCATGCAACAGCACGCTGCCATCCCGAGCCGCCGCTAGTTCTTCGCGGAACAACGCCGCTTCTGGACCGCGTGTCCAGTAATGGAGCTTTACGCACAAGCCTTTAGCCACGAGCTGACGATACATCGATATGATCGGTGTGATCCCGATGCCACCGGCGAACAGGCAGTACGGCGCGGATGCAGCCAAATCGAGTGGGAAATGGTTGCGCGGAACGGAAAGGCAGTAAATCCCACCGACAACCGTTTCCCGATGCCAAATCCCCGAGCCACCTCGACCCTCAGGCGAATCCTGCACCGCGATCTCGTAGCGCTCAGGCGAAGGCTGTGGCCACAGTAGCGAGTACTGTCTCACCGTGTCTGGCGTGATCTCGAGATCGACATGCGCGCCCGGTGCGAAATCCGGGAGCACCGCGCCATCGAGCGAGGCGAAACGGTACAGGTTGATCCCCGGCGCGCCATAAGCGATCTCGACGAGCCGCAGCCGCAGCGATGAGTCAGATGACGCCATAGGAGATGCCCTTGGCGCGCAGCCAGGTCCGATAGCGCTGACCCATCAGGTCGGTTCGGTGATGAAGTTCGTAGCGCAGTTCAGTCGGGATACGTTCCGGCCGCTGTGTCTCGACGATTTCACGATCCTGGCTGTAGACCACGTCAGCTCTGTCGCGTACGACCTTCGGATCTGGATGCGGCTGCATGTTCATCGCTGCGCAAACGCGAACGATCGTCGTCTTCTCATCGACCGGCTGGGCAGTGAAGAAGGTGGTGAAGAGGTCGGATTCTTCCGAAACGATGTCACCCTTGGCATCTGCCTGTTGAGTGCGCTTGGAGAAATAGGCCACCAGAGGGCGAAAGGCGTAGTAGGTGTAGAAAGCCATCAATGGAATACCGCGTGCGTCGCCCCATGGCTGAAAGACCTGCACTTCCGAGGAACGCAGCCCGGTTTCGACTTCATGCACCTCATAGGGTTCGAGCCGGTCCGGGTTCTCCATCACGCCGTTGAGGCCAGCGTGGACGAACGGGAAGTGGCTGGCGTCGATGAAGTTCTCAATCGCCCGGAACCCGTTGGCGGCATAGTTGTAGGGACCGTTGTGGACCTTCAGGAAATGCTCATCGTCCCACTCCGGGAAGACTGGAATATCTTCGAACGGCTCGCCAAGGCATACCCACACGAACCCGTAGCGCTCGACCGCGCGATAGGGAAAAGCGACCGCCTTCTTCATCGGTGTTTCGTCTGGAGCCGCTGGCATCAGTGTGCAGCGGCCTGTCCCATCATATTGCCAGCCATGGTATGGACAGACGACCCGATCGTTCTTGATCCAGCCTTTCGACAGTCGAGCGCCACGATGGATGCACAAATCCTCCCATACATGGATGGTGCCCTCGGCAGAGCGCCAGGCGATCAGATCGCGCTCCAGCAGTCGCACCGGATAGATGGTGTCAGGAACGAAGTCTGTGGCGAAGCCCACGACGTGCCAGCTGTTGAGCATGACTGGATCACGACAGCCGTCCTGGGCGGTTATTGGCTGATGAGCGGAAAGGGTTGTGACAGACATGAGGTCTCCTCACAGGCTACGGGTTGTTGGCATAATTAATTATACGACTATATAATTGACATAATCTATTTAGCCGCTCATATAAATAACTCTAGCGATGACATTATGGATCGAGTCAAGCCAGAAATGCGCGTTTTTTGTACATTCGTTTCCGCGAACCTCGAAAGCAGACCACAAAATATGCACAAGCCTAATATATGTGCATTTTATGATGCTGTTGGTCACTTCAACGTTCAGGTGCAGGCGGCGTGAGTGGGATATCAGGCCGTCGAGGTCTCGCAGTAACCGAACCGGCGGCGAAGCGACCAGGCCGTCCGGAGGGGGGGAAGCGACAGGTTCGCGCCGATATCCTTAACTCCGCCGAAATGATCTTTGCCGATAATGGCTACGCTGGGACGACCATGCGTGAGATTTCGGAACATGCAGGCATCACTCAGGCGCTGATCACTTACTACTTTCGCTCCAAGTTCGGGCTCTTCAGCGAGACCTTCCTCCGACGTGCGACTGTCATCGCCGATTGCCGCATCGAAAATCTGAGCCAACTCCGTAGACGAGGACTAGCGCGCGACGTGGCCGCCCTCGTGGAAGCCTTCCTCCAGCCCGTGCTGGACCTGCGTGCCACGGCACAGGGTCGCGCCTACCTGAGGCTGCACGCCAGACTACACACGGAGCCTCCGAACCTGTCCTATGACCTTCGTAAACAGGCCTATGACGAGTCGACGCATCTCTATGTCGAGGCCTTACACGATGCCCTGCCCCACCTGGCCCGCATCGATGTGCAGTGGCGCATGACTCTGATGATCGGCACATACTTGTATGCTCTGTCGGACACTCATCGAATGGAGGACTTGATGCCGGATGCCTACAATGCTGAAGATGCACACCATCTCATGCAGGAAGTTATCTCGTTCATTGTCAGCGGTTTAGGCAGTAGCCATTCGCAGGGTGTGTCGTCAGCTAACGTATGACGGTATGAGCCTTGTAATCTCGTTCCATGATGTTTTCTCCCTGCTTTTCAGAGGAAATACGTAAATGTGGCGGTATAGTCTGAGCGACAGTCAGTGGGGGCGGATAAAGGATCTTCTCCCGGGTCGTAAAGGCCATGTCGGTGGCAAAGCTGCGGAAAGAGGCATCTCGGCTGATTTAGCGACAACGCCGGTTGTCACGATCAGTTGAGAGCCATCGGTGCAGACGACAGCCTGAGCGTTGTAAGCCTGCCGGAATTCGTGAGTATCCGAGCACCACATGAGCTGGCTGTCGGGTGGCGGTTCATCATCAGCGTCGGCATGGCCGCCGCGTTCTGCTCGATCGGGAACGGGCGAACCTCCTCCGTCCTCACCATGTCGGGAGATTGGTCAGAAACGTGGCGAAATTGCCGACATCGCGAAGGTAGTTGCGTTGCGTCTCCTGTGAGAACTGACCGACTGCCATATCATCAAACAGTCACTGGCGAAGGGGGCTGATCGCAACGATACACAGGGTCTCTGTCATCATTCGGCTCCTTCTGATGGGAAGAAGCCAGAGTGCTGTGCCACCTTGGGCTAGCCTCAATTAAAACGGCTCCCCCACGCCGTGGTGACAGACCTTCACTCTAATCCTTCTGCGTGACCCAGCCCTGCCATTCCGGTTTCATCGAGAAAATGACAGCGGCACGTCCACTCCGAAATTCCGGCCTGAGACGTGGCCGCAGTCAGCACTCCTCGACCGGGACTGGCAAAGCGAGGCATCGTTCCTGACGCTTCGCGCTCTCTGCCAGATTAATTGCTCCACTTTGATTTCCGTCAAAGTCGCTTGAGGCGGAAATGCTACCGCCGTGACGTCCTTTTGCCAGCAGAATCTTTCTTCTGCTGTTGATGAGCGATTTCGTGCTTCAGCTTGATCCAGTTGTTCCAGCGACGTTCATCAAACCGTCCATCCTCGCAGGCGGTCCGAACCGCACAGCCAGGCTCGACCTCGTGCTGACAATTCCGAAAACGACACTGCTGAGCAAGCACCTCGATTTCCGCAGTAAGATCAGCAAAGGCTGCGAAAAGGCTCTCGCGGGCATTGACCATTCCCAGTTCCCGCATGCCCGGCGTGTCAATGAGCAGACCGCCCGAGGGTAGGCAGACCAACTCCCGGTGGGTCGTGGTGTGCCTTCCTTGCCCACCGTGCGCTGAGACCGGTCCTGTGGCTGCATGTTCTGTTTCCATCAGGGCGTTCAGGAGTGTCGACTTTCCTGCGCCCGATGTTCCCAGCATGACACCTGTGCGCTGTCCGGTAAGGTATGAGGCAATCTCCTGAAGACCTTTGCCTTCAAGAGCGGACACGACTTGGAGGTCAATCGATGGAGCGCAGGTTCTGACCGACGCCACGATGGGCTCAATATCATCGCACAGGTCTGCCTTGGTCAGAACGACGACAGGTCTGGCGCCACTTTCTGTCGTGAGAGTCAGGTAGCGCTCAAGACGAGACAGATTGAAATCCTTGCCCATCGTCATGACAAGAAATGCCACATCAATGTTGGCGGCAATGACCTGCACCTGAAGACGTCTGCCGACTTCTTTGCGGACGAAGCAGGTCATGCGGGGCATTACGGCGTGAATTGTGGCGCGTTGCTCATCCAGACGCGGCTGGCACGCAACCCAGTCGCCAATCGCAGGTCTCTCCAGTGGATCCGATGTATGGAGGAGCCGTCCCGCAGTATCTGCTTGTAGGAGACCTTTTTCCGTGATGACAGCGAGAAGACCACGTTGTTGGGAAATAACGCGACCGGGAAGCAGATCACTCTCAGAAGACTGCTGGAAGGAAAGCGCTATCATGGCGTTCCAGCCATAGGATGTCAGCAAGGTCAGGAAGCTGTCTTTCGTGGCGAAAGGGAACACCACCAACAGTGCCCCAAATGTGAGGGCTTGATCAGGAGAAAAAGCGATCACGGAATTGATAATCCTGACCGTGCCCTTAATCTGCCTAATCTAGCCGCAGCAACTGCCTGCCTGTATGCCTGAGGCCTTGTCAAGAAAAACAGTAAACAACTACGGCTTGTCGTCAGTTAGGCCGATGACGGCAGAGACAAGTTGGGCTGCTGCGAGGAATGTTGATTTCAATTTGTTATGGCGTGTTGCTACGCCTCTGAACTGCTTCAGTTTAACGAAGAAGCGTTCGATCTCGTTTCTCCTTTTGTACAGCGAGAAGCGGATTGTGTGTGGATTACGGCGATTTTTCTTTGAAAAGATGACCGCTGTGATCTGTTGTTCTTCGAGCTTTTCGATGAGTGGATCAGCATCATAGGTCTTCTCAGCTATAAAGACCTGGGGATTTATTTCATCCAGAAATGGCTCTGCTTCAGTAATATCGGCTCTCTGACCGGGTGTCAGGGAAAGGGCGAGGGTCTTTCGTGTAGCATCGACAACGGCATGGATTTTCGTGATCCGTCCGCCAGAGGAGTGCCCAATACCTGATCCGTGCCCCTTTTTTACGGACACCCGCGTTGTGCTGGTGCGCACAGACAATCGTCCCGTCGATCATCTTGTATTCACTGTCGTGATCGACAGTCAGATTTCGAAAATGCGCTCGATCACAACCCTTTAGCAACAGCGACGCAGTTGTCTGTGAACGTTTTTCCAGTCAGTGAAACGCGTCGGCAGATCACGCCATGGGATATCAGCCTGATCACGATAC
>NZ_WOSY01000007.1 GCF_011516755.1 Acetobacter conturbans | reverse complement strand
GACTGGCCGACTACAGAACCGTCGCCCATGTCCTCGCCGACGCACAGAGACTGGGCATCACAAAGCTCGGTATCGTCGGACAGGACCAGTTCATGAACGAACAGTGAGAATCACGGGCCAGGGAATCGGGTCAGGAGAGATTTTCCGACATCCTCGGTAAAACTCTCTGTGCCTAAAAGCATGGTCATCGAAAAAGGGGAGTGAGGTTCACTCCCCTTTTTCGCGTCAGAAGGCAGAAAAGAGCCTTTTGGGAAGCGCGTCTCTATCCCTGATAGGCCGTCCCAGCTCCGCGATGGCAGATTGCAACTGCACATTGAAGGGCGTTCCTGGTGTGGATTTTTATCCTGAGGTTGGACCGTGAATTTCCAAAAGATTCTAAGCACTTTATAAAGTGATCGTTTTATCTTATTCACTATTGAATTAGATAAAATAAGCTATTCTCCGGGAATGATGTCATCGGACATGCGGAGAAAGATCATGTGGTCACCTTCAGTATCGTCACCGTTCGGATCCCGGGAACCTCGTAACGGGTCTCGCGGGCAGACTGAGGGGTATGACAACGATTTCTCTCCAATAAATCGAGAACGTTCCCTGATCGACCGTCTGCGTCGGTTCGATGTGGTCATTGTGCCCGGACTGGATAATTCGGATGAACTGCACTGGCAGTCCCAATGGGAAAATTTCTGGAAACGGCAGGGAGTTTCCGTCCAGCGGGTAAAACAGGACGACTGGTCAAGACCACAGTTGTCGGAGTGGCGAAAAGAGCTTCATGCCGCAATCAGCCGATGCACTCGCCCTGTCTTGCTGGTGGCGCATAGTCTTGGCGCGTTGCTGACGGCGCATTGCGCTGATCTGCCGGTAGCTGGTGCGTTGCTGGTGGCTCCGGCGGATGTCGAGGAAACGATTTCTTCTCAGGTTTCCCGTATTTCCGGATTTACTCCGTTGCCTTCGATGCGGCTTGCATTCCCGGCAGTCATGGTAGCGAGCCAGAATGACGAATGGCTATCTTTCACGCGGGCCACTCTGCTGGCGCGTCAATGGGGTGCCTCCCTGTTTCCGGCCGGCTGGATCGGCCATATCGGAAACAGGGAAAATCTCGGCTTCTGGCCGGATGGTTTCCGGGCGCTGGATGTCCTGCTTGAGAGAATCAGGATCTGAGAGAAAACAGCGTCTTCCGGCGGTTCAGTCTGCTGTCCCGGGCGTCACGAACCGGCCTTCCAGAGCCAGTGTGGCAAGTGGATGTCGACCGGAAGGCTGCTCGCGCGCCTGAAGACTTTCCGGAAGGACACTCGCGTCTCCACGACGACCAATGATGATGGCCGCATGCAGGGCATGATCTTCTGGAAGCTCCAGTCCAGCGTGGGCAATGTCCTTGTCAAAACCGCTTATGGGGTGAGTGGCCCATCCCTCATGAGTCGCCTGCAACTGAATGAGGACACTGGCCGCTCCGGCATCGAAGGCGTGTGTCGGTGCGTCCACCGGTTCGCCGGTACTGGAGCTGAGCGTGTTTGTACGAGAAGCAATGTAGACGATGGCGGATGCGTTTTCTGCCCATGAACGGTTGAAGGGGATCAGCCAGGACAGAAAACGTTCCCAGTGGGGGGTATTGCGTCGGGCGTAAATGAAACGCCAGAGCTGGCTGTTATAGGCGGACGGAGCCCAGCGCCCGGCATCCAGAAGCCCGAGCAGTTCCGCTTCCGTGATTTCAGTGGGCGTGAAAGCTCTGGGCGACCAGCGATCGAGGATGAATGATGCAACTGAAGAGTCGGCGTCGCGGTCCGTTTGTGACGTCATGCGGTGAGATCCTTTGCCGCCCCCGGAAGGAGAAGTTCCTTCCGGGGGATGTTTCCAGAACAGAAAAAAGCTTAGCTGGCTTGTGCTCGATTGAGAGTGTAACGATTCACGGGGAAAGGAACACCGAGATTCTCGCGAAAGGTCTCATGCTCATATTCACGACGGAAAAGTCCCCGATCCTGTAGTATGGGAATCACGTGCTCCACGAAAAGTTCCAGTTGACCGGGTAGGGCTTCGAAAATATTGAATCCGTCCGCTCCTTTGGTTTCGAACCAGTTTTGCAGGGCGTCCGCCACCTGCGTAGGGGTGCCGATGAAATCACTGCGGGGCGTCGCGAGTTCCAGTGCAATCTGGCGGATGGTCAGGTTGTCAGCTCTGACGCGTTCAAGGATTCTCTGTGATGCACTCTGATTACTTTCATTGCCGATATGTTCGACATCCGGGAACGGACTATCAAGATCATATTGCCGGAAATCATGATCGTTGAAGGCGCGGGCCAGAAACCCCAGACCGGTTTCGATGGAGGTCAGGGCTGTAAGTTCCTGATAGCGTGCCTCAGCGTCTTCTTCCGTCAGGCCCACTATCGGCGCCGCGCCCGGCAGGATGAACGGAAGATCGGCATCTCTGCCCAGCTTGTGGGCGCGATTTTTGAGATCCTTATAATAGGACTGGGCTTCCTGCAGGGTATGGGGACCGCAGAATACGACCTCGGCATGCCGCGCGGCGAAGTTCTTTCCTTCTTCCGAAGCACCAGCCTGAAAGATTACCGGTTGCCCCTGTGGAGAACGGTCGATGTTCAGTGGGCCCCGTGACTGAAAATACTGCCCGGCATGGTCAAGCCGATGCAGTTTGTCAGGATTGACGAAAACACCGCTTTTCTTATCTCCGACAAGCGCATCGTCTTCCCAGCTGTCCCAAAGTCCCTGCACGACAGAGAGATGTTCCGCTGCGATGCGGTAACGCTCATCATGAGCCGGGTGTCTGGCCCTTCCATAATTGGCGGCCGTATCGGCAAGCCAGGAGGTGACGACGTTCCACCCGGCACGGCCATGACTGATATGGTCGAGTGAAGCAAACTGTCGGGCGACGTTGAAAGGCTCCGTATAACTTACGCTCACCGTGCCGACCAGGCCGATATGGTCGGTCGCTCCGGCAAGGGCAGACAGGATCGTCACTGGCTCGAACCGGTTGAGATAATGCGGGCTGGACTTTTCATTGATGGAAAGACTGTCAGCAACAAAGAGGAAATCAAATTTTCCATTTTCCGCGATTTTTGCCTGATGCCTGTAAAAAGAAAATCGTGTGCTTGCACGGACGTCGCGCTCTGGATGCCGCCAGTCATCCCACGTTCGTCCGACGCCATGTAGGATGAAGCCCAGTTTGAGCGTGCGGTTCTGTGTCATCTGATGAATGTCCTCTGTATTGCGAAGTTCACATGCATGACTGCGAGCGAAATTCCTTTGAGTGCCCGAGTTATTTTCGGGAAATGGAATTTCAGTATGTCCATGAAAGGGTGATTTATTGTAATCAGCCTTGAAGAATCTCTAGTTATGAACGGTAGAAATGACCAACTTCCGGAATAAGACAAAACCACGCAGAGCAATCATTGTGGGTAGTGAACCCGTGCGCAGTGCCTACGATGAATCACGGTTTCGATCTCGTCGGTGATGACCCGGTACCGATTATGGTTCCCGTATCGTGATCCAAAGCATGAAATCGGTGTCTGCGGTGGCAGGACGCACACCGCGTTTCAGGCTGGAGGATGTCGTGCTGCTCATAATGGTCTCCGAGATAAGAGTGTGACGTCAGTGTGAGGGCAACGTGTCCTTCTGGATAACGAGTAATTGTGAATACTGAGATATGTGAGGCAAAAGGATGAAGGCCATCCGATGATGTTTCGTTAAACCAGTCAGGACGAAAACTCGATTGTGGCGGGTTGGCATGCATGGAAAATGAAAGTCCATTTTTCTGAACGAGACCGTGTCCATCATGCATCTGGCCCTGTTCCTGACGTTGTCCGGCCTTCATTTGGGAGGGTGGCGTCACCCCACCTCCCTTGACGCGGACCCGATGGATGTCCGGGCGTATGCTGCCATGGCATGTCGGGCGGAGGAAGCCGCACTGGACATGGTGTTCATGGCCGACAAGCTGGGGATCGACGGAGTCTATGGGGGATCGATCGACGCCACGCTGGTCAGTCGTGTCGTAGGAACCCCTGAGCCGCTCACACTTCTTTCCGCGTTGTCCGTTCTGACGGACAGGATCGGTCTTGCGGGCACAATTTCGACGACCTACACGGAGCCCTATCATGTGGCGCGCATGATTGGTTCCATAAATCATTATAGTCGGGGCCGGATTGGCTGGAATGCCGTCACCTCGGTCAGTGACAGTGAAGCCCGCAATTTCGGTCGGGATCGTCACCTTGAGCATGCCGAACGCTATGAGCGTGCGGAAGAATTCATTGAAGTGGTGCAAAAACTTTGGAAAAGCTGGGATGCTCAGGCCATCGTCCGCGACAAGGTCAGCGGTCGATATGCGTTGCCTGACAGCATCGAACCGATCCAGCATGGTGGACAGCATTTTCGGGTCGAAGGACCGCTGAACCAGCCTCCTTTCCCCGACGCAAAGCCCGTTTTGATACAGGCCGGTGTTTCAGAAAGATTTTCCGATATTGCCTCACGCCATGCCGAAGTCATCTTTCCCGTGCTTCCAACAGTTGCCAGTGCCCGTGACTTTACCGCGGGTTTTCGGAATCGTGTCGCGGCAGCAGGGCGTGATCCCAATCGTGTGCGCATCTTGCCGGGTTGCGTGCCGATCATAGCGGAAACCGACACGCAGGCAGAGGCTTTGCGGGCGGAACTGGACGCACTGATTCACCCTCTTGCGGGGCTGACTTTCATGTCCGGAAGCATGAATCATGATCTGGCGGCTTATGCGCCGGATGGGCTGATGCCGGATCTGGGAGACAGGATACGCGGCAGCCGGGGGCGTTTCCTGCCTCTCGTAAAGGAGGCAAGAGCAAGGGGGCTCACGCTTGACCAGACGGCCCGGTTCTATGCGCGGGATCTGTCTTTTCCCATCTTCGTGGGAGCCCCGGCAACAGTGGCCGGGTTAATGGCGGAATGGGTGGAAACGACAGGGGTAGACGGATTCACCGTGATTCCGCCTTACGTTTCTGCCTCGGAGGATTTATTTCTCGAAGGCGTGGTACCAGAGCTTCAAAAACAAGGTGTGTTTCGCAAACGCTATGAAGGGCGCACCCTGCGCGATCATCTTGGGATCTGATGGCCAGCTTGAACCATCTTTTGAATGCGGTGAACGGAAAAAGATGAACATGAAAGAAATCATCACGGATGTTCTTATTGTGGGGGGAGGAATGGCTGCTGGCTGGGCTGCCATATCTGCCGCGAAAACGGGTGCATCTGTTGTGGTGGTCGATAAGGGGTTCATGGGTACAAGCGGTGTTACAGCGCCCGCTGGCCCCAATCACTGGTGGGTGCCGCCAGATCCTGAACGTCGGGAGGAAGCGGTCAGGAGGCGTCTGGAAACAGCTTTCGGATTGGCTGATCCGGAATGGATGAAACGGATTATCGATATAACCTGGCAATCAATTCCGGAACTGGACCCATGGTATCCGTTTTCAGGGGACGGGAAAGGAGGACTGTTCCGCTCCGGGTTGCGGGGACCTGAATACCTCAGAGCCTTGAGGCATTATGCGCAATCACTGGGTGTCACGATTCTCGATCATCATCCGGTTCTGGAGTTGCTGACGCGAACCGATGGTGCGGTCAGAGGCGCCGCTGGATATGACCGACTGGCCCGTCACCCCTGGCGTGCTCTGGCAGGGAGTGTGGTGATGGCGGCAGGAGGGTGTGCCTTTCGCTCAGGGTTGCTCGGAAGTCATTCCAACACGGGTGATGGATATCTCATGGGAATTGAGGCCGGAGCTGAACTGTCCGGAATGGAGTTCTGCGTTTCCTATTCCATTTCCCCTGCGTGGCTCAGTACCCGCACACTTCCCTATACTGGTGCGCGATATTTCAATGCATCGGGACAGCAGCTTGATATTCCGGGATGGAACAAGGCACGTGAATATCTGTGTTCTCTTGCCGATGCTTTCCGGGAAGGACCGGTTTATGCCGATCTGCATGAGGCTCCAGCTGGTCTGGCGGCCATCATTCGGGAAATTCAGCCTGCCACCGTGGCTGCTTTCGACCGTCGGGGCGTGGACATGTTTCGTGACCGCTTCGAAGTGAAACTGTTTGGGGAAGGCACGATCCGGGGGATTGGAGGCCTTCGGATTGCCGATGCCACGTGCACGACGACAGTTCCCGGCCTCTTTGCAGCCGGTGACGCCGCGACCCGGGAGCATATCGCTGGGGCGAGTAGTGGTGGTGGAGCGCAGAATGCGGCATGGGCGCTGTCATCCGGAGTGCTGGCCGGACAGGGAGCGGCTATTTCGGCCATGCGCCAGCGCGACGACAAGGTTGTATTTGCGGCGCTCAGGCCGAAGGGTAGGGTGGGCCTTCGTCCGACAGGACCGGTGCGTGCCGTGAATCAAAAATCTATTATAAAAACTGTCCAGAATGAAATGCTTGATCTTGATAAATCTATATGGCGATCGGAGAAAAAACTGACTACATCACAGGAGATTCTGGATGCGGCATGGCATGAGATAGAAAACGGTTTGCAGGGAAAAGGTCTGGACGCGGTCGCAGCACGCGAAACCGCAGCCATGGTGGCGACGGCACGCTGGTGTAATGCCGCGGCGCTTGCTCGACAGGAAAGTCGTGGCATGCATGTGCGCACTGACTATCCTGCGCAACGTCAGGAATTTGAAAGCAGACTTGTCACGACAGGGTTGGAAAAAATTATAGTGAGGTCAGAATCTTCTGTGATGACTGAGGTTTTGGCATGATGGTGGACATTCTTTCGGATCGCTGCACCGGTTGCAATGCGTGTGTCATCGCATGTCCGGATCACGTATTCGATCCGGGGGGTGCAGGTCAGCCACCGGTTATTGCGCGGCTTGAGGATTGCCAGACCTGTTTCCTTTGTGAACTTTATTGTCCACAGGATGCGTTGTATGTCGGGGTGAATGTCCCTGCGAAAATATCCGACTCCATACCTGCTGATGTTTCATTAGGACGTATTCGCCATGATTACGGCTGGGATAGCAGTGTGAAAGATCCCTTGCGTAATTTCTGGCAACTGGGGCCTTTGCTGAAAGAAGGTGTCGAGATCTCTTCCGCTCGCCATGAGCAATGGAAGCGTGAGCATCACGGTGCGAACTCGGCGGCTACATTCGGCAGTGGGATGTCAAAGGAAGGGGGTTAAAGCATTTGAAAACAGGTTCTTTAAATCAATATGTTCTGGCAGCAATTTCTGCTCGGCGAAGATTTTGGCAACCGCGTGAGCACTCGTGATGTCTGCACCAGTCCACGGTCGGATACGGTAGGGTCTGTTCTCAGCTTCCAGATCGCTGAGGATGATTTTTTCAGGGATGCGAATGACGGGTGCAAGGATATGTGCCCATCGTGGCTTATCCTGCATGGCAGTTGCGTAGGCTTTTCCAAGACGATTTATATAATCCGCGGCAGCGGCAACAAAGGCTGGATCAGAGAGGCGTGCCGGACTGGCTCCAATAAAATAATGACCGGATAAAATATTTTCGGCACTTTGAAGGACACGAGCCGTTCCGTCGGCTTCAATCATTGGAATGACATAACCGTACGTGGCCCATGCATCGAGACTTCCTGATTTGAGCGCAGTCAGGCCCTCGCTAAGACCAAGCGCAACAGGTGTTATATCGGAAAGTGTGAGGTCAGCCTGTTGTAACATGCGAATTAGAAAATACTGGGCAGTTGTGGACCGGATATAGCCGACTTTCTTGCCGCGCAGGTCTCTGATCGAGTGGGCGGGGGAGCCGACGGGGACGACGACGGCCTGATTGGAGGTTGGTCCGTCTATTGTAGCGACGACACTGATCAGTGCGCTTGCAGCTGCCGCGAAAACGAGAGGAATTTCGCTCCATGTGCCGATATCGATGGCATTGGCATTTATAGCTTGTGCAATGAGGTTTCCGGAATTGAACTCACTGAATTCCACTTTGTAAGGAAAATTATCCAGACCGGCAGCCGGTAGAAGAGTGGTATCGAATCCACGGTATGTCGCAACGCGCAGCGTGACGTTTGAGAGGTTTTCGCTGCTGTGTGCTGCTCCCGGGTGCATGAGGGTGCTCCCTGCAAACAGGGAAAGAGCGGCAAGGCCAAAATGGCGGCGGGATACGGAGAGAGTGGGCATTATAATGGTTTTCCATTCTGAAATAATAAAGTGTCTATTTCCTGTTTTGCATTATTTGTAGAAATTCGAGGAATAAAAAATCCTCGGAAAATGAATGAGATGAAGAAATATTTTCATTCGAAAGTGAAAAATAGATTTAATCAAATCAGCCATTGGCATTATTTGATGGACGAAACTGAACAGTTTCCGTGATGGTCGCGATTGAAAGACTATGAAGTCTTTCTTGTTTTTTCATGAACTTTCGAGACTGAACGAGATCATGTTTTCCCGTCCCGGCATTGTCATGTTATCTGTTGCAAGTGTGCGCTCATTCCTGTTGATGCAGACGACATGCTGTTCGGCATTGCTTCTGGCATTTGCACAGGATGCGGCTGCGGCACAGACAGAGGATCCCGTTCATGAGCAACGTGCTTCTTCTGCTTCCGTCAAGTCGGCAGCGACGAAAGATCATAAGCATACTCCACGTTCTGTGAAGGCAATATCGCAACCTGAAACTGTTACGGTTTCTGGAAAAAGTCGTACGGCACGGCGTGAGGCAGCATTACAGAAAACTCCTTCCTCGACATCCCTTCTGTCAGGTGCGCAGCTTGAGCGATTGGGAGTGCAGAACGTGCGCCAGCTTGCTCGCCTCACACCCAATCTTTTCATTCCGAACAACATGCCGGGGTATTCAGTCACTAATTACTTTATCAGAGGTATCGGCGAAATAGATCCGCAGGGGGAGCCGTCGGTTGGTACCTATATTGACGGCGTGTTTCTGACCCGCAACATGGGAACCATGCAGGAATTGCTCGATGTCGACGACATTCAGGTCGATCGTGGTCCCGTGACGTCAATTGGGCATCAATCCGAGGGTGGAGCCGTGCATATCAATACGATCGTGCCGACCAACAAGCGTCGTGTTGTGGCTCAGACAGGATATGGTACTTACAATGAATATCAGATTGGTGTGGCGGCAAGTGGGGCGTTGATTCGCGACAAGGTTTACGGGAGTATTGCCTTTGGTCGTCATTCTCGTGGCAGTATTGATCACAACTATGCTGTTGGCAAAGGCACTAACAACATTGATTATAGCCAAGCGCGCGGGAAACTCCGCTTCACTCCCAATGAGAACTGGGACATCACACTCTCATTCGATGGTACCATTGATGGCAGCACCAACCGGGGTGTGGGAAATCTTCTGAATTATTACAAATACGGAAACTATAACCCAGCCTATCCAAAAAACAATTATTCAGAGGCGGGTTTTACGGGAAATGTGCGCTATACGATTTCTCCTCATCTAACCCTGTTTTCCATCACCGGTATCCGTGGGTACGATGACAGAGGGATGTACGACAATTACGGGGATATCTATTCCCGTGGATCGCAATTTCTCTACTACAAGGACAGGATGTATTCTGAGGAAGTGCGCCTGCATGGTGATTATGGTCGGTTTGATTTTAACGTGGGAACGTATTTCCTGTATGAAAACTGGCTCACCAATCGGAATGCAAATAATACATATGGGGCTCAGACCAACGACCCCACAAAAATACTGTATATGCCCGTGAATGCGCTGATTGATCAGCAGACCCGGAACTGGGCGCTTTATGGTGAAGCTCACTATCATATTACTCCCAATCTGACATTTGCTGCCGGACTGCGCTTCAACTACGAAAACCATTCAAACTCGGAAACACTCAGTTATCTGGCTGGTGGATCGCATATTACGACCGTCGCCAACCAGCTGGCAACATTGTATTCCAGTCCACAGGGGGGCGTGGCCTGGCAGGTGTCGGAAAATAAAAGCTGGATTCAGCTTCTGCCGAAAGGATCGTTGAGCTGGCAGGCCCTTCCGCGCCTCATGGCATATGTCTCCATCTCGCAGGGTGGAAAATCGGGCGGATATGATTATCGCGCCCAGTCTCCCACGGCTCCTCAGCAGGCGGAAATCCCCTATCGCCCTGAAATCGTCACGACGTATGAAATCGGGATCAAATCAGATCCCATTCCAGGGCGTGTGCATTTCAATGGCTCACTCTTCTGGAACCAGTTCGATGACATCCAGTTGACCTCCCTTGATCCTTCCAACGGTCTCACGCATCGGTTCAACGCGGGCAAAGCGCATTCTACGGGAGCGGAAATCGAAACGACCGTAAAGATCACCAGGGATCTCGATCTTCGTTATTCGGCCTCTTATCTTTATTCCGTTCTGGACAAGTTTAAAGGCACTTACAGCCGCACCCAACTGGCGGACGGGAGCTGGTACGATAATACGCCCCGTAGTGGCGATCCGTTGCCATGGTCGCCTCGTTTCCAGACGGCCGGTTCCCTTACATACAGAATTCCTGTTCGTTTACCGGGAACATTCCGTGTGGGAGCAGACGTCTCCTATCAGACGAGAGTCTATGCATCCTCACTGATCAACCCCCAGAACCGTTTGCCCAATCAGGTGTATGTCAACGCCATGGCAAGCTGGACGAGTCCTGATGCCCGCTGGCTTGTGCAGGCAACGGCACGCAATCTTCTCGATCACCGTTATCTTCAGGGGACATCTTTCGTGCAGGGCGGCGGTGTTCCAGTTTATTACTCAGGTTCTTATGCAGACCCCCGGACCATTTTCGTCTCCGCAAAATTCACCTTGTAAAATATTTCATGCCAGCAACACAAAGGGCTTTCCGTATTGTTTGTTGTGTCGTGTGATGTTGTTGTGCAGCGTATAGCGGTGTCGTTATAAAGCAATTCTTACGTCACACATGAAGATTACTGGCGTGATTTTGTCCTCAAATCCCATGATGCTTAGCGGCTATAGCATATCAGGGTAATGGGATAATGTCGGTCGAATTCATTGGTTATGTCAGCGCGCAGGAGCAGACGGAAATTGTTGGCCCTCATGGGGCTGCCGTGGATCCCGATTATATTGCAAGCAGTGCCATTCTTCAGGAACGGGGCGGTTTCAATCGGGTTCTGGTGGCTTTCCATTCCACTTCTCCTGACAGCCAGATTGTCGCGCATCATGCTGCTTTCGCGACGACACATCTTGGTCTGTTGATTGCTCATCGTCCCGGTTTCGTGGCGCCCACGCTTGCAGCCCGTCAGTTTGCCACTCTGGACCAGCTTACGGGCGGCCGCGTCGCCATGCATGTCATCACGGGAGGCAGCGACCGTGAACTGGAAGCTGATGGGGATCACCTGACAAAAGCGGAGCGCTATGCGCGGGCGGCGGAATATATCCGTGTGGTGAGGCAGGAATGGCATGGTGAAGCACCTTTTGATCATGAAGGGCATTATTACCGAATAAAGGGTGCACATTCAGCAGTGCGCCCGGTTCATGGCTCGGGTATTCCGGTCTATTTCGGTGGTGCATCTGAAGAAGCCATTGCTGTCACAAGCAAGTATGCGGATGGTTACGCTCTGTGGGGCGAGCCGCTTCGGGAAGCTGGTGCGCTTGTGGATCGTGTGCGCTCTGCTGCCCGCGCTCACGGACGGCGGATCAGGTTTTCGATTTCCTTTCGTCCTATCATTGCAGATACGGAAGAGCATGCATGGGAGCGTGCGGCTGCCATTCAGGCTGAACTCGAGGCCCGACAGGAAAAGGAACAGGATACGACAGGCATCGGTCTTGATCGGGCGGGACGGAAACCAGTTCCTGGGGCGTTGCCGACTAACGAAGGCTCGCGCCGCCTGCAGAAAATTGCCGCCAGCGGTTCGCGGCATGACGAACGTCTGTGGACTGGTGTTACACAGGCCACTGGTGGTCGATGGAATTCCACTTCACTGGTGGGGACGGCTGACCAGGTGGCTGAAAGTCTGTTGCGTTATTACAGGCTTGGCATAGAGACTTTCCTTATTCGGGGTTTTGATCCAATCGCGGATGCCCAGATTTATGGAAATGAACTGATTCCCCGCGTGCGGGCACTGGTCGAACGTGAAGGCCGATGTGGCAAGCTGACAGCCTGACATCGCTTTCGACCAGTTTCTTTTTCTTTAGTATCCGGAGATAATTTTTATGACCCGTATCGGGCTGCGCTCCCTTCTGCTTGCCTCGCTGTCCGGTGTTTCTGTTGCTCATGCAGCGACTTCACATGACTCGACCAGCCATGCTGCTCACGCTGCAAGCCAGCAAAAGAATATTCAGAAGCCACCTGTCACTCATAAACCGGTCGTGGGTGGTTCGGAAACAATCACGATCAGAACAGCGCGTAATGCACCACGCCTTGCGCGCCATGTTCCACTGGGAGCGCTTGGGAATCGATCCGAGTTTGATACGCCTTTTTCCGTAAGTTCGGTTTCGGCTGCCAAAATCGAGGCGATGCAGGCTAGCGACATCAACGATGTCATGCGGTACGAACCCGGCGTGCAGGCGAACTCCAACGGGACGGCAACTGCATCCGGTTCCAGCGTGCGGGTTCGTGGACTCAATCTGGACTGGACCAACGGTTACAAGATCGATGGAATGGCCATTCCTTACTGGTATATTGATCTGCCCCTCGGTAATTTCGATACTATTCAGGTATTCAAGGGTGCCTCGGCTTTCATGTACGGTTTTGGGTCGCCGGGTGGCGTTCTGGATTATCGTTTGAAAGCACCGGTAGAAAACAGAAAAGTTACAGTGGAAGCTGGCTATCGTTCGGACTCGGTTTTCCGACAGATGCTTGATGTCGGTGGTTCTCTGGATGATGCTCATCGCATCCAGACACGCCTCACCTTCGCAAGCGAGGTCGGCAATCAATACAACGGCAGTTTCCTGAGAAATCTTTCGACCTCGTTTACGACCAACGTGCGTATCACCGATACCTTGCATTGGCATTTCAATAGTTTTTACATGAATACCTTACAGAAAGGTATGGTGAATACGATTGCTTCTGCAAATGGTGTGGGTGCTGTCCATACCATTAGCGGACGGTCGGAATTCGGAGCGAAGGACTCCTGGAAAACGAACGATATGAAAAGGTTCAGTACAGGATTTGACTGGGAGTTCGCCAGCAACTGGTCTGCAAGCTTGACATATGGCTATACGCATCTCGATGAGCAGTTTCCTTCCAATCAGATTACCTTTACCAATCCTGACGGTGAGTATTACAATCAGGCATTCGAGCAGAAGCGTGTTCTGACCTATCATCAGGTTGATGCCATCACACAGGGACACTTCATCACGGGGCCAATCCACCATGATGTGATTGTTGGTATCACATGGCTTCGGCAGATGTTTGATGCAGATGCCAATTCTGGGGCAGTCGGACCGATCGAATATGGAAATATCCATGACGGTCGACCAATTATTACGAATGCAACAGACTTTAATCCCAAGATGTATCGCTATATCGACTATCAGCAGGTAGCGCCCTTCTGGAGTGATACATTCACATATGGAAAATGGTCTTTGATGGCGGGAGCCCGTTACACGGATTACATGGAAAACGATTACTCGAAAACCGGTGCCAGAACGGCAGCCCACCGGAACAATCCGGTCACACCTGTCGTATCGTTGAGCTACAAGATCACGCCGGAAATCAATGCCTATTTCAGCTGGGTGCAGGCCATGCAGGCTGGTGGCCAGGGCGGTTCATCCAACGTGAATTACATGCAGGTGTTTGGCCCGATCCGCAGTTCTCAGTATGAGTTGGGCGTCAAGGTGCAGCGTAAGACTTTCAGTGGCAGCATCGCTGTGTTTCGTATGGATACCGGCGCCGCCTATACGAATGCACAGAATTATTATGTGCAGGATGGAACGTCCCGTTATCAGGGCGTGGAAGCATCGGCTTCATGGCTGCTCACCAGAGATCTGAACCTGAATGGCAGTCTGGCCTATCTGGATGCCCGCTATGTGAAAGCGGCGGTTGGATATGAAGGCCACAAGCTGGAAGCCGTCGCACCTTTTCAGGCAGCGCTGAATACGGATTATCGGATACGCCCGATCAAGGGACTCAGTGTCAATGCAGGTTTCAATTTCGTTTCACGCAGCTGGTTTGATGCTGCCAACACGATCCACCTGCCTTCCTACATTGTGGGGAACGTCGGTGCTTCCTACGCGATGAATGTTGGAGGACACCCGATGGTCTTCCGGGCAGCTGTCGAGAATATCGGTAATGTTCGGTACTGGCTGAGTCGTGGAAACCGGAATCTTTTCCCCGGCGCACCGCGGACCGTGACTCTGAGTGCTCGGTTCGATCTGTAGAAGAAGTAAGTAGGGATTGTCGAATAAAGCCCATCCATTAGAGAGATGGGTTCTGTTATTGTGCCTAAAAAATCGTGATAAAATGGGAATCTTCTCCGATTCATTCTTTGCAGGCGCAAGGGATCAGAGCGAACGAAATCCGGTCGTTTGTCGCAAAACCAAAACTCCGTTTTTCTGGTTATGACACCATAAAAAAAGGAAGCCGAAACGAGGCTTCCTTTTTATTTATCTCAATGGCAGCAGTATCTTTATTCGAGCACATTAAAACCGTGAGTGCCATCGCGTTCGAGTTGCGCGACAAGACCAAACTCCCAGTCGAGGTAGGCCTGCATGGCTGCATGGCCGTTATCGGTGCCTTCATAAGGACGTTTGTAGACATCGATCGGCTGGGAAAGGCTGTTTTCGTGCGTTAATCCCCTTTCAAGAGGATGACCGGCAGCCTGCCAGTTCTGTGTTCCACCCTCAAGCACGCGCACTTTTTGTCCAGAGGATGCGAGACGCGCTGCGGTAAAACGGGCACTTACGCCATCAGGCGATGTCAGGACGATTTCAGCAGCATCGCGGATACGAGAGACTGACGAGAGGTCCGTGGGGATAATAAAAAATGACCCCGGAATGTGGCTTTTCCGGAATGCGGGGCTGGCGGCGACATCCAGAAGCAGAGGCGGCGATCCCGATGCCAGTGATGTCGCCAGCGCATCAACCGTGATGATCTCCGTTTGCGGAAGGGGAGTAGCCAGCACACGCGGTTCCGATCCGCTCTCATGTTCCAGACCACTCCAGTCATCCAGAACATACACCTCTTTCCAGCCAAGCTGTCGCAGCCAGTGAGCTGTCATCCGTGCGCGGACGCCATCCGTATCGGTCAGGACAATGGTGCCGTGCCGGACGCCGACCCATTCGTCGGTCGCCTGCACAAGCTGGCCGCCGGGAGCTGAGCGGAAGCCACGCAGATGGGTAGCAGCATATTCTTCGGGGGAGCGGACATCCAGACGATAGAGCGTGCGCTGGTCGTCATGTGCCAGGGTTTCCAGTTCGGCGGGCGTGATGAGGCGCACGCCTGCGCGCTCCGCCAATTCCTCTGCTGTGGATCGGGCGGCGAGCCGATTGTCTTCTGACGGTTCCGGCGCATTGCGGGTTGCATGATGATCCAGCTCGAAGCCGGCAAGTGTCCAGCCGATTGTACCGTTTCGCAACGCGAAGACGGGGTTGGGGATTTTGGCATTGACTAGAGACTGCGTGCCGATGATTGATCGGGTGCGGCCGGCACAGTTGACGATCACGGTGGTGTTGACAGACGGAGCGATATCTCTGACCCGGAGCGCCAGTTCCGAGCCGGGTACCGACTGGGCACCCGGAATGGACATGACATTATATTCTATGAAGCGGCGCGCATCGAGGATCACCAAGTCATCTCCGCGCGCGATGCGTTCATGCACCTCTTCAGCCGGAAGGGAGGGCGTGTGCCGTACATGTTCGACCAGTTCGCCGAAGGCCTTGGACGGCACGTTGACGTCGATGAACAGTTCGCCACCCGAGGCTTTCCATCCCTCAAGACCGCCTGCAAGGAGGGTAACCTGTGTGTAGCCAAGTTGCCGGAGAAGAATCGCGGCCGGATGTGCACGCCCTTCTCCATTATCATAGATCACGACAGGAACGGTTTTGCGCGGGAGTAGCGCGCCGATGCGTTCTTCGATTCTGCCCAGCGGCAGATTGACTGCGAAAAGAGGATGCCCGCTCGCAAATGGGTCTTCCTCCCTTACATCGAGAAGGGCAATTTCGGCGCCCCTGCGCAGGGATTTCCGGACCTGTTCAGGCAGCGTTTCGGTAATCTGCACGGAAGTGGCAGGAGAGATCGCGTTCATGCGGCTTTTCTTTCACGGGAGCGGTCCCAGAGATTAGGGGTTTCCTCACTTGAATAACCGGAGATGAACGTCTTTTCCTCGCCGGTTTCAGGGTCGTAGGTTGCGCGGGAGACGCCGCCGATATTGTCGCCATAGACATGGATGGAAATGGAGACTTCATCGGTGAGTGCGTTCGCGACCAGATGGTAATCGTTCACGCCCGGTGTGAGGGATGCGACCTCTCCCGGTTCCAGAAAGGATTTTTCCGTGGCTCGAAAACGACCGTCTCCATCACGTTCGAACTGAGTCTCGCTCTCACGGCCACGCAACATCCCGATCAGGCCCCAGACACGATGATCATGCAGGGGGGTTTTCTGGCCCGGACCCCACACGAAACTTACGACCGAAAAGCGTTCCAGCGGATCGCAATGCAGAAGATACTGGCTGTAGCGTTCTGGATTGGGGCGAGCGAATTCATCGGGCAGCCAGTTATCGCGAGAAACGAGGGTGCGCAGCAGATCGGCGCCTTTTACCTGAAGGGTCTGAGGATCGAGACCTTCATCGTAGAGTTTCGTAAGACCGACGACAAAGTCGCGAAGTGGGGAAATCTGGGTCATGGGAACTGTTCCGGAGCAGGAGTGTGTCATATGTCAGTCGAGAAGGTCGGGTTCCTGCGCGACGATCCAGTCCCAGAGGGGCTGGAACGAGAAATATCCACCGAGATCCGTTCCCACCTGAGCGGCTGTCTTGCGGGCGATATCGGCGGCGATGGGTTTCACGGGACCTGCGGCCTGTGCAAGAAGCTGTGCGTGAGCGGCATTATCCATCGTAATGAACCACCATGCGGCCGCTTCCACGGAATCGCCCACAGTCAGCAGGCCGTGATTCTGCAGGATCACGGCTTTGCGTGAGCCGAGCGTTTCGGCCAACCGTTCTCCTTCGCTGTCATCGAGCACCACACCGGAAAACGGATCAAAAACAGCATGGTCTTCGTAAAAAGCGCAGGAATCCTGAGTGAGAGGAAGAAGTTCTGTTCCGAGCGCGGAGAACGCCTTGCCATAGGTGGAATGCGTGTGTGCTGCGGCGATCACATCCGGACGTGTCTTGTGAAGCGCGGAATGGATTGTGAAACCCGCTGTGTTTATCGGTCTGTTGCCGATCAGGATCGCACCATCATGGTCGACCAGTTGCAGGTCGGATGTACGGATCTGTGAAAAATGGACGCCGAGCGGATTGATCCAGTAACGATCGGGAAATTCCGGATCGCGTGCGGTCACATGACCTGCCAGTCCCTGATCGAAGCCATAACGACCGAACAGCCGGAACGTGGCGGCAAGACGCTGCTTGCGATGCAGACGTTCCTCTTCATGGGATGCCGCAGGAGCGCGGGGTACCAGACGGCGCACACGCGCCTGTGTTTCGACAGGAGAAATGACGTTCATCGCACTGATCCTTTCTTCACACGGTCAGTAGCCGCGTGTGGGGTCTATGGTGTCCAGAAGCGGCTCGCCACGCAGATAGCGGTCCAGATTGATGCTGATGCGACGGGCAAGATTTTCACGCACATGGGGGCCGGCCCAGCTTATGTGAGGTGTCAGTCTTACGCGCGGGTGGGTGTAGAATGGATGGTCGGCGGGCAACGGCTCGGGCGTCGTCACGTCCAGTGTGGCGAAGGCAGGGCGGCCTGCGTCGAGCGCATGCAGGAGAGCATCCTGACCGATCAGGGCACCACGGGCGATGTTGACGAGATGCAGACCCGGTTTGGCCTGTTGCAGGATTTCCCTGTCGACGATGCCCCGGGTTTCCTGTGTCAGAGGCATGGCGAGAACGAGATGGTCCGCCTGCCGGAAGAGGTCCGTCAACGACTGCACAGGTTCGATTTCGCCGGACGTAGCCGTGAGAGGGCTCCGACGCAGCACCTGCACACGCATTCCGAAAGCACGGGCACGGACAGCGATGGCCTGCCCAATCGCGCCATATCCGGCCAGTCCGAGCGTCCGTCCATGCAGCGTGCCGGTTTCGGGCCGCTTACGGAGTGCCTGTGCCGCCGCTTCCCATTCCCGGGGAGATGTGGGTCGCAGGCGGTCGATATCGCGTTCGTAATCCAGGAGTGCCGATAGGACGAATTCGGCAATGGGTGTGGCGGCGTCTCCCCGCCCACATGTCACGTGCCGACCGCTGAGCACCCAGTCAGGAAAACTGTCAATGCCAGCAGATGCGATCTGCACCCATCGTGGTCCATCTTTCCAGTCCGTTGGAGGAGTGGAAGGCGCCTTCGCCCATGCACGGGAGGGGCCGGTCAGCAGGATGTCCGCGCCTCCCGTTTTCCACGGTTCCGCCGCGTCGCGGTCTCCGGAAATGACGTCGATGCGGTCAGCATAGTCGCCAAGAACGGTGGTCATGCTTCCACCGATCTGATTCAGGATAACCGGGCGTCTGGCGAACTCCAGCATGGGATATCAGGCCGCGTGACTGGCCGACCGCGCATCCTCGGCGGCCACCAGTTCCCGGACGCGGGGAATCAGGTCACGTCCATATTCATAGGCATCCAGGATCGGATCAAAACCGCGGATCAGGAAGGTGGAGATGCCGAGGCGGTAGTAGTCGATCAGGGCTTCGGCGACCTGATCAGGGGTGCCGACCAGTGAGGTGGAGTTGCCCCGCGCGCCTGTGAGGGCCGCGATACCTGTCCACAGGCGCTTGTCGAGACGGCCACCCTGGGAGGCAGCTTCGAGCAGGCGTCGTGAGCCTTCGTTTGGAATCACTGTGGGCCGGGTGAAGCCGGTTTTATCCTGAAGATCCCGTGCTTTTTCAAGGATACGGTCGGCGCGTGCCCACGCGGCTTCTTCCGTTTCCGCAAGCACGGGGCGGAGGGACAGTGAAAAGCGAGGCGTGCGACCGTGACGGGCCGCCGCAGCGCGAACACGGGAGACGGTCTCGGCAACCTGTTCGTATGTTTCACCCCACAGCGCATAAACGTCGGCGTGTTTGCCTGCGACGTCGATGGCTTCAGCGGAGGAGCCGCCGAAATAGACGGGGATGCCGCTGTCACGATAGGGACGGACGAGGGAGTTTGCTCCTCTCACATCGTAGAATTCGCCCTTGTAGTCGAAAGGGGTGGTGGCGCTCCATTCCTGCTTCACAATGTCGAGATATTCACTCGTGCGGGCATAGCGCTGGGCCTTGGTCGTGTGATCGCCGTCCGCCTGAAGTTCTAAATCACTACCGCCAGTGATGATATGAACGGCGACGCGACCTTTCGTGAGGTGATCAAGCGTCGCGAGCTGCCGCGCGACGATGGTCGGTGCATTGAACCCCGGGCGATGGGCGATCAGCAGTCCCAGATCACGCGCTACGGATGAGGCGTGCTGCGCGATGAGGATGCTTTCGGGTGAATTTGAGTGAAAGGCGACGAGAACGCGGTCGAATCCACCATTTTCGTGAATTTTCGCTGCTGTCTCGATATGCTTGGCATTCACGGTTGGGCCGGACGGGGGAATGATCTCGGACTGGTTGCGGCTTCCGATATAGCCGATGAATTCCACGGGCATGTCGACTCCTAATTTCACTATACAAAATAGTTTATAACAAAATTAACGCTTGAAAAATGAATTAAAGCAAGCAAGGAATGCTCAATACGCACTTCACATTCGTTAATATGACCCCCGAAGAGTCGCGGGGCGGAGTTTCTGTCATGTCCCAGTCCGGTCATTCGCTGCCTCAGCGCATGGCACGCAATGTGCCCACGGAGTTGCTCCGTTCGTTCGTGGCGATCGTGGAGGCCGGTTCCATGGCTCAGGCCACGGAAACCATTTTTCTGACCCAGTCCGCGCTCAGCCTTCAGATGAAGCGGCTGGAAGACGTGCTGCAGCAGAAGCTTTTCAAGCGCGATGGCCGCAAGCTGATCCTCACCCCCATAGGAGAGGAACTGGTCAGTTACGCCCGGCAGCTTCTGGCGCTCAACGACCGCATCATGAGCACGCTCGGGGAGGATGCGGAGCCGGACCCCATCACGGTGGGGATGGTGCAGGATTTTGCCGACACGCTGCTGCCGGATGTGCTCGGCCAGTTCCGTCTCGCCCATCCGCGTTCGCGGCTCGTGGTGCGCGTGGGTGGCTCAGCCGAACTGCTGGACATGTTCGACCGGTCGCGGCTCGATCTGGTGCTCTGCCTCGGTCAGCATGGAGACCGCTCCGGCGCCACATGGAAGGTGGTGGGTCATGACCGGATGACATGGATCGGGGACCCTCAGATTGCGGAGCGTTCGGAAGTTCCGCTTGTTCTTCTTGAGCCACCCTGCCGTTTTCGTGATGCGGCGCTCCGGGCGCTGACGCAGGAACGTCGTGATTACCGACTGGTTCTGGAAACGCCGAACCTGCCGGCTCTGCGGGCGGGGGTGCGGGGCGGCCTTGGTGTCAGTTGCCGCACCCGGCGCTTCGCCACGGCAGAGGGTCTGCCCACCATCACGGGCGATGCGCTGCCTGCCGTGCCGGAGATCGAAACCATTCTGGTGCGCCGCAATCATCTCGCGGATGCGGCGAACGAGCTTGGTGACCTTCTGGCCGCAGCGGCGGGAGGTTGAGTGTTGCTCAACCGATTGATGACAAGAACTTCTTATGAGTTCAGCGGGATTTCACGGCAGGATTGGCTCCATCCCATTCCTGTTTCGAGTTCTCCCATGACATCATCCAATGCATTGTCGCCTCTCCGCACGAAATTCCGCGCTCTGGAAGATGAGCGCGTCCGCACATGGTCGGCCGAGGCGCTGGCCATCAACGTCAACCAGCGCAGGACGCTGATTGACGAGCACGGGACTGCCGGTCACGTCGTTCAGGAGAATGACGTTTTGCCGGAAACGTCGCTGCCCACGATTGACGGGGGCACCATTTCTCTGGACACGCTGGTCGCGAAAGGACCGGCCGTCCTGGTGTTTTTCCGTTTCGCCGGTTGTCCTGCCTGCAACATTGCCCTGCCTCACTATCGCGACACGCTTTGGCCCGCGCTCTCCGCTGCGGGCATTCCCCTGCTGGCCATCTCACCGCAGCCGCCGCAGGCGCTGGCCGAGATCGCGGTGCGCCATGATCTGCCATTCCCCGTTGCATCCGACACGGGTCTGGCTTTCGCACGGTCTCTGGGCATTACCTATGTTTTTGATGAACCGTCCCGTCAGGCGGCTGTGTCGAAAGGTGGAAACAGCGCCGCCCTGAATGGCCTTGAAGAGACATGGGAACTTCCCAAGCCCGCGGTTGTCGTCATCGGTCGGGGTCGTGTCGTACGCTTTGTCGATGTGTCGCCGGACTGGATGGATCGCACGGAAAGTGAGCGCATCCTGTCGGCGCTTGGCCTCACGCAGCGAGGAGCCTCCCATGCCGCCTGAAGATGTGCTGACCCTTGCGGCCTCGTCGCTTGCTCCGGATCTGTTTCGTGAAGCGATGAGCCGCCTCGGTGCGCCGGTGACACTGGTTACGACGGATGGGCCGGGGGGACGGCATGGCTTGACGGTGTCGGCCATCAGCAGCGTGAGCGACACACCTCCAACGGTGCTGGTGTGCCTCAATCGCAGCAATCGTTCGCATGAAGCTTTTTTGCAGAACGGTGTCGTGGGCATCAGCATTCTTGGGCAGGGCCATGACAAGATGGCCGGTGTTTTCGCCAGCAGTCGCAGGGCGTCCGATGAAAAGTTTGCTTCGGGCGTGTGGCGCACGGGTCATACCGGAGCCCCACTCCTCGATGATGCTGTTGTAACACTGGATTGTTCGATCGGCGACGTGCGGACATCCGGCACGCATGATGTGCTGTTCTGTTCCGTGGAGGCGATTGCTCTGGGCAATCCGAGCCATGCTGCCCTCGCGTGGTTCGCCCGGGCTTTTCACCATCTTCCGTTGGTTCATCCATCAACGTTCCGGACTGGTTCCGGACAGGACTGAGATTTGATGTCGTTCACAGGCTCGTCTTCTCGCAGAAGGTTTCTCGCCTCTTCCCTGCTGGGTGTGGGCGGCGCTGTCATGGCGCGACCCCTTTGGGCGCAGGAGGCCATGTCTGCCGCTGGCGCTCATGGCGAGGACTGTCATGCGGCCATCGCGGGAGAGGTGAAACCGCTGGCAAAGCCGCGCAAGCTGTCCATCGCATGGAACGAGACGTCCATTTGCGTGGCGGCGGTGCCGGTCGCGAAGGAGAAGGGGTTTTTCGCGCGATATAATATCGACGTGGACTATGTGAATTTCGGCGGTGCGACGGATCAGTTGCTGGAGGCGATCGCCACGGGCAAGGCCGATGGGGCTCCCGGCATGGCATTACGCTGGCTCAAGCCGCTTCAGCAGGGGTTCGATGTGAAGCTGGTTGCGGGACTGCATGCCGGTTGCATGTATCTGATGGTGCCGAATGACAGCGCCATCCGGGCGCTCGCTGACCTGAAAGGGAAGACTGTCGGCGTGACCGACATCGGTGGCCCCGATCGCAATTTCTTTGCCATACGACTCAAGGAAGCTGGCGTGGACCCTGAAACGGACGTTTCATGGCGTGCTTTCCCGCCCGATCTTCTTCCGCTGGCTCTTCAGCGCGGCGAAGTGCAGGCAATTTCCGATGCCGACCCGTACAGCCGGATGCAGAGGAAACAGTCCAGCCTGCGCGATATCGACAGCAACATGACGGGGGCGTGGGCGCATACCGCTTGCTGCGTCATCGGTCTGCGCGGCAGTCTGGTGCGTGAGGAGCCGGATGTCGCGCGCGCCGTTACGCGGGCCATTCTGGATGCCGGTGCTTGGGTGGCCTGTAATCCAGAGGAAACAGGGCGGATCTTCCAGCCGTTCGCGCCGAAAGTCCCGGCTGAGGAACTCGCGGCCATGATCCGCATGCAGGGCCATCATCATCAGGCACTTGCCGGTTCATTCCGTGACGAGATCGTCCGTTATGCCGAAGCCCTGAAAGGCGTGGGCGTGTTCCGGCCTTCTCTGGACACGACGCGCTACGCGGCGCGGGTGACGCAGGACCTGTTCGCGTCATGAGCGGGGCGGAGACTACTTATCTGGCAGCAGCGCCAGAGAATGTGGGGGCGCGTCGGCTGGGATCGGTGTCTGTTACGGCGTGGCTGGCCGGTCCGGTGTGGCTGGTATCAGCCCTGCTGACATGGCGATGGCCCGATGCTGATGATTTTCCTGATACCAACGTGCTGGCGGTCGGTTTCGTCCTGATCGGCGTGCTGCTTCTGGGAGCGGCGGCGCTGCGGCTTCTGAAGGAACGGGCGGCGTGGGCCGTGGCGCTCGGCGCGGGACTGGGGGCATGGGAGGTGGCGCAGGCAAAACTGCTGGCTCTTCCGCGTCCGTTTTTCGGGACACCGCAGGATCTGCTGGACGTGTTCATCACCGACTGGTCGAAGCTGGGTAATTCTCTGCTTCATTCGCTCGGGTTGCTGGTGGTGGGTTATTCGATCGGTTCGCTACTGGGTATCGCAGCGGGCATAGGTCTTGGCCGGTTCGCGCGTTTTCGCTACTGGGCCCATCCGGTCCTGCGCGCGATTGGCCCTCTGCCTCCTGTGGCGTTGTTGCCGCTGGCATTTGTGCTCAGTCCGTCGAGTTGGCTCGCGGGGGAGGCCTTGATGGCGCTTGCGGCGGCTTTTCCTGTGACGGTTCTGACGTGGTCCGGAATCTCGGCGGTCGATCCGGCGTTTCATGACGTCGCCCGGACAATGGGGGCGAGTGAGCGGTTTCTTATTTTCCGCGTGGCGCTGCCGGCTGCCATGCCTCAGATCTTCGTTGGTCTGTTCATGGGACTCGGTGCATCCTTCGCCATGCTTGTCGTGGCCGAAATGCTGGGAGTGAAAGCCGGTCTGGGGTTCTACATGCAATGGGCGCAGGGCTGGGCGGCCTATCCCAATATGTATGCGGCGCTTCTGGTCATGTCCGTCATGTGCACGGGCTTGATTACGTTGCTGTTCCGTATTCGGGACAGGATACTGGTGTGGCAGAAGGACGGCCTGAAATGGTAACGCCGCGCGCTGAAGGCGTGACGCTGCATCTTGGCGGCGTGCGTCATGGATACAGGCTGGAGGGTGTGTACAGGGAGGTGGTGGCCGACCTGAATCTGCGTGTGGAGCCGGGTGAATTCGTTGTGCTGCTTGGTCCCTCCGGATGCGGTAAATCGACCCTATTGCGTCTGATCGCCGGGCTGGAATCGCCGAATGACGGGTGGATCGAGGTGGACGGCACTCCCATCACCCGACCGGGACCGGACCGCATTCTGATGTTCCAGGACCCGACGCTCTATCCCTGGAGAACGGTTCGCCAGAATATAGCTCTGTCACAGGATATTTCCGGAAAACGCGATGATGCGGCTGTCGATGCGGCTGTCCGGCTGGTGGGGCTGGAAGGGTTTCAGAAAGCGTGGCCGCACCAGTTGTCCGGCGGCATGGCGCAGCGTGTCGCGTTTGCGCGGGCGCTGGTCAATAAGCCGCAAATGCTGCTTCTGGATGAACCTCTGGGAAAGCTGGATGCGTTGACCCGTTTGACGATGCAGACGGAATTGCATCGCCTTTGGAAAGAGCGGAGCTTCACGGCGATCATGGTCACGCATGATGTGGATGAGGCTCTGTTGCTGGGGACGCGGATCGTGACGCTGGGTGGGCAGGGCTCCTCGGCCATTCTTTCTGATCTTGTGCTGAGTGCTCCTTTTCCACGCGACAGGAATGCGCCTGAGATGATCGTCCTGCGGGAAAAGATTCTGTCTCAGCTGCTTTATTCGCAGGCTGCCTGAAAGCCTCCGGTCTCAGGTGGCTGGTGAATGGGGTGAATGTCGGTAATTTTTACAGTTTTATTATTTTATCTAATAACATTCAAAATAACTTGAAGAGGGTAGCCCATATGGGGGCTTTCTTATCAGGGCCTGTATCGGGTAGTTTGCTGCAACGAGAAAGCTTAAATAATCATAGATATTAGTGAAATTATGGTTTTACAAATTTAATGATACGTATTGGGTGTTTTATCTTGACCGCCCCCCGAGACTTTGTCTCAATGGCCGCACTCTCAGGGGAGGGTCTTTTTGAAAAGATCGCGTGAAATGAACATGATATACCATCGAATGTGTCGCGAGGTCCGATGTCGGGCCATGTTCCGCGATGCCGTACAAGGTGTCATTCAGGGCTGAAATTGCCGGCAGTCATCTGTCGGCCGGTCGTAAAGATCAGGAAGGCAGTTTGATCATGTATGAATCTCAAACCGTTGAAGTTGATGGAATTTTTGTCGGGACCATCATTCTCGAATCCAACCGGACTCGCCACCGGTTCTACGCGACGCACGACAGCGTCCGCTCCTTGCATAATCAGGTTCTGAATGAGCGACGGGAACTTGTCCGTCGTGCTGTTGCCCAGTTTCGCAGCCTGAGCGGACAGGTCGGGGGTCGCGCTTATCTCTCGGCGTGAGAATCGCTGATGGCATAACGCTCTGGTGTGTTCATCACATTGAAAATATCTCTGCTACTCAGGTTTGGCGACGGGTCATGAGTCGAAGCCGAACCTGAACCTGTCTCTGCAAAATATCAGTGAAGGTCAGAACAGGAGCGAGTGATCAAGAATTTTGCTTCTGCTGCGTTCAGCGGATGAAAGACCCGGAAAAGGGTCGATACCGGTCACGCGTTCCAGAGAGTCGAGGCTCACGCTGTTGCAACGGTATGGCGCTGTGTTTTTGCAGACGATAACTGAGACCGCCGTCATTGTCGGCACATAGACGGCTTTCCAGATTGAAGACGGCACCCTGACATGATCTGGCCCGATCGTGCCGTGTGATTCCCGAAATGCGGGGCCGGTCATGACATAAATATTTTTCTGGCGCAGCGCAAGTTTGCGAACTCTGGCTTCAATATGATTCCATGCACCTGAATTCAGTCGGGCGGCCTGTGGGACGATATTTGAAAGCATGAAGGTTTCACTGCGGCTTGGGGATGTCGGCGCATCTCCGGAGGGAGTAAGGTGTCCCCGTGACCAGCCGGATCGCTTGTAATCGTAAAGTTCGGATCGCGCATTGAGAGGCAGACGCAGATCCTCCTGAAAATCAGAGCGTCCTTTCAGGGAGTCGGCCTCATTGATTATGTCTGCCGTCAGATGCTCGGCGCTCCATGCGGCTTCCCGATCCTGAGGGGAGTAGCCGATTGCAAAGCTTGATGAGCAGAGAAATATCAGTTGTCGGGAAGACGTCGGCTGTGCCTGTGCCGCGAAATGATCCGCGCAGGAGGCGTGTGCAGCAAGGGGCGCGAGAAGCAGAACGAGACTGAGAAGGCGAATGAACAGCAGCATGGAGGCTGTTTGCCGGGATTATGGAGCTGGAGCAAATGTGCCGTTAAAAATGCAGGCAGTTCGTTTCTTTTAGAATGGCCATGCTTTTGCCCCGTGATCTGGGGCAAAAGCATGGTTTTCTCCCATTCTGAAGATCAGTAGAAGGTATAGGACTGGCTTTTGCGCCCTTCCATTGACGTCATGAGTGCACCCTGCACAACCGGGGCAATGAGAGCATGGCCGGGTGCCAGAGGATGAACGTCGTCAGAGGCGGAAATGTACCATCCCTGATTCTTCTGAAGGGTATTGGATAAATCGGAGCCGATGTCGATGACGGCGACGCGGGCGTCCGTCGGATATGCGGTCTTGTAAGCCTGTACGGCATTGTTGAAAACGGTCAGCCAAGACGGATCGTATTTTCCGGAATAGTGGAAACCAAAAGGCACGATGAGAAACAGCCATGCATCCGGAGCGGCGGTTCTGTGGGCGATCATGGCCTGGGTCATCGCCGCCTGCGCATCTGACTGGCTGTAGTTGCTGAGCGCTTCGTTCGTCAGGTAGTTCACGGCGATCGCCGCGGGCTCCGTGCCAGTGGTGCCGTATGCCGAAAGATGATTGACGCTGTCCAGTGCGGAGATATTCGCATCGATCTTGTTCCAGCGGCTCTTGCTGTCGGTGTATGTTCCGCCTGTGCCGGACGTCGAGCCGGACACATAATAATAGGGCGGCACATCGCCGGTGCTGTCTCCGGGTACGAGATATCCTGAATAACCGCAGGCGGAGACGCAGACTTCGTATCCCTCGTTGCGCAGGCCCTGAAGAACCTGAAAAGCGTAGCCGTAGATAATTTCGTTCTTGTTGTTGTTGGCTTCAACGCCTTCCGTGATGCTGTCGCCAATCAGTTTGACCCAGCCCTTGCTGCCAGCCACGGATGTCCCGGCGCTGGAGGCCGTATCCAGTGTGATACCGGAAACAACGAGGTTGTTGGCTCCCATACTCCAGCGCGTTGTCTGAGGTGTGTAATCCATGATGGCGAACAGAACATTCTCGGAGGATGCTGTAATGTTCGAAAGTTTCACATCCCCGGCGGCGGAAACGGTGGCGGCGACGCCGTTCACATAAAGCGTGACATAAGCGCCTGTGCCGGTCGGTCCCAGATGCAGGGTCGCGCTCGGACTGGCGGACGCTGTCCAGGTGAACACGAAATAGGCGCCGACATTCCAGGTCCTTCTCCAGGAAGAGCCAGCACGGCCGGTGTCGCCGTACCAGTTTCCCGGTGAAAACAGGAACGCGGGTGAATCGACAGTGATTGTGCCACCACTGACGGGCGCTACGGGCGTTGCCGTCTGTTCGCTCGCCAGTGTTGTTCCGACGCTGTTGGTAGCACCAACTTTCACATAGACGGGCGTGCCGTTGGTGAGGCCGGTGATGACATAGGAACCGGTGCTGGTGAGGGTGGTGACCGGCGTGCTGCTTTCGCCTCCCGCGCTGGAACCAACGTAAATCGGGTAGCCCGAGATGGTTGCGCCACCGTTTGAAGCGGATGCTGTGACGTTGACTGTCACCTGAGCGGAACCGGCCGTCAGGGTGAAGGCTGGCGCGGAAGGAGCGGTCGCCTGACTGCTGACCGTAAGCGCCAGCGAAGCGGGATTGGTGAGTGTGCCGCTATTGGTTGTCGAAAGCGTGCCGGAGCCGGATGCGGTGGGCGTGAAGGTGAAAGTCACCGCCGTCGTGCTGCCAGAAGCTAGTGTAAGGGTGGCGGGAGAGAAAGTTCCGGCCAGAGTGCAGGCAGGTGTTACGGTCACACTGGCCGAAAGTGCGGCATTCGGGGTGAGTGTATAGGTGCCGGCGGTGTTGATCGTCAGGGACGAAGAACCTGTCAGCGTGTAGGTGGTAGCCACTGGCGTGATGGTGAGTGTCTGGGCCGTCGGATTGGTCAGGGACTGATTGTTCGTGCCACTGACAGAGATTGTACCGCTTTTTGCCGGTTTGTAGACGGAGGTGAGAGCCGTCGTCACGCCTGCGGCGAAGGAGAGCGTCGCGGGAGTGAACGTGCCTCCCGCGCTGCCGTCAGAGAGAGTGACGACCGTTGCGGCCGCAGGGCCGGTTCCGTTCATCTGGGCAGAAACGGTGGAGGACGCGCCCAGCAGGAGGGAGGTGGGATTCAGGGCGAGGGAATAGGTCGTGGATGTCGTGGTGGCTGCGGCATCACCATTGTAAACGGTAATTTCCTGGATGCCGGCAGTATTGTTCTGCGTTCCGTAAACGCAGACGCCCGTGGAGCCGGTGACGTTCTGCAGCGCTGAAGCGTTGATGACAGAACTGGCGCTTCCTGTGTCGTAGCTGAATACCGAGGCGCCCGTGGAGTCATTGATCTGGACGATGATTTCCGAAGTCGTGGTCGTGACCTGAAGACACTGAATATCGATGTTGTAGAGGCCACCGTTGGTGGCGGTGAATGTGCCTGAGGATACCTGGGAAGACGAGGCCGTGCTGCCATTGACCATGGCGAAAATATGCACATAGCGCGAAGCGTCTGCCGTGCCGTCGATACTGACCAGATATCCGGTAAAGCCGGAAGTCGATGTGCTGCGGTTTGCGCGCAGCATGAACCACATGGTCTGGTTGTTGTCGATCCGGAAACTTGCGTTCAGTCGCTGGTTTTTGCTGTCTTCGGTCTCAGGGCGGTAAAGGGGGCCACCGGTCCACGGTGTGCTTTCCTTGATCGACGACAGGTAATAGTCACCGCTTGTGGTATCCGACCAGAGCGCGGTTGTGGACCAGACGTTGCCGACAAGATCAATCCACCCGTTGAGAAGCGTCTGGCCTGCTCCGACAGCACTTACGGCACTGGTGATGCTCGTATCGGAAGTTTGCGTCCATGTGGTCATTTATAAGAAATTCCTAAAATCAGGCGTTGTAATTCAGTCGCGACACAGAATGGGCTACGAGTAGCTGTCCCTGAGTGCGCTGTGGGTTTTAAAAATGCTTTCGACCTGAGCCGCCCCATGCCTGGATGGGATGTGCTGGCCATCACACCCGTTGAAATACTTTACGGAAACCCGGATTTTTCAATGAGGCAGATGTGCAAGACACAGCGGGTACCATCCGGCGTGCGGGATGGTGGCAGGCGTTACCCGGTGAAGGGATGCGCGTGCACCGACCTGCGCCCCTGAGCACGCGCTATGGGGTGAGCGGATTATCCCGCTCACGGGGCCGTATAAAGATCAGCCGGCTTGTCAGGATGCGGGGTGTGAACTGAAAATATCTTTCAGAGAAATTTTGGAAAGACTATTGTCAAACAACAATGTTCAGGTATCCGCCTTCCCCCAGTATGTCGCGTCCATCCCTTCGCGTTCGCAGTCCCGGGAAATGCGCAATCCGGATGTCGCCTCGAACACACGGCACAGAATATACGCGGGCACGGCCGCCAGCAGAATGACGGTTCCGATTCCCACAAGTTGCAACCACGGGGTGATCTGCGCATGTCCGAGCGCATAGGGGGCTGGAAGATCCGGGAAACCGCCGGTCGCCGTGCCCCAGTGGAGAAACCCACCGAGTAATGATCCGGCAATACCCGGACCGAAGGCCAGCGGGGCAACTTTCGGTTCGTCGATGCGGGCAGCAACAAGCAGTCGTGACACCAGCACCGCGAGAACTGGTCCGAGCAGGCCGAACGTCAGGCTCTCGAGTGAACCGGCAACGTCAAAAATGGTTCCCGTCATCACGGCTCCCGCGATGGGACCGAAAAACACCCAGACAGGCTCGCGCAGCCGGGCCGCGAGGATGGCGCCGCTGAGGCCGCCGCCGAGGAGGGCGCAAAAGACGTTTTTCAGCACGATACCCACCCCGGTCTGGGCCATGGTGATGCCGTAGACACTCTTGCCCGGTGTGATCCATGTCGAGCCGAGAGCGATCAGGGGGATAGCCATGAACACGAAGAGCGCGCCGGAGGCGACGTTGCCGTAGTTGCTCGGCTTGGGCTGCAACCCTTCCGGGTCTGGCGAAAATACTCCCGCGCGTGGCCCCATGCGCCATGCTGTCACAAGCGTCCATGTGCCGGTAAAGACATAGAGGGCCACAGCTCCCTCGAAATCATGCAGTCCCGTGTTGGTCAGGGGGGAAAGCGGTCCCCACGTGAGGTAGGCAGCAAGCGGGCAGAAAAGCAGGCCGACCGCGAGGGACATCACATAGAGAGGGGCGCTGCGGATGCGCTCGACCGTGCCGCTGTGGATCAGGGCGACGGTTGCCATGGCGAATGTCACGAAAAAGACTGAAAAGACCTGCTGCGTATCGGCGCTGGGAAATAGTTTGGGGTCCTGCGCGATGGCGGGCGTGTTCATGGGGGCGCTCCCAAGCCACCAGTCGATAAAGGCCTGTCGGAGGGGATGGGGCGTACCGAAGGCGGCATAGAACTGCCACTGCCAGATAGCGTCACCGACAAAGAAGGTGGCAAGACCGCCAATGACGCAGGTCGTGACTTTCTGCACCCAGCAGTGAAGAACATTGTCTTTCCGCACCAGACCGGCATCCACGAGGCCGAGACCGATCAGAACGAGAATCACGCTGACAGCACTGACGACATAGATGAAGGCGGACAGGATATTTGCTGTCGAGACCTGTTCGGGAAACATGAAACATACTCTCCGATAAAGACGCCTTGCCTCGAGATGGGGGGGCAGGCCTCGCGGCCTCTTTAGCCTTCGTTTGTTATTCTCGGAAAGTGTTCGTTGGCGCACGCCATTTCACGGCAATGAAAACGGGCACGCACTGTTGTCTGCGCCGCCCTACGCACAGGAGGAGGTGAACACCGGCAGCGTTGCAAAAACGGGTTCAACGTGTGGGTTAGTGTGGGCCTGCGTCTTCATGCTTCCGGAGGATGGTCGTGAGCCGCTGCGCCACCGTGGCAAGTAACGCCGTATCACCCTCGGTGCCGAGAGTGGTGAGGGACCGTCGCATGGCCTGCAGGATGTCCGGTGTCATGTCCTTGTCTTCGATTGCCTGACGCCACCAGTGAAGGGCCTCTTCGACAAGTCCCGCCTCCGCAAGGGCCGTGGCGTAATTGTGCTGACCACGGTAATCGCCGCTTTCCGCAGATCGCCGATACCATGAAAGTGCTGCCTGCTGGTCCTGCGGAACTTCCCACCCTTCTTCGAGAAAACGGGCGTAGAGATTCATGGATTTGGCATGACCGTTCTGTGCGGCGTCCCGGAACAGAATGAATGCCCGGGGACGGTCCGCTTCGACGCCCAGCCCGCGCAGGAGAAGAATACCGAGATTGTATCGCCCCCATTCATCGCCCAGCTCTGCGGCTTTTTCATAATGTTCCGCCGCTTTCGGCATGTTTTTCTCCACACCCCGGCCGAAATGGTAACAACGTCCGAGCATGTTGTGAGCGGGGCCGAACCCGGCACTGGCGGCAATGGTGAACCAGCCGGCCGCTGCGGTGGGATCCCCCTGCATGAACGTGCTGCTGAGCAGCGCCTGCCCCCATTGCGTCTGGGCCAGTGGATCGCCCTTGAGCGCTGCCAGACGGATGCTCTCGATATGGTCGGGAAGCGGCGTGGGTTCGGGTGGACGTCGTCTGGAAAGAAAACGGGCAATCATGGGATGAGGCTCTTCTTGCGAGAGACTCGCAATAGCATCATGCGCGCCGCAGCGACAAGATTTGCTGGGCGCAGGACAGCTACGTCCTGCGGGTGTGCTCACGCTGATCCTGCGCTGGTCGGGGAAACAATTATACTGTTCTGCCCTCAGGAGGCGTTAAAACGTCCGTCTCATGATCGCATGACGGTGGCTCTGGCAGCCTCATGCACAAGACCGCCCCCCGGTTCCGAAGTGCTGGTGGAAGACATGCTGGATCGTGTGCGGCTGTACCAGCGTCTGACGGGCGTCGGGAACGTCCGGTTTCCTCTGGAGCGTATCTTCGGGGACAGTTGCCGCCGCTTTCACGTGGATCACGTGACGCTGAGACTGCTCTGCACCTATGCGAGCCCCGGTGTGCAGTGGAAGTTCACGGATGCACACGCCATTCATGAGACGAAGGCGGGTGTTGTTACCGTGCTGAAAGGTCTCTGCTCTCCTGGCTGGTCGGAAACCGGAGCGGTGCTGCATCACTCTCCGCCGCTGTTCGGCGCTGGCTGTCCCGGTTGACCGTCTGGTGCTGACTGTCGATCATCCGGAGGCATGCGGAATGACAGCGGAACATGCAACATTGGTGGAAGCCTGAAACATCCCTCTGCCGCGTGCGGCCGTCTGCATGTATGAAACGGTCATGTGCCCTGACTGCGTGACCGAACTGCCCTGGATCGACCCGTGGACGGCCCTCTCGGCATGGAAGGACGCGCCTTGGCTGGCGTTTCTGGACAGTGGCGGCGCGCCGGACGGAGAGCGGTCGCGCTGGTCGTTCCTCTGCGTGAATCCACAGGAAACGCTGGTGGTGCGGGGCGACCATATCCGACGGAATGGCCAGTCCGTCGCAGGCGATGCATGGGAGCATTTGCGGGATATGCAGCGGCGTCTTCCTGACAAAGGGAAGACAGGATTGCCGTTTGCAGGGGGGCTTGTCGGGCTGGCGTCCTATGGGGCGGGGATGACGCTGGAAACTGTGCAGTCCCGGCACCACACGAAAACGCCGGACCTGATCGCAGCGTCCTATGACGCGGTGCTGGCCTTCGACCGGTATGAGAAACGGTGTTTTCGGGTGGGCAATTTTTCCATGCCGTCCACCATGAAGCCCGTGCGGGCGTCTGCCCCCAATCGGGCGTTCCAGCCGGACATGAGCCGTGAAGAATGGATCGCGGCGGTACGGGAGATCATCCGGCTGATCGGGGAAGGCGACATCTTTCAGGCCAATCTGACGCTGCGCTGGCATGCCGAAGTGCCGCCGCCCTTCGACGAACTGGCGACCTATGCCGCATTGCGACAGGGCTCCCCCGCTCCGTTCGGGGCCTATCTCAGATGCGCGGGAGAGGTCCCTTTTTCTCTTATGAGCGCCTCCGTGGAACGGTTTCTTTCCCTTTCCCCAGACGGGGTGGTTGAAACGCGCCCTATCAAGGGTACGGCGCAGGCTGGCAACACCACAGAGGAAGACGCGCGGTTTGCCGAGGCTCTTGGGCGGGATGCAAAGGAAAATGCGGAGAACCTGATGATCACCGACCTGATGCGCAATGATATCGGGCGTGTGTGTGAAGTCGGTTCGGTCTCGGTGCCGCAGCTCTGCGCGGTGGAACGGTTCGCGCATGTCCATCACCTTGTGTCCTGCGTGCGGGGGAAGTTGCGGGACGGGCTGGACGCCATCGATCTGCTCCGAGCAACCTTGCCGCCGGGATCGGTGACGGGCGCGCCCAAGAAACGGGCCATGGAGATCATCGATCATATCGAGCGTTCGGCGCGGGGCGCTTACTGCGGCAGCGTGTTCCGGATCGGTCGGGATGGCGCGATGGACAGTTCCGTCGTGATCCGCAGCGTGGAGCGGTGCGGCAACCGGCTGACGATCGGAACGGGCGGCGGGATCACATGGCCATCCGATCCGGAACGGGAATATGACGAGATGCGGCTGAAAGTGGCGGCGTTGCTGGGAGTGTTTGGCGCATGACGGGCAAAGTCTGGCTGAATGGCACGATCGTGTCTGAGGAAGAAGCTCGCATTGCACCGGGAGACAGGGGTTTCCTGCTGGGCGACGGGCTGTTCGAGACGATGCGGGTAGCGGAGGGGCAGATCCCCCATCTGGAGCGACATCTGACCCGGCTTGAGGATGGCTGCGCGACACTGAGGCTGCCTCCGCCGCAACGATCCCTCATGCAGCAGGCGGTGGCGGATCTTGCAGCCGCGTCCCGCATCGCGCACGGGTCGATGCGACTGACCGTTACACGGGGCTGCGGTCCACGCGGGCTGCTGCCTTCGCCAGACATGAAACCGACGGTACTACTGACCTGCGCCCTCGCGACCCAAGCACCGTTAAAGCCGGTGCGACTTGGTGTCAGCCGGTATGTGCGGGATGGCTCATCGCCGCTATCGCGGGTGAAATCGCTGAACTATCTGCCAATGGTCATGGCGCGGATGGACGCCGTGGCTGCGGGGTTTGACGATGCGTTGCTGCCCGGTTTTAGGGGCGTCGTGGCGGAAGCGAGCGCCTCGAATATCCTTCTGCTGCTGAATGGTGAGCTGGTAACGCCTTTGGTGGAGGACGGGGCGCTCCCGGGCACATCGCGGGCACGCCTGCTGGAGATGGGGCTGTGTGTGGAGCGGTCCGTTTCGCTGGGACAACTTGGCGCTGTGAAAGCGGCGTGGCTCGTCTCGGCGCTGTCGGTGCAGCGTGTCGCGGCTATCGACGATTTTCTGATGGGAGAAGATCCCTTGATGGAGCACACTCTGCGGGAAAGTCTTTTCGGCCTGAACGCTTCGCCTGAATGAAGGCGGCTGCGGGCAGCGCGGTATTCTTTTCGTTGCCGGAGACTGAGGGCGCCGCCTTGCCACACCTTGTAAGGCGTGGTCTCGTGAGCAGCATGGCGTGCCTGTTTCCGTGGACAGGGCTGAAGCGCAATGGTGACGAGCCTGCCGTCGACCTGTCCTCAAAATCGGGCAGGGATGCGACGCGCGGCAGGAGCCGGGTCGTGGGGGCCATGATGGGCTGCAAGAGACAGGCAGCAAGTGTTGCATGCATCCCGGTTAGCAGCCCTGTCGGATTGTCTGTGGCGCTGCGATCAGGCCGTGGCTTATGCGCATTTCCTTACTGGACCGGAGATACTTGGCCCCTGTTTACCCTCTTGCGCTGATCCACCGGAGGGAACTTCCGCAAGGCTGCTCGCCAATGCTGGCGCTCGGAAGTTTGCCGGGACGTTTTATTTAATAGAAAGAGTTGTACTGTTACACTCGTCGGCGCGCAGGGAGTTTGCTAAGGCCTCTTGCGCAAGGATTTACAGCAAGACGGAAAGTTCCTTCAGGTATGGTCGATCAGAACACGATGGAATCGGTAACGGGCGCGGGCAACGTGACGGACAGCGTGTCTGGTTCAACCAGACAGGCCCCGGCCGCTCCAACGGTTCTGATGGGTGCGCAGTATGTGCGTGGCGTCACGTTCCGGACCCTTGATTCCGCCCTCATCCACACGCGGCCACCCGTTCGTCCGAACACGTCCATGACGCTGGACGTGATGGCCCGGCAGGTCGCTGAGAACCAGCCCGATTTCGAAGTGGACGTGGTGATGAACTGCGTGGGGCGTGCGGACGCTCCGGTGGAAGGGGGAGAGGCGGCGACGCTGTTCGAAACTCAGATCACCTATTCCGGACTGTTCTCGCTGCGCAACGCGACGGCGGAGACGTTCGAGCCGCTGCTGCTGGTTGAAGCACCGAAGATGCTTTTTCCGGCGGCCCGCAACTATCTGGCGGATCTGACGCGGGAAGCGGGGTTCCTGCCAGTCATCATCCAGCATGTCGATTTTCTGGCGCTGTGGCGCTCCCGGAGCACGACGCAGAAGACAGGGTGATCTGCGGGACGTTTTGTGGTTTTCTGACACTTCGTTTCAGTCGTGCTGATCCGAAACTGAAGTCTGGCGGCGGCCATGCGTTGAGACTTTCGCTGGCACGGCAAATGCGGACGTCTGTATTTTTCGGGGCTGTCCCCGCTTGTTTTTGAGAGGTCCGGTGGCTTCCGATTCTGTGTCCCAGTCCATGAATGAGCCTCTGTGGGCAGGATTTGACGCTGAATGGTACCGCGCCCGCTACAGACATGCTCTGGGCGATCTTGTGGATGCCTCTGCCGAGGAACTGGCCGACCACTATGTGCGGGTTGGCAAGCGCGAGAAGTTCTCCCCCAATCGCTTTTTTGATGAAGCCTGGTATCTGCAGGCGCACCCGGATGTGGCCGCCGCCGTCGAGGCGGGAGCATTCGCGTCCGGTTTTGATCATTATCGGTCGGACGGATTCATCAACCGGTCGCCGCACTGGCTGTTCTCGGAAACAGCCTATCTCGCGCGTTATCCCGATCTGACCCGGGCGACACTTGACCGTCTTGGGGTCATCAACGGTTACGACCACTATCTCCGCTATGGCGATCGCGAGTTCCGGTCCGGCCATCTGTTTTTCGACCCGCATCTCTATTACGCCAACGCGCTTGTGTCCGGTCCGGATTCATCGTCTGCCACGACCATTCCCGCGGCTGGCCCATTCACCAGCTTTCTGAGCGACGAGGCACAGGCGAGCAGGTTCAAAGTCAGCTGGTATTTCGATCCGGAATGGTATCTCAACACCTATCCTGAAGCGGCCGCCGCCGTGAATGCCGGTGAGATGCGGAGCGCACTCCATCATTTCCTCACCAACACCACTCCAGGCGTTTACAACGCGCTGGAATGGTTCATCGAGGATTACTATCTCGGCCTTTACCCCGATATCGCGGATGCGATCGCTGCGGGGAAACTGCGTTCGGCCTACGATCATTTCGTCCATTACGGAACGTTCGAACGCCGGAAACCGCACCCGGATGTGGATCTCAATACCTATTTCTTCTCAGGAAGGGTGCGCTCCGATATCGAGCGCGGACTGGTGCGGGACGTCTTCGTTCACTGGCTGTCCCGACGCCATCAGCGCCCTCTCGATGCGGATCTGGATCGTCCGGATCTGAAGATGTTTGAGGGGCTGGCTGTAAGGAAGGCCGAGAACCTGATTCCACTGCTGGTGCGTCGTCCACTGGACTTCACGGTCAGCGGTGAGGCCGAGGTCAGCGTCGTTCTGTTCGCGCGCAACCGGCTCCCCCTGACGCTTTCGGCGTTGTCGGCGCTCCGAATGACTTTTCCCGGTGCTCTGGATGTCATCGTGGTGGATGGCGGATCGCAGGACGATACGACCCGGCTTGAGCATTTCGTCAAAGGCATCCGTATTCTCCGGCTGGATCGCTCCACCACGCACGCCGAGGCCTTGCAGGCCGCCCTGCCGCATCTGAATGCTTCCGCAGTGCTCTGGCTGGGGCAGGGCATGCGATTGTCCCACGGAGCCTTGCAAGCGGCCTTGCGCGAACTCAAGGGTCACTCTCCCGTCACAAAGACGCAGGTGGGAATCGTTGCTGGCCGTGTGCTGCGCGCGGACGGTCGTATCGGTGAAGCCGGGGTGCTGCTGGGACGTGACGGGACGCTGACACGTTATCTGGAAGGCGCGGACATGAGCGCGCCGGAAGCTTGTTTCCGTCGCGACATCGCCTGCACGACCGAGGCTGCGTTTCTGATCGACCGTGCGCTGCTGCAACAGCTGGCCGGGTTCGACGCAGCCTTCGAAGCCAGCGCCATGCAGATTGCCGATCTCTGCCTGGGTGCGGGCGAGGCCGGTTTCCGAATTGTCCATGAACCGGCGATGATCGTGTCGGAGGATGTGCATGATGGCGATGCCACCGCCATTACGGAGGCGGATCGCCGCCTGCTGCGTCAGCGCCATGCTGCGACCATCCGTAAGGCATGGCCGCCTGCGTCGGGACTGGCGGCGCGCGCCCGCAGCGTGCTGCATCCCTCCGCGAAACGCATCCTCTTTATCGAGGATCAGGTGCCCGCGCGCAGTCTGGGTTCGGGCTTTGTCCGTTCCAACGATATCGTGCGGACAATGGCCGTTCTCGGTCATCAGGTCACGGTCTATCCCATTTATGCCTCAACGGCGCCGCTGCCAGCGATTTACGCTGATTTTCCAGCGGACGTCGAAGTCCTGCATGATCGCGGTTTCGATACATTCGAGGCATTCCTGCAGGAGCGCAGCGGTGCCTATGACTGCGTGTGGATCGGACGGACACACAATATCGGGCGCATGATGCCGGTGCTGATGGCACAGGCCGCAGCACTGCCACTCGAGGCAATCGTGCTCGATACCGAGGCGGTGACGGCTCCGCGCACGGTGCTGAAGGCGAACCTTTTCGGCGAGCCTCTGACGCAGACGCTGGATGAGGCGCTGGAGGCCGAACTGGCCGATGCCTGGCTGTGCCGGATGATCGTTGCCGTCAACGCGCTGGATGTCCGAATCCTGCGTGCCGCCGGGTATGAGAATGTGGCTGAACTGGGACATATGTGCCCTGTCCGGCCGACACCCCGAAAATGGGGAGAGCGGCGGGATATGCTCTTCCTCGGGGCGATTCATGAGCCGAATGCACCCAATCACGACAGCCTCATCTGGTTCGTGGATAAGGTCCTGCCCTTGCTGAAGGATCGCCTGCCAGAGGATGTCCGCTTCACCGTGGCGGGTTTCCGGGGCGCGTCCGTCGATCTGAGTGCGCTGGGTCGCGATCCGCGTGTCGAGCTGGTAGGCCCGGTTAAGGATGCGGCGGCACTTTACGCGTCCCACCGCATTTTCGTGGCGCCCACCCGGTTCGCCGGAGGCATCCCCTTCAAGATCCACGAGGCGGCGTCCTATGGATTGCCGGTCGTGGCGTCCGATCTCCTGTGCCGCCAGCTCGACTGGCGCAGCGGCCTTGAGATCGTCTCGGGTGGTGACAACGATTCCCAACGGTTCGCAGACCAGATCGTGGCGCTCTACACAGATGAGGATCTGTGGAACACGGTCCGTCATGGCGCGCTTCGGATGCTGGAAAGTGAAAACAGCCCCAGAGCCTATTCGGTAAGGCTGAACAGCATCCTCCAAGAGGTTCTGGCTCCGGCGCGATAAGCTTTTTTGGAAGGGAGTGTTCCGCAGCATATCCCCTTCGGAGAGAGACAGGATTTGCTCCGCATTCCACGCAGGGATGGCCCCTTATGTTCGCGGCATATCCGGAAGTCGGCAGAAGGGCAGGAACCTGTTCTCTTCGCGATTTATGAAGTCTGTTCTCGAAATTGACAGTGGATTTTGTAAAAAACGCACTCCCGGATCGTCGTTCTAAGGGACGATATGGCGGACGACGGAAGCCCGTGAAGCATGCGTCCAGCAGCCCCCTTCCCGTGTTTTACAAAGTTGTCATTTCATAACATTCTCTGCACAAGCAGAATGAGGTGGCCCCGCTGCGGGGTCGAGCGGGAGCAGATCATGGCGGATTTGAAGAACGAATTTGATTGTGCCACCACCTTGAAAGAAGGCCGGTTCTGGATGCCGTTCACGGCCAATCGACGCGTCAGGGAACAGGGCATGGCCCGGGTTCTGGAGACGGCGAAAGGTCCTTATTACACGACGGCAGATGGCACGAAGCTGTTCGACACGCTGTCGGGCCTGTGGTGCACGCCGCTGGGTCACGCCCAGCCCCGCATTACGGAAGCGTTGAGGAAGCAGGCCGACACCCTCGACTTTGCCCCCAGCTTTCAGCTGGCGAACCCGGAGGCTGTGCGCCTGGCCGAGCGCATCGCCAACATGGCGCCAGCCGGTCTGGAGCATGTATTTTTCGCCAATTCCGGCTCGGAAGCCGTCGATACGGCCCTCAAGATTGCCATCGGTTTTCATCGTCTGCGCGGAGAAGGTGCGCGCTTCCGTCTGATCGGTCGTGAACGCGGTTATCATGGTGTCGGGTTCGGCGGCATGTCTGTTGGCGGCATCGTGCCGAACCGCAAGATGTTCGCCACAGTCATGGTGCCGGGCGTGGATCATATCCGCCATCCTTACAACCACGCGAAGGTTGCTTTCACCAAAGGTCAGCCCGCATGGGGCGCGGAGTTGGCGGAAGATCTGGAACGTCTGGTGGCGCTGCACGACGCCTCGACCATTGCAGCAGTGATTGTCGAGCCGGTGCAGGGATCAACGGGCGTTCTGGTGCCGCCGATCGGTTATCTCCAGCGTTTGCGCGAGATCTGCACCAAACACGGCATCCTGCTGATCTTTGATGAGGTCATCACCGGCTTCGGGCGCATGGGTGAGAACTTCGCGGCCCAGCGTTTCGGCGTGAAGCCGGACATGATCACCTTCGCCAAGGCGGTCACGAACGGGATCGTGCCGATGGGTGGGGTGATCGTGACCGACGAGATCTACAACACTTTCATGAACGGCTCAGAAAGCGCCATCGAGTTCGCTCATGGCTATACCTATTCAGGGCATCCGCTGGCGGCGGCCGTGGCGCATACGGTTCTCGATATCATGGAGGAAGAGAACCTGATCGCCCGCGTGCGCTCACTGGAGCCTGTGCTGGAAGAAGCCATTCACAGCCTGCGCGATCTGCCGCTGGTGCATGATCTGCGCAATATCGGCCTGACAGCAGCGATTGACCTGAAGCCGAAGGACGGAGCGCCGGGCGCACGCGGTCTTGAAGTCTTTGAAAAAGGGCTGAAGAGCGGGGTTCTGCTGCGCTGCACCGGGGAAACCATCTCCTTTGGCCCTCCCTTCATTTCGACACCTGAGCAGTTGCGTGACATGGTCGCCACTGTTCGCAAGCTGATTGCCGAACTGGACTGACATCGTTCCGTTTCCAACGGACAGAGGAGAGTTTCATGCCCCTGCTGCATTTTCACGTCTATGAAGGCCGCAGTGAATCCGAGATCAAAAAGCTTCTCGACACCACGCACGAGGCCATGCTGGAGGCGTTTCAGGTGCCGCGCGGCGATCGCTACCAGATCGTCACCGAGCATAAGCCGTCTCACATGATCCTTGAGGATACCGGCCTCGGTATTCCGCGCACGAAGGACATGGTGCTGCTACAGGTATTCAGTCGTCCGCGTGGCGATGGTGGTTTCGCCCTGTTCTATCGGCTGCTCACCGAGCGTCTGGAGGCGGAGTGCGGCATCAAGTCTTCTGACGTCATGATTTCCGTCGTGGAAAACAAGGATGCGCACTGGTCGTTCGGACTGGGTCGCGCTCAGTTCCTGACAGGCGAGCTTCCTCTCAGAAAGTAAGAAGAGCCGCTGAAGCCAGCGGTTTCGCGATGACCCGAGGGAGAGGGTGACTCGCCCTCGGTCACCGGCCTCCAAGATCCTTCCATATCCGCCAGAGTTCCTGCGCGTCCGGCAGCGCCCGGTGTCGGCGCTTCCGGCGGCTTTCCTCCATGCGGCGGACGCGTGTGAGCAGGGCCGCTTCTTCCTGCGCTGATGATCCCTCGTGAGTGCGTAACGCCTCGACCCATGCTTCAAGCACGGGGTGGATGACGGGGGTGGTCTTCCCGGCAACCCCGCACAGCGTCTCCAGCCAGGCGCGATCGAAAGGCGGGGCATCGCTGACCAGCCGGGCGCCTTTCACATCACAGAGAAAACGCGCCGCTACCTCGCTGGCCGGGTGACCTTCCTTCATCAGTTGTTCCCTGCTCAGGCCATGCAGTGCCTCAGCCTGTTCAGACCAGTCGGTCCATTCCGGTTCCGGGCGGATGAGGAAACATTCGTTTGAGCCGTCTTGCCGCACCCATGCGATTTCGATCGGATAACTGTCCGTTGTGAGCGAGGACGCTTCATTATCAAGGAAAATGAAGGGGATAGCGGACGACATGGCTGAATTCATTTCTTTGAAGCCGATGTGACAGGGAAGTAGGGTGGGGAAAAGTATATCATTTTATGTCCGTTCAACTGATTGAATGAAGATAAAACTGTTTATTTACAATATGTTATAAGAAATATAATCCTTCTCGCTTTAAATTTTATGTCAAAACATTTCTAAGGCTTTCTCCGAGCGTGATTACGTTTTTCTTTTTGAGTCATACTCCTGTCTTCAGGCGGGTCTGATTTCGAAAAAATCATGCTTTTTAAATGATGAGTCGAAAAGGGCCTTTTCCACTGCGCTGCCTGCAAGGCGGCGGGGGGAGTTTTTTGTATTCCGCCTGCGCATCCGGTATGTTTCACAAGCGCATCATTTCGCCGGTGACCGCATATCATGCGCACATTGCCGACTGCTGCCGCATCATGCCGGGGTTGGAGTTTCAGGAGCTTCCACGATGGGTTTCCATCATACTCTTGGCGGTGAACGCCACCAGTTTGACGATCTGAAAAAGCTGCTGGCGGCGGCTTCTTCGCAGCGTTCGGGCGATGAACTGGCAGGTCTTGCTGCGTCCTCGGACGGTCAGAGGATGGCCGCACGTTATGCTCTGGCCGACCTCCCGCTCACGACGTTCCTGAATACGGATCTTGTGCCTTATGAAGAGGATGAGGTCACGCGCCTGATTGTGGATACCCACGACAAGCAGGCTTTCGCGCCGATCTCCCACCTGACAGTGGGTGGCTTCCGTGACTGGCTGCTGTCGCACGAAACTGACACGGCGACTCTCGCCGCCGTCGCGCCGGGCATCACGCCGGAGATGGCCGCGGCAGTCAGCAAGATCATGCGTAATCAGGATCTGATGAGTGTGGCGCGAAAGATCCGGGTCATCACGAAGTTTCGCAATACGATCGGGCTGGAGGGCTGCCTCGCCACCCGTCTGCAGCCGAACCATCCGACAGACGATCTGAAAGGCATCGCGGCCTCTACGCTTGACGGACTGCTCTACGGCATCGGCGATGCGGTGATCGGCATCAATCCGGCGACGGACAGCGTGGCCAATGGGCTGGCGCTGCTCGACATGCTCGATCATGCCCGTCAGCGCTACGATATCCCGACGCAGACCTGCGTGCTGACCCATGTGACCAACACCATCGAGATCATCAATCGTGGCGGCGCGGTGGATCTGGTATTCCAGTCGATCGCAGGCACGCAGAAGGCGAACGAAGGATTCGGCGTCACGCTCGGCATCCTCAGGGAAGCGCACGAGGCCGCGCAGGCGCTGAAGCGCGGTACCGTTGGCGACAATCTCATGTATTTCGAGACGGGGCAGGGCGCGGCGCTGTCGGCGGATGCCCATCACGGCATCGACCAGCAGACCGTCGAAACACGGGCTTATGCCGTTGCCCGGGCGTTCCGGCCGCTGCTGGTGAACACGGTCGTCGGGTTCATCGGCCCCGAATATCTTTATGACGGCAAGCAGATCATTCGTGCCGGTCTGGAAGACCATTTCTGCGCCAAGCTTCTTGGCGTGCCGATGGGATGTGACGCCTGCTACACCAACCATGCCGAGGCCGATCAGGACGACATGGACAACCTGATGGTTCTGCTGGCCACGGCAGGGATCTCATTCCTGATCGCGGTTCCGGGTGCCGACGATATCATGCTCAATTACCAGAGCCTGGCGTTTCACGACATCCTGACTCTGCGGGATCTCCTGAAACTGAAGCCCGCACCGGAATTTGCCGCATGGCTGGAGCAGACGGGTCTTTACGATGCCGTGCGTGACCGGATGTTGCCGCTCTCGCCGGCTCAGACCCGTCTCGGCCAGATGATTGCCTGACCATGGCGCATGACAAAACTCCAGTTCAGAAGCCTGATCGCCTGTCCGTCGATCCATGGAACGACCTGCGATCGCTGACCCGCGCCCGTATCGGTCTTGGACGCAGCGGTAATGCCCAGCGCAGTACGGATGTGCTGGCGTTTCAGGCCGCACATGCGCAGGCGCGCGATGCGGTGCACGCACCTCTTGATGTGGACGCGATGAAGGCGGAGCTGCAGGGAGAGCCCTGTCTGCTGGTGCATAGTCGTGCGGTGGATCGCCCGACCTATCTGCGGCGGCCGGATATGGGGCGACGTTTATCGCCAGAAAGTCTCGCTGGTCTGGAAAAAGGCACGTGGGACGCGGTGTTTGTCGCCGCTGATGGCCTGTCGTCTGTTGCTGCGGCGGAGGGCGCCGTGCCGCTTTATCACGCCATGAAGGAGCGGTTGAAGGACTGGTCCATTGCCCCTCTGGTCATCGCCGAACAGGCACGTGTCGCCATCGGTGACGAAATTGCCGCAGCCATGGGTGCGAGCATGGTTGTGATGATGATTGGCGAGAGGCCAGGTCTCAGTGTTGCGAACAGCATGGGTGTCTATCTGACCTATGCGCCACGGGTCGGCTGCCCGGACTCCGCCCGCAACTGTCTTTCCAATATTCATCCGCATGGCCTGAGAACGGCTGTTGCCGCCGATAAACTTGCCTGGCTGATGCGTGAGGCCAGACAGAGGAAGCTGACCGGTGTCGATCTGAAAGATGATGCTCCGGAAAGCAGTATTCTCGACAATGCCTCGCCTGCCCTTGATAAGGACACACAAGCATGACAACGGGTGTGACAACGCTCAACAAGACACTCGGCTCCTTCCATCTGTGGGGAATCGGCGTCGGTCTCGTGATTTCAGGCGAATATTTCGGCTGGAGTTATGGCTGGGGTACAGCGGGAACGCTGGGTTTCATGCTCGCGACCATGTTCGTGGCGCTGATGTATACCTCTTTCATCTTCAGCTTTACGGAACTCACCACTGCAATTCCGCATGCAGGCGGTCCGTTCATGTACAGTTTCCGTGCTCTCGGACCACTCGGAGGTCTGGTCGCGGGACTGGCTACGCTCGTGGAGTTCATTTTCGCTCCGCCTGCAATTGCCCTTGCAATCGGTGCTTATCTGAACGTGCAATTTCCTGCCTTGTCGCCAAAAGTCGCGGCAGTCGGGGCATATATCGTTTTCATGGCGCTCAATATCGTCGGCGTGCATGTGGCGGCATCGTTCGAACTGTTTGTGACGATTGCAGCCATTATCGAACTTCTCGTTTTCATGGGTGTGGTCGCTCCCGCTTTCTCGTGGGGAAACTTCGTTCATGACGGCTGGGGAGTCGCACCGCATTTCGGCCTTGAAGCGATGGGCGGTATTTTTGCGGCTATTCCTTTTGCAATCTGGTTTTTTCTCGCCATCGAAGGCGTCGCCATGGCGGCCGAGGAAGCAAAAGATCCGAAACGTTCCATCCCTGTCGCTTATATCGCCAGCATTCTGACACTGGTGTGCCTTGCCTTCGGTGTCATGATTTTTGCTGGTGGCGTCGGAGACTGGCACGTTCTTGCGAATCTCAATGACCCGCTGCCGGAAGCAATGAAGCGCGTTGTCGGTACCCATAGCGGCTGGCTGCACATGCTCGTATGGCTGGGTCTTTTCGGTCTGGTTGCATCGCTGCATGGCATCATCATGGGATATGCGCGGCAGATGTTCGCACTCGCCAGAGCTGGCTTTCTTCCAGCGATTCTCGGACGCATCCATCCGCGATTCCAGACGCCCTATGTCGCAACGATTGCCGGTGGCGTCGTGGGAATTGCAGCTATTTTCTCGGATGATGTCGTTTCCATAGCCGGCCAGTCACTGACGGCGACACTTGTCACGATGTCTGTTTTTGGTGCTCTGACCATGTATATCCTGAGCATGATCAGCCTTTTTGTACTGCGCAGAAAGGAGCCGGACATGCAGCGTTCCTATCGTGCGCCGTTTTATCCTGTGCTTCCCGCCTTTGCACTTAGTTGCGCAATTATCGCACTTGCAGCTGTTATCTTCTACAACACAACAATCTTCTTGATTTATATCGCTTTCGTATCAATTCTGTCTGTATTCTTTATGATGACATCAACGAAGAAAAGACTGCCGGTTTCCTGAGGCAGGTGAGTTCGATACGAAAGAGGTTGGTCCATGAAAGAAATATACTGCAGAAAGAGCTTGCTGCTTTCATCAATGTTTATGACAGCGGGCCTGTTCCTGCCGTATGCGGCTCACGCTCAGACCCAGACGGTTCTTCCTGCCGCGTCCGCAGCGCCTGTTGTCACCCTGTCAACGACCAAATCGTCTGTGGCGCCCGATGAAGTGACTGATCACAACAAGCTTGTTGATGATGATGTGGCAGAAACAGAGGAAAGCCTCAAAGTCGTTCAGGGGAACATCTTTCACCCCAAAGCCGGAAAAGCCCTTTCATACTGGGATGGGCTGGTCGGACATCTGACGGCGGAAGTTGGTATTGCCGGTAACCCATGGACGCGTTCGGCGCGCAACTTCGGGCAGTTTTATGTGGATCGCGCCAATACTGTAACGATGAACCAGATCATGGGGTCCCTCTCTCACCCCGTGACGAATATCGGTGATGGGTACGGCTTCGGCTTCAATTTTGAAGTCATGTATGGTTCGGATGCACGGTTTGATCCTACGATCGGCATGGGTGACGGTTCTCTGCATGGTCTTTACCAGTGGGTGCCGACTCAGGCGCATGTCGATTTCCATATGCCCTGGCTGCTGAAGCGTGGAATAGATATTCAGCTCGGTCAGATGTACGGACTTCTCGGCTCGGAAGGCACGCCTGCGCTGGCACGGCCGTTCTATACCTTCAATTATGCATCTGACTATATCGTACCGTTTCAGGTCATCGGCATTTATACAACGCTGCACCTTAACAAGTATGTGGACTGGGTTCTCGGGATCGACGCGGGTAACTCAACCTCTTTCGGTCAGGCAGGAAACAACAGCCGTCCAAAAGGGACGTTCGGGTTTGCGTTCAACAATCTTCTCGACGGAAAGCTGAGTTTTCATCTTCTCGGTCATTTCGGCCCGCAGGGAAATAACGGCGTGTCGCGGACCTCTCCGTATGGATGGGTGAGCGCAGGCGTCGGCAAACTCGCCAACAAGGAAATGCAGTATAACGGCGACATCCTTGTGAGCTACAAGCTCAACAAAAAGATGACGGTCACTGTTGACGGCACCTATCTTCACGATGATCTGTTGCGGGACGATGCCTATGGCGTCACCACATACTTTGCCTATGATCTCAACCCGAACCTGACCTTCAACGCGCGTGGTGAAATCTTCCGCGACAATACGGGCGGGATCATCACCGAATATTCCAGCTTCAACTCCTTCACGCAGGCCGTCTCCAACGAGCCTTACCCCTATTACAATGCCATGCCGACCACGTATGGCGCTCTCACCGTCGGCGTGACGTACCGACCGGACTTCATCAACAAGCATGTCAGCTTCGGACAGTTCACAATTCGTCCGGAAGTTCGTCTCGACAAGTCCCTCAACGGCACCCGCCCTTTCAACCAGGCAGGTACCGTCCAGAACCCTGTCGTGAACAACGGCACCAACAACATGCTCTGGTTCAACTGCGACGTGATCTGGGCTTTCTGATGAGACAGAGGGGGAGGGGCGCTGCTGCTCCTTTTCCTCTGTGAACGGCATCCTCTCGCCACATCGCGCTGGACATGGTCATATGCGTTCCGCAACCCTGTGCGGAACGGAGCCAGATGACCATAGCCCCTTATGCAGTCAATGCCCGGCCGTCACGCGGCCGGCTCTATGCGGAGCCGGACTCGCCCACGCGCTCACCATGGCAGCGTGACCGTGATCGCGTCATCCACTCGTCGGGATTTCGGCGGCTCCAGTACAAAACACAGGTCTTCATCAATCACGAAGGTGATTTCTTCCGGACGCGCCTTACACATTCTCTTGAGGTCGCGCAGATTGCCCGGTCCATGGCCAGATATTTCGGCGTGGACGAAGATATCACCGAAGCTGTCGCCCTCGCGCATGATCTGGGTCACACCCCCTTCGGACATGCTGGCGAAGATGCGCTTTCTCTGGCGATGACTCCGTGGGGAGGGTTCGACCACAACACGCAGGCTCTCCGGCAGGTCACGGTTCTGGAGCAGCGTTATTTCCAGTTTGACGGCCTCAACCTGACGTGGGAAACGCTGGAGGGACTGGTCAAACATAATGGCCCTGTCAGCAATCCCTCAAAATGGCTTCAGGATTACAACACCGCGTATCCGCTGGAACTGGAGACGTTTGCCTCTGTCGAGGCGCAACTGGCTGCGCTGGCTGATGACATTGCCTATCACGGTCACGATCTTGATGATGGCATCAAGTCCGGCCTTCTCTCACTGGACGATTTGGTCGATGTGCCGGTAGTGGGCGATGCTTTGCGGGAAGCACGGTCACTGACAGGCACGTTGCTGCTGCGTCCGGTCACGCCCTTTGGTGCGGGAAGCAGTGCGGATGTTCCCGCGACGGGCGGAGCGGCGCTGAACGGCATCGAGCAACGCATCCGGCATGAAATGGTACGTCGTATCGTACACGCTCTGGTTTCTGACGTTCTTCAGCAGACCCGGAAAAATCTTCTGGCTCTCGACCCCTCTTCCGCCGACGATGTCCGCCATGCAGCCGCGCCGGTGGTTGGCTTCAGTCCGGCCATGGCGGAATCCAACGGGCAGATACGGTCCTTTCTGTTCGCCAATCTTTATCGTCACTGGCGTGTCAATCGCATGACGCACAAGGCGAAACACGTGGTTGCTGCACTGTTTGATATACTCGGCTCTTCACCGGGGCTGCTTCCCGATGGCTGGCGCGAGCAGGCCGCGGCGGCCGGGGATGACGCGGGGTGTCGCCGTGTTGTCGCTGATTACCTTGCCAGCATGACGGACCGCTTCGCCATGGAGGAGCATCGCAGGCTTACGGATTTGTCCGTGCCCGGGTAAAAGACTTTCATGCCGCATATGAATTTTGCACCATCCGATCATTGCGACGGAGAGTTTTTCTTCAATCCTCCGATTCCCGGTGACTGGAAGCCCGGGCCACGTCCCCCGGCGTGGCCGGATGAACCTCCCGTTGCCACCAAGAGCCGTCGTCGTGGCATCAAGCCGACGCTTTTTCTGCGATGGATGATTTCGAATCTGACCGAGAAACATCCTTTCATCGTTGATCCTCCGGCCGTCGGAAATCCGCACGATTCACCGGATTCACAGAGCGTCAGTGTGACCTTTATCGGTCACAGCACGTTCCTGCTGCGGTTCGTTCAACCGGATGGACGGCTTCTTGCGGTGCTGACCGATCCGATTTTTTCTGAGCGCTGTTCCCCGTTGTCGTTTTTCGGTCCCAGGCGTCTACGTCCCCCCGCCTGGCGGCTGGAGGATCTGCCGCCGATCGACATCGTGCTGGTGTCGCACAGCCATTACGACCATCTGGACCTTCCCTCACTTCGGGCCATTGCGCGGCGGGATAATCCTGTTGTGGTCACACCCTCGGGCAATGGTGAAATCATCAGTCAGGCCGGTCTCCGGCGCGTGGCGGAGCGCGACTGGTGGGAAACAGTCCGTATCGGGGATCTTGAGATCACCTGCACACCAGCGCGTCATTTCGCGCAGCGCACGCTCCGGGATGCCGGGCGACGTCTGTGGGGTGGTTTCTTCCTGCGCTTTCCCAGGGCACCCACTATTCCATCCGTTTTCTTCGCCGGCGATACGGCTCACGGGCCGCACTGGCAGGATATTCGTGCCCGTCTTGGGGCACCGGATATTGCCCTGCTGCCGATCGGAGCGTATGCGCCCCGCTCTTTCCTGCGGAAGGTCCATACCGATCCGGTGGAGGCCGTCGAGGGGTTCCGCCAGCTTGAGGCGCGACAGGGGATCGCTATGCATTTCGGCACGTTTCCCTTGTCGCAGGAGCCGCTGGGTGAGCCGGAGCGCTGCCTGAAGGAAACGCTCTACTGGGCCGGACTGGCTCCCGATGCGTTCGTACCCCTCGCTTTCGGCGAAACACGCAGTATTGGTCGGTGACATCCTTCGCAGACGGATGTGGATGGCGTAGAAGGAATGAAGGCCTGCGGCGGGGAGCGTCGCTGGTGGAGCAAACCTGCAAGGGAGAGGTATCATGGTGGAACAGGAAGGCACGACATTTGATCAGGCCGAAATCGAAGCCCTGTTCCTCGATGCGGCGCGGGATGGCCAGAGTGATCTGGTGGGTGAGTTCATCGAAGCCGGACTGAGTCCAGACATCAGGAACGACAAGGGTTACACACCGCTGATTCTCGCCGCTTATAACGGTCATCCGGAGACGGTCCGGTTGCTGCTGGAAGCCGGCGCGACTGTTGACCTCCGGGATGCGAAGGGCGCGACCGCGCTGGCCGGTGTGGCGTTCAAGGGCGATCTGGGAATCGCCCAGCTTCTGGTAAGTCATGGGGCCGCTCTGGATGCCCCGAATAATGTGGGCCGTACGCCTCTCATGTTCGCCGTCATGTTCGGGCGCACCGCCATGGCGCGGTATCTGCTCGAAGCGGGGGCCGACGCGAACGGCAAGGACGGTGAGGGCCTGAGCGCCTGCGACATGGCGGCCGCACAGGGACAGCCCGAGTTGCTCAGTCTTTTCGGAGTGTCTCAATGAGTCGTTTCTGGAGTCCGCTTGTCCAGCGTCTGACGCCGTATGTTCCCGGCGAGCAGCCGAAGATCAGCAACCTGATCAAGCTGAACACCAATGAGAGTCCTTACGGTCCGTCGCCAAAGGCGATTGAGGCCATTCGGAATGCTGCGGATGACTCGCTGCGCCTTTATTCAGATCCGGTTTCGCTCGGTTTGCGTGAGGCCATCGCCCGCAGGACAGGGCTGACGACTGACCATGTGTTTGTCGGTAATGGTTCGGACGAGGTTCTGGCGCACGCGTTTCAGGCCCTGTTCAATCATGGCGATCCGGTTCTCTTTCCCGACGTCACCTACAGTTTTTACCCGGTTTATTGCGGCCTTTACGGGCTGCCGTTCGAAACTGTGCCGCTCGATGACGGACTGCGTGTGCGGATAGATGACTTCAATCTTCCCAACAGCGGCATCGTTCTGGCTAATCCGAACGCTCCGACCGGCATTGCACTGGGTCTTGGGGACATCGAAAAACTGCTTGCCGCGCATCCGGACCGGGTGGTGCTGATTGATGAAGCCTATGTGGATTATGGTGCAGAGAGCGCCATTTCCCTGATCAGTCGCTACCCGAATCTTCTGGTGGTCCAGACATTCTCCAAGTCACGGGGGCTGGCTGGCCTGCGCGTCGGTTTCGCCGTCGGCGATCCGGCTCTTATTGAGGGTCTGGTCCGCGTCAAGGACAGCTTCAACTCCTATCCGCTCGACCGTCTGGCACAGGCTGGCGCAAAGGCGGCTTATGAGGATGAGGACTGGCTTGGCGAGTGCGTGAGCAAGGTCATGGCCAGCCGGGAGACCCTTTCGGGCTCTCTGGCGGAACTCGGGTTCGAGGTATTGCCTTCCTGTGCCAACTTTGTTTACGCTCGCCATCAGGATCGTGAGGCCGCTTCACTGGCGGCCGCGTTGAGAGAAAGGGCGATTATCGTGCGCCATCTGAAAGGCCCGCGAACATCATCCTGGCTCAGGATCACGGTCGGAACCGACGCGCAATGCGCGGCGCTGGTGGACGCCCTGAAGGATATCCTGCGCAGAAACGACTGATACGGTCGAATTTTGCGGCGAGCCTGATGCGTCCTGCTTCTGTGGAAACAGATAAGCCCTGCACATAACCCTTCTGGCCAGTCGGCAGGACCGGCCAGTTATGAATGCTATGTGGAGAAGCCTGTTTCTTCATTCATTGTTAGGATTTGTCCGCCAGATATGGAGGGACAGTCCTTTTATCCTGCCTGATTGGGTTTTGAAACATGCGTGCTTTTCACGGCCAGCTTTCGGATAACCAGCCGATCCGCCGTACTCTTTCCGAGAAACAGAAGCAGCTTCGTGACCTCAAGGAAACACTGGCGTCTATGAAGTCGCACACCGCTCCCGCCCTGCGGGAGAGCGTGCGCAAACGTATCGCCCAGCTTGAGGCCGAACTGACGGCTGCTCCGGCTCTGAAATCCTCGCCCGATAACCGCGCCCAGCGTACAACGGCGCGCACCGAAGAAGGACCGCGTCGTCCGCGCAGTCGCATTCGTTCGGATCTCACGGGCTAACGGGGCTTTGTCGAGCTATTTCGGATAAGAATCCGGACGCAGGAGCGTTCTGCGGTTTTCCACTCTGTATAAAAACGGTTTCTGTCCTCGTCGCTTGCGACACGGCAGAAACCGTTTTTGTTTTTTAAACGCCCATTGCGTGCTTCACGAACGCCTTGCGTAGACGCGGCAGACGGTGAACCGCCGCGATGCCGACATCCCGCGCCAGACGGAGCACCGGATTGTCGTTGCTGAACAGCCGGTCAAGCGCATCGGTCGCCATGAACATCAGCATGTTGGTCGGACGGCAGCGCGCCTGATAGCGGGCAAGAAGAGCAGGAGACCCCAGATCCTCGCCTTTTTGGTGCGCTGCGATCAGCAGTTCGGAAAGGGTGGTCACGTCCCGGAACCCGAGATTGAGACCCTGTCCGGCGATGGGATGAATGCCGTGCGCGGCATCGCCAGCGAGCACAAGTCTCGTGTCAGTGTAGCGCTGGGCATATTGCGCGGACAGAGGATAGACCCATCGCCGCCCTACGGGCGTCACTTCACCCAGCCGATCGCCCATGCGGCGTTGCAGTTCACGTCGAAAGGCCGCGTCGGGAAGAGCCGCGATACGCTGCGCCATCGCGTCTTTCTCGCTCCACACAATCGCGGAAAGATAAGGATGGTCTTCAGTGCCACTCATCGGCAACTGGGCGAAGGGACCGGCGGGCAGGAAATGTTCCAGCGCTCCGTTGTCGTGGGGCAGTTCATGCGCGATGGCACAGACAATGCCGCTCTGCCCATAAGGGAGCTTCGTAATCGGAATTCCGGCCTGCGAGCGTGTGCGGCTGCCGCGTCCGTCTGCCGCCACGAGCAACTGGGCGTTGACGACGCGTCCGTCTGTTGCGCGGACCGTCACACCGTCTTCCCGACGGACGATCGAGACTTCGGTCGGGGCCAGCAGGGTGATCAGCGGTGAAGCATGGAGCGTGGCGTTGAGTGCGACGCGGAGAGCCCGGGCTTCGGCCATCCAGCCAAAAGGCTGCTTGGAATCTTCGCGGGTGAATTCGAGGGAAAGCGGGGAGGGCGGTTCACCGGGGCGGCCATCCGTAACAAGGATATCCTCGATCGGACATGCAACCTGCGGCAGATTCTCCCAGACGCCCGCGGCTTCGAGGAGATTTTTCGAACCGGCCGCGATGGCATAGGCGCGTCCGTCGAATTCGGGGTTCTCCATCGGAGACAGGGCGGCACGATCCACAATTGCCACGGCAATGCCGTCACGAGCGAGTCGACAGGCCAGCGTCGCCCCCACCGGGCCGGCCCCGATGATGCACACGGCGACGTCCGTGACCGTTTCGCCAGCGTTCGGTTCCATCATGCCGGACATGCCCGCAACTCCTCAAAATCGAGCGGTTTCTTTCCGCACCCGGTACTTTATCATATTGTCGGGCGCGGGGAGGGAAACTCATGACATGCTTTGTGCGTTCGGACCATCCCATACCCCGTGACATGGGGCGCGCAATATGCTTCCTTGAGCAAAGCCATTACGGCAGCGTTGTGAATTTTCTGCTGATCTAAAGAGGAACTGGGATGAAGCTCGTCACGGCTATTATCAAGCCCTTCAAGCTCGACGACGTCCGCGACGCGCTTTCGCCGCTGGGCATTCAGGGCCTGACCGTGTCAGAAGTGAAGGGTTTCGGGCGTCAGAAAGGGCAGACCGAAATCTATCGGGGCGCGGAGTATCACGTCAGCTTCCTGCCCAAGATCAAGATCGAAATCGCCACGTCCGATGCACTGGTCGATCAGGTTGTCGAGGCCATCCTCCAGTCCGCCCATACGGGCAAGATTGGCGACGGCAAGATATTCGTCAGCGATCTCAATCGCGTAGTGCGTATTCGTACCCGCGAGAGTGGCGACGAGGCTCTCTGACACATCCCATTAAACCAGATCGTTCCACGCACAGGCTGCCTGCCTGGAACGACCTGCTGACGGGTATGTCGTTTCAGATCCCGGCCCGATGCCGGGATCTTTGTTTGCGGAACCGATCAAAGACCCGTTCCTTCCTCTTCACATTCGGTCGTCCGCATCCCATTATCATACCATGACCCAGAGCTTTTCCGTCTCCGACGCCGCCGCGAAACGCATTGCCGAAATCATCTCCGGCAAAGGCGACATCACTCCTGTCCCGGCGCTGCGCGTTGCCGTGTCGGCGGGCGGGTGCAATGGCTTCCAGTATGAGTTCCGGCTGGATGCGGAGGTCGCGCCCGATGACCTTGTCATCGCCACGCACGGCATCCGTGTCGTCGTCGATCCTGCCAGTCTCGACCTTATGCATGATGGCGAACTGGACTATGTCAACAAGCTGATGGGCGCGCATTTCGCCGTGACCAACCCGAACGCCGCGTCCGGCTGCGGCTGCGGCACCAGCTTCTCTCTCGCCTGACGATCACGTCTTTCCCGGAAGAAGCCGCATCCGCGCAGAAGGACGACTCATGCCATGAAGATTGCGACCTGGAACGTCAATTCCATCCGTCAGCGCCAGACGCATGTGCTCGACTGGCTGAAGCGCAATGAGCCTGACCTGCTGCTGTTGCAGGAAACCAAGTGCGAGGCGCACCAGTTTCCGGCGCAGGTCTTTGAAGATGCAGGTTATGTGTGCAACGTCGTGGGGCAGAAATCCTATAATGGCGTTGCGATTCTGTCCCGCCAGCCGGTTGACGTTCTTGCCCGCAGCCTCCCGGGTCTCAACGATCCGGAACCGCCAGCCCGCTATATCGAGGTGCGGCTGGGAACCCTGACGGTCGGCGACCTGTATCTTCCCAATGGCAATTCCGGTGGTGCGGCGGGATTTCAGGGCAAGCTGGAATTTTTCGACGCCCTTGAGCGCCATGCCGCCGTCATGCTGCGGGAAGGCAGGGACTTCATCCTTGCCGGGGATTACAATGTCTGCCCAACGGATCGCGATTTTGCGCCGGGGGCTCTGCCACCGACGGACGCGCTCGTTCGTCCGGAAAGTCGCGCTGCGTTCCGCAGGCTGCTCTGGCTTGGACTGACGGACGCCGTCCGCGCCCTGCATCCCGATGAGACGATCTATACCTTCTGGGACTATCAGGCCGGTGCTTTCCACCGCGATCTCGGGCTGCGCATCGACCATCTGCTGCTTTCACCCCGCGTGGCCGAACGTCTGACCAGCGCCGCCCCTGACCGGGAGGAGCGGGCCATGCAGCAGCCATCCGATCATGTGCCGGTGATGATCACGCTGGATTGAAGTTGCTCTTCCGGCCATCAGGCAGCCTGTAAGTCGAGGCGGCGGACGGTGCATAAGCTCCAGATGGATCGCCAGCATTCCGGGTGATATGACGTGCGAGTAGTTTAACAGAGCACCACTCAACGGAGGCTATCCATGTCCATCGCCAACCTTGCCGATCCGTCCCTCTTCCGGGAACAGGCCTACATCGCCGGCGAATGGATGGCCTCCGCTTCCGGTAAGACGCTCTCCGTCACCAATCCCGCTACCGGCGAGACCATCGGCACGATCCCGGCCTGCACAGCCGCTGAAACGCAGCGAGCCATTGAAGCGGCCGACCGGGCGCAGGGGAAATGGAAGACCTCCTCTCCCGGAGAGCGCGCCGACATTCTCATGGCGTGGTATGACCTGATCCTTGCCAATATCGACGATCTCGCCCTTATCATGACCGTCGAGCAGGGTAAGCCTCTTGCCGAGGCCCGGGGGGAAGTGAAATACGGCGCTTCCTTCCTCAAATGGTTCGCCGAGGAGGCGCGTCGCATTAACGGGGCGGTCATTACCCCCAACCAGAAAGACCGCCGCGTTCTCACCGTGAAGCAGCCGGTCGGCACCACCGCCGCCATCACGCCGTGGAACTTCCCCAACGCCATGATCACCCGCAAATGCGGCCCGGCGTTCGCCGCCGGATGCAGCATGGTGCTCAAGCCGTCCGAACTGACCCCTTATTCCGCGCTGGCTCTCGCCGTGCTGGGCGAGCGCGCTGGTCTGCCGAAGGGGCTGTTCTCGCTCGTCACCGGCGATGCGAAGGAAATCGGCCCCGAACTGACGTCAAGTCCGATCGTGCGCAAGCTGTCCTTCACGGGTTCCACCCATGTCGGGGCGCTGCTGATGCGTCAGTCGGCTGGCACCATCAAGCGCCTGAGCCTGGAGCTCGGCGGCAACGCACCGTTCATCGTCTTCGATGACGCCGATCTTGAAACCGCCGTCGCGGGGGCTCTCGCCAGCAAATTCCGTAATGCCGGTCAGACCTGTGTGTGTGCCAACCGGATCTTCGTGCAGGACGGTATCCACGACCGTTTCGTCGCCCGCATGAAGGAGGAAGTCGCCAAATTCAAGGTCGGCAACGGACTTGAGGACGGAGTCACGATGGGACCGCTCATCAACGAGGCCGCCGTGAAGAAAGTGCGCGATCATGTTGAGGATGCGCTGTCCAAAGGTGCCATCTGTGTCAGCGCCCCGTTGGAAATAAACGGCAATTTCGTTACGCCGGTCGTACTGGAAGGCGTGACCACCGATATGCGGGTCTTCAGCGAAGAGACTTTCGGTCCGCTGATGCCGATCTTCAAATTCAGTGATGAAGCAGAGGCTATCCGCAAGGCCAATGACACGCCGTTTGGTCTGGCCAGCTACTTCTTTACCTCCGACATGGCCCGTGCATGGCGCGTTGGCGAGGCACTGGAATATGGCATGGTCGGCGTCAATACGGGGCTTGTCTCCATGGAGAGCGCACCGTTCGGAGGCGTGAAGCAGTCCGGGCTCGGGCGGGAGGGCGGCGCGGAAGGCATTGACGAGTTCCTTGAGGTCAAGGCGATGCACATGGCGGGACTGAAGTTCTGATCGTTCGCTAAAACGGGGGTTGGGGCCTTTGGTCCCGACCCTACAGAGGTGCGGTTGCCTGACGCACCGCCTTTCGCGGCTCGGGTTGAAGATCCTCGTTTCTCCCTGAGTCCCGATTCAGTTTGACTCCCATCGCGCTGGCGCGTAGGAGCATAGCCCACACATAAGTCACGCCACCTCGCGAGTGCTCGCGCAGTGGCGCGTATTCTTTTGGGGAAACGGTTCTTGTTCGAATCTCTGTCCGACAAGTTTTCCGGCGTTATTGGTGATCTCGGCAAGCGTGGCGCGCTGACCGAGGCCGACGTTGCGGAAGCCATGCGCGAGGTTCGGCTGGCGATGCTGGAGGCGGACGTCGCGCTGCCGGTCGTCAAGGACTTCGTTAATAAGGTCAAGGAGCGCTCGGTCGGCGCGGAGGTGCTGGAAAGCATCTCTCCCGGTCAGGCTGTCGCCAAGATCGTCAATGATGCGCTGATCGACGCCCTCGGTGGCGCTGGCGCTGTTCCCCTGAACCTGAACGCCGCACCGCCCGTGCCGATCCTGATGGTTGGTCTTCAGGGCTCCGGCAAGACGACCACTTCCGGCAAGATCGCCCTGCGTCTCGCGACCCGCGAGCGCAAGAAGGTGCTGCTGGCTTCGCTCGATACGCAGCGTCCCGCCGCACAGCTCCAGCTTCAGCAGCTTGCCGAGCGCGCAAAAGTGGCCTCGCTGCCGATCGTTGCGGGGCAGACGCCGGTCGAGATCGCCACGCGGGCAATGGATACGGCGCGTCGCGAAGGCTACGACGTCGTTATCCTCGATACGGCGGGCCGTCTGTCCATCGACGAAGCCCTGATGGACGAAGTCCGTCAGATCCGTGACGTGACCCACCCTGCGGAAACGTTGCTCGTTGTCGATGCGATGACGGGCCAGGACGCGGTCAATACAGCCAAGCTCTTCAACGAAGCTGTTGGTGTGTCCGGTGTCGTCATGACCCGTATGGATGGTGACGCTCGTGGTGGCGCCGCGCTGTCCATGCGTGCGATCACCGGTGCACCGATCAAGTTGACCGGTTCTGGCGAGAAGCTGGACGCGCTGGAGGAGTTCCATCCTGAGCGCGTCGCAGGCCGCATCCTTGGCCTCGGCGATATCGCCGGACTGGTCGAGAAAGCCGCCGATACGCTCGATCAGGAAGAGGGAGAGCGGCTGGCCAAGAAGATGATGGCCGGCAAGTTCGATCTCGACGATTATGTTGCGCAGATCGGGCAGATCCAGAAGATGGGCTCGATTTCCGGCATTCTCGGAATGTTGCCGGGTATGGGCAAGCTGAAGGACATGGTTGACGAGAAGAAGCTCGACACCACGATCTTCAAGAAGCATCAGGCCATCATTTCTTCCATGACCAAGGCGGAGCGTAAGACGCCCGACATCATCAAAGCGTCGCGCAAGAAGCGTATTGCCGCCGGGTCCGGAAGCACAGTTCAGGACGTCAACAAGCTGCTCAAGCAGTTCGATGACATGTCCACCATGATGAAGCGGGTCAACAAGCTCGGGCTGAAAGGCCTGATGCGTCAGGCATCCGCGCTCATGTCCGGGGGCGGCATGCCGGGAGGCCCTGGTGGTTTCCCTGGTGGCCCCGGTGGCCGGCCTCCTTTCGGCTGACCTGCCCTCGTCTTTTTTTGTTTTTCTGGCTTTATCCGGAGTAGTTGAATGAGCCTTAAGATCCGTCTTGCCCGTGCTGGTGCGAAGAAGCGTCCTTATTATCACATCGTGATTGCCGACAGCCGTTCGCCGCGCGATGGCCGCTTCATCGAGAAGGTTGGCGCGTACAACCCGATGCTGCCGTCCGATCACGCCGAGCGTGTGAAGCTGACGAACGAGCGCATCGCGCACTGGCTGTCGCAGGGCGCTCAGCCGACAGACCGTGTCGCTCGCTTCCTCGGCAATGCCGGCCTGATCGCGAAACCGACCTGGAACGAGCAGCCGAAGCAGGCCGCGCCGAAGAAGAAAGCTCAGGAGCGTGCGAAAGCTGCCGCTGCCGCAGCTGCTGCCGCAGCCTGAAGCTGAAAGACCGGAAGACGCTTTCTTGCCATGACAGACAGACTTATCCAGATCGGAGTTATAGGGAGGCCGCACGGTGTGCGCGGGCTTGTGCACGTGCACAGCGGCGTCGCCGACGAGGCTTCCCTTGTCTCCTATGGGGTGCTGACTGACGATCATGGCGATCGCTGGACCCTGAGCTGGCGTTCGGGCGGCGTGGCGGAACTGCGCGATGCGCAGGGAAACCCGCTCGCAGACCGGACGGCGGCACAGGCGCTGGTCAACCGCAAGCTCTATGTCGGCCGTGACATGCTGCCGGAACCTGACGAAGACGAGTTCTATCACAGTGACCTGATTGGTCTGGATGCTGTGGAAGACGGTGCTTCGCTCGGGCGGATTGTCACGGTGCATGATTATGGCGCGGGAACGAGTCTCGAACTCGATACCGGGCTGATCGTGCCATTTACCAAGGTGTGTGTACCCGAACTCGATTTCCCCAATCGCCGCGCGACCATCGTGCGTCCGATAGAGGTGATCGGTGAGGAAGAACACGCGCCGAAGGGAAGTGCCGCATGAGCTGGACGGCGACGATCATCACCCTGTTCCCGGAGATGTTTCCCGGCCCGCTCGGTCAGTCACTGGCCGGACGCGCGCTGGAGAGCGGCACTTGGAACTGCGACGTGCGCGACCTGCGGGCTTTTGGGCTCGGACGTCACAACGCCGTGGACGACACACCTTTCGGGGGTGGTGCGGGCATGGTGATGCGTGCGGATGTGGTGGACACGGCCCTTGAGTCGGTCTCGCGGCAAGATGGCGCTCCGTGCGTCTATCTGACCCCGCGCGGTCGCCCGCTGGCGCAGGCCGATATCCGTCGTTACGCGGCGGGGCCGGGTGTGACCCTGCTGTGCGGGCGTTACGAAGGTGTGGACGAACGCGTTCTGGAAGCACGCGCCATCGAGCAGGTCTCGATCGGCGATTATGTGCTTTCAGGCGGGGAAACGGCGGCACTGGTGCTGCTGGATGCCTGCGTGCGGCTGCTACCCGGCGTCATGGGTTCTGCGGAAAGTGGTGTCGAGGAAAGCTTCTCCGACGGTCTTCTTGAATATCCTCACTATACCCGCCCCGCCGAATGGCAGGGCCGCTCGGTGCCGGACGTCCTTCTGTCCGGAAATCACGCGGCCATCGCCCGCTGGCGGCGCGAACAATCCGAGCGGGTCACGCGCGAGCGTCGGCCCGACCTGTGGGCAGCTCATCTGTCGCACAGTTCCAGACCATCCGTTCAGGAAGGACAGTCCCTATGAACATCATCCAGCAGTACGAGGCCGACGAAATCGTGCGCCTCACCGCCATTCGTGAAGTGCCTGTTTTCCAGGCCGGCGACACCGTCCGCGTGTCCGTCCGCGTCAAGGAAGGCGAGCGCGAGCGCGTTCAGGCTTACGAAGGCGTTGTCATCGCCCGTTCCAACAAGGGCCTGAACAGCAACTTCACGGTTCGCAAGATCTCCAATGGTGAAGGCGTGGAGCGTGTGTTCCCGCTGTATGCGCCGACCATCGCCGAGATCAAGGTGATCCGTCGCGGTAAGGTGCGTCGCGCGAAGCTGTATTACCTGCGTGGCCGTAGCGGTAAGTCCGCTCGTATTGCCGAGCGCGCTCGTGACACGGGTCCGGCCGCCAAGGCCAGCGCATAACGGATTTCCGTTCGGAAAAGCCGGTGTCCCGCAAGGGCACCGGCTTTTTTGTTGGCGTTTGTATGCCTTTGAGAGGCTCTGTTGTTCCGTGCCGCGTCTTTTTCAGGGCTTTGCGCCAAAGCCCCGGGTCTTCGGAAACCCGCTTGTTTATCAACAGAGCAGGCTGTCGAGCCCTGCGGTTCATGCCGGATGCGGGCCGAGCCCGGGATTCCGTTAACCCGTTGAAAAATCACACCCAACACGTAACGACAACAGAGCCTTTGCAAACCTATTCCCGATGAGGGGAGAGTTTTCCGGACTGTGCGGGGAGTCCGGAAACGGCACGCAATCCTTTCATTTCCTTCCAAATGCAGGAGATTGCTCGGTGCCATCCTTGGGTTTGCAGGATATATCATCGCTTTTTTAGCTGCTTAGGGCATTGCGAAAGACGCTCCATCTGAGCGCGCCAAAGGCGGTGCCTTTGGAAACCATTTGTGTTAGTTTCTTCACGGATGCTTGCGGGTTAGAGCAACGCTCGCCACATCTTCACTGCATATACCGTGATTTGTGTATCCCTGTTGCATGGACGGCCTTGACGTTCCGCGCGGCGGGGAGGCAAAGCCCGGGTTCATTTCAGGATATTCAGGATTGGCCATGTCACCGCGTACTCTGTTCGACAAGATCTGGGACAACCACGTTGTCGATACTCTCGAGGACGGGACCGCCATCCTATATATCGACCGGCACCTTCTTCATGAGGTGACCAGCCCGCAGGCGTTCGAGGGGCTGCGTCTGGCTGGCCGCAAGCTGCGTCACCCCGAAAACACGATCGCGGTTGTGGATCACAACGTGCCGACTTCCGACCGGACCAAACCGATCGAGGAGCCGGAAAGCCGCAACCAGATCGAGACGCTGGAGCGTAACGTCAAGGAATTCGGCGTTCCGTATTTCCCTCTGCTGTCGGCCAATCAGGGCATCGTGCATGTGGTCGGCCCCGAGCAGGGCATCTCGCTGCCGGGCATGACGATCGTTTGCGGTGACTCCCACACCTCCACCCACGGTGCGATGGGTGCGCTGGCCTTTGGCATCGGCACGTCCGAGGTCGAGCATGTGATGGCCACGCAGACCATTTTGCAGAAGCCCGCGAAGAACATGAAAATCGCCGTCGAGGGGCAACTCACGCCGGGCGTGACGGCGAAGGACGTCGTGCTGGCGATCATCGGCAAGATCGGCACGGCAGGCGGCACAGGGCATGTCATCGAGTTCTGCGGTTCCGCCATTCGCGGGCTGGACATGGCGGGCCGTATGACGGTCTGCAACATGGCTATCGAAGGCGGTGCCCGTGCGGGTCTGATCGCACCGGACGAGACGACATTTGCGTATGTGAAGGGCCGTCGTTTCGCTCCCAAAGGGGAGGGGTTCGATGAGGCCGTCGCATACTGGAAGACGCTGGCTGCCGATGAAGGTGCGGTTTACGACACCGAGATCACGCTGCGGGCTGAAGATATCGAGCCGTGCCTGACATGGGGCACAAGTCCGGAAACAGTGCTGCCGATCAACGGCACGGTACCGGACCCGGCCAATGAGGCCGACGAAGCGAAGCGTGCGCAGCTCGTGCGGATGCTGGAATATATGGACCTCAAGGCCGGTCAGAAGATCGCCGGGACACCGGTCGATGTGGTGTTCATAGGCTCCTGCACCAACAGCCGTATCGAGGATCTGCGGGCAGCAGCGTCGATTGCTGCGGGCCGCAAGGTTGCCGAGGGTGTGCGCGCAATGATCGTGCCGGGTTCCGGTCTGGTGAAGGCGCAGGCCGAGGAAGAAGGGCTGGATCGCGTTTTCCTCGACGCCGGTTTCGAGTGGCGTGAAGCAGGGTGCTCCATGTGCCTCGGCATGAACCCGGACAAGCTGACTCCGGGCCAGCGTTGCGCCTCGACCTCCAACCGCAATTTTGAAGGTCGTCAGGGGCCGGGTGGTCGCACGCATCTGCTCTCGCCCGCGATGGCAGCGGCGGCGGCGGTCACCGGCATGCTGACCGACGCCCGCGAACTTACCAACTGATTTCGGCAGAAGGACGAAGACCGATGGAGAAATTCACCACTCTGACGGCTATCGCGGCACCTCTGCCCGAGGCCAATATCGACACGGACAAGATCATTCCGGCCCGCTTCCTCAAGACGACGAAGCGGACCGGTCTTGGCATCCATGCCTTCGACGGCATGCGTTATCGTCCGGACGGTTCTGAAAACCCGGATTTTGTGCTGAACAGGGAGCCTTACCGAAAGGCGGAAATCCTCGTCACACACGAGAATTTCGGCTGCGGGTCGTCGCGTGAGCATGCCCCCTGGGCGCTGCTGGATTTCGGTATCCGCTGCGTTATTGCGCCGTCGTTTGCCGATATCTTTTTCAACAACAGCTTCAAGAACGGCATCCTGCCGATCCGTCTGCCGCGTGAAGTCTGTGACGCGCTAATGGAAGATGCCACGCAAGGCTCCAACAGTCGCATCACGGTCGATCTGGCGCGTCAGGTGGTCATTCGCCCGGACGGACAGGAAGTCGGTTTCGAGATCGACCCGCTCCGCAAGCGTCTGCTGCTCGAAGGGCTGGACGATATCGGCCAGACGCTGAAACAGGTGGGCGCGATCGAGATTTTCGAAGCGAAACGCAAGAAAGAAGAACCTTGGTTTCCTGCTATCGCACTCTGAAAATCTGACGTGACGCCCTGTTGGTGCTTGCTACGTGACAAGCACCAACAGGATTATCTCAGGTCAGCTCAATATCAACTTCCCGGATTTCGGAGCGGTGCTTCTCAGACGGATGGCCGATGTGGAACGGTGCATCAGGAACAAGTTGTACATCGGAGAGCTCTGAAACCGACAGAACGCTCCATTCCCCTGTGGGGGCAATCCCCTTCTTGTGCGAATCTTCGCCACGATACATCAGCACTTTTTCGACATTGTCGCCTTTGCCCAGAGCATGGGGTGATCCGCTCTGCGGCTTGTCTCCCAAAGTAAAGCTGACAACGCTTTTCTTTTCGATGGCTTCACGCAAAGTTTTGTAAGCTGACATTTTCGGCACTCCCTTTGGCAGGAAGTGACATTTAGCCATTCCCGCTGTTCTGTAATAGATTGGAGCGCATTGAGTGTATTGCAAGAGTAATGCGCGAAAATAGTTCAAATCAGGAAGTTTGTGCCGGTTGTGTAATGGTTTATATGTAGACCGTAATTCTATTCATACTTGTATAAATCCTGTATTTATTTCTGTTATTTGCGAATGTTTGATTGCAATAATGGATGCGATGTGATGGCGCGCTTTCTGTGCCTTGCGCATCACAATAATATTTGGGCAGTAAAGGATTTTCCGGGTTTTGCCCCGAACCCCACAAAGGAACAGAGTCCTTTTGATCCCGACTTGGGAATAAATAGGGGCGTGTGCCGCCGCTGCCGGATTCAGCGGCGTCCTGTAACGGCGTCACGCAGAGACCCGGGAGTATTGGGTGCTGTCTGCCTCTGCGCTCCGGAGTAACTCATTCCATATGGGGAATTCTGTCGTGCAGTGCCTCTCAACGAAGCCGGAAGCCGTGCTTTTCCAGTGCTTCCCGCAGGTGTTCACGGCCATGCAGCGCCTTGGGCGTCGCAAAGCGGCGCAGAGTCGCATCCGTCCATCGCTTCTCAGGAAGCCCTTCCGCTTTCTGGAAAGCCGCATAAACGGCGTCGTAATTCGCGATGCCCTGCTGCTCTTCTGATGCATCATAACGCTCCCGGTGCAGCACGACCGATGGGACGAGGCGTGGCCTGATATGCGCGGGTTTCTCCGGGTCCGGTATCCCGACACTCAGTCCGAATGCCACCGTCGTCAGAGGGGGCAGGTCGAGTTCCGTTGCCACCTGTTCGGCGTGGTTGCGCATCGCACCGAGATAAACGATGCCGAGCCCGGCGGCTTCGAAGGAGGCGGCCGCGTTCTGGGCGGCCATCGCGACGTCCACCGTTGCGGCCATGAAGGTGTCGAAATAATCCACCCCTTCCAGAGAAACGCCTTCCGTCGCGCCGAGCCGCTTCAGCCTGCCAAGGTCGATCAGCCACATCAGCAGCAGGGGTGCCTGCCGGATATGGGCCTGATCGCCCGCCAGTTCCGCCAGTCTGTCCTTCCGTGCCTGATCTTCGATGGCCACGACGCTCCATGCCTGCATGTTGCAGGATGACGAGGCCGACTGGGCGGCCGCAATCGCTGCTTCCAGCGCGCCTTCTGGCAGGGGAGTTTTCAGAAAGGCACGTACGGTGCGATGCGCCATCAGGCTTTTCGTCACCGCATCCGGCGTCACGGACGGAACGGGCACGCCCTCACCGTAACGTTCTGTCCAGAGCGCCCGGAAACCGTTGCTCATCTGGAGGTCTGTCCTGCCTGCACGGGCGCAGCATGATCGCGTCGGAACAGCGCCCATTCCTCCATTGATGACCCATCGGGCAGATGGCAGATTCCGTATGTGCCGTCCGCGCCCTGCTTCATCTCCAGATGGCCGCCGATCTTCTCGCAATAAACCGAGGCCGGATTGGCCATGCCTGCACGGGGAGTGGCTGGCTGGGCCGGAGCATCCGCGCATCCACCAAGAAGTCCCGCCAACAGGGCGGACGCGCCCGCACCCATGATTTTCCGATGCATCATCGTTCCTGCTCCTGCTCTGCTCTTATTCCGATCCATCATAGGATGACATTGCACCGCACGAAAACAGCCTGTCCGATGCCGGAAGGCATGTGGAATCCGCTCATCAGCATTGTTCTCACGGAAGGGACGGTGGGAGCCGGGTGAGCCGGATTTTCTCATGTGCAGACAAGCGCAACAAAAATGTCACGTGTCCGGATGTCATTCGGTGGTTGCCCGCCGGATGACCGTTAAGTAATGGTCGGCTCCGTCAGGAAACGGAGCGTCTGGTTCATGAATGGAATAGCGCGGACGGTTGAGGCAGTTTCCGGTGAACCGCCCGAAGGAACCGGAGCGCAGAAGGCGGCGCTTGGCTCTCCCTCGAGTTTTAACGGGGATAAGGTTTTCCGATGGCTGGTGACGGCAGCCGGTGTCGGGGTGCTTCTGCTGCTGGGTGCGATCATTCTTGTGATGGTCAGCGGGGGCATGAAAGCCTTCGAGACATTCGGCCCTGCTTTCTTCGCATCGGCCGTCTGGAACCCCGTGACGCAGAATTTCGGAGCGCTCGCGCCCGTCTTCGGCACGGTCATGACAAGCCTGATCGGGCTGGTTGTCGCCGTTCCCCTCGCCTTTGGCGCCGCGTTCTGGCTCACCCAGATGGCCCCGGCCCGCGTCTCTTTCATCGTCGGTATGGCCGTGCAGCTTCTCGCCGCCGTTCCTTCCATCATCTTCGGTATGTGGGGTTTCTTTGTCATCGTGCCGCTGATGGCGCGTTATGTGCAGCCCCTCCTGCGAAGCTGGTTCGGACATGTTCCGATCATTCACGCGCTTGTGCAGGGTGCACCTTTCGGCACCGGTCTCATGACCGGCGGTCTCATCCTTGCCGTGATGGTGATGCCTTTCGTCACCGCGGTCATGTGCGACGTGTTTGCCTCTATTCCCGCCGTGCTGAAGGAAAGCGGGTTCGGGCTCGGGGCGACCCGCTGGGAGGTCATGCGCAACGTCATCCTCCCCTGGTCGCGCAGCGCCGTCATCGGCAGTGTCGTGCTCGGCATGGGCCGCGCGATGGGCGAGACGATGGCCGTCACCTTCGTGATCGGCAACGCCAACAAGATCGGCTGGTCGCTTTTCGCTCCCGGCAACACGATTGCCTCCCTGATCGCCCTTGAATTTCCCGAGAGTCCGTCAGGCAGCCTGAAGCTCTCTGCCTTGATGGCATTGGGCGCGATTCTGATGGCTCTCTCTTTCATGGCGCTGGCGGTGTCCCGCGTGCTGCTGGGTATGTCCACGCGCCGGGAGGGCCGCTGATCATGACGCAGAATGACGTTGCCGACGACGTGCAGCCCTCAATCGACGGCTGGAAAGTGAATGGCTCGCTGGCCATGCGTCGCCAGATTATGGACCGGACCGCGACAGTCCTCAGCCTTGTGGCCACGGGTGTCGCGCTGCTCGCGCTAGGGTCGATTCTCTTCACGCTCATCATCCGGGGTGCCGGCGGTCTTTCTCTGGTGACGTTCATCCATTCCACGGCTTCGCCGGGATCGAATGGAGGCCTTGCCAACGCCATCATCGGCAGTGTGATCCAGACGGCCGTTTCCATTCTCATCGGTGCACCGCTCGGCATGATGTGCGGCATTTATCTCGCCGATTATGGGAGCGGCTGGATGGCCAGCACGACACGCTTCGTGTCGGACATGCTGCTGTCCGCGCCTTCGATCCTGATCGGTCTTTTCATCTATCAGCTGCTCGTGGTGCCGACGGGGCATTTCTCGGGCCTCGCCGGTTCGGTGGCCCTTGCCATTCTCGCCCTGCCGATCGTGGTGCGGACGACGGAAGACATGCTGCGGCTGGTGCCGATCTCCCTGCGCGAAGCGGGGATCGGACTTGGCGCGTCCAAGTGGCGGGTGATCCTCTTCATCTGCCTGCGCGCCGCCCGGACGGGTGTCATGACCGGTGTCCTGCTGGCGGTGGCCCGCGTGGCGGGTGAGACGGCGCCACTGCTGTTCACCTCGCTGGGCAATCTCGACTGGTCGGTCAGCCTCAACCGCCCGATGGCGAGCCTGCCGGTCACCATTTATCAGTATGCAGGCTCGGCGTTCGATGACTGGGTGCAACTTGCCTGGACCGGCGCGCTGCTGGTGACGCTCGGGGTTCTCCTTATCAATATTCTTGTCCGCGTCGGCTTCGGCCGGAAGGGAGCATAATCGGATGATCGGCCTGACGAACGGACAGATGGCGAATGGAGAGGCGGTGGCAGCGAAGCCGGCGATCTCGGTGAAGTCACTCGATTTCTACTACGGTGATAACAAGGCGCTGCGGAACATCACGATGGATTTCCCGCGCCGCAAGGTGACCGGCATGATCGGTCCCTCCGGTTGCGGAAAATCCACGCTGCTCCGCGTCCTCAACCGGATGTACGATCTCTATCCCGGCCAGCGCGCGACGGGTGAAGTGCTGTTCGACGGGCGCAACATCATCAGTCAGGCCGTTGATGTGAACCGCCTGCGTGCCCGCATCGGCATGGTTTTCCAGAAGCCGACACCTTTCCCGATGTCGATCTATGACAACATCGCATTCGGGGTGAAGCTGCACGAGAAACTGTCGCGGTCGGAAATGGACGGACGCGTGGAAGACGTGCTGCGCCGTGTTGCGTTGTGGCCGGAAGTGAAAGACCGGCTGAAGGCTTCGGCGACGGCTCTTTCCGGTGGCCAGCAGCAGCGTCTGTGCATTGCCCGCACCATCGCGACACGCCCCGAAATCGTGCTGCTCGATGAGCCGACGAGCGCTCTCGACCCGGTTTCCACAGCCCGCATCGAGGAACTGCTGGACGAACTCAAGAAAGAGTTCACCATTGCCATTGTGACGCACAACATGCAGCAGGCGGCGCGCTGCGCGGATCAGGTGGCCTTCTTCTATCTTGGCGAACTGGTGGAAATGGACAGCACCGACCGCATGTTCACCGCGCCGAAAGAGACACGTACCCAGGATTATATCACCGGCCGATTCGGCTGAGGGGAGCAGGGCGATGACCGAGGCGACGCACACCGTGAAGAGCTACGAGCAGGAACTGGAGCATCTCCGGAGCCTGATGGCGCAGATGGGTGGTCTGGTCGAGCGCCAGACCGCGCAGGCCGTGAAAGCGGTCGTGGACGGCGACGAGGAAGCCGCCATCGAAGCGCCGGAGCTTGATCCTGAAGTCGATGAACTGGAGCGTGAGGCCGAGGCGCTAGCCATCCGCATCCTCGCGCTGCGCTCACCCATGGCCGTCGATCTGCGCACCATTGTCGCCGCCCTGAAGGTTACCGGCGATCTTGAGCGTATCGGTGATTATGCTTCTTCTATCGCGCGCCGTGCCATGAAGCTCGAAATGGACGGCAGCACGATGTCCCTTGTCGGCCTGAAGAACATGGGTCGTCTGGTGCAGGACAACCTGCGTCGCGCCATTGATGCGCTGACGGAGCGGGATCGGGACGGCGCAGTCGCCGTCTGGCAGGCCGATACAGCGGTGGATGAGCTTTACACCGCCATGTTCCGCGAACTCGTGACCTACATGATGGAAGATCCGCGTAATATCACTGCCTGTATCCATCTGCTGTTCGTGGCGAAGAACCTCGAACGGATCGGTGATCACACGACCAATATCGCCGAGCGCGTCTATTATGCCGTGACCGGTGAAATGCTGCCTGCCGTGCGTCCGCGCGGCGGTCGCGGCCATACTTCAACCTGAGGACCTCGATGTCGGAATCGCTCGGAGGAGGGAACGGTCTGCGCGTTCTCGTCGTGGAGGATGATCCCTCCCTGCAGGTGATGCTGCGCTACAACCTCGAGAAACAGGGTTATCGCGTGGAAGTGGCGGGGGACGGGGAAGCAGCGCTGACGGCGCTGACAGCTTTCCGCCCGTCGTTTGTCCTGCTGGACTGGATGCTGCCGGGCAGCCTGAGCGGCATAGACATATGCCGTCGGCTGCGTGCGATGCCGGGCGGTCACGAACTGCCGGTTATCATGCTGACGGCGCGCTCCGAGGAGGTGGACGCCATTCGGGGGCTGGAAACCGGCGCGGATGATTACCTGACCAAGCCGGTCAGTATGGCGACGCTGGAAGCCCGTATGCGTGCCCTGTTGCGACGCACGCAGGGGCCATCCGAACTCCTGCACTTCGAGGACATCGTCCTGGATCTGGTGAAGCACCGGGTCGAACGCGGTGGGCGCTCGGTGCAGCTTGGCCCGACGGAGTTCCGGTTGCTGGAATTCTTCATGCGGCGTCCAGGACGGGTCTTTTCACGTGAAGACATCCTGCGGTCGATCTGGGGCGAGAACATTCATGTGGAGATTCGCACGGTCGATGTTCACATCCGGCGTCTGCGCAAGGAGATCAACGGTCTCGGCGAGCGCGATCTGATCCGTACAGTGCGTTCCGCCGGTTATGCACTGGACAGCGAGGGCGAATAACGCCCTTTCCCACCCCTAAAAAGGAGGCGGCATGACCGGAGCCGAATTGGCTGTATGTCTGGCCTCCACCGGGCTGGCCGGTGGCCTGACAGGATGGATGGCCCGCGGGAAACGTCTGAGGCGGGTGCTGCCGGGCAGCGTTCGTGCCCGTCGGGAAGAGGTCGGCACATCCTCCGTCTCCCTTGAGGAAGTCCTCGATCTTTTGCCTGATGCCGCCGTGCTGCTCGACGGCCATGGCGCCATGCGGTTCGCCAATGTCGAGGCGGGTGGGGCGTTTGGTGACGCGCTGGGCACGATCATGCGCTACCCGGCCGTTTTCGCGGCAATGCGGCATCTGGATGGCGCAACTGTCAGCACCAGCGCGGAATTCGTGCTGGAAGTGCCGGTGCGCCGGGTGGTGCGCGTCGATCTGAGGCTTCTGCCTGAAGTTCTGGCAACGGGACCGGCCCATATCCTCGCCATTCTGACAGACTGTTCCGAGCGGGACGCCGTTGAGCGCATGCGGTCCGATTTCGTGGCCTATGCGAGCCATGAATTACGGACCCCGCTTACGGCTCTTATCGGCTTCATCGAAACGCTGCGCGGTCCGGCGGCGGATGATCCTGCCGCCCAACAGCAGTTCCTCGGCATCATGGCGGCGCAGGCCAGCCGGATGCAGCGACTGATCGAGCAGTTGTTGGAACTGTCGCGTGCCGAAATGCTGGAGCACCGCAAGCCGCGCGGTATTGTGGACGCGAAGCATGTCGTGGACCTTGTGCGCGACGAACTGGGCAGTCTGTGTGCGGCCCGGGACATCGAACTGGAAACCATCGCGGATTCCGTCTCGGTGCCGGGAGACGTGGAACAGATTATCCGTGTGCTGGTCAATCTCGTCGAGAATGCCGTGAAATATGCAGGGGCGGATGGCCGGCACGTGCGCGTTTCGGTCACCGTGGAGAAAAAGATTCTCCGGGGCCGTACGGGCGTGTCGTTCGTGGTGCGGGACAATGGGGTTGGGATTGCACCGGAACATCTTCCCCGGCTGACCGAGCGTTTCTATCGTGTGGAAGGGCGTCGCGGCATGTCGGCTTCCGGCTACGGTCTGGGGCTCGCTATCGTGCGGCATATCCTCGACCGCCATGATGGCTGCTTCGAGATCACAAGCAGGATAGGGCAGGGCACGCGCTGCGATGTCTGGCTTCCATCGCTGCGGGAGCCCCGCCTGTCGGGCAGTTAGTTCCCCCTCCCCCAGCATTGTCATGAAGACATCATTTTTCCTGATGGGAGATGTAGGGTAGGAGCGACCCGTCATACGGGCTGGATGCTACAGGCCGTCGTGCTGCTTTCAATGGAGTTGAGAATGCTCAACAGGAACCGTTTTCTTGCCGCTCTTCTGCTGACGGCCGCGCCGGTCATGGCGCATCAGGCTCATGCGGCGGACATCACGGGTGCCGGGTCGAGCTTTGCCGCACCGATCTATCAGGCATGGGGCGATAGCGCGAAGTCGGCCGCTGGCGTTTCCCTGAACTATCAGAGCGTCGGTTCCAGTGCAGGACAGAACCTCGTCACGGCCCGGACTGTCGATTTCGGTGCTTCCGATGCGCCGATGGCGGCCGACAAGCTTGCTTCCGCTTCGCTCTATCAGTTCCCGACCGTGATCGGTGGCATCGTGCCCATCGTCAATATTCCGGGTGTCGCCTCCAACCAGCTCAAGCTGAGCGGTGCCGTTCTGGCGGAGATCTATCTGGGCAACATCACGTCCTGGAACGACCCGAAGATCGCAGCACTGAACCCGGGTCTCTCGCTGCCTGACGTCGCCATCGCGCCGGTGCATCGCGCTGACGGTTCCGGCACGACCTTCGTCTTCACCTCCTATCTCGCCAAGATGTCTTCCGGCTGGCAGAGCCAGGTCGGTGCGGCAACGTCCGTCCAGTGGGCCGGTGGCGCTGGCGCCCGTGGTAACGATGGCGTTGGTTCTTCCGTCCGCGCGACCGAAGGCGCCATCGGCTACGTCGAATATGCTTACGCCCGTCGTAACAGCATTCCGACTGTCCTGTTGCAGGACAAGGACGGCGAGTTCGTGACGCCGGATATCACCAGCTTTACCGCTGCCGCCGCGTCAGCCGACTGGGATCATGCATCGCATTTCGCAGTCGATCTGCTGAATGGCCCGGGCAAGAGCGTATGGCCGATCGTGTCGGCGACGTTCGTGCTGGTGCCGACCAACGCGAAAGATGCTGCCCGCGCCAATGCGGTCTACAAGTTCTTCGATTACTCTTTCCACACGGGTGATGCGGCTGCGAAAAAGCTCGATTATGTTCCGCTGCCGGAAAGCGTGAAGCAGAAAGTCGAAGCGGGTTATCCCGGCAAATAATGATGCGAACGTTTGGGGTCATCGTGTCATGACCCTGCGCGTCGCGTGATTCTTCATCGGAATATGTCTGCCTGAAGGCCGGAAAGCACCATGCTTTCCGGCTTTTTTGTTGTTCCAAGCCACCCATGGGGGGAATCCTCTCTGGGATGCTCCGCCCCGCAGTGTGTCAGCGCTATGGATCGCGCGACCTTTTTCTGGTCGCAGATCTGATCTCCCCGCACATGGCAAAGCCGATAATCATGATAGGGTCAGTCAGGAACTCAGGGGACGGAAGAACCATGACGCGTCGAGCCGGAAGCGCTGACCTGCCATTGCATGGTGGCCGTGTGCCGATGTGGCTCGCCGACCGGATGAGCCGTCTGGGCGCCGTCATCGTGCAGGCTGTGATTCACCATTACGGACGGGATGAATTCCTCCGCCGACTGGCGCATCCGTTCTGGTTCCAGTCTTTCGGTGCCGTCATGGGGATGGACTGGCATTCCTCCGGCATCACCACCAGCGTGATGGGTGCCCTCAAGCGCGGACTGGAGCCGCTTTCGGGTGAGCTTGGTCTGCATGTCTGTGGCGGACGCGGGCGACATTCCCGACGGACACCGGATGAGCTGACAGCCGTTGCGGATCTGACCGGTCTTGATGGTGTGGCGCTTGGCCGGGCCAGCCGCCTGGTGGCGAAGGTGGACAGCGCGGCGGTGCAGGACGGTTTCGACCTGTATCTTCATAGTTTTGTCGTGGCCGACGATGGGCGCTGGGTTGTCGTCCAGCAGGGCATGAACGGTGAAAGCCGTTATGCGCGGCGCTATCACTGGCTGTCCGAAGGTCTCGAGAGTTTTGTCACCGATCCGCACAGTGCCATCGACGGCAAGCCACGGGGCAATATCATCAATCTGGCCGATCGGCGCGCAGAAGGCTGTCGCAGCGCGCAACTTGACCTGCTGCGGGATCTGGGACCGGACAAGGTGGCGCGCGAAGTCGCCCGCCTGCGTGGCAGTGCAGAGCAACCGCAGGGTGTACTGCCTCATCTTGTGATGCCCGAACATCATGACGTGCGATCCGGGGACGTCATGATACGCCGTCTGCACGGCGCGCTGGCTGCTGCAGCCGAGAAGGGGCCGGAGGATTTTCAGGATCTGCTGCTTGTGCCGGGTGTCGGGGCGCGTACGGTGGAATCGCTGGCGATGGTGGCGGAGGTCGTTCACGGGACGCCATGTCGTTTTGCAGACCCGGCCCGTTTCTCAATGGCGCATGGGGGCAAGGACCGTCATCCGTTTCCGGTGCCGACGGCGGTCTATGACCAGACGATCGCCATGCTCAAGGGAGCCGTCGAGCAGGCCAGACTCGGCAATGATGAGCGGCTGGAGGCCATGCGGCGTCTTGATACGCAGGCGCGAGAGCTGGAACGACGGGTATCAGGGCCTTCTCTGGAAGAGCATGTCGTGGCGGAGCGCGCGGCCTCTCACAGTTATGGAGGACGGAGTGTTTTCGGCTGGGAACCGCCATCACAGGCACCCCGACCTGTGAAAAGAAAGGTGCAGGTCGCGGACGGTCAGGCTCCGGCTGCACGCAAACGTCGCCCCCCGCGTTTCGCCCTGACGCCGTAAACGACAGCATGGGGCAGGTGAGGCGCGTCACCGCGTGTCAGGTTTAATATTCCTTCATCATCTCGTTCCTACAATGAAGAATCGAGGAAGGCCTGTCCGAAACAGACCGCGTGACTTGCAAAAGTGACGGGGATTTCGTTTCGGTCGCCAGATCTGTTTCGCGAGGAGTGGATGAAGCTGATCGCAATTGTGGACGATCACGCCACAGACCGCACTGTTTTTGAACGTCTGGTTCGGGAAATCTCCCCGGATGCTCAAATCGCAGCATTTGCCTCGCTCGAAGATATCCAGTGCTATTGCACGGAAAGAGGTTATCCGGATCTGATGATTGTCGTCTGTGGGCGATCTGGCCGGAATGTCTGTTCTTTCCTGACTGCCTTGCGCGAGCACGAAGACGCGCAGGGGATGCCGGTCATTGTGGCCACGGCGTCGAAAACGCCAGCCTTCCGCCTGAAGATGTTGCAGGCAGGGGCCACGGAATGCTTCACATTGCCGGTTGAGGAGGCGGAGTTCCTCCCTCGGGCGCGGAACTGGCTAAGGCTGGGGGAAAGCCGCAGCCGCGCGCTGGTCCGCATAAAAGAACTCGAACAGAAAGAGGAAGCCAGCCATCGCGCACGGACGACCCTTTTTCGTGACAGTCATAAGCGGCTGCTGGAAGTCATTGATCTGGTTCCGGCGCTGATCGGCGCGACGGACAGAGAGGGACGGTATGTCTTCGCTAATCGCTGCATGGCCGAAGCCCTTGGGACGACCCCTGAGCAACTGACCCGTCGCGAGACGGCTTCCGATGAAGTGGCAAATCTGTTTCCGGATGGACAGTTCTGGAGAAGATACGAAAAGACCATCAGGGATGCGAAGGGCCGCGAGCGCGTGCTGCTGGTGGCGAAAACCCCCCTTTACAGCAGCGCCAGCGAGATGCCGCTCGCGCTTGTGACGGCCCTCGATATCACCGACCTGAAAGCAGCCCAGAAGACACTCCAGTTTCTGGCGTATCATGATCAGCTGACCGGCGCGCCGAACAGGCTGAAAGTGGAAGAACAGATCAGCAGGCTTCTGACCTGTCCTGAAGACCAGTGCGAGACCTTTGCTCTTTTCCTGCTGGATCTCGATCGCTTCAAGGCCATCAATGACACACTGGGTCATCGGATGGGCGATCGCCTGCTCAGGAGTGTTCTTTCCCGATTACGGGAGAATTTTCCAAAGGCTTATGTGATCGGTCGGCTGGGAGGAGACGAGTTTGCAATTGTTCATCCGCTTGATCCTCACAATTGTGAAGAAGAGGCTCGCCGCACAGCACGCCTGATTCTCGAATGTTTCGAAATGCCGTTCGGAATTGGCGGCACCGATGACAATCTTACGGACGATACGGTCGTGATCACGACTGTCAGTATCGGCATCGTCATCCAGGACAAGGGCGATGAAACCTTCGATGGCATACTTAAATGCGCTGACATGGCCATGTATAAGGCCAAGAGCGGCGGCGGGAATGGATATCGGCTGTATAATCCCGCGATGGAACGGGTGGAAGCCGTCGCCATGCAGATCGAGCAGGGGCTGCATCATGCCGTGTGCAATGACAGTCTGGTGCTGCATTATCAGCCACAGGTGGATCTGCGCTCAGGGCGTATAACCGGCGTTGAGGCGCTCCTGCGCTGGAAACAGCCGGATGGCAGCCTGCTTCCCCCCATGCAGTTTCTTCCCATCGCCGAGGAAACCGGGCAGATCGTTCCCATAACCAGTTGGGTTCTGGAGGAAGCTTGCACTCAGCTTGCCCGCTGGAACCACGCGGGTCTGGATATCAGGATGGCAGTGAACCTCTCGGGGGTTCTGTTTGCCCGCACGGATGTCCATACGATGGTCATGGCGGCCATCGAGCGGCATAAAGTGAATCCGGCCCAGCTGGAACTGGAGCTTACGGAATCCGTGCTCATCCGACGCGCAAAGCTTTTCAACAGGCAACTGGAAAAACTGCGCCAGCTGGGTGTTGCCGTGGCGGTGGATGACTTCGGGACAGGCTATGCCTCCCTGAGCTATCTCAGCCGCCTGGTGATCGACCGGATCAAATTCGACAAATCGTTTATCGACAGGCTTGAGCACAATCAGACGGATCAGACGATTGTCCGTTCCATGATCATGCTGTGTCGCAATCTGGGAATCCGCATCATTGCCGAGGGCATCGAGCGCCCCGAGCAGGCGCGCTGGCTGGCGCGCCATCGGTGCGAAGAGGGGCAGGGCTTCTATTTCGGGAAACCGATGGAGGCGGCGCAGATAGCAGGTCTGGTTCGCGCCTCCCTGCCGGGCTGGCAGAAAGACGGGAACAGTCCTGTTTCAGAAGAGAAAAAAACGCTACCGCCCGTAAGGAAAGCGCTTTCCCCTGAAGCAGAAGGTCGCTCTCAGAGCAGGGACAGAGGCCCGGCCCCGTCATCGGATTTGTGAAGCCGGGTGATGAGTAGCTGGTTGATGCGGAAACCTTCCACATCGACAACCTCGAACCGGAATCCGGCAGCATCCGTGTGATCGGCCTTGCGGGCCATGCGGCGGAGGCGGTGCATGATAAAGCCCGCGATCGTGTCGAAGGAACTGCTGTCCGGCAGATCGGGCACGCCGAGTTCGCGGATAACGTCCCCGATCGGTGCCGCACCGTCGATCAGCCATGAATTCTCATCACGACGCACGATGAGCTGCTCTTCGAACGGCGTTGCAAGGCCGTCCATCAGGGCGCCCATGATGTCCTTGAAGGTGATGAGCCCCACAACCAGGCCGTATTCACTGATGACAAGGGCGAAACCGGCACCATGCGCGTCGAACTGGGCAAGCGTGTCCCAGAGATTGAGTGTTTCGGGAACGGAGAGAACGTCCCGGCGCAGGCGGCTGAGCGGCAGCGAGCGCGTTTCGTCAGCGGAAGCGACGAAAATATCCTCGATCCGGACAGACCCGATGACGTGATCCAGGCCGCCATTGCAAAGAGGGTATCGGGAATAGGAATCGTGCCGGACTTTCGTGCGGACAGCTTCCGGAGTTTCCTGCACATCCAGATAGACGATCTCGTCACGGGGGGTCATGGCGGAACTGACAGAACGATCCTGCAAACCCAGCACGTTCTGGATCATTTGGTGCTCTTCTTCGAGCAGCACGCCAGAGGCAGTTCCGGCGGCAAGAATGGCGCGCAGATCTTCGGGGGTGACGGGTTCGACGGCGGAGGCGGCAGGGATTTTCAACGCCCGTAGCATCGCGTCCGAGATCTTGGAGAACACCCAGACGAACGGATACAGCAGATGCAGGGCCGTCGACGGGAACCAGCCGATGGCCAGTCCGATCCTGTCCGGCGCGTTCATGGCGATGCGTTTCGGCAACAGGTCCGCAAACACCACGAACATGGCGGTAATGAACACGAAAGCGGCCGTAGCGGCGAGACTGTCCGCCGACGTGTCGCTGAATCCCCATCTCCGGAAAATCTGTCCCAGTGGAGGGGTCAGCATGTCGGAACTGACGATACCGCCCAGAATGCCGACGGCGTTCAGCAGGATCTGCAGAACGGTCATTACCTGCCCGCTGTTGCGGCGCAGGGCGAGAAAGGCCGTGGCGCGCTCGTCACCCGCTTCGGCACGGGATCGCAGCCGCACGTCGCGCGCGGCGGCGAACGAGATTTCCGAGAGGGAGATAAGAATGTTGATGGCGATAAGCAGGACGACAGCAACGACGCCCATCAGAAGCAGCAGCACGGGGGACCAACCGGTTTTTCTTTTTGTGCCGTGCCTTGATAAAGCGCGGCCTCTGCGAAGGTATATACTCCCGACTGATCAATTTACCAGCATTGCGTGTCGCATAAAGACATTTTTCCGTCGGCTTTTATGCTTCCGTTCTATTGTCACTGTTGTCGGGGCGATATCGTATGTTTTTTAGACAGGGGGCCTTAGTATTAGTGGCCCCGATGGCCAGACTACGGATGAAGTCCGGCACAGTTTAAAAACAGGTAAATAAAAGCCGATATTTGAAGCGATTCTTCAGAGGCTGCCGGGTCAGAAAAGCCAATGCTGTTTCCAGCCCGTTTTTCAGCGTGGCCTCCCATTCAGCAGACTGCGCTTGCGGCCATACAGAAAATAGATCGCCAGTCCGATCAGCAGCCAGACCACAAGCCGCAGCCATGTCAGCCCGTCCAGAGACACCATGACGCTCAGGCAGGAGATAATGCCGAGCACCGGGATGGTCGCGCCACCGGGCAGGCGGAACTTCCGTTCCCGATCGGGTGCCTGATGACGGAGTACCATCACGCCAGCGCACACGATGACGAAGGCGAGCAGGGTGCCGATGGACGTCATGTGACCCAGTTCGGCAATCGGCAGGAAGGCGGCGAGCAGCCCGGTGACTGCCATGAAGAACAGGTTGGACAACCAGGGTGTGTGAAAGCGGGGATGTGTGTGGCTGAACATCGGCGGCAGCAGGCCGTCGCGTGACATGGCGAAGAACACCCGGCTTTGCCCCAGCAGCAGGACCAGAAGAACCGAGGTGAAACCGCAGATAACACCCAGTTTGACGGCGATCTGGAGCCACAGGATGTGCGTTCTGTCGATTGCTGTGGCAACGGGCGCGGGATCGTTCGCCATGTCGGTGTAATTCACGATCCCGGTCAGCACGAAGGAGAAGCAGACATAGGCGGTCGTGCAGATGAGGAGGCTGCCGATGATACCGATGGGCATGTCGCGTTTCGGGTTCTTCGTCTCCTGCGCGGCCGTCGAAAGGGCGTCAAATCCGATATAGGCAAAGAAAATGGTACCAGCCGCACGCATCACGCCCGAGAAGCCGAAATGGCCGAATGTCCCGGCATTGGGCGGAATGAAGGGATGATAGTTGGCAGTGTCGATCCAGGGGAGGCCAAACCCGATGAAGGCGGCGATCACGGCCAGCTTGATGACGACGATGGCCGCGTTGACCCGCGCCGATTCCGACGTGCCGCGGATCAGCAGCAAGGAAACGAGTATGATGATGCAGGCGGCGGGGAGGTTGGCGATGCCATGGACCGTGCCGCCACCGGCAAGGTGGATCGTCTCGAAAGGGGAAACGGTCAGACGCGCAGGCAGATGGATGCCCCAGCCCGCCAGCAACGACGTCACGTAACCGGACCAACTAACGGAGACGGTGGCGGCGCCGACTGCGTATTCCAGCACCAGATCCCAGCCGATGATCCATGCCATCAGTTCACCCATCGTGACATAGGCATAGGAGTAGGCGCTTCCTGCCACGGGGATCATGCTCGCAAGTTCGCTGTAACAAAGCCCGGCGAACCCGCAGGCAACGGCCGCAATGATGTAAGAAAGGGTGACGGCGGGCCCGGCGTTATCGCCGGCCGCGATCCCCGTAAGGGAGAAAAGCCCTGCGCCGATGATGGCGCCGATGCCAAGCGCGATAAGACTGACCGGGCCGAGAACGCGTTTCAGCCCGCTGTCCGTCGCGGTTTCATCAAGGGGTTTCCGGCGGAAAAGCGAAGAAGAGGGCCGGACCGGCTGGAGCATCGTGGTGATCATCCTTTCTCCCCCACAGCGGTTCATGCGCAGGGGTGTGGTTTTCCTTTTATGAAAAGGCTACAAGCGCGCCAACGGCAAGGCATGTTTCGGGTCAGTTATTTGTTACGAGACTGCCTGTTATGGTGAATGAGCTCGGAATCAAGGGAGTCCCTACGTGAGCGAGACGGATCTGCATCGTTTTTTCCAGTCCCCGCTGAGTGTTATTGATCCGGAGGTATTCTCTGCGATTGAGAGCGAGTTTGAGCGCCAGCGCGACGGGATTGAGCTGATTGCCTCGGAGAACATGGTGTCGGAGGCTGTTCTGCAGGCTCAGGGCAGTGTTCTGACGAACAAATACGCCGAGGGCTATCCGGGCCGTCGCTACTATGGCGGCTGCTCCGAGGTCGACAAGGTCGAAGTTCTCGCCATCGAGCGCGCGAAACAGATGTTCAGCGTAGGCTTTGCCAACGTGCAGCCGCATTCGGGCGCCAACGCCAATCAGGCCGCGTTCATGGCCGTCGTGACGCCGGGCGACACGGTGCTGGGCATGAGCCTCGCCGCCGGTGGTCACCTGACGCACGGTGCGGCTCCGAATTATTCCGGCAAGTGGTTCAACGCCGTGCAGTATGGCGTGCGCAAGCAGGACGGCTATCTCGATTATGACGAGATGGAAGCCCTCGCCCGCGAGCACAAGCCGAAGCTGATCGTCGCCGGAAGCTCGGCCTATCCGCGGATCATCGATTTTGCTCGTTTCCGCAAGATCGCTGACGAGGTCGGCGCTTTCCTGATGGTGGACATGGCGCACTTCGCCGGTCTGGTAGCGGCTGGCCTGTATCCGAGCCCGATCCCGCACGCCGATATCGTCACCACGACGACGCACAAGACTCTGCGCGGTCCGCGTGGCGGCCTGATCCTGACCAACAGCGAAGTGCTGGCGAAAAAGATCAACTCCGCCGTGTTCCCTGGTCTACAGGGTGGCCCGCTGATGCACGTGATCGCCGCCAAGGCCGTTGCGTTCGGCGAGGCGTTGCAGCCTGAGTTTGCCGAGTATCAGAAAGCTGTCGCGGCGAACGCGAAGGTGCTGGGCGAAGTGCTCGTCGAGCGCGGTTTCGACCTCGTGACGGGTGGCACGGATAGTCACCTTCTGCTGGTTGATCTGCGTCCGAAGAAGGTGACGGGCAAGATCGCCGAAAAGGCGTTGGAGCGTGCGGGTATCACGGCGAACAAGAACGCCGTGCCGTTCGATCCGGAGAAGCCTGCGATCACGTCCGGCATTCGTCTCGGCAGCCCGGCGGCGACGGCGCGTGGTTTCCGCGAGGCGGAGTTCCGTGCGGTCGGCGAGATGATCGACGAAGTGCTGACCGCGCTGGCTGCGTCCGGCGGTGAGGGCGATGCGGCTGTCGAGAACGCTGTCCACGAGCGCGTCAAGGCGCTCTGCACGCAGTTCCCTATCTATAAGCGGTAAAAACATTCACAGTTCTGGGCCAGTCGTTTGACTGGTCCAGACCGTGGAGTTCATTTCCGTAGCATTTCCCCATCACGTCATTGGTCCGCCTTCTGGACTGGTTATGACGGGTCACCGGAAATCAGTGTAAATTTTCAGAAAAATTTCTTCTGTACTATGAGGCAGAAAGAATTCGGCTGTATTTGAGATCTTCTCCGGCAAAGTTGGAGTTGAATAAAGCAGCTGAGCCCGTACCACTCCGACAATAAATGTGGCAGACGGTGAGAAGGCCATCAGGGTGGGGACGTGTCGCCATACTTTCCCGGATTTCTCAGGGATGGCGGTGAAACTGACCTTTAGAAATCACTACAGGCACAGAGAGATAAAGCCGCAGAGCGAGGAGCTTTACGGATAGTTGGGAAGCATGAAGCCGCTGGCGCTGCTTACCCCCCATGATTGGCATAAGGCTGTGGGCAGGACGCGCACGGTTACCTTGTTTGGGACGGCTGGAGAATATCATCCTTCAGGCAAGTGTCCGAATATTGCAGACCAACCGAAGTCTGCATGTTTGTTCCAGCAGAACAGATGCAGCCAGCGCGTCGGAAAAATTGCCTCGGGCGTATTTTCAATTCTGACCACGCTCATGTGAAGTGTTGGGAAGCGCTTTTTGTTTTACTTTGCGGTTTCCATGAAGAGGATTGTCAGACTATCTCGCATTGCGTGACGTCCTTGGAAAAGGGATCCCCACACTTTTGGTGGAGGGTTGGCCTGCTTTCCAAAACAGTAGCCCGTATTTGCCCAAACAATGCATGCGAGCATCCCGCATCCTGACGTTCCGGGACTCGGCCCGAGGCGAGACGCAACCACGAAGATGTTGAGGCCCGTATCAAGCCGTTTGGCAGCAGGATGACGCCTTCGGGTTGAAGGAAGCGAATGTCCCCGCGCCTGAACGAAAAGTAATATTCTTCGAAATACCAGCATATCCGCGAGGAAAAAGGTTGCATGCAGGTATTTAAAAAAGAATTTTATATCAGTCATTCCTCAAAAGTAGATATGTCAAAAGATGTCTGATGGCCTGCCGCTCGATGCGGCCGGACAAGCAGTCAGGCGCACTGTTGCTTCTTTGGCGCGGTGACGGATCCCTATTTTTCAAGGCAAGGCAGTTCGATGAATGCAATCGTCGTCACCGCTCTGCGGCGGCCTTACACTTTTGTCGTCCTTTCGATTCTTATCGTCATGTTCGGCTTTCTTTCCATCAAGAAGACGCCGACAGACGTTTTCCCCAATATCCGGATTCCTGCCATCGCGGTTGTCTGGTCCTACTCGGGGATGCTCCCGGACGAATTTTCCGGCCGCATCATGTACAATTTCGAGCAGGGGGTGACCTCCACCGTGGAGGGAATTGAGCATATGGAGGCCGATTCCTTCTACGGACGTGGAATCGTGAAAATCTATTTCCAGCCCGGCACAGATATCGGTGCGGCGGAAGCGGATGTGACGGCAATCTCCCAGACCGTGCTGCAGCAGCTTCCCGAACATATCGCGGCACCGATGATCATGCGGTTGGAAGCCTCTTCAGTGCCGGTCATCACGCTGAAACTGACCTCCGACACCATGACGCCATCGGATTTGTGGAAGCTCGCGTTCATTCGCGTGCGTTCTCTTCTGGTGACGGTCCCCGGAGCCGTGGTGCCGCAGCCTTATGGCGGCATGGACAGTTTCGTCATGATTTCGCTGAATCAGCAGCAGCTTCAGGCCCATCAGCTTTCCGCAATGGATGTGCAGAATGCGCTGGACCGTCAGAATGTCGTGCGACCGGCTGGTGATCAGAAAATCGGTGCCACGGACTGGATGGTGCAAACCAATGCGACTCCGAGAAGTCTTGATGACATCTCGGATATTCCGATCAAACGTGTCGGAAACGCCGTGGTCTACATTCACGATGTGGGACAAGTGTATCGCGGTGGCCATCCCCAGAGCAACAGCGTTCTGGTGAAGGGCAAACAGGCCGTCATCATGGTCGTCATGAAAAGCGGTGAAGCTTCCACACTCGATGTCGTCGATAACGTGAAGAAAATGATGCCGCGCCTTCAGGCGGTGCTGCCATCGAGCGTGCAGATCAGCGTTCTCAGCGATGCTTCCGGCTTCGTGAAGGATTCGATCAATGATGTGATGCGGGAAATGGCGACAGCCGCCGCTCTGACAGGTCTTGTGGTCCTGCTGTTTCTGGGATCATGGCGCTCGACAGTCATCATTGCCACCTCCATTCCGCTGGCCATTCTCTGCTCGATCATCGGGCTGGGATGGGTGGGGCAGACCATCAACGTCATGACTCTTGGCGGCCTTGCCCTTGCGGTCGGTATTCTTGTTGATGACGCCACGGTGATGATCGAAAACATCGATACGCATCTTGAAATGGGCAAGGATCTCGAATCCGCGATTATTGACGCCGCGAACCAGATCGTTATCCCGACCTTTGTCTCCACAACGTGTATCTGCATTGTGTGGCTGCCATTGTTCGAACTCGATGGTGTCGCTGGGTGGCTGTTCATGCCGATGGCAGAGGCGATCATCTTCGCGATGGTGGCGTCGTTCATCCTGTCGCGAACGCTTGTGCCGACAATGGCGAAGTTCCTGTTTGCTGGCCATGTTCACCCCGGTGCGCATGGTGAGGAACATGAAGCGCTGCCTCATGGCAATAACGCCTTTACCCGCTTTCAGAAAGGATTCGAGCGGAAATTCACCGCTTTCAGGACGGCTTATGGGTTGCTTCTGGAACGTCTGATTATCCGGCGAAACCTTTTTGTCAGCATCTTTCTTGGAGTGTCGGTTCTGTCTTGCGGACTGTACACTGTAGCTGGTCGCGATTTCTTTCCGGAGATCAAATCCGACCAGTTGCAGATGCACATGCGCACGCCTCTGGGTACGCGCATCGAGGTGGCAAGTCGTATCGCCACACTGGTCAGCGACCGCATAGGAGAACTTCTGCCCGAAAAAGTCGATGATGTTGTCAGCAACTGTGGTCTTCCGGAAGGTCCGCATAATCAGGCATTCATTCCGACGCCGACACTGGGCGCTCAGGATTGCGACCTGACGATTTCCCTGACGGACGCGGCATCACCAGTCTGGGATTATCGCGCCATCCTGCGCCGCGGTTTGTCGGCGAGTTTCCCCGGCACGGTGTTCACGTTCCAGCCTGCGGATCTGACGGCGAAGATCCTGAACTTTGGTTCTCCTTCACCTATCGACGTCAAGATCACGGGTCCTGATCTGCACGCTGGCTATAACTACGCCGTCGAACTCGCCAACCGTCTTCGGAAAGTTTTCGGCGCAGCCGATGTTTCCCTGCAACAGACTATGAGGACTCCGACGCTCTTCGTGGAGGGTGATCGCACGTTCGAGCAGGCAACGGGCATTGATGAGGGCGATCTTGCCGATAACCAGTTGATGACTCTCGCGGGCAGTTCGCAGGTCGATCCGCAATACTGGTTCGATCCGAAAATGGGCGTTACCTTCACGCTGAATACATATGTGTCACAGGATCAGCTGACTCATTACAACGATCTTCTGACCATCCCGGTGGACAAGGGCGATGGTGATCCATCGGGGAAATCCATGCAGCTTCTTGGTGCGATGAGCCGGATCAAGGCTGTCGGCACGCCGGGGGAAATCTCGCATTACAATTCGATGCCGGCGTTCGATATCTATGTGTCGGCGGAAGGCACGGATCTCGGTTCCGTTCTGAAAGGCGTGCAGCGAGAGGTTGCAGCTTCGCAAAAGGATGTTCCCCGTGGAGCGGCCGTGGATATCGAAGGGCAGGCCACGACAATGAGTTCCGCCTACAAGGAGCTCGTGGGCGGCCTGGTTGTCTCCATCGTTCTGATCTACCTGCTGATTGTGGTGAACTTTCAGTCCTGGCTTGATCCGTTCATCATCATCTCGGCACTTCCCGGTGCTCTGGCGGGGATTGCCTGGAGCCTCTTTCTGACGCGCACGCATTTGTCTGTGCCCGCGTTGACCGGGGCTATCATGTGCATGGGAACGGCAACGGCCAATTCCATCCTCGTGGTTTCGTATGCACGAGAGCGGCTGGAAGAGCATGGAGAACCTTTGAAGGCTGCACTGGAAGCAGGGTACGGACGTATCCGTCCGGTCCTCATGACTGCCAGTGCGATGATTGTCGGCATGATTCCCATGTCGATCAGCAATTCCCAGAATGCCCCTCTGGGTAAGGCGGTCATCGGTGGCCTGATCGTGGCAACAGTTTCGACCCTTCTTTTTGTCCCCTGTGTTTATGCAATTCTCTACAGCCGAAAATTTTCTCGTAAGGAGACCGTGTGATGGCGCGCTCAAGCCGTAAATATTTCGGCCCGCTTATCTGCGTGGGAGTGCTAGTTCTGGCATCGGGCTACGTCATCGTCGGGCGGCTTTATTCCGCCCACGAAGTTGCGAAGGTGACGGCTTACAACGCCATTCCCAATGTGGAGGTCGTCACGCCGGAACCGGGGGCGAAAACGGTGGCCCTGACGCTGCCGGGAACGATCGAGGCCTGGTATCAGGCCCCGATTTATCCGCAAGCATCCGGATATGTAAAGATGTGGTACAAGGATTTTGGTGCTGAAGTGAAAAGTGGGGATGTCCTTGCTGATATCAATGCGCCGGGTCTTGACGCCCAGTATGCGCAGGCCAAGGCTGACCTGCAGGCGCAGGAGGCAAAATACAACCTGACTGTCGTGAGCGCTGATCGCTGGCACGCCATGGCAAAATCGCAGGCTGTCTCAGGCCAGTCCGTATCGGTGGCGGATGCAAACCGTAAATCCGGCTATGCCGAGATGGAGGCCTCCCAACATAATCTTGATCGGTTCGAGGCTCTTGAAAAATTCAAGACGGTTGTGGCGCCTTTCGATGGCATCGTGACATCCCGTCTTATTAACGTGGGGGATTACGTCAGCGCCGGTGGTGGTGAACATTCCACGAATGGGGATGCGAACCAGATGTTCGTCGTCTCTGATATGCACAAGATGCGTCTGTTCGTTTCCGTGCCGGAAGTGTTTTCCTACATGCTGAAACCGGGTCTGACGGCCACGGTGTCGGTGCCGCAGTTTCCCGGGCGTACTTTCGAGGCGCAGTTCCTGACGATTGCGAAGGGGTATGACCCGAATACCCGCACGGCAGTAACGGAATTCACGATCGATAATTCAGACCACCTGCTTTGGCCGGGAACGTTTGCATCCGTCCATCTTGCGGCTCCGGCTGAAGGCGGTGTCTGGAAGATCCCGACATCCACACTGGTTTTTCAGGAATCCGGCATGCAGGTCGCAGTCGTGGGCAGCGATAACCACGTTCATTTTCACTCCATATCGGTGGGGAGGATGGCCGATACCCATACGGACGTGCTGTCCGGACTTCAGCCCGGTGACAGGATCATTCGCAATCCTCCGGCTGATCTTCTGGACGGACAGGAAGTCAGGATCGTGCAGCCAGCCAAGGGGTATGAGCGTACGGATGAGGAGATCGAAGGGTGAAGACATTCCCATACTTCTCGCCGGTTCTCCGGAAAGGATTTATTGGCGCTGCCTCTCTTGCATCTGCTCTGGCTCTGTCCGGATGCGACCTTGCCCCACAGTATCAGGCGCCGACGTTCATCGTGCCTGACAGCTGGACAGGACAGGCCCCGTTTGCAAAAGCCACGCCAGCCACATTGCAGATTCCCACTGACTGGTGGACGCTTCTGGATGATCCGGTCCTTGACGATCTGGAGCAGCGGGCGATTGCACAGAATGCCGACCTGCAGGCTGCTGCGGAGCGGTTTGTTCAGGCCCGTTCGTTGGTCATGAAAGCACGTGCCGATCTGCTGCCACATTTTGGTCTGGCATTCGGAGCAACCGACAACAAGCAGTCAGCGGATGCGCTTTTCCGGTATAAAGGAGCGACAACCCAGACGGATGAGTTTTATGGCGGCCTGGCGTCATGGGAGCCTGATCTGTGGTCGGAGATCAGGAATCAGGTGCGCATGCAGAAATTCGCCGCGCAGGAAAAAGCGGCTGATTTCGCAGGGGCCCGTCTGAGCCTTGAGGCCGATCTGGCGACCGATTATATCGCCTTGCGGGGATATGACGCGCAGGATGCGATTTATCGTCAGTCCATCGCGTATTATCACAAAGCCGTGGATATGACGCACACGCAGCTTGAAAATCAGGCCGCCCCTCGTCTCGATCTTGCCCGTGCGGAGAACCGGCTTTACGTGGCGCAGGCGGCGGAACTGGATGTCCGTGCGCAGCGGGAAGTCATTGAGCATGCCATCGCTATCCTGACGAATACCGCACCTGAAAGTTTTCATATCAGCCCAAGGGATATCTTCGCCTTTCGGCAGGTCTCCGTGCCCGTTGGCATTCCTTCCGAACTGCTTCAGCGCCGTCCGGATATTGCTGCGGCTGAACGTGTGATGGCTCAGGCCAATCGTTCCATCGGCGTGGCGCGTGCGGCGTTTTATCCGCATATTTCGCTGAATGCGAATGGCGGTTTTGACTCCAACGGGTTTGATCTGGCCAAGCTGGCGAACAGCATGTGGAGTTATGGCGCGACGGCGTCCATGCCGATTTTCGAAGGCGGACTCCGGCGTGCGGCGCTTCAGTATTCCTGGTCCGTCTATCGGGAGACGCGGGATACGTATCGTTCCAGCGTGCTTTCCGCCTTCCGAGAAGTGGAGGATGAGCAATCGCGGGTGCGTCTGCTGCGTCAGGAAGATGTGCAGCTCAAGGGCGCGGTTGATACGGCACTCGATATGCAGAACATGACGATGACGCTCTACAAGGGAGGACTCTCGAACTATCTGGATGCAATCGTCGCGCAGGAAGCCGCTCTCGACGCGCGTATCGCGGAAGTGCAGGTCGCCGTTCGGGCGGAACAGGCGACGGTCGGGCTGATTCGTTCTGTAGGCGGAGGCTGGAATGACAGGCTGCTTCCGACACCGGACGAGACCATGACGTTTGATGTGCTCCAGTATGGCAATCTGCATTTTCCGAAACCAGCCGGTGGGATTGCGCCTCAACCTCCCGAGCAGTTCGAGAATCTCGTGAAAGGCACTGCTGTGCAGACGTCAGCGCATTAAGAAAATCTTTGGGGGAAGGCCCTGATCGCATGCTGGCGGTCAGGGCAGGAAAAGACAGGCGATGACCCGCGATGCTCAGGTCGGCATCGACTGGACCCGAGCAAGACGGACTGCCGTATGATGCCGTGCGGTTCGGAAATTGGGCATGACCAGAAGGCAGTTATCGTAAGGCGTGCGGATTTCGTCATTACCATCAGTGGCGATCAGCGTGCCGCGTGTGGCGATGATGTCGCCCCCGTGAAAGGATTGTGTGAAGGTAAACAGCCCGGTCTGTGCCGTGACGCGATGGGTGACCTCCGCAATGATCTGCGGGGGATGAGGCTCAGTCGCTTTTCTGTCTTTTTCTGAAATAGCAAGAAAACTTGAGACGGTTTTCCTTGTCGTTTCCAGACAGGCGTAAGACCAGTGCTGACCGCCTTCCAGCAGACACGCGCATGCGGGACTGTCCGGCCGGGTGAAATGCGGCAGATCGATCAGGCGCGGTCCGGCGCTATGCCCGCTATCGGCGATAACCAGAGCCGGTGTGCCTGTCCTGACAGCCAGATCTATCCCCTTTTGTGAGGGTCCGGCCAGAATCAGGGGATCGGCTGGCCATAGCATCGAGTGCAGATCGAGAAGTCTATCGACGGTCTCGATATAGGGCAGAAGCTGCCGGACACGTCGCTCTTCGCTGGAAGGGCGGGACAGGTTGCCGTGAACGTTTCCCCACAGGCGATTCATGTCTTCGTCCATGAAGCGCGATCGGATCGGGTTAGTCGGGGAAAAACGCGAAAAAGCTTCAAGATTGAGAAAAATCAGTGAAAGTGTGCCTTGCCTTGGAGCGAAGCCAAGACGCAACAGATCGGCCAGTACGATGGCGCCTGCATATTCATTGCCATGCATCAGCGCCGTGATGGCGACATGCGGACCGGCGTGCGGGCTGCGGACCTGATGCACGCCGGGGATGCCGGTATTGCCTTCCTGCCAGCGTGACAGATCGGGAGGAGAAAGTTCGATGGAAAATGAAGGAAGTTTTGCCGTATTGGATGGCAATCGGTCGGAGATGCGGGGTTCGGGGGTGCTGCGGACCGGAAAATCCGTTTCAGGAAAACGATTTTTCCTCATCGAAGGCGCGCCATTATCAGGTGATGCCGGAATGTGTCGGGTCGGCATCCGGCGCGCAGACACGTCTGACCATGTTCCGGAGGAAGACGTCGCACTGCTCAATCTGGTTGCGTTCGATCCATTCGTCCGGCCGATGTGCCTGCGCTATGCTGCCGGGACCGCAGACCACGCTGGTCATGCCAGCCTGCTCATAGATACCCGCTTCGGTGCCGTAGGAAATGAAGCCCTCGGCATTGGCGCCGAGGCACTGGCGTACAGCCGTGAGAAGAGGGCTGCTCAGTGGCAGATCGAAAGGCGGCAGGTCGTTGATGATCTCGAATGACAGACCACATTCCGGATCGGCCTGTTTCATCCACTGATCGGTTTTCGCCATCGCCTGCTCCATCCGGGCAAGCAGTGCGTGCGCGTCGTCGCCCGGAACTGTGCGCCACTCGATTTCGGCTTCGGCAGTTTCGGGAATGATGTTGAGCGCCACGCCTCCGCTTGCAAGGCCGATCTGAACCGTGGAGTGGGGAGGATGGAAGCCATCGACCTGACGCCCATCGAATGCGAACTGGCGCGCCTCAGCAGCCACCCACGCCATGGCTTCGCCAAGCGCATGGAGAGCGTTCACCCCTGTTTCGGGATAGGCGGAATGTCCTGCCTTACCGCGTGCCCGGAGCCGCACCGACAGGCGACCCTTCTGTCCCACAACCGGCAGCATCAGGGTGGGTTCGCCGACGACGCACCATGCGGGCATGATGTTGTGTTCGTGCGCGTGCTGCATGGCGATCCGCGCACCGTCGCAGGTGATTTCTTCGTCATGAGTGAAAAGCAGGTGGACCGGGCGTTTCAGGTCCATGGCCGCGAGATCTGGCACGGCGGCCAGCATGCAGGCGACAAAGCCCTTCATGTCGGCGGCCCCGCGCGCGATCAGGCGTGTGCCGCTTTTCTGCAATCGGAAGGGATCTGAGGACCAGTTCTGTCCGTCGACCGGAACCGTATCGACGTGACCGGAGAAGGCCAGGCCGCCAGCGGTGCGCGGACCGATGATGGCATGCAGATTGGCCTTGGTGCCGTCGGGATTGTGGCTCAGCGACCATGGGACGCCGTGCGCGTCCATCCACTGACCGATCCAGTCGATGAGCGGGAGATCGGAGAGATTACTGGTCGTGTTGAAAGAGACGATGTGAGCGAGCATGGCGACACTGTCGGTCGAGCCGGGCAGTGGAGCGGTCGAAGAAAGTGGGGCGTCGTCCATGGAGAGAGTATTCACATCCTGTGCGCTCGCCGCAATCCCGAACAGCACGTGTGCGTTTACACATGTTTACTAGACGCCAGACTTCTTTTGCGGCACGGATATCTCTATCGTTCAAGTCTTTGAAAGATTTGGATAATTTTTTAGATATCCGCGGATTTTCTGGACTTGCCCCACCTGTCTGAGAAAGAGTTTAATCCTTTGCACAGCCTGTGGCGGCGTCTCCCGGCGGAGCAGCGTCGTCGGGGAGCGGCAGGACTGACAGCGTGGCTCGCCCCCAAAGCGACGCACCACCCCATGCCGGATGCCGAAGACGGACTGATCATTGCGGGCGAAATCGGGCGGGAATCCGGGCTGGGAGAAGGGGCGCGGATCATGCTGCGGGCGTGTGGCGCGCTGGGTATTCCCGCATCCGGGTTACAGGCCGGACTGCTGGAAGGCAGCGAACGACCGGGACGGACGCTTGAGGACAGCACGGCCCCGCTGATCCTCCATGTCAACGCGCCCACCCTTCCGGCTGTTCTGCTGCGGCTTGGAAAACGCTTTCTGCGACAGCGCCGGATCATCGGTTACTGGGCATGGGAACTGCCAGTCGTGCCGCCGATCTGGCGCGCTGCCGCCGCCTGCGTGCACGAAGTATGGACGCCCTCGGCATTTTCGGCCCGTGCTCTTGAAGACATTGCCGCTGGCCGCGTGCGTGTGGTGCCCCATGCGCTGGCTGCGGCTCCCGTCCGGCCCTCCCATCTCGACCGTGCCGCCTTCGGGCTGCCGGAGGATGCCGTGGTGGTGCTGGTTTCCTTCAGTCTGGCTTCCAGTTTCGAGCGGAAGAACCCGCTGGCGGCGATCCACGCTTTTCGCGCGGCATTCGGCAATCGCGCCGACCGTTTCCTGCTGCTGAAAATCTCGCATGGTGGCCATTACCCCGAGGACATGGGGCGTCTGCGGGAGGCGATCGCCGGCGTTTCTAATATCCGTATCGAGGAACGGCTTTTCCCCACGGCGGATTCCCATGCCCTGACGCGCTGCGCCGATATCGTGCTCTCGCTGCATCGCAGCGAGGGGTTTGGTCTGGTGCCAGCGGAGGCGATGCAACTTGGACGGACCGTCGTGGCGACGGACTGGTCGGCGACGGCGGAGTTTCTGGACGGGGAATGCGGCTTGCCGGTTCCGTATCGGCTGGTTCCGGCCAGAGATCCACGCGGTGTTTTCGAGGCCAAGGGGGCCGTCTGGGCGGAGGCCGACCTCGGGGGAGCCGTGCAGGCCCTGCAGCGTGCCGCCGGAGACGAGGCATTGCGTCGGCAACTGGGGGAAAAGGCTGCTGCCGTCGTCCGGGAGCGGTTTTCCGGTGAGGAACTCGTGGCCGCTCACTGGGCTCTGATGCGGCGTGGCCTGTCTCAGAGGAACGTCGCATGAAACGTATTCTTGTCTGGCAATGGGGCCGACGGGGAGGCGGGCCGCGCTTCGGGCTGAATATTGCCCGGGCCATTGCGCGGATGCCGGGCTGTCAGGTCCTGCTGTCTCTTTCCCGTCGCGCGGAAGTTCTGCAGGCTCCTGATTTCCCCGATCGGGAGGTGCCACTGTGGCCGGTTGAAACCTATGGCGGCTTTGGCGGCCTGATCGTGCGCCTGCTGAAAGCGCCAGTCGTCATTCCGGGACTGGTCCGCACACTGCGCGACTGGCGTCCCGATCTGGCGATCTGTGCGATGACCGGCCCGCTCGACCTGCTGATGGCTGTCGCGCTTTACTGGCGGCGGGTGCCGTTCGCGGTTGTCGTGCATGATGCGTTGCCGCATCCGGGCGACGGGTTTCCTTTCCAGCATATGTTGCAGAACATGCTGGTACGCCGTGCCGACGTGGTCGTGGCGCTGACCCAGCACGTTGCGCGGCAACTTGGCACGTTGCCGGGGGTGGACGCGCGCGAGATCGTCGTCGCTTCCCTTCCACCCTTCGATTACATCTCCCATAGGGAGCAGGCCGAGGCTCCCCGCTCTCCCGGTCCGCTGCGTTTGCTGATGTTCGGGCGACTGCTTGCCTACAAAGGCATTGATCTGCTGGTGGAAGCGCTGCGGGCGCTCCCGGAAACACTGGAGTTCGAACTGCGGATTGTCGGCCTTGGTCCCGAGACAACGGAACTGAAGCAACTGGCGGCCATGTCGCAGGTGACAGTGGAAAATCGCTGGGTTCCGGAAGAGCAGATCGCTGCCCTTGTGACATGGGCGGATGTGATGGTGCTCCCATATCGGGAGGCCAGCCAGAGCGGCGTTGGCGCGGTCGCTCTTGCTGCTGGCAGGCAGATTCTGGCAACGCGGGTCGGAGGACTGGCGGAGCAGTTCGCCGGAGAGCAGGGCGTGACATTGTGCGCGCCGGACGCAGCTGACCTCGCGCTCGCGCTGGAAGCACTCATCGCCCGAGGGCCTGATGCGCCCCTTAAGGCGATGGCCTCCCCGCAGCTTCAGTGGGAAATGATGGTGGCTACGCTCCTGGCGGATATCCAGGCGGTCCATAATCTCCGACCCGTGGCACGTGACACGGGGGCTGTCGTGTCCGCCTCCTGACGGGGATGTCGGTGCTTCAGGTCGTTCGGTTTCTGTAAAGCCACGCGTAGAGGGAAGGCAGCACCAGCAGCGTCAGCATGGTGCAGGAAACGAGGCCGCCAATCACCACTGTTGCCAGCGGTTTTTCCACTTCCGCGCCTTCGCTCATCGAAAAGGCCATGGGGAAAAAGCCCAGACAGGCGACGGTTGCTGTTGCCATGACGGGTCGGAAACGCTCGCGGACCGCTTCGGCAGCGGCTTCGAAAGGAGACAGGCCGTCTTCCCGCAGATCGCGGATGTAGGAGACCAGCACGAGTCCATTCATGGTAGCCACGCCAAACAGCGCGATGAAGCCGATGCCCGCCGAGATGCTGAACGGCATGGCCCGCATGTAAAGCGCGATAATCCCGCCGGTGGCCGCGAAAGGCAGATTGACGAAGACCAGCGCGGCCAGTCCCAGTTCACCCAGCGCCATGACCAGCAGCAGGAAGATCAGCCCGAGCATGATGGGCACGACGATTTCCAGCCGGGCCACGGCTGTTTGCAGGTTCCGGAACTGACCGCTCCATTCCAGATGATAGCCGGGCGCCAGATGGATGGTCTTCTGCACCGCGTCCTGTGCCGCCGTGACGAAGGAGCTGAGGTCGCGGCCACGCACATTGGCCTGAACCATCGTGCGGCGTATCCCCTGATCGCGGCGTATGGCGGCCGGTCCATCGGTGAGGGTGATGCTCGCCACCTGCGAGAGATTGACCGTCCGGTCGTCGCGGGTGACGACGGGGAGCGCGCGGATATCGTCGAGATTCTGGCGGAAATCCTCGTCAAAACGGACTTCCGTTGGGATCAGGGCGTCCTCCACGGACACTGGTGGCCCGAAATGGCCGCCGAGCGCTTCGACAACATCCAGCACGGAGGACGTCTCCGTGTTGAGGCGTCCCGTCATGGTGCGATCAACGTCAATATGCAGATAGGGAATCGTGCCGACATCCTGCGGTGCGACGTCCGCGGCGCCGGGCACTCTGGACACGACATCCGATACCTGTGCCGCCAGACGGGCAAGCACCGTCATGTCCGGCCCATAGATGCCAATGGCGATCTGCGACCGCACGCCGGATTGCAGGTCATCCATACGCATCTGGATCGGCTGGCTCCAGTTGTAGAGCGATCCCGGATTGTTTGTGCGCAGGGCTTTGTCGAAAGCGCGGACCAGTCCTTCCTGCGTCTGCGCTGTTTTCCATACCGACCGAGGGCGCAGGATGAGATAGGTGTCGGTCTGCTCCCCTCCCTGAGGATCGGTGGGGATTGCAGACGTGCCGGTATTGCTGACCACGGTCTCCACTTCGGGGAAAGCGCGAAGGGTCTGTTCAATCGCCAGCGCAGCCCTCAGTGAGGCATCCAGAGAGATGCCGGGAAGGCGCGTCGATGTGACGACGAGGTCTCCTTCCTGAAGCTGCGGGATGAATTCCCCGCCGAGACGTGTCGCGACGAACACGGACAACCCCAGAAAGACAGTGGCGATCCCGATTACCTGCTTCGTATGGTTCATGCAGTAGAGGGAGGCTGGACGGAAAATCCGCCACATGAAGGCGATGAAACGCGTGTGGTGCGTCGCACCGGCCTGATGGGTGGTCTTGCCGCGCCCGAGCAGGACCGACAGCGCGGGAATACAGACCAGTGAATAGATAAGGGACGCGATCAGCGCGAGAATGACCGTCTCGGCCATCGGCCGGAACATCCGGCCTTCCACCCCCTGAAGGGTCAGCACGGGGAGATAGACCATCGCGATGATGAGAACGGCAAACGTCACAGGACGGATGACGGAACTCACTGTCGTGAGGACCGTGGTGCGGAGGGGGGTGTCGTGATGCCGACGGTGCAGCACGTTTTCGACGATGACGAGCGAACTGTCCACGACCATGCCGAAGTCGATCGCGCCGAGTGACAGCAGGTTGGCCGAAATACCCAGATGCCGCATGCCAACCATGGCGGCGATCAGTGAGAACGGAATGACGGAGATGATGATGAGCGAAGCGCGCCAGTCTCCGATCACCAGCAGCAGCACGACAAGCACGAGGATCGCACCCACGGAGAGATTCTCCCGCACCGTGTCGATGGTTTTTTCGGTCAGGCTTTCGCGACTGTAATAGGGCTCCAGTGTCACGCCCGCGGGAAGGGATGCCTGAATCTTGGGCAGTTCCTGCTCCAGCGCGGCGAGTGTCGCGCGGGCGCTGGCGCCTTCACGCAGAAGCACCACGGCACTGACAATCTCGCCCTCTCCGTCGCGGGTGACCGCGCCCAGACGGGGGCGGCTGCCCTTGCGGACGGTGCCGATGTCGCGAAGATGGATGATCTCACCGTTGGGGCCGCTGCGCACCTGCACTTCGCCGAGTTCGGAAAGATCGTCGATCAGTGAGCGGCCCACAATGACATGCTGCTCGTCATTATGTTCGATCCATGCGCCGCCAGCGGCCTCGTTGCCGGTGTCGATCGCATCGAAAGCGTCCGATACTGAAACGCCGTAACGCCGCATGGCCATGGGATCGAGAGCGACCTCGTAAGTCTCCGAAGAGCCGCCGTTGACGTTCACATCAACCACGCCGGGGACGAGACGCAGGCGTGGCACGACGTTCCAGACCATCATCCGGTTGAGGTCTTCGAGAGACTGCTCGCGGCCCTTGATCTGGAGATGCAGAATCTCGCCCATGCCGGTCGCCATCGGTCCCATGTCGATGGAGAGGCCATGCACGGAAACCGAGTCCCGCGCCTGCGGCAGACGCTGCGAGACCAGTTCCCGGTCACGGTAAATATCGGTGTCATCGTCGAACTGGAGGTAAAGTACGGCGACGCCGGTCCGGGAGACGGAGCGCATCCCGCTCAGCCCCACCACCCCGGACATGGCTTTTTCGACAGGGGAGGTGACGAGTTTTTCCACCTCTTCCGTCGGAAGCCCCGGTGCCTGAACCGACACCAGAACCTGCCGGGGAGAGATATCCGGCACCGGTTCGACCGGAAGGCTTGCGAGATCCGCCAGTCCGGCCAGCATCAGGAGGCCAACGATGCAGAAAAGAAGGATGCGGTTTTCGATCAGCCAGCGCAGAAGCTTCATTGGGGTCAGCCGTTAGCCTCTGCGGAGGGGGCGAGAATAGCCTGCGATTTCAGGGTAAAACTGCCCTGTGTGACAACTGTTTCGCCGTTTTGAAGGCCGGACGTGATGACGGTCTGGCCTTCAAGGGAGGGGCCAGTCTGTACGAGTCGCGCCGTATAGCGATGAGGCGCTGTCTGGACGAACACGCAGGGCATGCCGTCCAGTGTCTGGAGGGCCGTGCTCGGGATGAGGATGCCCTCAACCTTGTCGGAGGAGAACAGGCGTGTCCGCACGAGCATTCCGGGGCGCAGGTGCCGTTTCGCGTTTTCGACAAGGCTGCGGGCGAGAATGTGCTGGGTTTTTGGATCGACATGGCCTTCGATCATATCGACATGGGACGCTATGGAAGCCTCGCCGGAGGCCAGCCATGTGAGCTGGCGGTCGCCCGGGCGGATACGGGTCGCATCGCTCTCGTCGATCTGTGAGACGATCCAGACCCGGGACAGGTTTTCGATTTCCACCGGCGGCAGCCCGGAGGCGGTCATTTCCTGTCCGGCAGCGACGTTGATGCTCGCGACAACGCCATCGATGGGAGAGACAACCACCGACTGACCACCCTCCGGCCGTTCCATATTCGACTGATAGCGACGGAGATGTTCGCTCATCGTGCGCAGGACTGCTTCCCGGCCGTGCACAAGAGCATCGGCTTCCCGCAGAGCAGAAGCGCGGCGCTCAAGTTCTCCAACCGACACCGCTCCGCCCCGGAGCGAGCGTGCCCGCTCGTAAAGCTGATGGGCATTCTCTCGCCGTGCACGGGCCTCCTGAAGGGCCGCTTCAGCAGAAAGGCGCTGCTGCGTTTCGTCATTGAGCGTGAAGTTTTCGTAGGTCAGCAGGGGCTGACCTCTGGTCACAAGCTGGCCCGCGACGACGGCGACATCCAGCACTCGGCCGCTGCCGACGGGTCGGATGCGGGCGACACGGCGGTCGTCGGCGACCACATAGGCCGGCACGTCCAGATGGTGTGGCAGGGCTCCGGCGCGCGCGACGGCTGTGTGGATGTTTTCGGTGGCCAGCGCCTCGTCCGAAATGACGACGGAGGGAAGGGGGGCTGCCTCCTGTGAAGGGGCCGCCATGGCTGTAAATGCCGGAAGAGAACAGGCGAGAAGCACTGCGAAGCCGGTGCGGGAGCCGGTTATTCTGTTCATGGTATATTCCCGCTCATGAGCATCATGCGGGCGATGGCGGCGCGCATGACAATATCCGCCTGTGCGTAACGTTCCGCGGCGGTCAGGGCCGTGCGTCGCGCCCGGAGATATTCGATCACGGGAATTTCGCCGACCTGCCATGCCGAAGCCAGATCGTTCGCCCGCCGGTCGGAGTGAATGTGCAGTTCGCGGGCGTGCTGGAGAATTTGCGTGGCGGTTGTCAGCTGATTGCGGAGCTGCCGGTATTCCGCCTTGATCCTGCGGTGTGCCTGCGTGTCGTCGCGTTCCGCACGTCCTATCGCCTGCACTTCCTTCATGACCAGCGGCACGTTGCGCGCTTCGCTTGGCAGCGGCATCTGGAACTGCACGCCCACCTGTGTGTCCCACGGGCTGTCATACTGTTCCTGACGGCTGAGGATCACACCCACCTGCGGATTGGGCATGTAGGAATGTCTGGCGACGGCATAGGAAGCGCGCGCCTGTTTCAGCACCGAGTCAGCCAGTTCGATGCGCGGGTCGCGTTCGGGGTTCAGTTGGGCGTCGAAGCGTGAAAGCAGGCGTCCGTCGATCCCCGACAGATCCGGCAGCGCATCATCGCCGGTCAGGGACTCAAGGTCTGCACGGACGTTTTCCAGATGCTGGCGCGCTTCAGCCAGCATGCCGTCCACGTCCTCTTTTTCCGTCACTGTGGCTTCGTAATCCGTGTCGGACACCTCGCCGGCGCGGAGGGCCTTTTCCACGTCCCGCATGGTCCGGCCCAGCACGTCGCTGACCTTTTCCTGATTGGCGATGCGGGCGCTGAGGACCGCACCTTCACTGGCCAGTTCCAGCACGTGAACCCCTGTGGCCAGACGCTGGACCTTCATCTGGTGTGTGGCGACTTTCTCATCGGCCAGAGCGGCGTCTTCGGTCGCCGTGCCCTGCCCCGGCAGCCAGAGAGGGACGCTGATTTCGCCCTGATAGGTGGTGTAGCCGACCTTGCTGCCGATGAAGTGGTCGTCCATGTACAGGCCGTTCAGGATCGGCCCATCAGGAAACCATGAACGGGCAGCAGACGCTCGTTTGTGAGCGGCTGTGGCATCGGTGGAAATGGATTTGCGCGACGGATCGATGGACCATGCGGCCATCAGGGCATCGTGCAGGGTTCCGGCGTGTGCAGGAAAAGATGAGACAATAAGGGTTACGCACAGGCCCACGGTTCCGATGAACGGTCCTCGCGGGGAATGGCAATGTAAAAACAGCAGCCTGACACACTCTTGAAACAAATAATCCTCGCAGGATTGCTAGTTGTACGCACAGGCTAAGGTAGGCGTTGCATCACCCGATGACAAAACATTCTATAAAAAGAAGATGGATAGTCAGACAACTCATACTGGCGGATTATTCTGTTTGATATCGTAATAAAATTGGTGGCGACTGTCCATTGACTCTTGCGGTCATGGTCACTGTCGCAGCTGGAGAAGGGGCACTCCCGTGCCACGCAGATCTCCGTGTAATTCGTAGTATCTTATTCCCCGGCCCGAACGGGCCTTACCCGACCGGCTGGCTCACGGGACAGTGGGACATGAGCTCCGTCTTCACCTGATTCACGACGCTGGCCCAGTCATTCAGTTGGGGCTGCCGGAAAATCCTCATCGTGGGATACCATGCCGTGTCGGTTCGATCTTCCAGCCAGCGCCAGCAGCCGTCGAAGCGGGAAAGCATCCAGACAGGCAGACCAAGGCCACCCGCGAGGTGAACGATGGACGTGTCCACGCTGACCAGAAGGTCGATACCCAGAAGTCGTGCCGCCGTATCGGCAAAGTCGGTGATTCCCTCGGTGCCATCGATGATCGGAAGGGCTGATTCCCGGATCAGGCGACCGCCATGCATCTGGAAACTGACAAAAACAGTATCCGGAACTTCCACCAGCGAGGCGAGGGCCGTCAGAGGCATTGACCGCCGTTTGTCGATGGCATGGGCTTCGACATGAGTGGGACGGGGTGCTCCCGACCACACAAGCCCCACTACCCTGCGGGCTGAGCCTTTGCTGGACCACATGAGGCGGCGGATCGCGCCACCTTGCTGCAGGGCTTCTTCCCTGGGAACGGAAAAGTAGGGAGCGGAGGGAATGGTTTCAGTCGTGATGGCAAGTCTGTGAGGAAGACTGGCCAGCGGGCAATGGAAATCAAAATATGCCGATTCGGTTAGGTCAGAAACGCTGTGCGTCACACCGTCCACACGTGCAAACAGGCGCGTGAGAGCTGGAGGCACAAGTGCAGTGACGGTGGCGCCCTGAGCGGCAAGCCGGCTGGCGAAACGGATGAACTGGAGCGAATCACCAAAGCCCTGCTCGGCGTGAAGAAGGATATCCCGCCCTGCGAGCGATTCACCTTGCCACAGGGGGGCAGGAAGATTCGTCGGAAGTTTCTGTGACATCCCCCACCGGGTTTCATATCCCTCCCACCCTTCGCTGAGACGACCGAGTTTCAGCAGGGTCACCCCCCGCGAAAAATGGGTTTTGGGAGAAGCAAGACCGTTCTCGATCGCACCATCGAAAACATCGAGAGCTTCTGTCGAGCGGTTGAGGTTGAACAGCAGGTGTCCGCGGTTATGGATCGCTTCCTGATTGTCCGGTGTCTGCAACAGGGCTTTCTCGGCGGCGACAAGAGCCTCGTCCAGCCGCCCCATATGCTCCAGCGCCACGCTGTGATCGACAAGATAGATCGGGTCATCCGGCTTATGGCGAAGGGCCTCTGTGATATGATGGAGCGCGTCCGCAGTTTCGCCTTTTTCGATCAGAATCCGGCCGAGCCGGTGGTGCAGCCCTGCCTCATCAGGCAGCAGCTCCAGAGCCTGTCGATAGAAACGGACGGCACGATCAGTCTCCCGAATACCCTCGAAAGCGACGCCCGCCATAAAATAGGCCGAACCGGCATGGGGCATTCTGCGGGCGGCATTTTCAAGAGCCACGCGTTGCTGGTCGTGCAAACCAAGCTTTTTCAGGCAGTCCGCATGCAACAGGTGGAAGACGAACTGGTTTGTTACGCGGGCGCTACGCTGCAGGGGGGCGAGGGCGCAGGCAGGACGTTCGAGCAGTAGTTCGGCCCGTCCAAGCAGGACGAGCGCCACGGCTTCGTGCGGATGGCGCGCCAGATAGCGCAGCGCGGCACCACGAACGCCAGCCATGTCTCCCGCTTTTTCCAGCCGCCCTCCCGTTTCGATCAGGACATCCAGTTCCGTGGGGGATGAGGGCTTCTCAGCGCGATCGGGCATGGTGGACTCCTTTTGGGAATCCGATAGCGGATGTAGGTTAAGAGGAGCTTTCCATATCTGTTTTCAGGACAGAATTTTACGAATGCAGGCCAGATCCCGTTCCGAATAGTTTTCCCGCCGCATTTGAAAGGTCACTGAGCAGGTCAATAGCAAAGCAGAGCGCATCATGCTGCCGGTCTCCGCTGGCCTCCTGTGAGAGAGTTTCGAAATGCGGGGTGTGGGCATATCCCGTCAGCCGCCTGACGATTTCCATGGCCGCGAATCCCGCAGCGTCCTCCACAATGGCGGCACACTCCCGCTTCTGTTGCTGAGACAGGATTTCCAGTTTGTCACGCATCAGAAAAGAGGGGGAAAGATCGTGAGCCCCTTCATGATTCATCCATTCATGGCAATAGGTTTTGAGAAAGCTGTCGTGAAGGAGGGCCAGACTGTTGTGCAGTTCCTGTCTTCGCTCCTCGGAGGCAGCGGCGAAACCGGCCAGAACCAGACTGGCGGCAAACATGCCCAGATCGAATCCTATGGGGCCGATGAGAGAAAATTCCCCATCTATGACAGAGGATTTTCCGTTCCGTACCATGACGGAACCGCTGTGGAGATCGCCATGCAGGAGCGCCTGTCGTGTGGTGAAGAAGCGTTCCTGCAAATGACAGACTGCCCCATGAATGAGGCCATCCGTGTGCAGGCGTTCGACCAGAGTCGTGAGTGCCGGATGGAAATGATTGCGCGGATGGGCATGATAGGGGTCTGTCAGGACGAGATCGACCGTAATGCGGGTCAGCGTGGTATTGCCAGAGAAAAACCCTTCGAGACGCGCCATGTTTTCAAAAGAGGTTCCACGAAAAGAGTGGTGGAACGTGTTTTGCGCAATGAAGAATCCTATCTCGCGGGCGATCGGGGCCGGGTTTTCTCCGCGTGCGAGGGCTTCGGTCAGCGTGACGTAATCGTCGAGGCAACCTGTCACAAGCAGGTAGAGATGGGGGTCGAAGTGCAGGAAAGGGGGAACCATGCCGGGAGCGACGGCTTCGGTCTCACGCAGCCATGCGGCTTCGAACGTCGTTCGGTCGAGGGGCATTTTCCATGATGGATCGACACGTACATGCGGCAGTGACTGTTTTGCGCATAACGATCCGGCAGGGCCGTGGACCAGCCAGACGGTATTGAGGTTGCCGTCACTGACTTCACGGATTGTCCAGTCCGGCGGGTTGCCGCCAAGGCGGTCACGGAGGAATGGAAGAGCCGCAAGCTGGTTCGCAAGCCCGGCTGGGTCCAGTTGACGATAATGGGCTGAGGCGTTCACCGGAAATGGCTCCGCAGGATGACAGACACGGGACGCCATTATGGCCACACCCACCGGTTGCCTGTCGATGGCGGAAACACCCTGTTTTTACAATGAGACTGTTCAGCCGCCGTCATCCTACGCCGCAGCTACGGCAACTTGCATCGCTTCAGTCCGGGGAGCCTCGGCGATGGTCTTGCAGGGCCTGCCGATGAAGTATCCCTGAACCAGAGAGCAGGAGCGTTTTTCTAGATAGGCAAGCTGCTCCGCCGTCTCGATCCCTTCCGCGACAATATCGATACCGAGGTCATGGCCGAGCGAAAGGATTGCGTTCACGATCGCTGCTGAATGGGTCTTTTCCAGCATCCCCCAGATGAACGACCGGTCGATCTTGACCTTGTCGAACTGGAAATCCTGCAGATAGCTGAGGCTCGAATACCCTGTCCCGAAATCATCCATGACGATCCCGATTCCAAGGGCACGCAGCTTGCGGAGAATTTCGATGTTCTGGGAGCCCTGAAGGAATATGTTTTCCGTGATTTCTATGCTCAGCCTTTTTGCCTCAAGGCCGGTTTCATAGAGAATACGACTCATGATTTCCGGAAGATCAGATGTCGCGAACTGGATGGGCGAAACATTGACCGAGACGCTGAGGGCATTACCCCATTCCATGGCGTCGAGACACGCCCGGCGCGCCACCCATTCGCCCAGTTGCGTGATCAGCCCACATTCTTCCGCGATGCCGATGAACTGATCCGGAGGCACGCGCCCCAGTTCAGGATGTTGCCAGCGGACGAGGGCTTCATATCCGGTGAGCTTGCGGTCCCGCGTGCACATGATCGGCTGATATTCGAGGAAAAATTCATTGCGCTCGAGCGCAAGCTGCATTTCACGCTCCATGCGAATGCGGTGCTTGATCGAACTGTCAAAAGAGCTGTCATACTCACGGACATTTCCACGGCCAGCCTGCTTGGCCGCGAGAAGCGCCATGCCCGAGCAGTGGAGAAGAGCATCCCCATCCCGGATCTCATCGTCTGAGACGACAAAGCCGACGCTGACGGAGACAGGCAGCTCGCCCTGCGCGTCGGGTACAGGAATTTTCAGTCCCTGCGCCATATAGAGAGCGAATTCCATGACATCGCGGTGAGCGACGACATAGGCCACGGCGAATTCATCACCTGCGATGCGGGCCATGATGGCGTCGGGGGGCGCAAGTGTCTGGATACGCCTGGCGATATGGGCAAGAACGGCGTCTCCGGCGGCATGACCGGCGGTCTCATTGATATTCTTGAAACGGTCCACATCAATGAGGAAGACCGCGACCTGCCCTTTTTGATGGCTGCTCTGTAGCAGCACGCTCAGGGAGGAGACGAAAAAGGAGCGGTTGCCGATCCCTGTGAGGGTGTCTGTGATGGCGAGTTCTTGGAGAGCCGCCTCAGCTTCCTTGCGGGCCCGCAGGTCGATGATGGCCAGAATGGTCCGCGGCTTGCCCCGCCATGCACTTTCCCGTGCATAGACTTCAACCGGGACGTGTTCTCCGTTTTTCTTCTGCAGCATCATTTCGCGCGGGGTTTCTTCCTGCACGAGAACCCGCACCATTTCATCTGTTGCAAGAGCTGGGAGGCAGTTTTTCAGATGCCCTGCATCGTGATGCGATGCGCCTGTCAGTTTCCAGAAAGCCGAGTTGGCATCGAGAATCATGCCGCCCGTCGTCACTACCAGTCCTTCGAGCGCGACATCCGCGAAACTGCGGGCGCGCATGTTGTCCTCGCTCTTCCGTTTTGCCGCCCGGTATTCGAGCAGCACGAAAACGAACGCCAGACCCAGAAATGTCGAGGTGCCGGCTCCCACCATCCCCGCGAGCGAGAGATCCTGTGCATGAGGGGCCATCCGTTCCGGAGCCATGATGACATCGGGCATACCGATGAAATGCAGCGTGCACACGCCAAGCACCCAGGGAAGAGCGGCCAGTGCCCGTTTTGTGCCCTGCTGGCGGCGCAAAACGAGGCTGCCGATATAAAAAAGTATAAAACTCGCAGTCAGCGAAAGAAGCATTCTTGCCGGCGGCACCGGAAACAGGTTGTGGCTCTGTGTCGCGGCGACACCGATATAGTGCATGCCGCCGACAGCGGCTGTCATCAACAGGGCTGTGAGTGGGGAGCGCGAAAGCTTCCGGGCGTGGCATTCCGTCCACCAGCTCGGCAGGAACAGGCCCCCGGCAACAAGGACCGACAGCGCAGTGAGCATCATTTCATAAGGCGTGCCCATTGCGGCTGCCATATTGGTCTTGCAATCGAGCATCGCCACGAAATGCGTCGCCCAGATCCCGTTCCCGGCGACAGCAGCGGCAAATACGAGTCGTTTCGCACGTGACTGGCCACGGACCATGGACGCGCGGCAGACCATCCGCACGGCCATGAGCATTGTGGTCGCGCAGAGCAGCAGCGCACCAAAAACGAAAACGGGATCATAACCGGTGAGGTCGGGAAGAAGGTTGGACATGGCAGACAACTGATCCAGTGATGCAGGTCAGTGAAATCTGCACTGTTCTGGTCACTTACTCGTTAATGAGTTGCTATGACCGCATCCTGGCCCGCTGTCTGCCGCCTTCTTCCCGGCTTTCTGGCGTGCGTGCCCCTTATCGCTCCACGGGCTCTCTCAAACAAAAAAGCCCTGCCGGTTGAGGGTAGGGCCTTTCTGGATTATGGAAACCGGAAGGTTTCAGAGGTCTTTTGTAAGTTCGGGGACAATCTGGAAGAGATCACCCACGAGCGCGTAATCCGCCACCTGAAGGATCGGGGCCTCCGCGTCCTTGTTGATCGCGACGATCACCTTGCTGTCCTTCATCCCGGCCAGATGCTGGATCGCCCCGGAAATGCCGACGGCGATATACAGCTCCGGCGCGACGATCTTGCCGGTCTGGCCCACCTGGAAGTCGTTCGGGGCATAACCCGAATCGACCGCCACACGGGATGCACCGATTGCCGCACCCAGCTTGTCAGCCAGTGGCTCCAGCAGGGCGTTGAAGTTCTCGGCGCTGCCTAGTCCACGACCACCGGAAACGATCACACGGGCCGCCTCAAGCTCCGGACGGTCGCTCGTCGGAGTCTGGGCGGACACAAAGCGCGAGACCGTATCCTGCACGGCAGCATTCACTGCCTCGACAGGGGCGGAACCGCCTTCGGCCGGAGCTGGCTCGAAGCTGGTTGCGCGGACGGTCAGCACCTTCTTCGCATCCGAGGATTTCACTGTCGCCAGCGCATTGCCCGCATAAATCGGCCGAACAAACGTATCGGCATCGACAATGCCGACCACATCGGGAATCGGCTGGACATCCAGCAGCGCGGCAGCGCGGGGCAGGATGTTTTTGCCAACAGCCGTGGAGGCCGCAACGATATGGCTATAGCCCTCAGCCAGCGAGACGATCAGATCAGCCACAGGCTCGGCCAGCTCGTGTGCCAGCACGTCCGCACCGGCCTTGAGTACCTTGGCCACGCCCGGCACTTTGGCAGTGAGGGCGGCAGCTTCATCAGCCCCGGCAGCATCTCCCACGACGAGCGCGTGAACATCGCCCAGCTTTGTGGCGGCGGTGATAGCGGAGCGGGAAGCCTGACGGATCTGGCCAGCTTCGGTCTCGACAAGAACAAGAACGGTCATGATCAGATCACCTTCGCTTCGTTGCGCAGCTTCCCGACCAGTTCGGCCACCGAACCGACCGTGATGCCAGCCTTGCGGGTCGCCGGTTCAGCCACCGACACCGTCGTCAGGCGACGCGTCATGTCCACACCGAGATCAGCCGCTTGAATCGTCTCAAGCGGCTTCTTCTTCGCCTTCATGATGTTCGGCAGCGACGCATAGCGCGGCTCGTTCAGGCGCAGATCCGCCGTGATGATGGCAGGCAGGGCCAGGGAGACCGTCTCCGTGCCACCGTCGATCTCGCGGCTGACCTCAGCACGTCCGTCGGCGATTTCCACCTTGCTGGCGAAGGTGCCCTGCCCCCAGCCGAGCAGGCCGGCGAGCATCTGGCCCGTGGCGTTCATGTCGTCGTCAATGGCCTGTTTGCCAAGGAAGACAAGGTCCGGCTTTTCACGCTCGACGAGGGCTTTCAGCACCTTGGCGACCGCAAGCGGCTCCGGGCTTTCATCGGAAAGAACGAGGATGGAACGGTCAGCGCCCATCGCCATCGCCGTGCGGAGAGTGTCCTGCGCCTGCTGCACGCCGATCGAGACGGCGATCACTTCGGTCGCAACGCCTTTCTCACGCAGACGGATGGCCTCTTCGACGGCAATTTCGTCGAAAGGGTTCATCGACATTTTCAGACCCGCCGTCTCGACACCCGTTCCGTCAGACTTGACGAGAACCTTGATGTTGTAATCGACGACGCGCTTCACCGGGACGAGAATCTTCATGGTGTCTCTTGCCTGTACCCGTTGGAGGTGGCGCGCGGACGCGGGCACGGAACCACGTCCGGCGATCGGGCCACCGGAATTGACGGCAGCCTTAACGTACTATCGTCCGAAATCACATACCTGCGGGGTAATTCGGGCCACCACCACCTTCCGGGGTGCACCAGTCGATGTTCTGGGTGGGATCCTTGATGTCGCAGGTTTTGCAGTGGACGCAGTTCTGGGCGTTGATCACCAGATGTGGGTTGCTGTCCGCATCCGCCGTTTCATACACGCCTGCCGGGCAGTAGCGGCTTTCGGGCGCACGGAAGACGTCCCAGTTCACCGTCTTCCACAGGTCCACGCTGCGGACCTTCAGATGCACCGGCTGGTCTTCCTCGTGATTGGTGTTCGAGAGGAATACTGATGACAGCTTGTCGAAGGTGACCTTGTTGTCCGGTTTGGGATAGGCGATCGGCGTGCTGAGGGAGGCAGGCTGTAGCGTTTCATTGTCCGCATGCTTGAAATGCAGCGTCCAGGGCGCCTTGCCGCGCAGCACCATCGCATCGAAACCGGCATAGAGAGCGCCCAGCTTCGCGCCCCAGCGGGCAAAGGCCGGACGGACGTTGCGGGCCGTTTTCAGTTCGTCATACAGCCACGATTTGCGGACGAGGCCCGTATAGGACGCCGGCTCCGCACGATCGGTCTTCAGCGCATCGATCACGGCTTCAGCCGCCAGCATGCCGGACTTCATCGCCGTATGCGTGCCCTTGATCTTCGGCGTGTTGAGGAAGCCTGCCGAATCGCCCAGCAGTGCGCCTCCGGGAAAGGTGAGGCGAGGGATGGACTGGAGGCCGCCTTCGGAAAGTGCCCGTGCGCCATAGATCAGGCGGCGACCACCCTCGAAATGCTTGCGGAAGACAGGGTGCAGCTTCGTGCGCTGCATCTCATCGAAGGGCGAGAGCCAGGTGTTCTCGTAATCGAGGCCCGTGACGAAGCCGTAGGACACAAGGTTCTCGCCGAAATGGTAGAGCCATGCGCCGCCATAGGTCTTGTCGTCGAGCGGCCAGCCGAAGCTGTGCACGACCAGACCGGGACGATGGTTCTCGGCGGGGATTTCCCACACTTCCTTGATGCCGAGGCCGTAGGTCTGGGGATCGACGCCTTTGCGGAGATTGTAGTGTTCCATCACCTGCTTGGTGAGGGAGCCACGGCAGCCTTCGGCGAACAGCGTATATTTGGCCCGTAGTTCCATGCCCGGCTGGTAGTTCGGGCCTCTCTCGCCGTCACGGGCGATGCCCATGTCGCCGGTGGCCACGCCGACGACGCGGTTCTGCTCGATCAGCACTTCCGCGCCTGCGAAGCCGGGATAGATCTCGACGCCGAGTTCTTCCGCCTGCTCGGCCAGCCAGCGGCAGACTTCGCCAAGGCTGACGACATAGTTTCCGTGATTGGCGAGGTGCGGCATGACGCGGTCCAGCGCCGGAATTTTGAAGCCCTTTGTCTCGGTGAGGAAATACATCTCCTCTTCCGTGACCGGTGTTTTCAGGGGCGCGCCGCGCTCAAGCCAGTCCGGCAGCAGCTCCTCAAGAGCGCGCGGTTCGATGACGGCTCCGGACACGATATGCGCGCCGATCTCGCTGCCCTTTTCGATCAGGCAGACTGTTGTCTCCGGGTTCAGCTGGCGCAGGCGGATGGCTGCCGCCAGACCCGCCGGGCCGCCGCCCACGATGACGACATCAAATTCCATCGCCTCGCGTTCGCTCATCGGTCCTCGTTCCTTGTCGTCCGTGTTTGCAGGGTGGAAAGGCGCATAAGATCGCCTGTCCCGCAGTTTCTTTCATTTGAAACGTTCGGGTAAGGCGTTCGTTACAGTTTGCCAAGGCTGTTTGTGTTTGTGCCGCCCCACGACGGGTACGTTTCAGGAATAGGTGTGGCAGAAAAAGCGTGCGGCACGATCCGGGTGAGTGGATCTCGGGCTGTCCTGACGATGGATTCCGGCGGTGAAAAGCAATCCTTCCGGATCAGTTTGCCGGTCCGAAGGCCAGTTCGTGGGTCGCCCTCCAGCTTGAATCAACGAAATTGACGATCAGCCCGCGGCGCAGTCCGTGGATGGGGCGCTTCTGGAAGCCATGCCATGTATTGTCGCCCGGTACGAACAGGGTGCCCGCATTGAAACGCCCGTTGCTGCGAACGACGGTTTCGCCTTCGGCGTTCATGAGATCCGTGCCCCAGTCTTCCGCTTCCTCGTGGATGGACAGCGGAATCAGGAGGGTCAGCTTTTTCGCTCCGATATCGGTATGCGGCTCCAGCCAGAACCCGTCCGTATCAAGGCTCAGCTCCAGCCGCAGGGCTGTATGATCGAGGTTCGTGTCGCACAACGCCTCAATGGCTGCGCGGCCTTCCGGGCAGTCGAACATTCTCGCCATGACATCCAGCCGCTCATCACGTGCACGCGCATTCGGCTCGACAAAAACCCGTGAGCCATTGCGCGTTTCACGTCGTCCACCGGTATCCCCCGCCACGGCGTCTTCCTCGGGTTCCCATGCGACAAGTGCGTCGCACGCATCGCCCGGAAGGACATCGGCGAGTGTCCAGTGACGGAACGGTGTTGTCGAACAGCGGGCTGTTTCGAGAGCGGTGCGCAGTCCTGCAATGGCGGTCTCGCAGGCTGTCGTGTCTGAAGCCAAGGCGGATGTCCGTAAGCTGTGTGTCATCATCATCCTTCCCGTTCCGACCATCTCTGTTGCCCGGAACGATGAAGCATCGAACGCGCCGGAAAGAGCAGCGTTCACGACAGGAGAGTGATTTCTAGCAAAACGGACGGAGGATGGCGAGCGGGGCATGGCCTCCTCCTCTGTTCCCCTCATGAAAGCACGGGCTCTCGGAAGAAGCGTAAATCCCGAAGGTTAATTCACAAGCTTTTTGCGGACGATCCGGGGCGCGTTTTGCGCTCCGATGTTTGCGGCCTTCTTGGCCGTTGCGCTTCAGTGCTTGGAAGCAGAGGCCAGTCAGCCGCCTCAGGGAGGTTCTCACTCAGCAGAGAGCTTTTGAAACCGACTCTCAGTTCCCCGGACAGATCCGACGGCGGACGAGGTTCGCCGCGACCATCATGAAGGCGCCGCAGGCCATCACGCTGGCCGTGGGAATGATGGAAGTGGTGGGGAGGAAGCCCATCATCAGGCCACTGACGGCCCCGAGACTGAACTGCATCGTGCCCAGCAGGGCCGACGCGCTCCCCGCGTGTGCTCCGTGATGGTGGAAGGCCAGCACTGTCGCATTGGCGCCGATGAACCCCAGCGAACCCGTCATGCACACGATCATCCCCACCACGAGCAGCGGCGTCTGGGCTGTGGCGATGTGAGAGACCGTCAGTCCCACATTCAGCATTCCGGCCAGCGCCGCCCAGCCGATGCCGAACTGCATCAGTTTTTCCAGCGGGAAACGGTGCACGAGCCTGCCACTGACCTGCGTGCTCAGGATGAATGCCGCGGCATTGATGCCAAAAAATACGGCGAATGCACGGGGGGAGAAGCCCATCAGATGTTCGAACACCACTGGCGCACCGCCGAGATAGGCGAACATCACGAAGCTGGAGCCACTTGTGATCAGCGCGTTCAGCAGAAAGTGCGGTTCGCGGATGAGGAACAGGTAGCGCGAGAGAACGGCGGTGACCGGGAGCCGGACGCGTCGGGAGAGGGGAAGTGTTTCCGGCAGCATGAACCAGATCGACAGGATGCCAGCCAACCCGTAGGCGACGGCGGCCCAGAAGATCCAGCGCCAGGAGGCGATCGCCAGAATCATGCCGCCGATGGAGGGGGCAAGGATCGGCATCACCCCGAACACCAGCGTGAGCTGGGTCATGATCTTCGCGCCTTCCCTGCCGGTGGCGATATCCCGGATCATGGCGCGAGGAATGACAGCACCCGTCGAACCGCCCAGCGCCGCCAGAAAGCGGAACAGGCAGAAGATGCGGTAGTCGCTGGTCATGGCGCAGCCGATGGAAGCGAGCGTGTAGAGAAACAGCCCCGCCATGAGCGGCCCGCGTCGTCCGAACCGGTCGGACAGGGGCCCGCTGGAAAACTGGCCCACCGCCAGACCGATAAACCATGTTGCCAGCGTGAACTGGGTCGATCCCGGTCCTCCGCCCAGATCCTCATCGAGAATCGGGAAGGCGGGCAGATACATGTCGGTTGAAAGCGGTCCGATTCCGGTGATCAGGCCAAGAAGCGCGACCAGATGAAAAGGCAACTGTCCGCTGGCCTGCGTCCTCTCTGCTGTCAGCGTACGCGACATGATTCTGATCCGGTCGGAAATAGGGCGGAATGGTGCCTATGCCGTTCCTTCCGGACGCTGTCCATGTGTGCTGGGCGCGGGACTTCTGTTCCGGGTGCGCATGGCGCCTCACGGGGGTTTTCCACTGTGTTCGGCCTTTCGTGGGGAGTGAAATATCGGGTCTTCAACTTGATGTGATGGAGCCGGTTTCATCCCTGTGACCCGCGATTGTGGATCACCCCATAATTGGTCTGCATTTTCCGGTGGTTGCACACAGACTCCTGGCGGTTTACGGGCATAATCAGGCAGGTACCTAACAGTACGTCGCCAGTCCCCGGTGGATGAGGCGAGCAATCTATCCGGGAGTTTTTCAACGGCATGCCCAAGAACCGCGATTGTCCCTCTGCCCCGCTGTGGGCGGTTTCGCCCAATCGGATGCGCCTGAGCAAACTGCTGCGTATGTCGCGTCGGGATGTGCTGCTCAGCGGTATGGGGGCCGCGCTGGCCGGGAGTGCTGCCGAGGCCGGGGAGCCGGATGCGCAGAACGGTGCGCTGGCGGCGACCGATCCGCTGGTACAGCAGTTCATGGTCCTCTCGCAGCGTCTGACGGATCGCGATGCCCTTGATGCTCGCATCGGAGCGGCTTTGTGCATGGGGATCGTGCAGAGCGGTGCGGAGCGGAAAACCCAGCTTCAGGCGCTGCATACGGTGCTCACGAAGGAGCAGTATGCCAGCGCGTCCGACTTTGCGCGGGCGGCCGAGAAGCAGGATGCTGCGCTCAAGGACGTTATCCACGAGATCATGACGGGCTGGTATCGCGGCGTCGCGAACGGGAAGGTCGTGGTCTATCGCTCTGCGCTCATGTTCGATCTCACAAAGGACGCGGTGTTTCCGAAGACCTATGCGGCGGGCGGTCCGTTCTACTGGACGTCTAAGCCGCCGGAAGTGGCGAAACCCAACGGCCTGCCTGCGCTGTCTCCGTCGAAATTCGTCGTCGAGCCGACCTGAGAACAGGAAAAGATCAGCCTTATGTCTTCAGAAGAAAATCTTTCCGCTGACGTCGTGATCGTCGGGTCCGGGGTGGCCGGCAGTTCCATCGCCAATGAACTGGTGCGCGCGGGCATTTCCGTGATCGTTCTCGAGGCCGGTCCGCGCGTGGATCGCCAGCATTTCGTCGAGAATTTTCGCAATCTGGAAAACAAGCCGTCCTATCAGGAGCCGTTTCCAGCCGTTCCTTGGGCGCCTCATCCGCCTAACCAGATCACTCCGAACGAATATTTGCATACGAGCGGTCCGGACGCGGAGGCCTACCAGCAGGTCTATCTGCGCATGATCGGTGGCACGACATGGCACTGGGCCGGGTGCGCGTGGCGCTATCTGCCATCCGATTTCGAGCTGAAATCGCGCTACGGGCAGGGTCGTGACTGGGCGCTGAAATATGATGACCTTGAGCCGTTCTATTATCAGGCTGAGGTGACGATGGGTGTCTGCGGCCCCGATCCGGCTGTCGAGGATCTCGGTTCTCCCCGCAAGCAGCCTTATCCGATGGAAGCGCTGCCGATTTCCTTTGCCGCCCAGCAGTTCCGCAAGCTGATCGACGAAAAGACCCCCTGGCGCGTCGTGCACGAACCGCAGGCACGCAACACGCGGCCGTATGCCAACCGGCCCACCTGTGAGGGCCACAACAACTGCATGCCGATCTGCCCGATCGGGGCGATGTATAACGGCAGCTATTCCGTCTATGACGCGGAAGCGGCGGGGGCGAAGTTCATCCCCAACGCCGTGGTCTACAAGATCGAGCGCGACGCGGCGAACAAGCGGGTGACCGCCGTGCAGTATTTCGATCCCGACAAGGGATCTCATCGCGTGACGGGCAAGTATTTCGTCATCGCCGCCCACTGCATCGAGACGGCCAAGCTGCTCCTCGTCTCCGCAGATGAGCAAAGCCCCGATGGTGTCGCCAACAGTTCCGGCCATGTGGGCCGCAACATGATGGATCATACCGGCGTGCAGGTGACGTTCATCAGCGGAGATCAGGCGCTCTGGCCGGGTCGTGGTCCGCTTGAGACCAACGTGATCGACAATTTCCGTGATGGCGACTGGCGCAATGAACGCGGCGCTTATCTCGTGCACATGGTGGATGACAATCAGGTCGATCTTGCGACCCAGATGGCGATTGCCAAAGGGTATGTGGGGCGCGAACTGGAAGAGCAGATCCGGTACATGGCAGCGCACACCGTGCGGCTGTTCAGCCATAACGAGGCGCTTCCCGATCCGAACAACCGTCTCACGCTCAGCAAGACCAAAAAGGATGCGCTCGGCATTCCGCATCCGGATGTTTATTACAAACTCCCGGAATATACGGTCCGCAGTTGTGAGCACACACGCAAGGTGTTCCGCGAACTGATCGGCCATATGCATGGCACGGAAGAGCAGTGGACACCCGGTTACTTCCCGCAGGATCATCCCTCGGGCAGCACCATCATGGGCGTGGACCCCAGGGATTCAGTCGTCGACGGTCACTGCCGCACCCATGATCATGACAATCTCTTCATTGCCAGTTCTTCCGTTTTCTCGACGGTAGGCACCGGCAACATCACGCTGACCGTCGCGGCACTGGCGCTCCGCGTTGCCGATACGCTGAAAAAAGAACTGACCCATGCCTGATTTCGCCAAGACCTTTCGCGCTCTGCTGGTCGCAGGCACGGTGCTGGGAACCGTCCTTGCCGTGCCGGCGGCGGCGGAGTCCGCACCGGACGCCCCAGCCTCCAGCGCTGCGCCCGCCAGTGCGGCTTCACCCGCGACGCCCTCTCAGACCACACCTGCTCCGGTGGTGGCCGGGGAAGAGGATGCCGTGATCGCACGCGGCGCCTATATCGCCACCGCTGCCGACTGCGTGGCCTGTCACACCGCGAAGGACGGAAAGCCCTTCGCCGGTGGCCTGAAAGTCGCCACGCCGATGGGTGACATCATCTCGACCAACATCACGCCCGATTCACAGCACGGCATCGGCAAATATACCGAGGAGCAGTTCGATCAGGCTGTGCGCCACGGTATTCGCGCTGATGGGGCCAATCTTTATCCTGTGATGCCTTACGTTTCCTATGCGGGCATGACGGATCAGGACATGAAGGCGCTCTATGCATGGTTCATGCATCGCGTGCAGCCGGTCGCGACCACGCCGCCTGAAACATCGCTACCTTTCCCCGCCAGTGTGCGTTCGGCGATGAAGGTGTGGAACATGCTGGCCTCGTCGGAGAAACCAGCGACTGGCGATTCCGCCACTTTCGACAGCCAGAAGCGTGGTGAATATCTCGCCAACGCGCTCGAACATTGCGGCACCTGCCACACGCCCCGCAATTTCATGCTGGGTGAGAAGCAGGACCGTTATCTGGGCGGTGGATCACTTGGTGGCTGGTATGCGCCGAATATCACCTCCAGCAAGACGGCCGGGATCGGTGACTGGAGCGAGGATGATCTCGTCGCTTATCTCAAAACCGGGCAGGTGCCGGGCCGGGCGCAGGCTGCGGGACCGATGGGCGAAGCGGTCGAACACAGCACGAGTAAGCTGACGGACACCGACCTTCATGCGCTTGCGGGCTATCTCAGGCAGGTTCCCGCGCTTGAGGACGATATTGAGCGGAAGGCACGCGACAGTTTCGGTCAGGCGTTCAACGCTCCGGACATCCGGACAGCTGTTCCGAAGCGGATCGACGATCTTGCCGAGATGAGTCCCGACCGGATTTTCGATGATAACTGCGCCGCCTGCCATCAGCGGAACGGTGCGGGCACCGACGACCATTATACGCCGTCGCTGTTTTCCAACTCGGTGACGGGCACGCTGCGGCCTGACAACCTGATCATGGTTATTCTGAACGGCGTGGATCGCACGACTGGTAAGGATCATGCCTTCATGCCGGGTTTCAACGGCCAGTCTGAGGTGGAGCGTCTGAGCGATACCGAAATCGCCAGTCTGGTGAATTATGTGATGGGGACGTTCGGCAGCGGTGATCCGCATGTCACGGCTGAAAAGGTCGCGGAGTTCAGAAAACAGTAATCAGGAACAGGCCGCGGGCTTTCAGGTCCGTTGCCGTTTCCGTGAAAACCGGCACACGACTTCCGTTTCCGCTGACCATAGGAACTGGTCGATCACCATCACCGAATCGACGCGATAACCCGCCTTCAGCAGCAATGCCGTATCCCGGAACAGGATGCGCGGATTGCAGCTGACATAGATGAGGGCGGCAGGTTTTCCGTCCAGAATCTGGGTCATTTGCAGCCCGGCTCCCGCATGGGGAGGGTCGAGAACCACGGCCAGAGCGGTGCTGAGGGTCTTGGCCTCAACCGGCTGACGGTTGAGATCGCGCAAAGAGACGTCGATTCGCTGCCCTACGGCGGCTCTGGAGAGCGCCTGCACCGCGTCGGGATGGCCTTCGAATGCCTCAACACGTGCATGGGCGGACAGCGGGAAGGTCAGCGTGCCGCAGCCCGCATAAAGTTCGATGATTTTCGACTTGCGACCGGGACTCGGGGGAAGTGCTTCGATGACCGCATCGCGAATCGCGCCTTCTCCTTCACGACTCGCCTGAAGAAACGCACCCGGAGGCGGCTCTACCCGCACATCGCCAAAAGCAACGGTAGCAGGGGCGAGCCGAACCAGTGTTTCCGACTTATCCAGCGATTCTTTCGGTTTCCACGCGAGTCCGGAAATGCCGTGCGACCGGCAGAAATCGGCCAGCTTGGTGCGGTCCGCCGTTGAAGGAACGCCATCGGAAGCGAGCAGCAGGTCAGGCCCCGAATCGAGCAGATTGACCAGAAGATCGGCTTCACGCCGGAAGAGGTCCAGACGTTCCAGCATCCCGCGCAGAGCGGGCAGCAGGCTGACAATGGCGGGATGCAGCAACGCACATTCCGTCAGATCGATCACTGCGCCCCCGCGCTGGTGCAGGCCGAGGGTAACGCCGTTATGTGTTCGTCTCGCCGCAAGATCGGCTCGCCGACGTGTCGCGGGCGGTGTCTGGAAAGCCCGGATTTCGGGAAGATCAGTGACGCCCGCTTTGAGAAAGCCCGTGGCGATCTCGGATTTCTTCCACTCGAGAATCCATGCCGGAGACAGATGCTGAAGCGCACAGCCGCCACACACACCGAACAGATCGCACGGAGGGGTGACACGCTCTGGTGCGGGAACCAGCAATTCCTCGACAATCGCGCGGTCGGTGCTGACCATTCGGGCCAGCACCTCATCCCCGGGAGCCGTAAAGGGAATGAAAACCGGAGAAGCGTCAGCCTCGGAGTCGAGTAAACAGCCTATGCCATCGCCACTGCTGCCCAGCGCGTCAATGCGATAACGGCGCGGCGTTTGATCTAATGGGGCCGTTTCCCGGCGAGGACGAGAATGTCGTCCCCGCTCAGGCCTCCGGGACATCGTCGGTCGTGGTGTCAAACTTCACGGGAACCCGTTTAGGCAGGTTCATGAAGGCAGGCATGTCGGCCCCGAATCCAACCACGCTTTCCGCAGGCGCATCGGCAATTTCCGAACCGCGATTGCGACGGGGATCCGGTTTGCGATCACGACCATTGGCCGGACGGCGCTCCTCGCGTTCAGCAACCGGAGGAGCAACAGCCACCACTGCCTCAGGAACCGGCGCCTTGCGTGGGCGCTCTTCCTGCTGCGGCTTCGGACGCTGTTCGGGCTCGCGCTCGCGGGTGTTGCGTTTCCGCCTCTTGCCGCGACTGGCCCGCGCTTCCTCGTCGCTGGCCCAGTCGAGCTGCCTGAGTCCTTCCACTTCCAGTCGCGGAATGGGCTTGCCCGTCAGGGTTTCGATCGCTTCGGCGAGCTTGCGCTCGTAAGGCGTCGCAAGGCTGTAGGCCTTGCCTTCCTTTCCGGCGCGGCCAGTGCGTCCGGTGCGGTGAACATAGTCCTCGGCATGGAACGGCAGGTCGAAGTTGAAGACGTGCGACAGGCCGCCGATATCGATACCGCGTGCCGCCACATCGGAGCAGACCAGCAGCTTCAGTTCACCGGACTTGAATTTTTCCAGCGTCTGGAACCGCACCGACTGCGGCAGATCGCCATGCAGCGCGCCAGCCGAAAAGCTATGCTTGAGCAGTGACTTCAGCAGCACGTCCACATCGCGCTTGCGGTTGCAGAAGATGATAGCGTTCTGCAGATTTTCCGCCCGCAACAGTTTCCGCAGCATCTTGCGCTTGTCGTCTTCCTCGACGACGACAAGACCCGTCTCGATGGTGGTGGCCACCGTTGAGGGCTTGCTGACGGTGATCTCTTTCGGAGACCGCAGGAACGCATCTGCCAGACGACGAATCTCAGGCGCCATGGTGGCGGAGAAGAACAGGGTCTGGCGATGGGGCGGCAGCAGGCTGACAATACGCTCGATGTCGGGAATGAAGCCCATGTCGAGCATGCGGTCGGCCTCGTCGATGACGAGAATCCGCGTCTGGGTGAGCAGCAGGCCGCCACGCTCGAACAGATCGATCAGACGACCCGGCGTCGCGATCAGCACGTCGACGCCCTTGTTCAGCACTTCCTTCTGGTCCGCCATGCTCTCGCCACCGATGAGCAGGGCATGGGTCAGCTTGAGATGCTTACCGTAATTGACGAAATTTTCGGCAACCTGAAGGGCCAGTTCGCGGGTCGGCTCAAGAATGAGTGAGCGCGGCATCCGGGCACGGGCGCGGGAGCCGGAGAGGATCTCCAGCATCGGCAGCGTGAAGGACGCCGTCTTGCCCGTTCCGGTCTGCGCGACACCCAGTACGTCCTGTCCCTGAAGGACAGCCGGAATAGCCTGCGCCTGAATCGGCGTCGGGTGGATGTAGCCCATGTCCAGCACAGCGCGGAGAAGCGGTTCGGACAGGCCGAGATCGGCGAATGTCGTCTTGTCAGCTTCTGGAGCCGCTGTTTTTTCCGCTACCGGCTGAGGAGGCGCACTCTCGACTGCGACAGGCGCGGCAATCGTGGCTTCCGTCTCGATGACGCCGTCCAGAGCCCCACTCACATGCAGCGGGCGATTCTCGACGATTTCATCAATGGTATCGGTTTCAACGGGTGCCGCTGCGACCTTTGCGCTCCTGCGGCGGGGCGCGGGCTTCTTCGCAGCCGGTGCAGTTTTCTCCGGTGCGGCTTTCACAGCCGTTTTCCGGGCGCGCGCCTTCGGAGCGGGGGCAGTTTCTTCGATTGTCTCGTTTGCAGAAACCTCTGCCACGGGGCTCACGGCCTCAGCAGGCGGTGCGGCTTTCCGGCGCGGTGCACGGCGGGGCTTCCGGGGAGCTTCTTCAGCGACAGCTACCGGTTCCGGCACTGTGGCTTCGCTTGCCGCAGCCGCTGGTTTTCTCCGGGGCGTGCGGACAGGCTTCGCCGCCGGCGCCTTGGCTTCAGCAGCCAGGGCTTCCGTCATGGGCTCAGCCGCTTTCCGGCGTCGCGCGGGTGCCCGCTTCGCAGCGGCAGCCGTCGAGGGTTCTTCCTCAGGCGCGACGGCCTTAGCCGTTACCGCATCACCGGTATCACCGGTCTTGCGGGCGCGAGTGCGGGAGGCCGCTTTACGCGGCTTTTTCTCGGTCGTGTCGGAGGCTTTGGGGCTCAAGTCGCTCTCAGATAATGTCGGCCGCCAGAAGGCGGATGCGCACGGAAGGACCGGTAAAACACCGGTGCCTGTCGGTAGGCCGTCCCGGGTGAAAAATCAAGCGTTACCCGTTGCGCTCCTGTGTCACCCGACTGGGGGCAGCGGACAGATGAGGGTTCGGGTTTCATGAACTTTCAGAGACCATGCCCAAGCGAAGCGCAGAGAATGGTCAGCACGCCGCAGGCCACGACTCCGAGCATCAGCGAACGGATGGAATCGAACGTTGCCTGCTGGGGCCGCATCGCGCGGCTGGCCTTCCGGTAGGGGCCGTAGAATACGCGCAGGAACAGCCCAGCCATGATCAAACCGAGAAGCTGCATCAGGTTTGTTGTCCACGGTATCACAGCGAAACCGCCTTCATGGAGAATCATCAGCCAGCCGGTGATCAGCACGATCGGCATGATATGCCAGATCACGCGAAGAAAGCGCTTGAGTGTCAGCAGATGCACGGCGCTGCGCTGCGTCTTGTCGAGCAGTGTCAGGCTGGGACGCAGGATCATCACGGCATAGGTGGCGCCCCCGACCCACAGCGCCATTCCGGCGATATGGAGCGTCAGGACAAGACTCCAGAGAATATGCGGCATGCGAACTCCATCGGACAGATCGGCTTTGACGGTCGTATGGTGTCGCCAATCGGAGCGCCGAACGCAAGCGGGTGCGTTTGCACACAAAATCATGTGAGGCCATCCGGTCGCGCGGCGGAATGCAGGAGGAAACAGCAATGCCCGATAGGAATGACAGGTTTGCCCTGCCGTCTCCGCAGGAAATGGGGGCTATAGATAAGGTCGCCTCGCGCTCAGTTCCTGTTTCCGTGCTGATGGAAAATGCCGGACGAGCCGTTGCCCGAGCCGTGCGACGCTTTGCGAAGCCCTGTCGTGTGCTGGTGCTGTGCGGGCCGGGAAACAATGGCGGTGACGGTTACGTCGCGGCCCGTCGTCTGGCCGAGGCAGGCTGGCCGGTTGCCGTGGCGGCGCTTGCCGAGCCGCATGCGGGGAGCGATGCCGCCGCAGTCGCCGCACGGTTTCGGGGCCCCCGCGTTCCTTTTTCGCCTGAAGAGGCGGCTCGCGCCGATCTGGTGATCGATGCCGTATTCGGTGCGGGGTTAAGTCGCGATGTGGAGGAGCCGGTTCCTTCCGTGCTGGCTGCCGCGAAACGGGTCGTCTCAATCGACATGCCGAGCGGCATTGATGGCGGCACGGGGCAGGTGCGGGGGCACGCCCGCAAAGCCGACCTCACCGTGACGTTCTTTCGTGCCAAGCCGGGGCATCTTCTGCTCCCCGGACGGGAATATCTCGGGCAGTTCGTGGTGAGAGACATCGGGATTTCGGCATCCGTGCTTGATGAAGTCGTGGTGCGGACGTGGGAGAATAAACCGGGACTGTGGAAACTTCCGGTGCTCGGGCTGGAGGCTCACAAATATTCGCGTGGGGTGGTCAGCCTTTGTGCGGGCGAGGCCATGCCGGGAGCGGCCCGTCTCGCCGCTGCTGCCGCACGACGGACGGGGGCGGGGCTCGTTCGCGTTGCAGCAGGAAAGGCTGCGCCGTCATTTCGTCTGGGCGAACCGGGCCTCATCATCGACGAGGAGCCGCTCGCCGACCTGCTGAAGGATCATCGTCGCAAGACATGGATCTGCGGTCCCGGTCTGTTGCCGGAGGAGGTGGAGCAGGTTTTCCCTCAGCTTGTCGCGGCGGAACGGCAGATTCTCGCCGATGCTGGTGCCTTCTCCTGGGCGGCAGATGCGCCAGAGCGGCTGCGTGGGGCCGCTGTGCTGACGCCGCACGGGGGTGAGTTCGCGCGCGTATTCGGAGCGCCGGGCGGCGATCCGCTGGCGGCAGCGCGCGCCGCAGCGAAGCGTGTCGATGCTGTCGTGGTGCTGAAGGGTGCGACCACCATCATCGCCGCGCCGGATGGGCGGGTGGCGCTGAATACGCATGCGACACCTGCGCTGGGGACAGCCGGGTCCGGCGATACACTGACCGGGATCATCGGTGCGCTTCTGGCGGCCGGAATGGAGCCGTGGGAGGCTGCCTGCGCCGGCGTGTGGCTGCATGGAGAGGCCGCGTTGCGGGCGGGAGACTGGTTGATTGCCGAGGATCTGGACGTGCATCTCGCTGCCGCTCGCGAAAAGGCGACACGCCTGCAGGTGGACGGATGAGCTGAGACATGGGAGGCAGGCTGCGGGTGGTTTCCTGACCGCAGGGGACGGAAACATGGGGTGCGACCTTGCCGTGTCCGGCAGTCTGCGGTAATCGGGCGCCCTCGGCGTTCTTTGGGTTGCGCTGATTAAGGCCACGCGGGCGTGGTGGAATTGGTAGACACGCCAGATTTAGGTTCTGGTGGCGTAAGCTGTGGGGGTTCAAGTCCCTCCGCCCGTACCAGCCCTTCCTGCGGAGGTGGGGCCTGGCTGCACCCCATGATTGTTCTGCCGAAAAGATTTCTGGCGGTCGCATGACGATCGCCTTGTGTTGACGAGTTCGTACGAGAGGATGGCCTGGGCATATGCAGGTTACTGAGACGCTTTCCGAAGGCCTGAAGCACGCCTTCACCGTGGTCGTTCCGTCGGCCGAACTCGAGAAGAAGGAAGAGGCGCGCCTCAAGGAAGTCGGCGCTTCCGCCAATCTTCCCGGCTTCCGTCCCGGCAAGGTGCCGCTGCCGGTCCTTCGCCAGCGTTACGGCGATGCCGTGAAGGGCGAGATTCTGGAGCAGACGGTCAACGATTCGCTGCGCAGCCTGCTTGAGGAGCGCAATCTTCGTCCGGCCCAGCAGCCGAAGGTCGATGTCGTGTCCGGTGGCGACGGCAAGGGCGATCTCGAGTTCAAGGTCGAGACGGAAGTTCTTCCCGAGATCAAGGAACCGGACCTGTCCGACCTGTCTCTGGTGCGTCTGAAGGCGAAGGTTGACGAAGCGACAGTCGACAAGGCCCTGAACGACATTGCCAAGCGCCAGCGTGATTTCGTGGCGATCGAGGAAGTTCGTCCGGCCGCTCACGGTGACGTCGTGGTCGTCGATTTTGTCGGCAAGCACGAGGGCGTTCCCTTCGAGGGCGGCACGGCTGAGGACATCAATGTCGAGATCGGCGGCGAAGGCTTCATTCCGGGATTTGCCGAGCAGATCGAAGGCATGAATCCTGGTGAGGAAAAGGTCATCAACGTGACCTTCCCGGCCGATTACGGCGCAGAGGAACTTGCCGGTAAGGAAGTCACCTTCGACATCAAGGCCAAAGAGCTGAAGAAGCCGGTCGAGGCTGAACTCAACGATGACCTTGCGAAGAAGATCGGTTTCGAGAATCTCGACAAGATTCGTGAGCTGATCACGAAGCAGGTCGAGGACGAGTATGAGCAGCTTTCCCGTCTGCGCCTGAAGCGCGACCTGCTCGACAAGCTGGCTGAAAAGACTGACTTCCCGGCTCCGGAAGGCATGGTCGAAGCTGAGTTCGAGCAGATCTGGGCTCGTGTCGAAACTGACCGCAAGGCCGGTGAGCTCGACGAGGAAGACCAGGGTAAGGACGAAGAGACGCTCAAGGCCGATTATCGCAAGATCGCCGAGCGCCGCGTGAAGCTGGGGCTGCTGCTGGCCGAAATCGGTCGCGCCAAGGGCATCACCGTCACGCAGGACGAGATGGCCCGTGCGGTTCGCGCCGAAGCCATGCGTTATCGTGGTCAGGAGCAGGCGGTGTTCGACTTCTTCTCGAAGAACCCGCAGGCGGCAGAGTCTCTCCGTGGTCCGATCTTCGAGAACAAGGTGATTGATTACATCATCGAACTCGCGAAGGTTGAAGACAAGGAAGTGACGCCGGAAGAGCTGTCAGACATGCCTCCGGCCAGCGTCTGAGATATTCCGCCATTCCACTGAATGGTCGATTCGCGGCACTTCTCCCGTTTTGTGGAGAAGTGCCGCTTGTCTGTTCAGAGGATGGCTGGATGGGTGGAAACGCAGGATTTTCACCGTATGGGGTGGCGCTGGTCCTGATTATCTCTATCTTAAGCAGACCGGGCGTTTTTTCCGGAGTGCGCCGGCCTCTGGTCAATGAGTCAGGGTCGGGGCAGGATGTACGGCATACAAGTCGGGAATTGATGTGATGTGGGATTCGAACCCTGTCGAAATTTACAACAATGCTCTTGTGCCAATGGTGGTCGAGCAGACCTCCCGTGGTGAGCGCGCGTTCGATATCTATTCGCGTCTTCTGCAGGAACGGATCATCTTCCTGACAGGTCCGGTTTACGATCAGGTCGCTTCCGTGATTTCGGCTCAGCTCCTCTATCTGGAGAGCGTGAACCCGAACAAGGAAATTTCCTTCTATATCAACAGCCCGGGTGGCGTGGTGTCTGCAGGTCTGGCGATCTACGACACCATGCAATACATCCGCAGCCCCGTCAGCACGGTGTGCATCGGGCAGGCGGCCTCCATGGGTTCCCTGCTTCTGGCCGGGGGTGCCCCGGGCAAGCGTTATGCACTGCCCAACGCCCGCGTGATGGTTCACCAGCCGTCCGGCGGTGCGCAGGGGCAGGCGAGCGATATCGAAATTCAAGCTCGCGAGATTTTGACGATCCGCCAGCGTCTGAACGAGATCTATCGTGAGCACACGGGACAGTCGCTTGAGGATATCGAGCTTCGGCTGGAACGTGACAGCTACATGTCGGCCGAAGAAGCTAAATCCTTCGGGATTGTCGATGAAGTCATCAAGAAACACGAAGCCGGTTCACCGGAGAAGGCGTGAGCCTTCGGGGAACGACATGCCTGACGATCACTTGATGCGTCCTCGGGGTCTGGTTACGATTTTTGCTTTATCCGGCGTTCTGGCCGGATGGTCCCTCAGGGGGCCAAGATTGGAGGACTGCAGATGAACGCAAAGTCCGGCGATTCAAAGAACACACTGTATTGCTCGTTCTGCGGGAAGTCGCAGCACGAGGTTCGCAAGCTGATTGCGGGCCCGACGGTGTTCATCTGCGATGAATGCGTCGAACTCTGCATGGATATCATCCGTGAAGAGCACAAGACGACGCTGGTGAAGTCGCGTGACGGTGTCCCGACTCCCAAAGAGATCTGCAAGACTCTCGATGACTACGTGATCGGTCAGTTCGACGCGAAAAAGGTGCTCTCCGTAGCGGTGCACAACCACTACAAGCGCCTTGCCTATGCGCAGAAGAACAGCGATGTCGAAATCTCCAAGTCGAACATCCTGCTGATCGGTCCGACCGGTTCAGGCAAGACGCTGCTGGCGCAGACGCTGGCCCGCATTATCGATGTGCCGTTCACGATGGCTGACGCCACGACGCTGACCGAAGCCGGTTATGTGGGCGAGGATGTCGAGAACATCATTCTCAAGCTGTTGCAGGCTGCCGACTACAATGTCGAACGGGCCCAACGCGGCATTGTCTATATCGATGAGATCGACAAGATTTCCCGCAAGTCGGACAACCCCTCGATCACGCGTGACGTCAGCGGCGAAGGTGTCCAGCAGGCCCTGCTGAAGCTGATGGAAGGCACGGTCGCTTCCGTGCCGCCGCAGGGTGGTCGCAAGCATCCTCAGCAGGAATTCCTGCAGGTGGATACGACCAACATGCTCTTCATCTGCGGCGGTGCTTTCGCCGGGCTGGAGAAGGTCATCGCCGCGCGAGGCAAGGGCTCAGGCATCGGTTTTGGTGCAGACGTGCAGGCACCCGAGGATCGTCGCACTGGCGAAACCCTCAAGCATGTCGAGCCTGAGGATCTGATCAAGTTCGGTCTGATCCCCGAATTTATCGGTCGTCTGCCGGTTGTAGCTACTCTTGATGATCTGGACGAAACTGCTCTGGTGCAGATTCTGTCGGAACCCAAGAACGCGCTGGTCAAGCAGTATGGCAAGCTCTTCCAGATGGAAGACGTCAAGCTGACCTTCACCGAGGACGCCCTCAAGGCGATCTCCCATCGCGCCATTGAGCGTAAGACAGGTGCGCGCGGCCTTCGGTCGATCATGGAGAACATCCTGCTGTCCACCATGTTCGAACTTCCCGGCCTCGAAAATGTCGAGGAAGTCGTGGTGAACAGGGAGGTTGCTGAAGGAAAGGCGTCGCCGGTATTTGTTTACGGCAAAGGCAAGGATCAGCCTGCGGAGCAGTCCGCCTGACGCCTGACACACCACCATACGGAATGCGCTCTGCCCTGCCGGATCAGGGCAGGCGCTTTCTTGTGCCCGGCTCTTGTAGTGCCGGAAATCATCCCGATATTGATCCATATCAACGACCTCTCCCCATGACCGCTGGAGCGGCCAGAGGGAGAAATGTCCGCCCATTGCCGGGGCAGACGGGCGATGGGCGTGCCATGACCGGGCGCGCATCGCCGGATCGTCCATTCAGGAGGTCGGCATCATGACAGAAAAAACCAAAACACCGACGCCCCGCCGCAAGCGCACGAAGCCTGCGGAGGCGGAAAGCGCCACCACTAAGACAAAAGCCGTCGCGAAAAAGCCGGAAGCTCCCGTTCTGGAGCGTGTGGCTATCCTTCCTTTGCGCGATATCGTGGTCTTTCCCCACATGATTGTGCCCCTGTTCGTGGGACGCGAGAAATCGGTCAGAGCCCTCGAATCCGTCACCAAGGACGACAAGAAAATCCTGCTGGTGGCGCAGAAGGAAGCGACCGTTGATGATCCGGGGCCGGACGATATCTACCGTTTCGGCACGATCTCCACGATCCTTCAGCTTCTGAAACTGCCCGACGGGACGGTGAAGGTTCTTGTCGAGGGCAACCAGCGCGCCCGAGTGGTGGCTCTGCACGATGTCGATGGTTATTTCGAAGCCGATATCGAATTCGTGACGGACGCTCCTCCCGCGACGGAAGAGGCGGAAGCGCTGGCTCGTGCCGTAGTTGGACAGTTTGAGCAGTATGTGAAGCTCAACAAGAAGATCGCGGCGGAAGTGCTGGTTTCACTCAACCAGATCAGCGATCTCTCCAAGCTCGCCGACACCATTGCCAGCCATCTCAATCTGAAGATTTCCGAGAAGCAGGAAATTCTCGAACTGCCGTCCGTGACGAAGCAGCTTGAGAAGATCCTGGCTCACATGGAAGCCGAGATCGGTGTCCTGCAGGTGGAAAAGCGCATCCGTAATCGCGTGAAGCGGCAGATGGAAAAGACGCAGCGCGAGTACTATCTGAACGAGCAGCTCAAGGCGATTCAGAAGGAACTTGGCGAGGGCGAGGACGGCAAGGACGAGACGGCCGAAATCGAAGAAAAGATCGCCAAGACGAAGCTGAGCAAGGAAGCGCGGGAAAAGGCTGTCGGCGAGCTGAAAAAGCTGCGCGGCATGAGTCCCATGTCCGCCGAGTCTACGGTGGTGCGCAACTATCTCGACTGGCTGCTCGGCGTGCCCTGGAAGAAGCCGACCAAGGTCAAGAACGATCTTGATGTCGCAGAAAAGGTGCTCGACGAGGATCATTACGCGCTGGAGAAGGTCAAGGAGCGTATTCTTGAATATCTCGCGGTGCAGAGCCGTTCCAAGAAGGTCAAGGGTCCGATTCTGTGTCTCGTGGGGCCGCCGGGCGTCGGCAAGACCACGCTGGCACGGGCCATCGCCAAGGCAACCGGGCGTCAATATGTCCGTATGTCGCTTGGTGGCGTGCGCGACGAGTCCGAGATTCGCGGTCATCGCCGCACCTATATCGGGGCGATGCCGGGCAAGATCATTCAGGGCATGAAGAAGGCGAAGGTTTCCAACCCGCTCTTTCTGCTGGATGAGATCGACAAGCTTGGCGCGGACTGGCGCGGCGATCCGTCCTCCGCACTGCTGGAGGTGCTGGATCCCGAGCAGAACGGCAGTTTCTCGGATCATTATCTCGAAGTCGATTACGACCTGTCGGATGTGATGTTCGTCACTACGGCGAACAGCCTCAACATGCCCCAGCCGCTGCTGGATCGCATGGAGATCATCCGTCTCTCCGGTTACACGGAAGACGAGAAGCTGAACATCGCGAAGCGGCATCTGGTCGCCAAGCAGAGTGAATCGCACAACCTCAAGCCTGAGGAATGGTCGATTTCCGATGCGGCGCTGATGGATCTGATCCGTTTCTACACACGTGAGGCGGGCGTCCGTAACCTTGAGCGCGAGATCGCTAACGTGGCCCGCAAGGTCGTGAAGGAGATCGTCACGGGCAAGGCGAAGAAGGTCGCGGTTACCGAGAAAAATATCGCCAAGTTCGCTGGTGTGCATCGTTTCGCTCATGGCGAGACCGAAGCCGTCGACATGGTCGGTGTGGTGACGGGACTGGCCTGGACCGAGGTCGGTGGCGAGATCCTGACGATCGAGAGCGTGATGGTGCCGGGCAAGGGCAACATCAAGCAGACCGGTAAGCTGGGTGACGTGATGCAGGAAAGCGTTTCCGCTGCCCTGTCCTATGTTCGCAGCCGAGCGACGTCATTCGGCATCAAGCCTACCCTGTTCGAGAAGCGGGACATTCATGTTCACGTGCCGGAAGGGGCGACTCCGAAGGATGGTCCGTCGGCGGGTATCGCCATGGCGACGTCCCTCGTCAGTGTCCTGACAGGCATTCCCGTGCGGCGTGACGTGGCGATGACGGGTGAGATTACCCTGCGTGGCCGGGTGCTTCCCATCGGGGGGCTGAAGGAAAAGCTGCTTGCGGCTCTGCGGGCCGGAATCAAGACGGTTTTTCTGCCGAAGGACAACGAAAAGGACATTGCGGAACTGCCAGAGGCAGTGAAGAAAAATCTGGAGCTGGTTCCGGTGTCCCATGTTGACGAGGTGATTGCCCGTGCACTCGTTCGTGCGCCTCAGCCCATCGAGTGGGAAGATGAAACTGAGTCGCTGACACCGATCGCTGCATCGGGAGGCATGATCGCAGTCGCGCACTAAAAAACGGTTGCGTGTGACGGGGAAGCAATTTTTGCTTCCCCGTGCCTGTCTGTGGCGGTTGACGTGGCGAAAAACGGCTTCATAGTGCGCCGCGGAATGTCTCCGGCGACAATGCGTCGCGCGCGAGACCAGAACATGGAAAGGCGTATGTATGGACAAGCCGCTTAACAAGCAGGAACTCGTCTCGGTTGTTGCAGACGATGTTGACCTGCCCAAGGCGAAGGCTGGCGAGGTTGTTGATGCTGTCTTCGCAGCCATTGAGAAGGCTCTCAAGGGTGGCCAGGAAGTCCGTCTGGTTGGTTTCGGTTCGTTCGTGACGGCGCACCGCAAGGCAACCAAGGGCCGTAATCCCCGCACCGGCGAGGAAATCGATATTCCGGCTTCGACGTCCGTGCGTTTCAAGCCCGGCAAGACACTTAAGGACGCAGTCAGCTAATCTGCTGCATTCTGAGCGTGTTTTGAAAACAGGCGTGGTGGCCATGGTCGCCACGCCTGTTTTTTGTCTGCTGTGCTTACCCATATGGGCTCTTGATTGATCATTCTCTTTTAGCTAAGCAGTGCGCCAAGGGCGATTAGCTTAGCGGTAGAGCATCTCGTTTACACCGAGAGGGTCGGCGGTTCGATCCCGTCATCGCCCACCATTCCCCTTCCCATGAAAATTTATGCTGCGGCATCCTGCCGAACGCTCATCCTCTGACATTCCGTGTCATGTTATGGGCGAGTGACCGCTCTCGCCGGTCTTTCCGTAGCCGGGTGTGTTGGGGGCAGTGAACCCGGAAATCCAGAATATTACGTTGGTCTTCAACCGGATCGGCTCTTTCATCATCTGTATATGATTGTATACAGATTGGTATCCGTAAACGTCCTGGCGTGACTGAGACGTAAGGATGGCAAGGGGGCGGGAACGGGCGATGTCGGTATGCGGAACACTGTTCAGCATACTGAACCGCTCACGGTAAAGTTTGTGCTTTCACCTGCTTGAGACTGGCCACGCTGGATTTCAGGGCATAGTTTGACGACGTTAATCCATCGTATCGAGCCTCTCGGCGCGGGGATGGAGCAGGAAGCCATTGCGGGGGACGACGTGCCGTCGGTTATTGATGACTACCTTCCGGTTCTGATTTTCGGAGTGCTGTCCGTAGTAATTGCGGGAGCCATGCTTGGCGCTTCGCTGGTCTGCGGACACCAGAAGCCCTACGCCGAAAAACTTACAGCCTATGAGTGTGGCTTCGAAGCGTTCGATGACGCGCGACGCCGTTTCGACGTGCGTTTCTATCTCGTTTCGATCCTCTTCATCATCTTCGATCTTGAGGTGGCCTTCCTGTTTCCGTGGGCGGTGAGCCTGTCGAGAATCGGTCTTTTCGGCTTCCTCTCGATGATGGGGTTTCTGGGCGTCCTCGGGATTGGATTTCTCTATGAGTGGCGCAAAGGCGCTCTCGACTGGGATTGATGGAAGCCTGCACGCGTGACGGTGAACGGAATTCAGGGTGGAGAACACGCAATGAGCGGTGAGAACGCCGGCGGCGCAGGCGAGAATATCGTCTGGAACCGCGAGATGGTTCCGGCCGGACCCGAACAGGATGCCATTGTGCGCGGCATCACGGGCGAGATCAGTGAAAAAGGTTTCGTGGTCGCCAGTCTCGACAAGCTCGTGAACTGGGGTCGCACCGGTAGTCTCTGGCCGATGACATTCGGTCTGGCGTGCTGTGCCGTGGAAATGATCCACGCCTACATGCCCCGTTACGATCTTGACCGGATGGGAGTCATCCCGCGCGGTTCGCCGCGGCAGTCAGACGTGATGATCGTGGCGGGGACCCTGACCAACAAGATGGCGCCAGCGCTCCGGCGTGTTTACGACCAGATGGCCGAGCCGCGCTGGGTGATCTCCATGGGGTCCTGCGCCAATGGCGGCGGCTATTATCATTATTCCTATTCAGTGGTGCGCGGTTGTGATCGCGTGGTGCCGGTGGATGTTTATGTGCCCGGATGTCCGCCCACGGCGGAGGCCCTGATCTACGGCATCATGCTGTTGCAAAAGAAAATCCGCCGGACAGGGACGATTCTCCGTGGCTGATCAATCCACTGCTTCCGTCCCGGCAGGACGGTCTTCTTCCTACCCTTCCTACCTCGCCTTTACGCTCTCAACGTCGCTGCCCGGTATCGCGTCCGCTGCCATTGAAGGCGGGGAACTGGTCGTGCGAGCCGATCGTGAGCGGCTGATCCCTCTCATGATGCTGCTCCGGGACGATCCCCGGTTCCGTTTCGAGCAGCTCATGGATCTGTGTGGCGTGGACTTTCCGCAGCGCCCCGAGCGGTTCGACGTCGTCTATAATCTTCTCTCCGTCAGTTTGAATCAGCGCGTGCGCGTGATCGTGACGACGGATGAGCTGACGCCGGTTGCCTCCGTGCACCAGATCTGGCCCTGCGCCACATGGTGGGAACGTGAGTGCTACGACATGTATGGCGTCCTCTTCTCCGGACAGCCTGACCTGCGTCGTATCCTCAGCGATTACGGGTTCGAGGGGCATCCACTTCGCAAGGATTTTCCGCTGACCGGTTACACGGAGGTCCGGTACGATCCGGAACGACGCCAGATCGTGCGCGAGCCTGTGACCCTCACACAGGATTTCCGCGATTTCGATTTTGTCTCTCCCTGGGAAGGCGTGCTGACGCTGCCGGGCGACGAGCGGGCGCACGAACTGCGCCAGATCATGAAAAAGCTGAACTGACAGGAGCCGGAGCATGACAGAGGCCCTGAAACAGGACGAACGGCTGAACGGCCAGCGTGACGTGCTTGATGAAGGCGTGTTGCCGGAAGCGTTGCTGCCGGAAGAGGTCGCTGACAAGGAAGTGGAGCGTCGGACGGTCGAAATCGACAGTCACGCGCTGAATTTCGGCCCGCAGCATCCGTCCGCGCATGGCGTGCTTCGACTGGTGCTGGAGATGGAAGGCGAGGTCGTTGCCCGCGCCGTGCCGCATATCGGCCTGCTGCATCGCGGCACGGAAAAGCTGATCGAATACAAGACCTATCCCAAGGCTCTGCCGTATTTCGACCGGCTCGATTATGCCTCTCCCATGTGCGAGGAACACGCTTTCGCGCTGGCAACCGAAAAATTGCTGGGGATTCAGGCACCAGACCGCGCCAGATGGATTCGTGTCATCTTCGCGGAAATTACCCGCATCCTGAACCATATCCTCAATTTGACGGCGATGGGGCTCGATTGCGGTGCAGTGACACCGGCGCTCTGGGGCTATGAAGAGCGTGAAAAGCTTCTTGAGTTCCATGAGGCCGTTTCCGGTGCCCGTTTCCATGCCAACTACTTCCGTCCCGGCGGTGTTGCGCGTGACATGCCTGCAGGGATGGAAGAGAAAATCGCTGCGTGGGCTGAAGAGTTTCCAAACTGGATCGATGATCTTGAAGGTCTTCTGACGGAAAACCGCATCTGGAAACAGCGCACGGTCGGCATTGGTGTGTTCACCAGCGAGCAGGCGCTGGCGTGGGGCTGGAGTGGTCCATGCCTGCGCGGGTCCGGCGTGCCGTGGGATCTGCGGCGCTCTCAGCCGTACGACAATTACGACAAGGTCGATTTCGAGATTCCCGTTGCCCGGCATGGTGATTGTTATGATCGCTACCTCGTCCGCGTCGCCGAAATGCGCGAGAGCGTGAAGATCATCAAGCAGGGGCTGGCGCAGATCAAACCCGGCCCTATCAAGGTGCAGGACCCGAAATTCTCGCCGCCGCCGCGTGCGGAAATGAAGCGGTCGATGGAAGCGCTGATCCATCACTTCAAGCTGTTTACCGAGAGCTATCACGTGCCGCCCGGCGCCACCTATACGGCGGTCGAGACACCGAAGGGTGAGTTCGGCGTCTATCTCGTGGCTGATGGCACCAATCGTCCCTATCGCTGCAAAATCCGTCCGACCGGCTTTGCGCATCTACAGGCCATCGACGAACTGTCGCGTCGGGGCATGCTGGCCGACGCCGTGGCGATCATCGGGTCGCTGGATCTCGTCTTTGGTGAGGTGGACCGATGAGTTCTGTCACAAATGCGCAGCCTGATCACTTCGAATTCGATGAGATCAGTGAAGGCGAAATCATAACGATCCTCGCCAAGTATCCGCCTGAACGGAAGGCTAGTGGCGCTCTGCCGCTTCTGTATGTCGTCCAGAACCAAATGAAGCGGCAGACCGGCAGCGCGTGGGTGCCGACCGTGGCGATGGACGCCGTCGCCCGCAGGCTGGAAGTCGCGCCGATCCGTATTTACGAGGTTGCGACCTTCTACTTCATGTTCAACACAAAGCCGATCGGGAAGTATCACCTTCAGGTCTGCACGACGACATCCTGCTGGCTGCGTGGTTCGGACGATGTGCTGTCCGCCTGCAAGAAGGCGACCGGTATCCACAGTATCGGCGAAACCAGCGAGGATGGCCTGTTCACGCTGAGCGAGGTCGAATGCCTCGGGGCCTGCTCCAACGCGCCGATCCTTCAGGTGGATAACGACTTTTTCGAAGACCTCGACGGTCCCCGCACGGAGGTGCTGATCGAAGCGCTGAAGCGTGGCGACTATCCGGAGCCGGGGCCGACCATCAACCGTGAAGCCTGCGCCCCTGAAGGGGGCCGCCGTGTGCTGCTCGAAGAGACCGGTTCGGGTCAGGGCTGAGGGAGATCTGCGACGATGTTGAGTGACAAGGACCGGATCTACACCAACCTGTATGGCCAGAACGACTGGCGACTGGCCGGGGCGCGTGCCCGTGGTGACTGGGACGACACGAAGGCGATCACTGACAAGGGTCGCGACTGGATCGTCAATGAGATGAAGGCGTCCGCCCTGCGTGGTCGTGGTGGCGCGGGCTTCCCCACCGGTGTGAAGTGGTCCTTCATGCCGAAAGGCGACGGACCAGTGCCGCGTTACCTCGTCATTAATGGTGACGAGTCAGAGCCGGGCACCTGTAAGGATCGCGAGATCCTGCGTCATGAGCCGCACAAGCTGATCGAAAGCGCGCTGATCGCCTCCTTCGCAATGGGTGCGCACGCCTCATATATTTATGTGCGTGGTGAGTTCTACAACGAGGCGCGTCACCTTCAGATCGCCATCGACGAGGCGTATGAAGCCGGACTGCTCGGCAAGAACGCTGCTGGCACTGGCTGGGATTTCGACTTTTATCTGCATCGTGGCGCGGGTGCTTATATCTGTGGCGAGGAAACGGCACTGCTCGAAAGCCTTGAAGGCAAGAAGGGCCAGCCGCGCATGAAGCCGCCGTTTCCGGCAGGTGCTGGTCTTTATGGCTGCCCGACGACGGTGAACAACGTCGAGTCCATTGCTTCTGCCTCCACAATCCTGCGTCGTGGTGCGTCGTGGTTCTCCGGCCTCGGTCGTCCGAATAATGCTGGCACAAAGTTGATGGCCATTTCCGGCCATGTGAATACGCCGTGTGTGTTCGAGGAAGAGCTCGGCGTGCCGATGAAGGAAATCATCGAGAAGCACGGCGGTGGCGTTCGCGGCGGATGGGACAATCTGCTGGCGGTCATTCCGGGTGGTTGCTCGGTGCCGCTGCTGCCGAAAGACATCTGCGAGACGGTCCTGATGGACTATGACAGCCTGCGTGCGGAGCGATCCGGCCTCGGCACGGGGTGCATGATCGTCATGGACAAATCCACCGATATCATCAAGGCGATCGCCCGGTTCTCGCAGTTCTTCAAGCATGAAAGCTGCGGACAGTGCACGCCCTGTCGCGAAGGCACGGGCTGGATGATGCGCGTGATGAACCGCATGGTCGAAGGCCGCGCCGAGATTGAGGAAATCGACATGCTGGAGCAGGTCACCCGGCAGGTCGAGGGCCACACGATCTGTGCGCTCGGCGATGCGGCGGCCTGGCCCATTCAGGGTCTGATCCGGCATTTCCGCCCGGTCATGGAAGAGCGTATCCGCGACTACAAGCGGCAGCATGGCGGTCCGCAGCAGGTTCAGTTGCCTGCCGGCACGCCAGTTGCAGCGATTGCGGCGGAGTAAGGCTGATGGTCAGAGTCATTGTTGACGGCACGCCGGTTGATGTCGCTCCGGGTTCCTCCGCGCTTCAGGCGTGTGAGGCGGCTGGTAAGGAAATTCCGCGCTTCTGCTACCATGAACGCCTGTCCGTGGCGGGCAACTGCCGCATGTGCCTCGTCGAGGTCGAGCGGGCTCCGAAGCCGGTTGCCTCGTGTGGTTTCCCCGTCAACGAGGGGATGAAGATCTTCACGGACACCGAAACAGTCCGTAAGGCGCGTCGGGCGGTGATGGAGTTCCTGCTCATCAACCACCCGCTCGACTGTCCGATCTGCGATCAGGGCGGTGAGTGCGATTTGCAGGATCAGGCCTACGGCTACGGCAGCGGCATTTCTCGCTATCACGAGGAAAAGCGCGCCGTTACCGACAAGAATCTTGGCCCGCTGGTGAAGACGGTGATGACGCGCTGCATCCAGTGCACGCGCTGCGTCCGTTTTAGCGCGGAAGTGGCAGGCACGCCGGAACTGGGTGGCATCTCGCGTGGTGAGAACCTTGAGATCACCACCTATGTCGAGAAAGCGCTGACCTCGGAACTGTCCGGCAACCTGATCGATATCTGTCCGGTCGGTGCGCTGACCTCGAAGCCATCGGCCTTTCAGGCTCGTCCGTGGGAACTGCGGAAGACCGACGCCATCGACGTGATGGATGCGGTCGGCACCAACATCCAGATTCAGGCGCGTGGCGGTGAGGTGAAGCGCATCGTGCCGCGTGTGAATGACGAAGTGAATGAGGAATGGCTGTCCGATAAAGGCCGCTTCTCCGTCGATGGCCTGAAACGTCGTCGCCTCGATCGTCCGTGGGTGCGCGTGCATGGCAAGCTGCATCCCGCAAGCTGGCAGGAGGCGTTCGTCGCCATCGCCAAGCGGCTTGAGGGCGTGCAGGGCAGCCGCATCGGCGCACTTGTCGGCGATCTGTGTGACGCCGAGAGCATCATGGCGCTGCGTGACCTGATGTGGACTCTCGGTTCACTCAATCTCGATTGCCGTCAGGATGGGGCGAAATACGATCTGTCTGATCGGGCACGCTACACTTTTGCGAGCGGCATCACCGGGATTGATGAGGCCGATGCGCTACTCGTAGTCGGGGCCAATCCCCGGCTGGATGCGCCGGTCCTGAATGCCCGTATCCGCAAGCGTTATCTGTCGCTGGGACGCGGCGGTTTCCCAGTCGGTGTGATCGGCTCGCTCTCGTCAGATCCGACATGGGCCTACGAAGATCTCGGCAGCAATCCGGTTTCGGTAAATGGTTTGCTGAGCGGCAATATCGAGTTTGTCGAAAAGCTGAAGGCGGCGAAGAAGCCGATGATCATCGTCGGGCAGGAGGCGCTGACCCGTGAGGATTCCGGTGCGCTTCTGAAAGCCTGTCGCACTCTTGCCGAATCGGTGGGGGCGATCACGGAGGGCTGGAACGGTCTGAACATCCTGCACACGGCGGCGTCCCGCGTTGCCGCGCTGGACCTCGGGTTCGTGCCGCGCCCCGGCGGCCGTAGCCTGCGTGGCATGCTGAGCGGTGGTGTCGATGTGCTGTGGCTGCTGGGCGCAGACGAGTTCTCGGTGAACGCCATCAGCCCGGAAACATTCGTGATCTATCAGGGTCATCATGGCGATGCGGGTGCGGCCCGTGCGGACGTGATCCTGCCCGGTTCGGCCTACACCGAGAAATCAGGCACCTGGGTCAACACCGAAGGCCGTATCCAGCGCAGTTTTCAGGCGGTGTTCCCACCGGGCGAGGCGAAGGAAGACTGGAAGATCATCCGGGCCGCCTCGGAAGTGCTCAATGCCAAACTCCCCTACGACACGATCGAGGAACTGCGTGAGCGTCTTCAGCTCGGCGTGTCCTCGGCGGCGGGTCTGACCGCGGACGAACCGGGTGCGGAGGCCATCGAGGCGAAGCCGCTGATGGTGCCCTCCCGGAGTTATTACCTGACAAACCCGATCAGCCGGTCCAGTCCGACCATGGTCGAGTGCGCGGATGTCTACGCGCCGGGTGTAGCTGTGGCGGCGGAGTAGGAACGTGGCTGACTTTTTCTTCCATACACTCGCAGGCCAGCTCATTCTCATGCTGCTGGAGACGCTGGCGGTCCTCGTGCCGCTGCTGATCGGCGTGGCCTATCTGACGCTCATGGAGCGTAAGGTGATGGCTGCGATGCAGATGCGTCGTGGCCCGAACGTGAACGGCATCTTCGGGTTGCTTCAGGCTTTTGCCGACGCGATCAAGATGATCACCAAGGAAACGATCATCCCCACCGGGGCCAATCGCTTCCTGTTCCTGTTCGCGCCGTTCCTGACCTTCTCGCTGGCCATGACAGCGTGGGCGGTCATCCCGACCGGCAACGGGCTGGCGGTCGCCAACATCAATGTGGGTATCCTCTACCTGCTGGCGATCTCCTCGCTCGGTGTTTACGGCATGCTCATCGCAGGCTGGGCATCGAACTCAAAATACGCCTTCCTCGGCAGTCTTCGGTCCGCCGCGCAGATGGTGTCCTACGAAGTCTCCATCGGGCTGGTGATCGTGTCCGTGCTGCTCGCGGTGGGGAGCCTGAACCTCAACGACATCGTGCTGGCGCAGCGCCACGTCTGGTTCTGCGTGCCGATGTTCCCGATTTTCATCCTGTTCTTCATCTCGGCGCTGGCCGAGACGAACCGCGCACCGTTCGATCTTCCCGAAGGCGAGAGCGAGCTGGTGGCAGGCTTCTTCGTCGAATATTCCTCACTCTCCTTCGGTCTCTTCTTTCTTGGCGAATATGCGAACATGATCCTCATGTCCGCCATGGTCAGCATCCTGTTCCTCGGCGGCTGGCTGCCTCCACTCGGTATCGCGCCGCTGACATGGATCCCGGGACCCCTCTGGCTGATCGCCAAGATCCTGTTCTGTCTTTTCGTCTTTATCTGGACCCGCGCAACGTTCCCTCGTTTCCGTTATGACCAGCTCATGCGCCTTGGCTGGAAAGTGTTCCTGCCGTTCTCGCTGCTCTGGATGATCGCGACCGCCGGGTTCCTGCTTGCAACGGGTCTTCTGCCGCAGGGAGTAAGCTGATGGCTGGCATGGATCGTGCGCTGAAGGCTTTTCTGCTGACTGAGATCGTCTCCGGCATGGCTTCGACATTCAGGATGATGTTCAAGCCGAAAGTCACCATCAACTACCCCTATGAAAAGGGACCGCTCTCCCCGCGTTTCCGTGGCGAGCACGCGCTGCGTCGCTACCCGAACGGCGAGGAACGCTGCATTGCCTGCAAGCTGTGCGAGGCGGCCTGCCCGGCGGAAGCGATCACCATCGAGGCCGAGCCGCGTGACGATGGCTCCCGCCGCACCACGCGCTACGACATCGACATGACGAAATGCATCTATTGCGGCCTGTGCGAGGAAGCCTGCCCGGTCGATGCCATCGTCGAGGGACCGAACTACGAGTTCGCCACGGAGACCCGTGAAGAACTGATGTACAACAAGGAAAAGCTGCTCTCGAACGGCGACCGCTGGGAGAGCGTGCTGGCACGGAGGCTTGAGCTCGATGCGCCCTATCGCTGATCGGCCCCCGGCTATACCCGCCGCCGTGTCCGCCGCCTTTCGCAGGGGAACCGCCGCATGATGGTCCAGCTTGTCTTTTACGTGTTCGCCACCATTCTGGTCGGTTCGGCCGCCATGGTGATCACCGCGCGTAATCCTGTCCATTCGGTGCTGTTCCTGATTCTCGCCTTCTTCAACGCAGCGGGGCTGTTCCTTGTCGCCGGGGCCGAGTTCCTCGCGATGATCCTGGTGATCGTCTATGTCGGTGCGGTCGCTGTGCTGTTCCTGTTCGTGGTGATGATGCTCGACATCGATTTCACCAGGATGAGGGAAGGATTACAGCGCTACGCTCCCATCGGGGCGATCGTCGGCTGCATCCTGTTCGTCGAGTTGGTGATGGCCGGACTGCACTGGGGCATGTCCCCTGTCATGCCCGCTCCGATCACGGGTGGCCTTGGCCAGGTCGGCGGGGCCGCGACCAACACCGGCGCGCTCGGCAACCTGATCTACACGCACTATTTTCTGTTGTTCCAGTTGTGCGGCATCGTGCTGCTCGTCGCCATGATCGGTGCGATCACCCTGACGCTGCGTGATCGTCCGATGGGCCGCCGCCAGATCATTTCCCGTCAGCATGCCCGCAAGCGCGCGGAAACGCTGGAGATGATGACCCTGCCACTGGGGCAGGGCACGGATGACAATGGCGGCTTCATCCGTCCGCATGGGTCCTATTACGACACAGCTGTACCGGGATCTTACGGAATCCCTGCGTCCGAAAACCGGGCGAAGGACAGCCGTGAAGGAGACGCAGAATGAACGCGGCAATCGCCCAGATCGGGCTCGGACCTTACCTGACGGTCAGCGCGGCGCTTCTGGTGCTCGGCGTGTTCGGGATCTTTCTCAACCGGAAGAACATCATCATCATCATGATGTCGATGGAGCTCATTCTGCTGGCCGCCAACCTTAATCTGGTGGCGTTCTCCTCTGTGCTCGGCGATCTCTCGGGGCAGGTGCTGACGCTGTTCGTGCTGACCATCGCGGCGGCTGAAGCAGCGATCGGGCTGGCCATTCTCACTGTCTATTTCCGCAACCGTGGCTCGATTCAGGTCGAGGACGTTGCGACGATGAAGGGCTGAGCACCATGCAGGCAGCACTCATCCTCTTTTCAGTCGCGACGCTTGCGCCGCTGTTCGGTGCGGCCATCGCCGGTCTGTTCGGTCGGCGCATCGGGGACGGTCCGGCGCAGGCCGTGACGATCCTGTGCATGGTCGTCGCCACGCTGAGCAGCTACGGGGCGCTGATGGGCGGCATGGCAGGCGGGGGTATGCCCAGCGTGGTGCTTCTCTCGCACTGGATCGATGCCGGTTCGTTTCATGTAAACTGGGCGCTGCGGTTCGACACGCTTTCGGTCACCATGGTGGCGATGGTGCTGACCGTCTCGACGCTCGTGCATGTCTACAGCATCGGCTACATGGCTCACGATACGATGCCGCGTTACCGGTTCTTCTCGTATCTCTCGCTCTTTACCTTCGCCATGCTGATGCTGGTCACCTCCAACGACCTGATCCAGCTTTTCTTCGGCTGGGAAGGCGTCGGTCTGATGAGCTATCTGCTGATCGGCTACTGGTATCAGAAGCCGAGCGCCTGCGCCGCCGCGATCAAGGCCTTCGTGGTCAACCGTGTCGCCGACCTGTTCTTCCTTGTCGGGATCGGCCTGATCTTCGTGGTCTTCGGCACGGTCCAGTATGACGACATCTTCGCCACAGTCCCGGATCACGTCCAGACTGGGTATTACCTGTTCGGTTCGATCCATTCCGTGCTGGAGATCATCGCCACGCTGCTGTTCGTCGGCGCGATGGGCAAGTCGGCGCAGTTGTTCTTCCACACATGGCTGCCGGATGCGATGGAAGGGCCGACGCCCGTCTCGGCGCTCATCCATGCCGCCACCATGGTCACGGCCGGCGTGTTCCTGATGGCGCGGATGTCACCGCTGATCGAGTTCGCACCCGATACGCGGATGTTCATCGTGCTGATCGGCGCGACGACCTGCTTCTTCGCCGCGACGGTCGGCCTCGTGCAGCCTGACATCAAGCGCACGATTGCCTATTCGACCTGCTCGCAGCTTGGTTACATGTTCATGGCCATCGGCGTGGGCGCCTATCAGGCGGGTGTGTTCCATCTGACGACCCATGCGTTCTTCAAGGCGCTCCTGTTCCTCGGTGCGGGCTGCGTGATCCACGCGATGCACGAAGAACAGGACATGTTCCGTATGGGTGGCCTGTGGAAGAAGATCCCGGTGACTTACGCCATGATGTGGATCGGCAGTCTTGCGCTTGCGGGGGTATTTCCCTTCGCCGGTTACTGGTCGAAGGACGCCATTCTCAATGCCGCATGGGCCGCTCACTCGGAGGTCGGCACCTATGGCTGGATCCTCGGCACAATCACCGCGTTCATCACGGCGCTGTATAGCTGGCGTCTGATTTTCCTCGTGTTCCACGGCAAACCGCATGACCAGCATGCGTTCGACCACGCCCATGAAAGCCCGGCGGTGATGCTTGGACCGGTGCTGATCTTGTCGATCGGGGCCCTCGTCGCCGGTGCGGCGCTGGCACCACTTTACATTGGCGGCAAGCAGGAAGGCTTCTGGGGCGGGGCGATCTTCAACGCACCGGGCAACACGGTCATGGCGTCGCTGGAGAATGTTCCGACGCTGGTTGCGCTGCTCCCGAGCATTGTCGGTCTGCTGGGCATTGGCCTTGCTTATGTTCTCTACATCGCCAGGCCGGAAATGCCGGCGCAGATCGCCTCGTCCTTCCGTCCGGTTTATCAATTCCTGCTCAACAAGTGGTATTTCGACGAGTTGTATGACCTGATTTTCGTGAAACCCTATCGCGTCATTGCCCGTGCCCTGTGGCACGGCGTGGATGAGGGCGTCATCGAGAAAGTGCCGGTCGGGCTGGCCGAGATGACACGCGGCACCGCCATCACGGCGACGCGCACCCAGACAGGTTCCATCGCCGTCTATGCGTTCACCATGCTTGTCGGGCTCGTCGTGTTGGTCACCACCGTGGTGTTCTTCCAATGAGCGGTTTTTCTGAAGTCCTGCACGTCATCGCCGGGGAGAATGGACGATGAACTGGATCCTTGCAGCGCCGGAAATCTTTCTGGCCGTTAGTGGTCTTCTGATCCTTTCGGCGGGCGTGCTGACGAAGAAAGGTCATGCCTTCCTTCCGTCAGCCACGCTGAGCATCGCAGCCTTCGTGGTGACCGGCTTTCTGGTGGCGCTGTCGCCGGGTGGCGTGGGCTATGAGGGGCTGTTCGTGGTGGATGCGTTCGCGCGTTTCATCAAGCTGCTGGCCATCGTTGGGGCCGTGGTCTCGATCGCCCTGTCGGTGGGTTACACCAGCGAGCATCGTGAACTGCCGTTTGAAACACCCGTCCTTGTGCTGTTCTCGACCCTTGGCGCGATGGTCATGGCGTCTTCTGCCAGCCTGATGACGCTGTTTGTCGGGCTGGAGCTGTCCTCGCTGGCGATCTACGTGCTGTGCGCCATTGAACGGGATCGTCTGGGGTCTGCCGAAGCCGGACTGAAATACTTCATCCTTGGTTCGCTGGCGTCCGGGCTGCTGCTCTATGGCGTGTCGCTGGTTTACGGCTATGCGGGCACGATGGAGTACGCGCCCATCGCCGCCGAGATCAACGGCAATGGCATTCTGCCCCTAGGCCTTGTCATTGGCGTTGTCTTCCTGATCGTTGGGCTGGCGTTCAAGCTCTCCGCCGTGCCGTTCCACATGTGGACGCCGGATGTCTATCAGGGTGCCCCGACGCCGATCACGGCCTACATGGCGGGTGCTCCGAAGTTCGCGGCTTTCGCCCTGATCCTGCGGGTGATGATGGGCCCGTTCGGCGCGATGTCGCCGCGCTGGCAGATGCTGATCGAGGTGATTTCGGCGCTGTCCATGCTGTTCGGCGCGTTCGCCGCCATCCCTCAGACCAACATCAAGCGCCTGATGGCCTATTCTTCCATCGGCCATATGGGTTACGCCATGATGGGGCTGGCCGCCGCCTCTCCCGCTGGCACGACCGGCACGCTGGTCTATCTTACGACCTACCTCATCATGAACGCAGGCACGTTCGGCGTGATCACCGCCATGCGGCGGCGGGGTCATGAAGTCTCGGAGATTTCGGATATTGCAGGGCTTGGACGCAACAACCCCGGTCTCGCGCTGGTCCTTGTCATCTGCATGTTCAGCATGATCGGTGTTCCGCCGCTTGCGGGGTTCTTCGGTAAATTCATGGTCTTCGCCGCCGCCTGGAACGCAGGGCTGTATCCGCTGATCGCCGTAGGTGCGGTCTCTGCCGTGGTGGGGGCGTTCTACTATCTGCGCATCGTGAAGGTGGCCTATTTCGATCCGGCGGCTCCGGCCTTCGACCACCCCGCTCCGTCCGTTTCGTTCGTCTCCATCGCCATGGGGCTGGCGACGGTCCTGTTCCTGATTGGCCTCGGCCCGATCAGCGATGCCGCGCAGGCCGCGGCACAGGCGCTCATTGATTAGTCCCCGCACTCCGGAAAGGAGCAGCGCAGTCGGGCATGAAGTCCGGCTGCCCGGGTGGCGGCTCGCCTGTTTCGATGAACTGCCTTCCACCTCGGATTTCTGTCTCCGGAAAGCCGAGGAAGGGGAGGAGGACGCTCTGGCCGTTCTCGCTCTCCATCAGACCAGCCCGCGTGGTAGTCGTGGTCGTCTGTGGACCGATCCCGGCGACAGTCTTGCGCTCTCGGCGCTTATTCGCCCGGACGCGGCGGAGCGGAAACAGCCGGGCGCATGGGCCTTCATTGCCGCTCTGGCTTTTTACGATGCGCTTTCCAATGGCCGGTCCAGTTCCCGTCTGCGGATAAAATGGCCCAACGATATCGTGCTGGATGGCCGCAAGATGGCGGGTATTCTGGTCGAGGCGGGTGGTGGTCCAAGGCCCTGGCTGGTCATAGGCTTCGGCGCCAATCTCGTGGCGTCGCCCGCCATTTCCGGCCGGAAACTGGCCTGTCTTGCGGAATGGTCGGCGTCCTGCGCACCCCGCTCGGTTGGCGAACGGGTTCTTGCCGCGCTGACGCACTGGCGGCAGGTTTTTCAGGCCCAAGGCTTTGCCGCGATCCGGGCCGGATGGCTGGACCGATCGCTGCCCGTGGGCGCGCCCCTTGTGGTAAACGGCGGCGGACACTATTCTGAAGGCAGATTTGCAGGGATTGGTGAGGATGGTGAATTGCTCCTCGACTGTAACGGAAGGGTCGAGCGGGTGATCACGGGTGAAGTGCTTTATGGTGATCCCACGGTGAACGCGCTGGAAACCGGTCGTGCTGCTGGTCATTGATGCAGGCAACACGAACGTCGTTTTCGCCGTCGATGACGGGGAAAAATGGCGCGGGACGTGGCGCATCTCCATGCAGACCCAGCGCACCACCGACGAATACGCGGTGTGGCTGCTGACACTTCTCCAGAATGAAGGTATTTCGCCCGAGGACATTACGGGCGCGGCCGTCGGTACAGTTGTTCCGGCGGCCTTCTACCATCTGCGCCAGCTTTGCCGTCAGTATTTCAATGTCGAGCCGCTGGTGGCTTCACCACGTCTCGACTGGGGTTTCCGGATCGATCTGGATAATCCAACGGAAGTAGGTGTTGACCGTCTGCTGAACGGGCTTGCGGCCCAGCGTCTGTATGGTGGCCCGGTGGTGGTCATCGATTTCGGCACGGCGACGACGTTCGACGTTGTGGCGGAGGACGGCACTTATCTTGGGGGCGTCATTGCTCCCGGTATCAACCTGTCGGTCGAAGCGTTGCATACAGCGGCGGCGCGGCTGCCACGGATCGGAATTGGTCGCCCGGAAGGGGGCCTTGTCATAGGCAAGAACACGAACGCTGCCATGCGGTCGGGCGTGTTCTGGGGGTATATCGGGCTGATCGAGGGGATCGTCGAGCGCATCAGGCGTGAATTCGGAGCGCCGATGAAGGTGCTCGCGACCGGCGGCCTCGCTCCGCTCTTCTCCGAGGGGACACAGGTCTTCGACCATATCGACCCCGAATTGACCATCAACGGATTGCGGTTCCTGTTCGCGCGAAACCCGGAACCGCCATTAGACCACGAACAAGACACGACAACAGAAGGATAACAATACGATATGACGGAAAAGGACGGCGGTCTGGCCTTTCTGCCACTCGGCGGAACGGGGGAGATCGGCATGAATCTCAACCTCTACCGGTTGGGAGACACATGGCTCGCGGTAGATTGCGGCATCGGGTTCTCTGGCAACGACACGCCGGAAGCAGAAATTCTGGTGCCCGACCCGGTCTATATCATGGAGCGTCGGGAGAAGCTGGCCGGTCTGGTCATCACCCACGCCCATGAAGACCATATCGGGGCTGTCGCGCATCTCTGGACACGCCTCGGCTGCCCGGTTTACGCAACGCCTTTCGCGGCAACGGTGCTGCGCCGCAAGCTCGGCGAGGCGCGTCTCGACCAGCAGGTGAAGATCCACGTGATCCCTTGCGGCGGTCGTTTCAATGTCGGCCCGTTCGACATCGAGTTCATTCCCGTCACCCATTCGGTGCCGGAAGCGCAGGCGATGGCCATCCGCACGCCGCAGGGTGTTGTGGTGCATACCGGCGACTGGAAGATCGATCCGACGCCGCTGGTCGGCCCTCCGACCGACATTGAACGCCTGAAGCAGATTGGCGACGAGGGCGTGCTGGCGCTGGTGTGTGACAGCACCAATGTCATGACCCCCGGTTCGTCGCGCTCTGAAGCCGAAGTGCGTCAGGGGCTGACGGAGCTGATGGGCACGCTCAAGGGACGCATCGCCGTCACGTGCTTTGCGTCCAACGTCGCCCGTGTGGAAACCATCGCCATGGCGGCGCAGGCCGCCGGTCGCGTCGTGGTGCTGGTCGGGCGCTCGCTGCGCAATCTTGATGTGGCCGCCCGTGAATGCGGTTATCTGTCGGGCGTGCTGCCGTTCCTGTCGGAATATGAAGCCAACGATCTGGATGATGATCGGGTGGTGATGATCATCACCGGCAGTCAGGGTGAACCGCGCTCGGCGCTGTCGCGTATCTCTGCGGATACCCATCAGACCATCGCTCTCGGCGAAGGCGATACGGTCATCTATTCGAGCCGCATGATTCCGGGCAATGAACGCGCGATCATGCAGGTGCAGGACAACCTGACCCGCCGTGGCGTCCGTGTCATTACCGACAAGGAAGGCTACATGATCCACTGTTCCGGCCATGCGACGGCCGATGACGTGCGGACCATGTATGACCTGATCCGTCCGCAGTACTCCGTGCCGACACATGGCGAGTGGCGTCATCTGACGGCTCACGCTGCCCTTGCGCAGGAAAAGGGCATCGCCTCCATCCTGCTCGAAGACGGCGATATCCTGAACCTCGCACCCGGTGCGGTTCAGGTTGTCGATACGGCACCGACAGGTCGCCTTGCCGTGGACGGTAATCGTCTGCTGGCCATGGACGGCGATGTTCTCTCCGCCCGACGCAAAATGCTGTTCAACGGCATCATCATCGCCAGTTTCGCGGTTGATGACGAAGGCTACGTGATCGGCGAGCCGAAGATCAGCGCGCCGGGTCTGCTGGAGCAGGACGAGCCGGAGAGCAATCGCGTGCAGGAGGAGTTCTCCAACGCGATCGACGAGATTCCGGACGAACTGCGCATGGATGACGGCTCTTTCCGGGAAGCCGCAAAAACGGCGCTTCGCCGGGCGCTGGGACGCAAGCTCCAGAAGCGTCCGCTGGTGGATGTGCACGTTCTTCGGGTCTGATGATTTTCCGGGGCATCGCCCCGGACCCTGTCAGCGGCGCGTCTCTGGGAATCGTATCGATAAGATCGAGGTTTCGGAGGCATGCTGCCCGTCAGGAGTGGGGCCGGTTTCCCTTAAACTTCGGATCTGACGGCACGGGAGACTTGCATCCCGCGCCCGCGTAAGAGATCACGCATAATGCCACCCGGGGCGCCCATGTGCGGTCCGTGGTCAAACAGTCCGTCTTCAGGAACGAGAGCCGTATCATGCGCCTGTCCCGCAGTTTTCTGCCTACCCTCAAGGAAACCCCGTCCGACGCCCAGATCGCGTCGCACAGGCTCATGCTCCGGGCCGGTCTTGTCCGGCAGACGGCTTCGGGCATCTACACCTGGCTTCCGGCGGGCCTGAAGGTTCTGCGCAACATCGCCAATATCGTGCGCGAGGAACAGGACCGGGTCGGGGCGCAGGAAGTGCTGATGGCGACCATCCAGTCCGCCGACCTGTGGAAGCGCTCCGGCCGTTACGACGCTTATGGCCCCGAAATGCTCCGCATCAAGGATCGCCACGAGCGCGAACTGCTTTTTGGACCGACCAATGAGGAAGTCATCACCGATGTCGTCGGGCAGGAACTGAAATCCTACAAGGAACTGCCGCAGACCCTCTACCAGATTCAGTGGAAGTTCCGTGACGAGATCCGTCCCCGTTTCGGCGTGATGCGCGGTCGCGAATTCTACATGAAGGACGGTTACAGCTTCGATATCGATTACAAGAGTGCGGTCGACAGCTATCGCAAGATGATGCTGTCCTACCTCCGCACCTTCCAGCGTCTCGGCGTTCGTGCCGTGCCGATGGTGGCCGATACCGGCCCGATCGGTGGCGACCTGAGCCATGAGTTCCTCATTCTCGCTCCGACCGGCGAGAGTGGCGTGTTTTATGACGGTGCGCTCGACACGCTCGACTGGCTGGCCGATCCGGTGGACGTGGACAAGTCGGAAGATCTTGAGAAGTTCTTCAACAACGTCTCGTCCTATTATGCCGCTACCGACGAAAAGCACGACGAGAAGGCTTGGGAGTCCGTGCCTGCCGAGCGTCGTCGTGAAGGGCGGGGCATCGAAGTCGCGCATATCTTCTACTTCGGCACGAAATACACCAAGTCGATGGATGTCACTGTCGCCGGGCCGGACGGCACGCCGGTTCATCCGGAAATGGGCTCCTACGGCATTGGCGTGTCGCGTCTGGTCGGTGCGATCATCGAAGCGAGCCACGACGATGCGGGCATCATCTGGCCGGACAATGTCGCGCCGTTCAGGGCGGTGATCCTGAACCTGAAAACGGGTGACGAAACCTGCGACGCCATGTGCGAGACGCTCTACAACGCAGCGCCCGAGCAGTTCCTCTATGACGACCGTTCCGACCGCGCCGGGGCCAAGTTCGCCGATGCCGACCTGATGGGCCACCCGTGGCAGATCATCGTCGGGCCGCGCGGTGCGAAAGAAGGCAAGGTCGAGCTGAAGCGTCGTGCCACTGGCGAGCGTTTCGAGCTGACGGCAGACGAAGCTCTGGCAAAAATCATGGCGAAAGCTCCCGGCGCCTGATGTTCGGTTCTTTCGAGCGCGCCGTCGCCGGACGGTATCTACGGGCGAGAAAAGGCGAGCGCTTTGTCTCGGTCATCGCCATCTTCTCGCTGGTGGGTATCGCCCTTGGAGTGGCAACCCTCATCATCGTCATGGCGGTGATGAACGGGTTCCGCTCCGACCTGATGGGACGCATTCTCGGTCTGAATGGCGATCTTTCGCTCTACAGCACCAGCGTCACGCGCTCGATCACGGATTATGACGCCATCGCGGGCGAAGTTCGGAAAGTGCCCGGTGTCGTCAGCGCCACGCCGCTGCTGGAGGGGCAGGTGCTCCTCAGTGTCGGCAACTACAGTTCCGGTGGTGTCGTGCATGGCATGACGAAGCAGGGGCTGATGGACCTGAAGGAAGTCAGTTCCTCGATCATCGCTGGTTCTCTCGACAATTTTCAGGGTGACGACGCCATCGCCGTCGGCGTTACGCTGGCCGACCGGTCGGGTCTGATGATCGGTTCCAAAATCACGCTGGTCTCGCCCAACGGGGCCGCGACCGCCTTCGGCACCGTGCCGCGTGTCCGCGCCTATACTGTTGTCGCGATCTTCGACGCGGGCGTGAACGATTACAACGCGGGGTATGTCTTTCTGCCGCTCCCTGCCGCGCAGGTCTATTTTCAGCAGCCCCGTGCTGTGACTCAGATTCAGGTGATGACCACCGACGCCGAAAACGTGCAGCCGGTCACACGCGCAATCACGGAGACGCTGGCTGATCCGCGTATTCGCGTGATCGACTGGACGAAGAGCAACAATGCCTTCTTCGGTGCGGTGCAGGTCGAGCAGAACGTCATGTTCCTGATCCTGACGCTGATTATTCTGGTTGCCGCCTTTAACGTGATTTCGTCGCTCATCATGATGGTGAAGGACAAGACCGCCGATATCGCCGTATTGCGGACACTGGGTGCGACACGTGGCGCGATCATGCGCATCTTCCTGATGTGCGGTGCGTCGGTTGGGGTGACCGGCACGGTGCTCGGTACGGTGCTGGGTGTGGTGTTCTGTGAAAATATCGAGCGCATCAGACAGCTTTTGCAGAAGATGACGGGCACGAACCTCTTTAACCCGGAGGTCTATTACCTCGAACATCTTCCGGCGAAGCTGGTCTGGGGTCAGGTGGCGGAGATCATCGTCATGGCGCTGGGTCTGTCGCTGCTGGCGACGCTCTATCCCTCATGGCGGGCCGCGCGAACCGACCCCGTGGAGGCGCTGCGTCATGGGTGAGACCGTTCTGGACCTGCGCGATATCACACGCTCCTATCTCAGTGGCGACGAGACGCTGCATGTCCTGCGCGGAGTGAATTTCGAACTCCGTGCAGGCGAGACTGTGGCTCTGGTTGCGCCGTCCGGCACCGGCAAGTCCACGCTGCTGCATATCGCGGGTCTGCTCGACCATCCGGATGGAGGTGTGATCGAGATTGCGGGCCGTGACGCCGGGCGTTTGCCCGACAAGGACCGCACTGCCATCCGGTGCTCGGAAATCGGCTTCGTCTATCAGTTCCATCACCTGCTGGCCGAGTTCACGGCGCGTGAAAACGTGGCCCTGCCGCAGATGATTGCAGGAACGTCTCCTGCCGCTTCCCGTCGCCGTGCTGAGGAACTGCTCGGTCTGTTTGGTCTGGGGCACCGTCTGAACCATCTGCCCGGCAAACTGTCCGGCGGCGAGCAGCAGCGTGTGGCCATCGCGCGTGCGCTGGCGAATGCGCCGTCCGTTCTGCTGGCCGATGAGCCGACCGGAAATCTTGATGTTTCGACGGCAGATATCGTTTTTGAAGAGCTGTTGCGCGTGGTGCGTGGTTCCGGAGTGGGGGCACTCATTGCGACCCACAACAAGGAACTGGCGGCACGAATGGATCGGGTGGTGACATTACGCGACGGCTTGTTGGTGGAAGACTGAGGCTTTGTCTATAAGGGGCGATGAGTGCGTTATCACGCTCATTGTCCCTTAAGGGGGGCGAAGTTGATCACCGGAAAGCAAACAGTCTCATAGTGCGCTGGAAAAGCGTGTTGATGGAACTGGCATATCCAGAAGACAACGCCGAAAGACAGAGAATAACCCCCAGTTTGCGTATGGAACTCTTGCGGGCATTCCTCCTGATTCCAGCGTTTGTCAGTGATTATTGCCGGATGTCTTGCAGCCAGGGAAGTTTCCGGGGCTCAAGACCTAACATTTTTCTGGCTTTCTGGTTGGACGCCCCATTCAGGGTGTTGTGATAATAGACGCTCTCTTCTCCCAATAGCCGAAGTGCTTCTTTCTCATCCATGCGAACGGGGGCCGGGGCTCCGATCCATTTCGCGTAGGCAGGTAGCCACTCCGCTATCATAATGGGTTGGTCATCAACCACATTGTAAATACCGGCTGGTGCGGTCAGAGCTGTTATAGTTGCGTCGGCTGCATCATCCACGTGAATGAAGGAGAACGTGGCCTTCCCCGCACCGATGAGGGACACTTCACTGTTCCGTACAGCCGCGCTGAACGCACCATCAGGCCAGTACCAGGTGCCGGGCCCATAAAAAAAGCCATACCGCAGAGCCGTCCCCTGCATGAGGGGAGCACTCATGCACCGCTTTTCCAGTGCGGCATACATCCGGGTACTCTCGCCGATATGGCCGGGCGCCATGATTTTGAGTGACGATGTTTCATCGGCAAGTTTGTCAGGAGCATCCAGATAGAAGCCACAGGATTGCTGGATATAACGCCGGGTGCCACAAGCCTGCGCTGCATCAAACAGATTGCCGCCGCCTTCGAGACGCAATGTGCGGTCTGCCGGGAGCCTTTGCGGCAGATCGAAAGGGGTGGAGGGGAGAGATGTGAGCTGGTCGATAACCGCATCCGGCCTGATCTGCTCGAGAATGTTATGAATAGCTGCCCGATCCAGAGCATTGCCCTGCACAGGTTCGGCTCCCAGATTCCGGATTATGGCAAGACTTTCAGCGCGGTGCGCCATTCCCCACACCTGATGACCTGCCTCACGAAGGCGCAGGATCAACGGACGGCCGAGTGCACCACTGGCGCCAGCGACAAAGATCTTCATGTCTGATGTTCCGGATATTCAGTGTGCTGCAAAAACAAATGGAGCATTCTTGTTCTTTACGAAGAATGCGAGAAACCTGGCAGGTTCTGTCTTGCTGGCATTCCGTCCGACAAGGTGAATATCGTCCGGTCCTTCGAAAAAGGTCTGTCCTTCATGCAAGGTGACGGGAAGGCCACCAGCAACCTGCATGATAATGCTGCCCTTCAGCACATAGACGAAAACCGAAGCATTATGCCGGTGAACCGGGTCTGAACCGCCGGGAGGATAATCGACTGTCAGCATCGTCCCTTCCTTGCCCGGAAGACCCGGCAGATCATGGGACAGCAAAGGCGTTACCTGCGTCGCCGCCAGAAGGGCAGGCGCATAGAGACCCATCGTCAGGGCACCAAGTGCGATGAACTTACGCATAGTATCATATCTTCCTGATTATGAGGGGGCGCTGGCTATTCGTCGGCTGATCGCTTTCGCTGTCTGACCTTGCTGGTTCGGCGTGTCCGCGCGCGGTCGTCAAACCAGGACTGGACTTCACCGAGAAAGGGAGCGGGCGCTTTATTCCGCACGCTTTGCGCCAGATCGGCCAGAGAAGTTTGTGACAGTTCCTGCCGCATGGCCTGCTCGGCCTTCAGCATTACGGCATGAATGCTGCACACTCCCCGCCCTGCCCATTCGGGTGCGTCCGCCGCGAACAGCACGCACTGTCCTCGAATTTCCTGACAGTTGAAAAGGGTTTTGCGACCATCGGCGGCCTCGACGATATCCAGCACGCTGATCTGGTCAGCCGGACGGGCCAGCCTGTAACCGCCGCGTAGCCCTTCGGAGGCCTCCAGCAAGCCTGTCTTTTCCAGCTTCGGGAGCAGTTTAGCCACAAAAGCCGCAGGGATGGCCTGCAATTCCGCCAGATCGAGACTGCTGACAGGCTGGGGATTGTCCACGAGCCAGAGCAGACTGTGCAGAACATATTCAGTGCTTGCGCCATAAAGTGCCATACGCGGACTTTATTGGTCCGCGTTTAGATTCGCAAGCCCCTGAACGCTCATTCCCGGCAGCGCAGGCAGGCGATCCGCGTTGCCCAAAACGGCCTCGCCTGCCTCATTGTCGGCCGTTATCGATAGCCGGTTGCTATAACTATCTGCCCTCGGAACTGGCTTCGCTCGGTCGTACCTGCGTTGTTCCGGTCTTTTAAAAACATTTTCTCCTCTCAAAATGAAGTTTGCCCCATTTATATTTCGCCCTGCTATCAATATGGTTTTGATGCAATAACGAAAATCGTCTTTCACAGAGAAGCAGGAATGGCAATGGTATCGCATGGGGGGCTTCGGGCGGAGACACGCAGACAGTTTCTGACGCGGATAGGGGCGGCGGCAGGCAGTGTCGCGCTTTATCAGGCCATGACGAGCCTGGGCCATGCGCAGGGGACTGATTTTTCCGGACCGCCGGCTCTGGGCGGGGCTAAGCGCGGCACGCGGGTGCTGGTTCTTGGCGCGGGTCTGTCGGGAATGCTGGCGGCGTATGAACTGCGGAAAGCAGGTTATGCCGTTACGATTCTCGAATTCCAGAACCGCAGCGGCGGTCGAAACATCACGCTTCGTGGCGGCGACACCGTCACGGAAATGGGGGGCGCGACCCAGAAGGTTGGTTTTTCATCAGGCAATTATCTGAACCCCGGTCCCTGGCGGATTCCCTACCATCATCAGGGGTTACTGCATTATTGTAAGGCTTTCGGCGTTCAGCTCGAACCTTTCATCCAGATCAACCAAAATAGCTGGCTGCATTCCAAAAGTCAGTTCGGCGGCAAACCTGTCCGCTATCGGGAGTTCAACAGCGACTTCAACGGTTTCACGGCGGAACTGCTGGCGAAGGCGGTGGATCAGCACAAGCTGGACGATGTCCTGACACCCGACGAGCGGGCGCATGTTCGCGAGGCCATGCGCGACTGGGGCGGCCTGACCCCGAACATGCGATATGAAAAAAGCGTGCCGAGTTCACTGCATCGTGGGTATGAGAAGGCGCGGGGCGGGGGCCTGAGCGGTATTCCCGAACTTTCCCAGCCCTTCGATCCCGCCGACATCTGGAAGTCCGGATTCTGGCGCTGGATGGAGTTTCACGAGACGGTCGACATGCAGACGACGATGTTTCAGCCCGTCGGCGGCATGGATCAGATTGGCAAGGCGTTTACCCGTCAGGTGCAGGATCTGATCCATCTCAACTGCAAAGTGACGGCCATCCAACAAAGCGAAAGCGGCGTCACGGTCACATACAACGATGGCAAGCAGGGCGGGGCCGTCCAGCAGGCGCAGGCCGATTTCTGTGTCTGCACTCTGCCTCTGTCCATTCTCTCGCAACTGGATGTGCAGGTGAGCGACGACCTCAAGGCGGCGATCAGTGCGGTGCCTTATGCGTCGTCGGTGAAGATTGGCCTGGAGTTTCGGCGGCGATTCTGGGAAGAGGACGAGCAGATCTACGGTGGCATCAGCTTCACCGACCAGTCCATCGGACAGATTTCCTATCCCAGTCACGGGATATTCAGCCCGGGCCCCGCTGTTCTTCTCGGAGCCTACATGTTCAGGGCGCCTGCCTATGAACTGGCCGGGATGTCGCCGCAGCAACGTATTGAGCAGGCGCTGGCGCAGGGGGAGGCGATTCACCCCCAATATCGCAAGGAATTTCTCAACGGCGTGAGTTTTGCATGGAGCCGTGTGCCGTGGACCATGGGGTGCTGCTCCCTGTGGAGCGAGCAGTCGCGGAAGATGCACTACAAAACGCTGTGCACGATGGACAAGCGCATCGTGCTGGCGGGGGAACACGCCTCCTATGTGGGGTGCTGGCAGGAAGGAGCGATTCTTTCCGCCCTCGATGCTGTGAAGCAACTCCATCGGCGCGCAAAAGGGGCGGCATGATGAGAAAGACGGTTATCCTCCCCGTGCTGGGATGCCTTTTCCTGTTCGGGGCCACGCCAGCGATGGCCGACAGCGCCGGTGTTTTCGAAGGGGCGCCGAAAGGGGAAGACCTCTCGAACGGGCAAGCCATCTACCGCCATGTGTGCCAGAGCTGTCACATGGCGGACGGACGCGGCGCGCAGGGTGCGGGCGCCAAAATTCCCGCGCTTGCCGACAACAGTCACCTGCAAAGTCCGTATTATCCCGCCTCCATCATTCTGCACGGCTATGGCGCCATGCAGTGGTTCACGGACATGCTGGATGACCAGCAGGTGGCGGATGTGGTGAACTATATCCGCACACATTTCGGCAACCACTACACCGACCTCCTCAAGCCCCAGGATGTGGCACCCATCCGCCCCGTCATCACCCAAGAGGAAGAATAACAGGATGAACCATCATCATGGCCGCACGATCCGCCGGGGGCTGCTGGCAGCCGTCGGTCTCGCACTGGCGAGCGGAGCCTGCGGGATGTCCGCCCGCGCGGAGGTCGTCCGTTATCCGGAAGCGGATTATCCCATCTCCACAGCCGTTGAAGTGCCGGCGGGCTATTCCACTGTCTATATCAGCGGCCTGGGCCCACCTGTTCGCGACTCGCATGCGCCGGCTCGTACTCCGGCCGCCTATGGGGATATGGAAGATCAGAGCACGGCCGCTTTTCAGCGCGTGAAAGACGCGCTGGGCAAGATGGGGCTTGGGATGGCGGACGTCGTGCAGATGCACCTCTATATGGTGGCGGACCCAGCCACGAAGAAACTGGACTTTGAGGGCATGATGCACGGCTATCGCCGGTTCTTCGGATCGGCCGATCAGCCGAACGTGCCCGCGCGGTCAGCCTTTGCCGTGGCGCAACTGGCCAATCCGGGATGGCTCATCGAAGTCGAGGTCGTGGCGGTCCGCGCTCCGAAGAAATAAGCCTGTGATCGCCGGGAGAAAGCCCCCTTCTGTCGGAGGTGGAGTCTCCCGGCGAGGCAGACCGGCGCAATCCCGTGATTGCACCCCCGCCATCCTGCGTTAGACTGCGGGCCAGATGTGCGCCGCGTTTCCATCCCCCCACGAAGCTCCCGCTTTTGTCGCCGGTCACGGTTTCTTCTCGTGCCTCACCGCCGATGGAGAGTTGCTGACGCTCAACCGGACACGGGCCCGCCAGTTCATTCAGGAAGAAGCGGCACCGCTGGTCGTCCATGCGCCCGCGACGGCCCGAATGCTCGGCATTCCGCCACCGGGTCAGCCCGCGCCCTGGTTCGACCTGCTGGAACTATTTGCTTTCGTACATCCCGCCCGCCCCGTCGCGCCTACGCCGCGCGGTCTGGCCATAGCCCTCGGCCTTGGCGATCTCGATGGCCGCCGTGTGGAGGCCAGTGCGTTGCCCGACCTCGCGGCGCGGCTTCTGACCGATTTGCGGGCCCTGAAAAACACACCGGCACATCCTTTCCTTGCCGCCCTCGCCACGCGGCTCGCGCAGGCCGGATGGATCTGGAGCGGAGCCGTGCTGGAAGCGCTGGAGATCACCGGGCCACTATCCCGGGAGGCGATGCAGCCCGGCGAGGCCCTCCGGATCTGGGACCAGCTTCCCAAATGGGAAGATACTCCCCGTCGGCCGCCGCCCGGCTCCAATCCTGTCACACCGGCGGAGGCTCGCGCCCGGCTCGGCCAGATTCTTGGTCCTGATGCCGAGACTCGGGTGGGGCAGGCTGATTTTGCCGATGTCGCCACCCATGCGTTCGCGCCGCGTGAAGGGATGGGGTTTCCCCGCGTCGTGCTGGCGGAAGCGGGAACCGGCACAGGCAAGACGCTCGGCTATATCGCGCCCGCCAGCATCTGGGCGGAGCGCAATGGCGGCGCGGTCTGGGTCAGCACCTATACGCGCCATCTCCAGCGACAGATCGAAGCCGAAACCGCTCGCCTGCACCCGGACCCCGCCGTGCGCCGTAACCATGTGGTGGTGCGGAAGGGGCGTGAGAACTATCTCTGCCTGCTCAATATGGAGGAGGCGGTGAACATCGCCCCCACGCGCGGACCCGGTCCGGTCATCGCGCTCGGCCTGCTCGCTCGTTGGGGCATGGCGACGGTGGAGGGCGATCTGTTCGGGGGCGATCTTCCCGGCTGGTTCGGGGATCTCCTCGGGCATGGCGTGCTGGCCGCGACGGCCGACCGGCGTGGCGAGTGCATCCACGGAGCCTGTCCGCACTATCAGCGCTGCTTCGTGGAACATTCCATCCGCCGGGCGCAGGATGCGGATCTGGTGATCGCCAACCACGCGCTGGTCATGTCGCAGGCGGCATGGGCGCAGTCGCAGGGCCTTCCCGCGCTCGAACTGGGCGACCAGCCGGAGACCGCACCGGAAGAAGCCGTGCCTGACGAGGACGGCATCCCCACGCGCTATGTGTTCGATGAAGGGCACCATCTGGCCGATGCGGCGGATGGGGCGTTCGCGCTCGAACTGTCCGGACTGGAAGCGGCGGAACTCAGGCGCTGGCTGCTTGGCGCCGAGGGGAGCCGCTCCCGGGCGCGGGGATTGCGCCGTCGCCTCGACGATCTGATCGCCGGGAACCCGCGTCTCGAAACGCCCCTCGACGCAGCCCTGCTGGCGGCGAAGGCGCTTCCCGCACCGGGATGGTCTGCCCGTCTGTGGATCGAACCCCCGACAGACCCATCACAGACCGATAAACCGGAGGAAACAGCGGAAGTGGAGGATGTGACTGCATCGCTCTTTCCGATGGCGGTGCCGGTGCAGCTTGTTGAGCCGGTCATCGACAACCCTACCGAAACGCTGCTGCGGCTGCTGCGGGATCAGGTGCTGGCCCGCACGGTTGGCAGCGGACCGGTGCGGCGTAATGGCAGCGAGTGCGACCTGCATCCGATGGTCCCCGGTCTTGCCGAGGCCGCTGACGGACTGGCCCGCTCTCTCAGTCGTATCGCCGAACCGCTCCGCACGCTCGTCAACCGGCTGGAAGACAAGCTGCGCGAGGATACGGACAGTCTCGACACTGCCACCCGCGCCCGTATCGAGGCGATGATCCGTTCGTTGCAGCGCCGCGCCATCGGCCGCCTCGACGGCTGGGTGTCGATGCTCACCACCTTCTGCACCCCACCCGACGAAGTGGGCCCACCGCAGTTCATCCGTTTCATCCGTCTTGAGGCCCGTGAAGGCCAGCGGCGCGGTGAGCAGGATGTCGGCCTGCACCAGCATTGGCTGGACCCGACATTGCCCTTCGCCGCGGTGCTGGCTGCCCCCGCGCACGGGCTGCTGATCACGTCCGCGACCTTGCGCGACGAGACGGACACTGACCAGTCCGCGGAAGCCGAGCAGATATGGGAGGCTGCCGAGGCGCGGGTTGGTGCGAGCCATCTGCCATCCCCGGCGCTGCGAGCTTCCCTCGCCAGTCCGTTCGACTATTCCCGCCAGACCCGCGTGTTCATCGTTAATGACGTCGCGCATGACGACCCGGACACCCTCGCGGCGGCCTATCAGGCGCTCTTTCTGGCATCCGGAGGCGGAGGGTTGGGACTGTTCACGGCCATCGAGCGTCTCCGCGCTGTCCAGCGTCGGATCGCGGCACCTTTGGAGGAGGAGGGCATCCCGCTCTACGCGCAGCATGTCGATGCGATGGACAACACCACGCTGGTGGATGTGTTCCGTACGGAAACCGATTCCTGCCTGCTGGGCACCGACGCGATGCGGGATGGCGTGGATGTGCCGGGTCATGCGCTGCGTCTTGTCGCGTTCGAGCGCGTGCCATGGCCGCGCCCTGATATCCTTCATCGCGAGAGGCGCATGCATCTCTCGCAGGGAAATCCTAAACTGTACGACGACCGGATCGCCCGCCTTCGGTTGCGTCAGGCTTTTGGTCGCCTCATCCGGGCGCGCAATGATCGCGGCGTGTTTGTGCTGCTTGACCGGCGCACACCGTCCCGACTGCTGAGCGCGTTTCCGTCGGGTGTGATTCCACACCGGCTGGGGATTGCGGCGGCCGTGGAGGAGATTCGGACGTTTTTTGAGGGTAGCGAGTGAGTGAGCAGCCCGGCACCGTCTTCCGAAAGGCAGAAGCGGGAACAGCCGGGAACATTCTGAAGTTCAAGCGGCTGCGTCCGACCGTTGCCAGCAGGAAGGGCTGGCGTCCCGATATTGACGGGTTACGCGCTGTCGCTGTGCTCAGCGTCGTTCTCTATCATGTCTTTCCCGCCCTCATGCCCGGCGGTTTCGTTGGCGTGGACGTCTTTTTCGTTATTTCCGGTTTTCTGATCACAGGACATCTTCTGGAGCATGACGCAAAAGGGCGCGTCGGGCTTCTCGATTTCTACCTGCGCCGGATATGTCGTCTCGCGCCGGCTCTGCTGTGTGTCCTTGCCGCGATACTGGTAGCCGGATGGTTCACGCTTCTGCCCGTGGAATTTGCGGAACTGGGAAAAGACGTGAGCGGCGCAGCGCTTTCCATCTCCAACCTGCTGTCCTGGCATGAGCAGGGCTATTTCGATCGGGAAGCTGCCCTGAAGCCTCTCCTGCATGTATGGTCTCTGGGCGTTGAAGAGCAGTTTTATCTTATCTGGCCGCTCCTGCTGCTGGGGATTTGCCGCTGGCACAAACATCGGGGATTCCTGATGGCCAGTGTTTTCACCGTTTCTGGTGTTATCAGCTGTTTTTATGCGTTTACGAACCCGACAGCCGGGTTTTATTCGCCCTTCAGCCGCCTGTGGGAATTTTTGCTCGGTGGCGGTCTGGTTTTTCTCCAGACGTCCGATCATCGCAGAACAGGTCTGGTTTTATCGCCTCGGTCACGCATGATGCTTTCATGGTGCGGGAGCGTTGCCTTTGGTGTGGCTTTGGCGCTGTTACGGCCTGGACGATTCTTTCCCGGTCCACTGGCCCTGTTGCCTGCGGGTGCCACGGCCATGTTGCTTGCGGCCGGACCGGACAGTATCGTCAACAAGGAGCTGCTCTCGCGTCCGGCCCTGCGCTGGATCGGACGGCTCAGCTATCCGCTCTATCTGTGGCACTGGCCATTGGTCAGCTGGCATCACATCATTTACGGCGTGGGAACTTTACGAAACAAGGCCGGACTTTCCATCATCGCGGCTTCGACGGTTCTGGGCTGGCTGACATCGGCGGTGGCGGAGCGTCCTTTCCGCTCACAACATCATCGTGGAAGAAAGGCAGTCAGTCTTTTGGTGGCGCTGGCACTCATGTGTGCGGCAGGATTGCTGGTATGGCAGAAGCAGGGCTGGCCCGGGCGTTACGAACCGAGTGCAGCCACCATTGATGTGTCTCGAATAAACCTTGCCGTGAAACAGGGGATATTTTCCAGAACGCCTCATATGAAAATACGCAGGGAAAACGGTATCACCATCGCTGTCATGGGTGATGCCGGAGACACCGTCATGCTGACTGGCGACAGCCTGCTGTTTCAGTGGGGGCCTCGGGTCGAGCAGCTTCTGGTCGAAGGGCGTCTGAAACATACGGTCGTTTTTGTTTCCGGGCCGGCATGCAGTCCATTTTTCAGAAACGACTATTTGCCTATGTTCAATTTCTGCACTGTCATGCCGGACATTCAGCGACAGGTGATCCAGCAATATCATGTCCGGACCCTTGTGGCCGGTGCAGCATGGCCTCCCATTCTTTTGCAGCACAGACAGGATCAGGAAGCATTCAAGGAAGATATTGTCCGGCAGATAAAGGATTTTTCTTCTCTGGGTGTCCGGGCGGTCTGGCTGATTCTTCCAACACCCATGGATGCCCGTTTTGATCCGGCAGCACTGGTGCAGCGCAGCCTGCTGCGCACGACCGTGAATGAGCAGGCGATCAAATCTGGTGTGCCGATTTCCGAATTGCGTGATTACTCTGATGAAATGGCGGCAACGCTCCGCGATATCGCGCGCCGTTCTCAGGTGGGGGTCATTGATCCCTATGCCGACATCTGTGGAAGTTCCCCGTCATGTTTCATTCTGGATACGGATGGTGAACCGAAATACGCGGACATGAGCCATCTTCGGCCAGAGTTTGTAAAAAAACACATTCATTTTCTTGATTCGATTTTAACATCAGGAAGTGAGCGTTCGTCTGGTAAGTGATTATTAACCAGACCGCGATGGGTTATTAGGTATTTATTAATTACATTTCAAATAGTGTAGTATTGTATCGGAATTCGATGATTCGTTGCGGAGGAGAGTTCAAAAAAACTTGTCCCGGCTTGTCGTCCGATATTTGTATCTCACAAGAACGATTTGAATTTTGCCGATGCATGCCTCCGATCATCTTTTTGGTTTCGCAAAAAACTGATGATTCATCGCTTGTACAAATCCCGAAAAGGGAGCGTGACGCTTCTGGTGGCGTTTTCGGCCTGCGTGCTCATGGTGGGCATGGCTGTTTCGGTCAATATTGGCAACTTGGTTCTCAAACGCGGCAAATTGCAGGAGATCGCGGATTCCGCATCTTTGCATGCAGCAAAGGCCGTTAATGACAGTCTGGTTCTGGACGCGGGAGCCAATGCGTCGGAGATCGCGGAAAGTGCCGCCAGGGCTTCCGTGGCAGCCAATGCCACAGGGCATGGAAACACGTCCGTGCCGGATGTCACGGCGGTGTATATTCCACAAACGGCCTATTCAGGCAGCGTGCAGGTTTCTCTGTCCCAGACACAGAACTTCTTCATGTCCGGTTTCGTGCCTTCCAGTGCCAGAACAATTTCAGTGAGTTCGATGGCGACAATGACAGAAGGGAATTCCTATCTTCAGGTCATCTTTCTGGTGGATATTTCAAATTCGATGGGAGTGGGGGGAACGCCCGCGGCCATTTCGGAACTGGAAAACGGAGCAGGTCGCTGTGCCTTCGCCTGTCACGATCCCAATGGATATTACACGATCAGCAATGGCTGCATCATGTCTTCAACAGGCAGTTATTCATCGAGAGGGGTCTGGCAGCCGCCGTGCGATATGCGCACGGTGGCGAAAGCCTCCGGCATCAGTCTGAAGATTGATTACGTCAATCAGTCTCTCAATTCCTTTCTTACGGAACTGGCGGAATATTCGCAGGATAACAGGAATCATCTGTATGTCGGCATCGATACGTTCGGAACAAATTTCGCACAGCTTCTGATCCCGACCACGGATATAGAGACCGTACAGAATACCGCCTCGGCACTCGATATTGAGAATGCGACCCCGTATGGCAACAAGAACAATGATCCGCGCCGGGGTCCGTTTGACTACAGCGTGTATAATGGTGGTTACACAAAGACCAGTCTCGCTCTCCAGCAGGTCGTTCAGGGACTGGAGAATGTTGGGAACGGCTCCTCGCCCACCAGCCGGAAAACCTATGTCATCTTCATTTCCGATGGGGCGCAGGATGTGTATTCATCGAGGGCAACCTACCAGAGTGTCGTGGATGTCAGTTACGGATCTTACTGCACCCAGTTGAAGAACCAGAACGTGAAGCTCTTCTCCATCTGGGTTCCGTATTATCCGTTTCCCGGTAACAAGCTCTATGACGCGCTCTTCGGTTCTTTGCCGACGAGTGGTTCGGGCAGCATGGAAGGGGCTATGGACGCCTGTTCTTCCGGTTCAGGCTATTATTTTCAGGCCGATGACGGCCCGGCCATCCAGAACGCGTTTTCGTCAGCACTGAATACCATCATCAAGGACAGCGCCCTGCGATTGTCACACTGATACTGGCACTGACTTTGGGGCGTGCTTTCAGCGCGCTGCGAGGTTGCGGGGGCGCGGTTTGCGCATCCGCACGACCAGCGTGTCGAGCGCCGAGAGGAACCGTGAGCGATCGGATTTGCTGAAACCCGCACCGCCGGGTGTCTGCACGCCTGCGGAACGCAGATCCGTCATCAGATTGCGCACGGCGAGCGCCATGCCGATCGAATCTGCATCGAGCAGTTTCCCCTTCGGGTCCAGAACTTCCGCGCCGTTGGCGACGCAGCGCGCGGCCAGCGGGATGTCGGCTGTAATCACGACATCCTGTGGTCCGGCCTGTTCAGCAATCCAGTCATCGGCGCAGTCGGGACCGGCCTCCACTATCACGCGGTCGATTCCCGGCGCATCCGGAATGGCGATCATCCTGTTGGAGACGACTGAAACGGTGATCCCGTAACGGGTTGCGACACGATAGACTTCGTCTTTCACAGGGCAGGCGTCAGCGTCGATATAAATGCGAGTCATGGAAATGTGGTGCCGCAATGTAGCGCGGACGTAAAGCGGGATGCGTCGTCAAAGCTTCCTCATCAAAGGTTTTGCGACATGATTCCGCCTTCGGGGGGAATGGGCTACAACAGGCCCAGCATGTCTGATCGCTCTCTCTCCACTCCCGTTCTGCGCCGCCTGTCCGACGCTGTCATCAACCGCATCGCGGCCGGTGAGGTCATCGAGCGCCCAGCCGCAGCCCTCAAGGAACTGGTTGAAAACGCCCTTGATGCCGGCGCGAGCAGAGTGCGGGTGGTGATTGTGAACGGAGGAGCCGACCGGATCGTCGTGACGGATGACGGCATCGGCATGACGCCCGACGAACTGGCGTTGGCAGTGCAAAGACACTGCACCTCGAAACTCGCGGACGAGACACTGGTGCGGATCGCAACGCTCGGCTTTCGGGGGGAAGCCTTGCCGTCGATCGGCGCGGCGGCCCGGCTGACAATCACATCGCGCAGATCTGATAGCGAATGTGCCTGGCGAATCCATGTGGCAGGCGGAGAAATCTCCCCGCCCGAGCCGTGTGCTGGCGAAAAGGGCACCAGTATTCTGGTGGAGGATATGTTCTTCGCCACGCCCGCACGGCGGAAGTTCCTGAAAAGCGCGCGGGTGGAAGGATCGCACGCCGAGGCGGCAGTGCGCCGTCTGGCGCTGACCGCACCGGATGTGGCGTTCTTCATGGACGTCGACGGGCGCACGATTCTCGACCGTCCCGTGGAAACACTGGAGTCGCGGGCCGCGGCCCTGCTGGGGCTCGACGATGCCGACGGATTGCTACGGCTGGACGGCGAGCGTGGCGATATGAAACTGAGCGGATTCGCATGTAGCCCTTCGGTGCATCGCCCGACAACGGCGGGACAGTTCATGCTGGTCAACGGGCGTGCCGTGGTTGACCCATTGCTCCGCACAGCGCTCCGGGTTGCGTACCGCCGGGTGATTGAGGCCGGTCGGCATCCCGTGGCGGTGATCAGCCTGTCGCTGCCCTACGAGCAGGTGGATGTGAACGTGCATCCCGCCAAGACGGAGCTGCGATTCGCCGATGAGGCCGGGGTACGCTCTCTTGTGATCGGCACCATCACCCGGGCGTTGGGACTCGGTGCCGGCACGGCGGGTGTCCGGCCCGCTTTCACGCCACCGCGTCCGGCGAGAATCGTATATCCCCCGGAAACGCCGCGTTCGGAAGGATTTGCTGAACCGTTCCTGACGCTGGGAGCGCAGCCTGCGGCACGCACGTTCGGGAGTGCTCCTGCCGCATCGAGGGCGCCCTCTTCTCCAGAGATGGTTCGCGATGTGCCGCCCGCTGCGATAGGTCCGGCAACTGCGGTTCCCTCCTTCTCTTCGCCCGCGCCGGAGCATCCGCTCGGGGCCGCGGTGGCGCAGGTTCTGAGCACTTACATCATTGCCGTGACGGCGGAGGAGAACATGATTCTCGTTGATCAGCACGCGGCGCATGAACGTCTGACGCATGAGGTGCTGCGCGAACAGTTTCTGTCCGGCACCATTCAGGCCCAGCGCCTGCTGGTACCGGATGTGGTGGAACTCTCACGCAGTCAGGCTGATCTGCTGGTGTCGCGGGCGGCGGCTCTCTCGAAACTCGGTATCGACCTTGAGCCCTTCGGACCCGGGGCGGTGCTGGTGCGCTCCCTTCCGGCCCTGCTGGGCAATGCTTCGGCCATTGATCTGCTGCGCGATCTGGCGGAGGAGCTGGATGCGGACGAACTGGCGGCGATTGACGAAACGCCCACGCTGGATGCGCGGCTGGATGCGGTCATCGCCCGTATGGCGTGTCATGGCAGCATACGGGCAGGGCGTTCCCTGACGATTGCGGAGATGAACGCCCTGCTGCGCCGTATGGAAGAGACGCCCCGTGCCGGTACGTGTTCGCATGGAAGACCGACATGGGTGCGTCTGACCAGAAACGATCTGGAACTGCTGTTCCGTCGTCGCTGACGTGAATTTAGAGAGTTGAACACCATTGGGTGGGCAGGCTGCGCCGCACGGCGGCGCGGGCCTGAAGGTCAAGATCCAGTACGAATTTCAGCACCGTAGCTGAAAGGCGGATCATGTCTTCAGTGGTCTGGTCTTCTTCCGCGAGATTGTTCGCGCATTGTCTCGCCCAGGCGAGAATGACCGGATCGGTTGAGGCGAAGCGGGAGAGGGAGGTGCGGAGCCCGGCAAGTTCCGCGGTTTTTGGCTGCCGGACATCACTGTCCGGATGATGATCGTGAAATTCCATGGATCGGTTTTACCCTTGCGAAGAACGATTTTTCGTCACCGCAAAGGTTCGCAAGGAAGATTTACGATTGGGTTAAATTGCCTTTTCCTGCCTCCACGTCTGCGTAATTTCCGTTCGACTCCTCATATGGTGCGTTAGGCGGGCGTGAGCACGACGCGCCCGGCAAGGCCGCCCTGACGTGTAGCCGTGAGCGCCTTTTCAAAGTCTTCCAGCGGCAGGCGTTCCGCCACGGGCGAGCGCAGCACGCCGCGCGCCAGCAGGTCGATCGCTTCGTGAAGATCCTCGAGCGTGGACCCGACGGACCCCAGCAGAGTAATTTCCCGCACGATGAAAGAGACCGGGTGGGCACGGAAATCGTCAGTGGTGTAGCCGAGCATGACCATGCGCCCGCGTCGCCGCAACATGCCCAGAGCCGCGCTCATGGCCTCCTGTGTGCCAAGGAGTTCGAAGACGACGTCAGCACCTTCTCCGGTCAGATCCTGCACACGCTCTGCGGTATCGGGCGTCCGGGTCGCATCGATCGTGTGTTCCGCTCCCATTTCGCGGGCCAGTTTCTCCCGTTCGCCACCCCGACCGATGGCGATCACGCGACCACCGGCGTTACGTGCGTATTGGAGAAGCGCCAGTCCGACACCGCCGGTGCCGTTGATGACCACCCACTCGCCCGGATGGATGGCGGCCAGCCGCCCGGCATGAACCGCAGTCGATCCAGCACAGCCCATTGTCGCCGCTTCGGCCAGATCGACATGATCCGGAATGGGCACGCAGTTGCGCAGCGGCACCGTAATATAGTCGGCATAACCGCCGTCACTTGAAAAACCCGGCTGCGCTTTCGGGTGAGGGCAGAGCTGCTCGTCCCCCACGCGGCAGTAACGACAATGGCCGCAACCGATATAGTAATAGACGGCGACTTTCCGATTTTCCCACGTGTGATCGACATCGGCGCCGCACCTGTCGATCACACCGGCAATTTCGTGTCCCACGGTGAAATGCCGCTTTCCCAGATCAAGCAATCCGTCACGGATATGCAGATCGGTGCGACAGACGCCGCACGCCCCGATTTTCACCCGAACTTCCCCTGCTGCCGGTTCGGGAATGGAAACGGCGCGGAGGACAAAGGGCCTGTCAGGCGTATCAAGCTGCACGGCGCGCATGGTCGGGGTGAAAGACATCATGGAACACTCCGGAAGAGGGAGGGTCAGCCCTGTTCCTTGCTCAGTTCTTCGCGGTAATCATCAAGGCTTTTCATGAAATCAGGATCAATCTTGGGCGGCTGTTGCTTCAGCGATTTCAGAGCCTTGATGATCGTCTCGATCACCACAAGCCGCGCGAACCACTTATGGTTCGCCGGGACGACGAACCACGGCGCATAATCGCGCGACGTGTGGGCAATCGCTTCTTCATAGGCGGTTTGATACTGATCCCAGAACTGGCGTTCCTTGACATCGGAGGACGAGAATTTCCAGCGTTTGTCTTTTATGTCCAGACGACTGAGAAGACGCTTTCTCTGCTCGTTTCTTGAAATGTTCAGGCAGAACTTCAGAACGAGTGTGCCTTGTCGGGCCAGATAATGCTCGAAATGACGGATATCGTCGAACCGGCCTTCCCAGAACGCGGGGGTGCCGATCTCGCCCGGCAGATGCTCGCGTTCCAGCAGGTCGGTATGGACGCGAGTGACAAGAACATCCTCATACTGGCTGCGGTTGAAGATCACGATCCGGCCCGCGGCCGGAGCTGCGATATGGATACGCCACAGAAAGCCGTGCACCAGTTCCTGCGCGCCGGGTTGCTTGAACGATGTCACGGAGACGCCCGCCGGATTCACGCCGGACATGACATGCTTGATCGTGCCGTCCTTGCCGGCAGCGTCCATGCCCTGCAGGACGATGAGCATGGAGGCAGTGCCGTTGGCGTAAAGCAGTTCCTGAAGAACGGCGAGCCGTTCCTTCGCGAGTTTCAGGAGGACCTTGCCGTCCTTTTTCCGCAGACCCAGGGCGGCGTCATCATCCGGGTCCCAGTCTTTCAGGTGAAACGGCTTCGAGTCATCCACCCGATACCGCGTGGCGAGGATGCCCAGATCGTCCACGGTTACTGAGTTTTTGGTCTGAGTGCTCATTGATCTTCCTGTCCGTCAGTCCAGCCCGCGCACAACTGCCAGGCCGCCGGACGCCTGACAGACAGGCATCATTTCGATTCGGTTGATGTTCACCCGCGGAGGCAGCCCGATGACCCACGCCACCGTCTCGGCAATGTCTTCCGGCAGAATCGGGTGCGTATCACGATACACGTCCGCTGCTTTCTCATCGTCACCCAGACGGACGCTGCTGAACTCGCTGCCGCCGCAAAGACCCGGTTCAAGATTGGTCGCCCGCACATGCGTCCCCAGCAGGTCCGTGCGGAGGTTGCGCATGAACTGCGACACGAACGCCTTTGTCGCGCCATACACGTTGCCACCCTTGTAAGGGTATGTGCCTGCCGTGCTGCCGATCGTCACGACATGCCCGTGATCGCGCGCCACCATGCCGGGCAGAAGTGCCCGTGTGATCTCCACCACGCCCGAGACGTTCGTGCCGATCATCCGCTCCCATTCATCAATATCCGCTCCCTGTGCGGGACCCATACCGAGGGCAAGCCCGGCGTTGTTCACCAGCACATCCACTTCCCGCCAGCCTTCGGGCAGTTCCTCGGGAAGCGTGCGGAGGGAGTCCCGGTCCATCATGTCGAGCGGGTAGGGAAGGAACGCTTCTCCCAGATTTTGCTGCAACTCTTCCAGCCGTTCGGCCCGTCGGCCGGTGCCGATCACCCGATAGCCGTCATGGATCAGCCGTTCGGTGATGGCCCGTCCGAAGCCCGCTGTTGCGCCTGTTACAAGAACTGTATCAGCCATGTCAGTGTCTCCGGTCATAAGGGGAGGCATTACCCGCTCTCGTGCGGTGTGTTGTCAAATCAGCCGCAGCACACCATATCTGGGCCATGCCGTTTCTCTCCACAGACATGCTCGCCGCCCCGGAAGACGAAGAGTCACTCACCGGGCAGCTTCTCATCGCCATGCCTTCCCTCGCGGAATCCGAGTTCGACCGGAGTGTGATTTATATCTGCGCCCATTCCGCCGAAAGTGGCGCGATGGGGTTGGTCATCAACCGTCGTCTTCCGCAGCCTGCCTTTGACGACCTGCTGCTTCAGCTCGATATCGCGCCCACCCCGCCGCGTCGCCGCATCGGTCTTTGCGCCGGTGGGCCGGTCGAAGCCGGGCGTGGCCTCGTTCTGCATTCTGCCGACTGGGGCGGCGACGGGACGCTGACCGTTGACCAGAAGATATCTCTGAGCGCCAGTCTTGATGTGCTCAGGGATATTGCTGCCGGGGATGGTCCTCGGGATGCGCTTCTGGCCCTCGGGCATGCCGGATGGGAACCCGGTCAACTCGAAGAGGAGATCGGCCGCCACTCCGCATGGCTCGTCGCGCCTGCGTCGCGGGAGATCGTGTTCGGCGCGGATCATTCCGGCAAATGGCGGAAGGCGCTGGCAGCGATCAATATCGACCCGCTGAAACTGGCATCGTTCAGCGGAACGGCGTGAACGACCTTCCTTAAAACCGCTCTCACCTCAAGACTGGTCACGCTGCCCGATTAGTGGGTCAGAAGCCGGTCCAGCCCTTGCAGGCGTCCCTGCGTGAACACCGGGCGAAGGTGTTTCTCATCCGCGAATTTCGGAGTGCCGTTGTCCATAAGAGGGAAACAGGCATCGCGTGATCCACAGATTTCCTCTGTCAGATCGAGTGTCGAAACCTGTGTATCGTGGGCGATGCTTTCCAGAAGGGCGGTGAAGTCAGCGCCTCCGGTCCGTATCGATGACATGGGAACACCGGCCCGCAAGGTGCTGGCGTCGATCATGATGTTCGAGAAGCTTCTTTGCACCATATTCGCCGGGTCGAAATGAATGTTGGCGGGGGTGGGCAGGATGATGGTCACTTCGCGTTTCCCGCCATCCCGCAGCGTTCTGATACGGGCTTCGGCCTGTGCTTTTCTGGCTGGCCATACGGCGGGATCGAGACTGAAGACGCGCTGCCAGAAGGCGCCCATCACGATTTTTCTGATGGGATAGGTGGTGAGAATCCTGTCCTGAAGATCTGACATCGCCTTACAGAATCTGAACTCGGTCGCGTAATGTTCGACGGGGAGGGGGGCGCAGCTCGGTCCCGCGACGAAGATGACCGTGTGCGCGAGTTTTCCCTCCGAGAACAAAGCGTCGATATGGGGCGCCCATTGGAAAAGCAGGCTGTCGCCCGTGAAGAGAATGGGATTGCCGATAGAGGGGCCGATGGTGGCCAGCGTGATGCTGCCGACATGCTCGACGGTCATGTTGGGAGTCACGGGGAAGATACCATCCTGTTCGGCGATACTGATGCTTTCGATATTGATGTCGGTGCCGTGCCGTGACTGCTGACTCAGCAGGCCGGGCCACGCCCAGAGCGCCAGTCCGAGACAGCCTGTGGCGAACAGGCCGGCCAGCAGGCCGCAGAGTGTCGGGCGCGCGGGCGTTCTCCAGCGCAGAGGCGCTTCGATGAAACGATTCGTCAGTGCGGCAAGAACGACGGAGAGCGCGATGATCACGTACCCGGTGCGTCTGCCCTGATTGGTGAGGCCGTGGAGGATGTGCTCGTAAGCGAGCAGGGGCCAGTGCCAGAGATAGAGCGGGTAGCTGATGAGCCCGAGGGTCCGCATTGGCGGCGAAGCCAGCACCCGCTGCGCCAGCCATGTCTTCGGTCCTGCAGCGATCAGCAGCATGACCGCCAGCGTGGGGCATGCAGCCAGAGGTGCTGGAAAGCCCGATGTCGGAGACAGGACGAGGACGGAAAGCCCCAGACTGGCAAGCCCCAGCCAGCTCAGGCCCGTGCGCCAGTGTGATCCCAGAGACCTGACCGCCGGGGCGCCGACGACAAGCGCAGCTCCCAGCATGAATTCCCACATCCGGCTGATCGGCCAGTAGAAACCGGCGTCCGGAGCGAAAAACGTGCACCACAAGCTGAATGTGAAGGATAAGGCGAAGGTGCCTGCCACCAGCCAGCCCAGTGACAGGCGGCGGGTGCGCATACCGATGAGGATCAGAATGGGCCACAGAAGATAGAACTGTTCTTCAATCCCGAGCGACCAGAGATGAAGCAGCGGCTTCAGGGCGGCAGTCCGATCGAAATAACCCTGTTCGTGCCAGGAAAACAGGTTCGAGAAAAAAGTGACGCCTGCGAAGCTGTCCCGTCCGAGGGCGCTCAGTTCATTCGGCAGAAGAACGAATGTTCCGAGCAGCAGCGTGCCGAGCAGGACGCAGAGGAGCGCCGGGGCGAGGCGTCGGACTCGTCGCGCATAAAACGCAGTCAGGCCGATTTCACGGCGACTGAACTGTCCGGTGATGAGAAAGCCCGAAATGACGAAAAACACATCGACGCCGCAAAAACCGCCCGGAAGCGCACGGGGGAAGACATGATAGATGACGACAGCCGTGATCGCGAGCGCACGAAGCCCGTCAATGTCATTGCGATAGTATCCCGAGGCCGGCATGCGAGGCAGATCTTTGTACCGTGGGGCAGTCTGCGTGGCCGGCTGGATGTGATGGCGTGCCGCACGCGATGCGGTGCAGGTTTGCCGTTCGTGGGGCGCGTTTTCAACCCCACGGGATCGCATAAGGGTTCACCTGTTTTTGGAAAACAGCCGACCCGCCAAGGCTGGCGTCAGTGACAGCCGCCGTTCTTGTCGCATCCTTTGCACCCGCCACAACCTCCTTGTGGAGCGGCGGTGGCGCGCCCCGCGACGGCCATCTGGAGTGAGGACGGAGCGTGAATCACCTGCAACGTCCTGCCGAATCCGCGCCAGAGTCCCCGCGTCGCGGAAGGGGCTACCCGGCCGAGCCAGTACAGCCCGCAGGCGACAACAAGCAGCCCGACAATCAGAGCTTCAATCATGATGGCCCCCATCCCAGTGCCAGGGCGATCCGCCACGTCAGGAACGAGGCCAGATACGCCAGTCCAAACAGATAACCCGCAGTCTGCGCGACGACCTTCCACCCACCGGTTTCGCGGCGGATAACGGCCAGCGTCGCGAAGCACTGGGGCGCATAAACATACCACGCCAGCAGAGACAGGGCCGTCGCCAGACTCCACTGGCTCGATAGAATCGGCGTGAGCTGCGAGGCGGCGTCGGTTTCTGAACCCCCGACAGCATACACCGTTGCAAGGGCGCTGACGGCGACTTCACGGGCCGCCAGTCCTGGAATCAGGGCAACGCAGATCTGCCATGTAAATCCGATGGGCGCGAACAGAGGCAGCATCAGATGGCCGAGCCGTCCGGCAAGGCTGTAGTCGATCGGTGCGCCGGTTGCGCCAGCGGGCGGCGCGGGGAAGCTGGACAGCGCCCAGAGCAGAACGCTCAGCGTGACGATGATCGTGCCCACGCGGGAGAGGAAGATGACAGCCCTCTGCCACAGGCCGAGAACCAGATCGCGCAGGCTGGGCAGGCGATAGGCGGGCAGTTCCATCAGGAGCGGGTGCTCCGTGGTCACTTCCCGGCGCTTCATGGCCCACGCCACGGCCAGCCCGCTGCCAATTCCGACCATATAAAGTCCGAACAGCACCAGTCCCTGCTGGTTGAACACGCCGCCGACAAGGCGTTTGGGAATGAAGGCGGAGATCAGCAGGGCATAGACGGGCAGCCGGGCCGAGCAGGTCATCAGGGGCGCGATCAGGATCGTCACAAGACGGTCGCGCGGGTTCTGGATCGTGCGCGTGGCCATGATTCCCGGCACCGCGCAGGCGAAGCTGGACAGAAGTGGAATGAAGGAGCGCCCGGACAGTCCGGCGGAGGCCATGACCCTGTCGAGGAGGAAGGCCGCACGCGGAAGATATCCCGACTCTTCCAGCACCAGAATCCAGAGGAAGAGAATCAGGATCTGGGGTAGGAAAACCACGACAGTGCCCGCGCCTGCGAGAATGCCGTCCACCAGCAGGCTGCGGATCAGGCCTGCGGGCAGGAGCGAGCGGATCAGTTCCCCGAAGGCCGTCATGCCGCTTTCGATGGCGTCCATCGGTGGCTGTGCCCAGGAGAACACGGCCTGAAACATGACGAACATCAGGGCAAGGAGGATCACCAGCCCCCAGACAGGGTGCAGCACCCAGCGATCCAGCCGGTCTTCCAGAGCTTCGGACGCGACGGCGGGCCGTGTCACGCACTCTGTGAGAAGCCGCCTTACGGTCGCATGAATATCACCACCATCTGCTTCCCGCAGGACAGGCGGCATAACGGGTGGGTTGTCGAGCAACGCCAGCAGATCGGCGGCGCCGTTCTTGCGGATTGCCACCACCCCTACCACCGGCGTTCCAAGTTCGGCGGCGAGCCGGGGCAGGTCTATCTTCAGACCTTCCTTTTCCGCGGCGTCCAGCATGTTCAGAACGATGATTGTCGGACGGCCGAGGCGGCAGACTTCCAGTCCAAAGCGCAGATGCAGCCGCAGATTTGTGGCATCCAGCACACAGATCAAAAGCTCGGGAGCCGCTTCGCCCCTGTAGCGCCCGGCACAGACATCGCGGGTCACAGCCTCGTCGGGACTCGTGGCCTCCAGACTGTAGGCGCCCGGCAGGTCAAGCAGCCGCACGGCTCTGCCTGCCGGTGTGGTCAGCCGTCCTTCTTTCCGCTCGACGGTGACGCCAGCATAGTTGGCGACTTTCTGGCGGCTGCCCGTCAGTTGGTTGAACAGGGAGGTCTTGCCGCAGTTCGGATTGCCGACGAGCGCGGCCCGGAGGGGGAGGGTCTCGACCATTGCGTCCATGGTCCTACGCACGCTCCTTCAGGATGACGCGGGCAGCCTCGGTGCGGCGCAGAGCGAAGCGTGTAAAGCCGATTTTCACAGCCATCGGATCACCGCCGAAAGGGCCGACCGCCACGACTTTCACGGGTTCCCCGGGAACGAAGCCGAGTTCCCCCAGCCGTCGCGCCACGATGTCATCGGCGGTACGGGTTTCGATATGGTCGATGACGGCGTTCATTCCGGCCGAAAGCTCGTCCAGGCGCATGAGGGGCTCCTGTTGGCCTGTCACTGATTGCGAATGATACCTATTTCCTATCTGCACCGCTGTCCATGTTCGAATGTTTTCATCAAATCCCGTATAAATGATGGGGCAACCTTGTCCGGCAGGGGAGCGTTGTGTGTTTCGGAGACGAGCAGATGATTCATTCCATTCCTTCAGCCAGGCCATTCGTGGCCACGCATGCGCCCCTCAATGAGGCGGTTAGTGTGTGGAATTTGCACGCAAAACTCGGAGAAGGGCCCGTCTGGAGCGAAGCTGAGCAGGCTTTCTATTTTGTGGATATCCTGAGTCGCACGCTCCACCGCTACAGCCCGTCTGACGGCAAAACGCTGACGCTGCATGTGCCGCGTCGCCCCACTTTTATCGTGCCCAAACAGGATGGCGGTCTGCTGTGCGGCATGGAGGACGGGCTTTACCTCTGCGATCCTTCGGTCGGAGAGGTCGTGCCGATCATGCCGGTCGAGCAGGATAATGCCCGTACACGGCTGAACGACGCCCACGTGGATGGTGCTGGTCGCCTGTGGTTCGGGACAATGGATGACGGGGAGGAGCTCCCGCTGGGCTCCCTCTATACTCTTGAGGACGACCTTTCGCTGCGCCAGCATCATACCGGCTACACGATCAGCAACGGTCCGGCGGTCTCCCCGGACTGCCAGACCCTCTATCACTGCGAATCGGCACTGGGTCTCATTTATGCGTTCGATATCCTACCGGATGGAACGCTGGCGCCCCCCCGGATTTTCGCAGAAATAGAGGAGGGCGCGCCGGACGGCCTGACGATCGACAGCGCAGGGACGCTCTGGGTGGGAATCTGGGGCGGTCATCGTCTTGAGCGGTTCGCGCCTGATGGTACCCGCCTCGCGCCCGTGCCGATCCCGGCCAGCAACGTGACCAAGGCGGCGTTTGGCGGGGACGATCTGCGCACGGTCTTCGTGACCACGGCGTGCAAGGGACTTTCGGTCGCCGAACGTGAAGACGAACCCCTGAACGGGGCAGTTTTCTGCTTTCGCGTCGAGACTCCGGGTATGCCGCAGGGCCTCATGATGTTACCGGCCTGATCGACAGGTCAGAGCGGGGAGGCGCCACCTTCCTGACCTTCCGCGCGTGTCAGATCCGCGTCAACAGGCCCTCTCCCGCGAAGTTTCGCGTGCAATCCGCGCCGCTGCCCTCTATGGACTGCCATTAACAGGTGTCTGCTGCACGCTTCTTGCTGTCAGCGGCGGACAGGTACGCATGAAAGATCAGGCTCGCCCCACGATGGATATTCGCAACATCGCCATTATCGCTCACGTCGATCATGGTAAAACCACCCTTGTTGACGAACTGCTCAAGCAGTCCGGCTCGTTCCATGAACATCAGCAGGTTGCTGAGCGCGCCATGGATAGCAATGACCTTGAGCGCGAGCGTGGCATCACCATTCTCGCCAAGTGCACGTCCGTCGTGTGGAAAGACACCCGCATCAACATCATTGATACGCCGGGCCATGCCGATTTCGGCGGCGAGGTCGAGCGTATCCTGAGCATGGTGGACGGCGCGATCGTGCTGGTGGATGCCGCCGAAGGCGCGCTGCCGCAGACGAAGTTCGTCGTCGGCAAGGCGCTGGCCCGTGGGCTGAAGCCGATCGTCGTGGTCAACAAGATCGACCGTAGCGACGCCCGCCCGGACGAAGTCCACAACGAGATTTTCGACCTGTTTGCGTCGCTTGGCGCGAATGACGAGCAGCTCGACTTCCCGATGCTCTATGCATCCGGTCGTCAGGGCTGGGCCGACATTGAACTCGAGGGGCCCCGTAAGGACCTTGCTCCGATGTTCGACCTCGTGCTGCGTCATGTCCCGGCTCCGAACGTGGACAAGGACAAGCCGTTCGCGATGATCGCGACCATCCTCGAGTCCGACAACTTCCTCGGCCGCGTGCTGACGGGTCGTGTCGAGCAGGGCCGTGCGAAGGTCAACATGCCGGTTCGCGTGCTGCGTGAAGATGGCAGCGTTGTCGAGACAGGCCGTCTGACCAAGCTGCTGTCCTTCCGTGGTCTCGACCGCGTGTCGGTGGATGAGGTCGAGGCTGGTGACATCGTCGCCGTCGCCGGTCTGTCCGACGCCACGATCCCGGAAACGATTGCTTCTCCGGAAGTGACCGAAGCCCTGAAGGCCATTCCGGTCGATCCGCCGACACTGTCCATGACCTTCCGCATCAACGATGGCCCTCTCGGCGGTCGTGAAGGCAAGAAGGTGACGTCGCGTCAGATCCGTGACCGTCTGTTCAAAGAGACGGAAAGCAACATCGCCATCCGCGTGACGGAAAGCCCCGAGAGCGAGGCCTTCGAGGTCGCCGGTCGTGGCGAGCTTCAGCTTGGCGTGCTTATCGAGACGATGCGTCGTGAAGGCTTCGAGCTGACCATCGGTCGTCCCCGCGTGCTGTTCCGCACGAATGAAGAGACCGGCGAGCGTGAGGAGCCTTACGAAGAGGTTCTGATCGACGTGGACGAGCCTTATTCAGGCGTCGTGGTCGAGAAGATGTCGCTCCGTAAGGGCCAGATGCAGGACATGCGTCCGTCCGGCGGCGACAAGGTGCGTCTGACCTTCATCATCCCGTCGCGTGGCCTGATCGGTTATCACGGCGAGTTCCTGACCGACACGCGCGGCACGGGCGTCATGAACCGTCTGTTCGCGGGCTATCAGCCTTATGCCGGTACGATCGAAGGCCGTCGCAACGGCTCGCTGATCTCGTCGGAAGACGGCGCCACCACGCAGTATTCGCTGTTCTCCCTGCAGGATCGCGGCACGCTGTTCGTGGGTGCGGGCGAAAAAGTCTATATCGGCATGATCATCGGCGAGCATTCCCGTGAGAATGATCTCGAAGTGAATGCGGTTCGTGAAAAGAAGCTGACCAACATCCGTGCCGCTGGCAAGGATGAGGCTCTACTGCTGATCCCGCCGCGCAAGATGAGCCTTGAGCAGGCGATTGCCTACATCGAGGACGACGAACTGGTGGAAGTCACACCGTCTGCCGTGCGTCTGCGTAAGCGTTACCTCGATCCGCACGAGCGTAAGAAAAACGACCGTTCCAAAAAGTCCGTTTGAGACCAATGACGGGCCGGGTTTCAACCCGGTCCGGGGTTGCTGACTGAAGGACGCATAGTCCTTTCATATCCGGGGGAGGCAAACTGCTCTCCTCACGGCATGTGCCTTCCCTCACCGGATCATCGTCCGGCTGGCTGTGGAAACGGGAGGAACTTCTCCTCCCTCTGGCGCTTTTCACCATACTCCGTTGCGGGACGACCCGCAGGGCATTTCGGAATCAGAGAGCAGGCGAAGCGACCCTTCGTCTGCCTGTTCGCGTTTGCAGATTCCGCATGAAAGGACAGGGACGGACTTTTGAAGGAGAGATTTTTCTCAACCTTGCTGACTGTGCAGGGCTGGTTTGGCTGGTTGCCCCCCAACGTCGTCTCCCTGTTTGTCCTTGCCGTTCTTGGCGCAGCCGTTGCTGGCGTTACAGGCCTCATTCTCCGGCGCGGCCTGGCCCGTGTGCCAGGTCGCCGTCGTTCCGGTTCCTTTATCCGCACGAGTGCGGTCAGTCTCCGGTTTCCCGCGCAGCTCGCGGTAGCCTCGGTGGCCATGATCGTGACCATTCCCGCGCTGGAGATGTCACCGCGGCTTGCAGGGCCTATCGCCCATCTTCTGGCGGTTTGCATCGTGCTGTCGCTGGGTCTCAGTCTGGGCCGGTCCGCGCGTCTCGCCGCTTCGCTCTATATCGAGCAGATCGATGCGGCGGGAGATAATCACGAAGAAAACATTCTCGGCAGAAAACACCTCACTCAGGTCAGGCTGCTGCAACGGATCGCCGGGGCTCTCATTGCCGTGCTGACGATCGGCGCGGCGCTCATGACGTTCGAGCCGGTCCGGCAATATGGCCTCAGTCTGCTGGCCTCGGCCGGTGCGGCCTCCATCGTCGTCGGTTTCGCCGCCCGTTCGGTTCTCACCAACCTGATCGCTGGCGCTCAGATTGCCGTGACGCAGCCCATCCGTATGGGGGACATGATTGCGTTCAACGGCGACTGGACATGGGTGGAGGAGATCAACTCCACGTTCGTGGTCCTGCGTGCGTGGGACAAGCGGCGGCGTATCATTCCGCTCTCTTACTTCCTCGATAATCCGTTCGAGAACTGGACCTACAATTCCGCGGAACTTATCGGCGCCGTGTATCTCTATCTCGATTTTCTGGCGCCCGTTGAGCGGATCAGGAAAAAGCTGGAAGGGATCGTCGAGGCCTGTCCGGACTGGAACGGCAAGGATTTCAGCGTGCAGGTGGGGGATGCCAACGACAGGACCATCATGATCCGCATCACCGCCGGAGCCCGCACGGCCGTGAGAAGCTGGGATCTGCGCTGCGCCATCCGGGAGCAGATCATCGTCTGGATTCGTGACAATTGCCCGGAGGCATTTCCGCAGGCCCGTTTCTCCGCCCATGCTTCGACGCAGGACTATCCGCACTGCGTGCAACTCACGGACGGACCGCAAGGCGCTCCGGTCCATCCGTAGAGTAGAGATTTCGTCCCGTGGTCGCGTGAAAAACTGCGCTTCATTGTCCGGGAACGGGTTGGTAAATGCAGGCTGGAATGGTGTGGTGCCCATAACTCACATGGGACACCACACGGGTCCATTGAGGCATAGCCGCCGATCAGGAGACAGAGTGTGACGAAGGACACTGCCGCGACTGCTTTTCTTGCGAAGCAGACCGTTCCCTACAGCCTGCATGAATATTCATATGCGCCGGAAGGTGGTCCGATCGGTATGCAGGCGGCGGAGGCGCTCGGCTCAAGCCCGGACAGCGTCTTGAAAACACTGGTTGTCGAGATCGACAAAAAACAGGCCGCCTGTGTCGTCGCACCCGTTCATCAGAAGCTCAATCTGAAAAAGGTCGCGGCGCTTTTCGGGGGACGTAATGCCCGCATGATGAGTCCGGAAAAGGCGCATGAACTGACCGGCTATCAGGGTGGCGGCACGAGTCCCTTCGGCCAGAAAACGGCCATTCCCCTCGTGATTTCTCACGATGCCATGAATCAGGATCATGTCTACATCAATGCTGGCGATCAAGGGTTTGTCGTGCGGATCTCTCCCGCTGACGTGGTGAAGCTGACCGACGCGAAAGTGGCGGACGTCGCGGCGGAATAAGCCGTTCTGCGGGAAAAGGCGCTTCCTAGCGGGTTGGTACGATAAAGCGCGCCCGTGCCGCTTCAGCATCCGCCCGCATGGCGCAGCCTGTGGCGTGGTCGTTTACCAGCCCCATCGCCTGCATGAAGGCATAGGCGGTCGTCGGTCCCACGAAACGCCAGCCGCGCTTCTTCAGATCCTTTGAAAGGGCAACCGACGCCGGTGTTGCCGTCACCACTTCCGGCACGTCCCGGCGGGGAGGCTCAAAGCGCCATATGTAGGACGCCAGCGATCCTTCCCGCTCCAGCAGCTCGGGCATACGGCGGGCATTGTTGATCGTCGCCTCGATTTTTCCGCGATGCCGGATGATTCCGGGATTCTGCAGCAGTCGTTCAACGTCGTTTTCATTGAACCGCGCCACACGTTCAGGATCGAAACCGAAAAAAGCCTCCCGAAAGGTCTCCCGCTTTTCCAGAATTGTGCGCCAGCTCAAACCGGCCTGAAATCCTTCCAGGCAAATCTTTTCGAACAACCTCCGGTCATCGGAGACAGGAAAACCCCACTCCGTGTCATGATACGCCTCATAGGTCGTAGTCGCGGCACACCATGCACAGCGTGGTCGTCCGTCACGTCCTGCAAGTGTTTCCAATATGTTTTCCCTTTTGTCAGGTCGTGATCGATTTTTTCCGAACTGGACGATGCGCCCGGCGATATATTAGGAAGCTGTTCCTGATTTTACCAAGGGCCCTGTATGCGCTTGCTTCGCCGACCTGCTCCGTTATTTGCTGACACCCTGCGCATAGACGGCCCTTCCTTCCCGACGCTCCTTCTCGGTATCGCGCTTTTCAGCCTGATCACCTTTCTGCGCTGGCCGGAAATCCTCCTTCACCCGACATTCTGGGGAGAGGATGGGTGGTTCTGGTGGCCTGATGCCCGCAAGTTCGGTCTTCAAAGCCTGTTCATGCCCCATACCGGCTATTTTCAGACTGATAGTCGGCTCATCGGTTTGCTGGCCGCTCCTTTTCCGCTGAAAGACGGCCCACTGATCTTCGCGCTTGCCGCTTTCATCTTCCAGATCCTGCCCCCGGTGTATCTGTTATCCTCCCGTTGCGCCGCGCTCTGCCCCTCGACAGCTCTCCGGTTCGTCATCGGGGCCATCCTCTGTGCCATGCCGAATTGCTGGGAGGTTTACGCCAATCTGACCAACAGTCAGTGGCATCTGGCCGTTCTGGCCTTTCTCATTATCGTGGCTTCGCCGCCGCGCACGGTGGCGGGATGGGTTTTTGACGGCCTCATGCTGATAGTCAGCGGCTTAAGCGGGCCGTTTGCCGTGTTTTTGGTGCCGGTCGCAGCATGGGTTGCATGGAGCAGCCCCGACAAGGTGCGGTTCGCCCGACTTGGGCTTGTGCTGGCCTGTGCCGCCATTCAGGCAGGATCAATCCTGCAACAGCCTCGGGATGTTGCTCCGCATCTGGGTGCCAGCCTTACGGGGCTTGCGCGGCTGATCGCCGGACAGATTATTGCGGCGACCCTGGTGGGGCATCTGCATCTGCCGCACCTCTACACCCTTTCCCTCTGGAAGGATGGGATGCTGCCGTGGACCCTTGCACTGGGAGGCGTGTGGCTGATGATCGAGGCCTGCCGGCGTTTCCCGGTGGTTCGGCTGTATGGAGTGTTCGCCTTTTTCGTGCTTGCCGCATCACTCTGGCGTCCGCTGGCGTGGGATGCTTCCCCCATGTGGGAGCTGCTCCTCTTGCCCGATTCCAGTGTGCGGTATTTCTATATTCCCATTACCTTCTGGCTGGTCACGCTCGTCACGCTTTCCTTTGCGGCCTCAGCCAGCCCGGCACGTAATTTTGCTCGCATTGCGCTGGGTGTCTGCGTGCTTGTCGGCATCCCGTATGATTGGCGCATGCCGGCCGAGCCGGATCGGGGTTTCCCGGCTTTGAGCGAGAAATATGAAACACTGCCGTCGGGCGGGTTCATTGACCTGCCGATGCGTCCAAATACGCATTTTATTCTGGGGAAATGATCCGTACAGTCCGTCACGTATGGTGACGATGGCGGACAACAGGCGTACGTCGGGATGGCCCACTGGCCCTCATTTCCGTAGTGAGGGCGTATTCAATTCATAAGGTGCGTGTGTCTTCTTCCTCTTCATCGCTCACACCGTCGCGGCCTTTGCTGATCGCAGGGATCGCGCTCTTTGTGGTGCTCACCTTTCTTCGCTGGCCCGAGATTCTTCTCCAGCCCTCCTTCTGGGGCGAAGACGGATGGAACTGGTGGCCGGAAGCTTATTATTACGGTTTCCGCAGTCTTTTCTTCCCCCACACAGGGTATTTTCAGACCGACAGTCGGTTCATCGGTTTACTCGCAAGCTTTTTTCCGCTGAAGGACGGCCCGCTGATCTTTGCCATCGCGGCTTTCATTTTCCAGGTCCTGCCTCCCGCCTACTTCCTCTCATCCCGCTGTGCCGCACTGTGCCCTTCCGTCGCCCTGCGGTTCGTGATCTGCGTCGTGATCTGCGCCATGCCGAACACGATGGAAGTCTATGCCAACCTGACCAACAGTCAGTGGCATCTGGCGATCCTGTCCTTCCTCATCGTGGCAGCCTCTGCCCCCCGCACCATGGGTGGCTGGATTTTCGACTGCGGGATGCTCGCCTTTGGCGCTTTAAGCGGGCCTTATGCCATTCTGCTGCTTCCTGTTGCCGCGTGGGTCACGTGGTTCAGGCCCGATAAGGCGCGTCTCGTCCGTTTCGCCATCGTGCTCTGTGGCGCGCTCATTCAATATTACTCCATCAGGCAACAGGCGCGTGGCGTGACCACCAATCTTGGAGCGAACCCGATCGCGCTGGCCCGTTTACTCGGCGGCCAGATTGTCGGCTCAACTCTTTTAGGTCATCGCAGACTTGAGTGGCTGTATGCGCTGCCTCTCTGGCGCAGCAATGTGCTGCCCTGGGCGCTCACCCTTGTCGCCAGCTGGCTGGCCGTGGTCGCCTCCCTGCGTTTTCGCGCTGTTTTCCTGTATGGTCTCTTCACGGCGGGGGTCTTTGCCGCCTCCCTGATATGTCCCGTTTCCAGCGGCGACATGCCAGCATGGGCGGGGCTTGCCCGCCCCGAGACGGGCGTGCGGTATTTTTATCTTCCCATCACTTTCTGGCTGGTCGTGATGGTCAGTCTGGCCTTTGCCGGGCCGCGTGGGTGGGCGAGACGAGTGAGCTGCATGGCGCTTGCAGCCTGTGTGTTCATCGCCATTCCCGGCGACTGGCATATTCCCCGTGCGGTTAATGATCATTTCAGCACGTTGGCGGAAAAATTCGAGACAGCACCAGACGGGTCGCATTTCACGTTTCCCGAGCGACCTAATACGACTTTCGAGGTCGTCAGGTGTGCCCACAGACCCTGCATTGAATCCCCCCGGCCCGGCTGGTAAATACGGCGACAAACAACAGGACGCCGGAGATTGTCATGAGCGCCAGGAAACTGCTGATCCTCCCGGGTGATGGCATCGGCCCCGAAATCATGCGTGAGGTTGCCCGCGTGACCGCGTGGCTCAGCCGGAAGCGTGGTATTACCTTCGATGTTACGGAAGACCTCGTTGGAGGCGCGTCGCTGGCGGAATACGGCACGCCGATCCGTCCGGAAGTCATCGACAAGGCCCGCGAGGCGGACGCCGTGCTGTTCGGCTCGGTCGGCGATCCGAAGTGGAAGGATATCGGCTTCGACAAGCGCCCGGAAGTGGCCATCCTGAAACTGCGGCAGGAACTGGGGCTGTTCGCGAACCTCCGCCCGGCCAAGGTGTTCGACGCCCTCGTGGATGCGTCCACGCTCAAGCCTGATGTCGTGAAAGGTCTCGACATCATGATCGTCCGTGAAAGCACGGGCGGCATCTATTTCGGCGATCCACGTGGCATCGAGACGCTGCCGAACGGCGAGAAACGCGGCATCAACACGGAAGTCTATTCGACGCACGAGATCGAGCGCGTCGGACGGGTTGCTTTCGAGATGGCCCGCAAGCGCCAGAACAGCGTGTGCTCCGTCGAAAAGCACAACGTCATGGAGAGTGGCCTGCTGTGGAAAGAGGTCATCACCGATCTCCACGCCCGCGAATATCCGGACGTGACGCTGACGCACATGCTGGCCGACAACTGCGCCATGCAGCTCGTCCGCAACCCGCGCCAGTTCGACGTGATCGTCACCGGCAACCTGTTCGGCGATATCCTGTCCGACCTCGCCTCCATGCTGACCGGCAGCCTCGGTATGTTGCCGTCCGCCACGCTTGGCGCGAAGCACTCAGACGGTCGCATGCCGGCGCTCTACGAGCCGATCCACGGGAGCGCCCCCGATATTGCGGGCAAAGGCATCGCCAACCCCATCGCGCAGATCCTCTCGCTGGCGATGATGTTGCGTTATTCCTTCAACCTCCTGACCGAAGCAGAGATGATTGAAAACGCGGTCTCCACCGTGCTTGCAACAGGCCTGCGCACCGCCGACATCATGAGCGAAGGCAAAGCCCGCGTCGGCACGGACGTGATGGGCGAGGCCATCGTCCGTGAACTGGACAAGCTCAGCGACTGAGATCGGTCTGACAGGGTTTCATGGGGTCCGTCCATGAAACCCTGCCGAAGTCCTGTTTTTGAAAATCTTTTTGTGGCCGCAGGGAAAGGACGCACATGATGTGTTCTGCCCTGAATGGCAGCCATGTCCACACGGCCTTCTGCCTCCCCCGCTCCTGCCGCTACAAAGCATCCCCTGTGACGGATAAACGCTGCAAGGGATGGGCGATGGCTACGACTTGGGGAGATTTTCAGGCCATTATTCAACTTTCGGCCGGTCTTAACGTCGCCATCCTGAGTTTTGTCGATATCAGCATCCCGGCGATCAAGGAACGCCGACATGTGTTTACGAAGGCGCGGCAGGAACTCGAGATCTATCGAAAAAATCCGCACAAGATCACGGAAAAAGACAAGAAAGACCACGCGGACAAGGTCGGTGAGATTGACCGCGAGCTGTTTGATCTCTGGCATACGACCTCGGATTTTGAGCAGGTCGAGGACTCCATGCTCAAGACCACCGGCGTTTTTGGTCTTCTGGGCGCCATCCTCAGCATTAGCCTGCTATGGTATTCCGGCGCTCATTATGACGAGACATTTTCCCTTCCCGGAATGGTCCTGACAGCCGCCTCTTTCTTCTCTCTTCTTGCCGCTTTCTGCGTCAATTTCTTTACGGCATTTCGGGCAACGCATTATACCCAGCGGTGTAATGATCTGCGGCAGAAAATGCGTGAAAAACTGAAGTAGGAATAGGGACCATATCTGTTATATGGTCTAACAGTTAAGTGAATTACATGGCTATGTGATAAAAACGTTAAAACTGAATGATCTGTATGCGGCGGAACTCAGGGCCGTCCCATGCGTCTGGTTCTGTGAAGCGCGGTTGCCATAGCGTATCGATTGCAGAGCTTCATTCCTTCATCTGTCTCGGAGGCGTTCTTGTCGGCGACTGTTTATAGGAACGCTTTGCTGTTCGATGGTTTGGGAAATGCACCCATCGAAACTGACCTTCTTGTCCGTGACGGCATTGTGGCCGAGATGGGTACAGGACTGAAAGTTTCGGACGCCACGACGGAAGTCGAATGTCGTGGTCTGTGGCTGATGCCCGGGCTGCTCGATATTCACACCCATCTCGATCTTGAAGTGGAACTCTCGCCGGGATTGCCGGAAGTGGTCCGTCACGGAACGACGACTGTTGTCATAGGCAACTGCTCGATCGGGGTCACGTATGGCAACCAGCGCAGTGGAGGGGGAGACCCCATCGTCGACTGCTTTGCCCGTGTCGAGAATATTCCCAAGACAGTGCTGGAAAAAATTGCGGGTCGCTGCACATGGACCAGTTCGCGCAGTTATCTGGACCATCTCGATGCATTGCCTCTTGGCGCCAATGTCGTCCCGCTGCTGCCCCATTCCATGGTGCGGATCGAAGCGATGGGGTTGGATGGATCGATTTCCCGCAAGCCCGACAGGGCTGAAATGAAGCACATGGTGCAGTTGGTCGAGACGGCGATGGGCGAAGGGTATGTCGGTCTTTCGACAGACGCCCTGCCGTTCCATTTTCTGGCAAACGCACCGCACAAGAAAAACAAGATTCCAACACAATACGCGGGTTTTTCGGAACTCAAGCGTCTTCTCTCGATCGTGAGGAGACATGGGCGCGTGTGGCAGGCCACGCCACCCAAGGACGATGTTGTGGCCGCTGTTCGGGGTTTCCTGCTGACCAGCAGCCGATTATATGGTCGTCCCTTGCGGACGACGGTTCTGGCGGCGCTGGATCTGAGCACCAACCGGCTCGCCTGGCATTTATGCCTGCTTCTGTCGAAAATCCTGAATTCGCGTGCTGTGGGAGGAAATTTTCACTTTCAGGCTCTGTCTGCGCCTTTCCGCATCTGGAGTGACGGTGCGATCAATCCTGTTGCGGATGAGGTTCCTGAACTTCGTGCCCTGAATGAACTGGAGCTGGATGACAGGGCAGGACGTCTGCGGATCATGAGTGATCCGAAATGGGCTTCTGCATTTCGTAGGATGTGGATGCGGGGCAAGAGCGGGGTTTCTCTCGCGCGGCTCCTGCGCCTCCTGCGGCTCGATCATGTGGTCCTGACGCGTAGCCTGTCCGATATGCGTGTTGTGAACTGCCCTCTTCCAAACTGGTGTGGAGAGACGCTGGCCGAGCCTTACCACAGACTGCTTCGCTGGCAGGCTTCAAGTGGGTGTATCGGTTCGACCGACTGGGAAGAAGAGCTGTTTTTCAGAACTTTTCCTGATCCGGTTAAGGATGATGCAAAATTTCTCATTCATCTTCTCCGCGCGTGGGATACGGACCTGCGGTGGGAAACCGTGTTTGCCAACAGGAATCCTGCCCTCCTGAAGAAGATTCTCTTTCATCCCCTCACTTTGCCCGGTTTTAATGACAGTGGTGCTCATCTTGCGAATATTGCTTTCTATGACGGCAACCTTCGCACTCTCAAAATCGCTCAGGAAGATGGGTTGCAGCGTGTTGCGCAGGGCGTGCGCCGCCTGACATCCCAGCCTGCCGCGTTCCTTGATCTGGATGTCGGCGTGTTGCGGGTGGGGGCGAAGGCCGACCTGTGCGTGATTGATCCGGTTGCTCTGCGAAAGTGGAAACCGGAGGAGACGAATAAAATGCTTGAGAGCGATGACCTCGGGTGCCGACAGATGGTGAACCGCCCGGAGGGCGTCGTGCGTGAGGTGATGGTCTCCGGAGCCCGGGTGTGGAGTGAGGGCGCCCATACGAAGGATCTTGGTGCTGTCGCGTATGGCAAGGTGCTGCGAGCCGGAAATAATGGTGTGGAGAAGACGATTTGACGGCCTCTGTCCCGAGGCATGTGCAGATATTTCTGGTATAAGTGTCATGCAACAAGGAAGGACGGAATGAAACGATTCGGGATTCTCGCCTGCGCCATAGCGATGACGCTCACCTGCCCCGCCCGGGCGGAAGATTTCACGCACGAAATCGAACAGGCGAAAGGACTCACGGCCAAAGACGGGCGTGCGGTCAAGGAATCTGATATCGATTCTCTCAAGCACATCAGCACCCTTGAAGAACAGAAGGGCAAATATGTTGATGAATGCGGCAAGAGTGTTACGCCGAAAATTGCTGCCCTGAATCTCGGGGAAAAGCTGAAGGGCACGCGCGCTATCATCGTGCAGGATGGTGCATGTTATGCACCGGAAGAAAACAGCATCACCGTGCTGGACGGGAATGACAGAATTCTCTGGCAGGATAACGCCACCAGCATTGCCGTGCTGTCATCGAAGAATCAGGCCGTGAACGACCTTGCATTCGCTATGGGGGGGGCAACACGCTCGGTATGGCGATGGAGCGGCGACACGCATGCTTATGAGCATGTGGAGAATATCGAAGTTTCGCCGGAAAAATAACGAGGCAAAATAACAGGGACCGGGCTGACTGCGGTCGCTCAGGCGATAAAGCCTCGTCCCCGCATCCAGTCTGCCGCCATGCCGGGCCATGCCGAGCAGGGCAGGCCGGGGCGTCCCATGCCAAAGCCATGTCCTCCGGTCGGGAACAGGTGCCTCACTACCGGCACATCATCGTGGTAACAGGCATCTTCGAGAATTTCTGTGTTGGCCGGGCTTGAGATGCGGTCATCGGCGGCCTGCACCAGAAAGAAGGGTGGATCGCCGGGGCGGACGTATGTCTGGACAGACCAGTCTGCGCACTGGCGCTGGTCCAGCACGTTGCCGATCAGTGAACGGCGTGTGGCGGTGCGCTGGTAAGGTGGTTCCAGCGTGATGACGGGGTAGGCCAGCATTGTGAGCGAGAGGCCGAGAGACTGGGCATCGGCGGCGTCAACGGGCTCATAAGTCTTCCATTCCGGCCGTATGGCGCACATCCCGAGCAGGTGGCCCCCTGCGGAAAAGCCGAGGGCGCCGATACGATCGGGATCAATGCCGAAAGTCGCGGCATGGAAACGGACCAGCCTGATTGCCCGTTGGGCATCCTGAAAAGGCGCCAGTCTGCCGACTTTCCAGCCTTCATCGGGCAGGCGGTAGATGAGGATAAAGGCGGTTATTCCGAGGGAGTTCAGCCATTCCGCCGGTCGGACGGCTTCCTTCATCATCTGGAGATAGCGATAGCCACCTCCGGCAGCCACGATCACCGCCGCGCCATTGGGGCGGGCGGGGCGATGCACGCTGATGATTGGTGTGGCGATGTGGGTCATGGCCCCGTAGTGGGAAAGACGCGGCGCACCCTGTGGTCCGCCTCCACCCGGAGGAGTATCCGGCCAGAGCGGAATATGATCGTCCCCTGTCGGCAGCGCGATGTCCGGATAAGCCATTTCCACTGCATTCCGGCGGGAGTGTCGGTCGGTGCATCCACCCATGGCCGCCGTAGCCAGTGCGGCAGCGCCGTGCAGTGTGATCTTCCTTCGCGATATCGACATGATGAAGCCGATCTTCTCCTTTTTGAGGAAATGTAAGGTGTCACAGGAAATGGTGGCTGGCAAAGCGGGTGGGACGATGCGCCTCCGCTCTGGCAGGACGGGGAGAACAGATCATGGAATGGCAATCCACCGCTTTCTCTCAGAACCGCGTAAAGATCCATCGCACCGCCACCCGGGAGGGGGGGGCGCACTCTGAAAGCCGCATTGGCCGCAGGACGAACTCAGCGCGGGCCATGAGGGCAACCACAGGCAGACGGCCTGACAGGACGGATTTTATACAGAATCCGGGACGTCGTTACGGTCGTCCGGTGCGTGTTGCTGCCGGTCGGGTCTTTCGTGGTGAGGGCTATCGGCATGCCTTTGGCGAACCGGCTGCTGTCTGCGTAGCCCAATCCCGCGTTTGTCTGGACACATCGAGCTGCTGCCGGGATAGCTGATTGGCAATATTGTCCGTCGTCGCCTGACGTTGCGAGTATTCGTCATAGGCGTTCTTAAGGTGGTGGTTCATGGTCGCGGGTTTATTCACGTCATCTGGTTCTCGATTTCACCGCTGGCAATAACGGCCCGGATGAGGCCGCTGCACTAGAGTTTCAGGACTTCATCCCGTCATCTCTGCACGCCGGACGGCGGTTTGTCGGTGGTTCTGACCCATGTAACGAAAACGATTGCCGTGTCGGAAGCTGGGGGATGTGCATGCAGCCCGATGGCCACGAGGAGGCAGGTGCGCTGACGGCATAGAGAAGCAGGCCGAGGCAAAGGCTGCTTTTCTGAAACATGGGGATAGGGGCTTTGTAGAAAAGCCGGTTGTGGATTTTGTGCTTTCAGGTGTGGCGCATACGCCGGAAGGTAATCTGATGCTTTACGGACCGCACACCAGTTGCCTTTATGACAAACGACGGGAAAGGTATCTCCTGAAACCGCCAGAATTAAGGTGTGAAGGGCGGCGAGGACGGGATAAATGTCCAAAGAGGCTGATACGTCTCAGGTTGAAGTCGCGCCGCTTTGCCAACTCTTACTCTCCGCACGGACTACTCTTACCGGAACTATCAGGTCTTATCGCATGACAATGCTTTCACCCACTGCCCGAGGCTATATTCTCACCTTGAGTTGCCCGGATCGTTCCGGGATTGTCGCTACGCTCAGCCGGATATTGTTCGAGGTCGGCGCGAATATCACGGAATCGCAGCAATATAACGATGTCAGCAGCGACCGTTTCTTCATGCGCATCATGTTCGACATTGTGCGGGAGGGGCAGTCAGAGGCTGATCTGCGCGGTGTCATCGCGGATGTCGCGGAAAACCTGTCGATGAGCTACCGGCTGAACCGGCAGTCCTATCGGCCGAAGGTAATGATCCTTGTTTCGAAGTTCGACCATTGCCTTGTCGATCTGCTTTATCGCTGGCGGATAGGGGAACTGCCGATAGACCCGGTCGGGATCGCCGCCAACCATCCTGAAGAAATCTACAGGGATATAGATTTCTACGGCATACCTTTCCATTATCTTCCGGTCGCGAAGGGTGCCAAAGCGGAGCAGGAGGCCCGGATTCTTGCTCTGGTCGGGGAAAGTGGCGCGGAACTGGTGGTTCTGGCGCGTTACATGCAGATCCTGTCGAACGAGATGGCTGCAGCACTTTCAGGCAAATGCATCAACATCCATCACTCGTTCCTGCCCGGGTTCAAGGGCGCACGTCCGTATCATCAGGCTTATGACCGCGGGGTGAAGCTGATCGGGGCTACGGCCCATTATGTGACCAGCGATCTTGATGAAGGGCCGATCATCGAACAGGATGTAGAGCGGATTTCGCATGCTGACAGCCCCGAAGATCTGATCCGCAAAGGACGTGACATCGAACGGAGCGTGCTGGCGCGCGCTGTCCGCTATCATATCGAGATGCGCACGGTCATGAACGGCAACAAGACCATCGTGTTCACATCCTGAAGTCCGGTGGATGGTTCGACCGGTGCGTTCGCTCTGGCTTTACTCCCCGTCGGAAGACGGGGTTAACCGTGTCCATGAGAGCCGTTTTTTCAATGTCGGTTCCCAGTTCGTGGAAACGCGGCAGTCTTCGTAAACTGGAAAACCGCGTCTCCTTATCAATGGGATGTTACGCAGGGACGACTGTGCGTTTCAGCAGGGCAAGAGCCGCGAGATAGACCAGAAGGCCGCCTGCGGAGAGCATGGCGGCGCCGATCCCCAGTGAACCGTAGCTGTATTGTGCGGCCAGAAGGGCGCTTCCCATGGATGCGCCCATCGCATTGGCGACGTTGAAGGCCGAGTGATTGAGCGATGCGGCCAGAGTCTGCGCGTCTCCGGCAAAATCCATCAGGCGCGTCTGCAATGCCGGTCCGAGGGCATTTACGAAGGTCGGGATCAGAAACACGACCAGCATGAGCGCGTATGGGTTATGGAGCACCAGCGGGAAGGCGAGCATGGCGATGGCGCTTCCGCTCAGCGCAATGATGGCAGCAAGCGAAAGGTTGCGGTCAACCAGCCACGCCCCGACGTTTGCGCCCACCAGCATCCCGCCCCCCCAGACCACCATGAACACCATGATCTCCCATTCGGGGACATGGGTGACATCCTGAAGAACGCTGGTGAGATAGGTATAGATTGTGAACATGCCGCCGAAGCCGATCGCGGCGGTCAGGAGGGTCAGCATGACCTGCGTATTGAACAACGCGGTAATCTCCCTGACGGGGGAATTCCTGCGGTTGGGGATGTCGGCGGGGATGTAGCGCCAGACACCCGCGAAGGTGGCGAGACCGCAAAAGGCGATGATGAGATAGGAGATGCGCCAGCCGAAATGGTGGGCGGCGAAAGTGGAGAACGGCGCGCCGACAAGGGTTGCGATGGCGATGCCGGACAAGACCCGACCAACGGCCCAGCCCCGGCGTGAATGATCGACCATGGAGGCGGCAACGAGCGCTGAGATGCCGAAAAGCGCGCCATGTGGCAGGCCGGTGACGAAACGACCCACTTCGATGAGACCGGGTGTCGGCATGGCGATGCTCAGCAGATTGCCGAGGCAGAACAGCACATAGAGCGACAGGAGCAGTTCACGCCGCGAGAGACGTGCGCCGAGGATGGTGATGAGCGGTGCGCCGAACACCACGCCGAGGGCGTAGGCTGTGATGGCGTAGCCGGCATCGGCCGTGGAGAGATTAAGCGATGAGGCGAATTCGGGGAGCATTCCCATGATAGCGAATTCGCCTGTTCCGACCACGAATGTTCCAAAAGTCAGGATCAGGAAGGCAGCGGCCGTGCCGTGAGGCGGAGGGACCGGCACGGGGGCGAATTCTGTCGATGCGGTATCTGTGGTCATGAGAGGTCCGGGTGAGGCTGTCAGGTTGACAGGATGCGGGCGGCCACGCGGGCAATGGCGATGTCGTCTTCCGTGGTGGCGCCGGACACACCTATGGCACCGGCGATGCTGCCGTCCAGCGCTTTCAGAAGCACGCCGCCTCCAAAGCTGGTGAGGCCTCCATTGGTGTTTTCCAGAGAATAGGCAACGCCGTCGGGGTGGGCGATCTTGCCGAAGGCTTCGCTGTCCATCTGAAACAGGACTGCGGTTTTCGCTTTTTTGCTGCTGACATCAATGACGCCGAGAGGGGCGCCATCCATGCGCGCGAAAGCGACGGGCCATGCGGCAGCATCTACGACTGTGACGCAAACGGTCACGTTCAGCGTCCGGGCTTCTGCAAGAGCGGCGTCGATCATGGCGGAGGCAAGGGAAAGTTTCATTCTGTCGACCTTGAATTCCGTGAAAAAGATGTAAGCTAATGAGACTGACGGGTGATGGAATACAGCGGATCGTGAAATAGCGATTTATTCAACATCACTGGATGAAAGCGGCGTGAAGTCTCCTTGTCACCATCGCCATGCAGCCCTGCTTTCGTCGGGGCTGGCGCAGTGAGCGGATACTGATCAGCGCCACGTCACGGTCATACAGCCCCGATACCGATCCAGTGGATATCGGAGCAGAGAGCTTCGCGGGTAAATCTTTTCGATGAAGCTCTTCAGGCGGGTATTGGACGTTTTGACTGATAATCTGGCAGAGCGGGAGGGAAGGGGCCTCTGTTCCGCATGATCGTCAGTGACGTGCAGACGGGTCAGTTTGGGTGCTTGGATCCCCGAGGGTACGAGAGGTTTTTCGTGCGAATCTTTCGGAGGAACGCTGGAAACTCACTGGTTGTATGCGTGAGAGGAAGAAAGAAGGAGATTCGCAGGCGCAACTGCTTTTCCAACGCTTTTCGTTCAGAAGACGAACGGAATAAGCTTCCAGCGCACCCCGGATGACCAGACTTGCCAGGGGACTTGCGTGGACAGGAGGCGTTCTTCGGCCCGGATTCGCAGGAACTGCATTCCCCATGTGAAGGAGAGAACGCCCAGATTCCAGAGCGTGGGATACTGCATCAGGAAAGCCAGATTGAGCAGCAGGTAGCCAAAATACATCGGATGCCGGACAAGCCGGTAGGGACCAGATGTTTTGATCGGGCGCACTGCGGCAATGATTCCGAAGCTTCTTCTCAGTGACAGTTTGGCGGAAAGGCTCAGCAGAAGACCGGTCAGCGCCAGTGGGCCGCACAGGAACAGCGGCGCAAGAGGATGGACGCCCGGGTTCGCCACGACGAGCAGCGAGCCATAGGTCCCGAGAACAGCGACCGTCCAGTCTTCTTTGGACAGGCTGATCTTTCCGGGTTTGCGGCAAAGTGTGAAGACCGTGTCGAAGAGCGCTTCCGTCAGGTACAGAAACGCCACGAAACTGTGCTGCACGAATACGGGAGCATAATTCACATGAATGAAATAGCTACTCATGCCGAGCAGGAAGAGTCGTTCCGTAAGCTCGATAAATGAAGTGCGTGCCATAAGAGAAGACATGCTGATATTGCCACGCAGTTACTGTGCATGTCTTTATGTAACGAATATGTAAATTTTTAGTTTCGACTGCAGGGATCTTTTAGCTAAAGCGCAGCCAGCTATTTCCTTCCCCCAGAGAGGAGAAGGAAATAGCCGGAGCGATTAGGGGAAGGCTGCGTTTCAGTTGCTGCCTGTCACGGGGCCCGGCGGAGTGACAGGCGAATCCTTGATTGGAAACTTCGTGTTGGTCTCAGATGTCTTGGCGAAATTGAGGGCGTTCTCGATGCGGGTTTTGTCGTCCGCTTCGGGCTTGAGGCCCAGCGCGACGTTCCACTGATCGATGGCTTCGGTCTTGCGGCCCATATCCCAGTATGCCACGCCGAGGTGATAATTGACTTCGGGATCGAGGGGGGTCTGTTCGGCGGCATGTTCGAGCAGTTCTGAACCCCGGTTCAGGTTGCCGTTGCGCAGAAAAGCCCATCCCAGACTGTCGCGGATGGCGGCATCGTCGGGGTCAAGTGAAAGGGCGCGTTGCAGAAGGTCCTGGGCTTCCTTCATGTGCAGGCCACGCTGGATCCAGCCATATCCGAGAAAATTGAGCACCAGCGGTTCGTCAGGGACCATCTTGCGGGCTTCCTGCAAATCCGCTTCCGCCTTGTTCCAGTCGCCTGCCCGCTCATAGGCGGCGGCGCGCTCGAACAGGAGACTCCAGTCCAGCGTGTGGCTGGCGCGGGCATTGTCGATCGCCTTGCTGAAAGCGGTGATCGCGCCCGGCCAGTCCTTGCTTTCGAACAGGAGCGTGCCGAGGGCGCGGATCGGCAGGACGAGGGTCGGCGCATCATGCGACAGGCTTTCCAGCGTCTTGCGGGCTTCATCCCGGTTGCCGGTCTGGTCCTGAAGCAGGGCGACGCTGTATTGCGCGACGCGGGTCAGCGGGTTTGTCGTCGGCACATCCTTGAGGACGGCGATGGCGATGTTCCTGTGGCCGAGGCTTTCCTCGATTTCAGAAAGCATGAGCCGGGCGATGCCGAGCGACGGGTCGAGGGACAGAGCCATCCGCAGCATCATCGCGGAGGCGACGTTGATCTGCTGCATGCTTTCCGCTTCGGGTGCATGCAGGGCCTGCTGCCTCAGGATGAAGGCGACCAGCACATAGGCATGAGCCACGCCGTCCTTCGCCGACGAGATGGGGGAGGTATCAATCGACTCCTGCAATTCCGGTTCGGCAAGGGACAGGATGGTATCGGTGCCGGTCGTGGCGCGCAGCAGGTCGCGTGCCTCGCTCTGATGGCCGGTCTGCCACAGCAGATTGGCACGGGCGCGATTCATCAGGAGGTCGCTGCCGGGAAATAGCGTCGCGGCCTTGTCGTAGAGTTTTTTCGCCTGCGTGGTGTCACCCGCCAGAGCGGCGATCAGGCCCGCGTGGCCGACATAGAACGGCGCGGCAGGAGAGATGGCGCGGGCGGGAGAGGTGAGAAGGCTGATCGCATCGGTATATTTCTTCTCGCCAGCGAGGCACCATGCCTGCAGCAGCGGTGAGAGAATGTTGGTCAGCGCGTCTACCGGCATGGTCCCGTAGGCCTGTGCCGCTTCCGTCCAGCGGTCATGCAGCACCGCATCATTGCCGAGCACGAAGGCCGTGAGAATAGATTTTCCGGCCGGTCGCGCAATCGTCTTGCGGGCCAGTTCGGCGGCATTGGGGGCTCCGGCGAGGGCGGCTTCCGAAAAGGCCTGCCTCAGAAGTTCGGAATTGTTCGGGTCCGCCGCGAGGGCTGCGCTGTAGGCTCGGGCGGAGACGGCATAATCGTCAGCGCGGGCGGCCACGAGCCCCACCAGAAAATCCGGTGCATCCAGGGGAATGACGGGTTGCGTCGATGGTGCCTTCCGGGTCTCGGCGGGCGGGACGGCTGTATGCCCGGCGGCTATCGCGGTGCTGGACAGGAGAGAAGCCAGCAGCAGGACAGGCAGGACCGGACGTATTGGCATGGCAGTGGTGTACCTTTGAGGCGATGGATGGAGGGGAAATTGTCCCCGGCCTGTTGTAGCCTTGTGGAAGATGTAACCCGGCCAACCGGATAGGCCAACCGGCACCTGAGGTCTGGTGTGGCGGGATAGGCGTGAAGAAAAGATGTGCGGACTGTCCGGGGTCTGAATGTCTGCGTGTCATGGGGTGTTTGGCAGGGGGCCAGCAAGCCGTGTTTTCTCCGTGGTGTGGCGGGGGAGGACGAATGGCGGTGCACTCTCTATAGAGGGTGCACCATAAGGGGACGACCCGTGCGGAGAGTAACGATGGACGCTGGAGCGGTTGCGGCACTGCTTGAGTTGCAGATGGAGTGGGGCGTCGATGTGCTGCTCGATGAGGAGTCGCATGATCGTTTCGCCGCGTTCCGCGAGGAGCAGGCCGCGCGGGGGACTGCTGTCGCTGAACGGGCGCAGGTGCCTCTCGCAGAGCCTGTCAGCCGCCGGTTGCCGGACATCACTCCGATGCCTGTCGCTGTTTCGGCGTCGGAAGCGACCGATAAGGCGCTGGCGGGCATCGGTACCGTCGAGGCGCTTGGTGCTGCGATTGATGGTTTTACGGCCTGTAGCCTGCGTGGCACGGCGACGAATACGGTGCTGGCACGCGGCCCGGTGGGTGCGCGGGTCATGGTGATCGGAGACGCACCCGATGCCGATGAGGATCGGAGCGGAGAAGTCTTTTCGGGGCACGTGGGGGGGCTGCTCGACCGGATGCTGGCCTCGATCGGGCTGCATCGGAAGGACATGGTCCTGTCCCCGGCCATTCCCTGGCGCCCCCCGGGAGGAAGGCCGCCTTCACCCGCGGAGGTTGAATTGTGCAGGCCGTTCCTTCTCAGAAGTATAGTGGTCCACAGACCCGAGCGGCTGCTTCTGTGTGGTGGTCTGGCGGTGCGGATGCTTCTGGGACCCGACGTTAATCCTGCCAGAGCGCGGGGTTGCTGGCGCATCGCCTCGCTGGAGGAGAATGGCGGCATGGACAAGCCGGTTCTGGCGACGCGCCACCCCTCCCAGTTGCGCGCAGGGGCTTCAGCTCGCCGTGAGATATGGGACGACCTTCTGTTACTGGCGGTAACACTTGATGATATTGCCGGTGATGCTGACGTAATGATGGAATAATAATGGCAGTCGTTCAGGAATAGATCATGGTAGAAGAGGGTCTTGACCACAGGTGTTAATCACGGAAATTCAAGCGGTTGCCTTATATGTTCCACGTGCCGCCCCTCGGCTGCTTTAGGCAAAGCTTGCTTTTTCAGGTGGGAACTTATAGACCGCCGCCACTATGCGACCCATTGGACAGATTTCCCACTCGATCGCCTCCCGGTTTCTGCTTGCCGGAGCCGCACTTCTGACAGGGGCTTCCTTTGCCAGCGCGCGGCCTGTGCAGGTCGCGCCGATGTCGAGAGACGATGGCTTATCCCAACCTGTCGGGGCTGGCGCCGATGGCGGACACGGCAGCGAAGAGGTGGCCATGCTGGCCGCTTCTTCCCGTCTGGACGACCAGACACGGGAGGCAAACGTCACCCTGCCGCGGCCTCTTTCCTCCGATATGGCGACACTCGTACGGTCGATTTTCCGGCTCCAGCGTCAGGGCGCGTTCAGCGAGGCACTGTCGAGCACGACACGTCTGACGGACGCCACTCTGCTGGCGGACCTTCTGGCCGAGCGCTTTCTCAGTCCATCTTATCACCCGACTGGCGCAGAACTGCGGCGCTGGCTGCATGACAACGCGGACATGGCCGATGCACCTGCCGTCTATGCGCGGCTGGCCTCCCTGTCGGAGCGCGGCACGGCGCCGCTTCCCCCCACACCATCCAGCGCCATGCTCGGGGGCACCAACGCCGGGCTGGCCAGCGGTGCTGTCGGACGGGCTTTCATCCGAAATGCGCTTCTGGACCACACCATTGCGGAACGGGCGTCCATGGGCGTGAAGGGGGCACAGAGCGCGTTGCATCTCGTGGCCATCACGCCCGGGATGACGCCCCCTTATGCGGCCCATCTGGGCGGCGAGGTTGCCCAGTCCCTGCTGAGTCAGGGGGCATACGCCGATGCCGAGCGGATTGGACGCGAAGCTTTTGAGCGTGGCGGCGGCAAGGTCGGCCTGCCCGCATACATGGCTGGTCTAGCCGCATGGTCGCAGGACCACAAAGCCGAGGCGGTGGTGCTGTTCGAGAAGGCTTCACGCGCGCCGCTCGCAACGCCGGATCTCATTTCGGCAGCGGCCTTCTGGGCGGCGCGCGGCCATCAGGCGCTCGGCGAGATGACCTCTTTCCGGCCTTGGCTGCAACGGGCGCAGGCCGCCCCCACGAGTTTCTACGGTCTTCTGGCGCGACGGATCATGGAGCGCGCCCCCCGCCACCGGTTGCGAGCCGGGGTCGTTCAGGAGGCCGCGCTTGAAATGTCCGCCGAGACCGCGCCTTCCGATCCGCTGCTGACGGAAATCGACGTTGAGGCCGTGTCTGCCACACCGATCGGTCGCCGCGTCTTCGCGCTGTTGCAGGTGGGCGAACAGGAGCGGGCCGAAATGGCGCTCCGCCGCTACTGGCCCAAAGTCGTGCATGACGAGGCGCTGGCGCGGTCGCTGCAACTGGTGGCCGAGGCCGCGGGACTGAACGATCTGGCGCTGGAGATGGCGGATTCCATCCAGTCGATGGAGCAGGCTTCAGGGCGTCACGGTGAGCAGTTGCCGCTCCCGGCGCTGCATCCGCGTCACGGTTTCACCGTCGATCCGGCTCTCGTATATGCGCTCACCCGTCTGGAATCGAATTTCGATCCCGGAGCCGTCTCAGGTGCAGGGGCGCATGGCCTCATGCAGATCCAGCCCGGAACCGCTGGTTTCGTCACCGGTCAGGCAGACCGCTTTTCATCCTTCCCGCAGGCGCTCCACGATCCGGGCCTGAATCTGGAGATCGGTCAGCGTTACGTGAAGTATCTGGCCCACCTCAGCTGGGCCGGTCAGAGCGCGCCGGAGGGTGGCGATCTGATCCGTCTTCTGGCGAGTTACAATGCAGGGCCGGGTGCGATCTATCATTGGGAGACCGGCGCCGGCGTCTCGGAAGACCCGCTGCTGTACATGGAACGGCTACCGAACGCGCAGACCCGTGCCTATGTCACGCAGGCATTCTCCTATCTCTGGACCTACGCGGACCGTCTGGACCTGCCGACACCGTCGCTGGAAGCCCTTGCCGATGGTGAGTGGCCAGGGTTCGGGGCCGAACTGAATCTGGCGACATCCCGCTGGCACATGGCTTCCGTGGCCTCTGCGTCCCGGACGATTCACTGAGCGAAATCGCTCTGGTCATGAGTGATCAGGCCGTTCGAAATCGCCTTTTCAGCAATGTCTGGCCATTGACCATCATGATGCCGCCCATGATCATCACGGCTCCCAGGATGAACGCCGGATCAAGGGGCTCATGCAGAAACACCACGCCGGAAGTGATGCCGAAGAGTGGGGTGAGAAACGCGAGCACGCCGAGGCGGGACGCCAGATAGATACGCAGTAGCCCGAACCACGCCAGATAACTGGCGAACGATATGACGATGACCTGAAAGCTGAGGTCGGCAACGAGCGCTGGCGTGTAATGGACATCAGTCTGCCCCAGAATAATCGTTGCCAGTGACAGCAGGCCACAGGCCCCGACAAGCTGCCAGAACAGGGTGACGGTCGCCGGAGCGTAAGCAAGCGGCGAAAACCGGATCAGCATGGTGGCTGCGGCCCATGTGACGCCGCCAAGAATACCCAGCAGATCGCCCACCCATCCCAGAGGAAAATCCTGTGCGGTTGTGGGTGAGGCCTTTCCCAGAAAAGAAACGGCGACCCCGAGGAAAGCCAGTCCGATTCCGCTCCATTGCAGGGGGCTCATCCGCTCTTCCGGCAGCTTCCAGTGCATGCCGAGGGCAATGAAGATGGGAGCGGTGTAGAGGAATATCGAGATATGGGCGGCGCTGGTGAAATGCAGCCCTTCTCCCGCGAACAGAAACTCCATGGCAAACAGGCCGCCGATCCCCAGCGCGGCCGGCAACGGCACTTCGCGGAGCTTGTGAAGCTGCCGCTGCCAGAGGAGGAGGGCCACGATCAACAGCACTGCCATACCGGAACGGACGGCAATTTGCAGGATCGGAGTCATGTCGTCGGCAACGGATTTGATGGCGGCCTGCTGCACGCCCCAGATGGCGCAGAGTGCCGTCATGATCAGAACGGCCCTGACGTCTGGTTCCTTACGTGGAATCATGATTGCCCTGTTGTCGTGCGTGGTGATCCGCCCTCCTGAAGCGGAGGCTTCCAGTCGGTATGGGGGTTGTAATACGTGAGGATGCGGGCGGAAATACTGTATCATTGCGTTTCCGCAATATATTATGGGGCAGGAGATATGTGGAATACGTATCGTGCCACCTCGCCCCCGCTCCGAACCTGCGCTAAAGCTTTTTTCCGGAGACCCAACAGCAGCCGGACAGACCCGTGAGCCTTATTGAAACCGCCCACGCCAAGATCAATCTTTATCTCCATGTGACCGGCAGGCGTCCCGACGGATATCATCTCCTCGACAGCCTCGCCGTATTCGCAGGCGCTGCGGACCGGCTCATCTATGAGCCTTCCGGCTCTCCCCTGACGCTGGACCTGACCGGTCCCTTCGGCATGAAACTCGCCGACGATGCGACGGACGACAACCTCGTCATGCGCGCAGCCCGGTTTCTGGCTGAGGGCACCGATGTCGCTCTTACCGGACGGCTGGTTCTTGAGAAAAATCTTCCCGTCGCTTCGGGGATCGGGGGTGGGTCCGCCGATGCCGCCGCCACTCTGCGGCTGCTGGATCGTGCCTGGGCACTCAACACGCCGCAGGAACGCCTGCTTGCCATAGCGGCGCGTCTGGGTGCGGATGTTCCCGTCTGTCTGGTCCAGCGTTCGACACGGATGCGCGGAATCGGGGAGCAGCTTGCCCCGGCCCCAGCTCTGCCAGCCTGCGGCATGGTCCTCGTGAATTGTGGCGATGCCATCGCGACGCCGGCGATCTTCAGGACGCGCAACGCCGCTTTTTCACCGGAGGCCATTCTTCCGGCAGCGTGGCCGACAGTCGCGGCCATGACGGCTGATCTGGCCCGTCTTACCAATGACCTTGAGCCGCCAGCCCGGACCCTGTGTCCAGCCATCAGCATGGTGCTGGATGTCATTGCCGCTCTGCCCGGGTGTCAGTTCAGCCGAATGAGCGGTTCCGGCGCGACCTGTTTCGGGCTGTTTAATTCAGAGGAAGACGCCGGGAAAGCTGCGGATGCCCTGCGCCGCGAAGCCTATCCGTGGTGGATCTGGGCCGGGTCAGTCTTGCGCGAGCGAGTCTGAAACGTTGTAATCGCTTTATTGGTCACGTTACTTTATTCTGAGACGGATATACTGATATCCGCGCTTGATGCCAGATCAACAAACAACAAGAGACTGTGGCGGCTATGAGCAAGAAAACGACCATTCCGGACCCTGAGTTCACCAACCCCTCCGTCGAACGGGTGAAGGCGCCCCATATCCACATCACGCCGTCGGACGATCGCCAGCAAGCCAGTCTGGAAATCACCTCCGGACGCAAGAAGATCGTCATGGATTTGACGGAGGAGCAGGTTGCCAGCCTGATTGCGGCGCTCGGGGCTGTCCATCAGGTCATGGTCGGAGCGGAAGTGCCTTCCCTTGAAGGTGTATCGTTCATCCCCGTGCGCCGCACACACTGGGCGCTCCAGCTTGATTCCGCATCGCAGGGCTCGGTTCTCGCCTTCCAGCACCCGGCCTATGGCCCGGTGGGTCTCGCACTGACGCCGGCTGACTCATCGAAGCTGGCGCGAGGCCTGACGCTTCATCAGCAGCTTAATGATGCAACGCTGAAAGCTTCAGGGCCTGCCAACTGAGACGTTAGCGTCTGCGGGGCAATTTCCTGATCACTGCCGCGACTCCGGCCGCCAGCGCCCGATAGGCTCGCCCCGCTTCGCTGTCTGGTGCGTCCACGACGATCGGTGTGCCCGCGTCCGAGCTGGAACGGATATCCGCGAGGAGCGGAATCTCACCCAGAAACGGCACGCCCAGGCGTGCGGCCTCGTCACGAGCCCCACCATGACCGAACAGTTCGGTGCGGTGGTTGCAGTTCGGGCAGCAGAAATAGGACATGTTTTCCACGAGCCCGAGAACGGGAACGTGGGTCTTCTCGAACATCGTCACGCCACGCCGCGCATCAAGCAGGGCGATGTCCTGTGGCGTCGAGACGATGATGGCGCCGTTCAGGACGGCTTTCTGCGCAAGGGTCAGCTGGGCGTCCCCCGTGCCGGGCGGCATGTCGACCACCAGCACATCCAGCGCGCCCCATGAGACGTCACCCAGAAGCTGGCTTATGGCGCCCATGACCATCGGGCCACGCCAGACCATCGCCTGTGTCTCGTCCACGAGCATCCCGATCGACATGGCGCGCAGACCCCATGCCTCGACAGGCAGCAGTTTGCCGTCACGGACTTCCGGCTTACCCTTGACCCCGAGCATGCGCGGCAGCGAGGGTCCATGAATGTCGGCGTCCATCAGGCCGACCGAGAGACCTTCCAGCACCAGTCCTGCCGCCAGATTTACGGCAGTCGTGGATTTACCGACTCCCCCCTTTCCCGAGGCGATCGCGATCACGGCCCCTACCTGTGGCAGCAGGGGGCCGCTTTCCGTGCCCTTGGCGCCCACGCCACCCAGTGGTCGGTGACCACCTCCCGCTGGGGCCGTCGGTGCGGCGGGGGCACGGTGAGCGGTGAGAAGCACGCTGGAGCGCCATCCGGCGAAGGCCGTGTCCAGAGCCTTTTCCGCAAGCGACGCGGCCTTTTCCATGCCCGCCGCGGCGGTCGCGGAAACGGCGAGAGTGACGCGGATGCGACCATTTTCGACCATGCAGGATTCGACACGACCGGCGTCCAGCAGTGAATGCCCCGTAACCGGATCCGTCACGCCTCCGATGATCTTCTCGATATCTTCGCGGGAAGGATCGTTTTGCATCGCCATGACGCCGCCTCTTTTGTCTGCTGTGGAGGGGTATATGACGTCAAATTCCTGCCGAGACCAGATGTGAGGTCGCCAAAATGTCCTCATCCGAACAGGTTGTAAAACATTTCAGCTTATCAGGATGTCACATACGCAGTTTATCAGAACGCTCCTGATAGTTATATGTTGCGCCATCACTGCAGGTTTCCTTTTCCCGGCCTCAGTCAGGACATGCCATGACGGTCACCCTTTCATCCGCGCCACCGGCCGACATCCGGCTCGTGTCCCCCGTTTCGGACACGTCTTCTGCCGGCAGCCGTGAATCTTCGGTGTCGGGCGGTCAGCAGGCGGTCGGGAGCGAGGTTATCAAACGGCAGCGCGATCATCGCGTCGATGCGTTGCGTGGCATCGCCCTGCTGATGATGTTCGTCGATCACATGCCGCAGAACCTTCTCAACCGGCTCACCCTGCGTAATCTCGGCTTTGCCGATGCTGCGGAGATTTTCGTGCTGCTTGCCGGATATGCTTCATGGCTGGCGTATGGGCGCGGATTCTCGAAATACGGCACGGTCGAAACGTTGCGTCGTCTCGCCCTTCGCTGCGGCAAGCTCTACCTCGCCCAGACATTGATGATGATCTCTTTCGTTGTCATCATCCGCACATGGCGTAATTTCACGCCGGTTCCGGTCGATTTCCTCGAGCCGGAACTGGCGCACGGCGTCTCGAACCTCTGGCGCGTGTTCCTGCTGGATGCGCTGCCCTCCAACCTCAATATTCTGCCGCTTTACATGGTGCTGCTGGCGGCTTTCCCGCTGATGTACGGGCTCATCAAAATCAATCGTTTCGTGGCGCTTGGTCTCAGCATGCTTCTGTGGCTGGTGATCAATCTTGATCCCACCGTCAATTTCCCAAACTGGCTCGATCCGGACGGGTGGTATTTCGATCCGCTGGCCTGGCAGTTCCTGTTCATGCTCGGCGCGTGCGGGGCGATCGAGGCGGGCCGCCATGAGGGCAACCTGCCGTCATTCTCCTGGCTGCGGATTCTTTGCGGCAGCTATCTCGTCTTCTCCCTGCTGGAAGCCTTTCCGTGGACCCAGTGGGGACTGCCCGTTATCCGCCCGCTTGCATTGCCGTCGCCCGACAAAAGCACGCTCGCGCCCCTGCGGCTGCTGGACGTGCTGTCGATCTTCTATCTCGTTCAGTCCTCGCAACTGGCGCGGAAGTTCTCCGAGACAAGATTAGGTCAGGCGCTCGCCCTGTGCGGTCGTCATTCCCTGGAAGTCTTTACGGTCGGCACGGTTCTCGACCTGATCGGACGCCTGATCTTCACGACTATCGGCGAGGGGTGGCTTCTTCAGGCGACCATCAACCTTGTGGGCTTGTGGATCCTCTACCGGGTGACCGTCGTGTACGAGCGTAAACGCAACCGTGCCCGGGGGGAGGCCGCCACGATAGGCCGGTCCCCTTCACGGGAAAAAGCCGTGTCCTGAGAGAGGGTCTGCCCACCGACCGCAGACAGGACACGCACTCTTCACAGAAGCATTGTCTTCATTGAGGATGGGGCTCACCGACACAGGGAGCCCATGATGAGTAATTTTCCACGTCTTACCCGGCTGCTTCGCTCGGGCGATCCGGTGCGAATTTGCCTCTTCGGCTCGTCCACCTGTGAAGGTGTTGGCGCGAGCGCCCCGGAGAACGGCTTGTGTCCGGTTGTCGAGCGTACGCTCCAGCCTTTCATGCCGAGCGGTGTGACGGTCATCAACCGGGGTATCGGTGGCAATGGCGCCACGGAGATGCACGAACGGTTGCCACAGGTCATCGAGGATCGTGCCGACCTCGTCGTGTGGCAGGGCGGTACCAATGACGTATGGCAGGATCTTCCCGTCTCTGCTTTCATCGATCAGACGCGTGCCGATCTGGAAGTGCTGCGGGGATATGGTTGTGATCTCGGCATGATCGGGCCTCAGTGGAGTCAGATGATGGAAGAGCATCCGCGCTTCCCGGCCTTTCGGGATGCCGTTGAGGCTCTGGCCATTGAACTCGGTCTGCCGTTCTTCAACCGCTATACACGGATGAAATCCTGGTGCGCCGAATATGGCATCACCCGGGAGGAACTGTCCCCGGATGGCCTCCATCTTGGGGATTTCGGTTACAGGTTGCTGGGCGAGGCGGTGGCGCGATGGATCGTGGATCTGACGGGTGCGCCTGCTGTCTAGGGCTGTGTTGGCCAGGGCTTTGCCGGAGAATCAGAAGCAGATCGTCTTGCTTCGCAACATTTAGCAAACATCGGAGATGATTCGTGCTGGCAGTTCTGTCATGGCTCCGGCACGTGGTCGTTTCCGCGATACTCTTTTCACCCCGGTCCGGCCCAACCAGCCGGACTTTCTTTGCCAGCAGGAAAGTCGGATGACACGAAGCGCCTCGATCAGGCGATGGGCGGCGGCTGTGCTGCTCACAGGAATTGCAGGGATCGTTCAGGATCATCCCGCTTGGGCCAGTCAATCTTCGGAGTTGCAGGCTCCCGGAGGGATAACGGCTTCGGATCGTGCTCTGATCGACGATCTGGAGCACCGGACCTTTCTCTGGTTCTGGCAGTCCGCCGATCCTCATACGGGGCTGGTGCCGGATCGCTATCCATCGCCGCAGACCTTTGCGAGCGTGGCCTCCATCGGTTTCGGCCTGACAGCCTATGGCATCGGTGTCGAACGGCAGTACATCACCCGGGAGCAGGCGGTCGGGCGCACACTGGCGACGCTGCGTTTCCTGCTGCGCCTGCCGCAGAATGACAGCCCCAGAAACGCAGCCGGTTTCCACGGTTTCTTCTATCATTTCCTTGATGAAAAGACGGGTCTGCGACTCAATCCCGATATCGAACTGTCCAGCATCGATACGGCGCTTCTGATAGAGGGCGTGCTGTTCACCGAGAGTTTCTACGATCGGGATAACGCTGACGAAAAAGAAATCCGCAGTCTCGCAGGCGACCTTTACCGGCGTGTGGACTGGCAGTGGATGAAGCGGCCTGACGAGCGTCTGAGCATGGGCTGGGGCCCTGAGCATCAGTTTCTCCCGAACTACTGGGAAGGCTACTGCGAAGGGATGATGGCCTATATTCTCGGCCTTGGATCGCCGGATCATGCGCTTCAGCCGGTATCATGGCAGGCATGGCTGGCCACAAACGACAAACGGTGGGGCAGCTATTACGGCCAGACCTTCCTGAATTTCGCACCGCTGTTCGGGCATCAGTACAGTCACGCCTGGATCGACTTCCGGGGCATTCAGGATGACTGGGCGCGTGGAAAAAGCATCGATTATTTTGAAAACAGCCGTCGCGCGGTCTATGCCCAGCAGGCGTACGCCACGGCAAATCCCGGAAAATGGAAAGATTACAGCGGCACGATCTGGGGGCTGACCGCCTCTGACGGTCCGGGCGAGATGACGAAACAGATCGACGGGCAGGACCGCCACTTCCTGTCCTATTCGGCGCGTGGGGCAGGGCGGGACTATGTGCAGGACGATGGGACCATCGCCCCTACGGCAGCCCTGGGCTCCATCGCCTTCGCGCCGGAAATCGTCATTCCCGCGCTACGTGATCTGAGAAGTCGTTATGGGGATCGCATCTACGGCAAGTATGGCTTCATGGATGCGTTCAACCCCAGCTTTCCGGAAGGGCAGTCTTTCTGGGTCGATAATGAATATCTGGGGATCGATCAGGGGCCGATCCTGCTGATGATCGAAAACTGGCGCAGCGGGTTCGTCTGGAATGTGATGAAACGCAACCCGTACATCCGGACGGGGCTTCTTCGCGCTGGTTTCCATGGCGCATGGCTGGGCAAAGAGGTGACGGATGCTGCCGCTCACGCGCCGGGAACGGCGAAAGCCCACACCCCCTGAAGGAAGACCACCGCACCGTTCGTCCCGCTGGCTCGCGGGGCGGCCTCTTCTCGTTCTGAAACGGTGGCTGCTGGACTAAAAGCCCTTTTGGAAATTGCTGTTCACCTTCGAACGCAAGCTTTCCGCAAGGCCGTTAAGCGCCAGATTGGCTGTTTCCGGCAGGTTTCCTGTTTCACCTCTACGCCACACGGGGGCTTCCGGTCCGGAACAGAAATTTCCAAAAGGACTCTAAGGAAGAGAGAATGGAATCACCCCCCCCGCCCTTGGTAGGGTGGTGATCCCTCTTGCGGGCGGCAGGCGCTTTAACGCCCCCGCTTCGCACCCCGCAGTGTGTGCATGGCAAAGACGCCCACCCCCAGCAGAATGGCGGCGAAAGTCTGGTGAGTGGTGCCCGCCCAGGCAGGAACCACCAGCAACAGGGTCGTGACGCCGAGTGCGTACTGGATCAGCACGGCCCAGCCGAGCAGGGCGACAGCGGCATGCGCGCGCGGTGCCAGTTTCGTCTTCATGCCCAGAAAAACAGTCAGCCCGATGGCCAGTGTGGTGACGGTCGCCAGCAGGCGATGGTTGAACTGCACGGCCGGGATGTTGGCGATCCAGTTGTACCAGAACGGGCTGAGCTTCGCGTATCCCTCGGGGATCAGATGGCCGTCCATGAGCGGGAACGTGTTGTAGGCGAAGCCCGCGTGCGTTCCGGCGGTGAAGCCTCCGGCCACGATGGTCAGTCCTACCAGTCCGAGCGCTGCATGCAGTGCTGCGCGTGTGCGACGTGCACCCATCCTGTCCGGCAGGAGTTCAGGGTAAGGAAAGCGGACCGACAGGGCCGTCCACAGAATGGCGACATAAAGGATCAGTGCCATGCCCAGATGCAGCACCAGTCGTACCGGTTCGACCGCCGTGCTGTCCGGCCGAAAGCCGGAGGCCACCATGAACCAGCCGATCGCCCCCTGAAGGCCGCCCAGCAGGAAGAAGACCACCAGCCGGAGGATCAGTCCCCGTGTCAGCACCCGGCGCGCCGCGAAAAACGCCAGTCCGCCAAGAAGATTGACGCCCATGAGCCGCCCCCAGAAGCGATGAATCCACTCCAGCCAGAAGATCTGCTGGAATCCGGCAAGCCCGAATCCGTCATGCAGAATCTTGTATTGGGGAATGCCCTGATAGAGCGCGAATTCATGCTCCCACTGGGTGTGCGTCAGAGGGGGGATGATGCCCGTCAGGGGGCGCCACTCCATGATCGACAGGCCGGAGCCGGTCAGCCGCGTCGCGCCACCGAGCGCGATCATGCCGAGCAGCATGACGCAGATGCTCAGGAGCCAGGCTGATACGTGGCGACGGTCGCGCAGGGTCATGCCGTCCAGGACGGTCATGTCGTCGGACTGTGGAGAGGATGGGGGGCGTATGTCGGACATCCTGCCCGTTTACCGCGCTCTTGCAACCGTGAGCAAGGAGGTGTTACCGCGCCTCATGAGGGAAACTCCCATGCGGAAACAGACAGGATCGCACGAGCGTAACGTCGGGCCTGCATCCTCTGGGGCGCCGGAGGGGGCGGCAACGGGGGAAGCAAAGGCTGTGCCGGATGGGATGTCGCGCGCATCGTTGCTGCGTCCCGCCCTGATGCTGGCGGTTCTGGTGGCGGGCATGCTGCTGCTGCGGGAAGTTCCGGGGGTTCACGCGCTGCTCGGCGATACGGTGCGTTTGCGACAGGGTGTGGGCGGGCGGCTCCTCTTCTGCCTTGCGGGCGCCGTATGGTGTCTTTTCGGTCTTCCTCGTCAGTTGTTGTGCTTTGCGGCAGGCGTGACCTATGGGCTGGTGGAAGGGACGGCGCTTGCCACCCTCTGCACCGTCACAGGGTCCGTGGGATGCTTTTTCTGGGCGCGATGGGGTGGCCGGGAGTGGGTTCGCCTGCATATGGAGCGCAAGCAGGAAACGCCGGGGTTTCTCTTGCGGCATCTGGGACGGGTCACGGCCATGTTGCAGCGCCATCCTTTTGAAGCGATCGTCATCCTGAGACTGCTTCCCGTGGGGTCGTCCCTGTTGCTTAACCTGTTCGCCGGTGTGACGGGTGTGGCGTTTGCGCCATTTGCCGCGGCGACACTGGTCGGCAGTCTTCCTCAGACTGTCATATTCGTGCTGCTGGGCTCCGGCGCTCAGTTTGGTGGGATGGGTCGTGCCGTGACCGCCATTATTCTCTTCATTGTGTCAGGGTGGGTTGGCTACAGGCTGCTGCGGCGCGTTGTGCGGGAGTGAGTCACGCTGCCGGATGTCCTCATTTTTGACCCGGTAGTCATTTCCTGTGGCGATATCAGCCATCTCCACCGTAAAAACACCTTTCTCCATGAAATCCTCATCTTTATGAGCTTGTTTGCATCGCAAGCAGCCACAGCAGTCGGGAACCGGCATGGCCGTCAACATCCAGACTTCAGAACAGATGTCGGGCAGAAAATACGAGGTTCAGGCAACCACTCCATGGTGGCTGCCGGTTCTGCTCGGTTTTCTCACGGCAGTGGGACCGATTTCCACGGACATCTACCTGCCCGCCTTTCCGGCGATGGTGAGAAGTCTGCACACGAGTCTCTCCTCGGTGCAGATGACGCTGTCCATCTGGTTCGTCGGACTGGCGATCGGGCAACTGACCGTGGGACCGCTCTCCGACCGGTTCGGACGACGCAGGCCGCTGATCGTGGGGAACGCGATCTTCGCATTGGCTTCCGCCGTCTGTGCCGCCGCCCCTGATATTCTTACATTCAGTGCCGCACGCTTCGTCGCCTCCATAGGCGCATCAGCCAGCTTGGTCATTCCGACGGCCTGCGTGCGCGATCTGGTGCCTGACCAGCGTGCGGGCGCGCGGATGATGTCGCGTCTGGTGATGGTCATGGGCGTGGTGCCGATCCTTGCCCCGATGCTCGGCGGTATTGTCGTCACGTTCGTCTCATGGCGCGTGATCTTCTGGGTTTCTGCGGTTTATGGACTGCTGTGCGTTCTGCTCGTGACGCGGATGCTGCCGGAGACACTGGCGGAGGAAAATCGCCAGCGCCTTCCCCCCATCATGCTGTTGGCGCGTTATTTCGCCCTGCTCGGGCATCGCGGGTTCCTCTCCCACGCGCTGATTTCCGCCTTCTCAACCTTTCTGTCCTTCAGCTACCTGACGGCGGCCTCACCCATCTTCATCAACGGGTTCGGTTTCACGCCCTTCCAGTTTTCCATGCTGTTCGGTCTGTTCGCCGTGTTCATGATCGGGGCGTCGCAGATCAACGGGGCGCTGGTCAGCCGTTTTGATCCGCACAAAATCCTGACGGTGGCGACGTCGATCTCCGTTGCGGGAAGTCTGGTCCTGCTGGGGCTGGCGTTCTGGATGGGCGGTCATCCGGCGGTGACGCCCGGCCTGTCTCCAATCATCGTCGCCCTGATCGGCGCCATGCTGCTTACGCTCAGCCCGACGGGGGTGATTTATCCCAATGCGACCATGGGTGCGCTGGCGGACCATGCGCATGTGGCGGGGACAGCCTCCGCCCTGACCGGCACGATGCAGTATGTGTTCGGCGCGGTGGCTGGCATCCTGATCGGGCTGCTCTCAGCACTTCCGCATTTTTCCGGCGGTACGCCGCTGCCGATGGCCATCGGCATGGCGGTCGGTGCCTTCGCCATGGTGATGTGCCTGCCACTGCGGCCCATCCGGACATAAGGCACCCTCAGCGACAGCATGGTCCGCAACGGGAAAGGGTTGTCACGTTTGCTTCGGAACGTGCATGGTCCACGACGGACTTGACGGGCGGCCCGATATGAAGACGCTATGCCGCACGCGCAACATCTGACGGGATAAGAAATGGCGCGTCATCCTGCCAAACGGGCCCATGTTCTTGCGCTCCTCGGAGCCGCGTTGCTGATCGTGACGTTCGGCACCTTCGCCATGCAGCTGGGAAATGAGATGGCGCGGCATGGTCAACTGGACCGCCAGAGCGCCAGCGCGGATCAGATCCTGCGCTCGCTGGACAGAGGCGTGGGTCAGGCCCGGCTTTGCAGGTTCGCCTGGCTCGCCACGCATGATCCGGCTCAGAAACAGTGCTTTATCGACGCGCTTGCCGGGATCGGCACGGTTCGAAAAGATTTTCCGGCCGTAGAGGCCGTGCAGGAGCGGCTGAACCGCATTCGTCCCCCCAGTCTCGATCAGTTGCGTGCGTCTCTTGAGACGATTTCCGGCTGGCAGACATCCCCCGACGCCGCCCTCGCGCAGGTTGATACGGATGCCACCCTCAAGGGCGTTGATTCCGCTCTGATGAGCCTGAACAGTGTGGATACGGCCCGGCGCGAGGGTCGTCTTGCCGACATGCTGCGCAATACGAGCTGGCAGAAACGGCTCGATGCGCTCGGTATTGTCATCGGCGTGCTGATCATGGTGACGGCGGGCTGGGTTCTTGACCGCACCTCGCTGGCGGCCGCGCGGGCGGAGGCCCGAAGCCGTAATCTCGCGCTCCAGCTTCGCGCGGTTCTCGACAGCCTGACCATCGGCGTCGCCGTGTTCGGCACGGACGGGCAACTGCGTCACTGGAACGACCGGCTGGGTTCCATTCTGGGACTGGAGGATGGTTTTCTCCAGCAAGGGCTGTCCTACAACGACCTGAGCGCGGCGCTGGTCGCTGATGGTCAGCCCCTTCTCGAACCTTTCGCGCATGTCGAACGGGCGCTGCGACGCGGTGAATGCGCGGCTCCGGTCATGGTTGAGTGCAAGGGCATCAATGACGCCGACCTTGAACTGTGCCGGACCCTGTTCTTCGCGCCGGATGACATTCTGGACGCCGAGGACCGTCGCGGTTTCGTGCTGACCGCCAACGATATCACACTCCGCCTACGCAGCGAGCGGGCGCTGGGCGAGTCCCAGAAGCTGCGGGCTGTTGGACAACTGACAGCGGGCATTGCTCATGATTTCAAGAATCTTCTGACGGTCATTCTCGGCAATCTCGAACTGGCGACAGAAGCGGGGCAGGACGCCGACAAAGAGCGGATGCAGCATTGTCTGGATGCCGCCGCTCATGCGGCGCGGCGGTCCGAAACTCTTACGGGACAGCTTCTTTCCTTCACGCGCCGCGATAAGCCCGCACCGGATACGGTGGCGCTGGCGGATATCTTCGCTCTCACCACCGGCCTTCTGGCGCGTGTCATCGGTCCGCGTATCGCCGTCGAATGTGGGGATGCGACGGGCATCTGGCGTGTGCAGGTCAATCCCGCGCAGCTTGAAAGCGCTCTCCTCAATCTGGCCATCAATGCCCGCGACGCCATGACGCGCGGCGGTACGCTGAGCATCCGCGCCACGAACGTATCCTTTCCCACAGGGGTCAATCTCCTGACGCTGCCCATTGAGGACGAGCGTGGACTGCGCGTGTCGTCGGAGGTGACGCCGCTTGCCGCCGGTGCATGGGTGAGGGTGGATGTTGCTGACACGGGTTGCGGTATGGGGCCGGAAGTCCTGCATCAGCTCTTCGAACCGTTTTTCACCACCAAGGACGACGGTGCCGGGACAGGGCTTGGTATGGCGATGGTGGTGGATTTCTGCCGTCAGGCAGGCGGTCGGGTCACGGTCGCCTCCGCGCCCGGTCATGGCACGCGGGTCACACTCTGGCTGCCACGGGTGCTCGTGGATGCGGTGTTGCCGGTCCGGGAGGCGGTTCCGGCTCTTCCCAAGACGAATCTGCGGGCTCTGGTAGTCGAGGACGATCCGGCCATTCGCGATATTGTGGCGACAATTCTCGGCCTTGCCGGTTACCGGGTGACAGAGACGGCGGATGGCGAAGCCGCGTACGACCTCGTTGTCGAGGCGGCCAATATGTACGACCTGCTTGTTACGGACGTGCAGTTGCCGGGGCCGCTGGACGGGTTTCGTCTGGCCCAGCTTCTGCGGGAGCGGTTGCCCGCTCTGGCTGTCGTCTGCATGTCGGGTGACTTCACCCTCGATGGCCCCCGTCCCGTGGCGGCGTTGCCCACCGCGCAACTGCTGCCGAAACCTTTCCGTCGTGACGGGTTTCTCAAGGTGGTCTCCGCCGCCATGAAGGAGCGGATTTCGGCCTGAGGACATGTGTGTTCACAGTCTTGCGACCCTTTTCCCCGCAGGGTAGTGTCCGCCGCGCTGTCCGATGACGCGCTCCACGGGAGCGCTTTCACGTCTGAAGACGATTTCCCGTCAACCCGCTCTCCCGGCACGGCTCCATGACCATGAACGACATCGATCTCAAGCAATATATCGACAATATACCTGACTTCCCGAAGCCCGGAATCCTGTTCTATGACATCTCTTCCCTGATGCGGAACGCGGATGCGTGGCAGCTTGCGACCGCTCGCATGGCCCACGCCGTGGGGCCCTGGCAGCCGGATCAGCTCGCCGCCATCGAGTCACGCGGCTTCCTGACGGCAGCGCCTCTCGCCACCCGTCTGGGTTGCGGCATCATCATGCTGCGCAAGCCGGGCAAGCTGGCGGGCGAGACGATTTCTTACAGCTACGATCTCGAATATGGCAGCGATACGCTTCATATTCAGGCGAACGCCATCGTCCCCGGTCAGCGCGTCGTCGTAACCGATGATCTCCTGGCGACAGGCGGCACTCTGGCCGCATCCATCGCCCTGCTGCGCAAGGCTGGTGCGAATGTGGTCGGGGCATCGGTGCTCATCGAACTGACAGGTCTGCGCGGGCGCGACAAAATCGATGTGCCGCTGCATTCCCTGATGTCCTACGACGACTGAATTCTCTGCACTTAATGCGCTCCCTGATGGGAGCGCGGGATGCACCCATCAGGCAGACATTGCATCTCTCGCCTGCAGGAAATTGAGTTATTCATCCCACCGATACGTGCTTGAAGGAATGCTGGTGTAAGCCGACATGGCAGGTGTCGTATTCAGACAACGAAGTGAGGTGCGGGCATGAGTGATGGGGCGATTCCCGAACAGCACCCCTTCATGGCCCGGTTCGAACATCTTCTCGCTCGCAGCGGTCTTTCCGCTCCCTTCGGCTCAGGTCCGCTGGGAAAATGGATTGCCCGTCAAAAGTGGTTTTACGCTCCCAGCCTGCTGAATTTCGGTTATGCGCTGCGGACCACGATCGCTTCCCTCATCGCACTCGGCATTGCGCTGTGGTGGGAGCTCGGCAGCCCGCAATGGGCGCCCCTGACAGTCTGGATGATCGCGCAGGGTTCTCGCGGCAAGTCGCTGGCCAAGGCCCGCTGGCACATGTTCGGCATGGTGGTCGGCACGTTTGTTGCCTTCACGCTCGTGGCCGCAGCACCCCAGCAACCACTGCTGTTCATTCTGTTGCTGGCGGCCTCGATCGGTGCGTTGTGCTTCATCGGCACGCTTCTGCCCGGTCCGGCTTCGATGGCCAATTACCGTATGCATGGGATGCGGGCGAGCGGCTTCACCGTTTCCATCATCTCGCTGGATGGTATCTCGGACCCCGAGCACATCTTCCAGATCACCATGGCGCGTGTGACCTACATCACGCTCGGCATCGTCTGTGAAACCGTCATCTCTTCACTGTTCCAGTTCAGGCTGAACGAACGGGCGCGCAACCGGCTGGCCGACAACTACATCGTCGCCATGAAGCCGACCGCCAACACTCTGGGAGCGCTTCTGGGAGGCGACAAGGATGTGCTTCGCACGTCCGCCGAGATGATGACCACGCTGGCCGGGCTTGGTGATCAGATCGAGTTCGCGGAAATCGAAATGGGGCGGCACGGGCATGAGGGCGACCATGCCCGTGCCGCCCTGTCCGGGGTGGCGGCCCTGTTTTCGCGAGGGCTCGATCTGTCAGCCCTGATGGACGACCCGGCGACCTATGGACCCTACTGGCGTGCCCTCGCAGCCCGAAGCCGGACATTTCTTCTTTCCCTGCCGGAACGGCTGCGGGACCCGGACGAATTCACCGCCGTCATGACGGAACTCCGCGATCTCCGCGCCACCAGCCGAGTGGACGCCGCCACCTGTCTGGCGCGGGAAATGGAGATGGTGACGAATCCTCCCGTCAATGTAGCGCAGGAGACGGTCATCACCCGGGAGGGGCAGGCCCTGCATGTGCTGGGCGATATGCTGGACGAACTGCGGAAATCGCTGGCGCAGTTCGATGCCAGCCGCAACCCGCCCGCGCATGATCATTTCCATTATCCCATACAGACATGGCGTGACTGGCGGCAGGCAACCGGTAACAGCCTGCGGGCCAGCGTCTCGATGTTCGTGGCGGGAGTGATCTGGATCACCACGGGGTGGCCTCAGGGTCTCTTCTTCCTGATGTTCGTCGGCATCATCAATTCGCTGTTCTCGACGCTGGAAACGCCAGCCGTGGCGACAAGGGCCTTCCTGCACGGCACGATCTGCGTGATCGTGGTTTCCACGTTCATGGCATTCATCGTTATGCCCGCCATCACGACTTACGAAATGATGGCCCTCTGCTTCATTCCCGTGATGATGATCGGCGGTCTGGCCTTCTCCAATCCGGCAACGATTCTGGGGGCTGTGGCCTACAACCTGTTCCTCACCATCCTCATCAGCCCGTTCAACGATGAACGGATGCTGGATGAAGTCACATTCTTCAACACCGCGATGCCGCTGTTTCTGACGATGGCGTTCTGCATGTGGATGTATCGTGTTTTCCTGCCGCTCGATCCTGACGGTGTGCGCTGGAACATGCGGGCACAGATCCTGCTGATGCTGCGCAAGCTGGCGCGCAGCCGCTACCCGCTGATGTCGCATGATGTGATCGGCGTGAGCATCGAGCGCATGGTGCGGCTGCTCAATACGGTGGGGGGGCGTCGGGGGCCGGTGATCGACGCCTATCTTCACGGCGTTCTGTCCGGCATGACGGTGGGGCTGGCCATCCTCAATCTGCGGGCCGTGCTGGAGCGGGGCGCGTTGCCTTCGGCCGCGGCACGAGACGTGCAGGAGATGCTGGTCCGGATGGCGCAGTTTACCGGACGTTATGGTGGTCACTACGGTCGCACGGAGCGTGCTACCAGCGGAGCCGTCGCGGCTCTGGTGCGACTGGAACAGAGTGAAACCAACCTCTCCCAGCGCGTCGAGATCCTGCGGGCTCTGGCGAGCCTGCGTGTGATCGCGGCGGAACTGTCGAACAACCGGCTGTTTTTCGATGCCTCCAGCCCCTATCTGGATCCGGTATTCTCCTGAAAAACACGTAATGGCTGAGGCGCGAACGGTCTCTTCCGGATCGGAAGGGGTGTCCGGCGCACTGGCCCGCTCTCCGGTTTGCCGCTATTTCTTGCCTTATGCCCTCGCTTTTCATTCCGCCCATGCCGCCACTCGCGCCTGATGATGTCAGTGGTCTCGGCGTTCTCTTCCGGCTGAAACGAAACGGGTTCGGGGCTTTCCCTGCACGCTGCTTTCACCAACCTGTCGTGCCGTTGCGCGCACTGGGGAAGACTCTGGTCCTCGCGCCCGGGTCTGAGGCTATCAAGGCCGTGCTGACAACTCAGTCCGGGTCATTCCAGCGATTGCGGATGGGACGGCGCGTGCTCAGTCCGATTGTCGGAGAGGGCATTCTGGTCAGTGAGGGCGATGTCTGGAGACGGCAGCGCCGTGCGATGGCGCCGGCTTTTACGCCGCGTGTCGTGCCGACGCTGGCGCGGCATATCGCAGTCTGTGCCGGTGATGCACTGCCAGCCATCCCGACCGGCACGTCCGTCGATGTGTTCGGTCTGACACAGACTCTCGCGCTTGATATTGCTGCGGTCACCATGTTTTCGATGACGAGCGCAACATTCGGCGGAATCCTGCGTCGGATGGTGACCTCCTTCATGATGGGCATCGGCCAGCCGCGCCCGACGGATTTTTTGCTGCCGCCTTCCGTGCCGACACTCGTGGACTGGCGTCGTGCGCGATTTCGCCGCAGGTGGGTGGCGCTGATCGAGGCGATCATCGCCGAACGGCCGGTGCTTGAAAACGGGGAGGAGGCCCGCGACCTGTTCGACCTGCTCGTGCGGGCCTTCGGTGTGAACGGCATGACGCCGGGTCAGGCGGTGGTGGATGAGGTGGCGACAATGATCGTCGCCGGTCATGAAACCACGGCGACGGCGCTTTTCTGGGCCATCTGGCTGCTGGGCCGCGTGCCACGATGGCAGGAGGCGGTGGCGGAGGAGGTCGGGCATGTGGACCTCTCACCGGAAGGGGCTGCGGCCGCCCTGACCGCTCTTCCTGTGACAACCGCGGTGGTTCGTGAAGCGTTGCGCCTGTTTCCGCCGGCTTTCATGACGGGGCGGGAAGCGGTCGAGGATGTGGCGCTCTGCGGGCAGATTGTGCGACGCGGCGCAATGCTGCTGCTGCCGTTCTGGATGCTCCATCGCAATCCCGGGTTATGGCGTGATCCCGATGCATTCGATCCGGGACGGTTTCTCGATGGCCCGGAGCCTGATCGGTTCGCGTTTCTGCCGTTCGGAGCTGGTCCGCATGTCTGCATCGGCGCGCAGCTTGCCATGACCGAGGCCGTTCTGGTTCTGGCGCGGCTGGTGCAGCTTTATCAGTTTGCGGTTGTGGACGACGAGCCTGTGCTGCCCGTTGGCGTGCTTTCGACGCGCCCCTCCCGGGCCGTGAGATTCAGATTTACACCTCGCGGGTGAGAGGCAGACGTTTCAGCTTTTTTCAATGAGAATCCGAGGTTGATTCAAACGCTCTCTGATGAGCCACGCGCGTGTTTTTGAGCCGTGAAGCGGAGCGGGCAGGCGGACCCGGAGCATTGGTGCGCAGGAAGCGCGCCAGCAAAGAACCTTTGAACAGCCTCTAAGAGCTGCGGAGCGATGGTCTGCGCCGTTACGTGCTGTGCGCGATTTTCATATTAATTAATAAAATATGTTAATTATAAGCCAAAATATGTGCTGTTTTGGGCTTTTTCGGCCAATATATTTTATAAATCCGTTATTGATTAAATTATTTAGTAAACTATATGTGGTATCAATAAAGTGTTGCGTGGGAGTCGGGTCCTCCCGTCGGCATGGAAACAGGCAAACGACAATGCAGGCGAAATCGGAAAACGAAGAATGGAGCATGGAGCGGCTGACCCGGCGGGCAGGCCGTAAGCTTGCTCCCTGCCTGCTCGTGGCGGGCATTGCCGCCGTGCTGCTGGTTGTCCAGTTGATGTTGCTGGCGGATCTGGTTGACGGGCTGGTGTTTCGTCATCGGACTTTCGATTCGGAAAAAACCGTCATGGTCTGGGTACTGCTCGCTGCCGGAGGGCGGTGCGTTTTCCAGTGGGGTGCGGACATTTTATCGGCGCGTGTGGGTGTAGAAATCACATCCGCGGTAAGGCGTGATCTGCTCGCACATCTTTTTCACGTTGGCCCTGTCGGGCTTGTCGGCCGATCCAGCGGAGAGCTTGCCGCCACGCTCGTGGACGCCACCGAGGCGCTGGAACCGTATGTCGCTCATTATATTCCACGCGCCGCCCTGATGATGGTGCTACCTCTCTTGATTCTGGCGGTGGTATTTCGTGTCGATGGCTGGAGCTTCGCGATCCTTGTCTGCACAGGGCCGCTTATTCCTGTCTTCATGGCTCTTGTGGGTTATCGGGCGCAGGCGGTGATGGATCGGCAATGGACGCAGTTCCTGTGTCTGGGCAGTGCGTTTCTCGATTTTCTGCAGGGGATGACAACGCTGCGTCTGTTCGGGCGCACGCGCGAAGCGGTTAGGGCAATATCTGTCCTGTCCGATGACTATCGGCGCACGACGATGTCGGTCATGAAAATTGCGTTTCTTACGACGGCCACGCTGGAGTTTTTTGCAAGTCTGTCCATCGCTCTGGTTGCGGTTGTGCTGGGCACGAGATTGCTGGCAGGAACGGCAGAGTTTCGCTCAGCTTTTCTGATTCTGCTGCTCGTGCCGGAATATTTCGCACCATTGCGAGCATTTTCCGCCAGTTATCATGCACGACAGAATGCTGTTTCTGCCTGCACGAAGATCGTGGGTGTGTTCGCATTACCAGAATTGATGGGTGCAGAGCAGCAGGTGACGGAAAAATCCGTCAGCGTATCGTGTCTGTCCTGTGAAAACCTGAGTGCCCGTTACGATGCTGACGGTCCCGAGATTCTTGCTGGTGTAAACGCAAGTTTTTGTCGCGGTCAGCTAACGGTTCTGACGGGTTCGAGCGGGGTGGGCAAGACGACATTAATACGGCTGCTTCTCGGTCAGATCACGCCATCCGCTGGTTGTATCATAAGCCTCGACGATAAAGGACGCGAAAGTAAGGCGGCGTTGTCGATCGGCTGGGTGCCTCAGCGGCCTCACTTTTTTCAAGGCAGTATCGCGGCGAACCTGCGTCTCGCAGCGCCGGATGCGACCGACGCTCAACTCCGCGAGGCAGCCGGTCAGGCGGATGCGCTGGCATTCATTGAGGCTACGCCGGAGGGATTCGAAACAGTCATTGGAGACAATGGTATCGGTCTTTCCGGCGGTCAGGGAATGCGTCTGGCTCTTGCTCGCGCATTGCTGAGAAATTCTTCCGTTCTGCTGCTGGATGAGCCAACCGCCGGGCTGGATGGTGACAGTCAGGCGCGGGTGATTCGTTCCATTCGGCAGAATGTCACGGGCCGTATCGTGATCGTGGCGACGCATCGGGCTGAGATGATGCAGGTGGCGGACCATGTCCTGCATGTGAGTGGCGGGACAGTCACGGACGTGCGCACTCTTCGGGGTGTAGTGGCATGAGTGTGTTCAGGAAAATATTGCTCTTATCAAAAGGATTGCAGGGCCGCATGGCGCTGGCGTTCGGATTGTCCTGTGGCGCGGCGCTGTCGGATTTCGGTTTGCTGGTCACCTCTGGCTGGTTGCTGGCCGCAGCGGCGCAAGCGGGTCTTGGAGGATATGTCACGCAGAATGCGTTCAACATGTTTCTTCCTGCGGCCGGGGTCCGTTTGTTTGCGACCATACGTATTCTTTCCCGCTATGGCGAGCGCGTGGCCACGCATGATGTGGTCCTGCGCGTAACTGGTCGGCTCAGGACGTGGGTTTTCGCAAATCTTATTCCGAAGATGCCTGCCCTGTCAGAGGAAAACAGAAGCGGGGACATGATGGCCCGCTTCGCTGCGGACGCAGACACGCTGGCGACGATATGGTCGGATGTGGTGCTGCCCGTCAGCACGGCGTTGGTCTGCGGATGCGTGGCGGTTGGTCTGATGGCTTCCGTCTCTAAAGAAGCAGCCATTTTCCTTTGTTCTGGACTTGTGATTTCCGGTCTCATTCTTCCGTGGATCGCGGGAAGATTATGTGAGGAAGGAACGCAGTTCATCACGCGACGGCAGGAAATCATGCGGGGTGATCTGGTGGAGGCAATCCAGGGGGTAGGAGAGTTGCGCGTGATGGGTGCCGTGACCGGCATCATCGCCCGATTTGAGACTCTTCAGCGTGAGATAGGAACGGCACGCATCCGGCTGCTTGTAAGGGAGAGTGGTGCGAGGGCCCTGAACTCTTTCCTGATGATATGTGTAACTCTTGCAATCATCGTCATTGCGGTCGAGGCAATGCAATCTCATGAAATTTCGGGTTCTTGCGTGCCTATGCTCATGCTCGGGACGTTGTGTGCGTTTGGTTTTGTGTCCCCGCTCGTGGCGACCAGAATGGCGGCCTTGCGCGCACGGGTTGCTGCGGATCGGGTATTTCCTCTGTGTGATACTGAGAAAACGGAGAAAAATACTCGATATTATCATGGTCTTTTAGATCATGGTCTGGAGATGGCGCATGTTACGATGTGTTATCCCCGACGAACGGAGCCGGTGTTTCAGGATGTTAATCTGGTCATCCGGCCGGGGGAGCGCGTGGCGCTTGTCGGGGAGTCCGGATCCGGGAAAAGCAGTCTTATAAAAGTTATTTTCTCATTTTATGATTTTCAGGAAGGCAACATTACCTTCGGGGGTGTCGATCTGCGGACGCTCGATACGGAAGTCATGGCTGAATGTATCAGCGTCGTTTCTCAGGATTTTCATCTTTTTGTCGGTAGTGTCAGGAGGAATCTTCTGATCGCCTGTCCGTATGCCGATGAGGATGCAATGTGGCGTGCGCTGGACGCCGCCCAAATCGGGGCATTCATTCGAAATTCTCCTGCCGGGCTGAACACGCTGATTGGTGAGGCCGGAGTAAAGCTGTCCGGCGGGCAGGCGCGTCGGCTCGCGATGGCGCAGGCTATTCTTCGCAATACCCCCTGGATCATCCTCGATGAACCAACGGAAGGTCTTGATGAAGAAACGGAATGTCAGCTTATCCACAGTTTTCTGGACGTTATTCCGAAGACGACCACTGTGCTGTGTATCACCCATAGACTTCGGAATATCCATTTTCCAGGAAGGATTATCATGCTGGAGCAGGGAAAATTCCGGGATAAGAAAATATAAGAAGAAGGAAAAGATCAATGACTTATAAGGTGACTTCTAAAACAGATAGAGAAAATCTGGAGACCTGACGTGCATTCCATAAATCCCATGGTTGTCGATCTTTCGCGATTCCAGTTTGCGCTGACAGCCCTTTATCATTTCATGTTTGTACCACTGACTCTGGGCCTGACTTTTTTCCTCGCTGCTATCGAGACGGTGTACGTCGTCACCGGTAAGCAGGTGTATAAGGACATGGCCCAGTTCTGGGGCAAACTGTTCGGCATCAATTTTGCCATAGGTGTTGCCACCGGTATTACCATGGAGTTCGAATTCGGGACTAATTGGTCCATGTATTCCCATTTCTTTGGTGACATGTTCGGCACACCACTGGCCATTGAAGGTCTGATGGCCTTCTTCATGGAATCAACCTTCGTTGGACTGATGTTTTTCGGATGGGATCGCCTGAGTCGGCAGGCGCATCTGGCTGTGACGTTCCTCGTCGCTCTGGGGTCCAACCTGTCGGCATTGTGGATTCTCGTTGCCAATGCCGCGATGAATGTGCCTCAGGGAGCCCATTTTGATCCGGACACAATGCGTATGCAGTCGGACAGCATTGTGCAGGTGATTTTCAATCCGGATGCTCAGGCGAAGTTCGTTCATACATCTGTGGCGGGCTATGTCACCGCAGCCATGTTTGTGATGGGAATCAGCGCATTCTATATTCTTCAGGGTCGTAACAAAGAATTTGCTGCACGATCATTCCGCATGGCGGCGATTTTCGGGATCATCTCGACGGTAGCGGTGATCACACTTGGGGATGTTCTTGGTCGCCTTGACTATGAACACCAGCCGACCAAAATTGCGGCGATCGAAGGGCTCTGGGAGAACAGTCACCCTCCTTACGAACCCTGGCTGGCATTTGCCATTCCCGATGATGAAAAGCAGAAAAATCATCTGGAAGTTGGTATTCCATTCGTTTTGTCCCCGCTGGTGACACATTCTTTCGACACGACCATTATCGGGATGAAGGAGCTGCAGACACAGGCTGAACCCCGCATAACCTCAGGTATTCAGGCACTGGTTGCGCTCCATCATTATGATCAGACGCATTCCGCAACCGCTCTGGCAGAATTCAGGGCTCATGAAGCCGATATGGGTTTCGGCTTTCTGGCGATGAAACATGCGCCGGGGCAGGATGTAGCAGCTATTACGGAAGATCAGATGCAGTCCGTGGTCGATGCCACGAAACCGGATATTCTTCCTAATGTGTTCGTCACATTCTGGTCCTTTCGGATCATGGTTGTCCTGTCCCTGTGGTTCTTCCTGCTATTTGCCCTTGGCGCCTATGTCAGTCTGAAAAACAGGCTGAACCGCAACCATCTGTTGCTGAAACTATGTCTGTGGTCGATTCCACTCCCGATCCTGGCGACCGAGTTCGGCTGGATTACGGCGGAAGCCGGGCGTCAGCCGTGGACGGTCTTTAACTTTCTGCCGACCTATCTGTCCGCCTCCTCCCACGGTGTGTCTTACATGGTGTTCTCGCTGGCGGGATTTGCATTGCTCTACTCGATCTTCATCGCAGCCGAGCTTTTCCTGATGTTCAAATTCGCCCGTCTCGGCCCTGAGCATGACGCGCATCACGCTCAGAGCGCATCCGTTCATGTCGTCCCTGACGATGTGTTCGTCACGGGCATGGGAGATTGACCCATGGACTATTATGAAGTTGTGAAACTCATATGGGGCGCTTTGCTCTGCGTGCTGTTTATCGGTCTCGGGCTGATGGTCGGCATGGATATGGGTGTTGGTACATTGCTGCGTCTGGTCGGGCGGAATGATGGCGAACGTCGCACGATGCTCAACATCATCGGACCGCACTGGGACGGAAATCAGGTGTGGTTTGTTCTTGGTGGTGGCGCGATCTTTGCAGCCTTCCCGACCCTTTATGCGACGTCATTCTCGGTCTTTTACGTGGTGATGATCATGCTGCTGTTCAGCATGATCCTGCGTCCGGTGGCATTCGAGTATCGCTCCAAGGCTGACAGCAGACGCTGGAAGGCAAGCTGGGACTGGGTCTTTCTGATCTCTGGTTTCGTTCCCATGTTCATCTACGGGGCCGCATTCGGAAATGTGATGCAGGGCGTGGGTTATCATTATGACTGGCTTGGCCAGTATTATCAGGACGAGACATTTCTTTCTTATCTCCTGAACCCCTTCGCAATCCTCTGCGGCCTGATGGCTGTCTCACTCAGCGTGTATCAGGGGGGCGCGATGCTGATGCTGCGCTCGGAAGAGCCGATCTATGGCCGGGCGCGTCGCTATGCCATGGGCGGTGGGGTGATCGCCGCACTGTTGTTTGTCGTCGGGGGTTTCAGGATTTTCTCCATGAGTGGTTATGTTCTGACAGGAACCGTAGATCCCGCGATGGCGGCAAACCCGATGCATGGACAGGAAGTGGCGCGTGTGACCGGCGCGTGGCTCGCGCACTATTATGATTATCCGTTGCTCTGGCTTTTCCCCGCTTTCGGGGTCATCAGCATGCTTGCCGGCGTCCTGTCGCTGAAGGCAAACGCGCCGGTCGTCGGATGGTGGGGTGGCCTTGGCGCCTGGATCGGGACAATCGGATCGGTCGCTGTGTCGATGTTTCCATTTCTCATGCCGTCTTCGACAATGCCTGACGAAAGCCTGACAGTGTGGAATGCGACAGGCAGTGCTTATGGCCTGACTTGCATGCTGATCGTGGTGCTGATCTTCATGCCGATTATTCTGTCTTACACATCGTGGTGTTACTACGTCATGCGCGGCAAGGTGCGTGTTGAAGACGTAGTGCAAGACCCCCACAGCTATTGAGGAATCATGTCATGCAACTTGTCCGTATGGTCGGTCTGGCGCTGGCAGTCGTCGTTGCGCTGTTGTTCGCTGTGTTCGTCGGTGATCAGGGGCCGTGGTATTTCGCGTGGGTGGTGGGAACGGTGATGATTGTTCTTACTGCGAGTGCAGGTGCGGTGCTGTTCGAGGCACAGCATCAGGGTAGCGAAGTGAAGGATATCTGATCATGTTTGGTGATATCGAGCGGTTTATCTTTCTTGTGCCGGGTTTTTATCTGCTTCTGTACCTGATCGCCATGACGATCATGAAAAAGATGATTCCCTGAACGCGCGCTTGCCATAACGCCTCATTTGCTCAGGAGATTGGGCAATATATGAAGCCCCCGACTGCAGTGTCGCAGTCGGGGGCTTTCCGTAACAGGCAGAGTGGAAGCTGGCGGCCGTCAGGCGAGATCACGGACTTTCGCTTCGCGTTCCCAGTGCCGCTTGACACCAACTTTTTTAAATTCATCCAGCGGCACAACGCCATCGTCTTTCTGGATGCCAGCCCGGTCGAGAATAACCTGCGTTCCCTTGCAATGGGCAATCGTTTTGCAGTGGGCGTAGGCGTCCATGAACCATTCCAGGGCCGCCGCATTTTTTGCCAGTTTTTCCGCCTGTTCCGGCATAAGAATCGAAATCACGGCATCGAACAGGACAGAGGGAGAGCCTGCCAGCAAGCCGTCGGCCTTGAGTTCTCCGCCTTTGACGGGAATTCCACCCACTTTCGGCGCCACGAGTGCCGGGGTGCCGCCTTCAGCTTCGATCAGCTTCTTGAATTTCGTGATTTCAGCCAGATCAGAACCTTCCGCGAACAGGATGGCGACCTTGCGCCCCTGCATTGTGTTCTTCGCCTGTTTCTGAATTGACAAAGCGTCCGATGTGCCGAGATCGACAGGTTCCTTGGCGGGTTTGGCCTTTTCAGGAAGGTCGATGGCGAGACCAACGGCAATACGTTTCGCAAGAGACTCATCGACATTCCGGAACTGAGCCACGACACGGTTGCGAACATGCTCAATCTGGACTTTCGACAACTCGAAGACGACGGCAGAGGCAAGATGGGCCTGTTCGTTCTCCGTGAGGGAACGGTAATACAGTCCTGGCTGGCTGTAGTGATCGGAAAAAGTCTCAGCTCGGGTGCGAACTTTCTCTGTCGGATCATTGCGCTCGGCGTTTTCTTGGAACGTCGAGAAACCCGTTGTGGGGCAGGCGCGTGGGCCACCGTTTTCACCTGCTTCCGCCAGACTGTTGGGTTCGTAATTGGCCCGGCCTGTCGGAACCAGTGTCTGCATCATGCCGTCACGCTGGAAGTTGTGAAACGGACATTTCGGCGCATTGATGGGGATCTGGTGAAAGTTTGTCGTGCCCAGACGGGATTTCTGGGTATCGAGATAGGAGAACAGGCGCCCCTGAAGCAGTGGATCGTTGGTGAAGTCGATGCCGGGGATGATGTTGGTCGGCATAAATGCGACCTGTTCGGTCTCGGCAAAAAAATTGTCCACGTTTCGGTTGAGTGTCATCCGACCGATGATATCAACGGGAATTTCTTCTTCCGGCACGAGTTTCGTCGCGTCCAGCACGTCATAAGGCTGTTTCTCGGCCCATGCCTCGTCAAATATCTGAACACCCAGATCCCATGCCGGAAAATCGCCCTGATCGATGGCTTCGAACAGATCCTGCCTGTGAAAGTCAGGATTGGCTCCGGCTATTTTTACAGCCTCATCCCATGTTGTCGATTGTATGCCGAGAACAGGTTTCCAGTGAAATTTGACGAATTTTCCTTCGCCTTTTTCATTCACGAAACGGAAAGTATGGACACCAAACCCTTCCATCATCCGCAGGGAACGCGGAATGCCGCGATCGGACATCGCCCACACGACAGTATGCAGGGATTCAGGCATGAGACTGACGAAATCCCAGAAAGTATCGTGCGCGGTTGCGGCCTGCGGATACCCTCGGTCCGCTTCCATTTTCACACTATGGACGAGGTCGGGGAACTTGATGGCATCCTGAATGAAGAAAACCGGGATATTGTTGCCGACTAGATCCCAGTTGCCGCTGTCAGTATAGAATTTGACGGCAAATCCGCGCACGTCGCGGGGGGTGTCAACTGACCCTGCGCCACCCGTCACGGTGGATAGGCGTGTGAAAACGGGGCAGCTTGCACCGACCTTCTGAAAAATGGACGCTTTGGTCAGTTCCGGAATGGCTTTTGTGCATTCAAAGACGCCATGCGCACCGGAGCCGCGTGCGTGCACAATCCGCTCCGGAATGCGCTCATGGTCGAAATGGAAGATTTTTTCACGAAGGATGAAATCTTCAAGCAGGCTTGGTCCGCGCGTACCTGCTTTGAGGGAGTTTTCGTTATCCGCAATACGAAGACCGAAATTGTCTGTCAGATGGGTGACGCCATCCGCATGGTCACCGTCATGAGCCACGTTCTGATGGAGTTCGCCACCCGGCGCAATTTGATCCACTGTTCTGGTCTCGCCGCTGCCCTGCGGATGATCGTGCAGCCCGTTCTTGATGCTGGGGGTGCGCGTGTTCTCTTCAGACATGTGGTTCTCCCGGTCGTCATGTGGTCGTGCTTTGCCGTTCAAACGCAGCTGCCGTTCAGAAGTTGCGGGATCTGTTCACCAATCTCGTGTCGGGAGAAGTGGAAAAGGCTTTCAGTTCTGTGTCATGCACACAGGGTATGGGCTTCCCGCGTGAAGGAAGATGTTGACCAGTCGTTGGAGGGAATCGCGAGGAACGGGAAACACAGATAAAACTTCATTGTGTCTGTCTGTCTGTTCAGTTCCACATCCAGTCCGCTGTTAGCCCATTCGATGAAATGGGACTGGAGCCCCAGTCCGGCTTCGAAATAACGCGTGCGGGCAGGCTGGTTCCCGATCGGCAGCAGGCGGGTGAAAAGCGTTTGTGCTCCCTGCGGCGTGATCGTGTAGGCGCTGATCCCGGCAAACCCCGTGAGAGGGAGCAGGGACGGGGTGTGCGTGCGTCCTTCGGGTGGAGTTTGTCCTGATTCGGATTGTGGGTCGAATATCAGTGTGGTTTCCGGCAGTCCTCTTCCGGGACGCACCGTTATCGGCCAGTCCGTATTCGCCCCCCACACGATCACATCATACTCTTCCTGCGGGGCTGCCAGTTCACAGGTGAGCGGAGAAAAATCGCTCGCAAGAATGACATCATCTTCAAGGATGGTGATGGTCTGGTTCTGCTCTATGGCAAAGCGCCAGAGGGTCAGGTGGGACATCAGCACGCCGAGAGCTGGTTCTACATATTTATTGTCAGGCGCGATGATGCCGCCGACGATAAGGTCCGGTCGGGACAGAGACCAGCCATCCACGGCCCGGAAGACCTCCACATCGCGAAGACCCGGATTGTTCTGGAAGAAGGCCGCAAGCCGACTGGTGTGGCGTTCAAGATTGATGACGAAGGTTTTTGGCGCACTCACGGCAGAACAGCCCCACACAGAACCCTGTCGGCTCAGCGGCAGGGCAATCGGCTCCTCGAGCGAAAAGCTTCTGTCTTTCGTTAGACGGTCCAAATTAAGAATTTCTTACCCGCGACAGAAATGAGCGTGTTCATCATATTTCGGCAACGATCGGCCGCGCTACGTGAACGCTGGCGTTTAGTGGCGCGTTGGGGCTGCATGCGGGGAGAGGCGCAAGATGCTCCTGACCTCTTCCTGTTTGCGCGAATTCATTGGAGTATGAGCCAACATCCCTGCTTCCGATGCAGATGACGGCTTTCAGCCCGCAATATCAGAGAGGAGAGATCATCGTGTCAGCTTACAAGACGCTCAATCCGACGACAGGCAAGGTTGAAAAGACTTTTGACGAGCACACCGATGCTGAGATGAGTGCCAGACTGGAAAAGGCGCATGCTCTCTGGCGCGATGACTGGCGTCACCGTTCCTTCGATGACCGGAAGAAAATCCTCAAGACTGCCGCCGAGAGTCTTCGCCGGGACAAGGAAAAGCACGCACGCCTCATCGGGCTTGAAATGGGTAAATCGATCCGGGAATCCGTCGGCGAGATCGAGTTTTCCGCCGCTATTCTCGATTATTATGCCGACAACGCCGAGCGCATCCTCGCACCACGCAACATTCAGACCTCCTGCCACAAGGCGCAGGTCATCAGCCAGTCACTCGGTGTCATCTACTGCGTTGAGCCCTGGAATTACCCTTACTATCAGCTCGCCCGTGTCGCGGCTCCCAATCTCATGGCAGGCAATACCGTCATGGTAAAGCATGCGCCGAGCGTTCCGCAGTGTGCGCTGGCCTTCGAGCAACTGTTCATCGACGCCGGTGCGCCCGAGGGGGCTTATACCAATCTCTTCATCAGCAACGATCAGTCCGAACAGCTCATCTCACGACCGGAAATCTGTGGTGTTGCGCTGACCGGCAGTGAGCGGGCGGGCAGCGCGGTGGCCGCGCAGGCGGGCAAGGCTCTGAAGAAGAGCACCATGGAACTGGGCGGGACCGATGCCTTCATCGTGCTGGAGGATGCCGACCTTGATCTCGTGATCCGCAGCGCCATTGACGGGCGCTTCGAAAATAACGGGCAGGTTTGCACTGCCGCCAAGCGGATGATCGTCCACGAGAGTCTCGCCGACGAATTTACCGGTCGCCTGCAGGCCGCGATCAGCGAGTTCCGTTATGGCGATCCGCTCGACCCGGACAACACGCATGGCCCGATGAGCAGCGAGAGCGCCCTGAACCTTACGCTCGAACAGGTTGATATTGCCGTGAAAGGCGGGGCAACCCTGCTTACGGGTGCCGAGCGTCTCAACCATGACGGCTTCTTCATGCGGGCCGGGATACTGACCAATATCACGAAGGATAACCCGATCTTCTACAAGGAGATCTTTGGTCCGGTCGCTTCGATCTACCGTGTTCGTGACGAGGAAGAGGCCATCGCGCTGGCCAATGACTCGCCATTCGGCCTTGGCGGTTCGGTTTATACGAAGGATATCGAGCGCGGCTGGCGTGTCGCGGAACGCATCGAAACCGGTATGGTGTTCATCAACGCCATGGGCGGCGGCGGTCCGGAACTGCCTTTCGGCGGGATCAAGAACTCCGGTTACGGTCGTGAGTTGTCCGAGTTCGGCATCGAGGAGTTCATCAACCGCAAGCTGGTTTGCGTTCCATAAAGCAACCCAGCGGATGGCTCCGACCCGCGACAGCGCGGGCGGAGCCTTTGTGGAAGCAGGAGGTCAGTCGACGGAGGTGAGGACCGGCTCTTTCTCCATCTCCACTTTCTTCACGAGATCGGGGTTGGTGCGACGCAGTAGACTGGCCCGCAGCATCCCGGCGGTGTCTCGCGATGATGTACGTCGCCAGCGAAGCAGAAAATCGTGCTCGGCCTGCAGATCGGCATCCCGATTGTGCGTGGCGTGTTTCATGTGTGTCTCCGGACGGTCAGATGGCGATTTGACATCTCCGGAAGCAGAGTGCCCGGAGCCGGGCGCGTCTTTCTCATGTCTCCGTAGCCAATAGGTAAACAAATTGGGGTCGGGCATGCGATTCTGCCATGCTCTGGCAAAGGGTCTCCCTTGCGGGAAACCTGAGGGGCTATTTCTGTGCCGCCTTACGTTCGGCCAGTCGTGTGCCCAGCGCCTCCAGCGCCTCCCGTAGGGGGCCCTCAGGCAGATCCGCGACCACCACCGGGGGCACGCTGACCCGTGGCTGTTTTTTTGCCCCCGTCGCCAGATGCGGGCTGGTTGGCTGGAAATCCTGCACCAGCTTCAGTCGGTCGACGATCCTGTGCCCGCACCATGTGTTGATACGATCGACCAGCGCTGTCTGCATGTGCTGGATTTCCATCGCCACGGGACCCCGGCAGGCGATGGTCAGGGTGCCGGCGGAGAGCTTCCGGGGCTCGGTCCGGTCGGCGAGAGCCTGTCCGACAATCTGCATCCAGTCGATGAACAGGGTGACATGGGCCGGTGACCGTTTCCTGAAAGCTTCCCGCGTGATCCCGGGGATCAGCACGCCGAGGTCGCGCGGTTTGAAGGCGCGTTTCGGAGGGGGAGGAGCTTCGCCTGCCTTGCTCTTGCCTGTCGGGCGTGCGGGTTTCATAAGCGCTTCCGTGACTCTGTCAGACTCAGATCTTCTCGCATGGTACGACCATAACCGCCGGACTCTGCCATGGCGCGCGCCTCATGGCGAAGTCGCCGATCCTTATCATGTGTGGATCAGCGAGATCATGCTGCAACAGACGACGGTTACGGCGGTCATCCCCTATTACCACAATTTCCTCAAACGCTTTCCCGATGTCGCGACCCTTGCACGGGCACCCCTCGACGACGTGCTGCAGGCATGGGCCGGGCTGGGCTATTATTCCCGCGCCCGCAACCTGCATCGTTGCGCGCAGGACCTTGTTCGTCTCGGCGGCTTTCCATTGGACGTGACCGGCCTTCTGACGCTGCCCGGTATCGGTGCCTATACCGCAGCGGCGATCGCCGCCATCGCGTTCGGAGTGCCGGTCGTGCCGGTGGACGGCAATGTCGAGCGGATCACCGCCCGGCTGTTCGCGGTTGAAGACCCTCTGCCGGGCGCACGCAAGCAACTGGCCCAAAAGGCTGCATTACTGAATGTGGGCAAAGCCTCGCGGAAACGGCCATCCGATTTCGCGCAGGCGCTTTTCGATCTCGGCGCAACAGTCTGCGTTCCCCGTTCTCCCGCCTGCGTTCTCTGCCCTTGGCAGGCCCCCTGCGAAGCCCGGCGTTTGGGGAGGCAGACGGAGTTCCCTCGTAAGGCCCCCAAGGTCGTACGGCCGGTCCGGTATGGAGTGCATTTCCTGCTGCTCGACAGGAGCGGCAGGGTGCTCCTCCGACGGCGTCCTCCACATGGTCTTCTCGGCGGCACCCTCGAACTGCCGGGTCCGGAATGGCGGTCAAATCGCTGGGCTGTGGGAGAAATCGGGGAGGAGGCCCCGTTCGCCGATCGGCAGGCGAAGACGCTTCGGGCGCTCGACTGGCGACCGGTGGGTCTGGTGAAGCACGTCTTCACGCATTTCACCCTGTTCGTCGATCTCTATGCGGCGATGGTGGACACCCTGCCCAATCCGCGCGAGGAAGAAGGGTTTCCGGCTGAGCTCGATGATGTCGGAAGGCTTGCGCTCTCTTCTCTGATGCGGAAATGCGTCGAGACGGGGGTAGCGGGATTTTTTGGTGACACTCCCGGCTGACGGTGGGGTCACGCAGCAAGGGAGATGAAATGTGTCGGAGACACGGACGCGTCCTGAGGAAATCTGGCTGTATGACAGTTATGGCCGGTTCCTTGACAACGACCCTGATGAAGATCGCCTCGTTGCCCGTGCCCCTGAAGATTGCCCCAACGGTTTCCCCGGTCTGATCTTCGACGTTGATCCCGGACGGACGCAGCAACCCTTCATGCTCATCAAGCGTGAGACGCGCCCTATGCCGCTCCCCATGATCGAGCCGGTCATTCAGCAGGGTGTGGCACTTTCTCTCCGCATCACTGATTCGGACGGCCCGTTCGTTGAAGCGCGTGGAGGGTTTATCGCCAGTCACGAGGATGGCAGCGTGACGCTCGGCGAGAGGGAAGAAGGAGAAAGCATTCTCTTGACGCCCATTCCCATGCGGACGGCGAAAAATATTTTCCCCGACAGCGGGCTGGTGCTCAAGGATCAGGATGGTCATCCGATGGAGGCGCCGCGGCCGACGAGCGGTTTGCGCGTGCTCATCGGTGAGCGGGCATACTCGCTGGAAGTGATCGGCAGCATCCTGACGCGCATGGGGACGATTCCTCCCGGTGAAAGCACGACTCTTGTCCTGCCGGCGACGGCATCGGAGCCGGAGGAGACGATCACCGCAGCACGTTACATGCCACCCCGGTCGTGAGGTGAGGGCCGCTCCGGCGGTTTCTCTCTGCGACGGGATTACGATAAGCAGGACGCATGGAATTCCTTCACATTTCTTCCGAACATCCTGATGCGCCTGCCCCGGGCAGTCGGGTCGGCATTCTGCTCATCAATCTCGGCACGCCCGATGATACGAACTATGCGGCTGTACGGCGGTATCTGTCGGAGTTTCTTTCCGATCAGCGCGTGATTGAAGCCAATCCCGCGATCTGGCAGCCCATCCTGCAGGGCGTGGTGCTGACCGTCAGGCCGGGGAAGAGCGGCAAGGCGTACGGTCGTATCTGGAACAGGGAGCGCGATGAGAGTCCCCTAAGGACTTTTTCGCGGGCGCAGGCGGAGTTGCTGGCGGAGCGGTTCCGTTCCGAGAATGTGAGCGTTGCATGGGGGATGCGCTACGGTACACCTTCCATCGCGGATGCCGCGACCGAACTGATGCAGAGTGGCTGCGACCGCATTGTGGCCATGGCGCTTTATCCCCAGTACAGCGCGACCACGACCGCGACGGCCAACGATCAGCTCTTCCGTTTTTTAATGAAGATCCGACGGCAGCCTGCCATTCGTACGCTTGCACCCTTTCCCGATGATCCGGTCTATATCGATGCGCTTGCCTCGACGCTGGAAGAAGCGCTTGCGGGGCTTCCCGAGCAGCCTCAGGTGGTGGTGACATCCTTCCATGGCCTGCCGAAAGACTATGTTCGCAAGGGCGATTCTTATCAGGCGGACTGTGAACGCACCGTCGTGGCGCTCCGGGAGCGACTGGGTAAAACCAGTGAAGAGATGCCGCTGACCTTCCAGTCGCGTTTCGGACCCGCAAAATGGCTTGAGCCTTACACCGCACCGTTTGTGGCAGCACTTCCGGCACAGGGGATTCGTCGAGTCGCCATCATGACGCCCGGTTTCATGGTGGACTGCCTCGAAACGCTTGATGAACTTGGGAATGAAGTGCGGCATGAATTCATGGCGGCTGGCGGGGAAGAACTGACCCTTATTCCGTGCCTGAATGCCTGTTCTCAGGCTATCGATTTACTCGAGTATCTTGCGCGGTCGCAACTTCAGGGTTGGGTTTAGAAGTAAAATTGATTTGTTTCTGTAATTCTGCGGTTATTAGAAATAAAATTGTAATTTTTACTTTAAATCGAGGTGGTGGTCTTTGATTCCCTCGTCAGAGGAGGGAGTTAAGAATCTATTTCTGTATAAAAAAGAAGAAAATCATCCCCACCTTATGGGGAGGAGATATATCGGTGTCAGAAGGGCTTATGTAACTGAAACCCGCTGATTGTTTGGTAAAAAATATAATATATCTCATAATTTATACAGTTATTGTGTTTAAATTACTTTTAAGTCTCTATTTTTGAATATAGTTATTAAAAATACATTCACTAATTAGGAATTGGCCAAGTGTTTGTGCAGATTTTATTAACTTCTTTTTCTTAGTCTCCATCCATGCCGCTGGACAATGGTCCGGCTCCTGAATGCCGCGTTCGCGTGCGGATGTGTTCGCAGATAGAAAAACTGGCGGATAACAGTCGTGCGGAGCGCTGATGGAATATGGATCCATGAGCGACAACAGCAATATTTCTTCCGAGCTTGGGAAAACCACAAGCACGGCCCCTTCCGTCCTCGTGCAGGAAGGAGGGTATCAGCTTGCGCCCATCAGCTTTTATCCGCTTGCAGGACTTGTCCTGTCGGATGGCAGTATCGACTGGCAGGCGGCAGATCAGAGTGATGATCCCGTTGATACCATAACGATCACCAAAACGGCGGGTAGCGGAACTTTCAGCACTACCCGCATTTTGCATGATTCAAATATTGCGAGTGATGTGACGGTTTCGTCCGACGGCAATACAATTACCTATGTCGGTTCCCTGTCTAATTTCACGAAATACTTTGAACAGGAACTGGGCTACGGCGTTTATGCGCAGGTGCCGGAAACGGACGATTTCACGGTCAGCATCAGCAACAGCTATGGCACTGCGTCCGCGACGACCTCCATTGTCATCGATAGCAACATCGATGCCGCGCAGGCATTCATTTCCACCCAGCCATCTTTCTCGGTTTCCGACACGGCAGGGCTCGCATCCAGCATTGGTGGACTGTATCGCCTGACGACGTCGAATCTCGGAACGTCGGGGCTTTCCACTACCCAGACAGCGACGCTGACGCTTTCCATCGACACTGTCACAGCCGGGGTGGGTGGCACACTTGAAGCGATCAGCCTTCCATCGGATGCGACGGTTTCGGGCAATGGCACCACCACGATCGCCGTGACGGGCACGGAAGCTGAACTCGCTACCATTCTCCAGAACGATATCTACTTTGTCGGCAATAGCGGTTCGACGCTCCTGAAAACCGACGAGGCCCAGATCCAGACGACCCTGACGCTGCAGGAAACCGGCAGTAGTGTCGTGCAGTCGATCGGCCAGACTTTAATGGAATACGGTACGCTGTTGCCGTTTTCCATGGCGGTTAGTGCTGTGTCTCCGACTGGAAGCAGCAGCGCGAGTGGGGGGAGCTACGGCCTGACCCAGTCGAATGCCACTTACGCACTTTTCCCATCGTCCACATATGGGGTGACCTTCACCAATGCGACGGGCGAGGTCAGCGTCTCTCTTGTGAACAGCAATACCGCGGCTGGCACGCTGGATCTCTCTGCGGCTTCGAACACGGGCCTTGTCGGTTCGGTGTCGAATACGACAGACGGTACTGCACAAACGGTCACGGCCACATTTGACAATGCTACCGACGCGACGGCCTTTTTGGATACCGCCGTGTTCGATATCGCTCAGGGTTCTGCGGCGGAAGGTCAGGTCACCACCGTGACACTGGACGCGTCCAATGTTTCAAGTGGTGTGACGGCCACAGCCTTTTCCGAGAATCTGACCGTTATTCCGACGACGGCTCCTGCCCTGAGTGGTCTGCCTGCTTCAAGCGACCCAAGTGACGCCGCGAATACTCCGTTCGCATCTGCTGTTGTGACCAGTCCGGGCGACCTGCCGGTTACAGTGACGGTCACGGTCGCGGATGCTGCGGGGACACTCTCGTCCGGCACTGCATCGGATTTGACGGTTTCGGGAAGTGGCAGTGGCACTCTCACGCTGAAGGGTGATGTCGCTGATGTGCAGGCCGCTCTGCGTGCCGTCACATTTACGGCAACCGCTGGTCTTGAAACGGCGGAAACAGTTTCTTTTTCGACCTCGGTCACGAATGGCTACACATCCAGCACCGCGACGGCTTCGACGATCGTGGAGCCAGGCCTGTCGTTCAGTGCTCCGGCAACGGCGGACTCCCTTTCCGCATTGCTTCAGGGTGTGAATCTGTCGGATGCAAGTGCCACCAGTGTGACGCTCACCGTACAGGAAACAAGCGGTTCCGGCACGTTGTCTGTTGCGGCTGACAGCGCGTTGAATGCAACGGTGTCCACCGATGGCAAAACAGTGACCGTTACCGGCACTGTTGCTGAGCTTACGGCAGAGCTTGCGAGCGGCGCCATCACGGCAACTGACCCCTCCGTCATGGTGGATTCGGAAAGCGGTAACGCGACTTTCTCCCTGACCGCCTCGGATGGTTCCACCACGGTATCGGCGTCGTCCACCGTCAGCGTGGCGGGTTCAGCGACTTTCCTGACGTCCGGCAATACAATCACCACATCCAACAATGCGGATGTCAGTGTGGCGCTGACGAACACGGCGGCAGGTACTTTCATTAATGCCGGTGCATCGACACTGACGTTGAAGAATGACAACGCAGGCAGCAACGGCACGACTGTCACCATGTCGGGCAACGGAATCGTTGACGCAACGGAAACAGGCACAAGCGGCGACAGCTTTATCATGGGCGCCGACGGTGGTTCCAATACGCTGAATATTGCAAACACCGGCAGCGGCTCCACCACGGTGACGGCAGACGGAAAAACCCAGACTGTCAATGCTGCCGACAGTACGTCTCAGGTCGTGGTTTTCGGTTCCGCGTCTCAGGTCAATTACACGGGCGGCACAGGACTGCTGGTGTCCAATGGGGCCGGCAATACGACTGACTGGACGATCACCGGCGTTTCTGGTGGCAGCAATCAGGTCTGGCTCGGCAACAGCGACGTTACGATCAATGCTGGTGGTGCCAATCAGGTTATTCTGGGCAACGGCGCTGGTCTGAACGGGTCTGTCAGCATTACGGGCGGTTCATCCAGCGATACCGAGGAAGTTGATCTC
>NZ_WOSY01000006.1 GCF_011516755.1 Acetobacter conturbans | reverse complement strand
CTGAAGCATTTCAGAGGCATCGCAACACGCTACGACAAGCTGAAGTCAACCTTTCTCGCTGCCGTGCAACTCGCCTCCGCCATCATCGGAATTAACTGACGACACGCCCTAGGATCACCTCTTGCCGACGGAAGCGATATGAGCCAAATTTGAGCCAATCTGGAGGATGAACTCTGGTGAAATTGAGTGAAGTCAGATGACCATTGTTGGCTTATAATCAATGATTTACATGATAATCTGACAGAAGTCCTAGCTCACGTTGCCGCCCTCATCCTGACCGCAACACTCAATCCGGATCAGAGAGCGCTCCACGTGCGTCGAGCCCGCTTCATCCCGGCTTCCCATGCCCGCTCACGTTCGCCCCCGCCGCGGGTGCGAGCCGCGCGGCCAGCGGCACGGCGAGACATGACAGCCCCCCGATCACCAGAAAACTCATCCGGAAATCCACCGTTTGCGCTTCGACATGATGCCGCAGCAACCGTGAGACCGTCACGGACAGGGCCGCAATACAGATTCCGGCCGAAAGCATGATCTGCTGGAAGGTGGAGTAAAAGCTTGTCGCCGCGCTCATCCGGTCTTCCGGCAGATCAGCATAGGCAATCGAATTGTAGGCCGAGAACTGGATCGCCTGCACCGCCCCGGACATCAGCAGAATCAGCGTCAGCACCCAGTAGGGCCAGCCAGCGGGAAAGACAGCGATCAGGGCGAACGTCACACCCGCGCCCCAGCCGAGCGTGATCATCACTTTCCGGAATCCGAACCGCCGGAAGATGCGTGGCACATGAAGGCGCGTGCAGAGTGCACCGATCGGCGCGGCGAATACGATCAGGCCACTGCGGGCCGGGTCCAGTCCGAAACCGATCTGGAGAAGCGCTGGCATGAGAAATGGAAGTGCCCCTGCCGCCAGCCGGGACGCTGCTCCGCTGAATACGGACAGACGGAATGTCGGTATCTTCATGAGCCGGAAGTCCAGCACCGGTTCAGGGCAATATCGCATGTGGCGGGCGTAGCCGAGGAACAGGCAGGCTCCGAGGCCCATCAATGTGGCGGACAGCCAGTAAGGATGCGTGTTGTGGCTGACCATTTCCGCGCTGAAAGACAGCAGCGCAAGACCGCCTCCCGCCAGTACCATCCCCAGACGGTCAAAGGGTTTCGGGCGGACCTCCCGCAATTGCGGAATGTGTTTCCATGTCATCAGGAGGCCGAGCAGTCCGACCGGCACGTTGATATAAAAATTCCAGCGCCATGACAGCCCGGCGGTGATGAAGCCACCGATCACCGGGCCGAGCATCGGACCGAGCGTGGCGGGCATCATCATCCATGTCATCGCACCGAGAAGCTCGGACTTCGCCACGCTCCGCAGGAGCACGAGCCTGCCGACCGGCACCATCAGCGCCCCACCGACTCCTTGCATCATGCGCCCGAAAGCCAGCACGGAGAGGCTTGTCGCCTGCCCGCACAGGATCGAACAGGTAACGAATAAGGTAATGGCGATCATCAGCGTCGTACGGCTGCCGAACCGGTCGGCCACCGCACCTGACGCGGGAATGAAAATCGCCAGCCCGACGATATAGGATGTCAGGGCAACCGACGCCGCCACCGGATCGACATGCAGTGAGGTCGCGATGGAAGGCAACGCCGTCGCAAGGATGGTGCCGTCAAGCTGTTCCATGAACAGCAGGCTGGAGATTGTCAGGGCAACGATCTGCGAACGGCGCAAAGCAGGCATGGCGCACACAAAACAGACTTTCCTGTCGCGACACAATGGCCGAGACCAACGCTCATCCGGCGCGGTCTGCGACGGCAGCATAATGAGCGCCGGATGCACTTTCCGTTCGAACCGTCTCCGATGAAAAACGTTGCATCATCAGGGAGATCGGTTCCAACTACGCTTCATCCGATTATTGGAGCGTCTCCCGCATGCGGGAACCAGAGCGGCTCCAGAACACCGAAAGGAAGACACAGATGTCCGACGACAAGATCGATCCGACCGCCGAAAAGCTGAAGGGTGCTGTTGATCAGGCGAAAGGTCATGTGAAGGACGCTGTTGGCGGCCTGACCGGCGACGTGGGCATGCAGGCCGACGGCAAAATCGACCAGCTTGCCGGCATCGCCCGTGAGGAATTCGCCGACCTCTATGAAGAGAGCGAAAGCCTCGTCGAGAAGGGTGTTTCCTTCGTCCGCGACAAGCCGCTTCTGGCGCTGGGCATTGCCTCGGTGGTCGGCACGTTCATTGGCTGGCTGCTCATGCCGCGCCGCCGCAAGGCCTGAACGGTCGATGCGAGAGAGGGTCGGTGGTTCTCCACCGGCCCTTTTTTTACGACTCGCGAAGAGTCAGGAACTTTTTCTCCTCATTCCCTGAAATTTTTGTCTTCCGACTCTTGCGCGGTCACGGAAGAAAATGGTTTTCCTTTCATGCGAATCGTGATTCAAACGACTCGATGATTCATAGCGAGTCTTTTCAAGACTCCGGAAAGGAACCATGCCGGACTTCGCCCTGGAGACTGAATATGGAGGCCGCGTGGCCGGTGTGGACGAGGCCGGTTGCGGCCCGCTTGCCGGACCCGTCGTGGCGGCTGCCGTCGTCTTCAGTGCGGGCGTCCCGGAGGCGCTCGCCGCCTGCATTGATGATTCGAAGGCGCTGACAGCCGCGCGCAGGGAGGCCATCGCCGCCTGCCTGCCCGACGTTCCCGGCATCGAAATCGGCATCGCCGCCGCGTCGGTCGCTGAAATCCTCGAACTCAACATCCTGAAGGCAGCCCACCTCGCCATGGCCCGCGCAGTGGGGAAACTTCCCTCACCGCCCTGCATCGCGCTGGTCGATGGCAATCGCAAGCCGCACCTCAGCATTCCCGTTCGCACCATTATCGGTGGCGACGGGATCAGCCTGTCGATCGCGGCGGCATCCATTCTCGCCAAAGTCACGCGCGACCGGATCATGAGCCGTCTCGATATCCGCTGGCCGGGCTACGGCTGGGCTCGGAACGCGGGCTACGGCACCGCCGCGCATCGCAACGCCATCACCACGCAGGGCTGCACCCCGCATCACCGCCGCGGCTTCGGCACCGTCCGCAAGCAGCTTGAACTCACCCTTGCCACCGGAGGCCCTGCATGAGCGGCGCTGTCAAGAATTCCTCTGATCTTCCGCTCGACCAGATCCTCTGTGGCGAATGCGTCGATGTGATGCGCACCCTTCCGACCGGCAGCGTGGACTGCATCTTCGCCGATCCTCCGTACAACCTTCAATTGCGTGGTGAACTACGTCGCCCCGATGACAGCATCGTCGATGGTGTGGACGATGACTGGGACAAGTTTTCCGATCTGGAGGCTTATGACCACTTCACCCGCGGCTGGCTCAGCGAAGCCCGGCGGTTGCTGCACAAGGACGGCACGATCTGGGTCATCGGCTCGTATCACAACATCTTCCGCCTCGGCGCCATCCTTCAGGACCTCGGTTTCTGGATCCTGAACGATATCGTGTGGCGCAAATCGAACCCGATGCCGAATTTCCGGGGACGTCGCTTCACCAACGCCCATGAGACGATGATCTGGGCAGCCCGCAGTCAGGACAGCAAATACCGCTTCAACTATCAGGCCATGAAGGCTCTGAATGACGACGTGCAGATGCGGTCCGACTGGTATCTGCCGCTCTGCACGGGCAACGAGCGTCTGCGCAACGATCATGGGCTGAAACTGCATCCGACACAGAAGCCGGAGAGTCTGCTGCATCGGGTTCTGCTTGCATCCACAGCTGAAAACGACGTGGTGCTCGATCCGTTCACCGGCACCGGCACGACCGCCGCCATGGCGAAGCGCCTGCATCGCCACTTTGTCGGCATCGAACGTCATCCGGATTACGCCGCTGCCGCAACGGCACGCGTGCTTCGCGAAGAACCGCTGCCGCCGGAAGCTGTCGCCACCACGCCGATGAAGCGCGAAGCGCCGCGCGTGCCGTTCGGCAGCCTTGTGGAACGAAATTTCATTATACCCGGCACAATCGTGTGCGACCGCAACCGACGCGTCTACGCTACCGTTGCGCCCGATGGCACACTGGTCAGCGGCGCAAAGCGTGGCTCCATTCATAAGCTGGGAGCCATGCTGACGAATGCGCCGTCCTGCAATGGCTGGACCTTCTGGCACTTCGAGCGGGACGGGCAACTGGTTCCACTCGATGAACTGCGCTCGGAGAGTCTGGCGGCGGAAGCTGAGGCGCTCCTTGCCGTGACGACCGCAGATCTGCCAATCGCCGCGCAATAATTATTGGTCCACCCAGATAGGCAGGCGGGGTCTCACCCCGCTTCTGCCTGCTTCGACGCGTAGCGCTAGCAGAATATAGGGCGCGGCTAACGGCCGCGCCTCTGATTATCCCTGAATTATAGCAAACCGCCTGTCTGTCAGGCGCAAGGGTTCAGCTTCCACCAAAACCCAGGAAGCCGACGGTCGGCTGCGGCTGACCGCCCGATGCATCGTAACGACGATCCAGCACACTGCTGACGCGCTTATTTCGCGCCGCTTTTCCACCAATGCTCAGGCGGCCTGAGCCGTTTTCGACGCTGACACCGGAATTGGCCACAGTGGACGTGGCGACACCGTTGGAGTCATCGATTGTCCGCATGGAGAGCAGGAAGAACATGATGTCCTTCCGATTGAGGTCGATTGCCATGTCGAGGGGTGTCTGACTGATGACGTTATGCCCGCTCAGATCAGCGCCACGGTTGACGGCTTCCTTTGCCGCACCAAGGCTGCCACGATTGATGGCCTCGAACAGAGCCGCGGTGGGCTCCATATCGCCATTGGAATGGCCGGCCTCGTCTTCCGAAGACTGAGCACCCGGCAGCGCGGCAGGCGGCGCAGCGCGCTTGGCCTCCCGACGGGCTTCCGCCTCCTTGGCCGCATCCTCAGCTTCTGCCTGTTCGGCCTCCTGCGCATGCGCATAGTGGATCGGCAGGACCGCCACCGCGATCCCCACCGAGAACAGAGAAGCGAACACGGGCCGAGCATACCGGCGTTTCAAAGCAGCGCAGCCGCAGAACATATGTGAAAATACTCCCTCTTCTCACTCTTTAGGGAAAAAAACACATTTTTGCCAGATGGAGAGACATTACGAATCGTCATTTCAAAAAATTGTCTCGCAGATGGTTTCTGACGCAAGGAACGCCTTCGCTCCACAAACCTTGCCCATCGATTACCCAGCGTTACAAATGATCACTCTTCGTAGTGTGGAAGAAAAAAGACTCCCTTGAATTAAAGTGTCATGAACAATGAAAAAAGGTCTCACAGGTCCAGTCAGGCAAGAAAAAAATATTTAATTGCCACAACCTTATTGTGACTTTCTGATCTTCCCACTTAAACACACACGTCTCTTCCTTTCAGTCAGAGGCATGTTGGAACTGCCTGATTTGCTGCTATTCAAACGACTGAAAATGCCTGAGACGGCGCCCAAGGATCTATGGACGGAAAATTGACAGACGTTATGGACGACCAGCCTCAGCCCGCTTCTCCGTCTCCCGCAGTCTCTCCTTCAGGTCGCCCCCGTCGGCATTGGGTATGGATCGTTCTGGTCTTGGTCCTTGCCGCCGTGCTTGCCTTTGCTTTCCTTGGGCATCGCCAGAAAAGCAGCCGAAAAGTCGGCCCCTCCACAGCCGGGGCAGCCCAGCCTGTAGCCGTGCAGACTGTCACCACCGGCGACATGCCCGTCGTTCTGACCGAACTGGGAACCGTGGTGCCGATCACCACCGTCACGGTCCAGACACGCGTGGACGGCTATCTGATGGATGTGAAGTTCACGGAGGGGCAGCACGTCAAGAAAGACGACCTGCTCGCCATCATTGATCCCCGCCCCTATGAAGTCGCCCTCCGCCAGTATCAGGGGCAGCTTGCGCAGGATCAGGCCCAGCTCGACAAGGCCCGTGTCGACAGCGGCCGCTATCAGCGGCTCATCCGACAGGACAGTGTCGCCGCCATGACGGCGAAGGATCAGGAATACACGGTCCAGCAGCTTGAAGGCACGGTGAAGGTCGATCAGGCGCTGGTCGATACGCAGAAGCTTGACCTGATCTATTGCCACGTTATTGCACCGGTCGACGGGCGCGTGGGTATCCGCGCCGTAGACAAGGGCAATTATATCACGGCAGCGCAGTCCGGCGGGCTCGTCATCCTCACCCAGATGCAGCCGATCTCGGTCATATTCACCCTGCCGCAGGACCAGTTGCCGGAAGTTATGGACCAGCTCCGCGCCGGACAGCCGCTTCAGGTCGAGGCATGGAACAGTTCCAACACCGTGAAAATTTCAACCGGCAGCGTGAGTGCGCTCGACAGCCAGATCGACACGTCCACCGGCACCGTGCGCCTGCGTGCGATCTTCCCCAACGAAGACGAACATCTCTTTCCCAACCAGTTCGTCAATGCCCGCCTGCTGGTAAAGACGCTGCATGACGCCATCATCGTGCCCAGCAATGCACTTCAGACCGGTCCCAACGGCCAGTTCGTCTATGTCGTGAAAAGCGACAGCACTGTCGAAGTCCGCAACGTGAAACCGGGGATCACGGACGGCACACGCACCGTTGTCAGCGATGGGCTGAAGTCCGGCGACCGCGTGGTCACCGATGGCACCGACCATCTTCGTGCCGGGGCCGCCGTCACCATCCCTGCCGATCACCCGGATACAGCGGGCACACAGCAGCAGACCACGCCGACGACCAAACACCACCGCCACAGCTCTGACTGACGCACATCGTGAATCCCTCACGCATATTCATCGAACGACCGGTCGCCACCACCCTGCTGATGGTGGCTATCCTCATCGCCGGCCTGCTGGGCTATCATTTCCTCCCTGTTTCGGCCCTGCCTCAGGTTGAATATCCGACGATCACGGTCCAGACGTTCTATCCCGGCGCCGGGCCGGACGTGATGGCGACCTCGGTCACGGCACCTCTGGAGACCCAGTTCGGCCAGATGCCGGGACTGGACCAGATGACGTCCCAGTCCTCCGGGGGGGCGTCCGTCGTCACGCTGCGCTTCGGGCTGACAATGTCGATGGATGTGGCCGAGCAGGAAGTGCAGGCCGCGATCAATCAGGCCAACTCGCTCCTTCCCACCGATCTGCCCGCGCCGCCGATCTACGCCAAGGTCAACCCGGCCGACACACCCGTGCTCACGCTTGGCATCACGTCCCGGACAATTCCGCTTCCGGAAGTGGAAGACTATGTTGATACGCGGCTTGAGCAGAAGATCAGCCAGATTTCGGGAGTCGGACTCGTCACCCTTTCAGGCGGCAACCGGAAGGCGCTGCGGGTTCGCGTCAATATTCCGAAATTGACGTCCTACGGCCTTGATCTCGATACATTCCGGACCACCATCGGCAACGTGAACGTCAACTCCCCGACCGGCACGTTCGATGGGGCACAACGGGCTTCGACGCTGCGTGTGGACGGACAGATCGCCAGCGCCGAGCAACTTCTCAATCAGGTCATCGCCTATCAGAACAACGGCCCTATCCGGATTCGCGATGTGGCAACCGTCGTTGTGGGGGCGGAAAACACCCAGCTCGCAGCGTGGGCCAACACCACGCCCGGACTCGTCCTGAGCGTGCAGCGTCAGCCGGGCGCCAACGTCATCGCTGTGGTGGACAACATCAAGGCCACCTTGCCTCGATTGAAAGAATCCCTGCCGCCGGGCATCGACATCGTCCCGCTGACAGACCGCACCACCACCATCCGCGCCTCTGTCGCTGACGTGGAATTCGAACTGTTCCTCGCGCTGGCTCTCGTGGTCGCGGTGATCTTCGTGTTCCTGCGCAACATCCCCGCGACGATCATCCCGAGCCTGTCCGTACCACTTTCCATCGTCGGCACCTTCGCCGTCATGGACCTGCTGGGATTCTCGCTCGACAATCTCTCACTCATGTCGCTGACCATCGCCACCGGTTTCGTGGTGGACGACGCCATCGTCATGATCGAGAACATCTCCCGCTATATCGAGCAGGGCGATGACCGGATGACTGCCTCGCTCAAAGGCGCGGGAGAGATCGGGTTCACGATCATCTCACTGACGATCTCTCTGATCGCGGTGCTCATTCCGCTGCTGTTCATGGGCGATGTGATCGGACGCCTGTTCCACGAATTTGCCCTGACGCTGTCCATCACCATCATTCTTTCGGCGGTGGTGTCGCTGACACTCGTGCCGATGATGTGCGCACGTCTTCTGACGGAGCGCCCCCACACCGTGGAGAGTGCCCGGACCGTCTTCCAGCGCTGGTCCGCCCGCATGGAGATCGCCACAAACCGACTGATCGCGGCTTATGACCGGGCTCTGGACGTCGTGCTCGCCCATGAAAAGACGACTCTGCTTGTGTTCGGCGCGACGCTGCTGCTCACGGGATTTCTGGGATGGGAAATTCCCAAGGGTTTCTTCCCCGTGCAGGACACCGGCATCATTCAGGGAATATCGATCGCCGCGCAGGCCACCTCTTTCGATGCGATGAAAACGCATCAGCAGGCGTTGGCTCAGGCCATCCTGAAAGATCCGGATGTCGTGTCCCTGTCCTCCTTCATCGGCGTCGATGGACAGAACTCGACCCTCAATCAGGGCCGATTCCTCATCAATCTCAAGGCGCATGACGACCGCAGCAGCACGGCACAGGAAATTGCAGCGCGACTGAGCGACGAAACCGCAAATATCGCCGGCATAAAGCTCTACCTCCAGCCAGTTCAGGATCTCTCCCTCGACACCACAGTGGCCGCCACGCAGTACCAGTTCCTGCTGGAAAACCCCGATTACAACGAATTCAAGACATGGGTGCCAAAACTGATCGACGCCCTCCAGCAGGAACCCTCCCTGTCGGATGTGACGTCCGACCTGCAGGCAGAGGGGCTGGTCGCCCGACTGACGCTCGACCGTTCAACGGGTGCGCGTTATTCGATCACGCCACAGACGATCGACAACGCTCTGTATGACTCGTTCGGTCAGCGGCAGATTTCCACGATCTATACCCAGTCCAACCAGTATCGCGTGATTCTGGAGGCCGATCCGGCCTTCCAGAGAAACCTCGCCTCGCTGAACCAGATCTACCTGCCGGGCATCTCAGGCAATTCCGGCGAAAGCTCCACAGGCCCGACCCGCTCGCCCACTTCCGGGCTCGTTCCACTGGCGACCGTGACGACGCTCACTCAGGAAACGGCTCCTCTCCTCATCACGCATTTCGGGCAGTTCCCGGCCACGACCATCTCGTTCAACGTTGCTGACGGCTATTCACTGGGGCAAGCGACGGACGCCATCACCCGCGTCGAGAAGAAAATGAAACTTCCCGCCGCGTTCCAGACCTCTTTTCAGGGTACCGCCGCGGCGTTTCAGGGATCGCTCAGCAACGAACTCTTCCTCGTCGTCGCCGCGCTGGTCGCCGTCTATATCGTGCTCGGCATTCTCTATGAGAGCTTCGTGCACCCCGTCACCATTCTCTCCACGCTGCCGTCCGCAGGTATCGGCGCACTGCTGATGCTGCGGATTTCCGGCGCCGGACTGGATGTGATGGGCATCATCGGCATCGTGCTGCTGATCGGCATCGTGAAAAAGAACGCGATCATGATGATCGACTTCGCGCTAGAAGCAGAGCGCGAGCACGGCATGTCCTCCCTGCAGTCGATCCGGCAGGCGGCGACACTGCGTTTCCGTCCCATCCTGATGACCACCCTGGCCGCCATGCTCGGCGCATTGCCGATGGTCATATCCTCGGGCACAGGATCGGAACTGCGGCGGCCGCTGGGTCTTGCCATCGTCGGCGGCCTCGCCGTGTCACAGCTCCTCACGCTGTTCACCACGCCCGTCATCTATCTCGCACTCGATACGCTGGCTCAGAAATGGACGCGGCGTTTCGCACACGACACACATCCGTCCAGCGAACCGGGGTGACACGGCATGAGCCCCTGTCGCCTCTTCATTGAACGCCCGGTAGCCACCACGCTGCTCACGATCGCGCTGCTGATCGCGGGCATCATCGGCTATCTGAAACTACCTGTTTCGGACCTGCCTAACGTCGATTTCCCCGTGATCATGGTGCAGGCCCAGCAGCCTGGCGGCTCGCCGGAAGAGGTGGCCAGTTCGGTGGCGGCTCCGCTGGAACGGCATCTCGGCCAGATCGCCGGACTGACGGAAATCACGTCGCAATCCACGCAGAATCAGGTCCGGATCATGCTCCAGTTCGAGCTGACCCGCGACATCAACGGCGCCGCGCGTGATGTGGAGGCGGCCCTTCAGGCTGCTCACGCGGACATGCCCTCCTCGTTGCGTCAGAACCCGAGCTACAACAAGGCCAACCCCAACGGCGCGCCAATTCTCGTGCTCGCCCTCACCTCTCCGACCCGCACAGCCGCCAAGCTGTATGATCTGGCGAGCAACGTGCTCCAGCAGCACCTCTCACAGGTGCGCGGCGTGGGCATGGTGCAGATATCAGGCAGCGCACTGCCTGCCGTGCGGGTCGAGATGAATCCGCTCAAACTGTTCAAATTTGGCATCGGTTTCGAGGATGTCCGGGCGGCGCTGGCCTCCGCCAATGCCCACACACCCAAAGGCGTGATCGACCAGAACGGGCTGCGTTTCACTCTGGATACAAACGATCAGGCGGAATCAGCGCAGGCCTATCGTGATCTCATCATCGCCTATCGCAGCAACCGGCCTGTCCGTCTCGCGGATGTGGCAGAGGTCAGCGATGGAGTGGAGGATCTCCGCAACGCCGGGTTCTTCAACGACCAGCGGGCTGTCATCGGCATTGTATTTCCGCAGGCTGGTGCGAACGTCATCCACACGATCGACCAGATCAAGGCCATACTGCCCACCCTGCAAACAGCGTTACCGCAGGATGTTTCCCTGCATGTCGCACTCGACCGGTCGCTGACCATCCGCGCCTCACTGGCGGACACACAGGCCACGCTGGTGATCGGCGTGATCCTCGTGGTGCTGGTCACGCTCGCCTTCCTCCGCTCGCTGCGGATGACGCTCATCCCGGCAATCGTCGTGCCGACCTCCATCATCGCAACATTCGCCGTGATGCGACTGCTGGATTTCTCTCTCGACAACATGTCGCTCATGGCGCTGACGGTCTCGACCGGCTTCGTGGTGGATGACGCCATTGTCGTGCTGGAAAACATCGCGCGCCATATCGAAGCAGGGGTTCCTCCCCGGCAGGCGGCCCTTCAGGGCGCGGAGGAAGTGGCGTTCACGGTCATTTCCATCTCAGTCTCACTGATCGCCGTTTTTCTGCCCATCCTGCTGCTCGGCGGTGTAGCCGGACGTCTGTTCCATGAACTGGCGACGACAGTATCGATCACCATCGTGATCTCGATGCTGCTTTCCCTCTCCCTCACCCCCATGCTGGCCTCACGTATTCTCCGTGCGCCCACGCCGCAGGCAGAGGGCTCCGCTTCGCACGTGGTGTGGTGGCGTGAGATCGGGACGGTGTCGGGTGCGTTTTTCGGCCGTCTCATCACCGGCCTGGAAAATGGCTATGCCCGCTCTCTGGAAGTGGCCCTGAGACATAACCGCCTCGTGCTTCTCAGCCTGCCCGCGACAGTCATTCTCATGGTGGCGCTTTTTCTCACCATGTCGAAAGGCTTTTTCCCCACGGAAGACACCGGCATGCTGATGGGGCATCTGGTGGGTGACCAGTCCATTTCCTTCACGGCGATAACGCAGAAGATCGCCACCGTGGAACGAGCGATCCTTCAGGAAAAAGAAGTCACCAGCGTTGCCGGGTTTGTGGGCGGACGCGGCTCAGCCAATCAGGCTAGCCTGTTTCTCCAGCTGAAGGACAAGAGCGAACGCGGGGCGGCTCCGGACCTCATGGTGAGGATCTCCAGGCGCCTCTCCAATCTTGTAGGCGCACAATTCTTTCTGATGGAGCCCGGTGGCATCCGGATCGGTGCGCGTCAGGGCAACGCCGCCTATCAATATACGCTGGAAGGAGATTCCGCCTCCGAGCTCTACACATGGGCACCCAGGCTCATGGAGGCGCTCCGGAAGCATCCGGAAATTCTCGACCTCTCGACCGATGTGCAGCAGGGTGGTTCGGCTATTGTCGCCAGCATTTCCCGCGATACGGCGGCACGGATGCAGATCACGCCGCAGCTTATTTCCAACACGCTGTATGATGCTTTCGGCCAGCGCTCCGCCTCGGTGATCTACAACGCACTCAACCAGTATCATGTGGTCATGGAAGCCTCCTCCGAGTTCTGGCAGGATCCGAACACGATCAGGCAGGTGTGGGTCGCCACGACGGGCGGAACGGCTGCCGGAGGCACGGCCTCGAACACCATCCGCGTCAGGACCAGTACGACGGAATCCAGTTCCAGCAGCAGCACGCAGGCCAGCGTCAGTTCGGAGAATTTCCGGAACCAGATTGCGAATTCCCTTGCCGGGGGTTCCTCCACTTCGACGGGTTCCGCGGTTTCGACCGGAAGCGCCACGATGGTGCCGCTGACCTTCGTGACGGACATCATTCCGTCCCGCACGGCCGTTTCCGTCAATCATCAGGGGCAGTCGGTGGCCTCCACCATCTCCTTCAATCTGGCAAAAGGTGTGGCGCTCGACCGGGCCGTGCAGATCATTCAGGGCGACGCCGTTTCTCTCCACATGCCTGCCACCATCCACGGCAGTTTCGCCGGGAACGCCGCCCAGTTCCAGAAGTCGGTCAATGACGAACCGCTGCTGATCCTTGCTGCGCTGGTCGCTGTCTATGTCGTGCTTGGCGTGCTGTACGAAAGCTACGTGCATCCGCTCACCATTCTCTCGACTCTTCCCTCGGCGGGCGTCGGCGCGTTGCTGGCCCTGCAATTCTTCGGTGAGGATTTCTCGCTGATCGCCATGATCGGCGTCATCCTGCTGATCGGCATCGTGAAGAAGAATGCGATCATGCTGGTGGATTTCGCCATCACGGCCGAACGGGAAACAAACTGTCCGCCATTCGAGGCCATCCGTACCGCCTGCCTGCTGCGGTTCCGGCCCATCATCATGACCTCGCTGGCCGCCGCACTCGGCGCATTGCCGCTTGTCTTCGGGAATGGTTACGGCGCTGAAATGCGCCGTCCGCTGGGCATCGCCATCGTCGGTGGCCTGCTGGTCAGTCAGGCTCTCACGCTCTACACAACGCCGGTCGTCTATCTGACGCTCGACCGTCTCGCTCTGCGGTTCCGGAAACGCCGGAACGGCTCCTTTCCCCTTCATGCCAACACCCAGGACGTCTGACGCGGAATGAAGACTGTCACCCCACGCACCCCCTCCCGTCGCGCCGCGCTCTTGCTGGCTCCATTTCTGCTGTCGGGCTGCATGGTCGGACCTGACTATAAACGACCCACGGCCATCATCTCGCCGAAGTTCAAGGAACTGCGCCCCGCCGCTGGCTGGCAATATGCCGCGCCAGCCCTTGCCGCAGTTCCCAAAGGCAAATGGTGGGCGATCTACAACGATCCTTTGCTCAATAGCCTTGAAGATCTGGTGGAAATCAACAACCAGAACGTCATCCAGTACGAAGCCCGCTATCGCAACGCACGCGCCACCATCAACGCCATCCGTGCGCAGCTTTATCCAACGCTCAGCGGCTCCCTGAGCTTCGACCGTAACAGTCAGGGGCGTGGGTCACGAAATGCCTCGTCGGGCGTGCTGGTCAATTACGGAACGGGTGAGAGCACAACCTCTTACACGGCCTCCAACACGACTGAGACGACTTACGGCATGGGGCCCACGGCCAGTTGGGATCTCGATCTCTGGGGTGCGATCCGTCGTCAGGTACAGGCGCAGGTCACCGAAGCGCAGGCCACAGCTGCCGATCTCGCCAATGCCAGACTGTCCTATCAGGCCCAGCTTGCCACGGCCTATTTCAATCTGCGCTATCAGGACAGCCTGAAGGACCTGCTTCATCGCACAGTCCTGTTCTACGAGCGCTCACTCCAGATCACGCAGAACCAATATGAGGCGGGTGTCGCTGACCCCACTGCCGTTCTGCAGGCTCGCACACAACTGGAGCAGACCAGGGCACAGGAGATTCAGGCTGGCATCGCGCGCGCCCAGTATGAACACGCCATCGCAGTCCTCGTCGGCAAGGCTCCCGCCGATGTGGCGATTCCACAGGGTCTCCTCACCCAGACCATTCCCGCCATTCCTGTCTCCGTCCCGGCAAGCCTGCTGCAAAGGCGGCCGGACATCGCAGCCGCGGAACGACGGATGGAAGAATATAACGCGAACATCGGAGCGGCGATCGCGGCCTTCTACCCCGACGTGAAACTGACGGCCTCGTATTCATATAGTGGCGATCCGGTGGGGGCTCTGGTGCAGGTCGCCAACCGGATCTGGTCGTTGGGTGCGGCGGCAACCGAGACGATTTTCGAAGGCGGTGCACGCACTGCGGCGGTGCATGAAGCCAATGCCAACTATGATTACTATACAGCCACATATCGCCAGACGGTTCTGACCGCGCTCCAGAATACGGAAGACCAGCTTTCCAATCTGCGCATTCTGTCCGATCAGGCGAGCCAGCAGGCCATTGCCCTCGAAGCCGCGAACAAGTCGGTTACCGTCTCGATGAATCAGTATCTCGCCGGAACGGAAATTTATACGACCGTCATAACGTCGGAAATCACCGCTCTTTCCAACGCGGAGACTTCTCTCGCCATCCAGCAGAGCAGAATGGTGGACTCCGTCAGTCTGATCGAAGCCCTTGGCGGCGGGTGGGATGCGTCGTCGTTGCCGTCGAAAGATTCAATGCAAACTGACAACCCTTTTCTTCCTTCCTTCATTCAGAAAGACAAGAACCAGTAAGGGTATTTTGACACCCACTTTTCAGAATTGGACGGTGACCACTTCGGGAAACCGTTCCCCAAAAGTCACTACACTCAATCAGTCTAACAAGAACTCTGCTGCACGAGAGACGTTTTCAGAAACCGGACGTCATTTGCCGCCAAAGACTCTCAGATTATACTTGTAGAAATCGAGAAAAATTCGACTATCGTCATCAAAGAAACAAGAAACGAAAAGAAATCGAAGTTTATTCTTCAAACCTGACCATTACCGGAAAACAGGAGACCTCTGTAACTTTTACAGCGGTCTCCTGCCCGTTTCCGGAATTCCCCCGCATCCTTACAGAAACAGCATTTCGTCCCGCTCTACCCACGGCATGCTGACGATGTCATTCATGACCATGACTTTCCGCATGTCCCGCGCCGTGATTGTCGCACAGCCTGCCATGCGGGCGTCCACCAGACGCGGCATATCCAAAGTGATTTCATCAGGTGTAATGGTTCCAAAACGGCCGATGGCCACAGCAATGGCCGTGAGCAATGGATCGGAAACGGCTTCAGACGACTCCTCTTCGACGCGCTCCCAGCTATCTACATGGTCGCGATCGCAGATGACCTGCCCTGCCCCACCCGTCTCCATGTGAGGAGAGTAAATGAAAGACAGGATCTTACCCGTCAGGGGGTTTTTCAACGAGATCTGACCGTCTTCCGCCGGCACGGTCTGATAGGCCAGAACTGTCGAAATCCGACGATCGGAGAGGATGCTGAGCGGCAGAAACCGGGAGGGCACTGTCAGAAAGACATGATCGGGCATCGTCGCCAGAGACAGCACTTCGACCGGCACAAAATTCTGATTGTCCGGGTCAATGACGCCATGCCCGATTTCTCCTGTCACGGCATTGGCCACGAGCTGGGTTCCATGGCAGGTGCGGAATGCAAGCTTCAAAGCCGCAATATCCCCGGACGTACTGTCGGCACTCATGGAAACCATTCTCTCATCTCCAGACATCTGCCGAAGCAGATCATATCGCGATTGATTCTGGATCCGGTAAAGAAACGGATCCATGGCGCTTACTCGTGCCGGCGGCATAATGTCCGCATGAAAATTCCGGTCATACGTGCTGAAAAGACCGATACCGCATCGGGCACGGCGAATATCACTGCGGCGACGGGATTTCGCGACGAAATGTTCCGCGCTGCGAATAATGTAGTGATTGATGAGGGCGACTGACCAGTCAGGGTCCGCCACTGTGCGCTCAGGATGTTCCTCCTGCCACACCATCTCCTGCCCGTTGGGCGTGATATAACGTCCCGAAACGTCAAATCGATGAGGGTTTATATAACGTGTTTCTGTTCTTTTGGGTCTGAAGAATGATTTTACACAGTAGTTAAGTTCGAAATCATGTTCCGAGTGCATTGTATAGTTCTGAAAGACATTTGGAGACGTTGGTTTCTCTACGAACCGGTTACTGCCAAAACACTTCCAGTTGACGGCAATCGCCCCTACATCATCCGGGTAGCGTGACAGGAAGGTCGGAACAGGCTCCCCGTTGACAATATTCAGGTATTCATCGGCGTCCAGACAGATGAGCCAGTCAAACTCTTCCCGCAACTCATCAAGAGCCGCCATATAGGTCTGGGCTTGCCGGTGATTGAAATAAAGTGCCTGCACAGCGCGCCGGGGACGCACGTCAAACACTGCTGCCGCAGCATTGATGACTTCCCATGTGCCATCCGTTGAATAATCATCGTAAATGACGAGCGTCTCAATACCAGTTGAAAGATGCCACGATATCCACCAGGCGATATCTTCAACTTCGTTTTTCACGAAAAGAATTGCAGCAACTTTCAAAATATTCTCCAAAATGCCTGCGGGGAGCAATCATTCATATCAAGCGAAAACATACAGGTTGTTACAAAGCATGAGGTAATCACCTCACCAACTCTTTTTTTGCAATATCTTACAAAAATAAAGAAAGCCTTGTGCGCTGCTCAGTATGGACCGATCAAGCGGATCGCCTTCTACTTAGGATCTGGTCCATTATCCCGAATGGCAGCGGGCGCGCACTTCGCGCCGCACCTGTCATACACCACAAAAACCACACCCGCCCCTTTCAGAGCCCGCATACTGCAAGGGCGTTTTCTTACTTCGCTTCAGTCGGCTCGGGTGGAAGTGATTTGAGATCCTGCGAAACCTGATCGGCGACCTGTCCCAGCAGCGCGCTGAGTGCACTCACAAGCCCTTCCGTGCCAGCAGGCGCAGGCTGGGAAAGATGAAGAGATCTGTTCGTCTTCACTGCATCTGCATCGGCCCGATGAACAGACACCTGCGCCTCAAGGACCGCATTGCCCGCAGCGTCACGGGAGAAGCGATTGACGACCAGTTCCACATAAGCCTGCGGAGTCGTGGCGGTCGCATCATCCTGCGCGAAAAAACTCGTGCCCGGCAGACGCTGCCTGAGATCGGATGTCAGCACATGCGGAATCTGACTCGAAAGCGGCTCACTCCATGAATCGGATGGCGACACATCAAGCTTAAAGCCACCATCACCCAGAACGATGCGATCGCGATCCAGTGTCTGGGGAATGGTCGGATTGCGAACCTCGACCAGCGTTGGCACCGAGAGTGGCAGGAAAGAAGAATTCACTGCCGGGACACGCGCCGCAACGGGTTGCAGGCTGTAGAGAGACGGACTTGAAGAGCTGCAGGCGACAAGCGTGACGCTTGCCAGGCCCAATGTCACGACACCGATCCCGGCCCTGAACAGGCGACCGGGCGACAAGCGAGAACAATTCTGAACCATGGCTTAGCGTCCCGTGACGATCGAAGAAGGATGATTGGTCAGGAATTCGGTCATGAGACGCAGGGCGCGCGCCGTTTCACCGAGTTGCACGACCATGGACTGAAGGCTGCGATGGAAATCCGTATCGCCGCCATAACTGGCTAGCAGCGTGTTGGCGTTCTTCAGGGTACGCTCAAGCTGGTCGCTCATCTCCGGCAGACGTTTCATGAGCGGCTGCATGCCTTTGTTGGCATTATCGGCGAGCGCATGGAGGCTGCGCAGGGAGTCACGCAACTGGACGAGCGCGTCCTTCACTTCGGGGCTGTTGATCCGCTGGTCGGCATGAGCAAGCAGATTGTTCGCATTGTCGCCCAGACGGTCGAGAGGCATGGCCGCAAGCTTGTCCGAAACAGTGGACAAGGACTGCATGATGCCGCTCAGGCCCCCTGCCTGACTGGGGAGGACCAGCGTATCGCCTTCCATATAAATGCTGACAGGCTTCGCCTTGGGCACGAAATCCAGTGAGATGTCCGTCTCGCCGGTGAGCATGCTCACGCTGCTAGCTGAAGCACGGAGCCCGTTGTTCACGAGCGCACGCATCGTATCCTGCATGCTGGCATTATGGATCTGCTCTTCAGACAGAATGCGCTCAGGCTGAATGTCCATCGCGACCCTCACACGGGCATGGCCTGTCGCCTGATCGAGTTGCAGTTTCACGCCGGTGACTGACCCGACCTGAATACCGAACATCGCGACCGGACTTCCCACCGCAAGGCCTGAAACGGAAGAGGAGAGATAAGTCGCCACGGGCACACGCTCATGATAGCCGGCGTTGTCCGCGCTTTCCTTGTCATCATACAGCTGGAAAATCGTGTTGGCGGGCGCTTCTTCCGCATCCTCACCCGGCCCGACAGCAGGCGAAAGGGAGAAGGAGACGCCGCCTGAGAACAGCGCCTGAATCGACTGCATCTGCACCTTCAGGCCACCCGCGCCAAAACCGACCTTCACCCCCGACACGTTCCAGAAGCGCGTGTTGGTGTGAAGGTAATGATCGTATGGTTCCTTGACGAAGAACTGGATCATCACCGGACCGACGCCACCAGGCGGAAGAGTGTAACCGAGTACTTCCCCCACATCCACATCGCGGAAGAACACCGGCGCACCGGGACCGATCGACCCGATCGCCGGAGCGACAAGGGTGTAGGTGCGTCCGGGCTGGTCCGACTGAATGCCCGGCGGCGATTCAAGTCCGATGAACCGGGTGGCCCGCTCACCGCCCGAAGGACCGGGATCGAAAGCGATATAGGCCCCCGAAAGCAACGTTTCGAGGCCAGTCACGCTCGCTCCGTTGATCCGTGGACGGACCACCCAGAAACGGGATTTATCCGTCAGCAGGCCGGAGGCGCTCGCGTTCATCTGCACCCGCACATCGACGTGGTGCATGTCCTTGGACAGCGTGATGGAATCCACGGTGCCCAGTGTCACCGCCTTGTTCTTCACCTGCGTCTGACCACTGGTGAGACCGTCAGCCGTATCGAAGGTAATGAGAATTTCAGGGCCACGATCATACAGACTGCGCCAGAGCAGGAAGACCGCAATCAGCACAGACAGGATGGGGATGATCCAGATGATCGAGAATCTCGTCCTGCTGAGTGTCGCCGCAGGCAGGATGCCGTTCTCTGGGTCTTCCCCGTTGGGATTCTGAGGGGAAGACGGGGTATTCTGATCCGAAGTCACGCTCTTGCCGGCTCCATATCGCCCTGTTCCGCGGTCTCTCGTCCTGCGAGGGAGCCGTGTAATTCGTTTCCGGTAAAGGCCTCGTCCTCGTTATGAACTGGCCCGTTGCGCCCCGCGACATCCCACATCAGGCGGGGGTCGAAACAATGCGCGGCGAAAATGGTGATGACGACCACGGCCGCGAACGACACCACGCCTCCATTGGCCTCAACATTGGCCAGAGAACTGAAACGCACGACTGCTACGAGGATCGAGATCATGAAGACATCGATCATCGACCAGCGACCGATCGAATCAATCAGACGAAACAGTTTCGAGCGCATCACGAGATTCTTCGTCGACCGGCGCTTGGTGGTGAAAATCATGTAGCTGAGGCCGATAATCTTGGCGACCGGCACCGTCACGCTGGCAAACAGCACCAGCAGCGAGAGCGGGATCATGCCGTCCTGCCATAACTCTATAGCGCCTTCGATGATGGTATGCCCTCCCCCGCTTCCGACCTTGATGACCGTCATCACCGGGAAAAGGTTGGCAGGGAAATAAAAGACGAATGCCGCCATCACGAGCGCCATTGTCCGGGAAAGGCTATTGTTCTTGCGTCGGCAAAGGTCATGCCCGCAGCGGGGACATAGCCCCACGCTCTGTGTCTGAGGCACGGGCTCGGGAAACACTCCCACCAGACCGCATGAATGGCAGGAAAGCATATTCTGGAGCGGTGGCATGCCGCCAAGATCATTGACTGAGACCCGTTCGACCACCATCAGATTGCCATCCGGCAAACGCAGCGATCCGTCCACACGACGGCGTTTCCATATCCGCTCCCGATCGAGCGTCTGGTCAGTTGCCGCCATGCTGATCATCAGTGCTGCGATGAGATAGGCCGCCGGCCCCACCTCCACATGAGCGAGATCCACCAGCTTGGTGTAGGCGACGAAAATGCCAAGAATATAGACCTCCATCATCGACCACGGCCGCAGCTTCTCGTACCACGCGAGCAAATGAGGCGCCCAGTCCGGCAGTTCCTCAAAAAATGCTGCCGTGAGAATCAGCCCCATCATGGCAATGACGATGCCTGGCGCGAGAATGGTGACCAGCCCGACCAGAACACCGACTTCTCCCCATCCCTCATGCAGGAGTTCCATCGGCCCTGTCAGAAGATCGACAGTCCGCTCACGTCCATACAGATTAAGGGTCATGAGAGAAGAAGTGAGGGTCGCCAGATAGAGAGCGGCGGAGGTGATGCAGAACGCCAGCGGCGTGGCCAGCGGAGCCGTTTTGTTCCGCCGTTCAAGACACTGACCACACCGGACACACCGGGCGACTGTACCCGGCGGAATATCATGCAGCTTCTGAAATTCCCCGCAGCACTGGCATTCCACCAGATCTTCGATCACCTGCACATGAGGTGAGTGCTGACGTCGTGCACGCGTAAACTGCAACGCGCTGCGATACAGGCGGGAGGGCAAGGACGACGACATGATGACGACAGTCTAACGCGAACCGCAACGAACCGATAGACCGGCAGCAAATCCCAGCCATGTGCACATACGCAACGAGCGACACATTACGTCACTGTGTGACGGCAGGAGATTTGTTTGTTTGGGAAACCGCTGGGAAAGGTGGTGCCGGTTAGAGGATTCGAACCCCTGGCCCCATCATTACGAATGACGTGCTCTACCAACTGAGCTAAACCGGCCCGCGTAGCGGTAAGCGGGCTTCTAACGCAGGTCACCGGGACACGCAAGTCCCTACTTTATCCGGCAGGATTTTTTCTTACTACAGAGTGCCTGCCCTTATTTTCCAGTATGTTACAGGACAGAACCCGTACGATCACCCTGCATCAGCAGCCCAATCTCAGGCTCGCAGGAGGTCCGCAGGCCTCTTTCATTTACCGACGCTAACGTTCTTCACAAACTCGTGAAATCTCACGGTACCCAACAGCCCTTTCCGCACATCAGGCTCAAAAACATTCCATTATTTTTGTTTTAATTCAATGTGTTGGATAACATCCTCCAGAAGCACTTCCCTCGTTTTCAATGATCTCACCTCGCACCTGAGCTGCAACTGGAAGGTGGCGGAGGTCGGCAATCGCCGTTATCGTTAGTTTATTCCCACTTCTATGTAAGGATATTGCGTCATGGCATGGAACACCCCGAAGATCACCGAAGTCCCGCTGGGTGCGGAAATCAACAGCTACGTGTGCGGCCAGAAGAACTAAGGTCCGCAGACCAGCCAGAAACGCCGCCCGCCTCGCGCTGGCGGCGTTTTGCGTTTACAGGCCCTGTTCATGATCGATCTTGTTGTACTTGGCGCCGCCGCCGGCGGTGGCTTCCCCCAGTGGAACTCGAACGCGGAAGGATGCCGCAGGGCCCGCAGCGGTGATCTGCTGGCACCCGCCCGAACCCAGGCATCCATTGCTGTCAGCGGCGATGGCGAACACTGGTTTGTCGTCAATGCGTCCCCTGATCTCCGCCAGCAGATCAACCAGACACCGGTTCTGCATCCGAAAAACGGCCTGCGTTCAACCCCCATTGCCGGGGTGATCCTGACGGGTGCCGAGGTGGATACCATCACCGGCCTGCTGACGATGCGCGAACGGCAGCCGTTCGAAATTCTGGCGACCCGACAGGTTCTTGAACAACTGGACGCCAATCCCATCTTCGAGGCGCTCAACCGTTCTGTTGTCAAACGCGCGGAGATGACCCTCGACGAGAGCGTTGCTCTCACCACCCCCGATGGAAAGCCGGCCGGGCTGAGCGTCATGCCCTTCGCAGTTCCCGGCAAAGCGCCGCTTTACGCGGAAAACGTAGAAAATCCGGCCGAGATTCTCGAAAACGGCGAAACAGTCGGGCTTGAAATCACGGATGGCGTGCATCGTGCCCTGTTCATCCCCGGCTGCGCCTGCATGAACGATCGCCTGCGCAAACGCCTGAAAGGCGCGGACCTCGTCCTGTTCGACGGCACGCTATGGACAAATGACGAAATGCTCCGTGCCGGACTGGGCGAAAAAACCGGCCAGCGCATGGGCCACATGTCGGTCAATGACCCCGAAGGGACCATCGCTGCTTTCCGTGACCTCGGTGTACAGCGCAAGATTCTGATTCATATCAATAATTCCAACCCCATTCTGCTGGCCGACTCTCCCGAGCGGGCCGAGACCGAAGCGGCGGGATGGGAAGTCTCCCATGATGGCATGAGGATCACCCTATGAGCGCTCCCCTTCTCTCCCCGACCGAACTGGAAGCGGCGCTGCGGGCCATCGGTGCGGAGCGTTATCACAACAGGCACCCTTTCCATCGTGCGCTTCACGACGGCAAACTCACCAAAGGACAGGTGCAGGCCTGGGCGCTGAACCGCTACTATTATCAGGCTCGCATCCCGGCAAAGGACGCCACCCTCCTAGCCCGTCTCCCAACTGCGGAACTGCGGCGTGAGTGGCGTCGTCGCATTGAGGATCATGATGGCAGCGAACCCGGCACGGGAGGGATCGCGCGCTGGCTGCGTCTGACAGACGGGCTGGGACTGAATCCTGAATATGTCGAATCGCTGGAGGGACTGCTTCCCGGCACACGCTTCGCCGTGGATGCTTATGTGCATTTCGTCGGTGAACGGACCATTCTGGAAGCCATCGCCTCTTCCCTCACCGAACTCTTTTCGCCGACCATCATCTCCGAGCGCGTCTCAGGCATGCTCCGCAACTATGATTTCATCACCGAGGAAACGCTGGCCTATTTCACGCCACGCCTGACGCAGGCCCCGCGTGATTCCGATTTCGCACTGGCTTATGTAAAGGAACATGCCCGCACACCTCACGAACAGCAGGCTGTCCTCAACGCACTTAAGTTCAAATGCGGCGTTCTCTGGTCGATGCTGGATGCTCTCGATTATGCCTATGTCACGCCGGGCAACATTCCGCCGGGCGCTTTTCGGCCCGCGTGATGACTGCTCCCTCTCCCGCGCTCTCCGAAGAGCGTGTCCCCACGTTCGCACGCGGCACTCGGCTCCAGCATGACCGCGTGCGCGACCAGTGGATCGTGCAGGCACCCGAGCGTGCATTCCTTGCCGATCCTGTCGCGGCGGAAATCCTCCGTCATGTGGACGGGGCAAGTTCTCTGGGGGGCATCATCGATACACTGACCATCGTATTCGACGCCCCACGCGATGTGATCGCCCGCGATGTGCTGGCAATGGCCAATGATCTGGCCGACCGACAGGTGCTGGTGTGGAAAGCATGACCGCCGTCCCTCCTCCTCCGATGAGCCTGCTTGCCGAGCTGACACATCGTTGTCCGCTGCAATGCCCTTACTGCTCAAACCCTCTCGCGCTGGAACCAAAAGCCGGGGAACTGTCGACAGAAGAATGGTGCGACATTCTGGATCAGGCTGCTGCCCTCGGTGTGCTTCAGGTGCATTTTTCGGGCGGTGAGCCCATGGCGCGCAAGGATCTGCCTGTTCTTGTCCGTCATGCGGCAAAAGCCGGTCTCTACAGCAACCTGATCACGTCAGGCGTCCTGATGAACCGGGACAATCTGGCCGAACTGTCCGCAGCCGGACTCGACCATGTGCAGCTTTCCTTTCAGGATGCCGACCCGCAGCAAGCCGAGATCATCGGCGGCATGAAGGGCGCTCAGCCGCGCAAAATCGAAGCCGCCAGACTTGTCGTGGAAGACGGCATGCCGCTGACCCTGAATTTCGTCATCCACCGGCTGAATGCTGAACGGGTGCCGGCGATGTTCGATCTGGCGGAAGAACTGGGCGCGCGCCGCGTGGAAATCGCTCATACCCAGTATTATGGGTGGGGTCTGAAGAATCGCGCTGCCCTGCTTCCTACACGGAAGCAGCTGGAAGACACCGAAAAAGCCGTTGCCGCGGCCCGCGAGCGGTTCGGTAATCGCATGGCCATCGATTTCGTCACGCCGGATTATTATGCCGACGAACCCAAACCCTGCATGGGAGGCTGGGGTCAGCGCTTCCTGAACATCTCCCCATCCGGGCGCGTTCTCCCCTGTCATGCCGCCGAAACAATTCCGGGGGTAACCTTTCCGAACACACGAGAGGCATCCCTCGCAGATATCTGGGGAAAGTCCGAACTGTTCCAGATGTTTCGCGGTGTGGACTGGATGCCAGAACCCTGCCGTTCCTGCGACCGCAAGGAAGTGGACTGGGGAGGATGCCGCTGTCAGGCGCTGGCACTGACAGGCCGTGCGGACGCGACCGATCCCGTCTGCAGACGCTCCCCCGATCGTGGTTTGGTGGATGCGGCACTTTCAGAAATCGCTGGTGAACCGGAAGCCTTCGTCTATCGGCGCTATACAACACCGGAGTAAAAGAAAGGCGACCCTCTCAGGTCGCCTGTTCTGGAAACACGGAATGGACAGAAACCGGGGCGTACCCCGGCGTTGCATCCCTCAGCCTGCGTCCTTGATCCACTCAGGATGATGAGGCACCGCGATGTCACGGCCCTTGAGCATCATGTCCCAGTAAACATGCGGGAAAACCTTGGTCTTGAGCATCCACGCAAAGCTGCTCGGCTTGCGCTGGTCATAGGGAAAGCTCGGGGCTGGTTTGCCACCATACAGGAACTCGGCCAGCACGACCTTGCCATAAGCAACCGTCAGCGGACATGCGCCGTAGCCGTCATAGCTCGCGGTGATGGGACGCCCTTCGAGGGACGCCAGCACATTCGTCACGATAACCGGCGTCTGCGCACGCGCAGCAGCCATTGTCTTGGCGTTGCTGGTGCCGATCACATCACCCAGACCGAAGACTGTGTCATATTTCGTATGACGCAGGGTCGACGGGTCGACATCCACCCATCCGGCTTCATTGGCAAACGGGCTTTTCTTGATGAAATCCGGAGCGCTCTGCGGTGGCGTGACGTGCAGCATGTCGAAACTGCGCGCCTCACGAGTTTTGCTGCCGTCAGGCGCGGTGACCTCGAAGGTGGCCGTCTTCGCCTTGCCATCCACCGCAACGAGATTGTGTTTGTAGCGCAGGTTGATGCCGTAATAATCAACCGCATACTGGAGTGACGGACGATAATACGCGACGCCGAAAAGCGCATCCCCAGCCAGCAGGAAATCAACCTCTGTGCGGTTGAGGACGCCTTCCTTCCGCCAGAAGTCAGATGCAAGATAGACGATCTTTTGCGGTGCGCCCGCGCATTTGATCGGCATGGGAGGCTGCGTAAACAGCGCAGTGCCTCCGTTGAGGCTCTGGATGCAGGTCCATGTATATTCAACATGCTGCATTGAGTAGTTGCTGCAGACCCCATTCTCGCCAAGCGTCTCAGCCAGACCCTCGATCTTGTCCCAGTCGAGCTGGAGGCCGGGGCAGAGAATCAGGCGGCGGTAGCCGATGCGCTGGCCATCCTCAAGCGTGACGATATGTTCGTCGGGCTGGAAGGAGGTCGCAGCCGCCCGCAGCCAGGTCACATTCTCAGGGATCAGGCCGCCTTCCTGACGCAGCGTTTCCCGCAACGTCATGGCTCCGGCACCGACCAGCGTCCATCCCGGCTGATAGGCATGGGTGGTGCTGGGGTCGATAATGGCAATGGAGAGAGAAGGGCGCTCACGGCGGAGCCGGGCCGCGACGGCAATGCCAGCCGTGCCGCCTCCAACGATCAGAATGGTGAACTGCTTGTCCGCCTGTGCGGGTATCGCGGTTACAGTCATGCTTAGCGCCTCCTTCTTCGTGACTCGATTTATTCTCTTTTGCGCAGCGATGAGTCTGCGCTCACCTGCTCCAATGCGGCAAGGCATACCACACTCACGCTAAAGACGAGTTGCAGGAGAAAGACAGACTGTTACGCGAAAACAGGTGCTTACCTCATAAAAAAACGGCTGACCCTGCCGATCAGCCGTTTCGGAGGATCAGGCTTCGTCTTTGATCCAGACTTCGACCGGTCCCTGTAGTTTCATCGTCATCGGCTTCCCCTGACGGTTCAGGCTTTTGCCGACGGCGACACGCACCCAGCCTTCACTGATGCAGTATTCCTCGACATTGGTCTTCTCCACTCCCTTGAAGCGTATCCCCACGCCACGAGCGAGAAGAGGCTCATTGAAGAAAGGGCTTTCAGGATCGACGGAAAGACGATCGGGAGGAGTATCGCTCATGGGAAACACCTGTTTGGGAGGTCAGACATGAAACAGGCCATCCGAGGATGGCCTGTCATAGGAAGAAATATCGCAGAAAGCGTCGATCAGACGCGCCGGACAATCAGGCTGGCATTCGTACCGCCAAAGCCGAAGCTGTTGGACAGCGCGATATCCACCTTCCGCTCCTGTGCCTGATGCGGCACACGGTCGATGATGCTTTCACGGGAAGGATTGTCGAGGTTCAGTGTCGGCGGCACCACACCGTCACGAATGGCAAGCATGCAGAACATCGCTTCGACAGCACCTGCCGCGCCCAGAAGATGACCCATGGCGGATTTGGTGGACGACATGGCAACCTTACGGCCTTCGTCGCCGAAGAGGCGCTCGACAGCATCAAGCTCCAGATCGTCAGCCATCGTGGACGTGCCGTGCGCGTTCACATAGCCGATTTCACCCGGCGTGATGCCCGCACTGCGAACAGCGGCGAACATCGCACGGTAAGCACCTTCATGGCCCTCGGCTGGCGCCGTGATATGATGGGCATCGCCGGACATGCCGTAACCAACGACTTCACCGTAGATCTTCGCGCCACGCTTCTTCGCGTGCTCGTATTCCTCAAGCACCACGATGCCCGCGCCTTCACCCATGACGAAACCGTCACGGTCGCGATCCCATGGACGGGACGCCTGCTTCGGGCGATCATTGAAACCGGTGGACAGCGCGCGCGCCGAGCAGAATCCGGCGATCCCGAGCTTGCAGACCGTGGCTTCCGCCCCGCCCGCAACCATCACATCGGCATCGCCGAGCATGATGAGGCGAGCAGCGTCACCGATAGCATGCACACCGGTGGCACAGGCCGTGACAGCCGAATGGTTCGGTCCCTTGAAACCGTATCGGATCGATACGTTCCCAGAGACGAGATTACCCAGCGCGGAGGGAATGAAGAAAGGCGACAGGCGCTTGGCCCGGCCTTCATAAACCGTGATCGAGGCATCATAGATGGTCTGGAGACCACCGATGCCCGAACCGATCTGCACACCCGTCGCGCAGCGATCTTCTTCCGACTCGGGCTTCCATCCCGAATCCTCGACAGCCTCGGCGGCCGCGATCATCCCGAGATGGATAAACCGGTCCATCTTCTTCTGGTCCTTGACAGGAATCCAGTCAGAGATGGTGAGTTTACCCTCGGCAGTCGGCCCTTCCGGCACCTCACCCCCGATATGAGCAGCAAGCTCACTCGGGTCAAACGCGTGAATGCGGTCGATCCCGCTCTCACCCGCGATGAGACGCTTCCAGACATTCTCGGTGCCAAGCCCGAGCGGGGTTACCATCCCCATACCGGTGACGACAACGCGTCTCCGTCCCAAATCTGATCGGCCCGACTGCAGCAAGCTCACCTGCTCCTGTTTTATTCAGAATAGAGAGGGTCCATGCACCGAGGAGCGTGGACCCGTCAGAAACAGACGACCTCAGGCGGCCTTCTGTGCCTCGATGTAGTCGATCGCGTCCTTGACGGTGGTGATCTTCTCGGCTGCGTCTTCCGGGATCTCCACGTTGAAGGCTTCCTCGAAGGCCATCACCAGTTCAACGGTGTCGAGGCTGTCAGCGCCCAGATCGTCGATGAACGACGCTTCCGGTGTAACCTTGCTTTCTTCGACGCCGAGATGCTCGACCACGATCTTCTTAACCTTGTCAGCGATTTCGCTCATCTGTCTCTGCTTCCTGTATGCCCAAGCATGCGGGCTAATGGTTGGCGCTCACCCCGTCCCGGCCACACGCCGGAGCAGGGCATTCGAACGGGGCAACCGAGGTATGCCCAACGAGGCTGCGGGGCGATTAGCACGGAAATCCTGCCGTCGCCAAGCGGATGCGCTGAACAGTGTGCGTTTCCGGTCTGGCCGGGGTAGAAAACCTGCTCCAGTCCTTACCGCATGTCACGCACAAAAGGCAGCCCCTTCAACGGTTTCCTCTTCTTCCGGTTGCATGCACCGGCTTCAGATCATCGCCATGCCGCCATTCACATGCAGTGTCGCGCCTGTCACCCATGCGGCCTCATCAGACGCAAGATAAACCACGGCGGACGCCACATCGTCCGGCGTGCCCATCCGCGCGAGTGGAATCGACCCGACGAGCTTTTCCTTCTGCGCTTCCGGCAGCACATCGGTCATGGCGGTAGCGATGAAACCGGGCGCCACCACATTCAGCGTCACGCCACGTGAGCCTGCTTCCTGCGCCAGCGACTTCGTCATGCCGACCATACCGGCTTTCGCAGCCGCATAATTGGCCTGACCGGCATTGCCTGTCGTCCCCACGACAGAGGCGATGCTGATGATTCGCCCGGCACGACGCCGGAGCATCCCTTTCAGGGCGGCGCGGCACAGGCGGAATGGCGAGGCCAGATCGACCTCGATCACCTTCGACCAGTCCTCGTCCTTCATGCGGATGGCGAGCGTGTCGCGTGTAAGACCGGCATTGTTGACAAGGATGTCGAGCGGGGCGCCAGCGACTTCTTCGGCGCGGGCGACGAGCTGATCCGCGGCAGCCGGGTCTGAAAGATCGGCAGCGACAACATGGACGCGCTCACCACCCAGTTCTGCCGCACGCTCGGCGAGAACGGCTTCGCGCGTTCCTGAGAGCACCACAGTGGCGCCCTGAGCGTGCAACTGACGGGCGATGGCCTGACCGATCCCCCCGGTGGCACCGGTGACGAGAGCGACCTTGTTCGTAAGGTTGAACATGGAAAATCCTTGATCCAAATTTGGAGACCGTCAGAGTGACTTAATAAAGCCGTCGATGGTGTCGAGCGTGCCGACCGATTCCGTCTTTGCATCCGGTGCAATGCGGCGGATGAGGCCCGAAAGCACCTTGCCCGCGCCAAGCTCGACAAAATGATCGACGCCCATACCGACCATCGCCTCGACACTTTCACGCCAGCGAACCGTGCCGGTCACCTGCTTCACCAGCAACTCACGAATCACGTCAGGCGACGTCACCTTCTGCGCGGTTACATTGGCAATGATCGGGACCATGGGAGGCTTCACGTCCGCCGCATCAAGCGCCTCGGCCATTTCATCAGCGGCCGGACGCATCAGCGAACTATGGAACGGAGCAGAAACGGGCAGCTTCACCGCCCGCTTGATGCCTTTCTCTTTCGCGATGACGATCGCGCGATCAATGGCCCCCATCTGGCCAGAAATCACAATCTGACCGCCACCATTGTCATTGGCGACCTCGATGATCTCGTGCGTGTCCGGCTGCCCCTCGACCTTGAGGAGAGCGGCTTCCTCGCAGACCTCGCGCGCCTGTTCGGGCGTGACGCCGATCAGCGCCGCCATTCCGCCCTCTCCTGCCGGAACGGCACGCTGCATAGCGCGCCCGCGCAGACGCAGCAGACGGGCGGTCTCGGCGATCCCAAAGGACCGCGCCGCTGCAAGAGCGGAATATTCGCCAAGCGAATGACCGGCCATCAAGGTGGCGGTGCGACTGAAATCAATACCACCTTCCCGCTCGAGAACCCGCACCACAGCCATGGAGACCGCCATCAGCGCTGGCTGGGCGTTTTCCGTACTGGTCAGGGTCTCTGCCGGGCCTTCAAAGATGATTTTAGAGAGACGCTCCCCAAGAGCATCGTCGACCTCCTGAAAGACCTCGCGTGCGGCGGGGAAAGCATCGGCAAGATCCTGCCCCATGCCGGGAGACTGGCTTCCCTGACCCGGAAAAACGAAGGCGTAGACGGACATCGGCCGCTCCTGAGCAAGATGATGGCGTAATGGGACACCGCACTGCGGCACGCCCGACGCACGGGCGAACCCGGCAAAAGCTGAGGGGTGATGAAAGGAAAACGCGCCGGAATGTCAATGGATGGCAATGGAACGGCGCAGAAGAAGCACGTTAACCGGCTCGCCCCCGAAACCCGTCATTTTGCAGGACATGCAGACAGGTCATGGTCGTTTTCAGGCCGGATCTGAAAGAGTTCATCGATAATGATCAGCCATCGCGGCAATGACAGGCATGAGAAAACTCCGGGCTATTTCGGCGGCCTGCTCAATGAAACCGACTAACGCCAAGGGCGACCGTTTCATTGTCCGAGGGAGTGCAAGGCTCCTGTCGGCGCGTATACTCCCCCCAAACAGGCTCATGCTGAACATCTGCCCGTTGAACAGGCAGTCCCCCGTAGTGAGTGCTACGACAAACCCTACTTGCGCCCACGACCAGGCTGCAGTCTAGAGGGAGCAGCCTACTGTCTGAGCCGCCACAACAGCACGAGAAATACATCCCACACTGTCGCCGGATATTCCCGTGCATGGACCCAGATCAGACGCTGCAAAGAAATGTCCGAGCGCGTCGGAGCGGGCACCGCCACGATACTCCAGCCCAGCGTGCGAAGCATGGCGGTGCAGCGCATCATGTGGAAGTCGCTGGTGACAACCGCAACGGGACCATCATAACCACGCTCCCGCAGCATCTGGTGGCAGGCAATGGCCGACTCATAGGTGTCGCCGGAGCGATCCTCCGGTAAAATCGCCGCAGAAGGGACGCCCGCTTCCCTTAGAAGACCCGACATAACATCCGCTTCGGTCCGACCGCCCTGCGGAACACCACCCGTCACGATATAGAGGCAATCCTGACGAGATTTACCGAAGTGAAAGGCGGCCTGCACGCGAGCCAGCAGGACTGGCCGTGGAGAACCGTCGGGATAAAGAGCCGCGCCGAAGACGATGACAGGAAGCGTCATCGGAGTGTCAGGGAGATGGCGCAGTGAGGGCGAGCAGCCCGAAAGGCGCCAGCGCCTTCACCGTAGCGCGCCAGACAGTTTCAAACTGCTCTGCATTCACGCCTCGTGTTTCGAGCCGTGCAGCCACATCAGCCACCGTGGCGCGTCCATCGATCAGGGGGAAAATCCCCCGCGCCTGTGGAGGAAGCTGCACGATGACCGCTTTCTCGCCTTCGCCAACCTGGAGCTGATGCGTTTCCGTCATCGCCATAGCAAGGCTGATCCCGTCCACGCCATGAAGCTGCGGGACAGCCTCTGGCGACATGGGATCGGGCGAAACGATCATCTCAGCGAGGCAGCAACTTGCCGCGCTGCCACTCCTCGGCGGCTTCGTCCGCGGTCATGCCGAGGTGGCGCAGGGCATTATCAAGCGCACTGACCACCTTGTTGCCCAGCGTCAACTCATCCAGTTCGTCGATGAGATCGCTGTCCACGCTTTTGCGGGTCGATTTATTGATGAGCAGACGGGCCTCAAGCTCCTCGCCTGCCATGCCTTTCGGGTCGGCAAGCATACGAAGGGGCTGGCTGTGAACAAGATAACAGGGATTGAACAACGGCAGGACAACCGGTTCGCCTGCCTCAAGCGCGGCAGCCGCAGCCTCATAGGCCTGCTCATCGGGATGCGACTCGATGGTGAAACCCGCTTCCGTCAGCCGGTATCCCGCGACCACGCGCCGGACGCGTGACACGACGCTCTCGGGAACAATCAGATTCCGCGCCACGTCGGAGGCTGCCAGAGCTTCCAGGGAAGACAGTTCCGACAACGACGAGCCAGCAGCATCATTTACGAAAAAACCGAACGCCGGACGGTAGAGATTGCCCAGCGTTTCAACGGCCGGCGAGAGAAAGGCCGCATCCTGTTCCGGCAACCATGCCGTGGCGAAAAGATCGATCTCTCCATCCGCCATCATCCGGGCCAGTGCGGCGTCGTCGCCGGAAACGTAATCAGGCTCGATTTCATAAGCTTCCAGCACCCGCGCGACCGCTGCCGCCGCTGCGGCGTGCAAGGGAGAGTTGCGGTATGCGAGCGTGAATATCGTCATCGGGAAGCGTTCTTTTCCTGTGGAGGCCTGCGCCAGAACCGTGACGCAGGCTACGTTCTAAGGTGCGCCCCTGCCGGGGCAGGATCAGAAGGGTGCGCTTACCAGATTTTAACGCGGTCGTCCGGCGCAAGATACAGTTTCTGTCCTGCCTGCACGTTCCAGGCCTTATACCATGCGTCGATGTTATGCGCTGGCAGATTGACGCGAGCCGCAGGCGCGGAATGCGGATCCACCACCGCAAGCTGACGCGCGCGTTCGTCACGGACCTTCATGCGCCACACCTGCGCCCAGCCAAGGAACACTCTCTGTTCGCCGGTGATGCCATCCAGCACCGGCGCGTCTTTGGTCAGCAGCGCGGCACGATACGCATCCAGAGCGAGAGTAAGGCCGCCCAGATCGGCGATATTCTCGCCCATGGTCAGCTTTCCATTGAGATGAACGCCCGGCAGCACCTCGAACGCGTCATACTGCGCGCCAAGACGATCACCGAGCTTCTTAAAGCGTTCGGCGTCCTCCTTCGTCCACCAGTCATGCAAGCGCCCGTTCTCGTCGAACTTGCGACCTTCATCATCGAAGCCATGCGTCATCTCATGACCGATCACGCCGCCGATCGCCCCGTAATTGATGGCAGGATCAGCGTGCGGGTCAAAAAACGGCGGCTGCAGAATTGAGGCCGGGAAGACAACCTCATTAAAGACCGGATTATTGTAGGCATTGACCGTCTGCGGCGTCATATCCCACTCGTCACGGTCAACCGGCTTGCCAAGGTGGCCGAGCCAGTAGCGCCATTCGAACCCGCTGGCACGAGCGACATTGCCGTAAACATCCCCAGGAATGACGGTCAGATCATTATAATCACGCCACTTCTTGGGATAACCGACCTGAATGTCGAAATGATCCAGCTTGACGAGCGCCTGCCGTTTCGTGGCCTCGCTCATCCAGCTGTTGTTCTGAAGACGCACGCGGAAGGCCGCTTTCAGGTGCGTCGTCAGTTCCTCCATCTTGGCCTTGCTGTCGGCAGGGAAATATTTATCCACATAAATCCTGCCGATCGCCCACCCCATCGCATCGTCCGTTGCATCCGTGGCCCGCTTCCAGCGCGCGGCCAGCTTCGGCTGACCGGCAATGGTCTTTCGATTGAACTCGTACGAGGCGTTGACGAAAGGAGTGGATAATGTGGAGGCCGCATTATTCGCGAGATGGAATGCCAGCCATGCCTGCAGGACCGGCATCGGCGTCTCATTCATCACCTTCGCCTGACCGGTTATGGCTGACGGTTCACCGACAACGATGGTCGCAGCATCCGCCTGTTGCCGTGTAATGCCAGCCCCGGAAAGCCATGCCACCCAGTCGAAGCCGGGCGCTTCCTTTTCCAGCGCGGAAACGGAACGAGGATTATAGGTCTTGTCCGGGTCACGCATGTCCGCGCGTTCCCAGTGCACTGCCGCAATCTTTGTTTCGAAGGCGAGGATTTCTTTCGCCATCGCATCGCCGTCCTGCCAGCCGACAAGGTGCAGCATCCTGACGATATAAGCACCGTAAGCCTGTTTTTTCGCCGCGAAGGTCTCTTTCAGGTAATAATCGCGATCCGGCATCCCAAGCCCACCCTGATCGAGCGACAGGGAAAAACGTGTGGGATCTTTAGCATCCGGCTGAATGCCGAGGGAAAAGGGCGAATACTGGAAAGACGTCTGTCCGGTGCCGATCAGGTGCGCCAGATCGGCTGGTGTTTTGATCGCACGGATCGCAGAAAGATCAGGAGCAAGCGGTTTCGCGCCGAGGGCTTCGACCTGCTTCTCATCCATGAAACTCGTGTAATAAACAGCAAGCTTCTGGTCTGTGGTCTCCGGTTTGCTGATGCGTTCCCGCGCCAGACCAGTGAGAATATCGCGCACCCGCTTCTGCGACAGGTCACGCAGTGCGTCGAAGGCCCCGAACGATGTGCGGTCCGCCGGAATGACCAGTTTTTTTACCGCACTGCCATTGGCGTATTCAAAGAAGCTGTTCCCCGGCGCGACATTCACGTCCCGTCCGGCCAGATCGAAGCCCCAAGGCTGGATGGTGGCGGACGCTGCGACGGCGGGCGTCACCAGCGCTGACCCCACCAGAAGACTGGCGAACGATGAACGGATATGGGAGGAAATCTTCGAAGACGACATGCGGTGAACGATACCTTTCAAGTGCAGGCTACGAAACGCAGCCTTCTCCTGGAATAACCTGCTGGGTTCACATCGTAAGGCGCAGGGTCAACAGGGTCAAAAGCTGAGTTACGCGCTGGTTACCTGCGCTGCCTTGGCAAAGCTGCGCTGACGCTGCCGGATCAGGGCATAAACCGCCCGGGACGCCAGCATGTGCAGCCGGCTATGTGGCTTGAACCCGATGGTCTTGAAAACCATGCCGGTGACCCGGTCGATGTGTTTCTGGCGGTATGATTTCAGCGCCCGCGACATGTACCCGGCGATGCAGCGCTTGCGGTCATACGGCACCGAAGGCGGTTCATTGGTCGTGTAATAAGCCGAGGCGAGTTCGTCGTCCTCGCTTTCGGTAATACGTCCGAGTGCTATGCGCGTGCGCTTCCAAGGCCCAAGTTTTTCACGCCGCAAATAGCGGTTCAGATGATCGTAAAACAGCTTGAAATGCCGGTATTCATCAGCAGCGATCAGCTTGCAGATGTTTTTCAGCAAAGGCTCGTCGGTAGCGTCCGCAAGCGATGAATAAAAAGAGGATGTACCGGTCTCGACCATGCACCGCGCGATCAGTTCGCCTGTGCGGGAACCGCGAACTGAAGAGGTCGTGTCGAGGTCGATATGGAACGTCGAACGGTAGCGGTCGAATGCAGCCGGATAGTCCCAGCCGGGTTCAGCCAGCATGGCCCAACGCCCAAGAGCGTCTCCGTGCTGCACCTCTTCAAGGGCCCAGTTGTCCGCCGCTTCCTGGAAATCCTTGTCGTCCGAAAAGACATGATTCAGGTAAACGGCGTAATCGACACCGTTGCGCTCGACGACAGATGCCGCTTTCACCACGGCTACCAGATCAGGGTCGACGCGGGAGGGATCGAAACTGCCCCAGTCCAGCTGGTCGATATGCCAGTGCTTCATCCCCTCCCCCCACTTCCGGAATATTACAATCTTGACGTTACCGTCATGTCGCCTCCGCCTGCTCTCAAATAGTCTTCACGTCAAGAAAGGAGGGGGTGGAAACAAGGGTTACAAAACTGTCAGACGGAGCCACCTGGCGCGACTGCCACGCTCGGAAGCGGCAGTTCCTTGCGGACGCTGGCGGCAGGCACGGCATTCCCCTCGGACATGACTGGTGAAATTTTCCGTCTGACCGCCGACTGGACGCGGGCTGGATTTCCAGCCTGACTGGCCGCGACCGAAGCCAGCAACGCATCCGCCGTCATAGGGTGGCCGAACAACCATCCCTGCCCGCATTCCACCCCAAGTTCACGGGCAAGTGCAGCTTCAACTTCCGTCTCGATCATTTCAGCGACGGTCCGGCAGCCCAGCTCGAATGAGCAGCGGGCAATGGCACGCACCAGAATTCTGTCGCGCCCACTGATCATGGCGTTCCGAAAGAAATGACCGTCGATCTTGACGTAATTCACGGGAAAACGGCGCAGATATTCAAAGCTCATGGCCCCGGCACCAAAATCGTCGAGGCATATCCGGTGTCCGCGCCTTACCAGCGTCTGGAGGAGTTCCACCGGCCCCTCGAAGTCGCTGATACCCCGCGTTTCGGTAATTTCAATCAGCAAACGGGAGGGCGCCACCTGCATGTCGGCAGAGTCGAGAAGGTTCAGGAGTTGGGCGGAAAACTCGGCCGACTGCACGGACCGGCCGGACACATTCAGAGCTAGTCGGATTCCGGGGGGCAGTTTCTGAAGAAGTTTGATCGTCTTTACGCAGTTGAGCAGATCGAATGTGTTGATCATGCCGATCTGCTCGGCAATTTTGATGAAATCGCCGGTATTGGCGATTCCCCTCGCCACCCCTTCGGCAAACCGCGTCAACACTTCATAATGCTGTATGACGCCCGTTTTGAGCGTCAGAATAGGTTGCAGCACCTGAAAAAACGTCTCGTCCTCGATAATGCTACGGCAGGACGTGACGAGCCCCCGATCCCTGCTCGTGGCGGCGGCAAGGCAGTCCGGCAGATTGTCGAATCTTTCGGCAAGACGCGCACGATTATTCGAGAATTTCTCCAGCGCGTAATTGAGAGCAGCTTCGACCTCCTTCTGCTCCATGAGCGAGGTGTCCAGCGGCAGCGTCTGGATGCAGGGGCTGGCAAGAAGCGCGTCTGTCGCAGCCTCGATCTTGCGTTCGACGACCCTCGGATCGCCGTCGACTTTCTGCACATAAGCAAAGGCATCGTCACCCAGCCGTGTGACGGCTCCGCCCTCACTGTTCAGCCGCAGGATCGCTTCCACTTCCGCCAGAAACGCCGTTCCCAGCGCCGTTCCCTTTATAGCCGAATTGCTGACCAGTTGCGGGAGCGCCAGCATGACGACAGTGAACCGCGTGCTTTCGCCAGCGCGGGGGGTGAGACGACGCGCAAGATCGACAAAAGCAGCCCGATCCAGAAATCCGTCGGACTCCGCGCAAGCGATGAAGCCCCGATCCAGGATCGTCGCCGTGACGAGACGCTCGCCACTGCCACCGGGCATGGCGCTCATGCCCAGCATGGCTGTGACAGAATCGCTTTCGCCACACAGAAAACGCACGGACGTGCGGCCAACGGGCTTGTCGCTGTCAAACGCCTCGACAACACGACGCAGATAGATGCGATCAGCCGGAACGATAAGATCGAAGAGAGAAAGACCGCGGACTGCTTTCGCGCCGTGACCGGTCAGCTTCTGGATTCCTCCACCCGCATGACGGATGCGGAATGCCCGGTCCACCTCGAACAACACATCGGCCGCCGCAAAAGCAAGCGCGGCGAGTTGTTCAAGCCTGCGCTCCATGGCGGCTCCGGCCTTGTTCGTCTCGTGGAGCCCCATTGGTCCCAACATACTCTTCCCGTTCAGCTCACCACCATGCCGGTCCAGAATAAAAAAGTGATTAATTCTCCGCCCTTCTGGCGGCCGACCACCGATCCCGTCACTGAAGGTGCAGCGATCCGTTGAACACAGGGAAGATTCCGTGCCAGATAAGGTTTCCACACGCAGCAGAAGAGAAGCACTTTCCGCATGGCCGACGGCAGTTCCCTCAGCGCTCTTTCGACGTCACCCACGCCTCCAGCCTCCCCGCTGCGACATGACTGGACGCGGGCGGAGGTAGAAGAGCTTCTCAACCTCCCCTTCCCGGAACTGCTTTACCGGGCGCAAACGCTCCATCGGCAGTTTTTCGATCCCACCGAGATCCAGATCTCCACGCTGCTGTCGATCAAGACCGGCGGCTGCCCGGAGGACTGCGCTTACTGCCCGCAGAGCTCACGCCACGAGGAGCGCCTGAAGGCTGAAAAGCTGATGGCCGTGGACGGCGTTCTCGCAGAAGCGAAACGGGCTCGAGAGGCGGGCGCCGCCCGTTTCTGCATGGGCGCGGCATGGCGCTCACCAAAAGATCATGACCTTGAGGCCGTGTGCTCCATGATCGAAGGGGTGAAGGCGCTCGGCCTCGAAACCTGCGTCACCCTCGGGATGCTCGACGACCGGCAGGCCCATCGCCTGAAGGATGCGGGCCTCGACTACTACAACCACAACATCGACACCTCGCCCGAGTTCTACGGCGAAATCATCTCCACGCGCACCTATCAGGATCGCCTCGACACGCTGGCTAATGTGCGCGATGCGGGCATCAACGTCTGTTGCGGTGGCATTGTCGGCATGGGCGAAGGTGAGTCGGACCGTGCAGGGATGATTGCCTCCCTCGCCTCCATGCCGAAACATCCGGAAAGCGTGCCGATCAATCTGCTGGTCAAGGTCGCCGGAACACCCCTCGCCACCGCAGAGGAAGTCGATCCCATCGATTTCGTCCGCGTGATCGCAGTCGCCCGCATCACCATGCCTGCCAGCCATGTGCGCCTCGCCGCCGGGCGTGAGAACATGACCGACGAAACCCAGACCCTGTGTTTCCTCTCGGGCGCGAACTCCATCTTCTATGGGGAACGTCTTCTCACCACACCCAACCCCGCCGCCACACGCGATCGCCAGTTGCTGGACCGTCTGGGCATGCACACGACCGTCCTGTCGAAGTAAACAACCGGTAGCATCAGGCGGCCGTCGGATGGGACGGTCGCCTGATTTGTAGTCCGTCAGCTCTTCAGCGTCGCATTCAACGAGATTTCGGTGTTGAACAGTTTGGAGACCGGGCAGTTGGCTTTGGCCTGCTCCGCCAGCTTCACGAAGTCGGCTTCGCTGATGTCCGGCACGGAGCCGGTCAGTGTCAGCTGCACCGCCGTGATGGCAAACCCCTCTCCCTGCTTCTCGAGCGAGACAACGGCTTTCGTATCCAGCCCCGTCGCCGTATGGCCTGCGTTACCCAGAATCAATGACAGCGCCATTGTGAAACAGGCTGCGTGAGCCGCCCCGAGAAGCTCTTCGGGATTGGAGCCGGGCTTGCCCTCGAAGCGTGTATTGAAACCGTACGGCTGGTCCTTGAGCGCTCCGCTTTCCGTTGAGATCAGGCCTTTTCCGTCTTTGATTCCGCCTTCCCAATGGGCAGTTCCATATTTTTTGATAGTCATGAGTCACGTCCCTTTTCTGGCAGCGGGCCGTTGCTTCCTGGCCGGAAACAGCATGTCCCATCCTGCCTATGTGCCCCATTGGAACGCCCGCGAAGCAAGGGTAGTTTCACCGCACAGACAAGATGCTCGCAAAGAGATGATGTCACACACAAACGGAATCGCGTGCATACGGAAGACCATGCTTTGGAATGACATAACACTGCGAACGACCCTGCACCCGGCTCCGGCCGGACACGTTGCGGGTGCGCAGGTGCCTCTTTCCACTCCGCTCCGATCGCGCCATTCTCCCGGCGCGAGGAGTATGCCCTGCGGTTCGCCGCGTGTTATCTGCCGGAGAGTTTTATGAGTGCTGCAACGACTGAAGTCCGTAATTCGACGGATGTTCTTTTAATCGGCGGTGGTGTCATGAGCGCCACGCTCGGCACCTTTCTCAACACGCTGCAGCCCGACTGGACGATCGACATCTTCGAGCGGCTCGACAGTGTCGCGCAGGAAAGTTCGAATGCCTGGAACAACGCCGGCACCGGGCACTCAGCACTGTGCGAACTGAACTATACATCCGAGAACGCAGACGGCACCATCGACATCAGCAAGGCGCTGAACGTCAACGAACAGTTTCAGGTCTCCCGTCAGTTCTGGTCCTATCTCGTGAAATCAGGCCAGATCGCCAACCCCCGCGATTTCATTACCCCCATCCCACATATGAGCTTCGTATGGGGCGACAAGAACGTCGATTTCCTGCGTCGCCGCTATGACGCCCTGAAAGACCACCCACTCTTTTCCGGCATGCGCTACTCGGAAGATCAGGCACAACTGCGTCAGTGGATGCCGCTGGTCATGAACAATCGGGCCGACGGGGAGAAACTCGCGGCCACATGGATCGCTTCCGGCACCGATGTGAATTTTGGCGCGCTTTCGTGTCTTCTGTTCAAGTCGCTGGAAACCAGACCGGGTGTCAGCCTTCACACCGGCCACGAAGTGGAAGACATCAAGCGTGCCGCCGACGGTCGCTGGAATGTCCGCGTGAAAAATCTTCATTCCGGTCAGTCGCGGACAGTCAGCGCCCGCTTTATCTTCATTGGCGCAGGTGGGGCGGCCCTTCCCCTGCTCCAGAAAACCGGCATTCCGGAATCCCGTGGCGTCGGCGGATTTCCCGTAAGCGGCCAGTTCCTGCGCTGTAAGAATCCTGATGTGATCGCGGCTCATCGTGCCAAGGTTTACGGCAAGGCCTCCGTCGGTGCGCCGCCGATGTCCGTGCCACACCTCGATACGCGCATGATTGATGGCGCGCCCGCCCTGCTGTTCGGGCCGTATGCTGGCTTCTCGACACGTTTTTTGAAAAAGGGCTCTCTGCTTGATCTGCCGCGCTCGATCCGTGCCAACAATATCGGGGCCATTCTGGCTGTTGCCCGCGATAGCTGGGCGCTGACAAAATATCTGATCCAGCAGGTTCTCCAGAGCAATGCGGATCGCATGAAGGCGCTTCGTGATTTCGTACCTGACGCGCGTGACGAGGACTGGGAACTGGTCGTTGCTGGGCAACGTGTGCAGGTCATCAAGGCCGATCCGAAAAAAGGTGGCGTTCTTCAGTTCGGAACGGAAGTGATCAGTTCCGCCGACGGCTCAATCGGGGCTCTCCTCGGGGCGTCCCCGGGCGCTTCCACGGCGGCTCCGATCATGCTGACCATCATCCGCAAGTGTTTCGCAGAGCAACTTCCCTCGTGGGAACCGAAACTGAAGGAAATGGTGCCGTCCTTCGGGCAGAAGCTCTCCGATAATCCACAATTATGCGCGACTGTGCGTAAGGAAACGACTGAAACGCTGCGACTGGAAGACTGAGTTTCCCCTTGAGCCGGGAGGGTCTTTCGTCTCCTTTCGGCTCAAGGTTTCCGTGGGTAATTATATCGTTTGGAAGCGAGGCATGAACGGAATGTCCGCTGTCGAGTAACAAGCGTGAAATAGCCGATACTCTGCTTCCGCCCTGCCTCGACCTTTACACGCACGGACGGCTCTCCACATGTGCCCCGCGTTTCCCGGAAGCGGACATCGGAACCGATAGTGTGCACGTCATGAACGGTGACATTCACGCTATTGTTGGCTTCGTAGAGATTCGTCTGGCTACCTCCCAACCACTCGTTAAGGGCACATTGGAGATAATAACCGCTACGCTGCGGTCTCCCTTGAAATTGCCCAACAGACCCCGCTCGCTGGAGGCCATGGGACAGGAGGCGGCCAATCGGACCTCAAGCATAAGGCAGTCACATATTCACCGCATGAGCCCTTTTGAGCGGCTACGGCGGTGAAGTGGAACGACTTCCGTAGATCGGCGGCGAGAAAGGGTTTGCCCGAGAAGTCAGTCCCCTCTTTCAGGCCGACATATCTTGCCTGAAGGAAGGACGGTGCTGCCCGTCTTTCTCAAGGCCGTATTCTGAGGGAACGTCAGAAAATCGACACTGACCGACCGCTTCGTTATAGGGGACAACGTTCTTCAACGTGATCTTCAGGGAGCAGCCCGTGCAATGTGAATGGCGTCGATCTTACGACAGGCTGGTCCCGATGCTGATTAAGGAACATTTCGGTGATCCGGGCGGCGTGACGCGGCAGTTTCCCTACATGAAGCCGACGTTCAAGTGGAAAGGCGACGACTTCCTCATCAGTGCGGAGGCTCTCGCCAACCCGAATAATGAGTATCACGGGCTCGAGCGGCTTGCTGTCCAGTATCATCAGGCCGGCTCCTATGCACTTGCAGGTGAGCATTGGCTGATCGCGGCTGGCTGGCGTCGCAACACGATGGATGCCAATGACGAGCGCCATGTGGAAGCCCTCCAGTTCGTCCTGCGTCATGTCGAATACAACAGGGCGCTGGCAGAGTGGAAAAAGAAGAAACTGGGACGCAAAGCGATGCCATATCCCGTTCAGTTCGGACTCGCCGACGACTGAAGGTCAGGACTGGGCATTCGTTCTTTGAACTTAGATTTTTTCAGAGGTCAGAGAGAACAGTTTATCGGGTTTCGCTCGTTTAAAGCCTTCCTTACGAAAACTACACGTCGTTTCAAGCATGATGTCATGAACGATGTGAAAAATTACTGCTGTGGTGAGTTCTGCGCGCTTGTGAGTTAGATGTCGTATCCCCCGGAAACAACTAGACAGCCCATGCGATTGGCATCACCATTTTGTTGAATACCTTCGCTGAGGAGAGTTTCCGCTTTTCCCAAGTATCCCTGCATGACGCGAAAGAGTGCCTTAATTCGGTTAAAAGCCGAGTAACGCAGGCACGGTGCCGATCTTGCGCACCACACTTCACAGTCAGCTTTGGCCGGATGAGTGCACGGTTCGCATATTGAACAACAACTCTACCTCCCGACCGACGCTATAGGGCGATCTGCTTCTCCTGAAGCCCCTTGAGACGTCCCCTCACCGGCTTTGACGACGCAGTTGACGGTGTTCCGGCTACCTTTCAGGCAAAACCCACATCCGACATCTCCGTGCTTCGTAATTTTCAGTCACCAGAGTGACTGCTGCCCCGTCGAGAAAAGCTGCTACATTCTCAATGTGCCTGATGTCGTAAAGACTGCATCTATCGCTATTGGCAGATATTCAGCGTATAAGCGCCATTCACTCAGAGGGTTGGGGCTGATGACGCTCTTTCGCTGGAATACCCCCGTCCCAAGTCTCCGGACCTGCCACCAATATGAAAGGCATGCCACGGCCATGGCATGTCATCCCTCACGTCGAGCCGTGTCCTTCCCGGACCGGTGCGCTGTCGAAGAGGGCGAGAGATCTCCCACTTTGATCCTGACCAACTGTTGAACCGAAGGGATCTCTTCCCGATGACCGATAGCTGCAAGGTCCTGATGATCTTTCCGCTCTTCAACGCAAGCTCGTTCTGGAATTACAAGGAAGCTTGTGATCTGGCCGGTGCACGCTACCCGGCGGCCCCCCTTGGTCTGATTACTGTGGCCGCCCTGCTCCCGAAAAACTGGGAAATCAAGCTGGTCAATCGTAACACCGAACTTCTGACCGATGATGATTTCGCCTGGGCCGACATGGTGATGACGGGAGGGATGCTCCCTCAGCGAAACGATGCCAATCGTATTATCGAAATGTGTCGTGCGGCTGATAAGCCGGTGGTCATTGGCGGTCCTGATGTCACGTCCAGTCCTGACCTTTACAGTGGCGCGAATTTTCAGGTCCTCGGTGAAGCCGAGGAGATCATGGACGATTTTATCGCGGCCTGGCGTAGTGGCGCCCGAGAGGGCGTTTTCAAAGCGCCTATGGGAAAGACGGACGTCACCAAGAGTCCACTTCCCCGCTTCGATCTGCTGAAACTGAACCACTATCTGCATGTTGGCATTCAGTTCTCGCGCGGCTGTCCGTTCAGTTGCGAGTTTTGCGACATTATCGAGCTATACGGTCGGGTTCCTCGTACCAAGACGAATGAACAGGTTCTGGCTGAGCTGGATGCCTTGTACGCGCTCGGCTATCGTGGGCATGTCGATTTTGTTGACGACAATTTGATTGGCAACAAGAAAGCGCTCAAGAAATTTCTGCCTGAGCTAAAGCGCTGGCAGAACGAGAAAGCCTTCCCGTTCGAGTTTTCAACCGAGGCGTCAGTCAACCTCGCCGACGATGAAGACCTGTTGCGCGGTCTGGCGGAGACGAATTTCTTCGCAGTGTTCGTCGGCATCGAGAGTCCGGATACGGAATCTCTGATTCTGATGCAGAAAAAGCAGAATACCCGGCGCAGCCTGCAAGAAAGCATCACCAAAATCCATGAAGCCGGTATTTTCGTGAATGCAGGCTTCATCGTCGGGTTCGACAGTGAGCGCGGCAGCATCGCCGCAGGTATGATTGAATGTATTGAAGATACATCGATCCCGGTCTGCATGGTTGGCCTGCTTTATGCCCTGCCAACCACACAGCTCACACGCCGTCTTCTGGCCGAGGGACGCCTCTTCTCCGGGGAAGACCAAACGCAGTCGGGAGACCAGTGCACCGCCGGGTTGAACTTTGAAACGAAGCGTCCCCGTTCCGATATCCTGAGAGACTACCGTAACATACTCGACTCAATCTATAATCCGGTCGCGTATTTCGGTCGTGTCCGTCGGTTGGGGCGGATGCTCAAACGGGAACGAACCCATCGGATGATACGCGGTGATCTCCGCAGTTTTGTTCGGTTACTTTTCCGAATTCACCGCGCACGCCCCGGAGCCGGCAAGCAATTCGGGCGCATGCTTCTGGACTGCGCCCTGCACAATCCAAAAGCGTTGCCTTATGTGGTCATGGTCAGCGCTCTTTATTTGCACCTCGGTCCGTTCGCACAACAGGTCATCGGCGAAATCGATCGGGAAATCGAGGATATCGAGCAAGGACGCTGGCAGGCTCCTCCGGTCCTGTTGGCCGCCGAACCCGTACTCCTGTCGGCCTGATCCAGCTTGATTGGTTCATTCCTGAAAGCCAAATTCGCCTTTAGGAATGAACCAAAATACCGTTTATGCCGTAGAGAAGGTTCAATCTGTCTGCTCAGCGCTGCAAGCAGACAGACAGACCGTTTCCGCGGGGCAAGCGAAATATCCACTTTGAAACGGATTACGCAAAAGGCGACGTTCGCAGATTAATCCTTCATCTGTTGGCGTTTCCTGTCCTCGTAAAATCGCATTTCAGACTGTTTGTGCCCCTGTTTTAGTGCTCATTCCTGACCGCATTCCATTTCAAAGACTCACGCTTCATCCAACATGCAGAAGCTTCAGCAATCCATAACTGATTGCACCGAGCCCCATCAGAGAGAGAATGACAGTGGCCGTTACCCGTCCTCCGGCCCGGGCCACTGTTCGTATATCCACGCCAAGACCAAGCGCCCCCATGGAAATCACCGTCAGCAATGTTGCCGCATGGCTGGCCGGGGATAAAAACCATACGGGAACCAGGCCAAGAGACCGGCAGGTAACCAGAACAAGAAACCCGATGATGAACCATGGAAGAAACCTGAACAGTCCTGACGGACTGCCCGGTTCGCCCGCTATCGAGTCTTCCTCGCTGTGCGGCTCGGGGGGCAGAAACGGCGCCAGAAGCGACAGTATAAAACAGACAGGCCCGAGCATCAGGACACGAACGAGTTTGACCACTGTGCCCGTCTGAATGGCTACCGCTCCCAACGGCGCAGTTGCGGCAATGACCTGCGGGACTGCATAAACTGTCAAACCGGAAAATGCCCCGAACATCACGTCGTTCATCCGCAGGGCAATCCCCAGAAACGGCAGTCCGGTGACGACAGCAATCCCCAGAACGGCTGTAAAAGAGATGGAAGCCGCAACATCTTTCCCATCCGCCCGGATGACTGGCGCAACGGCAGCAATCGCCGAGTTCCCGCAGATTGCATTTCCGCAGGCGACAAGCAGGGCCATGCGGGGCGAAAGACCCAGAAGCCAGCCGATCCCGAAGCCGGTCACAAGCGCCATCACCACAACCAGCGCAATACTGAGGATCAGCAGCGGCCCGATTGCAAGGATACTTGCCGCACTGACTGAAACACCCAGCAGAACGACCGAGACCTCCAGAAGATAGCCTGCACTGAATGCGATCCCTGCATGCCACCGGGGGCCCGGCTCCCATAAACTGCGGAGCGCCGTTCCGGTCAGGATGGCAAGAACCAGCGCTTCCAGCCAGACCGAGCCGAACAGCGCACGCTCTCCGGCTTCCAGAGCGTAGGACGCTGCGGTGACTAGGAGGCACAGGCCAATGCCGGGAAACAGAAGCCGGAGCGCGGTGAAAAAACGTGTGGGGGCAAAGCAGGTCAAGACGATTTCCTTTCGTCTCTCTCCCCTACCGCCTCAAAAACAATCTATAAAACGAATTGATTCTGTTATTCCATTCGTCAAAAGCGATTGATTGAAGGTGTCATGACTCTCGAACAGCTTCGAATTTTCATAAGCGTGGCCGAGCGTGAACATATGACCGCCGCGGCCCGCGCCCTGAACATCACGCAATCGACCGCCTCTGCGGCGATCTCCGCGCTTGAAGAACGCCACGGCGTCAAACTCTTTCACCGTGTCGGCCGGGGTATTACCCTGACGGAAGCAGGAAAGATTTTTCTGGATGAAGCGCGGCGTGTTCTCGCTCAGGCGACCACTGCCGAGACTGTGCTTGATGAACTGAGCGGTTTAAGGCGCGGCACTCTGCGCGTGGTCGCGAGCCAGACAATTGCCGCCTACTGGCTGCCCCCCGCTCTTGTTACGTTCCGCCGCGAGTTCCCCGATATCGAAGTGGTGCTGGAAATCGGCAATACGCGACAGGTTGCCGCCCATGTTCGGGATGGAAAATCCGACCTTGGCATCGTGGAAGGCAAGGTGGACGATCCTGCGCTTGCTCACTGGCCCATCGGTGAAGATCGTCTTGAACTGGTTCAGGCTGCGCCGTTTGATGAGGGTAGCACTATTGATGCCGCGTGGTTGCAAAGCGCCCGCTGGATCATGCGTGAGCGCGGGTCGGGCACGCGCTCCTCACTGGATGGTTGCCTGCGCAAGGTCGGTGTTCAGCCAGAGACACTCGAAGAATTTCTTGTATTGCCCTCGAATGAGAGTGTCAGAACGGCCGTGGAAGCGGGCGTTGGCATAGCGGCCCTGTCTTCCCTTGTTGTAGCGCCAGCTCTGGCGGCAGGGACTCTTCATGTCGCCCCTCTGGACTTCGGGCCACGCATATTTTCCGGATTACGCCACAAGGAACGTTATCGTAGTAAAGCGGCGGATGCGTTGTTGCAGGTGATTGAAACGACCCGGTGAGGACGGGTCTCACATAGTGGCAGAAACGCACTGCAAGTATGTTTCATGCTGGACGTGTCGCTGATATCAGGAATTTTCTTATTCTGCAGGCTGGATCACGATGCCATCTCTGCTTCCAAGAAAGGTAGAGCACCACAACAAATGTCCACTGTGATGCGATGCGGACTTTCTCATCCTTAAAAGCCTGTTTCAAAAGCTATCGGACGGCGAGCCGCTGCTCACGGCTTGCGTGGCCGCTTCGCTTCAGTGCTCAAAAATCCACGTCGGTCGTGCGCACCATCAAGGACAATTGCGCTCAGCAGAGAGCTTTTGAAACAGCCTCTAAGAGTAAGCAAAAGCGGTATTTTCTCATTCAGGGATCTGGCACTGAAACGCTTGGACGGCCTGCCCCGTCTTCAAGAAACCATCCGGGCGAAGACCGCCTCCTGCTGTGCAAACTGAATTAAAAACAGAAAACCGGGCAGAGGCATCAGATCACACACCATAAAAAAACGGCATGCCGTAGATACGGAATGCCGTTTTCATCTCATCAATAAAGAAAACAAAGTCTCACGCGGAGTGAGGCTTGCCACCCTTTTCTTTCGGGGTCTGCTCAATCCCCGGAACCTCGATATCGATCTCAAGCATCGAGCAGCCAGAGCCACGATCCAGTTTGACCTGCACCTTGTCCTGATCGACGGCGACGTGCCTGCTGATCACTTCCATGATCTCCTTCTGGAGCTGAACCAGAAGGTCTGACTTGCCGTCCCCAACACTGGCGCGCTCGTGAGCCAGAAGAATCTGCAACCGGTCACGGGCGACGGGAGCGGAGGAGCGCCGGTTGAAGAGATTTGCGAGAAAGCTCATGCAGCACCTCGCTTGAAGAGCCAGTCGAAGAGACCCTTCTTTTCGGTAGGGATGGTGACGTTCACTTTTTCCCCGGCAAGACGGCGCGCAGCCTCGAAATAAGCGCGGGCCGGCGCACTTTCTGGTGCCGCCAGCGTCACCGGTGCTCCAAGGTTTGAAGACCGCAGCACATCCTGGCTCTCCGGAATAATCCCGATGAGCGGGATAGAGAGAATTTCCAGCACATCATCGACGCTCAGCATCTCACCGCGTGCAGCACGGGCCGGATCATAACGGGTCAGGAGCAGATGCTTCGGCATCTTCTCGCCAGTTTTCGCTATTTCCGTCGTGCTGTCCAGCATCCCGATGATGCGGTCACTGTCACGCACCGAGGACACTTCCGGGTTGGTGACGATCACCGCCTGATCGGCATGAGACATGGCAAGCTGGGCGCCACGCTCGATACCGGCGGGGCTGTCGCACACCACCCAGTCGAACTTTTCCTTCAGTTCGGCCATGACCTTTGCCACGCCTTCAGCCGTCAGCGCATCCTTGTCACGCGTCTGGGACGCCGGAAGCAGGGACAGCGTGTCGAGGCGCTTGTCCCTGATCAGGGCCTGCGCCAGCTTGGCATCGCCCTGAATGACGTTGACCAGATCGAAAACCACACGGCGCTCGGCACCCATCACCAGATCGAGATTTCGCAGACCAACGTCGAAATCGACCACGACAACGGACTTTCCCGACTTTGCGAGCGCCGCGCCGAGAGCTGCGGTGGTGGTGGTCTTACCAACGCCGCCCTTGCCGGATGTGACGACGAGAACCTGCGCCATAAACTATTCGTCCTTGTATCTGTTTCGACCCCTGATTATCGCATCAAATGGATCGAATGTGTGTCGAAATCAGGGCTGTGCACCCAAGAAAAATACGCGACCTGAATAACGCTCAGGTTAGCGGCTTAAGAGTAAGCACTTCGTCAACAAGTATGGCCTGTGACGATTTTCCGATCAGCGCCTCGGGCATCTCTTCGGAAATTGCGTAGAATCCGTCAATGGCCAGAAGCTCAGGCTCCATCACGCGCGCGAAAATCCGGGCCTCCGGGCGTCCCACGATCCCGGCGATGGCCCGCCCACGCAACGATCCGTAAACATGGATGGAACCGCCTGCCGAGACTTCCGCGCCGGACGCAACCGACCCGAGAACGATGACGTCGCCATCCGCCCAGACGATCTGCTGGCCTGACCTTACGGGCTCCTCGATGATCAGCGTGCCCGGCGGAAGCTCCGGCTCGTCGACGGAATCAACGGGGATCTCTTCCGCGGCGGTAGACCGTCCGCCGTTCAGTCCCTCGGGCCACTCCCACGTCGAGAACACTGGCTCATCGCGATCCGCGCCTTCGATGCCGATCACGCGAATGCCTCGCTCGACAAGTGCCGGCAGCAGGTCCGCCAGATGAGGCGTGTCCAGCGGCACGAGAGTCAGGTCGAGGATGATCGGCTTGCCCGCGAAGAAGCCGGCTGACCGGCTGACCTGATGGTCGAGCGCGGCGAGCCATATATCCAGAGGGGCTTCAGGCGTGAGGACGAGTGCCAGAAAGGAACGCCCGCCCGCCCTGATTCGTGGCAGGCCAGCAGGATCGGTGGAAGCGGTAGACGAAGTCACGATGCGGCGCTCATCCTGATCTGTATGACAGTCCGGACAGCAGTCTGCGCCGGGTTACGTTATGCTGGCCTGTGGTAACATCGGGGCAAACCGCCTGTCGAGGTTGCTGACAATCATCACAGCCTGCACACACTTGCGCGAATACCCGCACGGACATACTGGCGCACGCATCAGGGATCGCCTAAATCGGGCAGATGCGCATCCTTCATCATTTTCCCCTGTCGCCCTATTGCCGGAAAGTCCGGCTGACACTGGGCGAAAAACGTCTTCCTTTCGAACCGCTGACCGAGCGGGTCTGGGAGCACCGGCCTGAATTCGCCCGCCTGAACCCGGCGCAGGAAGTGCCGGTGCTGGTGGAGGACAACGGGCTCGTCGTGCCGGACTCGTCGGTCATCTGCGAATATCTGGAAGAAGCCTATCCCGATCCGTGCCTGCTGGGCCGGACACTGGCGGAGCGCGTCGAGGTCCGTCGCCTCGTCGCATGGTTCGACAACGTCTTCGCCCGGGACGTCACCCGCAAGCTGCTGGGTGAAAAAGTGTTCAAGCGCATGAGCGGACGCGGCAATCCGGACGGGACCGCCCTGCGGGAAGGCTACGCCAACATCCGGCCCCACCTCGACTATATCGGCCAGCTTGCCGAAGCGCGCATGTGGCTGGCAGGAGGAACGCTTTCGCTGGCCGACTTCGCCGCCGCCTCCCATGTGTCCTGCCTCGATTTCATCGGCGACATCGACTGGAGCAAGCAGGCCGCCGCGCGCGAATGGTATGCGCGGGTAAAATCCCGCCCCTGCTTCCGCCCCCTGCTGAATGACCGCGTTCCCGGCCTGACCCCTCCGGACTATTACGCCAACCTGGATTTCTGAGCGCACCGGAGGACGCGGCAGGGACTGGCGATCATATCCGCGCCAGATCCACTGTCCGCTCCCCCGACAGGGTGAGATGGCTGAGCCGTGGTGCGGTGCGGGAAATGATGCGCCCGTTCCGCAGCACGAAAAGCCGGGCCGGACGTAGCCGGAGCGCATCCAGCACGGAACAGGCCTGCAGCACGACAAGATCGGCCGGATTGCCCACGGCCAGTCCATAAGAAGGCAGCCCCAGAATGCCCGCCGCCATGTCGGTGACACTGCTGAAGCAGGCGGTCATCTCACTCTCGCTGGTCATCTGAGCCGCGTGCAGCCCCATTGAGGCAACTTCCAGCATGTCGTGGCTGCCCAGACGGTACCACGGGTCCATCACGCAATCGTGCCCCAGACCGACCGGCACGCCAGCGCGCAAAAGTTCCGGAATACGCGCAAGGCCACGCCGCTTCGGATAGGTATCGTAGCGTCCCGAGAGCGTCATGTTGATCAGCGGGTTGGACACGGCGGCCAGCCCCGATTCAGCCAGCAGGCCGATGAGCTTGTCGGCGTAGGCATTATCCATCGAGTGCATGGACGTAAGATGCGAGCCTGTCACGCGCCCCTGAAGACCGTAACGGACCGTGCAGGCGGCCATCGTTTCGACATGGCGTGAATTCGGATCGTCCGTCTCGTCGCAGTGCATGTCGATCGGCAGGCTACGATCCGCCGCGAGACGGAATAGCGCGTCGATGGATTCGCCCCCCTGAAGAGTCGTGCGTTCGTAATGCGGAATGCCACCGACCAGATCGAGCCCCATGTCCAGTGCCCGGACAAGCTGCTCCGCCGCCCCCGCCAGCCGAAAGAAGCCATCCTGAGGAAAGGCGACAAGCTGGATGGTCATCCACGGCTTCAGATCCTCGCGCAGGCGAACGAGCGCCCTTACCGCCTTCAGGTCAGGGTCGCTGATATCGACATGAGAGCGGATCGCCAGCGTGCCCTGCGTGATGGTCATCTCACAGAGTTTGCGGGCACGGGTGTAGATTTCTTCTTCCGTGAGAAGCGGCTTGGTCTCTTTCCAGATCTGGATACCTTCCAGCAAGGTGCCGCTGGCGTTATGCCGGACCATCCCCGCCGTCAGCGTCGTATCCAGATGGAAATGGCTATCCACGAACGGAGGCGAGACCAGATAGCCCTCAATATCGAGCGTTTCCCGGGCATCCCCCACGAAATGCTCTTCAATGGCAGCGATGCGTCCGTCGGAAATGGCGATATCGGCATTGCGACCATCGGGGAGGACTGCGTTTTTAAGAAGAAGGTCGATCATCATCGGTCCCGTACTGCGATCTTCAGCCTCGCCTGAGAAGATCTGGTGTCCGGCATCAGCAAAGATCTGTTTCTGAATTTCATGTTTTAGGAAAAGCGGTTTTCCGCGCCATGCACCGGCATCACGGTCTGACGTCGCGCCCGGGCCTGCAGCAGGGCAATCTGCCCGACTGCCGCCGAGAAAAACCCGACGAAATAACCGATATCCGCACCACCCAGCCGTGCTGCAATCGGGCCTGTGTAGAGCGGCGTCGAGGAAAACAGGACAATCGTGAGAAGGGTCACGACAAGGAACAGGGTCGCGGAAGGCGTCCAGCCGGCAAGCGTTTCGCGGCGGGCACTCCGCAGTGAAGCCGGTCGGCAATACCAGTCGGCCAGCACGATGCCGCACCAAGGGGCAATCCAGTACAGCGCCAGAAGCAGGTAATTTTCATAGAGGGATACGAACCTCCCCTCCCCGAGCACCGCAAGCAGATAACCCATTCCTGCCGTGACCACGGCACTCAACATCCGGTTGATGCGGACGCCCCCCGAAATCAGTGCATAGGCTGCCGTATTATCGTTGGCTGCATTGATGGCGATGGATGAAAACGCTACCGCGGCCAGCGCCACAGGTGCGAACAGACCTGACCAGTTCTGCAACGCCGCGATCACGGAACCCGGTGACGGATCGCTGATTGCAGCGCCGGTCAGCAGTCCGAACAGTTCCATGATGAAAGACGAGAGAAATGTTCCGCTGAAGGTCAGCCAGAAAATGCGCGAGGACGGCGCCGAAGCCGGAACATACCGCGTATAATCGGAAGCATAGGCCGCCCATGCCATGTTGAAGCTGCCCACGGCACCGATGCCAACCATGATGTCAGCGAATTTCGGCACCACGGCCGCCGCAGTGACCTGCTGCCCGGCTGACTGGAAAACAGCCATCAGCCCGACAGTAGCGAAGGACACCAGCAGGAGCCAGCCGAGATATTTCTCGATGGCCTGAACAATATCGTGACCGCCCATGCTTGCCAGCAACTGGATCAGAGCAAGAACGCCGAGCGCCAGCCAGAACGGCACGGACAGGCCGATCATCTTCAGCAAAAGAATAAATGCGAGCGCGGATGGCACGTTGTTGACGGCGTCCCACCCCACGCAGTTGGCCCAGTTGATGAGCGACGGCACCCTCTTCCCGACCCGCCCGAATGAAAACCGTGACGCTTCCATCTGCGGAAGTCCGGTTTTAGGTCCCATGACCGCGCAGAAGGCGACGGGCAGCGAACCCAGAAGATTACCAGCCAGCAGCACCCAGAAACCGGTCCACCCGGGCAGACCCAGAACGACCACGAGCACGCCGATCACCCACGCTGCGGGCGCGAGATTGGGCGAAAAATGGCTCCAGAAGACCCGGTCCACTCGTGTTGTCTGAAGATGGGGTGGAACGCTTTCAAGAACTGAAGCGCTTCCGGTTTCCTCGATCTGCATAGACTGGATATCCTGCCGGAATGATCAGACGGTTTCGGCTGTGGGCTGGCGGTAAACATAGGTCTCGTCGAACCGCGAGAGCACGTAGTCCCCTGCCTTCACCGGCGGATAAAGCGGAGGATGATCCGCATCCTGACAGGATGGAAGCGGGCTGATGATCGTATCGAAATTCGGTCCGAAAAAGAGCGGGATGGAATAACGCTCTTTGCCCGAACGGTTGATCACCCGATGCAGCGTCGAACAGAAGAGGTCATTGGTCCACCGGGCCATCATGTCCCCGACATTGATGACGAAGGTGCCCGGAATGGGTGGCGCCTCGATCCATGTGCCTGCGGCATTGAGAACCTGCAGCGCGGACTCGCCGTTCTGATGCAGAATGGTGAAGCACTCGTAATCCGAATGCGCACCGATCCCGATCTGCTTCTCGTTGATGACACCTTTCTGCGGCGGATAACGCAGAATGCGCATATGAGCGCAGGGCTTTTCTACGAGAGGCTGGAAATAATCCTCTTCGAGCCCCAGCGCGAGTGCGAAAGCCCGAAAGATCGTGTGCCCAAGACCAACCAGCGCCGAGCGACATTCCAGGACAGCATCCCTGAAGCCCGCTGGGTGACGCGGCCAGAGGTTCGGGCCGTACAGTCGTTTTCCGGCGAGAACATCGGGATCGGTCTGTGGAATATCGCCAGCGAGATCGAACGCCTCGTGAAGATCACCCTGTGAATCCGGGTTGGTGTTCTCTTCAAGCAGCGGGCCGTATCCACGGTGGTTTTCTGAATTTCTGATGTGAATTTCACATTTTTCCGCTTCTGACAGCATGAAGAATGCTTTGCTCACGGCGTAACAGCGGGCAAGACTCTGCGGATCGACACCATGATGGCAGACGTAGAAAAATCCGACCTCCGTGCAGGCCCGACGCACGGCCTCACCCACTTCGCGTCGGACTGCCGCATCACGCGACATCATCCCCGCAAGGTCGATCATCGGGATTTCGGTGAAGGCTGTACGCTGAACGTTCAGCCCACCCTCCCCTGTTTTCCGAAAACCGTTGCCCGTTTGCACAACAGCCATAACGCAATACGCCTCACACCCGATCAAGATGCCTCACGCGCCGTTTGCTGACGTACGGCCCGCACGATGTGGTGTCACCTAACGATATTCATTTCTATTCTGCAATTAGTTTCTTGAGGATGGCAGAACCGGTCTTAGGAAATGGCGAAACGCTCCAGCGCTTCCGGTGTATCGAAATCGGCCAGAACCGAGAGGTCCGCCTGAACGGTCGCTTTCCTCAGACCCGGATCTGCCAGCAACATTTTGCCGCCCCGGTCGCCGGAAATCTCCCCCAGCCTGTCGAAGCAGCACGCGCCCCACAGGACGGGATTGCCAATCTGCCCTTCCCACTCCGGCAGAACGACATCCACATCCCCATGCTTGAAACGGGCGATCAGCGCATCGAGAATCTCGGAACTGACAAGAGGCATGTCACCAAGACATATCAGGGCTCCTGAGGCGTTCTGTGTCGCTGCCCATGCAATGCCTGCACGCAGAGACGTCGAAAGACCCAGATGAGCATCTGGCGATACAATTGTGGTGAAGGGTTTTTCCATCGGCAGCACGGCTTCACGCACGGCGCGGGCCACGTCCTCCCGCTCGGGTGCCAGCACGACGCATGCTGTCGTCACTCTGCTCGCTGCCACCGAAGCCAGTGTGCGGGCGATCATCGTCCGCCCTGCTCCATCTCTGGCCAGCAGCTTGTGCTGTGGCCCGGAACGAGTGGAACGACCGGCCGCCAGCACCAGGGCGACGACCGCACTCTTCACGGTTCATCCTGTCGTGGCGACCACCATGCCACCTCGTCTGCCAGCGGTGAACCACGCCGAACCGCTACGATTTCGGCCATGATGGATACGGCGATTTCTTCCACGTCCAGCGAGCCTATCGGCAGACCGACAGGCCCCCTGATCCGGCGCAGAGCCGCCTCTTCCACACCGGCTTCCCGCAGACGTTCCAGCCGGGAAGCATGCGTCTTGCGCGAGCCTAGAGCTCCTACATAAAACGCCGGGCTTCCGAGCGCTTCCATAAGAGCGGGATCGTCCAGCTTGCTGTCATGGGTGAGCGTGACAATGGCCGTATTTCTGTCGGGACGCATGTCCGCCAGCACTTCGTCGGGCCACTCCTGCACGAGACGCACCCCCGGAAAGCGCTCCGGCGTCGCAAGGCTGCCGCGCGGGTCGATGATCGTGACGTCATAGCCCACCCGACCGGCCATTCCGGCCAGTGCCTGAGCGATATGTACGGCTCCGACAATCAGCAGGCGCGGCGGCGGTAGTAGGGTCTGCACGAACCATCCGGGTGTCACTCCGGGCGATGCCGCGCCGTCCTTTTCCTTGACGTATTGCTCCGTCATCACTGCCCTGATCGCGGCGGGAACCACTTTCCCCTCCGAGAGGAAGGGAGTTTTGGCCGACACCAGCGCATGGGAAGAACCATCGAGCGCATAGCCGAGAACGATCCTCTCGCCTGCGCTTCGGCTTGCGCCGATACGTGACAGGAAGCGTGCAGGAAACGTGCCCGCGCCAGACTGCGAAGAGCGGACGGCTTCCACAAACACATCGATCCGCCCGCCGCATGCCAGCCCCACGGACCACAGACCGATCTCGTCCCCGCCGTAGCTCAGCAGACGTGGGGGCCCCCCAGCCATGATCTCTGACGCAGCCGACATCACATCCGCCTCCACGCACCCCCCACTCACCGACCCTTCAACGCGCCCGGTCCGTCCCATGACCATGATGCTGCCGAGGGGACGCGGGGAACGGCCACCCGTCCCCACGACAGTGGCGAAGGCGACGGCATCCCCGTCTGACAGCCAGTCGCGCGCGATCGTAAAAGGGCACAGAGCCGTCGAAGGAGATGAGACACAGGACATTTCCGCAGTATATAGCGTCGGGCACATATATTCACTACGCCCACATCATCCTGCCTGACGCATTGGGGGGTTGCTCCCGGCATCAATCGGGTCTCTATCTCCGTCTTCAGGTCCGAATCCGGTTTTTGCTACGCTATTTCGGACAACAACGTGCCAGAATGGAGCATCTCCGATGCCGAACAGCCTCGACGGAAAAGTCATCTACATCGTCGCCGACGGCGGCAAGGCCCGTATCCTGCATCACAAGGACGGCCACATTCAGGAAGCCTCCCATTTCGCCGCAGCGGAGATCGCCGGTTCCTCCGACAATGGCCGCGGTGACTTCTCGGTCTCCGACCACCACAAGGAAGAGTTCGGCAAGCACGTCGCCCAGTGGATCGACGGACAGTTTCAGGGCAGCAACCAGCCGGACGGTTTCGTTCTGGCCGCACCCGCGAAGGTGCTGCACGTGATCCGCGAGCACCTGACGAAGGCCGCACAGGCGAAGCTGATCAAGTCCATCGACAAGGATCTGATCAACATCCCGACGGCTGAGCTCGCCTCTCACTTCGACATTCCGGAGACGGGCTGGAAGACGGCCTGAGGCCTAACTCCTCTCCCAGGCCATGAGATCCCCGATCAGGAGAATCTTTCCGATGAACGATACAGGACGTCTGACCACAGAACGGTTCCCTGTCACGCCGTTTCATCAGAATTGCTCCTTGGTCTGGGATCCCGCGACACGTCAGGCGTTCATCGTCGATCCGGGTGGCGATGCCGCAGCCCTTCACGCCCGTGTGGGCGAGGAAGGGCTGACTGTCTCCGCCCTGCTGCTCACCCACGGTCATCTCGACCATGCGGGCGGTGCGGCGGAACTCAGGACTCTCCTGTCGGAAACGCAGGAGAAGCCCCCCGAGATCATCGGCCCGACGATCAGGGACGAGTTTCTCCTCCAGTCGATCGAGGAACAGGCGCAGCATTTCGGCCTGACCGGACTGCACAGTGTCAGCCCTGACCGCTTCACCACCGATGGTGAAACGTTCGACCTGCTGGGTCGCAGCTATAAAGTCCTGCATGTGCCGGGACACACCCCCGGCCATGTCGTGTTCTATGATGCGAAAGACCAGATCGTATTCGCGGGCGACACCCTGTTTCGCGGGACCATCGGTCGGACGGACTTCTCCTATGGCGACAGCCGGGAACTGATCACGGCCATCCGGGAGAAACTGCTTCCCCTTGGTGACGACGTGGTGGTCGTGCCGGGGCATGGCGCTCCCACGAAGATCGGCATCGAACGGGCGACGAACCAGTTCCTTCAGTAATCGTTCATTTTCCATCATCTTTTATCATCCACGCACCGTTCCCCGGAACGACCAGCAGAGGCGCATGTCACGTGACCCGTCAGACGATCGGCAAATTTTTCCTGTCCCTTGTCCTTGCCTCCAGCGCGCTGACAGCCACGATTGCCCTTCCCGCCTTTGCGGAGGAATTTGCCGGCGAACCGGCAGCCGCCCAGCCGACACTGCCGCAGGAAAAGCTGACCATCCAGTCAGCCAATGGCAAGCATGAGTTCACCGTGGAAAAAGCCACGACCCCACGTCAGCAGCAGGTCGGTGAGATGTTCCGTACCAGCCTGCCCGCCGATCAGGGCATGATCTTCATCTGGAACGCTCCCCAGCAGAGCGACATGTGGATGGAAAACACCCTGGTGCCGCTGGATATCGTGTTCATTGACGCCGATGATCGCATCCAGTCGATAGAAGAAAACGCCGTGCCGCAGAGTCTGGCACGCATCAGCAGCCATGGTCCCGCGCTTGCGACACTTGAGCTTCAGGGCGGCCTCACGGCGAAACTCGGCATCTGTGTGGGTGATCGTGTAGACTCCGCCTCTCTGGCTTCCAGAAACCAGAAGCCTGCCACCCTCGCATCGACCACCACGAAGACGCACTGACGGGATGCTGTTTCCGTCAGTTTCGGTTGCAAAAAGCGGAGATCACGCGTGACGGTTCTGGTGACGGGCGCCGCTGGATTCATTGGGTTCAGTGTGTGTGAACGCCTGCTGGGCGCAGGAATCCGCGTGATCGGCATCGACTGCCTGAACGATTATTACGATCCCGCGCTCAAGGCCGCGCGTCGGGCCAGATTGGAAGCGTTTCCGGATTTTTCCTTTCGCCGTCTCGACATCGCGAAAGACGATCTCCCGTCGTGCATTCCAGCGCATGACCAGAAAGATATCACCGAAATTCTGCACTTCGCGGCACAGGCTGGTGTCCGGCATTCGATGGAAGTGCCCTTAACCTTTGCCGATGCGAATGTGCGCGGACAGGTGGCGCTTCTGGAACTTGCCCGTCGCCTGCCTGCCCTGCGCCACATGGTCTACGCGTCATCCTCTTCCGTTTATGGACGCAATAGCGCGCTTCCCTTCAGAGAGACGGACCGTGTGGACCAACCGGGATCGTTCTACGCCGTCTCTAAACGCACGGGGGAACTGGCTGCCGACTGCTATCACCACCTCTATGGCCTCCCGCTGACCGGACTCCGTTTCTTCACCGTCTACGGACCGTGGGGACGACCTGACATGGCCTATTACAAGTTTGCCCGGGCCATTCTGCGGGATGAGCCTGTCACGTTATACGAAGGAAACGCCCTCTCGCGGGACTTCACCTTCGTCACGGATGTTGTCGACGCCATCTGCAAAATCATGGATGTGCCTCCTTCAGGTGAAAGCCGTCTCATCAATATCGGCAACAACACACCGGAACCCGTCTCGCGAATGGTCGCGCTTCTGGAAACGCTGCTGGGCAAAAAGGCCCATATTCGTCTGACGAAACGGCCGCAGGCAGACGTTGAATATACGTGGGCCTCCATCGACAAAGTGCAACGGCTGATCGACTGGGCTCCCACGACGGATCTGCCAGCAGGGCTGGAGAGTTTCGCCCGCTGGTTCCAGGATTACGAGGCACGTGTCTCCGCGAAGTGAGGCGCCCCTGAAGGGGTCAGACTGTTTCGATGCGAATCGAGACTGTCGCCTCTCTCACAACTCTCCCGAGTCCTCATAACGTTTTCGAAATAAATCAGTGCAGTCGCACATCATTTTGCTCCTCTAGAGTCAGCTTATGCTGCGTCACGCGCCGAGGATCAAAATAAGCCTTTAATGTGGCAATAGTTGATTTTTTTTCATGATTTATAGGATCAATATCCTAAATAGGGCCTTTTTATCCCTCACTTTGGTGCGATCTCACTTTTCCGGCAATTAAGTCTGGATGGCCCTCTTGCCAGGGTCGAAGGCACCTTGCTACCCAACCTAGGAGAGCAAAACACAGGGCTGTAAACAATGGATCTGCTGCGGACGTCTGGCTTCCGTCGCCTTCTTCTGGCGACCCTCACCGTTACCGCAGCAAATGCAATGCACCCCTCAACTGGTGAAGCACGTGTCCGGCACACTGGCCACAAGGTCAGTCGCACCCACCTGCACAGCATGTCATTCAATGCGGTGAGCCACGGTCATCACGGTTACTTCATGCCAGCCCACTACACGCAGTGGGGGCATCGCAGCTATTCCGGCGCCCATGTGATTCAGTGTGTTGCCTTCGCAAAAGCTGAATCCGAAGTCGTTATTCCCGGCAATGCACGCGATTGGTGGTATAACGCCGCTGGCCGTTATGCCCGTGGCTCGGCACCGGAATCAGGCAGCGTCCTCAATTTCCGTCCGATCCGCCGTATGCCGCTTGGACACGTCGCTGTCGTGACCGGCACAGTCAACAGCCGTGTAATCACAATCGATCAGTCTCACTGGGGACAGAACGGCATCAGCCGCAACGTCCGCGTGGTCGATGTCTCCCCTGACAATGACTGGTCCGCCGTCCGGGTCGAACTCAATGGCCGTCGCGGCTCTTTCGGCTCCATCTATCCGACCTTCGGCTTCATCTATCCCCGCAGCGAAGGCGCTGCGCCAGTCATGACTGCCTCCGCCGAGCGCATGACGGTTTCTGCTGATGGCGGCGCATCGGAAGTCGCTGAAGCATCCGAAAATGTCGGCACGATCGAGGAGCAATACCGCGCTCCACGCCGGGCCGCTCATCCGCTTTTCCGTCATTCTCGACATACCGTGCGGCACAAGCAGCGCTAACGGAAAATCCATGCAGTTTCAGACAAGGGGAGAGGCCAGAAGGCTTCTCCCCTTTTTTATTGCCTGAATGCTGCCCCTCACCCGACGCAGGATGACTGGAAAGTCACCTGAAAAATGTTGCGACCAATTCTCATTTGCAATAGCGTAGCCACAAGCCTGCACGTGAAAAAAGGTCTGTCCCCCATGAACACTGCAACGGAATTCACCGCCGAATGGCACCTCGAACGGTCGCGCCCTGAGGATCTGCTGTCTTTTCTCGACCTGAGCCAGCCTTTTATCGGCCAGATCAATCGGCTTGTCGCCAGATTCCGGGATGTCCAGTTTCTATCCGAACATGGCAAAAGACCGGACTCCCTGCTCCTTCTGCGGGACGCCCTCGCCTACAATCTAGTGAAGATGTCGCGCTGGTGGAGTTTCGATTTCTGCCCGCGCAGTATTCTGGAAATGCCGGCACCCCGTTTTCTGGGATATGTGAGAAGCCATCTGGAACGCGCAGTGGATGACGACACTCTCTATGACGTGTTCACCACCCAGAGACACATTCATCCCGGCAGCACGCAGGACGTTCTGGTGGTGGGGAAAGATGCTTCGGGCGAAATGCCGTCGATGCTTTTCGGCGTTGATGGCCAGCGGCGCTTTCGGCGCGGCATCCTCCCCGAGACGGGCGTTCCGGAATGGAACCATGGCGCCTACCCCGATTTTGCCGGTGCATGGCTGGCAGGGCGAGCCGCGATGCTCTGCCAGAACGGAGACCGGGAGGACGCCCGCGATGCATGCCTTGCACAGGCTGAGCATGAACAGGCCCGGCTGTGGCATCAGCGTTATTTCCATGCCAGTTGCGAACGCCATGTTTTCTCGCTGTACCATGACGCCCGGAAGCGCCTGCTCTCCAACAGAAGCGCCTTCGGTCGTCTTGAAGGTGAGACAGTGGTGAACAGCCTTGCTTTCCGCGTCGCCCGTTTTGCAGTCCATTCCGGGATGACGGTGCGAGACCTCATTCGCGAAACCGATACATCCGGCACCACCCACCATGAAGACGGGGTGGAAATCGAAAGACGCGCGCGCACCCATGTCTTCACTTCGGTCGACGAAACACGTCAGACGGTGCAACTCGCTGTAGTCGATCGTCTGGGCAGTTACCGTCCACGCCATTGCTGCTGACACGCACGCCGCCTCCGGGATTATCGCTGTAATCTCAAACTTTCACTGGACATGTTCAGGCTCCTAAGTCAGGACGCCTGTCATATGAAGTGGCATTGTGACAAAGTATTCCCCCGAAAGCGCAGCCTTCCCTTTGTGCGCTTTCGCGCCCGAGGGGAAAAAGCGCGGTGATATGCCCACAGCCTCTCCGTCCGCGGAGAGTGGCCTTCATGGCGCTGATCCTTACTGGTTGTGGAACTGGCCTCGCGATGGCGGAAGATCAGCCAATTTCCGCGGCCCCCATCCACCTGTCCCACACGGCCGCCGACAATGCGGGGCTCTCCACCACCATTGCGCGACAGGGCACTCTGAAAGCGGTGCTGCAGGTGGTCACCCGCGTGATGCCGAACGAAACAAGGGTCGTTCACATTCATCCGGCGGGCAGCGGCAAAGTGCTGGACGTTCCGGCACGGCCGGGTATGCGGGTGCGCGAGGGCGATGTGCTGGTGCGCTATCAGGACCACAGCCTGCATGTCGCTTATCAGCAAAAGGCTGAACTGAAAGCAGCCCTTGAAGCTGCACAGGCCGCAGTCGCCGAGGCACAGGCTTCCTATAGCCGCGGACGGCAACTCGCAGGACAGTCTCTGTCAGCGGGAGAAGTCCACCGTCGTGCCGCCGTTCTTGCCGAGGCCGAGGCTAATCTCCGGGCTCGCCAGACGGATGTCTCAACACTCCGCCACAGGTTCGAGCAGGAATTTCGTTCCGTCTCGGAAGAGATCACAGGCGATGAAATCTCAAGTCTCGTCGCCCCCGTCAACGGCATGGTGGAGCGTGTCGATACAGCCGTCGCTTCGGACATTTTCCCGGCACTGGATGTCGCCACTGTCGCTGATCTCTCCTCTGTCTGGCTGGTGTCCGACGTCTCTCCGGACGCCGCCGCAAACTTGCGGATCGGCAACCCGCAGATGACCATGCTGGGCAAAACACAGCTCCGATCCCGCATCGACAGCATCAATGGGGAGGCCGATCCCCGGACCGGCCTCGTGCGGGTCATCAGCCACATCGCCAATCCTGATGGACGGCTGATCCCGGGGTCCGTTCTGGATGCCACCCTGGAAACGCAGGAGGCGGCTCAGGGCATTGTGGTGCCGTCGGAGGCAGTCGTGTCCATCAATGGCCAGCACATCGTCTTTGTTCAGCAGGAAGTGGAATCCTATCGTCCGGTCCCGGTAACGGTCGCTTTGGACAATGGATCTGAAACCGTTCTCTCTTCCGGACTGAAGGGCGGGGAAAGCGTCATCACTCATGGCACTTTCACCCTCAAATCCATCATCCTGCTGGCTGGAATGAGTGACGACGACTGATGCGTGACGGGTTTTTCGGCGCTCTCCAACGTAATCCCGCTCTGGTTCTGGGCTGCCTGTGTCTGCTGCTGCTGGGGTGTCTGGGCCTTGTACGTGGCCTCCCCGTCGAGGCCGTGCCTGACATCTCTCCCCAGCAGGTTCTGATAACGGCGGTCGCTCCCGGTCTTGCGACCGAGGAAGTTGAAAAACTCATCACCCTACCCGTCGAAGCCAGCATGACCGGCATCCCCGGTATGACGGATCTGCGTTCAGTTTCTCGCAGTGGTGTGTCGGTCGTCTACGTCCAGTTTGACGATGCCACGGACATCAATCTCGACCGGGCACGCGTCAGCGAGCGTATCCAGCAGGTCCGGGACGAGATTTCGGTTCCCGGCCTCAAGATCAACATGGGTCCGCTGACCACCGGCATGGGCGAGATCATGCAGCTGGAAATCGCCGGTCGGGGCCACTCGCTGATGGAGTTGAACCGCCTCCTCACATGGACCGTGGCCCCGCAGTTGCGGATGGTGCCGGGCGTTGTGGAAGTGAACGTCAGCGGAGGCGCGGAAGAAACCTTTCTGGTCACGCTCGACGAGCGAAAACTGGTGGCGAGCGGCATTTCCGTCAGCGAGGTCTATCGCGCGGTGGACGGCAACAACGCCTCATCCGGTGGTGGCTGGATCACTCACCACGCTGAACAGCAGATCGTGGTCGGACGCGGGCTGATCCACGATCTCAGGGATTTTGCCGACCTGCCAGTCCGCAGCAACCCGGACGGGTCCATCCTGCGCCTGAAAGATCTTGGCCAGATATCGGCTGGCCCCCGCACCCGGCTTGGGGCCGTCACCCGCGACGGGCGCGGAGAAACCGTCACCGGCACGGTCATGATGGAAAAGGGAGCGAGTTCCGACACCACACTGGCGGCGATCAACCAGGCTCTTCCCTCAATCCGCCATACCCTGCCGCCCGGCGTGACGCTTGCACCTTATTACGTGCGGTCCACCCTGACGGACGAGACGATCGCCACGGTCAGGGAAAATCTCGCGCTGGGCGCGGTGCTGGTTCTGGTCGTGCTGGGCATCGTGATCGGGAGCTGGCGGGCGGCGGCGGTCATCGCCTCCGTTATTCCGGCGTCCCTTCTCTGCGCGATGGCGGGAATGCGCTTCTTCGGAATTTCCGCCAACCTGCTCAGTCTTGGGGCAATCGACTTCGGCATGATCGTCGACGGGTCGCTTGTCGTGGTCGAGCATATCCTTTCGTTGCGGGAAGAGGATGCGGAGACGCCGTTCGGGGAACTGGTGCTGTCCGGTGTGCGCGAAGTGATGCGACCGGTCTGCTTCGCCATCGTCGTCATCATCATGGTTTATCTGCCGGTGCTGACCCTTCAGGGGATCGAAGGCAAGATGTTCCGTCCCATGGCTCAGACCGTGATCATGGGGCTGCTGGCATCGCTTCTCTACTGCTTCCTTTGCGTGCCCGTCCTTGCCGCCCTGTGGCTCGGTAAAATCAAACCCCACGGCGATACGCGGCTGATCGCCCTGTTCCGAACGCCCTACCGGCGTGTGGCGGCATGGGGAGAAACGCACTCACGCACTCTGTTCGCCAGCACAATCGTCCTGTTTGCCATCTCAGTCTTCTTCGCCATGCGGCTTGGCGGCGAATTCATTCCGCAATTACAGGAAGGGGCGCTGACGGTGACGGCCACGCGTCTGCCCTCAGCCTCTCTCGACACGGTGCTGGCGTCCGTCACGCGGCAGGAGCAGATTCTAAAAGGTTTTCCCGAAGTCAGAGCCATTGTGACCAACACAGGAACGGCCGCCATCCCCACCGATCCGATGGGCACCAATGAATCCGACTCGTTCGTTATCCTGAACGATCCTTCAACATGGAAGACCGCCAGCACGCAGGCCGACCTCGTAAAAGCGATGAACGCCGCGTTGGAACGGGATCTGCCGGATGCACTTTATTCCTGGAGTCAGCCGGTCCAGATGCGCATGGATGATCTGCTCGCAGGTGTTCGCACACAGATCGCCGTGTCGATTTATGGTGACGATCTGGACATGCTCGCACGCCTCGGAGCCCGTACTGTCGCCGTCATGTCGGACGTGCCCGGAGCCGCCGACGTCTCTGTCAGCGGTGGTGGCGATGTGCCGTTGCTGGTCGTGGACATCGACAGGGACAAGGCGCTGAGCCGTAACGTTCGGGAGCAGGATATTCTCGATACGGTGGAGGCGATCGGGGGGCATATCGGTCGCCCGGTCGTTATGGGGAATGCCATGATCAACACGCAGGTGCGTCTGGATGCAGCCCATACCGCGACACCCGAACAGATTGCGCTTCTCCGCATTCTCCGCAGCGATGGCGACGGAAGCGTACAGCTTTCGGAAGTCACCCACATCGGAGAGATTTCAGGGCCAACCCGGATCAGCCGTGACAGGGTCAAGCGGCGGCTGGTGGTGCAGGCGAATGTAAGGGGACGCGATCTCGCATCCTATGTGGCGGACGCCCAGCAACGCGTGAAACGGGAAGTGCATCTGCCACCGGATTACACGATGAGATGGGACGGTCAGTTCAGAAACCTCGAATCCGCCTCCAGACGGCTGGCGATTGTCCTGCCTCTCGCGCTGATTCTGATTTTCGCCCTGCTGTTCGCGGCTTTTGGTGCGGTCCGCCCTGCCCTGCTGGTCTTTCTCAATCTTCCACTGGCCGCGACCGGCGGTATTCTGATGCTGACGCTGAGGGGACTGCCATTCAGCATCTCGGCGGGGATCGGATTCATCGCCCTCTTCGGTGTGGCCATCCTGAACGGCGTCGTGCTGGTAAGTGCCATTCGCGCGCTGGAAAACAAGGGCGTCCCCTTGACTGACGCCGTCGCCCGGGCTGCTGAGTCACGCTTCAGGCCCGTCATGGCGACGGCTCTTGTCGCCAGCCTCGGGTTCTTTCCTATGGCGTTTTCGCAAAGCTCAGGTGCGGAGGTCGAGCGGCCTCTGGCCAGTGTGGTAATCGGCGGCCTTGTGTCTTCTACGGCGCTTACGTTGCTGGTGCTGCCGACGCTTTACCGCCGCGTCATGCGCCCTCGCCCTACGAAGAAGGTCCACACCGCCGACATTTGATCAGGGTTTCGCCACAGGTTCAAAAACCGTGATTCCATAACCGGACGCCGTTTTCACCCAGTCCCTCCCATTACCAGCCGCAGGCGAGACGCTTTCAGCCCGTACGACGCCAGCCGGTTCACTGCCCGAACCGCCTTCGAGTTTGTGGAACACATGCGTGGCATACCTGTCGCCTTCACGCGAAGCGGCATGATAACGCGCCACGGCATCGCGCCAGTTTCCTTTTGCGCCATGAAGCTGCCGAAGAAAAAATCCAGCTGCCAGACCGTTACTGAGCGGATCGAAACTGTCTTCAACAGATGCGAAGGCGGTTGAATGCCACCCAAGATTGACCTGAAAGCATCCGACATCGACATGGGGACGGGGACCGAATGCCCCCGATTTGAGCATGGTCTGCACGGCATCGACAGCGAGCTCCTGCCTGGAAAACGGCACGGCAACGCCGTTCACGTTAACCGCCAGCGGATGATTGTTACTTTCCACTCTGGCGATTGCGGCAAGGAGCCCGGCCGGGATGTCCAGACTACGTTCCACAATGGTCGCGGCCTGTTCACACGACAGGGTCGGGGTCGGAGCGGCCTTTGCGGACGACCACGTCATCAGGACGAGACAGGCACTCACGAGACATTGTAAAAAGAGGTTCATATGGAAGCCATAAGCTGTACTCTTTAGCTTTTCATTAAAATCAAATGGCGCTCATCAATGAACTGACACTAAAGGGTTCACTTTCCTTGCATTCAACGGCTGTTTTATACGATTACACTTCATAAGTATTATAGTGAAAATATACAGTTATAGATCTTGTTCGGAAATTAAAAACAAATAATTAAACCCGAAACACTTAACCATATATTCAATACAAAAACATATTCCTGCAAAGATCTGCAAAATACACCAAAAATAAAAAGATTTATTCTCAAAAAAGATTTTCTAATATATTTTTATCGGAAAATGTTACGTAATGCGACTATTAAAATACTCTAAAATCAACATTCTTCTTCTTTGATCAGAAAAAATACTGTATTTCCAACTCTCCTTCACGGAAAGACAATGCCGAGCTTGAAACTCGTCCCATGGAATCTGGAGTGTAATGTATGATATTCAGATTTGCTTTCAAGATCAGGCAAAGAATATTTAGACAGACTTACCTGTCATGGGAATATTTTGATAAACAAACAAAAATCCAAAAACTGATCCAGCCTGCCTATCAAAGCGTGCTGAGGACAATGGCAGGAGCTTCCTTTGGAGAAGACTGTTATGTCTCGCCAACATCGCATGTCTACACGACCCGTATCTCACTCGGAGACAAGAGCTATATCAGCGGCGGATGTATCATCCGGGGGACTGTGGAAATTGGCCGAAACAGCGGCATAGGCACAAACTGTCACGTCGCTGGTCCCATCCGGATAGGCAGCGACACGATGATCGCAAACAATGTCAGTATTTTCGGTTTCAATCATGGAACGAAGCCGACGGAAACAATGAAAAGCCAGCCCTGCTTCGCCAGAGGCGTGGTGGTCGGCGACGATTGCTGGATCGGGGCCAATGTTTCCATCGTCGATGGTGTGATCATAGGCGACCATTCGATCGTTGCCGCGGGAGCTGTCGTCACAACCGATGTTCCCCCCTGGTCCGTGGTGGGCGGCGTGCCCGCCAGAATCATCAAGCGGCGGTTACCTGAAGAGGTGAATGTTCTTGATGAGATGATCGGAAAAACGGCCAGCACCGGCTAATGTCAGGCTCCACTGGATTACCTGTCTTTCGCGCGTCCCAACAAAAACGGTTCGAAACAGTGTTGGGCTCGCATTCTCTCTCGCGTCCCTGTCACTTCTGGTGCATTCTTGTCCGCAGTCCAAATTTAGATCATATCAGGAAACCATGACGCGCCTCGTTTTTCTCACTCTCTGTGGATTTACACTGACGGCCTGTTCCTGGTTTGGCGACACTCCTAATGAGCATCTGTCTCAGAAGGCCCAGTGGGAGGCTCTCGGCTACAAAGATGGGCTGAAGAGTGTAAAGCGATAAAAACCACTGCTGTCTTCTGATTGTTCCCCCATTTTCAGCAGACATTGAGTAGGCCGTCATTTTCACTCGCACACATATAACCGCCGAGGCTCTGCAAACGGCCGTGCATCCGTTAGGTTGGGGATAATGAATACCTTTAGTCCTGCCCGTGGGCAGAGTGATGGCCTGTATGGCGCGGCCCGAATAAAAGCCATGTTCGCCGTGTGTCTGGCGATTCTTCTGGCTCAGGTTGATTACGCGATTGCCAATGTGGCGCTCCCTGACATCGGCGCCGACCTGCACAGTGCACCTTCCGACACAGTGTGGGTCGTCAACGCTTACCAGCTTGCCAGCCTTTCCGCCCTGCTTCCTCTGGCAGCAGCAGGCGCATGGATCGGCTATGCGCGGATGTGTGTCATCGGCATCGTGCTGTTCATGGTGGCTTCTGTTGGCTGCGCCATGGCCCCTTCCCTACCCATTCTGACCCTTGCGCGGGCTGCGCAGGGTTTTGGGGCGGCCTCCATGCTTGGCGTGGTCTCGGCCCTGATCCGCTTCATCTATCCGGAGGATGAACTCGGCAAAGGCATCGCCATCAACACGCTGATCGTCGGGCTGGGGATGGCCCTCGGACCGACTATAGCCGGCCTGATTCTCGCCATCGCGCACTGGCCTTGGCTGTTCTGGATCAACCTTCCGATCGGTGCCCTGACGCTTGCCCTGGCACTCACGTCCCTGCCGAAAACACCCCGAGCCGGTGAAATGCCTGATCCTGCTGGCGCGCTGCTCTGCATCATCGCGCTGACCGCCATCGGTCTGGGAGGTAATTCGGTAGCACATGCGAACGGCCTCTGGCTGGCTGTCGCAATGCTGTTACTCGGCATGACGGCACTTCAGGGGCTGATCCGAAAGGAGAGAGACCGACCGCAACCGATCATGCCCGTGGATCTTCTGCGGGGTGGAGAATTCAGGGTTGCCTTTCTGGTCGGGGTCATCGGCTATATCAGTTCCAACTTCTTCATGATTTCCGCCCCCTTCACTCTTCATGATCATTACGGCTGGAACGCAACGGAAACCGGCCTCCTGATGACCCCCTGGGCCTTTGGTCTTATAATTTCAGCGTCGGTCACCCGCCGTATCGCCGACCGGATGCCAGCAGGAATCCTCTCGTCCATCGGATTGCTTGGCACCATGGCAGGCTTCCTTGCCCTACGCTTTCTGCCCGTACATCCGACCGCTTTTGATGTCGTCTGGCGCATCGGCCTGGCCGGTTTCGGGTTTGGCGTCTTTCAGGTCCCCAACAACCGGGCCATGCTTTTGTCCGCCCCCCTCGGGCGCGAAGGGGGAGCCAGCGGCATGGTGCAGGTATCCCGCCAGAGTGGCCAGACACTGGGAGGCATCGGAACCGCTCTCCTGTTGCGGCTGTTGCCGGAAGCCGGAACGGCAGTCTGTCTGGACGCCGCAGCCTTCTGTGCGGGCGCCGCCGCCCTATGGAGCGCCTCGCGCTTGCTCGACAAAAAAGGCTGATGTCGCCGCTCGTTGCCGGACGTGACGGGTCTCTGTAATATCCTGCCTTGTCACGCAGGCATTACCTTTTGCAGAAACCGGATATCCTTTTCGATGACGCAGTCAGACACATCAGGCGGCTCCATACAACTGCATGCCTTATGGACACGCATGGTCTCGGAATCTCAGGTCTGCTGCGATCCGCTCGTCATGGGGCTGCTGTCTACCGGCATAAAAAATCACCCGGACTTCGCCACCGCCATGGCGGCGCTCATCGGGCGGAAGCTGGGCGACCACTATGTCAGTACCGAACAACTGAGCGGTCTGGTTCTCGAATGCTATGCCGACATGCCGGACACCATCGCCGCCAGTGCCGCAGATCTGCAGGCCATCCGCGAACGTGATCCCGCCTGCCCGGACTATGTAACCCCTTTTCTCTTCTTCAAAGGCTTCCACGCGATCCAGTGTTATCGTGTGGCGCACTGGCTCTGGCGCGAAAACCGCCGTCATCTGGCCCTGCATTTGCAAAGCCGTGCGTCCGAACTGTTCGGGGTGGACATCCACCCGGCCGCAGTGCTCGGACGGCGCATTCTGTTCGATCACGGAACTGGAATCGTGATTGGTGAAACATCGGTCATCGAGGACGACGTTTCGCTTCTGCAGGGTGTCACGCTGGGCGGCACGGGCAAGCATGCGGGTGATCGGCACCCAAAAATCCGGCGTGGCGTGCTCATTGGCGCTGGCGCCAAGGTGCTCGGCGCCCTTGAGATTGGCGAAGGGGCGAAAATCGGTGCTGGCTCAATCGTGCTGGAAGCCGTCGCTCCCTACACCACGGTCGTCGGCAACCCGGCCCGCAAGATCGGCACACGCCTCAAGGAAATGCCATCCCTGACGATGGATCAGACCTTGCCACCAATTGATTACATGATCTGAAACGTTCCCTCTGGCAAAGGATGCGGTGTGAAGCATCCTTCCCAAACACCCAGTGCCTGAGTCATGGCGGAGCAGTTGTGAACACGCAGGATGGTATCGGTAAGGACCAGCCCCGGAAGCGATGAGGCGATCGTTCCCGGATCTCGTTCAGCCGCTTCGTTCACGCCAGTAAGCGCGCCAATCATCCGTTTGCGCGACGTTCCGAGCACCATGCGGCAGCCAAGATTAGCGAACAGCGGCAGTCGGCGTATCACTTCCGCATTCTGCGCTGTAGTTTTCGCAAAACCGATCCCCGGATCAATGAGGATGCGCGTACGCGCAATCCCTCCCCGCTCCGCCACCGTGATACGGGCAGCCAGTTCACGCACGACATCGACCACCACATCGCCATAGCGCGTCATGTCGTTCATGGTCGCGGGCGTCCCGCGCATATGCATCAGCACCACCGGACAGGAACGGGCAGCCAGCACGCCGATTGCTTCCGGATCATGGGTCAGGGCCGAGACATCGTTGATGAGTGTCGCCCCGGCATTCAGCGCCTTCTCCATCGTGCTGGCATTACGGGTATCAATGGAAATGCAGACTTCTCGCCGAACCATTTCTTCCAGAAGCGGCTGAAGCCGAGCCCACTCCTCGTCCGGGGACACAGGGTCCGCATTGGGGCGCGTGCTTTCCGCCCCCATGTCGAGAATGCTGGCGCCATCCCGAAGCAGTCTTTCCCCATGCGCGATGGCTCGCGCAGGGTCAACGTAATGGCCGCCATCACTGAAACTGTCCGGCGTGACATTGACGATCCCCATCACCAGTGGCTGGGAAGGCAACAGTGCGGACGATGCTTTTCGGGTTACGGTTTCCAGTGTGGAGCGCCATCCAGCCGGGATACGATCGACGGGCATGGGGTGGGAGACATGATCTTTCTCGATCAATGTCGCCACGGTGAAAGCGGTCGGACCTCCCGCAAGCGGCAACGCCACACCAGCCCTGATCGCACGCCCGGCTTCTGGTCCATGCAGAATACCACCGGGTTCGATCAGACGTGTCACATCCATTTTATCAGCTCTGCCATTGAAGAAATTGGAAGTGTCTCACGCCGGAGCATGAAAAAAGGCGAGGACATGGTGCCTCGCCTTTTTTCTTCACATTCAAGCGGCCTTTAGCCCGGCAGAGGTGCCGCCCCGCCCAGTGCTGGCGGAGGTGGCATATCCGCCTTGCCAATCACGGGAGGAACCGATGAGCGACGGTTTTCCGGCATGGCATCATCGACCACGACGCGCTCAATCGGTTCACCGCGAAGAACCTGGCGGATTTCCTCGCCACTCAGCGTTTCATACTCCAGCAGGGATTCGGCTAGGCGATGCAGTTCGTTGATATGATCAATCAGCAGCGTCCGGGCACGGGAGTAGGCCGCATCGATCAGCTTCTTCACCTCGGCATCGATTTCACGAGCTGTTTCTTCGGAGATATTCTTGTTCTGCGTCACGGAGTGACCGAGGAACACCTCCTGCCCGTTATCGCCATAGGCGATCATGCCCATCTTTTCGCTCATACCCCATTCGGTGACCATCCGACGGGCCTGATCGGTCGCCATTTTAATGTCACCGGAAGCACCGCTGGTCACATTGTCCGGACCGAAGATGATTTCCTCGGCAGCACGCCCACCCATTGCGAGGTCGAGTTCGGCCACACATTTTGCACGGCTCTTCGAGTAGCGGTCCCCTTCCGGCAGGCTCATCACCATGCCGAGCGCACGTCCACGCGGAATAATCGTCGCCTTATGCACGGGATCGGTGCCCGGCGTGAGAACCGAAACGAGCGCGTGACCACCCTCATGATAGGCCGTCATCTTCTTCTCATCCTCGCTCATGACCAGCGAGCGACGTTCGGTGCCCATCAGCACCTTGTCCTTCGCACTCTCGAACTCACGCATCGCGACAGTGCGCTTGCCTTCACGCGCAGCCTGCAGAGCCGCCTCGTTGATGAGGTTCGCAAGATCAGCACCGGAGAAGCCCGGTGTGCCACGAGCGATGACCTTCGGATCGACATCGGAAGCCAGCGGCACCTTGCGCATGTGAACGCGCAGGATCTGCTCGCGACCATTCACGTCCGGGTTCGGAACCACGACCTGACGATCGAAACGACCGGGACGCAGCAGCGCGGGATCGAGCACATCGGGACGGTTGGTGGCGGCGATGAGGATCACGCCCTCATTGCTCTCAAAGCCATCCATCTCGACCAGCATCTGGTTGAGGGTCTGCTCGCGCTCGTCATTGCCGCCACCGAGACCAGCGCCACGATGCCGCCCGACAGCGTCGATTTCGTCAATGAAGATGATGCAGGGCGCGGCCTTCTTGCCCTGTTCGAACATGTCGCGAACACGAGACGCACCGACACCGACGAACATTTCCACGAAGTCCGAACCGGAAATGGTGAAGAACGGCACGTTCGCCTCGCCAGCAATGGCGCGGGCCAGCAGCGTCTTACCTGTGCCCGGGGGTCCGACAAGCAGAACACCCTTGGGGATCTTGCCCCCCAGACGGGTGAATTTCTGCGGGTCTTTCAGGAATTCAACGATCTCCTGCAACTCGGCCTTGGCCTCGTCGATACCGGCGACATCAGTAAAGGTGACGCGTCCCTGTTTCTCGGTGAGCATCCGTGCACGGGACTTGCCGAAGCCCATGGCGCGACCGCCACCAGACTGCATCTGACGCATCATAAACAGCCAGACCGCGCCGACCAGCAGGAACGGGAACCAGTTCATCACGATACGCAGGAACGGATTGCCTTCGGCTTCCAGCGGCTTGGCCATCACCTCGACACCCTTGCCGGTCAGCCTTGAGACCAGAGCGGGATCCTGTGGTGCATAAGTCTCGAAGGATGTGCCGTTCGTCAGCGTTCCGGAAATATTGTGTTCCTGAATGATGACCGACCGCACTTCACCCTTATCCACGTCCGAGACGAAGTCGGAATAGGCGATCTGTTGCGCGGCGTGCTGCACCGTTCCCGGCTGGAACATGTTGAAAAGGAACAACAGCAGAACAATGATGCAGACCCAGAGGGCGAGATTACGTCCGAAATTATTGATCACGACATCTGTTCCATATTGTTCCTGTGCGCGCCCCGGCTCCGTTCGCCAGCCTTCATGAGACCGGTTTCAGGCTACGAATGCAATCCTCTTCCTGTAGAGATTGGCTCATTGATCCATGCATGGAAGTGGCGTCGAGGTTAAATATATGTTCATCCAGCGGTTCGCCGCCGTCACGGGAGAAGGCGGCACAAAATCGAATGATACATCCCTGAATGCTTCATCCGCGTAAAGGCCAAGGTGTGGAACGCACATTCGCTCCCCGTCTTTCCAGAGCGCAGGCAACGTCCCCGTCACCACCGCTGGCAGCCCCTGACGCTCTGGTCGCCTGATTCCCGTCCCGGCCGCACCTATAAAACAGCCGTTCGGCAAGGGACGTTTACAGCGGAGCCGGAAACGCCGGTCCCACAGCGCACCATCATCAGCCGGCAGCGCGTCCTGTATCGTGGCCGCCTCACGCACTAGCAGCCACTGATCCGGCCGCTCACCTTCACTTTTGCGCCGTATCAGACGTGCCCCACCCACTGTGGCCTGTTTTTCATTCAGGCAAATTTCCCTGATGCTTTCCAGAGAGGGTGCATAATCGCGCCCACCAATACAGCGCACAAGTGCAGCCAGTGTCTCAGGGGATGGCAGGGCCGAGCCCAGCACAACCCAGCCGCAGGATATATGGCATCCAGCCTGCACAAGATCGACGGCCATCGTATCTTCATAAGCGGTTCGGCTGACCGCAGCCTGCGTGGCCAGTTGCCACAAGGCATTTTTCTCCGGGCAATCGAGGTGTTTTCGAACCCGGACACGTTCGGCTTGCTCATTCTGGTTCGACGGATCGTCACACCATTGCAGTCCGGCATGACGCAGGGTGTGACGCAGCGTCTCGCGCGAGTAGCCAAGAAGAGGCCGGACGATCCGGATATCGGCCAGTTCCGTGATCGCCGCCATGCCTGAAAGGCCGGTCCCACTCCCCCGTTCCCGTCTCATGGCGACCGTTTCCACCTGATCGTCAGCCTGATGAGCGACCAGAAGATCAACGGCTCCCACCTGACGACAGGCAGCGATGAGTTCCGCGTAACGGGCTTTTCGGGCACGATCGGCAAGGCCCGACCCATACGGCAAAGATTTCACCGCGAGCCTTGTCACCGGGATACCCAGATGGAGCAGCGTCTCCATTGCGGTCGCTGCTTCCTGTTCAAATTCCGGTCTGAGACCGTGATCGACGATAAACGCGACCAGGTGCTTTCGCCATGTGGATGCAAGCATGGCCAGAGCCATGGAATCCCCGCCGCCGGACACGGCAAGCGCGACGGGAGGGACATTGTCCGTATCAGGCATCCACGGCCCGAGACGCTCCATGATGTCCCGGAACGCATCCGCGGACACCGTTTCAACGTGATCGAAAGGAGATCGTCCTGTTTTTCCCGTCATACTGAATTGAACGTGCCGGACTCACACGCCGAAATCAGGAGCATCCACCCTGTTTGCTGAAAACAGCAGTGGACTTCGCCACGCGCTCGGTCGGGCTGGGAAATTCCGTTTTCAGCTTCCCGATGGCCTGACAAGCGGCCTTCTTGTCGCCCAGAGCAAGAAGAGACGCGCTGACCCCAAGCAGCGAATAGGGCGCGCGGGGCCCCTTGGGCGAGAGCTTGTAAGCATCGTAATAGGCAACCGCCGAATCGCGATACTGCTTCTGTCCTGCAAGGGATTGTCCCAGAAGATACTGACCATCCACTTTTGCTGTGCCCTTCCCATGAGACACAGCCGACTGGGCATTTTCCTGGGCCGCAGAGAAATCATGCTTCAGCAGCGCGGCATTCCCGGCTTTCAGATAACCTTCCGGCGTCTGCGCAGCGGCTTTCTCGCTGGTTTCGGTCCGCGAGGCAGCGGCATCCTCGTGGTGTGATGAGGCAGCAGCAGCCGTTCCGGCAGCAGCACCGCCATTCTGCATGGCAAACTGCATATCACCCATCTGCTTGGACAGTGAGGCGCTCTGTTCCTTGAGCTGGTTGGTCAGTTCGTCGAGCTGGCCGCGCATATCCCGTTGCTGCGACTCAAGCGTATTCACGCGATCGAGCAACTGCGTGACCAGATCTCCGCTGGCTCCGGACGTCTGGCTTCCCTGAGCAACAGGAGCAGGCAACGAACCGGATGATGAAGCGCCCGAACTCTGTACCTGCGAGAGTTGCTGGCGCAGCTCCATGATCTGGTCCTGAAGCGCGATTCCTTCCCGGCTGGATACCTGCGCATAGGCCGGGACCGAACCGAGGGACAGAAAAGTGGAAACGGCCATCAGGCGCGCCATTCGGGACGAAAGCCGGAAACGGTGAGAAAATCCTGTCATGACAAGCATTGCGCGGCCTACCAGCCGACTCCCTGACGTTGTTCCTGTGATCCTGTCTGTGACGGCCCGGCATGGAAAGCCAGCCCGCTGACGAATCAAGAGGGCATCCGATTACAACAGTTTACGGGTAATTTCCCGCTTATTTCTTTCGCCGTGGACTAACACTGGCAATCCAGATCAGGACGTTCAGTCAAATATCGATCCCGTGGCGGATGGGGCACCCTGCACGAACGGCAGCAAAAAGCGGCACACAAAGAAAAACCGGGCGGATGCACGTGGCATCCACCCGGTTTTTTGACTCTATAACACCCTGTCCGGATCAGAATTACTGAACGGACGTGATGGCGTTACGGTTCTGAGCCCAGACGTCTTCACCCTCGCCTGTCGCGGTCGGGCTGTCCTTGCCGTTGGAAATCGTCGTCATGCGGGAGCTGGAAGAGCCCTTCGCGACGAGATAATCGCGAGCGGCGTTCGCACGACGCTGGCCGAGAGCCATGTTGTATTCCTCGGTGCCACGATCATCGCAGTTGCCAGCGATCTGAACGGAAACCTGCGGATATTTCGCAAGCCAGTCAGCCTGCTTGTCGAGCGTTGCTTTCGCATCGCCGGAAAGGCCGGTCTGGTTGAGAGCAAAGAATACGCGGTCACCAACGTTGGCTACGAGATCGGCCTCGCTTCCGGGAACCGGGCCGCTCGGCTGGACAGCAGCACCTGTACCGGTAGCAGCGCCAGTATTGGCATGGTCATTGGAGCAGCCAGCCAGAACGACGGCTACACCGAGCGCACCAAGAAGTTTCAGTCTCATTTTCTTGATCCTGAGATCAGTTCCATAAAGGAACATAAAAGGAAGGGTTATGTGGAAACAGGCCAGTTTTCATAGCCTCCGGTATTTAGCCGCCTTAACCCGCCAAAGGTTAAGGCAACCTAGCCCGGAGATTAAGCACCCGTAAGCCACATCACAGAGAACACGTCAAGAATTTTGTCGTGCTTACCTGTGTTGTTATTTGAGCTTACCTTCAAAAATCGGCCGACTACAGTAAAACAAATTGTTACTTACACATTCAGCGGCGACCAGGTCGGGCTGGATGCACCTTCCGGCGTGGGAATGGCGCGCTCATGAAAACCCGTAATATCGATGGTGTGAATAGCACCACTGGCACCCGCTGCACTGCGGGAAAAGGCAAGAACACGCCCGTTCGGGCAAAAGCTCGGTGACTCAACCGTATAGCCCTGCGTCATGATGCGTTCGCCGGTTCCATCCGGATTCATCACACCCAGCGAGAACTGCCCACCGGAAATGCGGGTGAAACCGATCAGATCGCCGCGCGGAGACCAGACGGAGTCGCCATAATTCCCCTGCCCGTAGGACAGACGACGGGCCGCTCCGCCACCGGCGCTCATGATATAGAGTGCCGGTGAACCACCCCGGTCCGAGTTGAATACGATCTGGGAGCCGTCGGGACTGAAGCTGGGGCTCACATTGATCGCGCCGCCACTCGACGTGATCTGCCGCTTAGCACCGGATGCAATATTGACGGAATAAAGCTCCGTGCCACTGCCCTTCGCAACCGGCACCACAAGGGAATTGCCATCAGGCGAATAATGCGGCCCCAGTGGCACGCCGTTGAAGTCTCCAATGATCCGCTGATGACCACTGGCCAGATCGAAAAGATAAATACGGGGCACAGCCGATGCGTAAGACAGGAATGCAATCTGATCGCGCACCGGACTGAAGGCGGGAAGCTTGGTCTGCGTACTGCTCAGCATGCGACAGTTCGCGCCATCCTGATCCATCACAGCCAGCCGCATGCGCGGCTTATGAATAGAGCCGGAGCGCGAAATGAAGCCGATACGGGTATCGAAATATCCCTTCTCGCCCAGCATTCTCTGATAGATCACATCACCAATGATGTGCGCGATCCGACGCCAGTTGGCCGAATTGGTCGTGTAGGCGGTCCCCTGAATCTGCTGCTGCGTCAGGACGTCCCATAAACGGAACTCGACACGCACGCTGCCGCTTCCGGAAAAGCCCCCGGTTACAGCGGCGCGGGCACCCATTGCCTTGTAAGGACCGAAATCCGGCGTGCCGGAAACCGCAGAACCCGGAATGACCTTGAACAGGCCCGTATTGGAAAGATCGTTCGTCAGAACCTGCGTGATCTGCTCGCCCACACCCGGCCCGAATGATGGGATGACGATCGGAATCGGGTCGGTGCGGGCCTGATCGACCGTAATTTCCGCAGCAGGAGCATCGGCAGCATGCGCCGAAAGCGACGTGGCGGTGAGACCGGCAAATCCCGCCCCGGCCAGAAGACCGCCCCCCAGAACCGAGCGGCGGCGAAGGCCGTTCGCACCGAACATATCCGCAAGCGTCTCAGCTTCACGGTCCCTGATATAGCTGTCGCGAGTCGAAACCATCGTCGTGTGTCCTCTCTCTCCTGCGATTACGGCCTGAAGACGAATTTCAGCGTCTGTGTCTGGCCCAGCAGGTTCTTCGGGATAGGCAGTTTGGAACAGGTCGGGCTGAGTACCGCGGCCCGCGCGCGCTCGGCCAGCGCACGATAAGACGAATCACTGTTCATCCGGGCCTGTGTTTCCGGAGCAAATGTCACCATGCGCGCTTCGCCGGCGGCATCCACGGTCACGACAAGATGCGCAACAAAGCTCGCATAGTCCTTGGCCGCAGTGTCTTCCGTGTAGCAACGCCGCACTTCACCACCGATTGCACGCTGATCGCCCGCGCTCATTTTGCCGGTGATATCGCCGTTCTTCGAGCCACCACCGCCCGGTGCGCCCCCCTGACGGGGATTGGCCTGTGCTTTAGGCGCATGGGTCTGACTGGAATCCGACCGGAAGGAATCCAGGGTCTCCAGCAGGGAATGCGTGTCCGGCGTGGCGTTCTTGGTCGCATTCGGCTGCGTGATGTGGGACGGCAGCGGCGTGTCCGGCAGCGTGTCCGTCGGCTGCGCCATTGGTGACGGGGCAGCCACAGCCGACGATTTCTCAAGCGGCGCCTGAAGCGACGGTGGAGCCTGCACGGTCGAAGGTGTCGGCTTCGCGGCCTTGGTGGGTGGCGTCGGTTCCGCATCCGGTGACGGTTCCTCGACCTTGGGTGGGATCGGGGTATCCGGCAACGGTGGCGCTTCGCTCGGGGGCGGAGGCGGAACTGGCTGCGGCGGAGGCGGCGGTGGGGGCGTCTCTTCGGGCGGCAGCGGTTTGGGCGGTGTCGGCGTGGGAGGTGCCTCTACCTTTTCCGGAGCAGGCGCCTGCGTCGGTTTTTCCGAAGGTGTGTCGGACTTCGCCGGAGCACCGGAATCGCTGCTTGCGCCCTCGAACTGCATTTCGATGGGCGGCTGTTCCTTGGGTTCCTCCGGCGGCTTCGACTTAGGAATAGCCAGCAGCATGACCGAGAGAATCAGGAAATGCACCACGCCCGACGCAATGGTCGAGCGACGCATGAGAATTGTTTCGGAACGGCGAGGCCGAACCATGGAGTGTCAGACTCCTGAAATCACGCACGGATACTGTCAGCCGCGTTTACGCGACCACAGCACCGAAGCGGAGAAAGAAGGGAAGAAAGGACCGCAACCATCACGGAACGCCTCATTGTCCCGCAGCAGCGGCGGGTTGCTGAGCCAGCAGCGCGACATGCGTGAAACCGCCTGCCGTGATCTCACCCATGACCTGCATGACTTTGCCATAGTCGATGTGGGCATCGCCACGAACGAAAATTCGGTGCTCCGGATCGTTCTGCGCCGCAGCCTTGAGTTCGGAAACCAGATCGTTCGCCGAGACGGGGTTATCCCCGAGATAGATCGAGCCATCCGACTTGATCGACACGGTGATCGGTTTGGTGTCCGTGTTGACAGGTTTGGCGTCGGTCTTGGGCAGGTCGACATTCACGCCACTGGTCATCATCGGCGACGTCACCATGAAAATGATCAGCAGCACCAGCATCACATCGACAAGCGGTGTGACGTTGATGTCCGACATCGGGCGTCCGCGACGGCGCGGACCCCGCCTGCCTCCTCCTCCGAGCGAGACGCCCATGACTTACGCCCTTTCCTCGGACTGACGGGACAGGATCGCAGCGAACTCGGTCCCGAACCCATCCAGACGATCCTGGAAATGCGCGAGAGAATTGCTGATGACGTTATATCCGATCACGGCCGGAATTGCGGTCACGAGACCAATGGCCGTGGCGAAAAGCGCCTCGGAAATGCCTGGCGCGACAACACTCAGGTTGGTGTTGTGCATCGCGGCGATCGAGCTGAAGGAGTGCATGATGCCCCACACCGTTCCGAAAAGACCGATGAACGGCGCAACCGGGCCAATAGTTGCAATGAAGATCATCCAGCGTTCGAGACGCTCCATCTCGCGGGTGATGGTGATGGACATCGCCCTGTCGACGCGCTCCTGCACACCGCCATGAACGAGATCGACACCCGGAATACGCGAGGAACGACGCCATTCACCCATAGCCGCACCGAAGACGGCCGCCATTGGATGCGTAGGTTTTGCCCCTTCGCTCTCATAGAGATCGTCGAGACTGCCACCTGACCAGAACTTATCCTCGAAGGCAGTCGCCTGCCGTTCCACACGGCGCAGCGTCACGATCTTGTCGAAGATGATGGCCCAGACCCAGATGCTGCATCCGATCAGTCCGATCATCACAAGTTTGACGACGACCGATGCCTGTAAAAACAGGCCCCACAACGACAAGCTTCCGCCGCCCGCAGCCGCACCGAGAGTTGCTGCGTCTACCGCTTGATCCAAAAACGCCTCCTGTCCTTGCAGACCTGTTTTTCCGTCGCCTTACGGCCGCTTGCTGCTCTCAAGAGAAACACAGCGCACCCGACTCGGCAGACAGTCAAATCGTGTGGCGTTCATTACTGGCTTCCTGAAAAAAGAAGAAGAGACCTTCACGTCACCGATCGTTACCCTTCAAGCCTCTTGAGAAGATCACGCCACGGTGGCGGAAATCGGGCAGGTCGTCCGTCGGCGGTCCGGATACACGCCAGCCGCACATCCGCATGCGCGCACAACTCACCATCCCGCAGAAATTCCTGCAGAAGCTCGCAGCTCGCCGCCCCCTGAGCCGTTAGGCGTGTCCTTACGGAAAAGATATCGTCGAGCCGCAAGGGATTGCGATAATCAAGGCTGGCGTTCCTGACGACGAACACAAGCCCGTAATCATTCAAAAGATCGATGGCCGGCATGCCTTCAGCGCGGATCGCTTCCGTACGCGCACGCTCGGCGAAGGCAAGATAACGAGCGTGATAAACCACTCCACCCGCGTCGGTGTCTTCGTAATACACCCGGAAATCGATGGTATGGGTGGTCATTCGCCAAACCCTCCCTCGTCGTTGTCATCGTCAGTGAGAAGATCGAACTGAGCCACCTGCAAAGAGGCAGGCGGCGTCAGGCCAAGATGTCGCCAGCCTCGCTCCCCGAGAACACGGCCACGGCTTGTGCGGAGTACCAGCCCTTCCTGAATCAGGTAAGGCTCGATCACGTCTTCCAGTGTGTCGCGCGCCTCCGCAAGAGCGGCGGCAAGCGTCTCAACACCGACCGGGCCGCCGTTGTGATACTCCGCGATACGGCGGAGATAACGCCGATCCATCGCATCCAGCCCGAGACCGTCCACTTCCAGTCGGTTCAGGGCTGCATCCGCAAGCTCGGCACCGACTGGTTCATCACTGGTGTTGCCCACGGAAGAGAAGTCCCTCACCCGCCGCAAGAGCCGCCCTGCGATACGTGGCGTGCCCCGTGACCGGCGTGCGATTTCCATGGCACCGGCATCGGTCAGGGCGAAACCCAGCTTCCGCGCACCACGCGCCACGATCAGCCGCAGTTCGTCCGGCGTGTAAAACACCAGCCGCAGGGGGATACCGAACCGGTCGCGCAACGGCGTGGCCAGCAGGCCCGCGCGTGTCGTCGCGGCAACCAGCGTGAACGGCGCGAGGTCGATACGCACGGAACGCGCCGCCGGCCCCTCTCCGATGATCAGATCGAGCTGGAAATCCTCCATGGCGGGATAGAGAATTTCCTCAATAGCTGGCTGCAGGCGGTGGATTTCATCAATGAACAGCACGTCGCGCGGCTGAAGATTGGTGAGAATGGCCGCCAGATCCCCTGACCGCTGAATGACCGGACCGGATGTTGCACGAAACCCGACGCCCAGTTCACGCGAAACGATCTGCGCCAGAGTGGTCTTTCCCAGTCCCGGCGGTCCATGCAGCAGGACGTGATCGAGCGCTTCCCCGCGATTGCGGGCGGCTTCAATGAAGATCGCCAGATTTTCGCGGCTGGTTTTCTGGCCGGTAAAGTCGGAGAGAGTCTGGGGACGGAGACCGGCTTCACCGATATCTTCTTCCGAACGGATCGGATCGACGGTCCGGTCGTTCATTTCGCCAGTTCCCTGAGGGATTCACGGATGACGACGTCCAGCGTCACATCCTTCCCCTTTTCCGCAATCAGACGCGTTACGATCGGCCATGCCTCGATACGCCTGAAACCAAGACCGGCAAGAGCCAGCAGCGCATCGGTTTCCACGCTGCCCGCCGCATCACCCTGTGCGATGATGGCCGCAGTCGCCGTACCACCACCTCCGGCAGGCATTTTCGCGGCTTTCGCACGCAACTCGGTGAGGAGGCGATCCGCCAGCCGACCACCGACACCGGGGGCCCGTGTGAGACTCGCCTTGTCGCCACTGGCTATGGCGGCGATCAGTTCGGACGGCGACAGGGTGGAAAGCAGTCCCAGTGCCACTTTCGCGCCGACTCCCTGAATGGCGGTGAGTGTGCGAAACCATTCGCGCTCGGCGGCGGAGGCGAAACCGTACAGAAGGATTGCGTCCTCGCGCACCACGGTTTCCACCAGCACTTTCGCCAGTTCGGGAGGCTGAGGAAGCGCCGAAAGCGTTCGCGTCGAGGCGAAGACAAGATATCCCACGCCATTCACATCGATCACGCAGCGATCGGTTTCGACCTGAGCCAGCAGTCCGGCAAGCGAGGCAATCATCGACGTTCACCCGCAGCACGCGCCAGAGCGCTCTGGAGTCCGGCTTCGATACGCAGGGTATTGGCGCGATGATGGGCATGGCAGATAGCGACCGCCAGTGCATCGGAGGCATCGGTACGGCGAATGGTGGCCGTGGGCAGCAGCCGTCGCACCATCATTTCCACCTGATCCTTAGTCGCGGCCCCCGTCCCGACGACAGCCCGTTTTACGGACATCGCCCCGTATTCCGAGACGCTCAGCCCCTCCAATGCCGGGGCGAGAAGCGCTACGCCACGGGCATAACCGAGCTTCAGGGTGGAGGAACCGTTGCGATTGACATAGGTTTCCTCCACTGCGGCTTCGCTTGGCTTGTGGGTCTGGATCAGGGCCGTCAGCGCGTCGTAAAGCGCGCACAGGCGGGCGGGAACGGGCTCGTCTCCGTCCGTCGCGATTACACCATCGGCAACATGAATGAGACGGTTGCCGTCAACGTCAACCACGCCCCAGCCGGTGAAACGGAGGCCGGGGTCAATACCGATAAGGCGGGCTCGGGAAGTCATTCTGTTCTCTTAGCGTTCCTGTCCGGGCGACACCAGAGCAGGACGGCTCCTGACTGACGATCAGCATGTTGCCATTTCGATAAAAGCCTGAAGAATATTTCTTTTCAAAAAGAAACTTTTAAGTTTTTCAGTGACAAATCACACCACAACAGAACTGACCATCAATGCGAAAGGATTCTCAATGGCTCGGGTACGATGCCTTATGATGCAGCGGGACGAAGACCTCCTGCTGGAATCCTGGTTCCGGTATTATGGTTATCTCTTCGGCTTTGAAAATCTTACCGTCTTTGACAACAACTCAAAAGATAAGAAGGTCATCGAAACCCTCAGAACCTACGAACGTGCGGGGGCGGACATTCGTTGGGAACATGGCCGCCCGGAAGATTTCCTTGGCCGCAATGCCCATTTCGAGAATGTGATCCGCCATTGGGATGCCCGTGGCGATTATGATTTCGTTCTGCCGGTGGACTGTGATGAATTTCTGGCGGTCTTTACCAACAAGGGCGTGAGCTGTTCGCGGGAAGCCATCCATCTGGCTTTCGACGCGCTCCTTGGCGAAAAGCGCGTGCTTGAGATCATCTCCTCCTTTCGCAACATCCCCTCGATGCCCGGATATTTCAAACCTGAAGACTATATGCGCCATTTTCTGGCTGCTGATACGGTACAGACCATCGATCAGGGCTTGAAAGGCTGCACGTCAAGTCGGGCTGAGGGATATCGGATCACCGATTTCACGCTGTTCCACATGCACAACAAGCCATTTCCGGCCCTGTTGCGCCATACTCATCATAAACTGGAAAAAAGCGTTCCGCTGGACAATCCGAAGATTCTGTCCGGTTACAGGGGGCCAGAGGCACACCTGATCCAGTATCTGCAAATGGAAGAAGAGGATTATCTCAGGCCCTTCAGAAACGGACAGTTTTTGAGTTTTCCTGATATCGCCGTTCTGCTGCGGGCGCTCGGGATCGCTGGCACCTATTTTACCAGTGAGACTTTCCCCAAAAAGCCCACACCGGGCACGACAGATCTTGTGGATGTGCTGAACGGCGCGATTGTTCAGACGACCCACTTCAACGCGCAGACCTATCTGCATCTCAATCTGGATGTTCTGGCCGCTAATGCCGCGCCTCTGTGGCATTATCTGAAGTATGGGCAGAAAGAAAAACGCGCCATTTCCGAAGAAAGCCCCAGCACTGAGCGGCCTCAGCCTCTTCCTGAGCCTGAGATGCCAGCCGAAACGCCGGACACCCGGAAAATCCTGCGCTCACAACTTCCTGTGGAAAAAAGCAGGAAGCCTGCGCCGCGACGGAAAAAACAGCTTCCTGCCAAAAACTAGGGCGTTCCTCGCCGTGCGCAGGACGGGGGGACGTCAGGGCATGCCACCCGCGCCCCCTGCCCCGTATAAACCCTGCATGTAGTGGTGGGTCTGATGAGTCTGGCAGGCGCTCAGAAGAAGAAGCATCACAAGAATGATTTTCATCTCAGCTTCCCTTGTGCCTCCAGTTCAGCGCAGGAAGACAGAATTGTTCCCCGCGCTGTTCCAGTGCTTCAACTCTTAACTTACTGAGCGGCGGCTGAAGGCTGGGGTGCAACGGGAGCTGGGGACTGGGGAGCAACCGCGCCCGGTTGAGCGGCTGACCCAGCCTGCTGCTGCACTTGAACATTCGGGGCAACGGTGCGGTTCATGACCGTATAGGACACCGCATCCATGGTCGTGACGTCGACTTCGTCACCCTTTTTCAGACTTGCCAGCAACGGATAGAAAATCGTGCGTGTGATCAGGACTTCCTTCGGTGCGCCCGAAGCGTCCGCAACCGTGAGGGTGTGAGCCGTCAGGTTGGTGGAGATCACGCGGACGCGCCGACGCCGGAACGACACCAGTGTTCCATGCGGATGACGATTCGCATATCCGCGCGCCGTGGAAACGGTCGACTCCGGCTGTGGCGTGCCGGGCTCGGCCAGCGTGGCGTCGAGTGTTTTGAAGGAACGCACGCTCAGACGATCTGCGACATTGAGATGCGGCAGGGCGTGACGCCGGGCCGGCATGTCTATGGTGAACAGATCTCCATCATCGCCACGCAGGAGGATTTCTCCCGTGGAGGCATCGACGGTCTCGACTGTCGCCATGGTTGTGGTGTTGCCGGTGATGATGGCCTGTGCTGCCGCATGATGCGCAGGCACACCAGCAACCGCGCACCCGGTTATCAGGGACAAAACCGTCAGAGCGCGGGAAGCGCGCCGTGAGTTAAAGAATGGCATGGGATTCATGGATTTCGCGGATGCCCCTCGATTCAGATGGTTACATGCTACAGCTTGAAGCCATCCAACGCCATTCCCCATCTCGTGTCACTGAGCCACTGTGACGCTGCCTGAAGCGGTGAAAGTAAAAAATCCGTGTTCAGCAAATCCTCCGAAACGGACCGGACCCGCAGGATCATCTGTTGCATGACAGCCTACTGACGGGGTTACACTCTTCCGCGCAGGAGTCCTGTTTGTCTTGTCGGACAAAGGGAGGCCATGCGGTTACGACTTTACCAAGGATTGTCTCCGTGCCGACACCCTCCCCTTATCCCCCCGAAGCGATCCCGACGATTCGGGTGGTCGCCATGCCGACCGACACCAATCCAGCCGGGGATGTTTTCGGTGGCTGGCTGGTCTCCCAGATGGACCTCGCGGCAGGCACTGCCGCAGCATTCCGGGCAAAAGGCCGCTGCGTCACCGTGGCGATCGACAGCTTCATCTTTCACGAACCCGTCGCGGTTGGCGATGAAGTCAGCATTTACACAAAGATCACCCAGACCGGTCAGTCATCCATCATCGTGCATGTGGAAACATGGCGGCGCGCCCGTAATACAAATCAGCGCAGCCGGGTCACGCAGGGCAAATTCACGTTTGTCGCGCTGGATGAGAACCGCAAGCCCCGCCATCTACCACCGGAAGACGGGTTCGACACGATTACCGAGTGAGGGATACTGGCGGCGTGCCGTCTCTCCCTCAGGGAGACATCAACTTCCGGACTGGCGCGCCACTACTGCATTTGCTTCCCGCACGGCGCGTCCTTCGTCACCGGTCCGGTCCAGACATTCATTCGCCACTTTTGCCCAAAGCGCCTGAAGTTCTTCAGTCGTCGCTTTATGCGTGTGTCGCTCGGCGTCCTTTGAGGTCCACGGCATGATCTGCTCTCCTCCGAACAAATACCCGACTTGCTGGCCCGGATTTCTGGGAATGCCTGTGGACCATACAGTCAGAGGACCGGGCAAACAGCGTTTCTTGCGGGAAATGCCGCTGTTTTTACAACAGAAAACGCCCGCGCTCCATGATGATGGAAAGCGTTTTCGTGAAGGCTACTGTCATTTTTAGAGAAATATGGCGGACCCGAAAGGATTCGAACCTTCGGCCTTCGCCTTCGGAGGGCGACGCTCTATCCAGCTGAGCTACGGGTCCACTTCGCGCTTTCCTACAGCAGGCAGATCGGCTTTGCCAAGAGCGGACTGACGGTCCGGCAGCATTTTACACGCAAGCCACCGTTTTTAGGGAGCTACAGCCCCATCGAGCCGGGACGGCAGGAGTGGAAACGGCTGAACCGCTCCTTGCGCGGGCCCATCCGGCTGCGCACCGTTTTCGGCAGCCCAGACTGCCGCAGAGACATCTCCACCCGAAGGCAACGGCGCATCGGGATGATCAAGCCAGCTCAGGATATCGTCCACCACGCGTCCGCCCTCGCGGTCTCGCAGGAGGAGGTGATGGCCGCCCGGAATCAGATCGCGCCGCACCTCCGCTGGGAAGTGGCGCCACGCATGAGCCATCGCCTCGGGAGGAACGAACTGGTCCCGATCGCCGTAAATCACCAGCGTCGGGACGTGCTGAGACTTCGCCGCATGGGATGCCTGCGCCATCAGATCGACCAGTCCCCGCAAGGCGCGAAAATGAGTGATGTGAAGCGTCAGCGGATCAAAATACAACCGACGCAGGGCGGCTATGTTGTTGGTCGCCACCACATGCACGGGAAGTTCGTGCCCCGACAACGCACCCTCCGGAGCGATGTCTGCCAGCAGATGGGCAGGCAGCCTGCCAATGGGGCCGAGATTCCACACGGCAGGAGCCAGCAGGATCACACCGGCCATCGAAGGAGCCTGCGGGCCGCTCGCTGCGAGCATCGCCACCGCACCGCCCATGCTTTCACCCATCAGCCAGACGGGAATGTGGCCAAACGCCGTCGCAGACTCGCGCGCCATCTGCATCAGTTCTTCCCGCGCATCCTTCACCAGACGCTCCGTGCCGTCCCACCCCGCGCGCTCAGGAGCCGCTCCGAATCCTCTCTGGTCGGGAGCCCAGACAGTAAAGCCGGAGGCGGCAAACGCAGGGGCTGAAAACTCCCACGCATCCCGGCTGTCATTGAAACCGTGAAGGGCGAGAATTCTGCCTTTCTCCGGCCCTTTCGCAGGCCATATACGGACGGGAATCCGGGCTCCGTCGGAAAGAGTCAGCAGGCGATCTGGTGGGATGAGCCGTGCGTAGGCCGCGTAACGGGACGGTGCATGGATGACAGGCTCCTGCGCACACCCGGACAGGAGGGCTGCACCCAGAACGAGCCCGATACAGGGCCTCAAACGGGCAGCCATGATGCGAAGGCCGGACAAAAGGCTGTGCAGGTGGTTTGAACTCACGACGTTCCTGCGTATCATCGCGCACCCGACAGGCCAACCGGCCTCATGCAACAGGATGACGCCATGCCGATGCTGATCCAGCCCACGAATCCGACCCCCAAGCCTCTTCTTGGCCACGTCGAGACGGTCATCGTGCAGGCGCGCAAGATTTCCTGTGATGGCGGCCTCGGTCCTCTCGGGCATCCGAAAGTGTGGCTGAAGATCGGCGATCACCAGACTTTCTGCCCCTATTGCTCGCGCCTGTTCGTGCTGGACCCGAACGCAACGCCGGACAGCGCGCACTGAGGTTTTCCATTCCATGAATAAAGCGGGCGTGCCCCATCTCGTCGTAGTGGATGGGAGTGGTTTCATTTTTCGGGCCTTTCACGCCCTTCCTCCAATGAGCAACCCCGATGGCGTTCCGGTCAACGCCGTCTTCGGCTTCTGCAACATGCTCACACGCCTGATGCGCGAGCATGTCGGCACCCATCTGGCCGTTATCTTCGATGCCGGTCGCGTGACGTTCCGCAACGAGATCTATCCGCAATACAAGGCGCACCGGCCGGACGTGCCGGAAGATCTGATCCCGCAATTCGGGCTGATCCGTGAGGCGACCGCCGCATTCGGTGTGCCGGGCATCGAGCTTGAAGGGTTCGAGGCGGACGACCTGATCGCCAGCTATGCCCGTTTCATCGATCAGATCGGCGGCCAATGCACCATCATCTCATCCGACAAGGATCTGATGCAGTTGATTGGTCCGCATGTCGACATGATGGACCCGATCAAGCAGAAGCCGATCAGAGCCGCCGAGGTTGAAGCGAAATTCGGCGTGGGACCGGACCGGGTCATCGACGTACAGGCGTTGATGGGCGACCCGACCGACAATGTGCCAGGCATACCGGGCATCGGCCCGAAAACCGCGTCCGCACTCGTGAACGAATTTGGCGATCTCGAAGCCGTGCTGGCAGCGGCTCCGACCATGAAGCAGTCCAAACGGCGGGATTCGCTGATCGAACATGCCGAAGCCGCCCGCGTTTCTCTCAAGCTGGTCACACTGAAGCGTGACATCCCCCTGCCCGTCCCCGTGGACGACCTATCCGTGCAGGAGCCGAACGACGAGGTGCTGGGCGACTGGCTCGACCAGATGGGGTTCCGGTCCATCCGTCATCGCTTCGGTCTGGGCGATGGCAAACCGCTCGCAAAGGCGACATCTGTCGCCGTAATGCGCGCCGCCAACGCGAGCGCGCCTCCGGCAGCAGCCCCCGTCAACCCGAATCAGGCCCCCTACGGTCCCTACGAAACCGTCACGGATCTGCTGACACTGGAAAAATGGGTCACCGAAGCGCGTGCAGCCGGTGTTTGCGCCGTGGATACCGAGACTGACGGGCTTGATCCGCTGAAAGCCCGCATGGTCGGGCTGTCGCTGGCCACAACACCCGGACGCGCCTGTTATGTGCCGTTGCTGCACGAAGGCACGCTGGAAGCACAGGTTGGGCAGCAGATTTCGGTCAAGGATGCCGTCACCGCGCTGGAACCGCTGTTCACCGACAGCTCCGTGCTCAAGGTGTTTCAGAACGCCAAATTCGATCTGCTGGTGTTTCATCGTGCCGGGGGCGCTCCCATCGCCCCGATCGACGACACGATGCTGATTTCCTATGCCCAATCCGCCGGTCTGCACGGTCAGGGCATGGACGAACTGTCAAAGCTGCATCTCGGTCATGTTCCCATCACCTATGATGAAGTGACGGGAAAAGGCCGGAACCGCATCCTCTTCCAGCAGGTGCCGCTCGAAAAGGCGACGGCTTATGCGGCGGAAGATGCGGATGTCACGCTGCGGCTGTGGCACGTGTTGCATCCGGAATTGCGCGTGAACAAGGCGCTGGCTCTGTATGAGGGCTATGAGCGCCCCCTGATCGGCGTGCTGGCGGCGATGGAACAGACCGGCATCAAGGTCGATGCGACAGAGTTGCGCCGTCTCTCGGAAAACTTCGCGGGCCGCATGGTGACGATTGAAGCCGAGATCCACAAAGTGGCCGGGCGCACGTTCAATGTCGGCTCTCCAAAGCAGCTTGGAGAAATCCTGTTTGACGAGATGAGCCTTTCGGGCGGCAAGCGTGGCAAGACCGGCGCATGGAGCACCGACTCTTCCGTGCTACAGGACCTGGCCGATCAGGGGCATGAACTCCCGGGGAAAATCCTTTCCTGGCGGCAGCTTGCCAAGCTGAAAAGCACCTATACGGACGCGCTCCTCAAGCAGATGGACCCGGCAACGTCCCGCGTCCACACCACATTCCAGATGGCCATCACCACGACGGGCCGTCTCTCCTCCAACGAACCGAATCTTCAGAACATTCCGGTGAGAACCGAGGAAGGCGCGCAGATCCGCCGCAGCTTCATCGCGCCGGAAGGCAAGCTGCTGCTCTCGGCGGATTACTCCCAGATCGAGTTGCGTCTTCTGGCCAGTGTGGCGAACGTGCCGACGCTGAGAGAGGCATTCGAACTGGGGCAGGACATTCACGCCCGCACGGCGTCGGAAGTGTTCGGCGTGCCGCTGGATGGCATGGACCCACTGACACGCCGTCGGGCCAAGGCCATCAATTTCGGCATCATCTACGGCATTTCCGGCTTTGGACTGAGCAAGCAGCTTGGCATTTCGATGGGCGAGGCCCGTGCTTATATCGACGCCTATTTTGCCCGCTATCCCGGCATCCGCGACTATATGGATGAACGGAAGACCGAGGCGAAGGCCAATGGATATGTCGTGACGCCCCTAGGACGACGTTGCTACGTTCCGGGGATCACGGCAAAGAACGGCGCGCAACGCTCCTATGCCGAGCGGCAGGCGATCAACGCGCCGTTGCAGGGCGGTGCTGCGGACATCATAAAGCGTGCCATGGTTCGCCTGCCGCACGCGCTGGCCGAGGCCGGACTGTCCGCCACGATGCTTTTGCAGGTGCATGACGAACTTCTGTTCGAGGTTGGAAAAGACGCAGCGAAGGAGACAGCGGCGCTCGTGAAAAAGATTATGGAAAACGCGGCGCAGCTTGCGGTGCCACTGGTGGTGGAGACCGGCATGGGAGCCAACTGGGCGGAGGCACACTGATGAACAACACCCCGAAGCCACAAAAAGGCCCCGAGGCGGTAAAGCGCGCCAACCGCATAACCCGCACCATTGTCCTGGTCACCCTCGTGGTGGCGGCGATCGCAACCTATGGCGCCTACAAGGTCGCGGACTCGATGGGCCCCGTCGTCGCCTCGAACGGCAACGAAGTCGGCGGCACCTTCCGGCTGATGGATTCCTCCGACGGCACCATGACCGACACGCACTTCCGTGGACGGTGGATGCTGGTGATGTTCGGGGCGATTCACTGCACAAACGATGCCTGCACTCCGGCACTCATGCGCCTGAGCACGGCGCTTCAGAGCGTCGATCCCTCACGCAAACTGTTTGCACCTCTCTTCATAAGTCTCGATCCCAACCGCGACCTTGCGATGAACCTGCGGCAGTATGCGCTGAAATTTCCCGCCAAGATCATCACCGGAACGGCCGCGCCCATTACGCTGGAGGCCGTGACGAAGGAATATCATGCGCCGATCATCAGACATCCCGATCCGATGTGGGAATACACCTACGAACTGTCGCCACGTATCGTGATCATGGATCCCAAGGGTCGCTACGTGGGAACAATCGAGACGAGTGCCAGTGCGGACGAGATGGAGCAGCGCCTTCACGCCCTTGTGGAGCAGCACTGACGGATGCGTTGCGGCGTTCCGCGTAGTCTGAGGCGTCGTCCCGTACAGCTTTCGGGCTGGGCGCCTCTCAAAGCCCTTCTTCCGGTGGCCTGTCTTCCCCTGTTTCTCGGTGCCTCCCTGCACGCTGCGGCGCTCGCTCCCGGCGCGCCGGACAGCCCCGAGACAGGCGGCACGCTGCGGCTGACAGCCAGCAGTTCAGGCGGAACGCTCGATCCCCAGATCAGCTACGTCCACATCACGTATCAGATGGAAGCCATCGTCTATGACGGGCTGACGACCTTTGCCAAGACGCCCGGCCCGATGGACCGCCACGCCATTCCGGACCTCGTCGAAGCGCTACCAGCCCCCGAAGATGGCGGGAAAACCTACGTCTTTCACCTCCGGCACGGCATTCGCTTCTCGAACGGACGGGAAGTCACGCCGGATGATGTCGCCGCCTCCATGCGCCGTATCTTCAGGGCGAACAGTCCGACGGCGGGACCGTATTACAGCCATATCGTCGGGGGCACGGAATGTCTGCACGATGCGGAACATTGCACGCTCAGTGGTGGGGTCATCCCCGACGACACGGCGTGGACAATCACCTTCCATCTCACGCACCCTGACTCCGAGTTTTTCGACCGGCTGGCGTTCCAGCACGCCTCCATCCTGCCCGCCGACACGCCCCCGCATGACACGGGCAACACTGCCCCCCTCGGCACCGGCCCCTACAGGATCGCCTCCTACGAGCCGAACTCGGGGCTGGTCATGGAACGCAATCCCTACTTCCGGCAGTGGGATGCCGAGGCTCAGCCAGCCGGTTATCCCGACGAGATCCGTTATGCGTTCGGGCTTGATCCTGAAGCGGCCGTGACGGCCATCGAGAACAACCAGTATGACTGGATGCTGGAGAATGTGCCGCTCGATCGGCAGGCGGAAATAGGCTCGCGTTTCTCCGACCGGGTCCGGCTGATCGACCAGATGGTCATCTATTACGCCGCGCTGAACGTAAATCTTCCACCCTTCAACGACGTGCGCGTGCGGCAGGCGCTGAACTACGCGCTCAACCGCAAGGCGGTGGTGATCTATAATGGCGGTCCGGCCGTCTCCCTTGCGGCCTGCCAGATGCTGCCCACAGGCGCGCCCGGTTTCGAGCCCGGCTGTGCCTACACAAAGGGCGCGTCCCCCGAGCACCCGGCCCCTGAGTGGAAGGAGCCCGACCTTGCACTGGCGAAAAAGCTGGTGGCTGAAAGCGGCACGGCGGGGCAGAAGGTCGTCATCGTCACGCCGCAGTCGGGCGGTTCGGACGCCATCGCCAACGAAATCCGCAGCACGCTGACAGACCTCGGCTATGTCGCCTCCGTGCGGCCCATCACGCCCGTGATCGAGTTCAGCTACATCCAGAACAGCGATAACAACGTGCAGGTCGGCCTGACCGGCTGGAGCGCCGATTACCCATCCGCCTCATCCTTCCTGCAAACACTGTTCTCCTGCGCGACGTTCATTCCGCACTCCGACAACTCGATCAATGCGTCCCAGTTCTGTGACCACAAATTCGACGCCCTGATGGACAGGGCAGCAGAAGTTTCGCTCACAGACCGCAAGGCAGGCGACGCACTCTGGGCCGAGGCCTCCCGCGCCCTGATGGCGCAGGCTCCCGCAGTGCCGCTCGATCAGACGCGGCGCGTGGCGCTGATGTCCTCCCGGCTGCATGGCGCGTTCGACACGCCGATTTACGAAGCCATTTTCTCGCAGATGAAGCTTCGTCGCGCCGGAGACCAGCCGTGAACGGCCCTGTGGACACAGCGCCACCCGGTCCGTGGCAGACGGCTTTTCGCGCTCTGGGCGGCAATCGCTCGGCCATGATGGCGCTGGCCGTGCTGGTCCTCATCGTCGTGCTGAGCCTGATTGCGCCGTTCTATGCGCATGACATCGCCCACACGGACCCGTTCCGTGCCAATGTCGCCGGATCCTTCATGCTGGATGGCAGAGCCGTCGATATCATGCAGGCCAACGACAATCCGCTGCATCTAGGCATGACGCCCGCCGGTCCGACATGGCGACCCTCAGCCTACATGCTCGGCTCCGACAGTCAGGGCCGGGATGTTGCGGCGCGGCTGCTGTATGGCGGTCGGATTTCGCTGCTGATCTCCTTCTCGGCGGCGGTGCTGTGCATCGTCATCGCCAGCATCGTCGGCATTCTGGCGGGGTTCTTTGGCGGCTTTGTGGACATGGTGCTGTCGCGGCTGATGGACATCATGTGGGCTGTACCGGTCTATCTGTTCGCCATCTCCCTTTCGATCGTCACCATCAGCGACGGGCTGAAGATCGGTCCCTTCACCATCGAGGCCGACAATCTGCTGATCCCCATCGCCATCATCGCGCTGGTCTACATGCCTTACGCCGCCCGCCCGATCCGTGGGCGCGTGATGGCGCTCCGCAACGCCGATTTCGTGATGGCCGCCCGCAGCCTGGGCGTGCCGCGCTGGCGCATCCTGCTGGTGGACATCCTCCCGAACGTCGCCAGTTCCATTGTCGTGCTGGCCCCCCTGATGGCGGCCCTCGCGCTGCTGACGGAGTCCGCCCTGTCCTTCCTGTCCATCGGTGTGCAGACCCCGACGGCTTCATGGGGCACGATCATTCAGGACGGCGAAGGGCTGATCTATTCCCGCCCCATGGTCGCCATCGCGCCTGGTTTGGCCATTGTCATCGTCGTCGTGGCGCTGAACGTGCTGGGCGACGGACTGCGTGACGCGCTGGATGTGCGCGAGACCAGCAAGAGGGGGACATAATGCTGAAGTCCCTTCTCCAGAGGCTCGGTCAGACGGTCTTCGTGCTGTTCGGCATTTCCGTCATGGTGTTCCTCGTGTTCTTCGCCACGCCGGGCGCGGACCCGACGGCGCGGATAGCGGGCAAGAACGCCTCTCCGGCGACCATCGCCAAGGTGCGGCAGGAATACGGGTTCGACCGTCCCCTGCCCGTCCAGTATGCGACCATGATGAAGAAGCTCTTCATCACGCAGGATCTGACGTCCTATGCCAACCGGGGCGAAAAGGTCGTGCCGGAGATCATCAAGGCCGCCCCCGTCACGCTGTCTCTGGCCACGGGTGGTGCGGTAATCTGGGTCGTGGTGTCCATCCTCATGGGCACGGTCGCGGCGGCATTCCGCGGCACATGGGTTGACCGGACGTTGATGGCCATAGGGCTTGTCGGCGTGTCCATTCCGGTGTTCTGGCTCGGGCAGGTCGCCAACCTCATCACACAGGCGCGCTATCACGATACGTGGCTATTCTCATGGGTGCCGCCCCTCGGCTACGTGCCGTTCAGCGAAAGCCCGGTCGGCTGGTTCAAGGCGCTGCTTATCTCATGGTGCACGCTGTCCGTGCTGTTCATCGGTGTCTATGCCCGCGTGCTCCGCTCCGACCTTGTGACCGTATCCGGCGAGGACTTCATGCGCACGGCCCGCGCCAAGGGGCTCTCCCCGTCGCGCGTGCTGCTGGTTCATGGACTGAGAACGTCCATGATCACCTTCGTCTCGCTGTTCGGCATGGATTTCGCCCAACTGATCGGCGGAGGCGCGCTGCTGACGGAAGTGGTGTTTGGCCTTCAGGGCGTCGGACGACTGACCTATCAGGCGCTGTCCAGCCTCGACCTGCCGTTTATCATGGCCAGCGTGATGTATTCCGCCGTGTTCGTCGTGCTTGCGAACGCGCTGGTCGATGTGGTCTATCTTTTCCTCGACCCGAGAGTGCGTGATGGCCGGTGATGCCCCCCTCCTCGACGTGCGCGACCTGTCCGTCAGTTTCCGCTCGGGCGGCCGGGACGTGCCAATCATCGAGAACGTGTCGTTCGCCGTGTGCGAGCGTGAGATCCTCGGCATTGTCGGAGAATCAGGGTCCGGCAAGAGCGTGACGGCGATGGCCATCATGCGCCTGATCGACGATCCCGGCGTCACGCTGCGCGGATCGGTCCGGTTCCGGGGTCAGGAACTCACCACTTTGCCGCAAAAGGCTTTCCGAACCATCCGGGGCCGCGAGATCGCCATGATCTTTCAGGACCCGATGACCGCCTTCACGCCCGTCTACACCGTGGGCTGGCAGATTGATGAAGCGATCCGCGTACATGAACGCCTCTCGAAAGCCGAAGCCCGCGCCAGAACGGTCCGTCTGCTTGGCGACATGGGCGTGCCGGACCCCGAGCGCACCGCCAATCGGTATCCCCATCAACTGTCCGGCGGACTGCGGCAGCGCGCGATGATCGCCATGGCATTGTCCTGCAATCCGGCGCTGCTGATCGCTGATGAGCCAACCACGGCGCTGGATGTGACAGTGCAAGCCCAGATTCTCGATCTTTTACGTAATCTCCGTACAGATTACGGATCGGCGGTCATGCTCATCACGCACGATATGGGTGTGGTGGCGGAGACCTGCGACCACGTCATGGTGCTGTATTCCGGTCGCGTCGCCGAACGCGGTCCTGCTGCCGCAATTTTCTCCCAGCCCGCTCATCCTTATACAGCGGCGCTGCTGGATTCCATTCCGCCCCTGACCGGCCCCCGCCCCACACGTCTGCCTTCCATAGCGGGCGCGCCCCCTGCCCCGCTTGAACGCCCGCCGGGATGCGCCTTTGCACCACGCTGTCATTACGCCCATGCAGCCTGCGACATTCTGCCGCCCCTGGTGCGGTGTGCTGAACAGGAGGTGGCGTGTGTATTGCCGGGCGAAGGAAAAGCGTTGCCTCCACGCATGACCGAGAGAGTCGAGGCATGACCGATATCCTGAAAGCCCATGATCTCTGCAAGGACTATCGACTCTCTCATGGGAAGACACTGCGTGCGCTGGATCACGTCTCGCTCACCGTGCGGTCCGGTGAAGTGCTCGGCCTTGTGGGTGAATCCGGCTGTGGAAAATCGACGCTCGGGCGCTGCCTGCTGCGTCTGACCGATCTCTCATCCGGAAATATCCTGTTTGAAGATCAGGATATTTCACGAATGAACGACCGTGCCCTGCGGCCCGTGCGACGACGGATGCAGATGGTTTTTCAGGATTCCTATGCTTCGTTGAACCCCAAGCGCCGCATTGGTGATCTTGTGGCGGAACCGCTGCGCGTCCATCCCGATGCAAACGGCAAAAAGCGCAGCCGGCAGGTGATCGAGGTGCGACTGGAAGAACTGATGGACCTCGTCAGTCTTCCGCATTCCGCTCTTGCCCGCTATCCGCACGAGTTTTCCGGAGGGCAGCGGCAGCGGATCAATATCGCCCGGGCGCTCGCGCTTTCCCCGCGCCTGATCGTAGCGGACGAGCCCGTTTCGGCGCTTGATGTGTCGGTGCAGGCGCAGATCGTCAATCTGTTCACCGATCTCAAGGAACAGCTTGGTCTCACCTACATCTTTATCGCACATGACCTTGCCGTCGTCAGGCAGATCTCGACGCGCGTGGCAGTGATGTATCTCGGCGCAATTGTCGAACTCGGCGACACGGACGCCGTCATGCAGACACCAGCGCACCCCTACACGATGGCGCTGATTTCCGCCGTTCCGAAACCGGTGATCGGGGCACATGACGAACGCATTTTACTGCATGGGGATGTGCCTTCCCCGATCTCGCCCCCCTCCGGTTGCCGGTTCCACACACGCTGCCCCAAGGCTGAAGGACGCTGCTCTGCAGAAGCTCCTGCCCTGCGGGATATCGGCAATGGGCGACAGGTAGCCTGCCACTTCCCGCTGCACTGAGATCCGGAAAACCTCAGTTCAGATCATACAGGATCGGGCTCCCATATTGTAAAAACCTGCCCGACCCTGAACGCAGATCAACTTATTTCCCGTAGAGCTGATCGAAAACGCCACCATCCCCGAAATGTTTCTTCTGCACGACCTGCCACCCACCCAGACTGGCCACATCGAACGTCTGCACTTTCGGGAAAACCGATGCCGTGGCAGCAACAACTGCGGGATCGATCGGACGGAAGTAGTGTTTCGCGGCGATCTTTTGGGCTTCCGGCGTAAAGAGAAACTCCACATACGCTGTCGCAATGGCTTCGGTGCCGTGCGCCTTGACGTTCTTGTCCACGACGGCGACAGGCGGTTCGGCCAGAATGGTGATCGAGGGCACCACGATATCGAACTGATCCGCGCCGATATCACGCGCCGCGAGAAGCGCCTCATCCTCCCAGGCAATCAGCACATCCCCAAGATGACGCTGCACGAAGGAATTGGTCGCTCCCCGTGCACCGGTATCGAGAACCGGCACATGAGAAAACAGCTTTTTCAGATAGGCTTTGGCTGCATCTTCAGAGTTTCCGTTAGCACGCAGCGCCCATCCCCATGCGGCGAGATAGTTCCAGCGGGCGCCCCCAGAGGTTTTCGGATTGGGGGTGATAACTGACACGTCGTCGCGGATCAGATCCGGCCAGTCATGGATATTCTTCGGATTACCCTTTCGGACCAGAAATACGATTGTGCTCGTGAAAGGCGTGGAATTATGAGGCAGGCGGTTCTGCCAGTCCGCTTCAAGCAGCCCATGCTGAGCCAGCACATCGATGTCGTAAGCCAGTCCCAGCGTCACGATATCGGCAGGTGCGCCTTCCAGAACGGATCGCGCCTGCGCCCCGGACCCTCCGTGCGAGGATTTGACCACAACATGGTCGTCCGGATGCCCCTTCGCCCATGAGACGGAAAATGCCTTGCTGATGTCAGCATACAGTTCACGTGTCGGATCATACGAGACGTTGAGCAGCGACCAGCTTGCCGCCTGTGCGCCCCGGATGCCGGCAAAAGCTGCTGCCCCGACCGCGACGCCGCCCTTGAGAAGAGCGCGACGGCTGACTGCGAGAGTGTTCTTCATGACATTAAGTCCCTGAATATCCGTTCAGAACGCGGCCTGTGCACGCGCAACGATAGCATTGCCGTCACGCCCCAGAAGATTGACGCCACTTGAGACGCCCTTCGATCGCGAGACGATATAATGAGCGTAGTCGAGCATGAATTTGATGTGCTGATTGGGATACTAGTTGAATCCACCCTGCCACACCGTCTGCTGATTACCGTTGATGCCGGTCCCGCCCTGCCCGGGAACATCGCTCAGATCTGTCACACTCCAGCGTCCGCTGACTTCCAGCGCACCCCAGTGGTTATGGGCAGGATCAAAGTCGTAATCGACGCCCGGTGCGGTAAAGGCTGCGATTTTCGGGTTATAGGCACGCGGATGACCGAAAATCGTATAGTTGCCGGAGACGTACCAGCCGTCGAACCCGAGTGATGGCAGGTTGAGGCCGACCGCCTGCTGGCCGCGAGAAACACCGATATGGTAATATTCGCTCTTGAGCAGGAAGCGTTTCCAGCGGAACGCCATCTGGGGGCCAGCCGCCCATATCTGGGCAACATTTGTCAGCGCGCCCGATGTCAGCAGAGAGGTTTCCCCGAGAGGAATCTCCATGTTGTCACTGAACGTGTAGTTACGTCCGGTAGAGCTCTCATTGACCTTGAAGGCCGCTGTTGCTCCGGCCCCGACATGAAGGTCGATATCCTTGCTGACATAAGGGCGTCCCGCGATACGGGCGACGCCACCGGTCTGGCTGTCCGTGATCGTGGTATCCTTGCTGCGGTCACCGAACTTCTGACCCGTGAAATAAAGCGCCGCGAGCCAGCGCTTTTCCCAATGTTCACCGCCCACGCTGAACCGGGCGACGCCGCCCGCAATATTGCGCACCAGATCGACTATGGTCGGGCGCTCAAGAAATTCGAACGCACCGGATCGCTCCGCGCTTTCTTCTTCCATGCGCGGCTGGAAATACCCCACGGTCAGCGTGGTGTTGTGCACTCCCGTATAGTTAAGATTGGCCTCGAACAGTCCAACCGTGCCGTCCACGGAACTGGAGCCGAAATCAGGGGTCACATTCACGACCCAGTCTTTGTAGCGCCAGGAGAAATAGAGACGCAGACGACGAGCATTTTGCGTGAAGCTGTTGAAGTTTCCCTTGCCTTCGTTGCCACGCGGTCCCGCGCCAAGAAACCCGCCGAAATCCTCCTGTGCCAGAAGGCCGACCGAAAAGGCATAGGAACCGTCTTCGGATGCGATCGTCGGGCGCCCTTTGGGGAAACCGATCTGCATCCCTCCAATCTGAAGGACTTCGTTCTTTACATTCGCAGCCTTGAAGTCCGCCCAGGACTGGACAGGTCCCTCGGGAAGGGCGATGCGGCTTTCGGACGGTGAACGTGGTCCGCTCGGACGCACGGGAACCTGTGAAAAGACAGGCTTCACTTCATCCGCACCGGCACTCGCCAGACGCTGCTCGTGATGATGACGCAGCCCACTTCCGTTCTCGGCAGCGACCCGGTGACGGTTTTCCGCACCCTGCCCTTTAATTTCCTGCCGCATCGCGACCATTTCCTGCCGCATGGCGGCAAGTTCGCGCCTGAGTTCCATGACTTCCGGATCAGTGGATCGCGCCTCGGCCTGCTGAGCAAACACCGAAGCCACGAGGGAGGAAGCAAGAAACAGGGATCGGCGAAGTGTGATCTTCATGAAAAACTCGTCTTGGTTTGCCAGACGCCGCCAGGGCTGCCGCGTTAAAGTGTGACCGAAAACTCTATGGAGCAGGCTCCGTCGGACATCGCCTCTGCCCGATGGTGTGCATGCCTGTCGTTCGTTGTAGACTAAGGGACGCCGCCTGCCTGTCAGGGGTGATTTCTTCCTGAATTCTGCATGAGGCCAAGCTCAAAAGACAGTTCATTCCGACGCACCCTCCCGCTGAAACACTCATCACCGAACATTCCTGATCCTCCGGGGAAGGTGACTACGCCCCGCCCGCGCAACAACCACCTCACATCGCATGCGGACGCAACCGCCTTCATGGTTATTCTCTTTCATCTTCACGAATGGAAACAAATATAGCCGCTTTATTTCAAAACGCTCTTAGATACTCAATATCCATAAAATATTATTATTCAGAGACGCTCTTGCCAAGCGAACGATTGCTTCTTCATCGATATAATTTTCTGAAATACCATGACCCACGATGACGGTATCAGCTCATATGTTCACAGGCATTGTCGTTTCTGGAGCCAATCAGGCAGATCGATATATCTCCACACAACACATCCGCGCCCCATCACAGTTATCCGTCCGAAAGACTCTCTTTCGAGAACATGACCATTGAGACACAATCCATTTTGGTCGTCAATAAACAACGATACAGGAATGCATATAAAAATATTATTTTTTCATTCCACGACGATTTATAGTTTATATTTTCATATTAATATCAGTATGTTATATAAAAACCGCTATTCCACTCAAAATACCTACAAAATCTCCGCGCTCAGCATATCTTCCCGCAAACCTTGAGAATCAAAGAATCAACTAAAAATAAGCGTTATTTATGGGCGTCATTTCCGCTTGCCTAGTCACGCATTGTCATGAGCATTTCATAAAACCGTTACGGCTTTGAAACCGCACGGTATTTCAATGACTTTCTTCGCTCATCCGAATGCTTTGCTGTTGGGAGAGCAATTGTGGCGTGAAAGAGGCGGGTATGCAGACCCGGACCAAATCCCTTATGACACCCTTCAGGGAGTGCATTTGAATACGGACACAGAGAAACCTTCATGCGCCTGAGCCGTACCACCCATCGTGCAATCGGTTAGACACCGGAAATGCACGGAGAATAAAAAGTAATTTACTGGCGCCCTGAAGGCTTCACTGTCACAGAGGATTGTATGAGTAGTACATTTAATTCAGTGCAGACTGGGAACGGTCCCGCATGAATGAGATCGTCCTGGTCGCTCTGAAGCGGCCATATACGTTCGTCGTTCTGTCGATCCTCATTCTTGTTTTTGGCATTCGTGCCATTGTGTCGACCCCCACCGACGTCTTTCCAAGCATACGCATACCGGTCGTTGCCGTCGTGTGGACCTATACCGGCCTCATGCCGGAAGACATGTCCGGACGCGTGGTCTATTATTACGAACGCGCACTGACCGCGACGGTCAACAATATCGAGCATATCGAAAGCCAGTCCTATTACGGACGCGGTATCGTCAAGGTCTTCTTTCAGCCCGGCACTGATCCTTCCGCTGCGCAGACCCAGATTACCGCTGTCTCCCAGACTGTTCTCAAGCAGATGCCGACGGGCTCCACGCCGCCGCTCGTCCTTACATATAACGCCTCCTCCGTCCCTGTGCTGACGCTTCAGGTGTCGTCCAAGAATATGACGGCATCCGAAATCTACGACATGGCGTCGAACCTCATCCGCCCCGCGCTGGTTTCGGTGGCCGGAGCAGCCATTCCCAATCCTTACGGTGGGCAGCCCGGCAACGTGATGGTGGATCTTGATCCCACCAAACTGCTCGCGCATGGATTGTCGCCGGTGGACGTCTCCACAGCCCTCGGCAAACAGAACATCGTCCTGCCCGCAGGTGACCAGAAAATCGGTGATTTCGACTGGATGGTGCAGACCAATGCATCTCCGCGGGATATCGACTCCCTCAATAATCTGCCGATCAAGCAGGTGGGCAACTCGGTCGTCTACATGCGCGATGTCGCATGGGTGCATCAGGGCGGACCGCCACAAACCAACCTCGTGCTGGTCAAAGGTCAGCAGGGCGTTCTCATCGTAATCATGAAAAGCGGTGACGCCTCGACTCTGGACGTGGTGTCCGGCGTCAAGAAACTCCTTCCGGGCATCACCAATACACTCCCTCCGGGCGTGAATATCCGTGTCATCAATGACGCCTCCACGTTCGTGAAGGAATCCGTCCGCGACGTCGTGCAGGAGATGGTGACGGCTGCCCTGCTGACCGGACTGGTGGTGTTGCTGTTCCTTGGCTCGTGGCGTTCGACGGTCATCATCGCCACCTCCATCCCCCTCGCGATGCTCTGCTCGCTCATCGCCCTGCGCTGGTCGGGGCAGACGATCAACGTGATGACTCTGGGCGGTCTGGCGCTCGCGGTTGGTATCCTTGTGGACGATGCCACGGTGATGATCGAAAACATCGACGCGCATCTGGCGATGGACAAGGATCTCGAAACCGCCATCATCGATGCGGCCAACCAGATCGTGGTGGCGACCTTCGTCTCGACCCTGTGCATCTGTATCGTCTGGATGCCGCTCTTCCAGCTCAGCGGCGTGGCCGGCTGGCTGTTCATGCCCATGGCCGAAGCCATCATCTTCGCGATGATCGCCTCCTTCATCCTGTCACGGACACTCGTGCCTACCATGGCGAAATACATGCTCGCGGCTCAGGTCGCGGCAGGTCATGGCGCGCCCCCGAAAACAATTTTCGGCCGATTCCAGCGTGGATTTGAGGCCCGTTTCGAGCAATTCCGCCACAGCTACCGCGACATGCTGGCCGGACTTCTCGCCTCACGCGCCCGCTTCATCGGCGGTTTCCTCGTCGCGGCCGTGGGTTCTCTGGGCCTGCTGTTCTTTGTTGGTCAGGATTTCTTCCCCGAGATTAATTCGAACACGCTCGCCCTGCATATGCGCGCGCCCCTCGGCACGCGCATCGAGGAAGCGGGCAAGATCTCGCAACTGGTCAATGATGAAATCGAACGTCTGCTGCCCGGACAGGTGGAAACCATCGTCGATAACTGTGGACTGCCGTTCAGTCCTCTCAATCAGGCGTTTATTCCTACCCCCACCGTCGGCACGCAGGACTGCGACCTGACCGTCACGCTGAAGGATTCTGAATCTCCCGTCGCGGAATACCGTCAGACATTGCGCAAGGGACTGTCCCGTGTGTTCCCGGGCACGCAGATCACCTTCCAGCCCGCCGATCTGACGGCGAAGATTCTGAACTTCGGCGCCCCTGCACCGATCGACGTCCAGATCATCGGTCGTAACCTGTCAGATAACTTCGCATTCGCGAATCAGGTTGCCGCGCGACTGCGCCATGTGCCGGGCATCACGGATGTGTCAGTGCAGCAGCCGATGACCACCCCCACGTTTCTGGTCAATGCCCGCCGTAGTTTTGCTCTTGGCACAGGCATTACCGAAGCGAACGTGACCAACAATATGCTGGTCTCGCTCTCCGGCAGCGCACAGGTGGGTCAGGTCTACTGGCTCGATCCCAAGACCGGCGTCTCCCATCTGATCGATATCCAGACACCCGCGGCCTTCCTTCAGACGCTGAACGATCTGGAACTGACACCGATCGACAAGGGCGACGGCAATCCGAACGGCACGCCCCCTCAGATCCTTGGCGGCCTGAGTTCCATCAGCCAGATCGGGACACCGGGCGAGATCTCGCATTATAACATCATGCCGGTTTTCGACATCTACGCCTCGAATGAAGGTCTCGATCTCGGGCGTGTCGCGTCACAGGTCAACCGGATTGTCGAGCAGGAACGCAGCCGCCTGCCTCATGGCTCCTCCATGACCGTGCTCGGTCAGGGGATGACGATGAACGCCGCCTATGCGCAGCTTATCGGCGGCCTCGCCATGTCGATCCTGCTCGTCTATCTGGTGATTGTCGTGAACTTCCAGTCCTGGCTTGACCCGTTCATCATCATCACTGCCCTTCCCGGCGCGCTCGGTGGCATTGCCTGGGCACTCTTCCTGACCCACACAGCGCTCTCGGTTCCTGCCCTGACAGGCGCAATCATGTGCATGGGAACGGCGACGGCGAACTCCATCCTCGTCGTGTCCTTCGCCCGGGACGAGCTGCTCCGGCATGGCGATGCCGTGAAGGCAGCCCTTGATGCCGGCTTTGAACGTATCCGCCCTGTGCTGATGACGGCCTCCGCCATGATCGTCGGCATGTTGCCGATGTCGATGAGCAATTCACAAAATGCCCCGCTCGGCCGTGCCGTGATCGGTGGTCTCATGGTGGCGACAGCCGCCACACTGGTGTTCGTGCCGTGCGTGTTCGCGGCCATTCATTCACGACGCCATCGTAAGCAGGAAGGAGAAGCAGCATGAGCGCCCAGTCTTCACGTGGACGCTTTCTGCTTGTCGTGGTGATCATCGTCGCCATCGTACTGGCGGCCTGGGGTATCATCCAGCGGAATGCTCATTATGAGCGCCTGGCAAAAGAAACGACGGCCGCGGCCACCCCGGAAGTGCAGCTGATCAGCCCGCAGCCCGGCCCGAGCCACCGCACGCTCGACCTGCCCGCCAACATCTCGGCGTGGTATCTCGCCCCGATCTACGCGCAGGTCTCCGGCTATGTTAAAATGTGGTACAAGGATATCGGCGCCCACGTGAAGGCCGGTGACCTGCTGGCCGAGATCGAGACGCCGGGCCTCGACGCGCAATATGCCGCCGCCAAGGCCAATCTGGATGTCGCGGTCGCCCGCTACAAACTGGCCCAGATCACGGCGCGGCGCTGGAAAGCCCTCGAAGGCACGCAGGCCGTCTCCCAGCAGGAAGTCGACGTTCAGGCCGCTAACGCAGAAGCGGAGCAGGCGCAGGTCGAGGCCGCGCGCCACGAAATGGAACGGTATCAGGCTCTTGAAGGCTTCAAGCGTATCGTTGCGCCCTTCGATGGCGTGGTGACCGCCCGTCTCGCGGATGTCGGTGATTATGTGAATGCCGGACGTGGCGATGTCGGCTCCCGTGGCAACGCGACGGAACTGTTCAGTGTGGCGGATGTCCACGCCATGCGCGTCTTCGTTTCTGTGCCGCAGGATTATGCGGACATCATCTCCCCTGCCCTGACGACCACGCTGACCGTTCCCCAGTTTCCCGGCCGCACGTTCAAGGCACGCTATGTCGCCACCGCCGCAGCCTTCAGCCCGAACACCCGCACGGTGAACACGGAACTGATGGTGGACAACCCCACCGAGGAACTCTGGCCTGACTCTTACGCCACCGCGCATTTCGAGGCTCCGGGCGACCCGGATATGCTCACACTTCCTGAAGGGGCACTGATTTTCCGCGCCGATGGAATGCAGATCGCAACGGTAGACCCGACAGATCATGTGCATCTGGTCTCCATCAAGGTCGGTACCAATCTGGGGAAAATCGTGCAGGTTCTCGGTGGTCTGTCCGCCACTGACAAGGTGATCAACAACCCGTCCGCCGGACTGCTGGATGGTGACAAAGTCCGCGTTGTGCCGGGCACGCGTGGCTACAACATGCCATCGCAGCCCACGACTCCTGCCTCGTCTGCCTCGCCCCGTCCCGGCAATGACGTTCGCGCCATGCCCGAAGACAACACACCTACGTCCGAGGCAGGCGCGCGGGAATGAAGAGACTGCCTCTCCGAAAGCTTATCGCAACGGTTCTGGTCACCACGACCCTTGCCGGATGCGATATGGCCCCCCGTTATGCACCGGCGAAACTGGCCTATCCGGATCAATGGGAAGGTCAGGGAGTGATCCGCTACGGGCAACCGGATGACGGCGCACCCCGTTCAGACTGGTGGAAATCCCTTGGTGATCCGCAACTGAACGCGCTCGAAGAGCGGATGCTCCGGAGCAACCCAGACCTTCAGGCGGCAGCTGAATCCTTCACGCAGTCCCGGGACGTGGCAGCACAGGTTGCGTCGCATCTTTACCCGCAAATCAACGGCATGGCGGGTGGCGAGAAATACAAGGGATCGGAACACCGACTCTGGCGTGGCTCGGGAGCAACCGGTCCCGTCTACATGTCATCCGAACAATATCAGGCTGCGGCGACGTGGGAGCCGGATTTCTGGAACGCCATCCGCAACAGAACCCTCATGGCCAAACAGGCGGCTCAGCAGAGTGCTGCGGAATATGCCGTGGCCCGACTGAGTCTGACCGCAGAACTGGCGTGGGATTACCTCGCCCTTCGCGGACTGGATGCGCAGGATGCCGTTTACCGGGATTCCATCCGCTATTATGAACTGGCCGTGCAGATCACGCACATGCGCCTGATGGGTGCCATCGCCGCAGGGCTCGACGTGTCCCGCGCAGAGGCACAACTGGCTTCGACGCAGGCGCAGGAAACAGATATCCACGCACGCCGGGATGTCATGGAACATGCCATCGCCGTGCTGGTGAACACGACTCCCGCCTCCTTCCATGTCGCGTCGCGTGAAGTGCTGGGGATACAGGATGTGTATCCGTCACCGGGCCTTCCCTCGGCCTTGCTGGAGCGTCGCCCCGACATCGCAGCCGCCGAACGCGCCATGGCGCAGGCCAACCGCTCCATCGGCGTGTCCCGCGCCGCGTTCTATCCGCACGTCACGTTCAACGCGATGACCGGCTTCATGGATAACGGTTTCGATCTCGCCTCGCTGTATAACGCCATGTATCAGTTCGGCGCACAGGCTGCTCTTCCGCTCTTTCAGGGTGGACTGCGCCGAGCCGAATTGCAGCGTTCATGGTCGCAATATCGTCAGTCAGAAGATCGCTACCGTTCGACCGTGCTTTCGGCCTTTCAGGAAGTGGAAGACAACCTTACCCGCATGAACCGGCTGCGCACCGAAACGGGGCAGCAGGAGCATGCCGTCAATGCTGCGCTCCGCACCCAGAAAATGACGATGGAACTTTATACAGGCGGCCTCACGAACTATCTCGATGTCGTCGTTGCCCAGCAGGCTGCTCTCGTGGCGCGGGTCGGCCTCGTGCAGGTCGAAACACGCCAGAGGCAGGCTGTGGTGGAACTGATCCGCGCACTGGGTGGCGGCTGGTCCTCCTCCGAACTGCCGTCAGTAAAGGAGATCCGTCCTTTCAAGCCGTTGCAGTATGACGGGCTGCATAAAGCCAAACCTGCTGGCGGCATCCCCGTCTCTTCCAACAGCCGGGAAGATGCAGATCTGAGCGGGACTGTTCTGACCTCCGGAACCACTGCCACCACTCACTAAAGCACGACGCGTGCTGTCCAGTGGCAGCACGCGAACGCCCACAAAAACCTGATGCATTCTGTATCTTCTGCATCGGATTGTGGTTTTATGGCCCATTTTCTGGCCAGCGTTAAACAGTACAGCGACAATTTTCCGTTGTAGGTTTTATTCATCCTTTAAGCTGAATACATCTGTTTTTCGTAGCCACCCAACCGTTGTGGATTGGGCCGTTTCATGCGTGCATGCTGTGAGGCCACGTCAAACGAACAGTCACTGATCTCAGTTTGACGTGGCTTGTGAAGACACAAAAAGGATTTTTCCCGATGCGTCCTGACGCTACTTTCTGTCTCGCCGCCATGATTGCATCGATCAGTTTTTTGCCCCCCTCCCTGCACGCTGCCTCCATCGCACCGATCTCCAGCAAGCAAACCACTCTTGTGGGACACACCATTCCTTTCGAAGAACAGATTTTCCGTATTCCGGTACAAGATGGCACCATCCTTGAGGCGACTCTTCTCCTCCCGCATCTTGCCGGCCCTTTTCCACTTGCCATCATCAGCGGTGGTGCATCCCATATCTCTCTGACAAATCATGGCGATAGAAAGAGCTACTCTTATCTCTCCGGTTATTTTCTTTCACGCGGATACGCTGTCCTGCTTCCGATGCCCCGCGGTTTTGCCGATTCTGACGGAACACTGATCTCTCACGGCTGCGCCCTGACTGCGACGGCACAGGAGAATGCCGAGGATATCCGTGCCGTCTCCGCTTCCGTCATTGGCCTGCCAGAAATTGATGCCACCCGGATCGTCACCGCTGGCGTCAGTTTTGGAGGCTGGGTGCAGATGGCCATGAGCGCAACACCGCTGGCTGGGACGAAAGCACAGGTGCTATTCTTTCCACTGATGCACGATACAAGCTGCCATAGCGATAATGACAGGCTGGTGCAGGGAGCGCGGGAACTTGGGGCCGCTTCATCCCTGCCGACACTCTGGGTGCAGGGCGAGAACGACTCTCTGGCCCCGACAGAATTGTGGAAAACCATGTTTGCTGCTTACAAAAGCGGCAATCCAAAATCCACACTGGTTGACGTGCCGCCTTTTCAGACGGATTCCCATGCCCTGCTGAATGATCCGGACGGGATGAAACCGTGGATGGCGCAAGCCGACGCACTCCTCACTCAGGTCGGCCTGCCTTCAAGACCTGTAATGCCTGAATACATGCCTCTCATTGCCCCGGATGCTTCAGGGTACGCAGCACTCGACGACTTCAGTAAACTGCCGCAGCAGAATGACATGATCCGAAAAGCATACCGGATGTTCCTGTCACAGAAACTGCCCCGCGCCTTTATCATTGGCAGCGACGCTCAGGTCATCGGCGCCAACGGGATCGATCCGATCCGGCAGGCTCTTGCGGCCTGCTCCAAAGTCACCACGAATTGCCGCCTGTATGCCTACAATGATCGGGTCGTCTGGCAGCCGAACAGCAACCCCGCTTCGCAGTCGGAACATCAGACCATCACGATTCCTGCGGGAAAGGTCGCCACCGTGTTCTATACGGCGATCACCCCTGAGTGCACGCAACGCTACATGCCTGCCATTCATCTTGTCACACCGCCCACACATGGCGCCGTGGCCATGATCGCGTCGGCGACAGGCTATGCCAAGCACACGATGGGACCGCTGATGAAATGCAACACCATCTCGGTCAAAGGCTCAGCCATGCAATATCGGGCCGACCCCAATTTTCACGGGACAGACAGTGTGGTTCTCACAAAGCAGGTCAGCGCCGACCCGAAAGATCCGCCGCAGACACTCAGCTATTCGTTCGTGATTCAATAATGTCTCGATCCCCTGAGCGCGTATGATGCAGCCTCGTGAACGAATGATGGGTCACGAGGCCCATTTTAACAACAAAAACAAGTGAAATGGAATAATTTCACTGACTAGCTTGCTGAAATTATCCGAGCAGCTTATGTGTATAAGAAGAATTACAACGATCTCTCGTCGTGATTTAACTTTATCGAGCGTTCTGGCATGCCATCACCTTCACTTCGCCCCCTGTCTCGCCGTGCCTTTCTTGGCAGCGGTCTGGCCTGCGCAGGCGCGGCCGTCATCGGGTCATCCCACCCCGCGCATGCCGCAACGGCTCTCCTGAACCTCTCCTACGACCCGACGCGCGAGCTTTACCACGAGATCAATCCTGCCTTTTCCAGCCACTGGAACCCCGGAAGGAATGGCGGCTCGGTCGTCGTACGAACATCCAACGGCGGCTCTGGTGCTCAGGCCCGCGCCGTTCTGGAAGGTGCCCCGGCCGATATCGTGTCACTCGGTCTGGCCCGCGACATCGACATGCTGGCCCTCAAGGGACTGATCGCCCCCGACTGGCAGAAGCGCCTGCCGCACAATTCCACGCCTTTCAACAGCACAATCGTATTCCTCGTCCGCAAGGGGAACCCGAAGGCAATCCACGACTGGCCGGATCTCGTGCGTGACACCGTGAAGGTCGTCACGCCCAATCCGAAAACGTCCGGCGGCGCACGCTGGAACTATCTGGCTGCGTGGGGATGGGCACTTCATCGTCAGGGCGGGACGGAAGCGAATGCACGGCAGTATCTCGACGCGCTCTTCCGTCATGTTCCGGTCCTTGATACGGGAGCACGGGGGGCAACCACCAGTTTCGTGCAGCGTGGCATGGGCGACGTGCTGATCGCATGGGAAAACGAGACGCTTCTGGCAGCACGGGACCTCGGGCCAGACCAGTTCGATATCGTCGTCCCGTCACTGTCCATTCTCGCCGAACCACCCGTCGCACTCGTGGACCACAACGCGAGGACGCACGGCACGACCGCCGTGGCACAGCGCTATCTCGAATTTCTCTATACGCCGGAGGCGCAGACGATCGCGACGAAGCATTATTTCCGTCCCACGGATGCTGCCGTCGCAGGCGCCGGGACGCATCTGTTTCCAGCCGTGAAGACCTTCGACATCGCCAGTCTCGGCGGATGGGCGGACGTTCAGAAAAAGCATTTTGCACCGGGAGGGATCTTCGACCAGATGTATGCGCCTCATGGCTGAAGCGATTTTTTCTTCCCTGCGCCGCAAGAGCGATCCGCTTCCCGGCTTCCGGCTCGCCCTGTTCTCCACCCTGCTGTGGATCGGGCTGATCGTCGTCCTGCCGATCACAGCACTTGTCGTCCGCCCCTGGCAGGAAGGTCTGGGGGCGATGACGGCAGCCCTGCATGACGGGCGCATGTTCGCGGCACTGGAAGTCAGCTTCCTCACCGCCTTCCTCGCCGCGCTGATCAACGTGCCGATCGGGCTGCTGCTGACATGGACGCTCGTGCGGGTGAAACTGCCCGGTCGCCGCATCGTCGATGCACTGATCGACCTGCCCTTCGCCATTCCCACGGCAGTGACCGGCATCACGCTGGCGACGCTCTACGGCCCGCAGGGCTGGCTCGGCAAACCGCTGGCGCATCTCGGCATCACGGTCGCCTATTCGACGGCGGGCATCGTCGTGGCGCTGATCTTCGTCGGGCTGCCTTTCATTGTCCGCAGCGTCGAACCGGTGCTGCGCGACCTGCCGCCGGAACTGGAGGAAGCCGCCGGTCTGCTCGGTGCAACATCCTGGCAGACGGTGCGCCGCGTGGTACTCCCGACCATGTTGCCTGCCACAGTGACGGGGTTCGGCCTCGCTTTCGCACGCGGCATCGGCGAATACGGCTCGGTGATCTTCATCGCGGGCAATCAGCCTTTTCGCACTGAAATCGCGCCGCTGCTCGTCGTGGTGCGGCTTCAGGAGTTCGATTATGCCGGAGCCACTTCCATCGCCTTCGTGCTGCTGGCCGCGTCTTCGCTCTGCCTCGCCGGTGTGGCGCTGCTTCGGCGACGCGTGGCGCGCGGCCTGATCACGGGGATCGACTGATGAGCGCACTCACACGCTGGTCGCTGGTCGGTGCCACATGGCTGATCATCCTTATCGTGCTGATCCTGCCGCCGCTTCTGGTGCTGTCGGAAGCCCTCCGCGACGGATTGCTGACAGCACTGCAAACACTGGCCGATCCGGATGCCCTCTCCGCCATCCAACTGACGGTCGAGATGACGATTCTTTCGGTCGCCATCAACACGGTCTTCGGCGTGCTGGCGGCATGGACGATCTCGAAATACCGTTTTCCGTTCAGAGGCGTTCTGGTTGCCCTGATCGAGATTCCCATCAGCGTCTCCCCTGTCGTGGCGGGTCTGGTCTGGCTGCTGCTGTTCGGCTCACAAGGCTGGTGGGGCGCGGCGCTGGATCGGTACAACATCCATATCGCCTTTGCGTCCCCCGGCATCCTGCTGGCGACGCTGTTCGTGACCTTTCCTTATGTGGCGCGCACCGTGTTGCCACTCATGGAGCAGCAGGGGCGTGACGCGGAAGATGCCGCCATGCTTCTGGGCGCGTCCTTCTGGCAGATCCTCTGGCGGGTCACGCTGCCGGACGCACGCTGGGCCCTCCTGTCGGGCGTTCTGCTGACCACGGCCCGCGCCATGGGGGAATTTGGCGCGGTCTCGGTGGTGTCGGGCCATATTCCCGGCATGACGGAAACCATGCCGCTGCACATCGAAACACTTTATAATGGCTACCAGTCAGTGGCAGCCTTCACCATGGCGGCCCTACTCGCACTCATGGCCATGCTGACGGTCGGATTCAGAGCGATGTTTGAAAACCGCGCGCGGCGCATGGCGAAAGCCGGAGGGATGGAAGCATGAGCGTACGCATTGAGGATCTTGTCCGTCGCGCACCCGGCAACCACGACCGGATTCTTCTCGATCAGGTTACGGTCGATATCCCCGACGGTGCCTTCGTGGCGCTTGTCGGGCCATCCGGGGCGGGCAAGACCACGCTGCTCCGGGCGATTGCCGGACTTGATCCGTTCGATACAGGCCGCATCGTGATCGACGACCGCAATACGAACGATCTGTCGGCGCGCGAGCGAAATGTCGGGTTTGTCTTTCAGAATTACGCCCTCTTCCGTCACATGACCGTCGCGAAGAACATCTCCTTCGGGCTGGATGTGCTGCCCGGTTCCCAGCGCCCCGCGAAGAGTGAAATCGACCGCCGCGTGAAGGAACTTCTGGATCTCATCCAGTTGCCGGATCTGGGTAGCTCCTATCCGCAACGCCTGTCCGGCGGCCAGCGTCAGCGGGTGGCGCTCGCCCGTGCCCTGGCCACCCGTCCGAAGCACCTGCTTCTGGACGAGCCTTTCGGGGCGCTCGATCCGGTCGTGCGACGCACCGTGCGCCAGTGGCTCCGCTCGCTGCATGACCAGCTTGGCCTGACGACCATTCTGGTGACCCACGATCAGGAAGAAGCGCTAGACGTCGCGGACCGGCTGGTGGTCATGCAGGACGGACGCATTGTTCAGGATGACGGCGCAGAAGCGCTGGAGAACCGGCCTGCGACCCCGTTCGTAATGGAGTTTCTTGGCGAGACGCTCAGCTTTCCGGGACGTATCACAGGCGGCATGTTCCTGCCGGAACTGCCCCACGTCGCCCCCTTCCCGGTTGCCGGGATCGCCGACGGTCCGGCGGCGGCGCTGATCCGCCCCCATGAGATCCGCCTGACCCCGGAAGCTGGCGGCGCACCTGTCCAGCGGGCCGGTTCGCGTTATGGTCTCTCGAAGCTTGCCGTTGATCTGGGCGACCGGATTGTGGACATTCTGGTGCCCGCGAGTGAGGCCGTCCCGGCTTCGGGTGTGAAGCTGCACATCGCAGCCGCCCGCCTGTTCCGTGATGACCGGCTGCTTGAGCCGACGCATGAAGCGCGGGTTGCAGCCGCATGACATTCAACAACATGGAAGCGTGATTTGTAGCTTTCCTGTTGTCATTACAGACGCAACAGCGTAGTTGATTGGCCCCGGCTCCAGCCGGAATGCCAGCGCAGGGGATTGATTTCGACGTGGTGGACATAAGAAGCAACAGACGTGACGCGGAAGGACAGAGCGTCATCACCGCCAACCGGTTGCTGGATGGTATCGTTGTCTGGCGGGCTGCTGACGGCTCATGGAAAGAGCGCATCACCGACGCCGCTCCGATCCCGAACACAGAGGTCGAAGGTCTGCTCTCCACGCTTCAGGGCAACGCGCAGAAACTTGGCCTTGTCGGTGTCTATGGCGTTCAGGTGCAGGACGATACTGGCGGGAAGATCGTTCCCGTGACGTCCCGCGAGCGTATCCGCGCCTTCGGACCCTCCGTCCATCCCCAATTCTCGCCGCTTTGAGAGGTGCAGCAATGTCAACCGAAACCATGACACGCGCTGAAGCCGCTCCCGCAACGCTTCCCGTCGGTCATTACGGCTATGATGCAGTGGATCGCGCCTTCCTTCGCGAGCGCATCGAGCAGTTCCGCGATCAGGTCAATCGCCGCATTTCCGGCGAACTGACCGAGGAAGAATTCAAGCCGCTGCGCCTGATGAACGGGCTGTATCTCCAGCTTCATGCCTACATGCTGCGCGTGGCGGTTCCTTACGGCACGCTGGACTCCCGGCAGGTGCGCGCCCTCGCCCGCATCGCGCGTGAGTTCGACAAGGGATACGGCCACTTCACAACCCGCCAGAACATCCAGTTCAACTGGATCAGGCTGGAAGACACGGTTGCTGCTCTGGAAGTGCTGGCTGAAGCCGACATGCACGCCATCCAGACAAGTGGCAACTGCATCCGCAATGTCACATCGGACGAGTTCGCTGGCGCTGCGAAAGACGAGCTGCTCGACCCGCGCGTTCATGCCGAAATCCTGCGCCAGTGGTCCACGCTGCACCCGGAATTCACCTTCCTGCCGCGCAAATTCAAGTTCGCCATTTCCGGTAGCCCGCATGACCGCGTGGTCGCGCGTTTTCACGATGTCGGCCTGATCGCCCGCCCCGGCCCGCATGGCCGCCCGGTGTTCGAGGTGTTCGTGGGTGGTGGCCTCGGCCGCACGCCCATCGTCGGCGTCAGCCTGCGCGACGACCTGCCGGAAGAAGACCTGATCGCCTATGTGGAAGCGGTGCTGCGTGTCTATAACGAATTCGGACGCCGCGATAACATCTACAAGGCCCGCATCAAGATCCTCGTGCAGGCGCTGGGCGCGGACGAGTTCCGCAGGCGTGTCGAGGAAGAGTTCGTCGCCATGGACCGGGCGCGCTACCGGCTGGAGCCCGCCATCGTGGAGGCCATCAAGGCCCGCTTCGGCACGCCGGACTTCGCACCGGAAAGCAACGCCGCTGATGTTCTGGCGCAGGACCGCAGCCGGGATGCAGCGTTCGACGCATGGGTCCGCACCAACACGCATGAGCACAAGGTACCGGGCTACATCTCTGTTGTCGTATCGCTGAAACCGGCGGGGGGCATCCCTGGCGACGCAACGGCGGAACAGCTCGACCTGCTGGCCGATCTGGCGGAGGAGTTCAGCTTTGGCGAACTGCGCGTCACGCATCTCCAGAATGTCGTGCTCGGTCATGTCCGGCAGGATCAGCTTCATACCGTCTGGCAGCGTCTTTCGCAGGCTGGTCTCGGCACGGCGAACGTGAACTTCATCACGGATATCGTCGCCTGCCCCGGCCTCGATTACTGCGCGCTGGCCAATGCCCGCTCGATCCCCATCGCGCAGAAACTGAGTTCCCGCTTTGCAGATCTGGAGCTTCAGCGCGAAGTCGGGGAGATGCGCATCAACATCTCCGGCTGCATCAATGCCTGCGGGCATCACCATGCCGCCCATCTCGGCATCCTTGGTGTCGACAAACGCGGCGAGGAAGCCTTCCAGATCACCCTCGGCGGTTCGGGCGAGAAAGACGCTTCCATCGGACAGATCCTCGGTCCGGCCATGAGCGAGGACGATACCGTCAACGCCGTGGCGCGCCTGATCGATTTCTATCTTGTGCGCCGGGAAAATGGTGAACGGTTCCTCGACACCTATCGTCGCGTCGGCACCGCTGCTTTCAAGGATGTAGTCTATGCCCCTGCTTGAGAATGGCCGTCTGGTCGAGGACACCTGGCATTACGCCATCGAAGGCGAACCTCTGGGGAATGGGGATGTGATCGTGCCGCCGGAGCGGCTGAGCGAAGGGCTCGGCAGGACGGCGGGACGGCTCGGCGTGGCACTTCCGAACGGCGAACCCGCCTCATCACTCAAGGCGGCGCTCCCGAAGCTGTCGCTGGTGGTGGTGACCTTCCCGATCTTTCGTGACGGTCGCGCTTTCAGTCAGGCCCGGGCGCTGCGAGAGCATCTGCATTTCACTGGCCAGATTCGCGCTGCGGGGCATGTGCTGCCTGATCAGTATGAATTCCTGATCCGCTGCGGCGTGAACACGGTCGAGGTGGCTGAGAATGCCGACCTCTCTGTCTGGACGCGGAATTTGAAGCAGTTCGATGTTGCCATGCAGCCCTCTCCCGTTCTGGACGAAAAGCCGACCGGGTTTGCATTACGACGTCTGCTCAACCGGGCGGGATAAACTCTCGGACTGAGTTTCAGGCACGTCCCGTCGTGTGACGGAGACCGCCTGAGTTTGCCGCCCTCTCAAGCAGAGGGTGGCTTTCTGCGTTTCAAAATACAGAAAGCCTTACAGGCCGGATGCGTGTCAGAAGGGCCGAGATTTGCGGGCGTGCAAATGCCGTCACCCCATTCCCTCTACCCTGCGGGCGGTAAAACGGCTGTAAATTATCATTGCGCCCAAAGTATATCGGCAACTATTCTTAATTTCACACGGGCTCTCCGCTCATCTACAGAATAGCCACCCCTATTCGATAGATGGACGCGGTCAACTAAGTCGCCAGTCCATCATAGTCATCCGACAGATTTTGCTACGAATAATATGCAGGAAAATCATCTCATTTTGCAGGACGCGCCCTAGCGTGAAACGGGCGGCCTTACAGAGCCAGATCTTTTGACATGCATCGCAATCATTCCTGCAAAGCCTGCCCTGCAATCAGAAGCTACGCTTCAGCACCGGTGACCCGGATGCAGGAAGGAAGAATGCTGAAATTGGCCCACTGCGAGCGAGCTACTGTGCCGGGCCGTCCGTCGGGCTTCCTGCAGTCAAAAATCCTGCTGGACCGGGGCATCCAATGGTGTTGGTCATCTTGTGCATCTTCGTGTGCGACAAAGAGTATTTCACTGGAAAATAAAGAAAATTCTTTCAACTGTCATATATTTTTCAGTTATCATTCCTAAAGTCGCCTTCGTTCTTGACACACGTCAAGGAGAACTTCCCCCCACTTTGATAGTCATGGCCAATGTCTGCGGGTGTTCGGTGTAGGAGCACAGGGAGAACCAGCGTCGGGACCCGCGCCAAACCATCTTTCAGCACGGATAACTGATCATGAGCCTCATAATCGCTGCGATCAGGGAGAAAGACGCGGGAGAACGGCGCGTAGCACTTGTGCCTGTCGTTGCGGAACGCATCCAGAAGCTTGGATGTTCCGTGGCACTTGAAGCCGGAGCCGGTCTTTCTTCCTATTTCCCTGACGCCACCTATAAAAACACCTCCATTGTTGAGGATGAAAAAGCCCTCGTTGGCTCCGCGGATATCGTCCTCGCGGTGAATCCTCCGTCCCCGGATCTGGTGTCAGCCATGAAGCCGGGCACCATTCTCATCTCCTTCATTTATGGTCGGAACAATCCTGAACTGGTGAAAGCCCTTCGGGATCACAAGATCAGTTGCTTCGCCATGGAGCAGATCCCCCGTATCAGCCGTGCTCAGGCGATGGATGCGCTGTCCAGTCAGGCGACACTTGCGGGTTATTACGCCGCACTGCTCGGCTCGGTACATATGCCGAAAATCCTGCCCATGATGACAACAGCCGTCGGCTCTCTGCGGGCTGCGCAGGTTCTGGTCATGGGCCTCGGCGTTGCCGGTTTGCAGGCGCTGGCAACGGCGGGTCGTCTTGGTGCTGTGACGGAAGGCTATGACGTCCGTCCCGAGACGAAAGACGAAGCCCATTCCCTTGGTGCGAAGTTCGTCGACACCGGCGTGGATGCCACCGGTCAGGGTGGCTATGCCCGCGAACTGACCGCCGAAGAAAAGGCGAAGGTGAAATCGGTTCTGAGCGACCACATCGCCCGCTCCGATCTTATCATCACCACGGCGGCCGTCCCCGGACGAAAGGCCCCTCGCCTCATCGATGCCGACCAGATCGCAGGGATGAAGGTTGGTTCCGTCATCATCGACATGGCGGCGGAAGGCGGCGGAAACTGTGAAGGCACGAAGGCGGGTGAGATCGTTCAGGTCGGACCGGCCACGATCGTCGGACCCGTCAACCTGCCTTCCTGCCTCTCCGAGCAGGCTAGTGAGCTTTACGCCAAGAACATTCTTAATCTGCTTCAGCAGATCATCAAGGACGGCAAGCTCTCGCTCGACATGACGGACGAGGTGATCGCCAAGACGCTCGTGACGCATGACGGCAAGATCACCAACGATGCGGTGCGCGCCGTTGTCGAGGGTCCGGCACCGGCATCAGCCGCGCCTGCTGTTGCGCCTCCTGCCGCCCCGACCACCCCACCGGCTCCGGAAACACCGGCAGCGAAAGGATAAGCCGATGCTTATCACCTCCATGACATTCGTCATCGCACTCTACATCTTCATGCTGGCGGCTTTCACCGGCTATGTCGTCATCAGCCGTGTGCCGTCGATCCTGCACACACCGCTCATGTCCGGCTCCAACTTCATTCACGGCATCGTGGTGGTAGGCGCTCTCAGCGTCCTGATCTCCGCCACGACCATTCCTGAACAGGTCATCGGGTTTTTCGGCGTCCTGTTCGGCGCGGGCAACGTGATGGGTGGTTACGTGGTGACTGACCGGATGCTGGCCATGTTCCGACCGAGCACTAAAAAGCCGGCCCAGAAAGCACAGGATGGGAAGGCCTGATCATGAACGTGATCGATTATATCATCGGCCTGAGCGGTCTCCTCGCCTCCGGGCTGTTCATCTACGGCCTGAAGGGCATGTCCTCGCCGGTCACGGCTGTTCGCGGCATCGTCATCGCGGGCTGGGGCATGGCCTTCGTGGTGGCTGTCGCTTTCCTCCAGGCGTTCAATGTCTCTGATGAGGTATTGCCTCATCTGCCGGTCAATCTCGGCCTTGCCGTGCTTGCCCTGCTGCTCGGAGGCCTCTGGGCGGGTTGGAAAGGCAAAACCGTCGAAATGACGGCCATGCCGCAAATGGTCGCACTGTTCAACGGCATGGGCGGTGGCTCGGCGGCGGCCATCTCGGCTGTGGCCATGCTGCGCCATACCGAGGTGGATGCCCTCCATCTGGGCGTGACCATGGCTGGCGGCCTCATCGGCTGTATCTCCTTCACGGGTTCGCTCATCGCGTGGGCCAAACTTGACGGTCGCATGCGGAACCCCATCCGGTTTAGCGGTCAGCAGATCTTCAACCTCGTGGTGTTCGTCGGGACAGTGGGCCTCGGCCTGATGGCCGTGATGACACAGATGCAGGGCTCGCCTGACGCCGGGCTGTTCTCGCTGCTGTTCTTTGCGGGCGCACTGTTCTTCGGTCTGTGCATGACCGTGCCGATCGGTGGCGCCGACATGCCGGTCGTGATTTCGCTCTACAACGCCTTTACCGGTCTGGCCGTGGGTCTTGAGGGCTATGTCATGGCCGATCCGGCGTTGATGATCGCCGGTATGGTCGTGGGTTCAGCCGGCACGCTGCTGACGGTGCTCATGGCAAAGGCGATGAACCGCTCCATTGCAAACGTGCTGTTCAGCAACTTCGGAGCGTCCTCCGGCGCGGCTGCGGCTGGTCCACAGGGTCAGATGAAGTCTGTCGATCCGGCTGATGCAGCCACCACGATGCGTTATGACTCCAGCGTCATCATCATCCCCGGCTATGGTCTGGCGGTCGCTCAGGCGCAGCAGAAGCTTTACGAGCTCGTGAAGATGCTTCAGGCGGCAGGTGTGGACGTGAAATTCGCAATCCATCCGGTCGCGGGTCGTATGCCCGGTCACATGAATGTGTTGCTGGCTGAAGCAGGCGTTCCTTACGACATGATCTACGACATGGACGACATCAACGACAGCTTCAAAACTACTGATGTGGCGCTGGTGATTGGTGCGAACGACGTAGTCAATCCTTCGGCCCGTACCGATAAATCCTCGCCGATCTATGGCATGCCTATCCTCAATGCCGATCAGGCGAAGCAGGTCTTCGTCATCAAGCGCGGTCAGGGCACCGGCTATTCCGGCGTGCAGAACCCCCTGTTCTTCCTACCGAATACCGCCATGGTTTTTGGTGATGCCCAGGCAGTCCTGAGCAAGATGGTTGAGGCGCTCAAGGCCCTCGGAACCAACTGACGATCTGAGAAAGAAAAAGGATACCTGAAGCATGGCAGGCAAGATGCAAGCGGCAGTCGCCCGCGAGTTCAACAAACCTCTGACGATTGAGGAACTCGATATCCCCACCATCAACCAGAATCAGATTCTGGTGAAGATGGATGCCTGTGGCGTGTGCCACACCGACCTGCACGCCGTGCGCGGTGACTGGCCGACCAAGCCGACGCTCCCCTTCATCCCCGGCCATGAAGGTGTCGGACATGTGGTGCAGGTCGGCAGCAACGTGAACTGGGTCAAGGAAGGCGACTATGTTGGCGTGCCGTTCCTTTACTCTGCCTGCGGTCACTGTGAGCATTGTCTTGGTGGCTGGGAAACGCTGTGTGAGAAGCAGGAAGACACGGGTTATTCCGTCAATGGCTGCTTTGCCGAGTATGTAGTGGCGGACCCGAACTACATCGCCCATATCCCCAAAGGCGCCGATCCGCTTCAGATCGCGCCGGTGCTCTGCGCTGGCCTCACGGTCTACAAGGCCCTGAAAATGACCAACACGAAGCCGGGTGACTGGGTGGCGGTCTCCGGTGTCGGTGGGCTTGGCCAGATGGCGATGCAATATGGTGTCGCCATGGGCAAGAACATGATTGCCGTGGATATTGACGACGCGAAACTGGCCACGGCCAAGGAACTGGGCGCGGCGCTGACCGTTAATGCCAGGAACACGGACCCGGCTGCTTTCGTGCAGAAAGAAGTGGGAGGCGCTCAGGGTGTGGTTGTCACTGCTGTTTCCCGTATCGCCTTTTCACAGGCTATGGGCTATGCACGACGCGGCGGAACAATCGTTCTCAATGGCCTGCCACCGGGAGATTTCCCTGTGTCGATCTTCGACATGGTCATGAATGGAACGACAATCCGAGGATCAATCGTGGGCACACGGCTCGACATGATCGAGGCGTTGTCCTTCTTTGCTGAGGGAAAGGTGAGGTCGGTTGTGAAGGCGGACAAGCTGGAAAATATCAACCGCATTTTCGACGATCTGGAGAACGGTCGCATCGACGGTCGCGTCGTTCTCGATTTCCGGAAGTGAGACCTGCCGCGCCTTCCGGGGCGCGGCACCCTCGTTGCCCGGCATTAAAAGAAAAGGAATCTGGACATGGCTTATGCAACGGTAAATCCGTTCAACAATGAACAGATAAAGGTGTTCCCGAACACGACGGACGCCGAAATCGACACAGCACTCGACACCGCGCATTCCGCGTTCCTGTCATGGCGCACCACGTCCTTCGCTGAACGCGCCAAAGTGATGCAGAAGGCCGCTGACCTCCTGCGCGCCAATCTGGACGAATACTCGAAGCTGCTCACCCTTGAGATGGGCAAGCTGTTCTCCGAGGCGAAAGCCGAGACGGAGCTGTCTGCCGCGATCTTCGAATATTACGCGAAGAACGCCGAGGGGCTTCTGAAGGCGGAAGACCTGCCGGTCGCCAGCAAGGATGAAGGCCGCGCGAAGATCATCCACCAGCCGCTGGGTGTTCTCCTTGCCGTCGAGCCGTGGAACTTCCCGTTCTATCAGGTCGCCCGTATCGTTGCCCCGCAGATTTCCGCCGGCAACACGGTTGTCCTGAAGCACGCCTCCAACGTGCCGCAGTGTGCCGCCGCCATGGACAAGCTGATGACGGATGCCGGGCTCCCGAAGGGAGGCTTCCAGAACCTGTATCCGTCCCACGATCAGGTCTCGCGCATCCTTGCCGATCACCGCGTGCGTGGCCTCGCGCTGACAGGTTCCGAAGGCGCAGGCGCCCGTCTGGCATCCGAAGCCGGTCAGGCTCTGAAGAAGTGCACGATGGAACTGGGTGGCGCGGATGCGTTCATCGTTCTGGAAGATGCCGACCTCGAAAAGGCAGTAAAGTGGGCCGTGTTCGGTCGTCACTGGAATGCCGGTCAGGTCTGTGTGTCCTCCAAGCGCATGATCGTCGTGGACGCCGTCTATGAGGAGTTCGTGAAGCGCTACCGTGAAGGCGTTGCCAAGCTGAAGATGGGCGATCCGATGGATGCCGCCACGACGCTGGCTCCCCTGTCTTCCCAGAAGGCTGCCGACGACCTCAAGAAGCAGGTCGAAGGCGCTGTGGCAGCCGGTGCGAAAGCGGAAGAGATCCCGCTTGAAATGCCGAACAACGGTGCGTTCTTCCGTCCGGTCATCCTGACTGAACTGAAAGACAACAACCCGGCGATGCGCGAAGAGTTCTTCGGCCCGGTCACGCTGCTGTTCCGCGTGAAAGACGAAGCTGACGCGATCCGCGCTGCTAACGACAGCCCGTATGGCCTCGGTGGTTCCGTCTTCACGAAGGACGAGGCCCGTGGTGTCCGCGTGGCTGAGAAGATCGAGACCGGCATGGTCTACATCAACCATCCGACGATGGTGAAGGCTGACCTGCCGTTCGGTGGCGTCCTCCGTTCCGGCTTCGGTCGTGAACTGATCGGCCTCGGTATCAAGGAATTCGTCAATCACAAGCTGATCGACGTCGTGGATATCGACGCACCGTTCTAAGGATCGTCTCGAAGGGTGGGGAGAATGCTCCCTGCCCGTCTCGGGCTAAAGTCCGGTTTTCCTTGAAGGGAAGACCGGACTTTTTCTTTTGGTGGCCTGTATTCTTTACAAACGGCACCACATGAAAACGGCTCGCGACCCCATCTCATCGGGGAAGCTGGGTCTTTTTGATCTCTGTTCATTAAAAATTGTGCGACGACATCTGCATGCTCTTGTTGCAGAGGGGGGAAAGAAGCCGCTCGCTCTGTCCGCTTGGAAAAATACACCGGCTTTTGAAAGCCGCAGCGGACTTTAATTGCCGCAGCCCGAAGAGATCGCAAGTGCCTTTAGAATATCTTTTATTTCATAAGGCTTTTTGATGATTTCAGCCTCAGGGAATGACTGATTTATTTCCGGGTCGTTGTCATATCCCGTTGTAAAAACGAATGGCACACCGCGATCCGCAAGCAGACGGGCAACAGGCGCAGATGTCTCGCCACCGATATCAATGTCGAGAATGGCAACATCCACAAGATATCGTTCGAGGATTTCACATGCCTGTGCGATTGAAGAGGCCGTATAAACATGTGCCGCCTTTTTCTCGGACAAAGCCTGCTCAACGTCGAGAGCGATCAGGAATTCATCTTCCAGAAGAAGAACTGTCTTCCCGGCTAAAGTCTTTTCAGCCTCCATGCCGATGGCAGTGATGCCCTTTCTGGACCCCGCATCAGAAAACTCTGAAAACGTCGCGCCAGCCGGCTGCTCCGGCAGGGTGATTTCAAGCCTGATTCCCTCAGGTAGAAAGTGCCTTACAGCCTTGCCGCCAAGATTGTGAGTGACCGCTCTGTCGAGCAGGAGGCTACCAAATCCCGCCTGCTTTGGAACCACCACTTCAGGGCCACCTTTTTCTTCCCAGAGAATATTCCACGACGCACTCTGGGATTCATAGGCCCACTTCACCGTAAGGCACCCGTGACTTGTGGAGAGCGCCCCATATTTGGCCGCGTTGGTTGCCAGTTCATGAAACAGCAATGCCAGAAACGTCAGGGCGCGCCGGGAGAGGATAAACGACGGTCCTTCCAGCACGATGCTGTTGGCGCTCGTCTCATAGGGGGCCAGTTCAGCCTGCAACAGATCCTTCAGTGTCGTTTCAGCTTTCGCGACCAGAGCCACGTCATGGGCGGTGGCAAGCGAACTGATGCGCCCCTGCAGGGAGCGGCTGTACTCAACCGCGCTGTCACACGCGGTCGGTTCCCGCGCCACAAGCGTCTGCACAATCGCAAGAATATTCTTGACCCGATGATTGAGCTCGTCATTCAGAATACGCTGAAGCTCTTCCGATCGTGTCCGTTCCCGCAGGATGCGCTGATGGGTCACGGCCATGATTTCCATCAGGGTCGATCGAATCTGTCCGGCCAGTTCCAGATCTTCCGGGGTCCACTCAAGGCAGTGGTTGCGCACCTCTTCCTTCCACAGATCAAAGCTGCGGCGTGGTGTAAGGCGAACGCCATGCGGTCCCGTACTGTAGGTCTTTTTGGGATCCCCTCCCCACAGAACAGTCTGGATGACTTCCTGACGGAAAATGACCAGATAATCGTTGCCCTGAGGCCACATGGGAACGACCAGCGCTCCGGCGATCCCCGACATCCGCCCCGCCAGGACAGGACAGTCCTTCAGCAGATGGTCGCTGCACCACATGTCATCGTTACCGTTTTTCTTCACTACCGACAGCAGATCGACAACAGCCGCTTCGTTTAAAGTCTGGCCTTTGGGCGTCCAGTGGCCTTCCATCCAGACACCGCCTCCGTCGCATTCAATGACGGTCAGAAGTTCCTGCACCCTCTCCTGAATGTAAGACGGGCCGTTCTCTTCGGTGGCCTTTCGCAGAAAATGGGACAGAAACAGATGCGTATTCTGTGTGAGATGCAGCCGTCGTGATCGTATGAGCGCGACAAGCTGGAGGGCAAGCATCTCTCCCACCATCTTCGCCATGACGCGTTCAGCCATGGCGGGTTTCTTGACCTCATAATGATGAAAAGCGATCAGCCCCCACAACTCCCCATCGACGACCAGAGAGAGAGACATGGAGGCCCGCACGCCCATATTCGTCAGATACTCGCAATGAATGGGCGAAACCGCCCGGAGATGCATGAACGTCATGTCCAGGGGAAGCAGGCCATCCTGCTGAACCAGCGGCACGGGAGCGAAAGTCGCGTCGGTGATCACGCGAATCAGGGATCTTTTGTAAAGTTCCCGCGCCTGACTTGGAATATCACCACTTGGAAAATGCTGCCCCAGAAAGCTCTCCAGCCCTTCGCGTCGGTCTTCGACGATGACTTTCCCCGACCAGTCCGGCGAAAAACGGTAGATCATCACCCGGTCGTAACCGAAGGCCTGCCGCATGACTGGCGCAGTGGCGCGGAGCAATCCGAGGATGTCGGCAGGATTGCGGATGGTCTCCACGATCCGGCGCTGATTTGCCAGAACGCTCGTGTGAAGCGCCGACGGCATGGCATCCTCGCACTCGACAATCAGCTCATCACCGGAATAATGGACCACGATATCCCGGCGAAAACCCGTCATCAGTTCCAGGTCAAACAGAATAGACGGTTTTCCAGAAGCGCTTTGAGCTGCGCTGGCGAGAATCTCCGCCGTAATCGCCTCCCCGAAACACTCATTCAGCGACAGGCCAAATCGGATTTCGGGCAGACTGAGATATGCCTGCGTATTGGCCGAATATCGTGTGAGGCGGCACTCCTGCGGGGAGAACACCAGCACACAGCCGGCGGGCTGAATGCTTTGCGGAATATGGATGGGTTCGCGATCGCACGACAGCAGGTCAGCCTGTCCGAACAGAACGTTCTCAAATTCCATATTCATGGGCGAACATCATGAAACGGACCCTTCAGATCCGTCAGTCTCATCGCGTCCGTTGCTTCATCAAAGGTGTCGCAAGCCGCTTGCGCCGCCAGAACCCGATCGAAGTCCTCAGCTTTTTCCAGACAGGTCAGAAAATGCTTCCAGTTGTCGACGGAAGAAGCCTGAAGTGAAAGATGCCGGGCACCGGAATGTTCTTCCACTCCTGCTGCCGCAACCTGCCTGACGAGAAACCGCGCCCCCAGCACTGAGCCTTCCAGCACGTAAAGAATACCCAGCAGGCTACTGGTATTGGAGACATCAAGCCGGGAGAGCGGACTGTCGATCGCAAGCCCCAGGACATCGAGATCGGTATGAAGATATTCAGCGAGCCTCGTTGGGCGCCATGTTCCCAGAATATCCGGCCAGACGACGATGTCCGACAGACGCGGCTCAACGGAGATCCGAAATGCGGCAATGCCGCATAAATAACGGTGGTAGGCCTGTTCAGTGGTAATAGGACCAATCAGCTGGTCGAGCGCCGCATGCCGTGAGCGCGTCGCAGACCTGAGATGCTCCCGAAAAGTGTCATAAGCCTGCATATAATCCGTATAGCATCAAATGCTCCTGAACTCAGTCCATATTCAGGTTACGCCCGGACCCTAGAGGCATTGGCGCGACAACTGCAATTAAACCTTGCGTTATTAGCATAGCTGTCAATCAACACAATACTGTTACCAACTTTTACGGCGTGTCTTTGCGCTCCCGACTGCCCATGCTAACCGCCTTACATCATGCAGGCCAGTTCTGATCAGTTGCAGCCCATCGAGAGCCACAGCCGGCGTCAGCGCCTCCTGGAAACCGCCATTCGTGGCTGGCTGAGCCTCGCCCTCCGCACCACGCGCTGGCGTTTCGAGGCGACACCGGAAGCCCGGGCACTTCTTCTTCAGGAACGCACGTCCGGGAGCCAGAGCAGCGGCCTTCTCGTCGCGTTCTGGCATGAAGCACTGGCTCTCTCCCCTGCCCTCTGGTGGTGGACGGAGCCTCGCAATCCTGCAATGCGGCTGCATGTCCTCATCAGCCGCAACCGGGACGGACGGCTGATCGCCAATATTGTCGCGCCTTGGCGCATCCCTCCCATCCACGGTTCTTCCGACAAGAAAGGAAAGAACAAGGGTGGCGCTGCGGCGCTGCGTCAGATCCGCACGGCGCTGGCGGAAGGCCATACCGTCGCCGTCATGCCGGATGGACCGAAAGGCCCACGCCGTGAAGTGCAGGCCGGGATCATCGCTTTGGCGGAAAAAACCGGCATTCCCATCATCCCCGTTGGCGTACAGTGCCGATGTATCCGGGTCCGCTCGTGGGACCGCATGATTTTGCCCCTCCCGTTCGGACGTGGGCGCATCGTCTGCGGAACGCCTCTCCACATTGAAAAAGGAGATGCTCGTGAAACCGCCCGCGTCCTCCTCGGGGAACGCCTGACAGCAGCGCAGGACGAAGCCGGACGGGTAGCCGCCAGCTATCCGGACAGCCTCGCGACCATGCCCTCGGCCGCCGTAGCCGAAGGGCCGATGAAAGCGCCGCACACGCCCGCCCGGCCCTTCAGGGCCAGCGCTCCCTTATTATGGAACCTGTGCGCCTCTCTCCTTGCGCCGGCGCTGATCGTCATGCTCCGCATACGTCTGCGTCGAGGCAAGGAAATTGCCGAACGGCTGCGCGAAAGGCTGGGGCTGGATAAAAGTCAACGACCTCCGGGACCTCTTATCTGGCTGCATGCCGCCAGTGTTGGAGAAACCATCTCCATTCTTCCCGTCATACGGGTTCTTCTGAACGATGAGCCTTCTCTCCATATTCTGGTCACTACCGGCACAGTGACCGCAGCGGGAATACTGGCGCGGGAATTACCTGATGAGATAAAAGCAGGTCAGGTTCTGCATCGTTTCGTGCCGCTTGACGTGCCCCGCTGGGTGAAACGCTTTCTTCGCCACTGGCAGCCAACATGTCTTGTTCTTACGGAAAGTGAACTCTGGCCGAACATGATTGCCGCCTGCAATGCGGCAGACGTGCCAGTCACCGTAGTCAACGGACGCCTGTCCCGCTCGGCGCTGAACGGGTGGCGACGGGTGCCCCGCATGGCGAAAGCCATGATGAGTGGGCTTTCATGGGTCGCGGCGCGATCACCGGAAGATGCGGCACGCTTCCGGATGCTGGGGGCTGCGAACGTGTTCTGTGATGGCGATCTGAAAACAGCGGCGGCTCCCCTCACTGCCGATCCCGACGTCCTCGACGATGCTCGCAAGGCCATCGGAACGCGGCCTGTCTGGATTGCTGCTTCTACACATTCCGGTGAGGAAGCACGGGTGCTGGAAGCGGCGAAAATCGTTGCGGCCACTCATCCCGACCTGCTGACCATCATTGCCCCCCGCCATCCCGAGCGCGGCAAAATGGTTGCTGACGAGGTGTTAAGCGCTTTTCCCTCCGTTGGCACCGTCCCCCGTCGCGCGCAGGCAGCATGGCCAAAAGCACAGGATCCGGTCTGGGTGGTCGATACACTTGGTGAACTGGGCACATTGTTTCGCTTGTCGCCCGTCATCTTCATGGGCAACAGTCTTGTCGTTTCGGGTGGACCGACACCGGGAGGTGGCCATAATCCGTTCGAACCCGCACGCTTGGGCTGTGTCGTGGCGACCGGACCAGCTACAGGCAATTTCGAGGAAGCCTTTGTGGCGCTGGCCGATGCGGTAACGGTCGTCCACACGCCACAGGAGCTGGCCAAATGGGTCGAGACCATGCTGGATAACACGGCGCTGGCCACCTCGCGGGGTGAAGCTGGCAGGAAGGTGGCCACGCGGGATCAAATGCTTCCGCTTCGTCTGGCCCGGTTGATTCACCGCACGATGTCCAATGCCTGAAAAACTGCGGCTTCACGCTCCATCCTTCTGGTTCCGTCCACCGGGACTTGCAAGCAGCCTTCTGCGGCCTGTCGCCTCAATGGTGGCTTATGAGGCGACGCGGCGGCGACGCAAAGCAGGATGGCATGCACCCGTGCCTGTTCTGTGCATCGGCAATCTGACAGTTGGTGGAACCGGCAAAACCACGGCGGTTCTTGACCTTGCCCAACGCCTGCAGGACCGGGGCATGAATGTGCATTGCCTCACACGGGGCTACCGCGCGGAAAATATGCGTCCGGGCGATCCCGTGCGGGTGGATCTCTCACGGCACACAGCGAAAGATGTCGGCGATGAGGCGCTGCTGCTCGCGGCCGTGGCGCCATGCTGGGTCAGTCCGGACCGTGTCGCTTCCGCCGGTGCCGCTATCGGTGCTGGGGCGGACTGTCTGATCATGGACGACGGATTTCAAAATCCCGGCCTCTACAAGGATCTGTCACTGGTGCTCGTCGATGGGGCGGTCGGGTTTGGCAACGGCTGCGTGCTGCCCGCAGGTCCATTGCGGGAAAATCTGGCGGTTGGACTGAATGCGGCCAACGCCGTTGTCATCACGGGCAAGGACAAAGCCGGGGTGAAACAAACGCTTCGTCAATGGCAGCACCCCATCCTGAACGCAGACTTGCAGATGGATGAGACGGTCACGGATCTCCGCGACAAAGCGGTGATCGCATTTGCCGGACTGGCGCGCCCTGACAAATTTTTTGAGGGACTACGGGAAAACGGCGTTCATCCCCTGAACTGCATTCCCTTTCCTGATCATCATCCGTTCAGCGACCTTGATCTCAGCCAACTGACTCATCTGGCACTGCAAGCTGAGGCGTTACTGGTCACCACCCCCAAGGATGCGGCGCGTTTGCCGCCTGCATTCCGCCGAAAAGTGCAGGTCGTCGGGGTCGGTCTTCATTGGACCTCGCCTGAAATGATAGAGAGCCTCCTCGACCATCTTCTGATGGAAAAGGAGCAGTAGGCATGAATGTAACGCCAGACATGGGCTCCGTCCGATGGCCCATGAAACTGGAGGCTGCCGCCGCGCACATATCATTATGGGTGCTGCAGCGACTGAAAGCCGAAGCCGCCTCCAATCTCGGCGGTCGCCTGTGCCGCGCGGTCGGCCCACTTCTGCCGGTTTCGAAAATTGCAGATGCCAATCTCCAGCTTGCCATGCCGGAACTGGATGCGCCTGCCAGAAAAGGCGTCATCAAAGGGGTGTGGGAAAATCTCGGCCGTACGGTCGGAGAGTTTCCTCACATCTCCTCTCTTCAGGAAAACACCGCAGCAGGTCCGGGTTTCGAGGTGGCCGGAGTGGAGCATCTGGTCGCTCAGGCGAAACGGGGAGGACCGGTCCTGTTCGTGTCGGGTCATATCGGCAACTGGGAAATGCTGCCGCCGGGCGTCGCAAAATACGGTGTCGGTTTCGCGTCGTTCTATCGGGCGGCTGGCAACCCACTGGTGGACCGCATGATCCGCGACCTGCGTGATGCCGCCATGGCCGTGCCTCTGCCGCTGTTCGCAAAAGGGGCAAAGGGCGCGAAGGAAGCCTTGCGTTGGGTCGGAGGAGGTCATCGGCTCGGGATGCTGGTGGACCAGAAAATGAACGACGGCATTGAGGCGCGCTTCTTCGGACACCCAGCCATGACAGCCCCCGCTCTTGCCGCGATGGCCCTGCGTTTTCGCTGTCCTGTCATTCCAGGTCATGTGCAGCGTCTGGGACCGGCCCGACTGCGCATTGTGGTGGAACCACCCATGACACTGCCTGACAGCGGTGATCGGCAGGCGGATATCGCGACACTCACGCAGGCGATCAATGACCAGCTGGAAAAATGGATCCGGGCCTGCCCGGAAAGCTGGCTCTGGTTACATCGGCGCTGGCCGAAAAAGGTCATGCCGACGTCGCATCGCGGCTACTGAGAAGACGATTCTGTCCGGAAAATAGTCTTTTCGCCTACAAAACGATCTTTTTCAGGCGTCAATGCCTATTTTTTAGGCTCAAAAACTTACCAGACCGGTTAATTTTTGTGCGGTTTCTTATCAAACCTCTCTCTGTTTGTAGCATTTCCACCACACCTTTAGGGACCTGCCTCTCCAGAAGGCGTATCTCTCCATTTCGATGTGGCAGGCCAGCCGGGAAGGACATACCGTTGGCTCAAGATACGAATGAGGAGTTTTAAAGGGATGTCCCAGGCAATGCAGACCGGACTGTCAGTATTTCCTTCGAATGTCATCCCTTTCCGGATGGCCATCCTGCCGCGCCACAAGGAATATCTGGGCCGGTGGCTTGAAGCCGGAATGCGGATGGGCCTTTGTGATGCCGAGATCTGCATCGATGATGAGGCAAGCTATGCCGATGCCGAGCAGGTTCTGGTGTGGGTCCGTGAGAACGCCAGCCCGGCCTATCTCATTCATCCGGAAGGCAATCGCTGGGTCGTTGTTGATGCACTGCGCGATAACGTGCTGAGCGTCGAACACTCCTTCGAACTGGCTCTGGATTTCATCCGCCCGGCCCTGCCGGTTCAGGGTAGCGTCGCCGCAGCCTGAACTGCGCGTTTCCGAGGAAAGCAAGACTGCCCTCCCCTTCGGCTCCCCCGATAAAATGATAACGGGGCTCAGAATACGGATAACGTATTCTGAGCCCCGTTCTTGTATCTGCTCTATAAACCACCGCGTCGCAATGGGAACGGCTGGTTGCCGTGCCTTCTGTGTCCGAACAGGTTGCAGCACCTGCCCGGACCCGCCTTTTCCTCAGTAGTGAGTGGAAAGGGCGAACAGGAATGAACGTCCCGGTGCTGGCACAGCACGATCGCTGAACAGACTGGTGTAGTTGAGACGATTGGCAAGGTTGTAGCCGTTCATCGCCACACGCCAGTGATTGTTCAGGAAGGAATGAGAAATGACAGCGCTCCAGTCAAAATTGGCTGGAACACGCGCTGTGTTGGCGGCATTGAGCCACACACTTTGCCGCCATGTCAGGCCGCCGCCGAATGTCAGGTTCCATGCACTGCCGGGCGCAACAGTATAGGTCGACCACAATGTCGCAGAATTCTTAGGGACATAGATGACACGATTTCCGACGTTGGATGGGGTTGCCGACCATGTGGTTGTTGCATCGTAATAGGCATATGTGCCGATCACCTGCCAGTTTTTCATGATCTCGCCCGATACGCTCATCTCGATACCCTGATTGCGCTGTCGGTCACTGGACGCGACGACCGAGCTGTCACCATCACTCCCGAGGATCGCGTTCGATTTCTCAAGTCGGAACGCGGAAAGGGTGAAGCCCATCCGACCATGAAAAGCGTTGTATTTACCGCCAACTTCATAAAGATTGCTGCGCTCCGGATGCATCTTCGACGTGGTCGAAGTCAACGGCTCGCTGCTGTTGGTGACATACAATCCAAGGGGTGTCGTGGACTCAGACCAGGTGAAGTACAACATGGCATCATCCGTGGGCGTATACATAAGGCTGACGTTTGGATTGAACGTATTCTGCTGCTGGCCCAGATAGGTGTTGGTTGTTCCCACACCGTCGGTCGCCGAATAATGGCTGTTCCAGTGATCCCAGCGGAACCCGGCCTTGATCGAAAACCACGGCGTAAGCCACGCCTGATCGGAGAAGAAGGCGCCGACATCGGTGGCCTCTCCGGTCTTGTAGAGTTTCTGGCCCACCCCGTTCTTGATGTTTACCAGATCGTATTGATACTGACCCAGCTTACCAAGAACCAGACCCGGCTCAGAAGCCGATGGATTGATCAGGCTGGTCGTGTCCGTCTGCGTGCCGTTCACGCCGTTGTAATTATAGGCGTAGTTTTTGCGGCGATCATAGACATGCATGATATCGATACCGGCCAGAATCTGGTGCCTGATGGAGCCGGTATTGAAGTTGGCCATCGTTGAAAATACGTTCTGAACTGACCAGTCATTCTGCTGGTAAGGTTCTGGACCTCCCAGCGGACCACGTCTGTCAACTGTTGCGGCGGACGGATCGGTAAAGAAATCCAACTGGCAGGTTGCACTACATCCCGGCTGGGAAGCAGAGAAATACCGGCTGTACATTCCCCCTCTCAGATCATCGAAAAACGTGATGTGCTCGTTCATCTGATGCTTGAAACGGGCCGTCAGCATATCAACCGCCGAATCATCCTGATCGTAGGTGGTGCCGTACCAGTTATTGCGATTCAGCCCGTATTCCGTAGCGGGTTTCCCCACTGTGGCACCTGGCTTCGTCACGACGGGCACACCGTAGTCCGGAATGCGGTTGTCGCTCTGATGGAAATATTCGAGCGTGAAGGTCGTCTTTGTTCCGAGCCCAAACCCGATCGAAGGAGCGATACCCCAGCGATGGGAATAAACATCGTCGCGACCGACAACGTCGTTCTCATTCCCCATTCCTGTGATGCGGACGGCGGTGTGCTCGCCGATCTGCTGATTCACATCCAGAGTGCCGCGATAATAGCTGCCCGAACCACCGGAAAAAGTGCCGCCATAGCTATTGCCCAGACGCGCCACCTTCGTCGAGATATTGATCGCGCCGCCTGTCGTGCCGTTACCGAATACTTCCGATGACGGTCCCTTGATCACAGCAACATGGTCATAATCGAAACTGTCACGCGTATAGACGCCGAAATCGCGCAGACCGTTTTCGTAAATGTCGTTCTGTGCCTGAAAGCCGCGGATCAGGAACTGATCCCCGCTCATGCCGCCCTCGCCTTCACCAACGGAGGCAGTAATGCCCGGCACGTTGCGAAGTGCTTCCTCAAGGGATTTCACATTCTGCTGCTCCATCAGCAGCTTTGGCACCACATTCACCGTCTGCGGCGTGTGCAGAACGTCCTGCGGCATGCGTCCGAAACCCATGTCCTCATTAAGAACATTCATTCCACGGCCGCGCACGACAACATCTTCCGAAGCAATGGAAGTCTTGCGAACCTCCGACCCGGTATTGATGGAGCGGGCACCCGTTCCAGTTGCAGTAACCGGGGTCTGGGCTCCCGCCGCAGAAACGGCTGGTGTTTTCGGCGTTTGAGCAGCCACCACCGTTTTATGCACGACCGGCCGATGATGACGGGATTTTGCCGTCGTGGCCGCGTCGGCTGCCTGCGGATGTAATGCCGAGCAGGCCAGAGTGAGGCCGGTTGTCAGCGGTGCAGGCCGGAAGGTATGGCGGATGAAACGATTCGTCATGGTATTTACATCTCGCAGTCAGCTTTTGATGATCCTATGACGCAATTGAGATTAATTCGCAATATCTTCCAGAAAACAGAAATTGTTTGTCACAAAATATCCAAACATGGCACCCAGTGTCATCAATAATGCACTTCATCAGCCAAAAAATGCCTGACCGGCAACATCGATCCACTTCACGAAACAGGCTGACTTACGGATATTGTTACAAAAAAAGCCCGTTTCCTCTATCTGAAACAGACAGGGGAAACGGGCCGCGACAAAGCGAAAACGGTCAGAATTACTGGGGTCAGGAAGAACCCGGCACCAACGGATTTTTTGGAACAGGCGTGGTGATAATGCGCGTTCCCCCACCACTCTGAATTTCGAAAATACCGAGCTTGCGAATTGTCCGGCCATCCTCCGACAAGGTGAAGGCCCCATCGACGCCCGAAAACCCTTCCTTACGGGTCATGATGTCCGTCGGATAACCATTCCCACCGCTGGCGGCATAGACTGATCCAGCAAGCGTTCCGGCATCGTAAGCAAGATCGGCAAGCGGTTTGGGCACACGATGATTCTGTGCGGCGAACTGTTGCACGAACGCGGTGCGCGCCGCCGGATCCGGCGCTGCGTACCACGCACCGGCAATACCGCCGAGCTTGCCTGCGAACGCGGCCCACAGGCCCGGTCCCATCAGGCGGACCTGAGTGCTGCGCACCTGATTGGCTTTGAGAGCGTCAATCACATCCTTCAGGGCAAGTCCCGTGTCGCCCAGCAGCAGGGCATCGAATGGCGGCGCAGACAATGTCGGTGTGGTGGTGGTGGACGTCGAGGCCGGAGAAGCAGCACTGGTGGACGGTGGCGGCACAGCCTTGGGATCGGTCGGTGACTGCGCATCCGCCGCAGTGCTGGCCTTCGATGCCGAGGAGAGAGCCGCCGCGAGATCAGCAGGCAGATCGGGAGCTGGGCCGGTCGCCTGACCGGAGGCCGTCGCCGACCGGCTGTCATAGGCGCTGAGTGTTGCCAGTTCGCTCCTGATCGCTTCCGAACTGGTCTGATGGTAGACGACCTGCGGGGTAGCGAGCCCCATGTTCTGACAGGAACGGATCAGCGCGTCTCCCATCGCCCTGCCGAGAGGCGTATCGGGAAGAAACGCCGCGAACTGCCGACGCCCCTCGATCCGGGCCGCCTCCACCAGACGTGCGACCTGCTGCTGCGGCGTGATGCCGAAGACCCAGACACCGGAGCGGGCCTGCGCCAGATCACTGGTGAACGCCACCACAGGCACGCCTGCCTGAATGGCCTGTGGTGCAATCAGGCCCGTGTCGGCACTGGTCAGCGGCCCCAGAACAATGCCGTCCCCTGCTGCTATTGCGGCCTGCATGGCACCCGTCGTGCCCGTGGCACCGCTTGTGTCATGCACATCCACCTGAGGAGGAGCAACGGTGCCACTCTGCTTTGCCAGCGCCAGCTTTGCCGCCACCACCATTTCATTACCAAGCGCGCCGTTCGCCCCACTGAGCGGCAGAAGCAGACCCACATTGCGTGCGCCCGTCGCCGGGCCGCCATTCGCGGCCGTCCCCGGAGCGCCCGTGCCCCCCGAACTACAGGCCGCAAGCGCCAGAAGCGCCACACCGGAAAGGTGACGGGCCGCGCGTCGGCTGGTATGGCGCAAAGCACCCCGCGTCTTGTGAGCCGCCTCTCGCGACAGGAACCTGCATGTCAGATCCATCTTCCGCCTCTTCTTCTGAACGGTTACCTGCCGGGCCACAGGCGGAGGGTTACCCCGATGATGCTTCCTCCCATAGCGAAGGAATGCGGCCACGTCATGTCCGGGATGATGAAACGGTCCCCACAGAAGATGATCCTCCCCCACACCCGCAGCATGAGGGACTGCTGACTCTCGTCGCGACACCCATAGGCAATCTGGGAGATCTTTCCCCGCGTGCGGTCGCCGCCATGCGCACGGCGGACCTTGTGCTGTGTGAAGACACGAGGGTCACGGCGCGGCTGTTTACCGAGCACGGCATCGGCACGAGGGCGGAACCTCTGCATGAACATAATGAACGTCAGAGAGTGCCGGGGCTGATCGACCGCCTTTTACAGGGACAACGAATCGCCCTCGTCTCGGACGCCGGTATGCCGCTGCTGTCCGATCCCGGTTATCGGCTTGTCCGCGCCGCCATTGATGCCGGAATATGCGTCACCGCCGTGCCAGGACCGAATGCCGCACTGACCGGGCTGGTGCTGTCCGGCCTGCCGCCCCATCCGTTTCTCTTTGTCGGTTTTGCGCCTCCTCGTAGCGCCGCACGCCGGGAAAGTTTCGCCACCCTGCACGCTGCGGAGCGCGCCGGACTGAAAGCCACGCTGATCTGGCACGAAGCACCGCATCGGCTGGCCGAGATGCTGGCGGATCTCGGTGTGATTTTCGGAGAAGAGCGACCTGCCGTGGTCGCACGGGAACTGACGAAACGGTTTGAGGAGGCCAGACGCGGAACCATCGGCTCTCTTGCCGCCTTTTATGCCGAAACGGCACCCCGAGGCGAGATTACCGTCCTGATCGGCCCCTTCGACGAGACAGAGCATAAAACCGACAATCTGGACGACCAGCTTGAGACGGCGCTCACCACGCAGTCGGTCAAGGACGCGGCAGCGTTGGTGGCCACCGCCAACGGGCTGCCGAAAAAGATTGTCTATGCGCGGGCACTCGCACTGATGGCGATACGACGGAAACAGGAAGAACCGTCGGGAAACTGAACTGCGAGCGGCGGAATACTTTCGTCCCGATCTCAATTGACAGAAAACAAGAAGGATACGAGCGAATTGTTGTATGCTTCGTCTTTCTCGTCGCCCGGAAGCAGGATTTACCATCATGAACACACACGTCGGAAACCGCTGGCTCCGGTTCGTCCTGCTGGGTATCGCCAGCATTGCCCTCGGGGCCTTTGCCTGGATCGACGCCATTTCCGTAACACTGGCCAGTACGGTTCTGTTCGGGGTTATCTTCATCATCGCCGGGGCCTTCCAGCTCGCCCATGCGTTTTCATGCCGTGAGTGGAGCAGCCGGCTGCTTTCGGCTCTTCTTGGCTGCCTCTACATTCTGGGAGGCATGCTTCTGATTGAAGAACCCGCGACGGGCTCGGCCTTCATCACGGCCTTCATCGCCATCAGCATGGTTATCGGAGGAGCGGTCCGCTCCATGATCGCCTTCCAGAACCGGGCCCTGTCCGGCTGGTGGATGATGATGCTGGGCGGACTTGTCACGATCGCTATCGGCGTGATGCTCTATGCGACGCTGCCCTGGTCCGGGCTGTGGCTGGTCGGCACACTGATTGCCTGCGAACTGATCTTCGCCGGGATCGGATGGGTGCAATTCGGTCTGGCTCTTCGCCGTGGAACGGTCGTGATCGAGCGTAATTTCTGACACGACCACACAAAGCTGCGTTGTGGTCACGCTTGCGCGAGACCACGCACACGCCCCCGCCTCTGCCGCTACGATGGGGCACACCCGCACGGGAGGCAGGAATGAGCGAAGTTCATACACTACGAAACGTGCCCATCGGCATCAGGGCGACGGGCACGCGCGTTGAAACGGACTCGATGGGCAAAATCGAAGTCCCGGCAGATCATTACTGGGGCGCGCAGACACAGCGCAGCCTCGTGCATTTCTCGATCGGGCGAGATGTCATGCCGATCGAACTGTGTCGGGCCTACGGTATCGTCAAGAAAGCCGCTGCTCTTGTAAATCTTGCCGACGGACGGCTGCCACAATGGAAAGCCGACGCGATCGTCCGCGCTTCCGATGAAGTGACGGAAGGGAAACTCGACAGCGAGTTCCCCCTGTTCGTGTGGCAGACCGGTTCCGGCACACAGACAAACATGAACGCCAACGAGGTGATCGCCAATCGTGCGATCCAGCTTCTCGGCGGTGAGATCGGCTCGAAAAAACCGGTTCATCCGAATGATGACGTGAACATGGGGCAGTCGAGCAATGACTCCTTCCCCACCACCATGCATGTCGTGACGCTGCTGGAGATCGAGAACACACTTCTTCCGCAAATGGAGGCCCTGATTGCGGCCATTCGCAAGAAATCCGAGCAATGGATGAGTGTCGTCAAGATCGGACGTACGCATCTTCAGGATGCCGTGCCGCTGACGGTCGGGCAGGAATGGTCCGGATGGGCTCAGCAACTTGAGGATGCGCTTGATGCGCTGAAAGCGGCAAAACCTGGTCTGGCGCAACTTGCGGCGGGAGGAACGGCGGTCGGCACGGGGCTGAATGCCCCGGCGGGTTTCAGCAAGGCAATCGCAGCAAAGATCGCGAGCCTGACGGACAAGCCTTTCATCACCGCGCCGAACAAATTTGCTGCACTGGGTGGACTGGACGCAATGGTCCGCGCCTCCGCTGGCCTGCGCGGTCTGGCGGTGGCGCTGATGAAGATCGCCAATGACATGCGCTGGCTTGGTTCTGGGCCTCGCTGCGGGCTGGGAGAACTGCATCTCCCTGAAAACGAACCGGGCTCTTCCATCATGCCGGGGAAGGTGAACCCGACCCAGTGTGAGGCGATGGTGATGATCGCCACGCAGGTGATGGGCAACGACACGGCTGTCGCGTTCGCTGGTGCTCAGGGCAATCTGGAACTGAACGTGATGCGACCGGTGATCGTCGCCAATGTCCTGCATGCGATCCGCATCCTTGCTGATGGCTGCAAAAATTTCCGTGTTTTCTCCGTTGAAGGTACAACGCTCGATGAGAAACGGCTGAACCGTTATATCGAGGACTCCGTCATGCTGGTCACGGCGCTGAGTCCGGTGATCGGTTATGACAAAGCCGCCGCCATCGCTCATCGTGCGATGGAAAAAGGGGAAACGTTGCGTGCAGCCGCACTTGCCTCAGATGTGGATGAAGCAACGTTCGACCGGTGCGTTGACGTGAAGAAAATGGTCGGCACAGGTCTTGCCGGAGCCTGAACCGACGGCTGGCATGGCGAGGGCGGAGTATCCCCTCGCCACCATCTGCCCGAACTCCAGTTTTTCTTATTTTCCCAAGATGAAACTGAATGGTTACGGCTGCCATTTCCTTAGAATGGCCTAAGAGACTGTTTCAATATTTCTCCGCTGGTGATCCGATACGCGTTTTCCGGCTCAGATGCTCTCGACCCCCATGCCCGCTTCGCTTCATTACTAAAACACACCGATCGCCGTCGCCCTCTGGGGCGTTCTCGCTCAGCAGAGAACTTTTGAAACAGCTTAAGGCTGGAGAGATTTCGCCAATTTCTGCAACTCAGACAAGATAAAAGTCCTCGACCTCAAGCCGAACTTCGGGAAAATCGAGAATCTTCGCCCTTTGTGCGTATAATTTTTGCAGGCGCCGCACGACTTCCCCTCTTTCGATCAATGGTGCGCAGTAAACAGGCGCAACACATGTTTCACAGTCCTTCGGGCACCTGCTGGCATAATTATCAAAACTGCGCCGTGCGGCATCATCATCCAGCAATGTTTCAGCAGGAGTGTTTTCAGCCAGAATAACGGCATGCACGCCCAGATCGATATGGTGATATTCGACATATCGGGAAGGAGGCTCGAGAAATATGGAACTTCCGTTCACCAGCGCGTTGGCGGGCAGCAGTAATTCCAGCAAATACAGCGCATGGAGCTGTGAAAGGCGCAGATCCCGACGCGGTACATCATCTGCAAGCGCATGTGCCCGCAGTCGCACCGGGCAAAGCGATCTGTCCAGCACCATCTGTTTGTGCGTGTACCGGCGTACGCCACGCCATCGCACAGGCATGAAACGTCCCCCCACCGTGAGAACGCGCGTCCCTGCTTCGATGGTTTCAATCGCCATCGGACCGAATTCCGTTTCGATCAGCGTTCCCCGGCAGAAACAGGCCGCAACGGTCAGCGTCACAAGAACGTCGTTAGGAGAGGCATACAGAGCATCGGCCGATGTTTCTGAAATCGTGAAATCGGCACTACTGTAAATGTCGTCAGCGGATGCCAGATCGATTACCGCCAGAGTAACGCCATTATCGGTGATGTAGAGCGTGTTGGTCGCACTATCGAACTCCAGGGCATCCGTGTCCGACCATGTCGTGCCGACAAGCTCGATGGCCCCGCCGGAAACAAGGGTCGTATCAGTCGTGGTGGCACCACTGTCGATCTGGAGAAGGCCACCGCTGCTGAGAAGGGTGCTGCTGACGATAGCCCCGGAAGCGGCTTCGACAACTGCACCACTGCTCACGGTTGTGCTGCTTACCGTGCCGCCTGACCCGACGCTCAGGCTCGCCCCGGACGCAAGGTTCATGCCCCCGGCCTGACCGCCAGACCCGATCACGGCGCTGGCCCCCGCGCCGAGACTGGTATTGCTCAGATGACCGCCACTCGAAACGATGATCGTTCCGCTGGTGTAAGTCCCACCCGAAAGAATTGCGCTGTTGGCGACAGAAATCCGGCCCTGATTTTCCAGAAGAGTGCCTGTTGCGAGAGCGCCGCTGCCTGCCAGAACCAGCGTGCCGCCATCAATATCGACTGCCGAGACTGTGCCTCCCGCAGCAACCGCGAGCTTACCTCCACTGGCTACAACACCGCCACTCGCCACGCCTGTGGCCGATACGGCAAGCATGCCTCCACTCGCAACCGAGGCGCCACTGACAACGCCGCTGGTCGATACCGTGGCGGTTCCACCGGAGAGCACCTCCGTGCCGACGGCACGTCCACCCTTGCCACTGACAATCTGATAGCCGCCCGCAGAAACAATCGCCCCCGACGCCACTCCCAAAGAGACATACTGGTGTGCGCCACTACTGATCGTGGTCGAAATACTGGAACCGGTATAGTAACTATAATAGACGATTTCTTCAGCGCCGCCTTCGAGAACGGCATCGATGGACACGCCACCCTGTTCGCGAAGTATGCCGCCGGAATTGACGATCGTGTTTTTACCGACGCCCTGACTCTGATAATAGACGTAATTGGCCACACCGCCGGAATTGATGATGACATTGCTGACGGTGCCCGCAACGTACAGCCCCACGCCCGTGATCTGCACACTGGCATATGTCATTGTCGCATTGGGATTACCGGAATTGACGGTGATATCCGCCGCTGATCCGGTCGGGTAGATCGCCAGCCACCCGTCGTTCAGAACGACGCCGCTTGCCGCGCCGCCTGCCGAGATATTGACAAGCCCCTGACCTGTGACAGTCGTGCTGACAGCCGAGCCGCCGGTATAGACAGTCAGCGTCGACCCGGAATCGACATAACTCGAGACCGTCTTTCCACCTTTACTGACATATTCGGTGGATTTCGGCTGGAGCGTGATAGTGCTGACGACGCCGGATGAAGCGACCGTGATGGAGCCGCCGTTGGAAACGGTGACGTCACTGGCGGTTCCCGAAATCGTAGCCGACGCGCCCTGCCCTATTGTGACAGTCGTAACGCTGCCGCCTGACGCAACAACCAGTGGATCCGAAGATGTCGCGGAGACATTACTGGAAGAAACACCGCTGCTGATGGTTGTCACGTTTACCGACTCCTCCCTACAGCCGGATTTCCTCAATACATGTCACGTTGAGAAACCCGCTCCCGCAGGATTAATTTTTTCTTTCCTGACCTCTCCGATGGTTAAATATACAAACTTAATAAAGGGTTACATTTTCAGGCCACTAACAGTGGCAGCACCACGATGCGTCCGAAAAATACTTTTATAAATCAAACATTTTTCCCCATAGAAAAAGCCCGCTGTCCCCCATTATCGGGGCGCAGCGGGCTTTCCGAGCGTTCCTCTCAGAACGAAATCAGGGCGTGGCTTCAGTCTGATCCGGCAACGTATAAGCGATCACGTAATCGCCCAGTTTTGTGCCGAAAGAGCCATGTCCGCCTGCGGCAGTGACAATATACTGCCTTCCATTCTGCTCATACGTCATCGGCGTGGACTGGCCGCCAGCGGGGAGACGATCTTCCCAGATCTGCTGGCCCGTCATCACGTCGTAGGCACGAATATAATAATCCGCCGTGGAGGTCAGGAATGCCACACCACCACCCGTCGTGATCGGACCACCCAGAGAAGGAATGCCGACCTTAAAGCCGAAGGGCAGCGGAGAGCTGTCGCGGGTCGTGCCATTGCGATGCATCCACACGATTTTGTTCGTCTTAAGGTCGATACCCGCGACATAGCCCCAGCCCGGCTGCTTGCAGGGCACGCCGAACGGCGAGAGGAAAGGATTCAGTTCAACACCGAATGGCGTGCCATATTGCGGCTGAACGCCCAGTTCCGATCCAGATGCAGTGCCATTCGCAGCAGGTTGCGCCGGGTTGGTCGGACCGCGCGGAATCAGCTTTGAAACAAACGGAATGGCGATCGGATTGGCAAAAGCAATCTGCCGCACCGGATCGACCGCCAGACCGCCCCACTCGAACATGCCGAGGTTGCCGGGAAAGACGAGTGTTCCCTGCGTCGAAGGCGGTGTAAACGGTCCCTCATAACGCAGCGACTTGAACATGATGCGACAGACAAGCTGGTCCACCATCGTGGCGCCCCACATGTCCGCATCCGTCAGGTTCTTCTTCGGACGGAAAGTCAGTTCGGAAAAAGGCTGTGTGGGGGAGAGATGATCGCCGGGCGCAGCACCCTGCGGCACAGGCGTTTCCGGGGCAGGCACGACAAGCTGTCCGTTCCGGCGGTCCAGCACGAAGATGTTGCCGGTCTTGGCCGGAGCATAGATCGCCGGAACGACCGTGCCGTCCGCCTGATGGATGTCCACAAGGCTGGGCTGCGACGGAATATCCATGTCCCACAGATCGTGGTGGACCGTCTGGTAGAACCAGACCTTCTCGCCTGTGTCGCCGTTCAGCGCCAGAATGCCGGACGCATACCGTTCCTGATCCGGCGTGCGATGACCGCCCCAGATGTCCGGGGTCGCGACGCCTGTCGGGATGTAGATCAGGTTCAGCTTCGCATCATAGGCTGAAGTGATCCATGAGTTGGGCGAATTCGCCACATACTGATGCGTGTCCGACGGAAGCTCGTTCGGATTGGGGTTGCCCGTATCGAACGCCCAGACAAGCTCGCCTGTGCGAAGATCGAAGCCCCGTGTCACGCCGGACGGCTCATGGGTGGAATAGTTATCGGTCACGGCACCGGAAATGATCACCACCTTGCTGGTCACGATCGGCGGAGATGTCGGCTCATAGAAGCCCAGCTCCTTCATCGGCATGCCATCGGTCAGGTTGATCTCGCCGTCCTTGCCAAATGCAGGGCAACGCGCACCGGTCTTCGCGTTGATCGCGAACAGGCGGCCATCATTGGTCGGCAGGAAGATGCGGCTGGCGCAGTCGTCGGTGGCATCGGCCGTCTCGCCGTAGGAAACGCCACGGCAGGTCATATGCTGGAAGCTGGAATTATATTTGAGCTGCGGATCGAACATCCAGCGCTGCTTGCCGGTCGCGGCATCGAGAGCGAACAGTTTCTGGTGCGGCGAGCAGAGATAGACCGTGTCGTTGATCTTGATGGGCGTCACTTCGTCGGTGATCTCACCCGGATCGTTCGGCCCTTTCAGATCATGGGTGCGGAAGGTCCACGCGACTTTCAGGTTTTTCACATTGGCGGGCGTGACCTGCTTCAGCGGAGAATAGCGGTCGCCGAACTGCGTGCGTCCGTAGGCGCTCCAGTCGCTATCGGCCTCCTGCTCCGCATCGCCGGGAATGATGGGGACACCGCTGGAGGCCTCCGGGATAGTTCCGGCGAGATCCTGAGGATCCTGGGTCAGGGCATAACCGTAAACGACAAGGCTCGCGAAAATACCGGCGGCCAGAGGCGTGCGTGCAGCTTTCGCGCCACGGCCCAGATGCGTCGTGATGAAGGGCAGCAGCAGCCACAGACCCAGTGGAAGGATGAGATCGCCACGCGGCGCGAGGGTCCAGAAATCGAATCCGGCCTCGGCAACGGCCCAGATCAGCGTCGCGAACACGATCACGGCGTAAAGCCAGAGGGCCGCTGCCTGACGTTTCCAGAGCAGCGCCGCTGTCAGCAGCAGGGCAAAGCCGCACACAACGTAGTAGACAGAGCCGCCAAGAATGGCGAGCCAGCCTCCGCCAGCCGCAAGGATCACGCCCAGCAAAGCCAGCGCGAATATGGTGAGGGAGAGAATGATTCCGGACTTGTCCGCTCGGTGTGTCGTCAAAGCTTGGGCCCTGTCTATGCATACGTGACCCTACAGAAACAGATGAGAAGGGCATTGGTTGTCAACAAAACACGCGAAAGAAAAATTATTGGGTTCGTTCTCCGCCCTCCCCTATAAGCGCCGTCTGCCCGACACCACGTGCGGTTTCGCGCCCACTTTCATGGATCGCTTAATGTCCTCGTCTTCCGCGACGATGCCGTCGCCTGCCGCCCTCCCGCTCTCGCAACTCCGCACGCTCGCCCTCGCCTCGCTGGGCGGAGCGCTCGAGTTCTATGACTTCGTGATCTTCGCCTTCCTCGCGAAGCTGATCGCAGCCCATTTCTTTCCCGCAAGTCAGGCGGCATGGCTGCGTCAGACGGAGACGTTCGGCCTGTTCGGAGCGGGCTATCTGGCACGGCCCCTCGGTGGCATCGTCATGGCGCATTTCGGCGATATCGCTGGCCGGAAAAAGGTCTTTACCTTCAGCGTGCTGCTCATGGCGCTTCCCACCCTGATGATGGGGCTTCTGCCCGGCTACGACACGCTGGGAGCCGCCGCACCGCTTATCCTTCTGCTGCTGCGCATGGCTCAGGGTGCTGCGATCGGCGGTGAAGCTCCCGGTGGATGGGTCTTCGTGGCGGAACATGCCCCACCGGGACGCACCGGACTGGCGACCGGACTGCTCACCGGCGGCCTCACGGGTGGCATTCTTCTCGGCTCACTGGTTATTCTGGCCCTGAACGGCACGCTCTCTCCGGATGATGTGAACGCGTGGGGCTGGCGTATTCCCTTCCTGCTCGGCGGCATCTTCGGGCTGGGCGCTATGGTACTGCGCCGCTGGCTCGATGAAACGCCGGTCTTTCGGGAAATGCATGAGCGCGCCGAAACGGCAACGACACTCCCCGCCGGAATCCTCCTGCGGGATTATCGCGGCTCGATCCTCTGCTCCGTCCTGACAACGTGGACTCTGACCGCCGCCATCGTCGTCCTGATCCTGATGATGCCGCCCCTGATGCAGACCCTGCACCATGTGTCGCCATCGGAAACCATGATGGCCAGTCTGGTAGCGACGGTGTGCCTTACTCTGTCCGTGGTGACGGTCAGCACCCTGACCGACAGCATGCAGCCGCGCGTGCTGGGACTGATCTGCGGTCCCATGCTGGCAGCCGGCGCCTTCGCGCTCTACGGACTGTCACCGCTCTTTCCGGGCAGGCTCGAACTGTGGGCAGGGCTGGCAGGATTATGCTGCGGTTTTGTCGGAGTGGTACCTGTGGGGATGCTGCGGGCCTTTCCACCGATGGTGCGTTTTTCGGGCGTCTCGCTTTCCTACAACATCGCCTATGCGATCTTCGGCGGATTGACGCCGGCGGCCATCTCGTCCCTGACGCCCTACACGCCGCTGGCTCCGGCGATCTATGTCACTGTGGCGGCGGTGGCGGGCTGCGTCGCGCTGTGGGTCTCACCGGAACGAAAGGGCTGAAGGCAGAAAGATGCGAATGAGCCGCATATGCGGTTTGTTTGTCCGCTCATCCCGCTGGTGATATGCAGAGACTTTTCCAGCAGGGTCTTTCTCCATGTTGCTGCATATTCCAGCCGTCCTGACCGCCGAGGAACTGGCGCATTGCCGGGCGGTGCTCACCGCCGCCCAGTGGGGCGACGGGAAAGTGACTGCAGGCCAGCAGTCGGCGAAGGCGAAGAACAACCTCCAGCTTCCGCTCAATCACCCGGAACATCGCGCCCTCGCGGAGCTCGTTCTGCGCGCGCTGGGCCGCAACAAGCTGTTCAACAGTGCTGCTATCCCGTTGCGGGTCGTTCCTCCCCTCTTCAACCGCTATGATGTGGGGATGGAATTCCGGGCGCATGTGGACAACGCCGTCCGCCCCATTCCTAAATCCGGCGGAATGCGCATCCGCACCGATGTGTCGTCCACGCTGTTTCTCACAGATCCTGATGAGTATGAGGGCGGTGAACTGATCATCTATGATGAATCCGGCTCACGAGACGTCAAACTCCCTGCCGGGGACATGATCCTTTACGACACGACCGTCCTGCATTCCGTCCAGCCGGTGACATGCGGCAGTCGGTGGGCGTCTTTCTTCTGGACGCAGTCGATGGTGCGCAATGACGGCCAGCGACAGGTTCTGTTCAATCTCGATCAGCAGATCATGGACCTGCGCACCCGCCTGCCAGACGACGATTCCGCCATTCTCGGCCTTGTGAACGTCTATCACAACCTGATGCGGCAATGGTGCGACGTGATGTAACTGGAAGAGCGCTTACGAATACATTCATAACCTTCATCAATGCACTTTTATTACTTCAAATTTATTGACGCAATCCACGATCTCCTTGTCAGGCATATCCCGCAGGGAATGATGAAACCTGCTCTTCCCTCCGTCGTTCATGTTGGACATGGCCAAACTTTACGACCTTGACGGCATCTGGCCTTTCACCTGTATCCGTGGACCTCATGACCGGCACTTCCTTTCCCCAGCGACATCGTAAACTCCTGATCGGCGTGACTACGCCTGTCATATTCATCATCCTGCTGATCATGTTCTGGTCGTGGGACTGGTTCGTGCCGCTGGTGAACCAGCAGGCGACGGCGGCGCTGGGACGCAAGACGACAATCCAGCACCTGCATGTGCATGTAGGGTTCGTCCCCAAAATCATCGTCGATGATGTCCTGATCGAACAGCCCGAGGCGTTCAGTTCGGAAAAGAAGGCTTTTTTCACCGCGGACCATCTTCTGGTCAGACTGCGCCTGCTGCCGCTGCTCCACGGAAGAACGGAACTGCCCCGCATCGCCGTCGATACGCCACATGCCGATATCCAGCGCCGGGCAGACGGCACCAACAACTATACGTTTACGTCTGACAGCGACAAAAAGAAGAATACTTCAGCGGACTCAGGGTTCTCGCTCTCCTCGGTGAGGGAGCTGGAAATCAGGGACGGGCTGGTGCGTGTGCGAGACGCCAAACTGCGCGGGGATATGACGTCGCAGGTCCACACGACGCCGCCCACATCTGCTCAGGACCGTGGCACCATCGTGGTCAATACGACGGGACGATATGCCGGTCAGCCTATCATCAGCCATTTTACCGGAGGCGCCCTGCTGTCGCTTTCGGATTCTAAAACGCCCTACCCGGTCGATCTGGATATCCGCAACGGACTGACCCGCGCCACCCTGAAAGGCAGCGTGGATGATCCGCTGGCCTTCAGGGGAACGCGCCTTGTCCTGCACTTCTCCGGCCCGGACATGTCGTTGCTCTATCCGCTGACCGGCGTGCCCATCCCGCAGACCCCGGCCTATCACATCACCGGCAAGCTGGATTATGACCAGCGGCACATCAGCTTCGAGAACTTCACCGGCCAGATGGGATCAAGCGATCTCAGCGGCACGATAACCGTCGATCCGCACCAGCAGGTGCCGTTTGTCGAGGCGACACTGCATTCACATCGCGTTGATATCAAGGATCTCGGCGGCTTTATCGGCGCGAAGCCCGGCAAGGAAACCACGTCAGACAAGAAGGTCGATGCGAAAGACCCGAACATTCTGCCCGACACGCCCATCAATGTGCCGAAGCTGCGCGCCATCAACGCCCACGTCACCTACAAGGGCGATCACATCGAGAACAAAGAGCTTCCGCTTGACGATATTGATGCCGAATTCGCGGTCCAGGACGGTGCCATTGATCTGAAAAAACTCAATTTCGGCATCGGCAAGGGCACACTCGCCAGCACCGCCACCCTCACCCCGGTGAACGACAAAAATTTTGCCGTGAAGGCGAAGGTCGATTTCTCACGCATCGATCTGGCGCACATCATGCGAACGACAACCGGCACGCAGGCGCAGGGCGGCATTATCGGCGGTCGGTTCAGTCTGAATGCAACCGGAAATTCGATAGCGTCCCTGATGGCGAACGGAAATGGCGGCCTGACGCTGGTTCTGGTGCAGGGTGGCGAGATCTCGGCGCTTCTGCCCGCCGCGCTGGGACTGGAACTGGGCGATGCGGTGCTGTCGGCGCTTGGTCTGCCCTCGCACACAAAGGTCGAATGTTTTGTAGCGGACATGCCGCTGCATGAAGGTGTGGCGACGACGAACTCGCTCCTGCTGCGCACGGGCGACACTCGCACGCTGGGCCGGGGGGACGTGAATTTCCGTACGAATCGAATCGATTATTCCCTGACCACGCGCTCGATCGGCCCGACGATCCTGTCTTTCCCCGGCGCGTTCAACATCACAGGCCCCCTGAAATCGCCAAGCGTCTTGCCGGGGGCTGAAATCATTGCCCGGGCGGCGGCGGCAACGGGGCTTGGATTTGTCTTCCCGCCGCTGGCGTTGCTGCCCACCATACAGCTCGGTGTCGGCAAAGGTTCCATGTGCGAACAGGCGTTGCAGGAAGTGAATGCACACCCCGCTTCCGGCCATGCGCCTGGCGGAACCGACGCTGGCCAGACCGGGAAATCCGCCCATCGGATGACGGCCGCCGAGGTACGCGCGGCATGGAAGAAAAAGCGCAAACATTGAGAAAGTATTGACTTGTCAGGACGGCGCGCCGAAAGGTCTGACACGGTTGTGAAATAATCCGGTGCGTCAAAAGAGGTCAGAACACCCTGATGCCTTTCCAAGCCTCGACATCCGTCACGATGGATGCTTCCGCGCGGGTGCGCCGCAAGACCTACATGCTGGCCCTCGCGGCAGGACTGGCTGGCCTCATGTTCGGGCTCGACACGGGCGTGATCGCTGGTGCGCTGGGCTTCATCCGGGAAGAGTTCGCAACGAACGACCGGACCACCGAGTGGATCGTCTCCTCTCTCATGCTGGCCGCAGCCTTCGGGTCTGTCTTTGCCGTATTCATCGCCGATAAATGGGGACGGAAAGGCACACTGCTGATCGCCGGGATGCTGTTCCTGCTCGGCACGGCCCTCTGCGCGCTCGCCGGCAGTGTGACGGCCATGATCGTCGGTCGCGCCTGCCTCGGGCTGGGTGTCGGCCTCGCCGCCTTCGCGGCTCCCCTCTACATCGCTGAAATTGCTTCAAAAGACCGTCGTGGCGGGATGATCGCCTCCTACCAGCTGATGATCACCATCGGCATTCTGCTGGCGTACACGTCCGACAGTCTGCTGACGCCCGGTGGTCACTGGCGCATCATGTTCGGTGTCCTCGCCATCCCCACCGTGCTGTTCATGATGGCGACGCTGCTGCTGCCCTATTCCCCGCGCTGGCTGCTGACCAAGGGACGCCGCGAAGAAGCGCGCACCGTTCTGATGACGCTGCGCGAGTCCGCTGAAGACGCGGATGAGGAACTCTCCCGGATCGACGCGCAACTCGGCCGGGAGGAGTCGGCCGGGGCGGCGCTGCTGATTTCCAGTCCCAGCTTCCGCCGCACCTTCACCCTCGGGATCGCCTTGCAGATGCTGCAGCAGTTCTCGGGCATCAACGTGCTGATGTATTACGCGCCGATCGTGCTTTCCCACATGGGCCTCACTCCGTCGGCCTCTGTCTGGTGCACCACGGCGATCGGTCTGGTGAACACGCTGGCGACTCTGGTGGCCGTGGGGCTTATGGATCGCTGGGGTCGCCGTATCCTGCTGAGCCTGAGCACGTTTTTCTCCGCAGTAGCCATGCTCGGCTTCGGAACGCTGCTCTGGACAGGCTCGCAATCCATGCTGGCCAGCACCATCGCGATCGGTTTCCTCATTCTCTTCATCGCGTCCTTCGCCCTCGGTCAGGGCCCGTTGCCGTGGATCGTCGGCTCGGAAATCCAGCCGCTCCGGGGACGGACATTCGCCGTTTCCTGCTCGACGCTTTCAAGCTGGATCGCCAACTGGCTGATCAGCAATGTCTTCCTGTCCAGCATGGCTGTGATCGGCGATTACGGCGTGTTCTGGTGCCTTGCTGGCTTCAATATGCTGTTCTTCATCGTCGGTCGCCTTTTCGTGCCTGAAACCAAGGGCTGCACGCTTGAAGAGATCGCAGACCGGATCAATTCCGGCGTGCGACTCAGGGATGCCGGACAGCACTGACGCTTTCTTTCCGGTTCGTTGAGTTCAGTGGTGAGCGTGTCGAGAGTATTCTTAAGGTCTGCTTCACAATATCTCTGCGGAGTGAAGCCCACTGATGGGGTGCGACCGATGTGTGTTTTTGAAGCACTGAAGCGCGGGGGCCCGCGACCATCTGAGCGCCGACAACGCGCTACGGATCGCCAGCATAGAGCTTTTCCAAGCTTCTCAATCGCTACCATACCCCCGCCGCCATTCCGGTCATGGTCGGCGGCATCCGGCAGAGGCTCCTTGCGCCGATCGTGACCGGAACCAATGCCGATGCCCACCAACCCGCTGGTGTCTGTCGGGATCGACTGAAATGCGCGAGATACAAAACAGTATGTCCGGACATACCCCACCGCAGTAACGGGATATAATAAAATCGATCCGGGACTTTCCGGCTTCAGGGGAAAGAACTCTTCGCCTCAGATCGCAATGATCGAACGAAGATCAGGACCACATAAGGCCGTTGTGCGGCCCCTGACATCGAAAAGGAAACCATGTCCTTCCATATGGAACCGACCGGGCACATATCGGACACAGCGGTTGCAGAACTCGCCTGTAACTGGCAGCCGCGCTATGAACGAAGGATGAACGGGAAGGAAAGCGGTCATGGCAGCGCAGCGTGAGACCCCGCCCGGCACGGGCAGCGATCTGTTCGGCGGCGGTGCGGACCCGACGCTTCAGGATGACCTGCCGAAAAATGGTGGTGCGTCAGGACATGCGGGCGCGACCCAGCCTCTGGCCGACCGGCTACGCCCCACAAAGCTTGAAGACGTAGTCGGTCAGGATCAGCTTCTCGGCCCGACAGGTGCTCTCACCCTCATGCTGGAACGCGGCACGCTGGCGAGTCTGATCCTCTGGGGCGGTCCGGGCGTCGGCAAGACCACCATCGCCCGCCTGCTGGCCAAGGCCGCCAACCTGCGCTTCGTACAGCTTTCCGCCGTGTTTTCCGGTGTGGCTGACCTCAAGAAAGCCTTTGAGGAAGCCCGTCGCTTTGCAGAGGCAGGACGCGGCACGCTGCTGTTCGTGGACGAAATCCATCGTTTCAACCGCGCCCAGCAGGACGGTTTCCTGCCCGTGGTGGAAAACGGGACGGTGGTTCTGGTCGGCGCCACGACCGAGAACCCGTCCTTCGCGCTGAACTCGGCTCTGCTGTCGCGCTGTCAGGTCATGGTGCTGCGTCGTCTGGACGACCCGGCTCTGGAAGCCCTGCTGGCGCGCGCCGAGGAGGAAACAGGCCGCACGCTGCCGCTGACCGAGTCCGGACGCGCCACGCTCCGCGCCATGGCGGACGGCGACGGTCGTTATCTGCTGAACATGGTCGAGCAGGTCCTGAGCCTGAAAACCGAAAAGCCGCTCGACCCGCAGGAACTGGCACGCGTTCTGGCAAGACGCGCCGTGCTCTACGACAAGGACCGGGAAGAGCATTACAACCTCATCTCGGCATTGCATAAATCGCTGCGTGGCTCGGACCCCGACGCTGCGCTCTACTGGTTCGCCCGCATGCTGGAAGGCGGCGAAGACCCCCGCTACATCGCCCGTCGCCTGACCCGCTTCGCCGCCGAGGATGTGGGCATGGCCGACCCCTCCGCGCTGCCACTGGCCATCGCCGCATGGGAAACCTACGAGCGGCTTGGTTCGCCAGAGGGTGAACTGGCGCTGGCGCAGCTTGTGGTGCATCTCGGCACCGCACCGAAATCAAACGCGGTGTACAAAGCCTATGGCGCGGCCCGACGCGCCGCAAAGGCGACCGGCAGCCTGATGCCGCCAGCCCACATCCTCAACGCACCCACGAAGCTGATGAAGGACATCGGCTACGGCGATGGCTACCAGTATGATCACGACACGGAAGAAGGCTTCTCCGGCCAGAATTACTTCCCCGACGGCATGGAACGACAGACATTCTACAATCCGAAAGGCCTCGGATTTGAGCGCGAAGTGCGTCGCAGACTGGACACATGGGGCGGAATAAGGGCAAGCCGCGCAGTACAGGGCAAGGAAATGTGAGGCGCGGATTATGAGTGTGACCATGCTGACGGTCAGCGAGGATGAGGCGGAGATTCGTCTCGACCGGTATTTCCGCCGTCATTACCCCCATCTGACGCAGGGCGCGTTGCAGAAACTCTGCCGGACAGGACAGATCCGCGCGGATGGCAAGCGCGTCGAGGCCAGCACACGTCTCGTGCCTGGTCAGTCCATCCGCGTGCCGCCCCTGCCCATGGCCGCGAAAGCCTCCCGCGATGTTCCGCGCCCGCTGGACGTGAAGCTGGCGAACGAGATTCGCAAGATGGTGGTTTATTCGGACCAGCAGCTTATCGTGCTGAACAAACCTTCCGGACTCGCCACGCAGGGCGGCCCCGGCATCACCCGTCATATCGACATGATGCTTGAGGGTCTGCGCGAAGGCGACGACCCGCGCCCGCGTCTGGTGCACCGTATCGACCGCGACACGTCCGGCCTTCTGCTGCTCGCACGCACGCCGGGCGTGGCCGCCAAGCTGGCCGCCGCCTTCCGGGGTCGTGACGTGAAAAAGACCTACTGGGCCGTCGTGGTGGGGCGCCCGGACCCGATGTCCGGCGAGATCGACCAGCCTCTCGCCCGCCTCGGTGCAGGGCCCGGTTCGATCACCATTGCGGCGGATCGTGACGATGAGGATGCGCAGTCGGCCCGCACGGATTATGAAGTACTGGACTCGGCGGCCCGTAAATTCTCATGGCTCGGCCTTTCCCCCCTGACAGGCCGCACCCACCAGCTTCGCGTGCATTGTGAGTCGATCGGCACCCCGATCCTCGGCGACCCGAAATATGGTGGCGACAAGGTGCATGTGGACAGTTTCGCCGACCGTCTGCATCTGCATGCCCGCAGCCTCGTCCTGCCTCATCCGGCTGGGGGATGGCTCGAAGTCAGCGCCGAACTGCCGCCGCACATGAAAGAGACGTTCAAAGCACTCGGCTTCATCGCCGGCTCAACCCCGGCGCCACGCAGGAAATGAGCATGAAATTCAAGACAAAGCTCGGTCTTGGTGTCGGGGGCATTGCCGTGCTGCTCGGCGGCACGGGCCTCGCTTCTGCCCTTATGGACGCGAACTGGATGCGGACCCGGCTGATCGAAGCCGTGGAGCACCAGACGGGTCGCGGCTTGCGGATCGACTCGCTGCATGTATGGCTGCTTCCCTATCCGTGGATCAGCGCGCAGGGCGTCGGCCTGACCAACATTCCCGGCGGCTCCAGCCGTGAAATGTTCGTGGCGAACGAAGTGCGAGCCCGACTGGCGCTTTCACCCCTGTTCCATCACCGCGTCGTGCTGGAGGATGTGAGTGTTTCCAACCCGCGCCTGACGCTGGAACGCACGCCTGACGGGATAGCCAACTGGATCATGACGCCGCCGCCGTCTTCCGGCAGTGGTGACGGAACATCCTCGGGGCCGGGTCAGCACTGGAATCTTGCCGTCGCATCGCTGCATCTGCGTGACGGTGCAACCTCATGGAACGATGCCCGCAACCATGTCACCGGCACGGTCGACCTCGATCGCGCCGATCTGACTGGTCTCGACGGGACGCTGACCAAACTCGATATTCGTGGCCATCATGGAGTTGGCGGTTTCACCGTGACCGGCACCACCGGCCCTCTCCCACCTGTGACGGGGCAGCCCTGGCCTCTCAATCTGACAGCTACATTTGCGGCCAACAAGCACAAGGCCGGACAGCTCCAGATCGGCGGTGTCGTGGCCGATCCGGTCAATGATGCAGGTTACGATCTCCAGATTAACGGCACGCTCGACCAGCTACATGATCTGGAAGCGCTGTTCCCTCACGCAGGATTGCCCGACGCAGCAGCGATCTCGCTTCAGGCGGGGATCACCGGCAGCGGACGAGACCCCGCTTTACGGATGCTGCATCTGCGGACCGGTGCTGCCAATCTTGACCGGGTGATGACCGGCCTGCGTGCCAGCAGCTTCTCGCTCGATGCGGACAGTCCTGACGATCGCGTCGCCGTGGCCCTCGACGGACAGTTGAACGGGCAGTCGCTGTCCGTGCGCGGCAAGCTCGGCACACTGGGCCAGACTCTGCTTGCGGCAAAAGCGCCTGACGCGGCTTCCCTGCCCGTCACCCTATCCCTCATCAACGGGCCGTCCTCCATCACGCTCGACGGCACGGCGGGCGGCGGTAAAACCTCTCTGGATATCCACGGCGCGCTTCCGGAGCTTACTTTCGGCGCAGGCAAGCCAGCCCTTCAGGGGCTCAAGGTAGATGGTCACATGACCAGCACTGCCCCCCTTGCCGTTCTGGAAAAAGGCGAACCGTCATCCCTTCTGCGCACGTCTCAGGCCACACTGGACGTCAACGCCCAGAGAATGACCTGGCAATCCGTCGCATGGGATGCCGTTTCAGCTCATATCACTCTGAATGACGGCAAGCTGGTCGCAGACCCGCTTCATGGCACGGCCACAGGCAATGCGCAGGGCATGGCCCAGTCGGGACGTGTGACTTATGACGCATCCGGCGCCGTCCCCCATCTGAGCATCACAGCAGCCCCGTTTGTGCTGCCCACACAGGTGATTCAGTCCTGGAGCGGCATGCCTGAACTGGTGAACGGCTCCATTCAGGTTGTCGGCAGCATCACGGCAGACGGGTCCAATCTTGATAGCTGGGAGCAGACCGCCGTCGGCCATGTCGGTCTTTCCATGGTGGGCGGCCGGGTTAACGGCAAAGCGCTCGAAAGCATACTGGGACGCAATGTCCCCGTTCGGGGAACTCTGGCCTTGCGCTGCTTCGGCACGCACCTCCAGCTTGCCGGAGGAACGGCGAACATCGGACGTCTTGGTCTTGAGGCCGACCTGCTGTCCCTGACCGGGCACGGCACGGTGAATCTGACGAATGGCGCTCTCGACCTGCATCTTGCACCGCGTATTGGCGTTGGAGGGGCAGCAGCCTCCTCACCAGTAGCGGTGAGCGGCACGGTGGATACCCCCCAGCCGCGCCTTGAGCCAGGTTCTGACGGACGGTTTGCAATCTCGATCGGCGGCGCAGGAAGCGAGAGCGATCAGTGTCCGGACCTGCTAGCCACGGCCCGCGAAGGTGCTCCCGGACCTGCGGCCGCCCCTGCTTCGACCAGTAAGGCAGGCGGCCTGATGAACATGCTGAAGGGACTGCTGCGATGAGCGGACAGAAACGGTTTTCGGCGGATGGTCCGGCCCCCCGCCGTCGGTTCTGGACTCACGCCGCAGTCGAGATGACGCAGCGCGGATTTGCCGTCACACTGGATGGCAAGCCCGTCATGTTGCCGGACCGCTCTCCTCTCGAAGTCCATTCCCGAGCTCTGGCCGATGCGCTGGCTGCGGAATGGCAGGCGGCGGGCGCAGATGATCCGCAGAAGCGTTTTGGACCTGATTCACTGCCGCTTACACGCATTGCCGGCACGATGATCGAGCGTGTGATGACAGACCGTCAGCACTCCGTAACCACGCTGGCCGGTTATGGCGAGCATGACCTCCTGTGCTACCGCGCCGAAGCTCAGGAACCGGTTCATGCGCGCCAGACTGAACTCTGGCAGCCTTGGCTGGACTGGCTGCGGTCACGACATGGCGTGAACCTAGCCGTCACAAACGGCATGATGCCGATCACGCAGTCTCCGGACGCTCTGGCGAAACTCCAGCATGCGCTGTCGCGTTACACTGATGCAGAGCTTGCAGGGCTCGGCGTCGCCGTTCCGGCGCTGGGCAGTCTCACGCTCGGCATGGCTGTCGCGGAGGATGCACTGGAAGCCGAACGCGCCGTTGATCTCGCCACTCTTGACGAACAGGCGCAGATGCAACGCTGGGGCGAAGATCCGACGATATTGGATCGTATCGCTTTAGTCGCCGGGGATGTGGCTGATGCAGCCCGCTTTATGGAACTCGCACGCGAAAAATGACGCGGGGCCTCTCCGATTTCGGCGATCCACTCAGGTAACATTCCGAGATTTATTAAAAAAGCTTTTTACGTGAAACGCCTTTATTTTACCGCAATGGAGGCCTTTTCTCAGCGGGTCAATCCTGCCTGTATCCGCCATAACCAAAATAAGTCTGGGAGAAGGAAAATCCCCATGAGCCAGACAACATCTGTCGAGCAAAAAATCTCCGCCTCGGCACAACGCTCCCTTTCCACCAGCATCAGGCGGAAAGCCGGTCATATCTTTGCCACATGCGCGATGGGTGCATGGATTATGCTGGCGGCCGTCCCAGTTCTGGTTGTGCTGATTGAACTGGTCTAACTGCGCCGTGCTTTATCGAGCCAGCCCTCTCACGGCCTTCTGCTAAAACAGGATTTTTCTTTTCCCATCACGCTTAATCTCTCTCAGCAATAGAAACATCTCAAAATGTTTCTATTTTTTTATTTCCTATGTATTTAACGTCTCGTGAATTGTTTAAAATATAAAACTCATCCTAATGAATACATACGCCAGTATTAATTTTAAAGCGTTGGTGCATTATGGTGATCTTCGAAGGTCAGGAACTGGTTCTTCACCATGTCACTGGTGACAGTGATTATCTGCTGGTAACCTTTGAAGGTGCGTGGAAAACACATATAGCCACGACTTCTTTTCTGGGTGCTACACCCATTAAAAAAAACCGGATCAATGCTATCGGCGTCACGGCAAAAGTGGACCATTGGTATATCTCTCCTGAAACTGAAATAATACTTGATAAAATCAATCAAATTGCGCGGAATTATAAAACAATCATTCTGATCGGCCTCTCCATGGGTGGCCATGCTGCGATTTCCTTTTCAAAACAGCTTAATGCCACGGCAGTTTTTGCCGCCGCACCCAAATGGTCTCTGGACCCTGATGAATGTGATATTCCCGGGGAATATGTGGAACGAAATTTCCGGTCTGGCATGGAAAGGATGGGTCTCAGACAATCTCAGGTTCAGGGTGAGATATTCGTCGCCTACGATCCTGCTGAAACGGTTGATTATTACCATGCCCACAAGATAGCGGACGCAATAGAAGCGATTCATCTCGTCCCCACGTTCCATACGGGGCACCTCATTTTCGACCATATCTGTGGCTCAGAGAATTTTCGGTCTTTACTTGAGGTATTGCGTAGTCCGCAGGGCGTTACGGAACTGCCCGGAACCGTCTCGAAAATCCGCCGTCAGCATCCGACCAATATCAAGCAGCGGCTACGAAAGGCAACATCATCACATCCATGCCTTTGCAAGGATTTGTATGAAAGATGCCTTCAGGATGAAGGCCCTTCCCTAAAAACTATTGATAATGACAGGGAACTCAGCAATCGCATTCTTGCGGCGCTGTGCTGGCATGGATACATGCAGGAAGCGTCTGACTATCTTAGGACTGTTACGTATTTTCGGGTGACAGGCAGCTTTCCCGTTCCTGCATCACGTTCTTCGCAGATCAGGGCGAATGTAGAAAAAATCCTGACATATCACGGCAATCTTCTGGCTTACGACGCTGAAAACCACCACTTCACCTGTCAGAACAGCTTCCTAGCGGACAACAGTGCAATTCCAGTTTTAAGAGATCCAGGCAGCGAGAGAAATGTTCTCTGCATTTCTTTGCATGGCCAGATATTTTACATCAGAGAAACAGAAGATGGCCTACTTCTAACATCAGAGATGCAGGACAGGGACATTCTTGCCCTAACAATATTCGATCCTGCACAAACACATGACAAATTTTTATATTCACATCATCCCGGTTACTGTATCCGCACCAGAGAGGGCTACCTCTGCTCCTCCCCTGATTATACAGTATCTCTGGACTCTCCCAATTCACTCGAATGGGAAAGCTACACCTGCATACCAGATTAAAAACGATCTATCCTTACTTGCGCTTGCCAGATCGTTTTTTCACTTTCGAAGGATCATACCCACCACCTCCCGGCCCAAGCGGCACAGGGGCCGTCGCCTTTTTCCGGACGGCACCTGGTCTTGGAACTGAAGATGATGGTGGTTCGATGCCAAGCTGTAGCGCTTCCAGTCGTTTGACCTCATCTCGCAACCGCGCTGCCGTCTCGAACTCCAGATCGGCAGCCGCAGCCCGCATCCGCTTCTCCAGATCCGCTATGGTTTCATCGAGATTCTTGCCGACAAACTCATCCGCCTCAGCGCCTTCTGTCGGCGTAACCGTTACGTAATCCTGTTCAAAGACTGAATTGACGATCTTACCAATGTGCTTGCGCACGCTCTGAGGGGTAATGCCGTGTTCTTCATTCCATGCCGCCTGCTTCTCGCGTCGGCGCGCTGTCTCCTCGATGGCATAGCGCAGACTCTCTGTCATTTTGTCGGCATACAGAAGGACACGGCCGTCCACATTACGGGCCGCACGACCAATGGTCTGGACCAGCGACGTTCGTGAACGAAGGAAACCCTCCTTGTCGGCATCAAGAATGGCGACAAGCGAACATTCCGGAATATCCAGTCCTTCACGAAGAAGATTGATCCCGATCAGCACGTCGAAGACACCCAGCCTCAGATCACGAATGATCTCGATACGCTCCAAGGTGTCGATATCAGAATGGAGGTAGCGCACCTTGAGGCCAGCTTCATCAAGATACTCGGACAGATCCTCGGCCATCCGCTTGGTCAGTACCGTGACAAGAATACGGCCTCCCTTCCCTATCGTATCCCGACACTCAGCCAGAAGATCGTCAACCTGACGATCCACGGGCCGCACTTCGGTCACCGGATCGATCAGTCCTGTTGGACGGATCACCTGCTCGCTGAAAACACCTTCCGTACGCGCCACTTCCCACGGCCCAGGCGTCGCACTGACAAAGAGAGTCTGCGGACGATAAGCCTCCCACTCCCCGAATTTCAGTGGCCGGTTATCGAGACAGGACGGCAGGCGGAAACCGAACTCGGCCAGAACTGATTTGCGGGCATGATCTCCCCGTTCCATTCCGCCGATCTGCGGCACCGTCACATGGCTCTCATCCACGATCAGCAATGCATCTTCGGGCAGATATTCGAAGAGTGTCGGAGGCGGCTCACCCGCCTGGCGCCCCGAAAGATAGCGGGAGTAGTTCTCGATGCCTTTGCAGACACCGGTCGTTTCCATCATCTCGAGATCGAAGGTCGTCCGCTGTTGGAGCCGCTCGGCTTCCAGCAGTTTTCCTTCCTCGATAAATTTCGCCAGTTGCTGTTTCAATTCCTGCTTGATGCTGACGATCGCCTGATTGAGCGTGGGACGCGGTGTCACATAATGGCTGTTGGCGTAGAGGCTGACTTCCTGCAGGTCGGCCGTCTTCTCCCCCGTAAGGGGATCGAACTCGATGATCTGATCAATTTCGTCGCCAAACAGTGAAACACGCCAGGCACGATCTTCGTTCTGAGGAGGAAAAATATCGATACTTTCGCCGCGCACACGAAACGCACCACGCACGAACGCCGCATCGTTACGACGATACTGCAACTCCACCAGCGCCTTGATCAGTCTGTCGCGATCGATTTCTCCCCCAACCTCCAGCCGCACGACCATGCGGGAGTAGGTTTCAACAGAGCCGATACCGTAAATACAGGAGACGGATGCGACGATGATCACATCATTGCGTTCCAGCAGCGCCTGTGTGGCGGCGTGCCGCATCCGGTCAATCTGCTCGTTAATCTGGCTGTCTTTTTCTATGTATGTGTCCGAACGCGCGACATAAGCCTCGGGTTGGTAATAATCATAATAACTGACGAAATATTCGACCGCATTGTTCGGAAAGAACTGCTTCATCTCGCTATATAACTGTGCAGCGAGTGTCTTGTTGGGTGCGAGAATGAGAGCGGGCTTCTGCGTTGCCTCGATCACCTTCGCCATTGTGAAGGTCTTGCCCGAACCGGTTACCCCAAGCAGAACCTGATCACGCAGTCCGTCCTGCACACCCGCCGATAACTCCCGGATCGCCGTCGGCTGATCACCCGCAGGCTCATATTCCGCGACAACCTCCATCCGAAAGCGCTTCTCTTTCGGAGGCAAGCGTTCCGGTTGAAACAAGAGCGCGGGGTTACCTTCGAGGGAAGATCGGGTGCGGGAAGCCATTGTTAGAAGATGGGCTTTCTAGCCAGTGGCCGCAAGAGACGGAAACGGGAACCATGAAGGTTCCCGTTTCCCATACTCACCAGAAGAAGATGGCGTTTACTTACGCCACCATCCTGTGCGCGGTTTTGCAGCAGGCGTCTCGTCATCAATCACAGTTGGCTTGACGACCACTGCTGGCTTACGGGTGCTTTTGGGCTTCACCGCAACGGCTTCCTTGACAGCAGCAGGCACCTCGGCTTCGGCCTCAGTAGCTGTAACTGTAGCCACCTCACCGTCATTCGTCTCAGCAGGCTTACGACGCGGGGAACGACGACGCCCACGAGCAGGCGCTTTCTTTTCCTCATCCACAACGGCAGCGACCGGCTCGCTTTCCGGCACCGCTACGATTTCCTCAGCAGCGACAGTGACTTCAGGCGTCTCCATCACGGCTTCGGTGCGTGGCGCATCCCGTCGGCTACGGCGACGGCGACCCGCACGCGGTTCCTTCGTCGCTACGTCGTGAGTGACCTGCTCCTCAGCATGCGCTTCTGCCGACACGACAGGCTGCTGCTCTTCTTTCTTCTCGGCAACAACCGGAACCTTCGGCGGCGTAGCGGAAGACGCGAACTCTTCCTGCTCCATCATGTCGAAGATATCGAAACTGCCTCCGAACGGATCCGCCGGAGTAGGGCCACGCCATTTCGGAGGAGCTGGAACTGGAGCAGCCACAGGGGCAACCGGAGCACGCTCTTCGCCTGCACGGTTCTGGCGGGGAGCGCCTGTCCCGTTCTTGCGTGAATAGCGAGTCCGCGCGCGTCCCGGCACCAGGTTCTCACCGTCAGCGGCGACGTCCTTGCCAACTGCCTGCTGCTTCCCTTCCGCTCTCGCTTCGATTTTCGGAGCAACCGTTTCGTCCGCATCGTCGGAAGCTGCGACCTGTGCATTTCCAGCGGTCTCTTCACGCGAACCCCGACGCCGACGACGCCGACGACGCCGACGGGTCGGTGTTTCCTCTTCAGTGCGGTCCTCTTCCGGAGTTTCGTCCGCTCCATCAGGATGACTGACCTGACCAACAGGCGCCGCCTCCACGGGAGGCGTATCGCTTATGGCGATAGAACGGCTGCGTGACGGCTTTGGCTCTGCGCTTGGCTCATCTGCGACCAATACCTGCTGATCCTCTTCAACCGGCAGCAAGGCATCCTCACCCTCGGATGCAGGAGTATCAAAGACAGCAGTCTGGGCACGTCGACGTTCGATCCGGATTTCCGGAGCTGGCAGTCCGGCGTCAGCCGCGAAGACCACATGCATCTTGTGCCGTGTCTCGATGGCAGTCAGCCAGTCACGCTTGTTGTTGAGGATATAGAGGGCGATTTCACCCGCCACATACACAGCGATCTCCGCAGCGCGGCGCTGGCCGCCTTCGTCCTCAATTGCCCGAAGAACGTGCAGGGCAGAACTCTCGATGCCGCGCACAATGCCGGTGCCCTGACAGTGCGGGCACGACATGAACGCTGATTCCGCCACCGACGGACGCAGCCGCTGCCGGGACATTTCCAGCAGGCCGAAATGCGAGATACCACCAACCTGAATCCGTGCCCGGTCATGACGCAGGGCATCCTTCAGACGACGCTCGACCTGCGCATTATGGCGGCGGGCCTCCATGTCGATGAAGTCAATGACGATCAGCCCCGCGAGGTCACGCAGACGAAGCTGTCGGGCCACTTCATCGGCGGCCTCAAGGTTCGTCTTGACCGCGGTTTCCTCGATGTTGCGCTCCCGGGTCGCACGACCGGAATTGACATCGATGGCCACCAGCGCCTCGGTCTGGTTGATCACCAGATAACCGCCAGAGCGAAGCTGCACGGTCGGCGACAGCATACCGTCAAGCTGACCCTCAACGTGATAATGGCTGAAGAGAGGCTGGTTCTCCTTGCGCCACAGCTTCACTTTAGGTGCGCTCTGCGGCATCAGCATCCGCATGAAGTCGCGCGCGGAGCGCCAGCCGGGCTCACCGTCGACCAGAATTTCATCGATATCGCGGGTATAGACGTCGCGGATGGCGCGCTTCACGAGGCTGGCTTCTTCGTAGATCAGCGCCGGAGCCACGGAGTTGATCGTGTGCTCGCGGATCTGGTCCCACAGATGAAGCAGATATTCGCAGTCCTTCGTCACCTCCGGACGTGGGCGCTGGGCCCCGGCCGTGCGGACGATCATGGCCATGCCACGAGGCAGTTGCAGGTCTGCGATGATGTCGCGCAGACGCTTACGATCGGCCACGGAGGTGATTTTGCGGGACACGCCACCGCCACGCAGGGCGTTGGGCATCAGCACACAGTAGCGACCGGCCAGTGAAATGTAACTGGTCAGCGCGGCGCCTTTGTTGCCACGCTCTTCCTTGACGACCTGCACCAGTAGGATCTGGCGGCGGCGGATGACTTCCTGAATCTTGTAATTGCGCAGGAAGCGGGCCATGCGCTTCTGCACCATATCTTCTTCGCCGGTGTCAGTCTCTCCACCGACATAATCCGGCGTCTGAGAGTTCTGGCCGTCGGACTCTTCATCCGCTCCGCCGGAGGCCGCCTGAGCCTCGCCTTCACCGCCATCAGATGAGTCCGCCGTGGAATCAGCCTCGATAGCCTGCTCCGCGCGCTCTTCTTCGAGAGCGGCCTCTTCTTCCTGAATAGCGAGCAGTTTTTCCCGATCCGCTACAGGGATCTGGTAATAGTCAGGATGGATTTCGCTGAACGCGAGAAAACCATGCCGGTTGCCACCGTATTCGACGAACGCCGCCTGAAGGCTCGGCTCGACCCGAATAACTTTGGCTAGATAGATATTACCCTTGAGCTGCTTCCTGTTGGCGGCTTCAACGTCATAATCTTCAAGACGGTTTCCGTCCATCACGACGACGCGGGTTTCTTCCGCGTGGGTCGCATCTATCAGCATACGCTTGGTCATAAAAAGAGAAACTCCGGTGTCCCGGCGCTCTTCCAAGCGGGCGCAGCCGACCAGTTTCAGGCCGGGCGCCGCGCGGGAGCGCTGCGGGTAAATCGACTATACGATCTGGGATAAGAGGCGTGAGCGACGCACGGGAAACTGCGATACAGGCTTGACGGCCCAGCAACGACAACTGGCCAGCGATGGAAGACTTTCGTTTCCCGCTTGTGTCCCGTCGTATCGTACTGTCCAGACCTGCTCTCATCCGCCCCTGTCGATCAGCGTAAGGTGAACCCTGATCCAAAGCGAGACCGACCTTAATCATGCGGTGCGATCGACCCGGATCCGGGCGGCGCGGACAATCGTCACAAATGGTCCACGTCTTGCCAAACATGACCTAAAGAAAGAAAGGACGCAAGACACCAGCTGTGACACCGTGCAACAGCGCCTTTGCGCACCGCAGCATACAATCCACAACATCCTGACATAATTGACGTTCATTAATGACTTCCCAACACCGACATGACAAAATCCATTAAATTTCGCCCGGGATGCGGCTGATGGTTCACGACGGAAAGAACGAGCTGAAAATTTTGTCTGAAAGCCCCCTGCTGCCTTGCGGGACATTCCGTCAGGGTGTGACCCCCGACGCATCCTCCAGCCCACTCGACTCACCTTTCAGGCGCAAGCTCCTGCTGCTTGCCGGACTGTCTTCTCTACTGCCCATTTCGGCCGTCGCCCGCACCGCAGCAGCAGCCCATACGAAGCCTCACACGCCGCTCCACGCTCCAGCGATCCTGCGAAATGTCAGGCCGCCCCCGCCTCTGGTGATGCTTGATCCCGGCCACGGCGGCAAAGACCCGGGCGCGATCGGCTATTCCGGCACCTACGAAAAACATGTCTCCGAAGCCGCGGCGGCGGAACTGGAGCGTCAGCTTCTTGCCACGGGGCGTTACCGTGTCGCCCTCACACGTTCCAGCGATCGCTTCATCCCTCTCGAAGGCCGGGTGGAAATGGCGCAGGCGCATAAGGCTGCCCTTTTCATCTCCATGCATGCGGATGCCCTGCACGATCCTGACGTCCGTGGCGCAAGTGTTTACACACTGGCGAGCGCCGCCTCTGACTCACAGAGCGCCCTGATCGCGCAGAGCGAGAATAGTGCGGATCTGTTCGGTGGGCCGCATGTTCACGCGACCTCTCCGGCCGTGCAACAGATCCTGGCCAGCCTCGTCACCGAAGAAACCCGTCGCGGTTCAGCTCACATTGCAAATTCGGTGGTTTCGTCCTTCCACTCGCGGATTGCCCTGCTGCCCCATCCGCAACGCCACGCAGCGTTTGTCGTTCTGAAAGCTGCGGACATTCCTTCCGTGCTCGTGGAGATGGGTTTCATGTCCAACCGGAACGATGAAGCAGCTCTGAGACAGGCAGGGCACCGCGCCATGGTCGCGGGGGCGATGCGGGACGCGGTGGATCGTTATTTCGCCACAACCCGCATCGGGATAGGGTGATGGCCCCATCCATAATCTGTACCCGCTTCGAAGCTTAGGAAAACTAATGAATTTGTTCGCTCAACCGCCTGCCCGTCTGCTTGCCGTCCTTCTTGGTGTAACGACCCTGGCCACCACGCCCGTCTGGGCCAGAACTGTTTCTTCCGTATGTGACAACAGCGGCTTTCTGGATGCCCAGAAGAATTACGAAAATGGCGGGCGACGGGGCAATGTGCCCGTTCATATCTGCGGTCAGGTTGTCGCAGTTTCAGAAAAAGCGAAACATACGCGCAGCGGATGGCATGGATACTTCTATGTGAATGTGGGTCAGGGGGTCTCCATCCGCATTGTTTCCAATCTGGATGAGATTAGCGGCGCGAACTGGCCCTGGGTCCGTGATGGAGACATGGCGGACGTTGTGGGCCGCTACTATTATGATTCCCCCCGTCGTCAGGGGATCGACTGGACCCATCACGGCACTGGCCGCTCATGGGATGTGCCCGGCTATGTCATCGTCAATGGCAAACGGTTCGACTGAAGCGCCTGCCAGCTGACGCGGGTCGCGCCTGCGTCAGCTCGTTTTCACGTTCACGCTTTGCTTCACGTTTTTCGGCAACGGACCGTCCCTGCGAAGATTGTTCCATGACAGGAAGCAATCGCAGAGAAAAGTGGCCAGTGCCGCCACTGTGCTGAGCAGGGCCGCGCCGAACAGCAGGACCAGCCACAGCGCGATCGAAGCGTCGCGAACGCTGCCCAGAAAAAGAACAAACGCCGCTCCGCAGGTCATGGCGCCAGCCAGTCCGCCGAACATGATAGCGACATCCAGCACCATCATCCGTCGCGCCAGACGATTGAGATGGTGAGAAAGATTACGGCGAGCATGCTTGTCCTGCTCGGAGTCCAGCAGATCCGATGCTTTTTCGATCTGATCGGCGACACGGCTGGAGCGTGTATTCAGCAGGTTCAGCAACGTGCCAACACCTGACAACATGAAAACCGGGGTCAGGGCCGTCTCGATCAGATGAGCGACATCCCCTGCGGAATCAGAGGCAAGAGCAGAAAGAGGGAGGGCCATAGAAAAAGCAACCAGTCGCAGCAGAAAGGTCGGTTCGTAACGGGTGTTGCCCTGAAGTTCAAACCGCGAGGCAGCGGTGCCCCCGCACCCATCCGTCGGAAGACAGAGAATGCGAGGGGGAAACATGCCAGCAGACGCGTGGAATTTCGGCGTCTGCCGGGACGTCGATTACAGCGCCGCCAGAACCTTGATGCCACCCAGAATAGCATTCGGAATTACCGAAGTTTCGCCCGGACGCATTATGTATTCAAAGACCGGCTGGATCACGAGCCCGGGCACGACCGGGATACCGTAATAGGCTTCCAGTGTCGCGGCGTGCGTCTGCGGCCCATTGACGAACGATCCGAGGGACAATCCCGCCATCTGGTTTAAGCGTTGCCCTTCAGTCATGCGGTTACTGATCTGATAGTATGAATACATCACACCGAAACGATCAAAAGGCCGATAGGGCAGAATACCCAGCAGGGAAGCGCCGAAATAGACCTGATCTGACCAGATGGACACGCTCGGCGTATTGTGGATGTAGCCAGCCAGCAGATATCCGCCCGCCATCTGATGATCTCCGCCCTTGCGGTAAACCATCTGATCGGCCTCGAAATAGAATGTATCACGAGGACGATCTTCATGAACGGAGGCCACATTGCGGTAGGCGGAGGGCACTGAGCCTATGATATCATCATAACGGGTCGTGTCATGACCAAACCCGATCTTGTAATGACCCGGCAGTTTTTCGCGACCGAAAAACGGCTCCCACCCCAGTTCGATCGGCAGCATGACGCCTGTATGCTGTTCGCTGCCCCACGCCCATCCCGAGGGATTAGACGTGAGAGGTCCCGAGGCATAGACGCCCGTCGTGAGAATAAGATCGCGTGTCGGACGCACGCGCACCGTGCCTCCCCATGACGCCTTCGGATAAACGCTCCACCCGGCCTGCGATTTGAGCGCGACAGGCGCGGAACACTGGATCATGAAGGTGCAGAGCAGCACGGAGGTCGCATATGTATGCGTGAGCGTGATGCGACCGATATTGATGTTGACCTTATTCTGGAGAAGGGCCTTTTCCAGATAGATGTCGGCCAGATGAGCGGCCATGTGACCGGACAGGCTGTACACCTCGGAGAGGAGGATGCGGTGTTCGCCCACATGGTCGTAGCTGACCTCGCGGCCTGCACGCTCCATCATCACGGCATGCAGCATCCACCCGTTCCAGCCAATAAGTTTTCCCAGATCGAACCGGGTCGTCAGGGTCAGTTCGTGAGCATAGGACATGCCCTTCGTCAGACCGCCACCCGTATTCGCGAGCGATTCCTCCTTATAGGCAAACTGAAAACTGAAACCCCGGTCCTGCAACCATTTACGACCGGGCTGCAATTGCGGAACAAGATTGCCGAAGGTCTGGGCCGGAACGTAGTAACCTGCCGACAGATCGCGCTCGCGCAAAGCATCCTCGTTGCTGTTCAGGAGAGACGAAATACTCTCCGTATCAAACAGGGCCTCCAGCCGCTCGGCTGGCGTCATCGGCGTTTTTTTAGGCGCCTTGTGCGCGGGCGCATCGTAAGGACCGACCTTCGCTTTTCCGCCGCCCACATTCACGACAGGCGTGATGACGGGCTGCACGGCAGGCGTGATGACGGGCTGCACGGCAGGCCCCTCCTCCGCTCGTGAGGATGAACACGATACGTAAAAAATACCTGCTGCCAGCAGGCAAAAAGACAGCCAGCGGGGGCTGCGGGATGAACGCAAGACAGACTCATGGCTGTCGAGGTGCGGCGTTGTTTTTTTGTTTTTCATTACCACTTTCTCGCCTCGAGACTTCAGCGCGTACAATGGTTTCCAAACAAATCCAACATACCGGCTTATTCTTTCAGCAATCTTCCGTGACTCTGTTGCAAAGGAAACACAGAGAATGCCTCACGAATAAAAGCTGAAAACCGTAGTAAAAAACTCCACCTCCACCTTATTCAAAAACACGCTTCCAAAGCATGCGAATGGAAATCGATATAATTTTCATTAAAAGTTAAATTATACCATTCACAAGAGCGCCTATACACGCGCTCCAAGCATCAGGTAATTTTTTGCCTGTATTGGCTAATTTCCTTAAAACAATTACCATTCATGCCTCACCCGCCCTTTCCCATCGCCACTTTCTCCTTGACTCCCTGCGGCCGCAACTCCTATCCATTACATAATAACTTTCATAAACTATGAAAGATAAAATCATGTCAGATACTGCTCTTGCCGCTGCCACGGCTCAGATTGAGAAAGCCCGCCGGGACAGTGCGCTCCGTCCCGTTGTCCGGACTTTTTTCGATGAGGAAACTTTCACCGCGACGCACGTGGCGTATGACCCGACGACCCGCAAGGCGGCCGTCATCGACAGCGTCCTGAATTACGAAGCCGCCTCCGGTCGCACCCGTAACAGCTCGGCGCAGGCCGTGGTGGATTATGTAAGACAGGAAAAGCTGGAGGTAGGCTGGCAACTTGAAACGCATGCCCACGCGGATCACCTGTCCGCCGCTCCCTGGCTACAGGAGCAGATCGGCGGCAAATTGGCGATTGGCGCTGATATCCGGCGCGTGCAGGACGTGTTCGGCAAGATTTTCAATGCAGGCACAGCCTTCGCGCGCGACGGTTCGCAGTTCGACCAGCTTTTCCATGACGGAGAAACGTTCACGGTCGGCTCCCTGCCCGCGATAGCATTGTCCGTTCCCGGGCATACCCCCGCAGATATGGCGTATATCATCGGAGATGCGGCCTTTATCGGCGATACGCTTTTCATGCCTGACTATGGCACTGCCCGCGCCGATTTTCCGGGAGGAGACGCCCGCCAGCTCTACCACTCGATCCGGCGGCTGCTTTCACTTCCCCCGGAAACACGTCTTTTTCTCTGCCACGATTACAAAGCGCCCGGACGTGACCAGTTCGCATGGGAGACAACAGTCGCAGCCGAACGCAGCGGTAATATCCATGTGCATGAAGGCGTCCCGGAAGATGAGTTTGTCGCCATGCGGACAAACCGGGACAAGACGCTCGGCCTGCCAAACCTGATCATGCCGTCAGTCCAGATCAACATACGGGCTGGACATATGCCGGAACCCGAAGACAATGGCGTCAGTTATATAAAAATCCCGGTAAATCGCCTTTAATTTATTGATCCATAATATTTTTTCAGACTCAGGAAGCCTCCATGATGACACCGCGTTACCTTACGAACTCATTCGCCGTGACCTCCCAGCTTTCGGTGGAGGACATCGCCGAAGCCGGGCGGCAGGGATTTCGTGGCATCATCTGCGCACGGCCTGATGCGGAAGAAACCGGGCAACCGACCGCAGCCGCCCTCGAACTGGCTGCAGTCGAGGCTGGCCTGACTTTCGAAATGATCCCCGTAAGGACCGGCACACTTCCAGAATCAACGGATATCGACCGGGCGCGGGTCACACTGAAAGGCGTGGACGGCCCTGTGCTCGGCTATTGTCGCAGCGGCAACCGGGCCGGGCAGCTTTGGGCCCTTGCCATGGCAGACTCTTTGGCCGCCGATCAGATCCTTGCGGCAGGCCGTCAGGCAGGCCTGGATTTTTCTCCACTCACCACGCATCAGCAACATGCTTCGGCCACCCGGGCTCCTGCGGCAGGAAGCAGCATGCGTCGCTTCGATGTGGTCGTCATTGGCGGTGGTGCGGGCGGACTGGCGGCAGCCTCCGGAATGCTGCGCCGCCGCCCGCGCACGTCTGTTGCTGTGGTAGAGCCATCAGAAGAGCATTTTTATCAGCCTGGCTGGACACTGGTCGGGGGTGGCATTTTTCGTTCAGCCCAGACGCGCCGCGCCGAAGCCTCGGTCATGCCAAAGGACGCGGACTGGGTAAAAGCACGGGTCGAGCGTGTCTTTCCGGATGACCGGCAGGTTCTGCTGTCGGACGGCACCACCCTGTTCTACGAGATTTTAATCGTTGCCGCTGGCATCACGCTGAACTGGGCGGGCATCGACGGACTTTCCGAGACGCTTGGCCGCAACGGAGTGACCTCCAACTATCGCTACGATCTCGCGCCCTACACATGGGAGCTGGTGCAGTCGATGAAAGGCGGCAACGCCATTTTCACGCAGCCGCCCATGCCCATCAAATGTGCGGGTGCACCTCAGAAAGCCATGTATCTGGCGTGCGACGCATGGCGCAGGAAAGGCATCCTGAACCAGATCAATGTGGAATTCGACAATGCCGGTGGCGTGCTGTTCGGCGTGCCTGAGTTCGTTCCGGCGCTAATGGAATATGTCCGGACTTATGGGATTGGTCTGGAGTTCTCATCGCGCCTCACAGCCGTCAATGGCACCCGCAAGGTGGCGACATTCGAGCGCAAGACCGAGGCTGGCATCGAGCAGGTCGAGCGTCCTTTTGACATGCTGCACGTCGTGCCGCCGCAAATCGCTCCGTCCTTCATCCGGGAAAGCGGCCTGAGCGATGATTCCGGTTTTGTCGCAGTCGATCCCGGAACATTGCGTCACAAAAGCTATCCCACCATCTTCGCGATCGGCGACAGCGCAGGGACAGGCAACGCCAAGACGGCGGCTGCAGTTCGCAAGCAGGCTCCCGTTGTCGCGCTGAACGCCATTGCCGCGCTGGATGGAAAGCCGCCAGTCGCGACCTATGATGGTTATGGCGGCTGCCCTCTGACGGTGGAAAACGGCAAGATCGTTCTGGCGGAATTCGGCTACGGCGGAAAACTGCTGCCGACCCTGCCGAAATGGCTACTCGATGGCACTCATCCTTCGCGTCTGGCGTGGTATCTGAAAAAGGACGTCATGCCGCTTCTCTACTGGGAGATGCTGAAAGGCCGCGAAGTCATGGTCCAGCCGACCAAAATCTCCCGAGGCTGACATGCCGATCGATGCCGCGCATGTAGCGCTGGAGTTGCTATCCGGCGTGCTCGTCGGCTTCACACTGGGCCTCATTGGCGGTGGCGGGTCGATCCTTGCCGTCCCGCTGATGGTCTATGTCGTTGGTGTGCGTGACCCACACGTGGCGATTGGCACCAGTGCGCTTGCGGTCGCCGCCAACGCCCTCATGGGGCTGGCGCAGCATGCCCGGCAGGGAACGGTCAAATGGAGATGCGCGGGGGTGTTCGCCTCCTGCGGCATTGCGGGCGCTTTCCTCGGGGCGCGTCTGGGCAAGGCCATGGACGGGCAGAAACTGCTCATCCTGTTCGCACTCCTCATGATCGTCGTCGGCATTCTCATGTTGCGCGGGCGGCACAATGTGGGATGCGAGGGCGCCAGCTGTAATCGGGAAAATGTCGGCAAGGTGGCCCTCTTCGGGGGCGGCACTGGCCTTTTATCGGGGTTCTTCGGGATTGGCGGCGGTTTCCTGATCGTCCCCGGCCTGATGGCGTCCACCCATATGCCGATCCTGAATGCGGTCGGCACATCGCTCGTTGCCGTCGCCGCATTCGGTGTCAGCACCGCACTGAGCTACATGCTCTCAGGCTATATCGACTGGAATCTCGCGGCGCTGTTCATTGTTGGCGGACTTCTCGGCGTGTGGGGAGGAAGCCGCGCCAGTCGCATCGTCGGCGGTAAGAACGGACAACTCACGACAATCTTTGCCGGAATCATATTTGTCGTGGCGTTTTATGTCATCTGGCGGAGCATCCAGGCGTTCTGACACCTGAAACGTCAGGACGATGGCGGTCGATTCAGGCGCCATGCGCTTTCCAGCGCCTCCACCATCGTCATCGACGTTTCGCTCCAGGTCCCCTCGGTACCAGCAGGTCGAACCAGAGCGCGCCAACTACCGGCCCCGCGTTCAATCTGCACTTCCCAGTCTTCCGGCACTCTTCCCAGCACACGCTCAAGACGCTGCGCCGGAGTGGCTGGTTTTGCGTAATTATGCCCCATCCGTCATGTCTCTCCGGTTTTTCCCGCACCAAACTCGGCTCTGTAGTCCAGAAATGTCGCCACCCCTCTTTCCAGACGCACCTCAATTCCTGCTGGCAGCGGAATTGTCAGTGTGACCGGAAGCACGGCTGGCGCAATGTTGCCCATCATAAGCTGGTAACGGACATTGCGTCATCGCATCCGACAAGCGATGCTGTTCCCGAAGCGCCGCAACCCTGCCACCAAACCCACTTTGACCCCGTCCGGCGTAAGTTAGCTCTTGCATCTGCTCAAATCCTGTGATCAAAGTGCCACCGGGCTTGACGGAGCGTTGGCGAGGGCAGCCATACGAACGTTCCTGCGTAGCAGGTGACTTTCTTGCCTTCCGACAACCGAGTAATCTTGGTTACGAAGCGAGCAGCCTGAAACTCCTTGATCGAGGCGTGATTCAAGCTGCTACCAGCCGTTCAAGGAACAAACTGATCAAAACGCAAGAAGGTCTCGTGGTAACGCCATGAATATAAAACGCATGCGCAGCCGTCATAATCGTCCAAGCGGAAGCGGAAGTAGCAGCGGTAGCAGCAGCGGACGCAGCTTTAATGGTCAAATCCCGCTAAACCGCAATCATGTGTTCGACAGCAATGGACCGGAAGTGCGGGTGCGCGGAACGGCACAGCAGCTTTTTGAGAAATATCTCCAGCTTGGACGAGATGCGACCAGCAGTGGTGACCGCGTCACGGCAGAGGCATATTTCCAGCACGCCGAACATTACTTCCGGATTCTGAATGCTATGAATCAGGCGGCGCAGCAGGCGCAGCAAGAGCGTCAGGAACGCACTGCCCGGCCACGCACCCCTTACCAGCAGCAGCAGCAGGACGCCGAAGCACCTTCGGAAGAGGAAGGTGGCAACAACAACGGCCAGCCCGACAATACTGCCGAGGCTGAAGAAGCTTCTCTTTAGCATCGCCTTCAACACCCCCAGCATGAGCTTCGCGATTGAAGGATTCTTCCTGTGCGAAGCTCATGCTGGGGGTGCAGGTTTTCATGTGGCATCTGGTAGACACTTGAAGAGATGACCAGTGCAAACACGTGATTGTAAAGCTTTACTTCTGCTCATCACTGGCCGGTAAAGCTTGTTCTTCATGAAAATACCAAGAGAGCAGAGCATCCAAAAGGATGAATCTCCACTCCTTACTTTGTGATTGCGGTTCTTATGCCTCGGCCTGTTTCAGGATGATGGGTTCAGCAGACACGGCATTTGGCAAACGCCCCTCCTTCCATCCGTTCATGACGTAATGCACCAACGGCCATCGGCCGTAAAAATTGTCGGTTGCAACGTCCGGGTTCGCATGCGCGTAAAATGCCGCATCGAATTGCTCGAAACGATGGACGCTTTCGCAATCTGCTGAAGAATGAACGAGATAACCGGCAGGCGGTCGCAACGGAAGCTGAACGCCGCCTTCTCCAAGCAGCAATCGCCAGTCCACGCCGAGGCGTTCGAAATGTTCCCGAATACCCGGAACATAGACATCCGCGTGATCGCGATACTGCTGGACGAACTCTTCTTCCGTTGATTGAAAGTAGGAATAGAGATGCTGTCCCTCCAATGTGGGGGTGACAGTGGCCGGATCGGCATCACCGATGAGATGACGTAGCTTTTCAAGGGCTGCGGCCTGAATATCACTGAAGTGTGGACGATTATGGAGATGCAGACAGGCAAGCGGCGCCTGCACCCAGTGATAAGGATAAATGGTCCTGGCAGAATGAAAGCCGTGGTCCAGCGAAACAATGGAACCGGCTGCCAGAACGGGACGCGTCACGATCTGCGGCAGGAAATAACCCGGTCGGGAAGGCACGTTCAGCAGGATGCGGTCATTTATGAAAGTCGCCTGCCTCCCCGACATTGTCTCGAGTGCTGACAGCACAGTTCGCTGATCCCACGCCAGATGATCGGTGAGAGCCACGATGAATTCGTCGCAATCGAGCGGGAAAGCAAAGTCATATCCGCCTTCCCGATCCCACCTGCGGATCACGTCCGCAATCACGTCTCCCTTATGAATAAAGTCATCCCTTGAGGTGCGATCCCATATGACCGTTACACCACGCTTTTCGTAGCGACGGAGGATATTGCGCACGACAGGATCATCGGAGCCATTGTCAATGACCGTCAGAGCAGAAAACCCGAAAAGGGAAGCATGATGCAGCAACCAAGGCTCCAGCAACGTCCGCTCGTTTTTCTGCATGGTAATGCAGCGGGCAACGGGAGATGCGTAAGCGGACTGCAAGACCTGTGACATGGAAAACTGCCTGCAATGGAAGAGAACTGAGTGGACAGGCAAAACCGGGATGGCTGTCCCTCTCCCCTGTCCTCTCGAAAATCACTATCTGGTGCTCCAGCAACATTCTTTTCTCAACACATGCATAATAACAGCCTCTCTCCGGCCTTCACCTGACAGACTCCAATATCCACCCAATGCACGCCAGCCATATCGAACAGATATACATCTCACCGCCCTGGCCTCTGCCAACGCCTCGCCGTCCGCTCTATGGTGAAAGGCAAGACTGGCTTCTGCCAGAGAACAAAGGACATTCCGGTTTCCCATGACTGTTCAGCCTTCAGCCAATCCAGACCTCATTTCGTCCCTCCAGACCATCGTTGGCCACGCCCACGTTCTGACGAGTGATGCCGCGACCTATCGCTTCACGCACGGTTTCCGCTTCGGTGCGGGGAAAGTGCTGGCCGTGATCCAGCCCGGCTCGCTCGTCGAACTGTGGCGCGTGGCACAGGCCTGTGTGGCGGCGGACAAGATCATCATCATGCAGGCCGCCAATACCGGCCTGACAGGCGGCTCCACGCCGGACGGCAACAATTATGACCGTGACATCGTCCTTATCAGCACACTGCGCCTTGATCGCGCCCATCTGATCGGAGATGGCAAGCAGGTCGTCTGCCTGCCCGGAGCAACATTGTACGAGCTTGAGAGCAAGCTGGCCGCCGTAGGGCGGGAGCCGCACTCCGTCATCGGCTCGTCCTGCATCGGCGCCTCCGTCCTCGGCGGTGTGAGCAACAACTCCGGCGGCGCACTGGTCCAGCGTGGGCCTGCTTATACGGAAATGGCGGTCTTCGGGCAGATCGGCGTGGACGGGCAGCTTCGTCTCGTCAACCACCTTGGCATTCAGCTTGGCAACGATCCGGAAACTGTTCTGACCAAGCTGGAGGCAGGTGCTTTCACGGATGCCGACATCGACTGGAACGCCGGTCGGGGGCATGACGGGAATTATATCAACCACGTTCGCGAGATCGACGCCGACACCCCTGCCCGCTTCAATGCCGATCCGCAGCGGTGGCATGAAGCGGCAGGATGCGCGGGCAAACTTGTCGTCTTCGCAGTGCGCCTCGACACCTTTCCGGCAGAGAAAAACACCAGCGTCTTCTATATCGGCAGCAACAACACCGAGGAACTGGAAGACCTGCGCCGTCATGTTCTGACTGGCTTCGACACGCTTCCCATCGCAGGCGAATACATTCATCGCGACGCCTTCAACATTGCTGAAAAATACGGCAAGGATACGTTCGCAGTGATCCGGTACTTTGGCACGGAGTTCCTGCCGAAGATGTTTGCCATGAAGTCGCGCTCCGATATCTTTGCCCAGAAGTTCAGCTTCCTCCCCGACCATCTCAGCGATCGGCTGATGCAGGCGTTCAGCCATTTTCTGCCGCAGCAGCTTCCCAAGCGGATGCTGGAATATCGTGATCGCTTCGAGCACCATCTGATGCTGAAGGTGTCGGCCGAACTCACGGAACCGATGCAGGCCTATCTCAAGGACTTTTTCGGAAAAGCGACGGGCGAGTATTTCGAGTGCACCGCCGATGAGGGTAAACGTGCTTTCCTGCATCGCTTTGCCGCCGCCGGTGCCGCAGTGCGTTACCGCGCCGTTCATCACAAGGAAGCCGAAGACATCGTGGCGCTTGACGTTGCGCTGCGTCGTAATGACCGCGACTGGTTCGAGCATCTCCCGAAGGAGATCGAGGACAAGCTGATCGTCAAACTCTATTACGGTCACTTCCTGTGCCATGTGATGCATCAGGATTACGTGGTGAAAAAGGGTTATGACGCCATGGAGGTCGAGCACTCCATGCTGCCGGGCCTTGACGAACGGGGGGCGAAATACCCGGCCGAGCACAATGTCGGTCATCTTTATTATGCGCCGAAAGAGATGCTGGACCATTACCAGTCACTCGATCCCTGCAACTGCCTGAATCCGGGCATCGGCAAGGCGACGAAGAAAAGAAACTGGGTCGCGGAAAGCGTTTAACTTAAACCAGAGTATGGTCAAAAATCAGTTCCGGAAAATATTTCGGAACTGATTAGGTCACGTTTACGAAAGCTCTCTTTGAGATCTGCTTCAGAATAAGAGCGGGCAAGCTGAAGAAATATAGTCCGCTCTGAATCAGGTCTTTTGTCAACGCGCCCCAGAGCATTTCTTCTGAACTCAGGTTCAGAAGAAATGCTCTAATCCATTGTTTTCGGAGCATCTTTATTCGCTCAAATGATTCCATTTAAACAGGATCTGCTCTAGATTAAACCTTAATTTTTACACTGAATAAGAAATATCACTCTTACTTTTCCGTAATTACCATAACCATTATGCTTAATAAAAACATGCTTAGCAGCATCAAAATGCTCCGCAGTTTTATATCCCCATACCTGACACAAACAGACAGATTCGAAATCGGATATCGCCTTATTTACTATGAGATTTTAAAGCACGCCCTATTCGTAACTCATAAAAATATTACCATTTTCTCGGCTCCCCTGTAGATAAAAGTGTAACGTCGATAGAATACGCTATTAAAATAAAACAGTCTTTAAGAATAGTTCTTCAATTTTACATTATAAAATCTACCTTGAAACGATTTTTATTTATCAAACTAAAATAATCATCTCAATACCGATACTGCCACAGCACGCCCACACTACTTCCCGGATCATTCTCCGGCGTGGTGAAGCCCGTCACGTTGCCACCCGTTCCGACAGTCGTATTCAGCTTCAGGTGCTTTGTCAGATCGACCTGCACCTGCGCCTGCGTGCCGCTGCCGGAGGTCGCCTGTTTGGCGCCGACATAGACCCCCTTCATCACGTATTTGCCCGCCTCGATACTGGCTCCGCCATTCCCGACGCCGGAACCGCCCCCGAGAGCGAGCCGGTCCAGCCCCAGCGTCTTACGAACCGTGCCGAGAGGGTCGAAGCCCGAACCCCCGGCCAGCGTGGCCAGCGCGGCGCCAAGTTCCGCCATCTGCGTGGTGGAGAGAGAATGTGCATCCGTGCCGAACAGGAGCATCGCCAGAATCTGGTCCTGAGGGAGTGAGGGTACGGACTCAAAGCTGATCTTCGGATCGCTGGCATAGCCTCCGACTTTTAGCATCGCCGTCTCTCCACTGACATTGCGTTCGGCCACGAAATCCAGTGTCGGGTCCAGTTTGTGAGAAACACCCGTCCCATCGAACCCCACACGGCCTTTCGTGAAGTTCAGGGTGATGCCACCAAGACTGAAGAGGCCGCGCTTCATGTTGAAGCCGCCTTCCACAACAGGCTGGGCCGCCGTGCCCTTCACACTGAGAAGACCGGCCATTTCAGCATCCAGACCATGACCGCGCACGAAGAATTCGCCCGGCGACGTCACTTTCAGATCAAGACCGATGACCCGCGCACTGGTTTTTTCTTCCATTTCGGGCGGTTTCTCGCCCGGTCGCACGACGGTCAGCGTGGCAACGGAACTGGGCATCGAATTGGGAATGTTGATTTCCACATGCGGCAGTTTGATCGCGCCCGCTACATCGACGCGCGTATCGGCCTGCCCTTTCACAGTCAGATCGGCATCCATGATGGCGGTCAGAAGGTCGCTTGCCACCGGCTGCGCCTTGCTGGCCGTCAGGTGCAGGTCAACCGGCATACCGGGCGCGAAAACACCGACATTCCCTGTCACGCCAATGCTTCCCTTACCGGCCTGAGCCGTGAAGGACTGGATGATGAGTTCCTCACCCTGCGCCAGAATAGTGGCTTCGATATTCGAAAGATGCAGCCCCTGTGCGAAGTCCTGCACATCGCCCTTATGCAGGGTCAGCGATCCGCGAGCCGCCGGACGTGCCACCGTCCCCTGCACCGTCATGTCAAAAGCAGCGAGTCCGAGAGCCTGCCTTCCGCCAGCGCCAAGGACGCCATTGGCCAGCGAAAGATCAAGAGTGCCGTGCGTTCTAAGATTGATGGGTCCGGTTCTGGATGTCGGCACAGTGCCTTCGGCCATGAGGCTGGCCTTCGAGCCGACAGTGGCGCGCGCATTGATCTTTCCGGAAGCACCTGCCAAATCCGCCGTTGCGTCGATCTCGGCGGCTGGCAGGGCAGCGGCATCTCCGGTCAGTACCTTCAGCCCGCGACCGGTCAGTTGCACATGGCCACGCGGTGCTTCGAGCGAACCGGTCAGCTTCGCGTCGGCCGCGAGTGTACCAACCGCTTTCAGCGTGGGGGCAAAGGGTTTGGCGAGCGCGGGAGTGATGTTCTTCAGGGAAGCGGTCAGGTTGAGAGCTGGTTTGGCCGTCCCAGCAATATCGATGCTGGCGGGGGCGACACCCGGCGGTGCAAGAGTGGCACGCAACCGATCCACCCCAAGCGTCTTGCCATAGGAGACGTTGACCGGCGCTTCCAGACGGAGCGCCTCCCCTTTTGCGGTGGCGGTCAGGCGACTCACACGCACGGTCTGTCCCGGAATATCGGCGAGGGCCGACACGTCGAGCGCCCCCGGCGCGCCGTACATCTGTGGAAACCGACCTGTGGCCTCCACAGCTACCGCGTTCTGTGGTCCGTTTACGGTCGCCCGCAGGCTGCCCGCGACAGACGGGGCCGTCAGCCGGTCGAGAAGCAGGGACAGACCGGCACGGGGCGAACCCTCCGGATCGAGAACTGAGCCGCTCAGTTTCAGCGTGCCTACGCGATAGGGGGCCATCGCCACATCGCCCGTGACATTGATGGTCGTCTTCAGCGGGCTGCTGTCCGTGGCCACCGCGCTTTTCAGCGACGCCACGAGCGAGCCGGTGATGGGTTGACCAATCAGGTTCTTCAGATCCGCCAGCCGGGTTACTTTGAGATCCAGCGTGCCAAGCGGAATTTTCCGTTTAGCGGGCATTTGCAGATCACCGGTGCCGTGGACACTGTTCCACTCCAGTTTGGTGATCTGCACTGTCCGATTGCCGTCCTTGTCCTGACCACCAGTGAGATCGGCAGACAGCGGCGCATGGTCGACCGTGCCGCTCGCAGTGAGATGCGCCGTGGGTGCGGCAGGGAGGTGATCCGCTGTCAGATCGAGAACAACCGGCCCGCGCGGCATGGTAGCCGTTCCGAAATCACTGGCGAGATGCGCTTTGGCCGAAAGATCGTCCGTCGGCCCGGAGGCCGTGAGATCGAGTTTGGCATTGCCACGCAGCATTTTGGCCGCTGCGGCCAGATCCGTGAGGCTAAGGGTGGCCTGAGCCTCATCCAGCGTGGTTTTGGCATTCTGTATCGTGGCGGCGGCCTTGGCCGTGAGATGAAGGCTGCGTCCGTCCAAAGTCAGGGTATCGAGCCGGAGGCTCTGTCCTTCCCCGCTCGTTTTGTCACCTGTCTTTTTGATCGTGGCATGAGCGGCAAGTTTCCCGTTCGGCCCGATCAGCCCGACTGCCTGTTCCAGACCACTGAGCGCCGCGATATTCCCCGTAAGACTGACCGTTGTGGTGTCACCAGTTTCAGCAGGAAGTGCAAAATCGGAAGCGAAATCGGCATGTCCGCCCAGCTTCTGGCCAGCCGCCGCAGCGAGCGGAGCAAGATCAGGGAGCGTAAGGTTGGCCGAACCTTTTATGGCGGGTTTCGTGTCCGCCTGCGCCGTCAGTTGCAGGAACGGATGGGACAGCGCGAGCGTGGCCGGACGGTTTTCACTGTTCGGCGCATAGGTCGCATCAAGCTGAAGGGGAGCACCGGCCAGCAAGGTCGGGCTGCTGCCTGGAATACGCAACCCGGAGGCGATAGCCCGCAGATGCAGCAGGTCAAGCTGCTCACCCTGCCCCATGCCGTCGAAACTGACATTCAGGGCACCGACCTGCGTGCTACCGACGGCGAGGTTGCTGACCGTGAGCGTGCCGGTTCCGGCAGGCGCGGTATAAGGCCCCTTCAACTGCGCGGCGAGTGCGATCGACTGCCAGCCTATGCTGTTGCTGAGCGACATTGCGGGCGCGTTAAGGGACGCTGTGATATCGGCAGTGCCGGCGAGCAGGTCGAGCTTACCCTTGACGGCGCTGGTGATGCTGCCGGCCTGAGCCCCGAAATCGAGAGCGGCCCCGCTGGTCGGTCCGGCGAGGTGAAGAGTCAGCGTGACGGGGGTGATCTCCGGCATCTTGCTCAACCCGGCAATGATCCCGTCCTTACCGTCCTGTGCCGTCAGATCCAGCGTGAGGGCATGAGGCTCCGTCTGGGCCGCCACCCTGACCGCCCCTTCGGCGTCGAGACGTTTCAGATCGACCAGAATATCGGCTTTCGGCAGATTCCTGAAGGAAGGTCCGTTGATCAGCGCATCAAGCTGGGGAGCCGCCGCATGGCCCTGAAGGGCAAAGACCGCCGCCAGACCGGCGATAGGGGCACCGACCTCGATCCGTTTGGCGTCCACGGCCTTTATGTCGATTCCAAGCCCGGTTTTCGTGGGGCCGCTGGAGGTCTTTTTCGAACTGTCGCTTTCCGGCAGACGGGGCAGCGCAAGCCGGTCGAAGCTCAGCAGATCGACATGGACCGTGCGCCCGCCCATCTTCAGCGGCGACCAGTCGAGGGCCAGATTCTCGATGGTGAGCCATGCCCCTTTCGTATCACGCAATTCGATCCTACCGATCCGCACTGCATCGGGAAAGCGTCCATGCAGGCCGGACACGACGACTGTACTGCCGGTCAGGGATTGCACCTGACGTTCGATGAACCGGCGACCGGGATCGACATTCGCACCGATCAGGACGACACCGACGGCCAGCACGGCAAGCCCCGCGACTGAGCCAACAGCGATGCCGGTTCCCTTCGCGATGCGCCGTCCGAGGGAACGACGCGGTGGAGGAGAAATATCAGGAGGCGTGGTGCCAGCCATCAGAACGTCTCTCCCAGACCGATATAAAGTTCCCACTTGTCGCCACGCTGCTCACGGTTGAGCGGCACAGCGACATCAATACGGATCGGCCCGATAGGCGTGAAATACCGCGCCCCCGCTCCAGCTCCCACACGAACCGTACCGGTGAAGGGCGCACTGCCCGAACCAACCTGTCCCGCATCCATGAACGCGGCCATGCCCCAGCTTTTGAAGAAGCGCTGGCGGAATTCCACGGTGCCTGCATCAAGCGACGTGCCGCCAATGGCATATTTCGAATTGGGAAACTGCGGCCCCACGCCCTGATAGCGGAAGCCGCGGATAGTGGCCGTGCCACCGCCATAAAGCCGCTGATCGGGAGGAATGGCGTAAGTGGAGGCTCCCTGCACGCTGCCAACGATAGCCCGAAAGGCGAAAACGCTGCGTCCGGGATTGGAAATGCCGAATCTGGCGAGATCGAAATAGGTCGAGGCATTCGCCTGCAAAAGCGCGAAGAAGCTGGTTCCGTGATTGAAAGAGGCGGACGGCGTGACGCTCAGGGACACCCGCACGCCATGCGTTGGCGGTTGCAGCGGGGACGGCAGGTCGGTGTTGTCGTAATTGGCGCTGACTGGCGCGAACACCATCGTGTAGTCTCTAGTCACGCCAAACTGCGCGATTTTCTCCTCCTCGGCAGCCATGCCATAGGACAGATTCCAGCGGCGATTGAGCTGGCGCACAATACCGGCGCGCAGGATCAGGGCGGTCTGGCGATAGGAATAGAAAAGCTGACGGATACCTTCGACGCGAAAACTGGCGTTCTGGTGACGACCGGGGAAATCCGGCTTGAACAGGTCGGCATACACGTCATAACCAAAGCCCTGCTGAGCCGTGCCGCCGACACCCGTAACAAGCGCTGTCAGCTTGAGACGCTCGGCATTCCCGAACAGATTATGATGTGTCCAGGTACCCCCGACACGTCCACCAAGATCTGTTGAATAGCCGACCTCCGCACCGATCGTATGCCGCTTCGCCTCGCGGAAATTGAACGTCAGGGGCATGGAGCCGTCAGGGGCCAGCTTCGGCGCGTCCTTGACGCCGACGGTCGAAAAGATCCCCAGCGACGCGAGATCCTGACGGGCATCCTCGATCTTCGACGGCTGGTAGAGCTGGCCGGGCGCAACATTGAGGCGTTTCCGGACAAAGTGCGGATGCGTGTAGTCCAGTCCGTCGAGCGTGATCGGGCCGATATTCGCCAACGGGCCGATCGTCACCGGATAGGTGACGTTGAGGGTTCGGGTCTCGGGCTGGAGATAGGCAGTGGGCGTGTCGACTTTCGCCAGCGGATGCCCCTCTTCCTTGAGCGTCGCGTCAAGAGTGGCGCCCGCTTGCAGAACGGCTGAAGCGATGGCGGGCGCGCCGGTTTTAAGGCCGAACGCCTTTTCCTGCGCGGCGGAGAGCGCCACGGGTTTCCGGGAATCGGGCGCGATAACCTGCACGGTCCCGACGTGATAGAGTGGGCCTGTGCGGGTCGTGATGTGGATCGCCAGCGTCTCTCCCGAGGGCAGTGACGCCAACCAGAGCGGCAGGCCGATATCCTGCCCGTCCATCGAAAGCTGCGGGGGGGCTTTCGAGGCTGCGGGGCGCGTGACAGTGATGGTCACTTTCCCATCGTAGTAACCGAAACTTTCCAGTGCGGTGTTGAGACGATCGTATTCGTTGCGGATGCGGCCTGCGAGCGCGAACGGACCGACCGCGTGGGCTTTCTGCAGGCCGAGAAGATCCGATGAGGACGTCAGGGCGGCATCAAGATCGCCATTGCCAGTTGGATCGATTTTCGTCGTGTAGGGCACCGTGGGGCCAACGGCCGCAGATGTCGTCGCCTTCTGCTTCTTCTGGCTATCACGGGCGGCCAGCGCAGGCTGAGCGCACACGAGCAGAGCGAGAAGAAGGGCGACGCCATTTCGACCGACATCGCACGGCAAACGCTTCCCTGACATGATCGGGCTGTCCGGCCGGCACGACGCCACGCAACGGCGACGGGCAACAGATGGTGAGGCAACAACTCCTGTCATCAAACCCTTAATGGCAACATTTCAACAAACAGACGAGCCGGGAACGCCGTTTTTTTATTGCTCTCTGTGTCGATTTTGGGGCTTTTTCAGCCTGCGTTGTCGAATTTCCCGATTTGAGGCTATGAAAAGGAATGCACCCATTCATAGTCCTTCCCCTGCCTGACGGAGAGGCGTATGCGCGCCGCCGCTAAAAAGCTGCCATCCCCGCTCCCGCTGCTGAAAAGACGGATTCCGCCTTTCCGCATCGATCCTGTCGAACTGGACCTGATCGACGCCCAGGAACGCAGGCAGGCGGCCCGCAGCATCTCCCGCCGTGTCCGCGCCGTCGTCAAGCTGATCGCGATTGGCATCTGGACCCCGCTTTCCGTGGGCTTCGAGGCTGTCCTGCTGATTGTTCCCGGCACCGCCAAAATCCGCTGGACGCGCGTGATCTGGGGCGTGCTGTGCCGCCTGCTCTCCCTGAAAATCAGGGTCATCGGCCGACGGGCCGGAGGGGTGGGCGGAGCGAAAGCGCGGGCACGCGGTGAACGTCCGGTGATTTACATCTCCAATCATTCGACCTGGCTCGACGTGCCCGTGCTCGGAACGATTCTTCCCTCCGTCTTCGTCGCGAAAGGGGATATCGAACACTGGCCCGTCATGGGGCTGGTCTCGAAAATCGGGCGCACCATCTTTGTCAGCCGCCAGCGCAACACGACGGGGCGCGAGCGGGACGAAATGATCACGCGTCTGGCGGACGGCGACAATCTGGTGCTGTTCCCCGAGGGCACGTCCTCCGATGGATCGCGCGTGCTGCCCGTCATGTCCGCCTTTTTCGCCATTGCGAAGCCGCCGCGCCTGCGTGGTGCGGAAGCCGAGACCATGCCGAAATTCCGTAAGGGCATGACACCGCTGATCCAGCCCATATCGCTCGTCTATGACGAACTGGATGGCTTCAGCATCGGCAAGGCACGGCGTCCTGTTTTCGCATGGTACGGTGACATGGATCTGGGGCCGCATGTCTGGCAACTGGCTCAGTGGCGTTCCATGCAGGCGACGGTGATCCTGCATCCTCCGCTCGATCCCGAAGACTTCCCGAGTCGGAAAGCGCTCGCCGTGGCGACGTGGCGCGCGGTGACGGAAGGCGCAGCCCGTCTGCGCCAGAATGACGAGCCTGAGGCTCCGGACTGGAAAGTCCGCCTGATGGGGCCTCCGTCCGCTTCACGGAAGCGTGACAAGGCTTCCTCGAAAGGTTCACTTGACAACTCACCCCCCTCTTTTGCCTGATGTCAGATAGCAGCCACCGGTCCTGTTGACCGGTCGGACATCCGAAGCGAAAGAGAGGTTCCCGGCTTGACTGGTTACGGCTCATTCCTTGCAGTGCCGTCCGGTTTTTCCGGTCAGACCGGCTTCAGGTCTTGACCCCGACGCCTGCAAACAGGATTCCTCCCCATTCCGTCGCGCGGAATGGTCCGGCGGCGCTCCGGAACGAGCCTGAGCTGTGACGACTGATCTCTCCCCCAAAGCCGATATCCTGACCGCGGTCGACTCACGCCCGAACACGCGGGGTCTGCATATGATCACGTGGGGCTGTCAGATGAACGTCTATGACAGCGCCCGCATGACGGATGTGCTGCGACCGCTCGGCTTTGCTCCGGTGGATGATCCCGCACAGGCGGACATGATCATCCTCAACACCTGCCACATTCGTGACCGGGCGGCGGAGAAGGTTTTTTCCGAACTCGGACGGCTGCGCCTCATCAAGGAGGAACGGACGAACGAGGGGCGTACTACCGTCCTGGCCGTAGCCGGTTGTGTGGCGCAGGCCGAAGGCGAGCAGATTCTCAAACGCGCGCCTTATGTGGACATCGTGCTGGGTCCGCAGACCTATCACCGGCTGCCGGAAATGGTGGCCAAAGCCGCCCGGGCCGGTGGCTCCGTGATCGACACCGACTTTCCCGCCGAACAGAAATTCGACTTTCTGCCGGACACCGAAGCGCCGCAGACCGCCGGAAATGTCACAGCCTTCCTCACCGTGCAGGAAGGGTGCGACAAATTCTGTTCGTTCTGCGTGGTGCCCTACACGCGCGGCGCGGAAGCCAGTCGCCCGGTCACCTCCGTTCTTGCCGAAGCCCGTCGCATGGTCGCGAGCGGCGTGCGGGAGTTGACCCTGCTCGGCCAGAACGTCAACGCGTATCACGGTGAAGGACCGGATGGCGGCACATGGAGCCTTGCCCGGCTGGCCTATGCGCTGGCCGCCATCCCCGGTCTGGAGCGCATCCGCTACATGACCTCCCACCCCCGCGACATGGGCGATGACCTGATTGCCGCCCACCGGGATCTGCCCGCGCTGATGCCGTTCCTGCATCTTCCTGTGCAGTCCGGCTCGGACAGCATCCTGCGGGCCATGAACCGGGGGCATACGGCGGACGACTATCGCCGTCTGGTGGACCGGCTGCGCGATGTGCGGCCGGACCTTGCCCTTTCATCGGATTTCATCGTCGGCCATCCCGGCGAAACCGATGCTGATTTCGAGGCGACCATGCAGTTGATCCGCGATGTGCGGTTCGCTCTGGCCTACTCGTTCAAATACTCCGTGCGGCCGGGCACACCGGCGGCGGGGGCACCCTTGCAGGTGGCGGAGTCCGTGAAGGACGAACGTCTTCAGGCATTGCAGGCACTGCTGCGCGAGCAACAGGACGCGTTCAACGAGTCCGTTGTCGATGTCGTCGCGCCGGTCCTGTTCACAGGTCGGGGCCGCAAACCGGGCCAGATGGTCGGGCGGTCCCCATGGCTTCAGCCGATCCATATTGATGGGTCGGATGATCTGGTCGGCACGATTCGTCCCGTGCTGATCACGCAACGGCTCAGCAATTCGCTGGTCGGAATGCTTGTCGAGGAGTGTGTGCCCGCTTGACCCAGCCCTTCACATCCGGAACCTCCAAACCCCGTCACGCGGGGTCCCCTCCCTCTTCTGCACGGAGTGCGTCCAGAACGACGACGCTTCAGTTCGGCGACAATGCGCTACTGGCGCAACTGGTCGGTGATCACGACCGACATTTGCGACACATGCAGGACGCTCTCGGGGTTACTCTGGCACGCCGGGGAAACCGGATTGCCATCAATGGAGAGCCGGGACGAACGGCCCTCGCGCATTCGGCCATCACCACGCTTTATCGCAAGCTTGAACGGGGTACGCCGATCGACACGGGCGAGATCGACGCGGCGATTCGCCTCTCCGATATCCATGCTGCCCTCAGGGAGCAGGTTCCGGGACAGGCGCCAATGGCCGCCACCGAAGTCGAGACACGAGCAGCCGGTCCGCGGCTCATGATCAACGATCTTCCCGCCATCCGCACCCGTCGCGGCGCGATCGAGCCGCGTTCGCCGGGGCAGGCCGCCTATATGGAAGCGCTGTCCCACAGTGAAATGGTCTTCGGAATCGGTCCGGCGGGCACGGGCAAGACCTATCTCGCTGTGGCGCAGGCCGTCGCCATGCTCCAGTCGGGTCAGGTGGATCGCATCGTGCTCTCGCGTCCCGCTGTCGAGGCCGGCGAACGGCTCGGCTTTCTGCCGGGCGACATGAAGGACAAGATCGACCCGTATCTGCGCCCGCTTTACGATGCGCTCTACGACATGATGCCGGGGGATCAGGTCGCGCGCCGCATCGCCACCGGCGACATTGAGGTCGCCCCGCTGGCCTTCATGCGCGGCCGCACTCTGGCCAATGCCTACGTCATTCTGGACGAAGCCCAGAACACGACACCGGCTCAGATGAAGATGTTCCTCACGCGCATGGGCAATGGCACGCGCATGGTGGTGACGGGGGATCTCAGTCAGGTCGATCTGCCGCGCGGCACCGTCTCCGGGCTGCAGGATGCCCTCCATACGCTGGAAGGCGTACAGGGCATTGCGATCAATCGCTTTGACGCCGGGGACGTTGTGCGGCACAGACTGGTTTCGCGCATCGTCGAAGCGTATGATGACAAGAAGACGGCGGAACGGGATTCCTCCCATGACAGCAGGTTCCGCCGGGAGCACAATGGAACCGCCAAGTACTGACGGCCGCCCTGCAAAAGGTGCGGCAGACTATGAGCCCTCCCCTTCCGGGGACGGGCTCTTCCCCTTTCCTCCCTCCAACTGGGGGGAGGATGCCGGAACAAACGGCGATGGTCCTGCGATCATTGTCGAGGATGCCAGATGGCGGGCCGTTGTGCCCAACGTCGAGTATCTGGTGCGCCGTGCCTGTGCCGCAAGCGTGGCATGGGCTGAGCGCCAGAGCATGGGTGAGCCCGTAACCGTTCCGGAAACCATTGTCCTGTCTTCCGACAGGGTCGTGAAAAGGCTTAATGCCCGCCATCGGGGTCGCAACAAACCCACCAATGTCCTGACATTCGAACCGATGCCCGGCTATCCCGGCAGTGAGATCATTCTGGCGCTGGGTGTCGTGCACAGAGAGGCGAAAGCCGCCCGCAAGCCGGTGTCGCATCATCTGGCGCATCTGGTCGCGCATGGCATCCTGCATCTTGGCGGCCACGACCACCATGAAGCGGGTGAAGCGCGCCGCATGGAAATGGAAGAGGCCCGCGTGCTCGCCATGATGGGTATCCCCAATCCATGGAAACCCCGCGCATGAGCGAAACCGACACGGTCTCCGGATCGAACGGCTCGCAGAAGCCGAAAAAAAGTCTGTTCGCCCTCTTCAGTCGCAAGAAGGACCACGGCGTTCGTCACTCCATCGCGGCCCTTGTTCAGGAAGCCGCCGACGCTGGTGACAGCGGCGATGAAACGCCCGAACTCGACCGGCAGGAACGGGCACTGATCGCCAATGTCCTGCGACTACGTGAGACGAGTGCCGACGATGTCATGGTGCCGCGCGCGGACATCGTGGCCATGCCCGTGGACATCAGCCTTGATGATGCGCTGGCCATGATGCGGCGTGAGAACCACTCACGCATGCCGGTCTATCGCGGACAGCTCGACGACATTGTCGGGATGATCCACGTCAAGGATTTGATCGCCTATGTCGGCACGAGTGAGGCGTTCAATCTTGAAGCGCTTCTGCGTCAGCCGCTGATGATCGCCCCACAGATGCCCGTGCTTGATCTGCTGCTGATGATGCGGCAGCGGCAGGTTCATCTGGCTCTGGTGATTGACGAATATGGCGGCATCGACGGGCTGGTGACCATCGAGGATCTGGTCGAGACCATTGTCGGCGACATCTCGGATGAACATGACGAGCCGACTGTTGCTATGATTGTCGAACGCCCCGACGGTTCTTTCGACGTGGACGCCCGCTGCCCCGTCGAAACATTCGAGGAACAGATTGGACCGATCCTCACGGAATCCGAACGCGAAGCTGAGATCGAGACGATCGGCGGTCTGGTGTTCCGTCTCGGGGGACACGTTCCAACACGCGGCGAAGTCCTGAATCACGAAAGCGGTTTCGTATTTCGTATTCTGGACGCTGATGCACGGCATATTCGCAAGGTGCGCGTGAGAAAGCCTCCGGAACTTAAGACTTCGCCTTCAGGCCCGACAACCGGAAACGGTGAACCCCGCGAGTAAAATCATCTTCGGCGGACACAGGCCTTTTCAGGAGGCATTGTCCGCCGGAGATCATCAGCGCTTCAAACCGGGAAGCCCGCTACACGGCGATGTTCTCCGCTGCCAGGCTTCCCCATCCGAAACTCTCTTGCTCAATACAGCAGGTAACTACTGATTTCGGCTTCCGGCTGAAGGTAATACGGAACGAAGAACTCCGGATAACCTTCAGAATAGACGTGTTCCATGCCCGTCGGAGGCACCGGTGACTTCACACCGTGGCTAGCAAGACAACTGTAAAGCGTGCTGCGAAGCTGTTCCGATGACAGTCCTGTCTGACGAGTTCCCTGAAACAGGTCCTGAGCATAGGGCATGCAGGGGGCTGGTGTATGAGCCAGCTTGCTGGCGATCTGTTTCTGCTTGTAGGCCGCGATATCGCTGTCAGACGCCCATATTCTGAGAGTTTCCGATGACGATGGCTGGAGCCACAGATCACGCCATCCAACAGGTCCCCCATGCAGGCGCGTTACGGCTATCCCTGCCTCTTTCGTGCCATCGGCCCGCACGAGCGTACCATGACAGGCCATGACCTGATACTGGGAGCCGAAGAGATGCCCCTTGATCGTGCCATCGGTAAAACCTGTGGCCGGACTTGCCGGTTTAGTGGTCACGACATCGGGAATGACTGTCGGCGCGTTGGCGATTGCGACAATCGACTGGTCCACGGCAGGCTCGGCGCAATAGTTCTGCAGCGGGTCAATCGTGTAGGAACATCCGGCCAGAAAGACGGTCAGAACAACAGGAATATAAGATTTCATCGGTTTGACTCGCGGAAATATCCCTGTCAGGCGACAGGAGAAACCCCGCTGCCATTTTGACTGCGAGGCGGCAAAAACCTGTTTTCTGCGTAACCTTCAGGGGCCGGTTGGTCAATCACTCCCTGCCAAGGGGAGCCATTCACTCTCCGGCCAGAGACCGGAACCGCGCAAAGTCCGGCTGTCCATCGAACAAAAACAGCATGTAATAATCGAGGTAATGTCGCCGGTTGCGCGCAACCTTCGTATAGAAGGGATAGACGTCAAACGGTCCGGTCATACCTTCTGGTCGAGGCTCGCTCTCCAGAATACATTTAGCCCTGAACAAAGGGGCATACAGGACCGAATCTTCAGTGTCGCGTCTGCGCACATGATAGAGATTTTTCCGGAAATGCCTCAGCCTGTCAGGCAGAATGAACACAATGCCTTTTTCGATAAATGGCCGGGGAAGCTCCTCGGCCATCATGTAGCGCAGGCTTTCCGGCATGTCGCAAAAGCAGGGATGATCCTGAACGATCACAGATCACCCCGCTTCGTGCATAAAGAACCTGTTCATGCCTCAGACGTCGAGATTGGCAACCTTGAGTGCGTTGCCGACAATGAAGTCACGACGTGGTTCAACCACATCACCCATCAGTGTTGAGAAGACCTCGCTCGCCTCCTCCAGATCGGCGACACGCACCTGAAGCAGCGTGCGGGTCGCCGGATCAAGCGTTGTATCCCAGAGCTGGGCGTCGTTCATTTCTCCGAGGCCTTTGAACCGGTTGATGGCCAGCCCCTTACGACCCTGAGCCAGCAGGCGGGTAAAGGCGGACGCGGGTCCGGCGACCACGATATCGGTATTGCCATCGAGCTTCATCTGGATGCCGTTGCCGTAATCAGTCACCAGACGATCTGCATTCCCTGCCAGCCAGCGTGCATCGGAACCGGCCAGTGAGGACGCATCGAGACGATAGGTTTCGCCGATACCACGCACGCTGCGTCCCATTTCGAGACCGGTATCGTTGAGGGATACTTTCCAGCCACGCTCGGTTTCACTAGAAGCCTGATCCAACCGTCTCTGCAACTCAGGAACGCGGGACTGCGAGAGATCGCGATCCGCATTGAACACGCCCGCAATGGCGGCCTGCTCGACGACCCAGGCAGGTGTGCGGACACCCAGACGAGTAATCACTCGTGAGGCATCCCGCATGAAACCGATTTCGCTGTCCAGCACATCAGCTTCCAGCACACGCCCCGTGCCCAGAGTCAGCGTTGCATTGGCCAGCGCCTTATCGAGGAGATACTGCTCCAGCGCAGCATCATCCTTGAGATAACGCTCTTCATTGCCACGCTTGGCGCGATAGAGCGGCGGCTGGGCGATATAGAGGTAACCCCGTTCAATCAGTTCCGGCATCTGACGGAAGAAGAATGTGAGCAGCAAAGTACGGATATGTGAACCGTCCACGTCAGCATCAGTCATGATGACGATGCGATGATAACGCAGCTTGTCGATGGTAAAGCCGCCCTGATCGGCCTCACCGCGCCCAATTCCTGTCCCCAGCGCCGTAATCAGCGTGCCGATTTCCGCCGAGCCAAGCATGCGATCGAAGCGTGCGCGTTCGACATTCAGGATCTTGCCTTTCAGCGGCAGGATCGCCTGAAAACGCCGGTCCCTTCCCTGCTTGGCGGTGCCACCTGCGGAGTCACCCTCAACGATGAACAGTTCGGCCTTGGAAGCGTCACGCTCCTGACAATCGGCCAGCTTCCCCGGAAGGGAGGAGATGTCGAGCACGCCCTTGCGCCGTGTCAGCTCACGCGCACGACGCGCTGCCTCACGGGCGGACGCCGCATCGAGCACCTTGGAGACGACCAGCTTCGCCTCGCGTGGGTGCGTCTCGAACCAGTGCCCGATCATGTCGGCAGCAGCGGTGTGAACAACCGGCTGCACTTCGGACGAGACGAGTTTGTCCTTGGTCTGCGACGAGAATTTCGGATCTGGCACCTTGACCGACAACACGGCAGTCAGACCTTCACGCATATCCTCGCCCACGAGAGTGGCTGCGTCTTTTTTCGCGATGCTTTCAGCATATTTGCCGACCATGCGCGTCAGTGCCTGACGGAAACCGGCCAGATGCGAACCACCATCCCGCTGCGGAATGTTGTTGGTGAAGCACAGCATAGTCTCGTGATAACTGTCGTTCCACGTCAGTGCGAACTCGACCTTGATACCGTTGGCCGGGTTTTCCAGACTGCCCGAAATAGGCGGCGTCAGGATAGGCGTGCGCGAACGGTCCAGCCATTCCACGAAGGCGACCAGACCGCCATCATAATGGAACACCTCCTCACGCACGGGATCGGTGCGAGCATCCCGCAGCGTGATCTTCATGCCTGAATTGAGAAATGCCAGTTCCCGCAGACGACGTTCCAGAATTGGAAACTCGAAGACTGTTTTCGCGAAGGTCGAACTGCTGGGCATGAACGTGACCTGCGTGCCACGCTCGGCATCGGACTTGCCCACCACGCTAAGGGCTTCCACACGTTCGCCGCGCGCAAAGCGGATCATGTGTTCCAGTCCGTTGCGCCAGATGCGCACTTCCATCCAGTCGGAAAGCGCGTTCACGACCGCCGCGCCGACGCCATGCAGGCCACCGGAAACCTTGTAGGAATTCTGGTTGAATTTGCCGCCTGCGTGCAGCTTGGTCAGCACCACCTCGGCGGCGCTAACGCCCTCTTCCTCGTGCACGTCCGTCGGAATGCCACGCCCGTTATCACGAACCGTCACGCTGCCGTCGGCGTTGAGCGTTACCTCGCAATGGTTGGCAAAGCCTGCCTGCGCTTCGTCCACGGCATTATCGATGATCTCGAACGCCATGTGATGAAGGCCGGAGCCATCGTCCGTATCGCCGATATACATACCCGGACGTTTGCGAACCGCATCCAGTCCCTTGAGCACCGAAATGGAGGACGCGCCGTAGTCGTCATTTTCGGCGGAAGAAGACGCAGAACTGGCAGAATCGATCATAACGGGATGAGTGCTCCGATGGTTCGCTGAAATGTCACAAGCGTTAGGATTGTTATAGCCGCTTATCTCGCTCCCGACCAGCATGACGCCTGCTCTGAGGCCGCCTTTCAGCAAGGTTTTTCCGCCTTCGCGTCATATCCGGTACGGGTGGTTTCAGATGGTTTTATCCACAACCAGCGAACCTTCACGCAGATGCACGAACGACGCCCGATTGGTCAGCGGTTCGAATGGTGCACGATCAGTTCCCGTCAGGAGAACGGGCGTGCGAAAATCCATCACGGTTTCCAGAAGTGCTGCCCGACGTGGGCGGTCCAGATGCACGAGCGGCTCGTCCAGCAGCAGCATGGGCGTGAGGCCCCCGCTTGCCGCCATGAGACGGGCATGGGCAAGAATGATGCCGACCAGCAAAGCCTTCTGCTGGCCGGTGCTCGCCTCGGAGGCGGAACGACCCGTCCCCAGATCACGCAGGGCGAAATCCGTGCGCCCCGCCCCGCATGTTGCCTGACCACGCTGACGATCCACGGATCTGACCTCCTGCAATGCGCTGCGAAGCCAGTCTTCAACCGCCAGAGCCGGTTCGACGTCAAAGCGTTCCGCAACGGGACAGACCAGCGACAGATGAGCGGAAGGGAAAACACCGCGCGGGTCCGCACCCACAGCGTTCAGGCGGGTCACCAGATCACGTCTTGCCGCAACGACGGCGACCCCGTGCCGGGCCATCGCGTCTTCGATACCGGCAAGCCAGACCTCATCACTGCGGCCCTCGGACAGAAAACGATTCCGCTGGGCCGTGGCCCGTTCGCAGGCTGCCAGTTCGCGTGCGTGATGCGGCAAAAGCGCCACCACCAGACGATCGAGAAAACGCCGTCGTCCACTGGCGCTTTCACCAAACAGTCGATCCATCTGAGGCGTCAGCCAGACTGCCGAGAGGCTGTCCGCCACGGCATCCCGCACCCGCGTCTGCACGCCATTCAGCAGGAACTTGCGTGCCCCACCCTGCCCGGCTTCCATGCCGGTCGAGATTTCAAACGCACCGCGCCTGTCGCTGAAACAGGCACATACCCCCCAACCGTCCGGGGAGACCTCACCGGTTTCCGGTTCTCGCAGAGGCAGTTCCACATTACGGGCACCGCGCAAGCCACGACCGGGAACAAGCAGGGAAAGAGCTTCAAGTAGATTGGTTTTTCCGGAACCATTATCGCCCGTGATGACCACGGGAGAGCCCGTGGGCTCCCAGCAGAGGCGATGATAGTTCCGGAAACCCGTCAGGGTCAGACGGTCGAGATGGAGTTCCGTCAGGATCAGACCCGCATCGGCATCAGAACATACAGCGCGGAGGGGCTGTCCACATCACGCACGATCGTCGGCGCGGCGCTATCCGCAAAGACGAACTCGACGTTCTTGCTGACCTGATCGGTGATGTCATTGAGATATCGGGCCTGAAAACCGATTTCCATGTCATCGCCGTCATAGCTGACACGGGTGTCGTCCAGTTCCTCTTTCGCGGTTCCCTGATCGGAACTGGTCGCGGAAAGGATCAGCAGGTCTCGTGACAGGATCAGCTTGACCGGACGCGAACGCTCCTGACTGATGGCGGCCACGCGCGCCACGGCATCAGAGAAATCCTTTTTCCCGACGCGCAGGATACGGTCATTCGCTTTCGGAATGACGCGCTCATATTCCGGGAAGGTGCCGTCGATCAGCTTTGAGGTCAGGGTGACCGAACCGACAGTGAACTGAATGCGGGTGTCGGAAACCGACACCTCGACCTCATCCGGGCCTTCATCCAGCAACTTGCGGATTTCGGCGACCGTCTTGCGCGGGATAATCACGCCCGGCATGCCAGCAGCGCCTGAAGGCACTTCGGTCTCGACACGGGCCAGTCGGTGACCATCGGTTGCCACGGCGCGCAGAAGACCGCCCCCGTCGCTTTCCGTCACATGCATGTAAATGCCGTTCAGGTAATAGCGCGTTTCCTCTGTCGAGATCGCAAAGCGCGACCGGTCGATCAGGGATTTGAGAACACCGCTGTTCAGGCGGAACTGATGAGGCAGATCGCCCGCGACCATCGAAGGGAAATCATCGACAGGCAGCGCATTCAGGCGCGTCGCATAGCGCCCGGCCCGAAGATCAAGCTGCGCTTCTCCGCCGGGGTGGCTAAGTTCGACATCGACGCCATCCGGCAGTTTGCGCACGATCTCGTAAAGGACTGCCGCCGGAGCGGTGACGGAACCGGGAGTGTGGATTTCCGCCGGCACGTCCTCGACGATGGCGATTTCCATATCCGTGGCCGTAAGGCTCAGACTGCCATTATTGGCGTCGAGCAGTACGTTCGCGAGAATGGGGATGGTATTACGCTTTTCGGCAACGCTCTGGATGTGCGCAAGAGCCTTGAGCAGCGTGGCGCGACCGGCCGTAAACTTCATCGACACCTGTTCCCCTGTCGGGCGGAGGGAACTCCCTCCGCATCCCGGCCTCAATCAGCCGGGTCAAAAATCAAGGGGCACAAATTAGCAGGCGGCGGCGGTGGGGCATAGAGTCCGGAACGGCTTTCTTTTCAGAAATCGCGTTTTCGGAAAGTCAGCTCTCAAGCATGCGCCGCAGCAGTTCCACATCTTCGGCAAACGCCGCATCCCGTTCCATCAGTTCCTGCACGCGAGAGACGGCATGCATCACGGTGGTGTGGTCACGATTGCCGAACTTGCGCCCGATCTCCGGGAGCGAACGACTGGTCAGCTGCTTTGCCAGATACATGGCGACCTGACGCGGACGGGCCACAGCACGGGCACGGCGAGCCGACGACATATCGGTCAGGCGGATATTCCAGTGTTCGGACACTTTGCGCTGGATTTCCTCAATGGTCACACGGCGGTCGTGTGCCTTGAGAATATCGTGCAGAACATCCTGCGTGGACTCCAGCGTAATGGGACGTCCGAACAGGTTGGCATGGGCGATAAGCCGGTTCAGCGCGCCTTCAAGCTCGCGAACATTCGTCGTGATCTTGTGCGCGAGAAATTCGAGCACCTTGCCCGGCACGGCCACGCCGGACGCCGTAGCTTTGGCTTCAAGAATGGAGATACGCAGTTCGAACGTCGTGGCGTGAATATCCGCGACCATGCCGCAACCCAGACGAGTCCGAAGGCGGTCCTCAAGTCCGGAGAGGTCTGAAGGCGACTTATCGGCTGAAACAACGATCTGGCGTCCCGCATCGACCAGCGCGTTGAAGGTGTGGAAGAACTCTTCCTGCGTGTTGTCCTTGCCGATCAGAAACTGGAGATCATCGATCATCAGCACGTCAACGGAGCGCAGGTGATCCTTGAACTCGACCGTAGACTGGGAGCGGATCGCGGCGATGAAGCGGTACATGAACTTCTCGGCCGACATATAGGCCACGGAAATCCCGCCCCGCCGTAGCAGTTCCGCGCCGATTGCATGCATCAGATGCGTCTTGCCGAGTCCGACGCCCCCATAAAGAAAAAGCGGGTTGAAGCCGACACTCGAAGGTTTTTCCGCCACCCGACGCGCACACGCATAGGCAAACTCGTTCGGCTTGCCCACGATGAACGTGTCGAAGGTGAAGCGTGTATCGAGCGGAGCGGCCAGATCGGCGCGCGTATCAGCCCCCCGATCCAGCAAGGGCCGATCAGACATGGAAGATGCACGGGTGGCGGCAACTGGAGTGGGTGCCACCTCAGGTCTGGACTCCGGAAGGTTATCCATCGCTACGGCTGGAGCGACGACGGCATCCCCAGCCCGCATGACCTGCAGTTCGACTCGCCTGATAGCCGGGATTTCCTGATTCCACAATGTGCTCAGCCGGTCGCCATACTGACTGCGCACCCAGTCACGCAGGAATCGCGTCGGAAGCATGAGAGTGACTTCATCACCATCGACAGGACCCAGCACGATCTGCTGAAGCCAGGTCCGGTATTCGACATCGCCGACTTCGGCGCGCATCCGTCCGGCGATCCGAACCCATGCATCAGCGAGAAGTCCCGACATACCACCCGATAGAGGCTGTGATCCGGCACCTTCTGCAGAAGCCGGAGGCATTTCGGAAGAGGGCGTTACCGGCATCTTTTCTGCACACTCGCTTTCCCGGAGTTAGCATCCGCCAGACCAGCCCCATGGCCGCCGGCAACTCCGAAGATCAATTCTTCGCACGTCTTCCCGGCAAGATCTGGCCGGATTTCTTACAATCCAGTTGTAAGTTAGGAAACGCGCTACTCAATCCGTTCAGCTACTACAGGCAAGCTAGAGAAGCAGCCCTGCAAACGCAACGGGTTTCTTGGTCAGGAAGACAGCCGCCGTGCATTACGAAAAACAGTCCGAATTATGCATATAGGCAAAAACTGTTCTTCACGTTCTCCAACAAATAAGCCGGATTTCCTTTTATCGGAAATCCGGCTTATTTTCAAAACACTCTGAATACCAGAATGGTGCGCGGAACTCTGCTTGCAGACAACCGCGCCGTCAGGCTTCAGGCTGAAGCCAGAGCCTTGATACGTGACGAAAGACGCGAAATTTTGCGAGCCACGAGGTTGCTGTGCACAACACCCTTCGTCGCGGCGCGCTGGATTTCCGGCTGAGCAACCTTCAGGGCTGCATTTGCCTCGTCCTTGTTGCCGTTTGCAATGGCCGTCTCGACCTTCTTGATGAAGGTGCGCATGCGGGACATGCGAGCGGTGTTACGGGCAGTGCGGCGCTCCGTCTGACGGATGCGCTTACGGGCAGATGCGATGTTCGCCATTGTTTATGTCTGATCCAGCAGGTCGATATGGTTAATGCGCGGGCCGCCGTAAAAGCGGACGCGCCGAATTAGGTGCGGTTCTCTAAGCTACCCGAAGGGCGGACGTCAAGCAGAGTTCTTGCTTTTCCGGGCTTTCCCGCCACGCCCTGCATGCATGGAAAGCTCGCTGGCCACGGAGGGTTGCAACCGGGAGCAGAAAAACGTCGAACGCCCGGACTGCGTGATCCTCGTCACACCGGGACATCCGCCCGCCGGACATTCGGGGCATGGCTCACCCTCACGGCCGTAAACCCGCCAGGCATGCTGGAAATAGCCAAGTTCGCCGTCGGGCTGCACATAGTCCCTCAAACTGGAGCCGCCCGCGTCGATGGCCTCCTGCAAGACGGCATGAATGGCTGCGACCAGCTTTTTGCAAGGGCCACGTCCCAGCAGGCCGGAAGGCGTTTCAGGATGAATACGCGCCCGGTATAACGCCTCGCACACATAGATATTACCAAGCCCCGCGACGATCCGCTGATCCAGCAGCAGCGTTTTCACCGGACTCCGGCGCCCGGCGAAAGCCTCTGCCAGCCGCTGTGCCGTGAAAGCCGGATCGAAGGGCTCCGGGCCCATGTTCGCGACAAGGAAATGAGCGTCTTCCGCTTCGGTCGGCAGCAGATCGACCGCTCCGAAGCGCCGTGGATCCACGAGACCGAAACGCTGGCCGTTTTTCGTGGTGAAGGCGACATGCTCATGAGGAAGTGTTCCCTCCCCCACCTCCAGACTCGGAAGCGCATCGTCCAGCATGACACGCCCGGACATCCCCAGATGCAGGAGCACTGACTCGCCGCCGGACAGGCGCATGAAAATATATTTCCCTCGCCGCCGGAATCCCACGATTTCCCGTCCTTCCAGCGCTTCAGCAAGCCGGAGGGGCAACGGCCATCGCAGGTCGGGACGACGCACAGCAGCGGCGTGGATATGCTCGCCGAGAAGGCGCTTCGTCATTCCACGCATCACGGTTTCGACTTCGGGGAGTTCAGGCATGACACCAAACACGCTATAGAGTGTGGCCATGACCGACAATGCCCCCAATGACCAGCACGCCGAACCGCACTCCACCGGGAACGCGGGCGAAAACACGACCGATTTCGGCTACCGCGCCGTCCCTAGAGAGGAGAAGAAGCCTCTCGTGAGGGCCGTCTTCGACAGCGTGGCGAGTCGCTATGATGTGATGAACGACCTGATGTCGCTCGGCGTCCATCGGATGTGGAAGCGGATGTTCAACGCGGAACTCGCGCCACAGCCGGGCCTCAAGCTGCTCGATCTTGCCGGGGGCACGGGCGACGTGACGTTCGGCTGGCTTGCTGGCGGCGGTGGTCCGGCCATCATGACTGACATCAACGAGAAAATGCTCGCTGTCGGTCGCGATCGCGCCATTTCGCGCGGATATGTCTCGGATCTCTCCTTCTGCGTGGTGGACGCGGAGCAGATCCCCCTGCCCGACCGCTGCATGGATCGCGTGACCATCTCCTTCGGCCTGCGCAACTGCACCGACAAGATGGCGGTTCTGCGTGAAGCACGCCGCGTCCTGAAGCCGGGCGGACGTTTCCTCTGCCTCGAATTTTCCCGCGTCCAGATCGCCGCTCTCGCACCGATTTATGATGTGTGGTCGTTCAAGGTTCTGCCTGCCATGGGGACGTTCATCGCCAAGGATCGGGAGAGCTACCAGTATCTGGCCGAAAGCATTCGCATGTTCCCGGATCAGGAAACGCTGGCGGACATGTTCCGCGAGGCCGGTTTCTCGCACGTCCGCTACCAGTCCCTGTCCGGTGGCATCGCAGCGATTCACTCCGGCTGGAGACTCTGAGCCATGACCGCCGCCACGAGAGCTGGACAACCGCGCAAGCGTGTTCTTCTCATCGTCAGCGGCGGAATCGCGGCTTACAAATCTCTCGAACTCATCCGCCTGCTGAAGACTGCGTGCGTGGATGTTCGCTGCGTGCTGACAAAGGCAGGCGCTGAATTCGTCACGGCGCTTTCCCTTCAGGCCCTGAGCGGCGAACCCGTCCATCAGGATCTGTTCTCTCTCACCGATGAGCAGGAAATGGGCCATATCGCCCTTTCCCGCTCCGCCGACCTTGTGGTCGTGGCGCCCGCGACGGCCAACCTCCTTGCTAAGATGGCGGGCGGTCTTGCCGACGACCTCGCCGCGACCCTCCTTCTCGCAACCGACACACCGGTCATGGTCGCGCCCGCCATGAATGTCCGGATGTGGGAAAACGCTGCCACGCGCGCCAACATGGCGACCCTCGCGCAACGTGGGGTGCTCGTCGTCGGCCCGGACGAAGGCGAAATGGCGTGCGGGGAATATGGGCCCGGTCGGCTGGTCGAACCGGATGTCCTGCGGGACGCCATTCTGGCTCACCTCAACCCATCCTCCCCGTTTGCTGAAAACCCGGTCGCCTTTACCGGCTCGAAAAACCAGCAAAAGCGGGAGAACGGGGTTGCATGCCGTGATACCGCGCCGCCGGCGCAGGTCAGCCCGGACGCCAGAACGCCGCACTGGCTTCCTCTTCTCGGGCGCCACGCGCTCGTCACAGCCGGCCCTACCCATGAGCCGATTGATCCCGTCCGCTATCTCGGCAATCGCTCCTCGGGCCTGCAAGGGTACGCCATTGCCGGAGCACTTGCGCAATTGGGGGCAAACGTCACACTGATCAGTGGCCCCACTTCGCTACTTGCTCCTTCCGATGTTTCCCTCATTCGCGTGGAAACGGCGCGGGAAATGGAACAGGCAGTGATGTCTTCGCTGCCCGTCGATATCGCCGTCTGCGCGGCCGCAGTGGCGGACTGGCATGTGGTGAATGCCGTGACGTCCAAGATCAAGAAACAGGCCGGAACACCGCCGCCGTCTCTTTCACTCGAACCGAATCCGGACATTCTGGCCCGACTGTCTGCCGCTGGTCCGCGACGTCCGGCGCTCGTGGTCGGGTTTGCGGCTGAGACGGATGACGTGGAAGCCAATGCCGTTGCCAAGCGGAAGAGAAAAGGTTGCGACTGGATCCTGGCCAATGACGTTTCCGAAGGCACGAACGTAATGGGCGGCACACACAACACGGCCATCCTGATCACCGAAGACGGCGTGGAACGGTGGCCGCTGATGACCAAAGCCGATCTCGCCCTGCGTCTCGTCCGGAAAATTGCCCTTCGCTTCGGGGCTCCGGCGCTTGCATCACATGGAGAAGCACAGTGATCCTCGCTCTTTCGTCACTCCTGAGGAAACGTTCTGTATGATGGCCTCTCTCGTTCAGGTCGCAGTACGCCGCCTCCCTCGTTCGGAAGGACTGCCTTTGCCTTCCTATGCAACGGATGGGGCGGCAGGCATGGATATTCTCGCCGCCATCGACTCCTCCGTCACCATTCCTCCGGGCGGACGGGAACTGATCCCGACGGGTCTCTGCATTGCCCTGCCTGCTGGTTACGAACTCCAGATGCGTCCCCGCTCCGGTCTGGCGCTCAAGCACGGGATCACGTTACCCAACTCGCCCGGCACCATTGATGAGGATTATCGTGGCGAACTGTGCGTTATTCTGCTGAATACAGGGCAGGAAGCCTTTACTGTGGAACGGGGCATGCGGATCGCACAGGCTGTCATTGCCCCTGTCTTTCGTGTTGCATGGAATGAGGTGGATGACCTTGACGCGACCGAGCGCGGCACAGGTGGATTCGGCAGTACCGGAGCCTGAATCTCTGAGCGGTGAAGAGGCGACTGAACGAACAGGGCGCCTGCAATACGAGGAGATCGGGGTTTCATGAGCGCGTCGGCTTCTTCGGGAGTGACGGACAGATCCACTCACCCCGTGAGCGCGTGGCCGGGTCTGTCGATGAGTGTCGCCGTCCTCTGTGTCACCGGCCTGATACTGGGCTTCGGCAGTAACATTCCGTTTTCGCCCGGCTCTTTCCCTTTATACCCGGCTGCACTGAGCCCTTCTGCCTCGATCACCGCGTTGCCAGCCGCTTTTGTAGTCACCGCGTTACGCATGACGGGATGGCTGATGTTGTCCTTTCTGGTCGCAATCGTGGGTTCAGTGGTTCTGTTCGGCAGGAAACAAGCCGGAAATGTCGTGCTGGATCTCCTCGATGTCCTGCAAGCCGTACCGCTGCCCGCCTTCGTGCTCCTTACCGTCCCTCTCTGTACCGGATCAGGGGGATGGCTGGGATCGCATGCCCTGACCGGAGAAATCCTGACAGGCGCACCCCTTTTCGCAGCGTTCACCTTTCCCATACTCGCCTCGACGATCAGAGCGCATCGTCGCGTTCCGCCTCCGCTCATTCTGGCGGCTCGCAGTTTCGGACTGCGCGCCTGGCCGCGATTCTGGCGTCTCTATGTCCCGTTCGGCATTCCCGCTGGTATGAAAGCGATCAGTGACGCCATGCCCAATGCGTGGCTGGCTCTTGCTTTTGCGGAATTCTTCGCTGGCATGAAGGGATTACCGGTTATAGAGGGGATCGGCGGCTATTCCGCGGCTGCGGCGAAGCAGGCATCCGCGACTGACTCCGCGCTGGCCCTTCTGTTTATGGCAGTTCTGGTCATCGCATTTGACCGACTGGTAGTGCGTAACCTGCAGGAATGGGCTTCCCGTTTCGATGCGCGCGCTTCCAGCAAAAATGGTGTGACCCGGCGGTTCTTCAAAGACGTTCCTCTGATGATGAAAGCTGTAATCTCGGCCGGAATCCACTGCATCCGCATCCTTGGCAGTCTGCCGCTCGGACCTGCCGTCCGGGCGCGTTTTATCGATGAGCCGAAAAAGGACGCTGGCCTCCCCGCCCTCCTGATGGCTGCCATTCTCGGCGTGAGCGGCTTTGTGGCCTGTGCAGTTTCGCCTTACGGACTGCCGGACATCACCACCAGCTTGCGGATGATCATGCTGGGCGTTGCTGAACTTATTGCCATCCTTATCCCTCTGTTCGCTTACTCAGTGCTGTTCCTCCCTGTGGCCGTTCGGCTGAAACGGCATGCCAACAAAGTGCTCCCTCTTCTGCGTATTCTGACGCTGTTTCCGGCAGTTCTGTTTTTCCCCGTTGTCGTTGCAACGACAGGGACGAACACGCCACTTTCACCTCTTCTCTTTGCAGGCCTTCCTTTTTTCGTGGCGCAACCTCTTTTCGCCGGCATACGCACCTTTCCGCGAGGACTGCTGGAAGTCGCACGAGCCTATCGGATCCGGGGATGGCAGCGATGGCGGAGCGTAATCCTGCCTGGCATGGGGAAATCATGGCTTGAGAGTGCCCATCAGGGATTTATCTGGGCGTGGAATGCCGCCATCGCAGCTGACATAACGGTATGGGGACAGCATGTTTCGCAGCATGGCTTCATCGGCAGGGCCATCATGGCAGGATCGAACCATGGTGGAATGGCATACGCGGCTTTGGGTATTGTCATCATGACCCTGCTGGCACTGGGCATGGAGTTCTTTTTCTGGCGCCCACTGGCGGACTATGTCCATCGGCGCACAACAGGACGGTCTCAACCGGCAATTGTGGATGAATGAAAACAGGTCGTCTTCAGGGTTTCTATACTCTCCATGAAACGTTAGGCTGAGGTTCTCGCCTCCTCGCTCGGACCTCAAATGCAAACGGGCACAATGACCAGCATGGTTTCTTTACAGACCGGCTTCAGCAATGAAGCGGGCGACCCTCTTTTAGCACCGGACAGGCGCAAAACACTGCTGTCCCTGAATGATGTCAGCCAGTCCTACCATCGGGATTCTTCCAATGATGTGCAGGTTCTCGACACCGTCTCGCTGAATATAAAGGAAGGGGAAGTCGTAGGGCTTCTCGGTCGCTCCGGTTCAGGAAAATCCATGCTGCTGCGGATCATGGCGGGGCTGCTTATCCCCACCAGCGGCACAGTGATCTGGCGTGACACGCCCCTGAAAGGACCGATCTCGGGGCTGGCAATGGTGTTTCAGTCGCCTTCCCTGTTTCCATGGCTCAGCGTGCAGGACAATGTGGAACTGGTCTTGGAAGCGGAAAGCATTCCGCGCCAGGACAGGGAGACGCGTGCGCGGGAAACCCTCGACCTGATCGGGCTTGGTGGATATGAGAATGCGTGGCCGCACGAACTGTCGGGAGGGCTGGCGCAACGCGTCGGACTGGCACGCGCTCTTGCCGTTCACCCCGACCTGTTGCTCATGGATGAGCCCTTTTCATCGCTTGACGTTCTCGCTGCGGAAAACCTGCGGACAGATCTGGTGGAACTGTGGTGCGAGCGAAAGTTGCCGGTGAAATCCATCCTGATGGTGACGCATAGTATCGAGGAAGCGGTGCTGATGTGCGACCGCATTCTCGTTTTCACTGCCAATCCGGGACATGTGGAGCATGAGGTCAAAGTCGCGCTTGAGCATCCGCGGCTGCGCGACGATCCTGTCTTTCAGGAAACTGTTGATCATATCTATACATTAATGACGCGACGGGTGCCCGTCGTATCAGAAGCTGATCTGCCTGAAACCATGACGGCGTCCCCACTTCCGCAACCGGTTCATGCGCCGATCGCACCTGTGACTGTCGGCAGCATGATCGGCCTGGTCGAGGCGCTCGCCGCTCCGCCGATCGATGGACGTGCCGATCTGCCCCTGCTCGCCGCAAGGGCACAACTGGAGCTGGACGCCCTTTTCCCTCTCGTCGAAGCGCTTCAGACACTTGGCCTTGCGGAACTGGAAGATGGCGACATTCTTCTGACGGAAGAAGCCAGCCGTTTCGCGGAAAGCGATTTTGATGAGCGTAAGACGATCCTGCGCCACGCTCTGCTGAATGAAATTCCGCTGGTCAAATCGATCTGTGTGGCTCTGGATGAACGCCCTTCGCATGCTACGGGCGTTGACCGCTTCCGGGAGGAATTATGCGAAAGCATGTCCCCGGTCTATGCCCAGCAGACGCTCCAGACCATTGTGTCATGGGCCCGCTACGCCGAGCTTTTCGACTTTAATGAAGAAGCCGACCAGTTTTACCTGAACAAGGAAAATGGCAGCTGAAGTCGGGATTCAACCTCTTTGACTGGCTTTCGAGGCCATTCAAAGAGGTGAGTCGGAGGCTGAATGGCCTTACTGAACCGGCTTACGAAATTTGAAAACAGCCTGATCCGTATGACCCTTGATGGATGGATCGAAAACGACTGTTTCATGAGAGTCCGAAGGATTTTTCAATATGGAACTCTCACTCTCCAGAACGAACCCGGCTTTTTCAACTTGCGCGCGGATCAGGGCCGGATCGATCCGGTGCAGAGATCTGGTCGGGGTCTCCCCGCTTCCCGCGACGGCGGCATGATCGATGACGATAAATACTCCGCCGGGACGCAATGCCTTAAAAACTGATCTGTCGAAAGCCAGAGCCGCGTCCGCACTACGCCCATATACATCGTGATAATTCTGCGATGTCCATACGACATCCACCGGCGACGACAGGGAAAGCGCCGTCATCGGTTCGGTCAATACCGTGACGTTCGAGAATGCCGGGTCTGAAGCGATGGCCTTCACCGGATCGGCGGCGTCCGGTTTTTCAGCGACACGCTCGGCCGCCACCACAGCGTAAACATGGCCGTTCTTTCCAACTACATTGCTGAAAATACGCGTGAAATATCCATGTCCCGGCATCAGATCCGCGACTTTCATGCCGGGCGCTATACCCGCAAATGCCAGAAGAGCCGCAGGCTTACGGCTGGCATCCATCGCACGATCAGACGCCGGACGGTCTCTGTTAGACAGAGCCACGGCTAGAGGCAATGTCCTCATCTGGCTGCTGCCCTTTAACGAAGACTGGGCATAGGCTCCATGAACCGAGAAAAGACCAGCAGCCGTTGCGACCGACAGCAATGCTCCTGCAATACGACCCTTTTTCATCATCTCAATCTCTTTTCAGCATAAAAACCGGTTGTTTTCAGAACGTAGGGAGAAGCATTCAGTTCAGAACAAAGAGTGGAAAGGCGTGAGTGCCGCCATACTGACAGATGGAAGCACTCGCTGTTGCCTTTACCATTTCGGCACGGGGCCTTTTACGATTTCTGCCAGATCGTCAGGACGTATCCACTTGCGAAACGCTTCCTGCACATCCGCTGCGGATGCTTTGTAGTAAGCATGCGCCGCAATATCGAGCGTGTTCAGGGGCAGGCCCAGTTCCACGAGATGCAGATATTCTCCGGCAATAGCGCTGAGGCTGGCCTGACCCAGTGGAATACCGCGCAGCAGGGATGACTTGGCGATGGTCAGTTCATCGTCTGTCACAGGGGCCTTCTGCATGGCCCGGATATCGCGGATGGCGGCCTTGCGGGCGTCTCCCACCTTATCAGGGTCAGCTCCATAAGAAACGGAATAGGCACCCCGCGTGCGGCCCCAGTCGAAACTGCTGCTGACATTGTAAACGTAGCCGGTTTTTACTCGCAGATCGCGATAAAGCCGGGAGGAGAACCCTCCTCCAAGCACTTCATTGCCAAGCGTGAGCAGAAAATGTTCCGGGTTGGCTGCGGTAAGCCCGAGGCTTTCGGGCATGACTACAGTGTCCTGCACATTGCTGCGGTCCGGCACATGCGAACGCGAGGCCTTGCTGTCAGGACGCACAGGCAGATCAACGTCAGGTTTCGCTCCTGTCGCTTTCCATGCGCCAAAGTTCTTTTCCACCACGGCGCGAGCCTGTCCCGGCGTGACATCACCCGTGACGACGATTGTGGTCATGTCAGGCCGCCAGACGGTGCTGTAATAGGCTTTCACATCCGCCAGAGAGAGACTCATGATCGTTTTGGGTGTCGCCTCGCGCAGTGTCGGATCATTCTTTGGAGACACGGCGGCTTCGACAGCGCGACCGAAAAGATAGCCGGGCGATAGTAACTGACCGCTCTGCTCCTGCGCGACCTGCTGCCTCACAACCTGAAACGCCTGATCGGGAAATGCGGGACGAAGTTCATTCTCGGCCAGCAGCGCCATGCCCTGTTCGAATTTCGCCGCAGGCACACGCAGGGAGAATTCGGCTCCCGCGCCTGCCCATGCCGGGATATCGTCCAGCGCCTTGCGGAATGCGAGACGATCGTGAACTTGCGTGCCGTAGCCAAACAGTTCCTCGGTTACGTCACTGATACCTTCCTTGCCCTTTGGTTCCTGCAGGTCTGCGCTATGGCGAACCAGTCCTGCAACCTCGATGGTATGGCTGACATGGGAGGGATGGATGATCAGTTGCAGCCCGTTGGGCAGTATCTCGACATCAGGTGCTGGCGGGGGTGTCGGCACATCCAGCCGGGCAAGGGCTTTTTCGGCCCATTCCGGTAGCCTGACAGGTTTGTCCGGTGAGGACGCAAAGGATTCAGCACCGCCAAACCCTTTCCCCTCACTCGGCTTGCCGGATTCTTCGGGTGTAAGGATGGCCGTGACCGCCCGTTCCGGGTCGAGGAGTGTCGCGGCGAGACGATTGACATCTGCGGGTGTGACCGAGCGATAAGCCGCGATCATGTCATCGGGAGAAGAAAGATTTTTGAAAGCGAGCGCTTCGGACCAGCTTTCCGCCAGACCGCCCACGGAATTGGCCGAAAATTCCAGTTGGGCGATTTCCTTGGTTTTCGCGGCCTCAACAAGCTCAGACGGCAGGCCATTCTTGCGGATATCTGCCAGAATAGTTTTAATGTCATTCAGCACTTTTGAGGCGTCACCGCCTTTCGGAAAGGCCGCCAGGGCCAGTCCGAAACCCGCCTGTTTTTTCGGGGCAAATTCAAATCCCGCATAAAGCGCCTTTCCAGCAGGCACAAGCTGATAGAGCGCCCCACGCTGGCTTGCCAGTACATCCGAAAGAATATCCGCTGTTGCGAAATCCTTCGATGTCTGCCCCGGCATTGGAAAAGCGAGTGTAGCGAAACCGACCGGGTAATCCGTGGGGAAGGACAGCGTCCGGGCAGGTGCGGGAACCGGTTTGACCGGAGAGCGTTCGGGCAACGTCTTTTTTGGGATACCCCTAAAAATATCCGTTACTTTTGCAATTGTCGCCTGAGGATCGACATCCCCGGCGATCACGAGAATGGCGTTATTGGGGGCATACCATTGCTCGTAAAACTTCCTGAGCATGACAGAATCTGTCTTGTCGAACGAGGATCTCGTTCCAAGCGCATCCTGTTCATAGGGGGTGCCCTTGAACAGGATGGACTGCAACTGTGAAATGTAGCGGTAAGCGGGACTGGACAGGTCTCGTGAGACCTCCTGCTCGATCGCGCCGCGCTCCTTGTCCCAGTCGGCCTGAGAAAGGGACAGCCCTTTCATGCGCAGGGCCTCGATCCGGAGCATGACATCCAGATCTTCCGCAGGGGCCGTGTAATAATACTGTGTAACGTCTTCTGTGGTGTCGGCGTTATAACTCCCCCCCAACCGAGCGCCCAGTGCGGCGAGCTGGTCCTTGTCGAGCCCGTCGCTGCCACGGAACATCATATGCTCCAGTGCGTGGGCGGTGCCCGGGAAACCGGCCGGAGCCTGTGAGGAACCGACGAGATAATTCAGTTCCGTCGTCACTACCGGCGCCAGCTTGTCCTGCACGACGACGACACGCAGGCCGTTCGGCAATGTGGCGCGCGTGACCCCTACCGCCGGACGTGCCGTGTCCACCGCCTCGCGGGCCCCTGCGTCATGAGGCAGGAACGTCAGGCCACCGAGGGAGGTTCCGGTAAGTAGCGCGGCGCAAAATAGCGGGCGAAATGTCCGAGAAATCTGAAGGAACATTGTGCAGTTGCAATCCCATAGCGTCGAATTGCCCGGATCATGCAGACTGCACGGCCATCTGTCACGTCTGCGGCGTGACGCAGGCCGTGTTATGAAACATTGTTCACGTGAAAAGCGATAAGCGGCGCGCTCTTCAACCCACGCCCGCGCGCCCCCGATACTTTCCGGCACCGCGACGCCCTACCCATGTGAAAATGGGGAGCACACACCGCAGAAGCGCTGGCCAGAACATGCAAAGACGTCCGAACACGCCATCCAGTTCAGGCCGGAAATACTCGCCGCCGTTTCTCTGGATCGCTTTCATGACGACTGCCGCCACGCTCTCGGGGGAGACCGGTGGATTGACGAAATTGAGCACGGACCCACCATGGCTCATTTCCTCCCGCAGCATGGCCGTATCGACCGCTCCCGGAAAAATCGAGGAAACAGCGATTCTACGTGGTTTTGCCTCGATTGTCAGGGACAGGGCGAAGCTGCGGAGAGCGGCCTTGGTGGCCGCATAAACCGAACTCTCAGGCAGTGGAAAAATGGCGGCGAGAGAATTGAGAAAAACGATATGCCCACCGTCCCTCACAATGGAAAACAGTGACGAGGTCAGGAGGACAGGAGCAGTGAAATTGATGTCCACCTGCTGCTGGATGTCGTTTTCTTCCATAGTCGCCACGGACCGGGGGAAGATAACGCCAGCGCAATGAATCAGCACATCGACCGGAATACCTTCCGCCACAATCGCTTTTCCGACAGCCGTGATCTGTGCCGCGTTCGACAGATCACACGCAATATGTCTTACCCGTTCATGCGTCACTTCTGGCGGTTTGCGCGTAAGTGTCAGTACTTCGTAACCAGTATCAAGAAGCTGTCTGACGATAACACACCCGATTCCCCCGGAACCACCCGTGATGACTGCGCGGGGCGACCGCGCAGTGCCGCGAATGTTATCGTTGAATTCAGCCGTATTAGTCATATCGCGTCCCTGTAAGACTGACCCGGAAGGGTCGTCCGGAGGGCACCTTAGCTGCTGCTTTCCATGCTGGCGACTATCCCGTTTTTCTTGAGTGCGTCCCAGACTGCCAGTCGCGCATCATTCGCGATACGGTCCACACTGCGCGGTGAAGAAGTTTTCCCGGAGATTTTCAGCGTGACTGTGTCAGCCTGAATATCCGCGATGGAAACGGAAGGTGCTGGCTCGGTCAGAAGCTCCCCTACGCCTTGCAGTGCGGAAGCCATGACGGAAATCGCCTTCGACAGATCGGTGCCGAGTGGGAGGCCCACCGTGAACGCCATCGCTCCGGAAGGGCGGCCGAACGTGGCGTTCCGCACAGCCGATGTGATGAACTGGGAATTCGGCACGATAAGGGTGGAGCCATCCGACAGGGCGATGTCGGTTGAACGCACGCTTATACGCCTGATGTCACCGGTTTTTCCGCCGATTTCCACCATGTCACCGATGGTCACAGGACGTTCGGCGAGCAGAATGATGCCTGAGACAAAATTCTGCACAATTGACTGGAGACCAAAACCGATCCCGACCGACAGGGCACTGACAACCCATGTCATGCTGCTGACCGTCACGCCGATGGTCCCCATGACGGTAAGAATCACGCCGATCCATGCAGCATAGGTGAAAATGGCAATGATGGAGGTCTGTGCGCCCAGATCCAGCGCGGTTGTCGGGAACAGGCACTTCTGTAGCCAGTACTGCACAAGTTTGATCAGGTAGTGGCCCAGAACGGGCACCGCGATACATTTCAGCAGCACATCGAAGGACAGGGTCACGCCTCCGATCTTCTGACCGAAGACCACCTTACCGAGATTATCGAAGATGACCCCGAAATCGAAGTCTCCCCCCGATTGGGCGACGGCAACGGCCACGAACAGCAGGAACACACTGAACAGGCCGGTAAAGACCGTTATGCCCTGATCGACGACACGGGCCGATAACCCGAGAGAGACAAGGTGCCGCCCAATGCGACCACTACTCAGAAATTCCGTGCGACCGAGATCATTCGCCAGCAGGAAAATAAGGGTGAGGGCCAGTAATGTGACTACCATCGAGCAGACCCATGACAGCGTCGTATAACCAAGCGGAATATAGCCGATCAGCATGGCGGCCACGGAGAACAGAGAGACAAAGAGCGCCATGACGCGCACAGCACGGCCGATCATGCTTTGCAAGGTAACGCTCTGATCCGTCTGCGGGAGCGGGTATCGGAGAAGTTGCATCGGGGCACAGAAAAGGAGTGGTGCAGCAGCGAGAATGAACACAACGTCCGCCAACTGGATGGTATTGGGGCCGATGCCCGCTTCCGTATCGACGTAACGCAGGATGCCTCGCAGGATGAGAAGCAGTGAGAACCAGATGGAAAAAGACTGAAGCGCGCGGGCAGCGGCATCGCTGATTGGCGCAAGACGCCAGTCCTGATTACGGGGAGAAAGGATGGTCGCCCCCGCTCCCAGCACAAAACCGACAAGAGGAATCTGGCCTCCGACTGCACCGGCCAGCCTCATCAGCGAAGTGCCATCGATATCCGTGCTTCCTGTGAGTCCCAGCCATACCATCCAGACGAAGAGACCGGCGCACAGGGAGCACAAGCCTGAGAACAGGGCGATTGCAGTGATCTGGCGCACCCGTCCCACGGGAAGCAGGCGGGCAGCGGCACGTCGGGTCTGTCGCAAAAGAAAAAATGGAGCCGCAGCGAAACAGCATCCGGCCGCAACGCAGCCGAACAGGATCGCCGGTCCCCATCCCTTCATGGCCTGCCCGATCCCTTGGCCGGCATCGTTTACGACTTCCTCGACCTGATGGCGTGTCGCGGGAAACTCACCGCTGATCAGTTTCCAGAAACCAGGGCTCAGTGGCGACGGGAAGCGCTGCAACAGAAGCGCCTGCTGGGCGGCATTGGTTTTCTGGCTCAGGGCGGCTGCGATCTGGTGAGCTTCCAGCATATAGAGGCGCGCCCGGACGAGGCGTGTGCTCAGGTCATGCTGAGCCTGTAGCAGCCGGGTGCGCTGCTGGGTGATGGAAACAGGCTCGGGAGGCTCCCCTTTCCCGGGAGCTGTCCCCAGCACATCGAGCAGGCTTTTGTAGATTTTCTCATAGGGTTCCAGCTTGGAGACCATGCCCTGTGCGGTTGTCTCATCCGTGGACGCCTGCTGCACGAGGTCATTCACGAGAAGAGAGCTTCCGTTGGCGGCGGCTTTCTCGTCTACACGCGCCTGAAAAACGGTACGGATGGATGTTTCGAGCGCATCCAGCGCCTTGTCCGGCACGATTGCTGCTGGAACAGCGATCAGGGAGTCATGATCCTCGGCGGCCTGTGCGTGCACCGTCATAGAAGAAAAAAGGGAGACCGCCATAAGACAGACGGCCATCAATCCGAGAATATTATTCCTGATGCTGGAAGATTTCAGCACCCTGCGCCTGCGCAACCCGACCATATACAATCCTGCTCAAATTTTCCGGTGACGTCTTACAGAACCGGACTATCGGCCCTAATCGTGAACGCCTTCCATTATTTAACTCACGAACCGCGCTTGCGTTCTTTCATGGTGTGGATGCCGTTTCCAGATGATGGTCTTTACGGCATGATGAGGTCGTCCGCACCACACCCAAATCACGATGCGACGACAAGCGCCTGATCGGGCCATGTGTTTCTTTTTCTATCCGGCTGGGAGGCCTGATGCAGCACCCTGAAATGTCGCGGGAGCTCACTGTGCGAGGGCTCATTCTCGGTGCCCTTATCACTGTTGTGTTTACAGCCTCCAACACTTACCTCGGCCTTAAAATCGGTCTTACCTTTGCCTCCTCCATCCCGGCCGCCGTGATCTCCATGGCGGTGCTGAGGGCACTCGGGGGCGCATCGATCCTTGAAAACAACATGGTCCAGAGTCAGGCCTCGGCCGCCGGGACCATTTCAACGGTGTTCGCTGTTTTTCCGGCCCTGATTCTGATCGGTCACTGGAGCCGCTTTCCGTTTCTGGAAACGGCTGGTCTGACGGCGGCAGGAGGAATGGCAGGCGTGCTGTTCACCATTCCCCTGCGTCGAGCCCTCGTCACCGATAGCGACCTGCCTTATCCGGAAGGTGTGGCCGCGGCGGAAATCCTGCGTGTGGGACATGAAGCCGGAGACAGTGAGACTTCCAGGCGAGGGCTCGCCGCTCTCATCAGCGGCGCGGTTGTGTCGGCGGCGTTTTCTTTGGCATCCGGGCTACGCCTGTTGTCGGACGGCGCATCAGCGACTTTTACGCTTGGCTCCAGTGTCGTGAAGCTTTCGACCGGGTTTTCCCTCGCCCTGCTGGGTGCCGGTTATCTTGTCGGCATCGCGGGCGGCATGGCGATGCTGTTCGGATATGTGCTGTCCTGGCTCATCGCCGTTCCCTGGCTGACCGCCGTGCTTCCCAATTCCGATAATCTGGACGCAGCCTCCTTCGCGACCTCCGTCTGGATGCACAAGGTGCGTTTCATTGGCGCCGGAGCCATTGGGCTCGCCTCTCTGTGGACGCTTGGTGAACTGGCTGGCCCTGTGTTGCGGGGGGTGAAAAACGCCCTAGCAAGCTCTCCGGCGGCCAGTCTGACCGAGCGGGACCTGTCGCCACGCACCATCGCGATAACAGGCGGCTGTTTGCTGGCGGGGTTGTTTGTCCTGCTCGCCGTTTTTCTTCTGCCCTTCACGTCCTCTGTTTTCGTGGCCGCCCTTTTCGGCACCTTTTTCGTCGCCATTTTCGGTTTTCTGACGGCCGCGACATGCGGTTACATGGCGGGGCTGGTGGGCTCATCGTCCTCGCCCATTTCAGGCATCGTGCTGATCGCAACGGTTCTGGTATGTTCGCTTCTGCTGCTTATGGAAAATTTTGGGCTTCTTCCGGCGGCTCTGGCAGCGGACAACCATCACCTCGCCATCGCGTTCGCAATCATCATTCTGTCCGCCATTGTTGCCGCGGCGGCGATCTCCAATGACAATCTTCAGGATCTGAAAACCGGCCAACTCGTGGGGGCGTCCCCCTGGCGACAGGAGGCCGTGCTCCTCCTCGGCTGTGGCGTCGGAGCGCTGGTTGTGCCCCCTGTCCTCAATCTTCTTTATCAGGCTTATGGCTTTGCAGGAGCATTGCCACGCGCGGGAATGGACCCAACGCATGCGCTCTCTGCCCCGCAGCCAGCCATTATCGCCATGATTGCCTCGGGCATTTTCACCCAAAGTCTTGACTGGACCATGCTCTCAATTGGCGTTGGTGTTGGTGCGGCACTGATCATTCTGAACAAACTTCTTTCCCGAGAGGGTTTGTCCCTTCCCCCTCTGGCCGTCGGGATCGGCATTTATCTTCCCCCTTCCGTTTCCACCACCATTGCCATGGGTGCGGCACTGGGCTGGATCGTGAATAAGTCCAGAAAACATCGCGACAATCAGACGGAAGAAGGCACCATGGTCGCCTCCGGGCTCATCGTCGGCGAAAGCCTGACAGGCGTTGGTCTTGCGGCCCTTTCAGCTCTGACGGGCAGCGACACAGCCTTCGCCATTGGCGGGACATGGCTTGCCCCGTGGGACATGATCGCAGGCGTGATCGCCTTTGTCTGTGTGTGTCTGTGGTTCTTCCGCAGGCTGTCGAAAGACTGAGTGCCCGGTGCCTCAGGTTGATGACGTGGTGAGCGGAATGGAATCCGATCTTCGCGGGACCATGAAGAGACTTTCGGAAAACTGGATACCTGAAATATATGCGTTCGCCATACGCGGCGTGTAGTCATAGGTGACTTCGCCGTAGATCAGGTAGGTCGTGGTCGATGTTGTTGACGAGCTTGACGAGGAATCCGAACTCGAACTGGACACAGCCGTCGCCGGAACGGAGATCGTCGACCCGACGGCGCGCGCCGTGGTGTTCACGGCGTTGCTCCAGACGACGGTGCCTGTCCCATCCGATGTGACTGACAATTCCGAAACAATGAGCTTTGCGGGTGTCGAGGGATAAGGCTCAAGCACAAGAGTGGATGCAGAGAGCACCAGCGAGAGATCGTCGGTGGAAACCGAAGTGTACTGCGTGGTGACGTTTGCAAGTGTGTGAGCAGCCGCCGTCACCTTGCGCGATACGACGATCGCCTCCTCCACCGTGGCTCCGCCGATGATCATGACGATCAGGATCGGCGTCAGGAGAGCAAACTCGATTGCGGCGACACCGTCCCGGCAAGCCCGGAAATGCGCCCACCGCTTCCTGAATACAGAGCGCTTCATGAAGAGGGCTCCACCTTGATCACAGACGTGGAGACGATGAGGCGCGAGCCGTTGGTGAGCGTGGCGGCGGTAAAGCCGCCGACCGATCTCAGGACAGGAAGAGCATACATCAGTTGCATCACGACAACGCTTTCCGCCGTTCCCGGATCATAGTTTGTCGAGGCCGAAACCTCCCCGCTTGCGCCTACGGTGATCTGAGGCGTCGCAATATTTGCGTCTGCCAGACTGCTGACTGACTGAACGTTGATCAGCAGATTGGAACACGACATGTAGGAAGGCAGCAGCGAACAGGCAGTGCTTTTGAACTCTCCGGCATCTCCGGCGGCAGGCGCCTGTCCCGTAAGGATCTCGCGGGACATCTGGTCGGAAACGGCATCCAGAGCACTTTGGGTGAAATATACGATGCTCATGATAAGAGAGGCCAGAATCATGGCTGTCAGAGGCAGTATGAGGAGCGCAAATTCGACGATGACCACGCCGCGCTCGTCAGACAGAAAGCGGCGTTCCGGAAACTGCTCAGCCCCCTGCACAGGAGCGCAGAGACTGGCGCAACGGAAGGAGACATTCACGTCTCCTGAAGGGTCAGATGTGCTGTTCATCTTGTTTCCGTGGCAACGACAGCCCAGATCTCATCCCGATAAACACAGTCATCCCTGTCCCGATGTGCCGCAGGATCATCTACTCGGCTTAAAATAGTGTTTACGAATGCCCTTCAGGGCTCGAGGGAAAGAAAAGGACTTTCCCCGCCATCAGGCATATGATCCCCACGGGATGATGAGAATGTCTCTCAACACGAAAAATCACCTTTTCCGAACCAAAAAGCAGGCTCGCAGGAACTTCACCCATGACAACGACATTGTCTCTGCCCGTTGAGGGAATGACCTGTGCGGCCTGTGCGACACGACTGGAAAAAGTGCTGAATCGTCTTCCCGGCGTGAAAGCGCAGGTCAGTTTCGCCACACGAAAGGCTGCCATAGATCTGGGCACGGAACAGACTTCGCTTTCAGACCTCGAAGGCGCTGTGGAGAAAGCCGGTTTCAGTGTCCCGCATGAACACATCACACTGGCCATCGACGGCATGACCTGTGCGTCCTGCTCGGCACGGATCACCCGGGTTCTCGACCGGATTGAAGGCGTTTCCGCCAGCGTGAGTCTCGCCACCAACAGGGCTGAAATCGATTTTATTCCCGGCCTTTCCTCGGCGAACGATCTGATCGGAGCTGTGTCGCGCGCAGGCTACACGGCCACCGTGGCAGGCACGGATGAAGATCAGCGCCACGACAGGCGCAGGCGGGAAAGACTTCGTCTGAAGATCGAGTTTGTCGCTGGTGTGCTCCTCACTCTTCCTCTTCTGCTGGATATGGTTCCCGGCGCTCATGTGATGCTGCCGCGAGGGGTACAACTGGTGCTGGCGACGCTGGTGCAGTTCGGTCTTGGAGCGAAATTCTATCGCAGTGCGTGGGCCGCCGTGCGCGGTGGGGGCGCGAACATGGACGTGCTCGTCGCGCTGGGCACGACGGTCGCATGGCTCGCCAGCGTGATTGTCACGGTGTTTCATCTGCCGGAACAGGTGTGGTTCGAATCCGGCGCCACAGTCCTGACGCTGGTCACGGCCGGACGGCTGATGGAGAGCAGCGCAAAGGATCGGGCGGCGGCTGGTGTAGAACGGCTCATCAGGCTTCAGCCTGCGACCGCCCATATCGAGACGACGCACGGCGTCGAGGATCGACCGGCGGCTTCGCTGGCGACTGGAGACATCTTCATCGTCCGAGCCGGTGAAGCCGTGCCGACGGACGGTCAGATTCTGAACGGAGAATCGAGTCTCGACGAGGCCATGCTGACCGGCGAGAGCATGCCCGCCTCGCGTGGTCCCGGCGACGCGGTGAAAGGGGGAACCATTAACGGGGCAGGCGTGTTGCGTGTGAAAGCCACGGCGGTTGGTTCCGACACGGCGCTGGCCCGGATCACCCGCATGGTGAGCGAAGCCGAGGGCTCCAAAGCGCCGATAGAACGGCTTGTCGACAGGGTTTCCAGCATTTTCGTCCCGATTATCCTGGTCATCGCGGTGCTGACATTGGGAGGCGGCTGGCTCGCCACGGGATCGTTCGCGCGGGGTCTGATCAACGCTGTCGCGGTCCTTGTGGTCGCCTGCCCCTGCGCGCTCGGTCTTGCTACCCCGACGGCGATCATGGTCGGGGCCGGGCGCGGTGCGGCGGCCGGACTGCTGTTCCGTTCGGCCGAGGCGCTGGAGCAGATGGGGCGTATACGGGTCCTGCTCATGGACAAGACCGGCACGCTGACTGAAGGAAAACCGCAGGTAACGGGACTGTTCCCCGCCTCGGGCGAAACGGACACGCATCTGCTCGCCGTGGCGGCCGGACTGGAAAGTGACTCCTCACATCCGCTTGCCGGAGCCGTGCGCGATGCCGCCGTGGCTCGAAATGTGCAGCCCGTCGCGATCACGGAGAATACGACCAGCGCAGGTCATGGGCTGGCAGGCTTGTGCGATGGCGTTCCTGTGCGCCTCGGTTCAGCCCGTTTTCTTGGCGAGGAACCCACAGGCGCAGCGGCTCAGGCCGCCCTTTCGGGACAAACGCTCATCGGTGTGGAGAAGAACAGCCTGCTTCTGGGATGGATTGCTGTCGCCGATACCCTTCGTCCGGATGCGGCACGCTGCATCACGCTGCTCAGGAGCTACGGCATACGCCCCATTATGGTGACGGGGGATACGGAAGCCGCCGCGAAACGGGTTGCGGCGTCGGTCGGGATTGACGAGGTGATTGCGGGTGTCCTGCCCGGCGACAAGGCGGCAGAAGTGAAAAAGGCCCGGCAGTCTGCTGCGCAAGGGGCGCTTGTCGGCATGGTGGGTGATGGGATCAATGATGCCCCTGCGCTGGCGACGGCGGATGTGGGGATTGCCATGGGAGGCGGCACCGATGTCGCACTCGAAACCGCCGATGTAGTGCTGATGCGGTCGCAGCTTCTGGCGCTGGCGGATGCCATCCGGTTATCACGGGCGACGTCGCGCAAGATCCATCAGAATCTCTTCTTTGCCTGCATCTATAACGTGCTGGGCGTGCCGCTGGCGGCGTTTGGTGTACTGCCGCCGATGGTGTCCGGAGCAGCCATGGCGATGAGTTCAGTCTCGGTTGTCGCCAGCGCGCTGATGCTCAATCGATGGAAACCTCTCCCCGACAAAGAAACGGAGTGAAGGGTGGACAATAGCGATTGAGCAGAGGATGGTCGTGATGAGCGGTAACGCAAAACGGAGCTCATCAGGGAGTAAGGCATCATGACGACCACGACGCTTATCGTCCAGGGAATGACCTGTGACGGATGCGTGACTGCGGTAAAGCGCGCGCTTGAAGGCATTCCGGGCGTGAAGGAAGCGACTCCTTCACTGGAAAAAGGGGCCGTCAAGGTGGACTATGACCCATCAGAGACAAGTCCTTCCAGCTTCACCCCGTCCCTCGAGGCTGCGGGCTTCGAAGTTCTGAGCTGACACGGCACACCCCTGCAATCAGAAGCAACGCCATGCGGACGACACGCGGGGGGAATGCTGTTGTCCGCCTTTTTCCGCTCCATCAAACATGGCAGAGTGCCGCGTCGTCCCGATCGGGGCGCGTGAAAACCTGTCTGCTCAATGCAAAGACGAACGAGGAACTGCTGTGACGTCTTCAACCGCTTTCAATTTGCGCAGAAACGTCATGCAGCGCCTGCTTCCGGCGGCACTGTTATGTCTTGGAGGGTGTTCGGCGGAAATGGGACGCACCCTGACTGACACGGACATCTCCTGCCTGCGCAAGCAGATGAGCAGTGAAGTGCGTCTTTCCTTCCCGATCGCCGCCAATACCTGCCAACGTCTCACCAATCACAACATGATTTTCGGTGAAAGCAACGCCAAGGTCATTCCCTTCAATCTGAAGGGGGCTCCCGACCTGCAGGCAATGGCCGACGAATACGGCTACAGCTACACGAAGTAAGTTCGGCCTCAGCTTTCCAGTTCGACATCCCAGTAGAGATAATCGCGCCAGCTTTCGTGAAGGTGGTTCGGCGGAAAGGCGCGTCCGTTGTCCTGTAGCTCCCAGGACGAGGGCTGGGCGGGATTTCTACGCGGGAACATCCGGATCTCGTGCGGCATCCGCGATCCTTTCAGCAGATTGCAGGAACTGCAGGCCGTGACGATATTTTCCCAAGTCGTCCGCCCTCCCCGGCTGCGGGGCACGACGTGATCAAATGTCAATTCCTGAGTGGGGAGTTGATCATTGCAGTACTGACAGGAAAAATTATCGCGCAGAAACAGATTGAAGCGCGTGAACGCCGGGCGCCGGGCTGTGGGAACATATTCCTTGAGCGCGATCACGCTCGGCAACTTCATCCTGCAGCTTGGAGAGCGAACTTCTTCATCGTATTCGCTCAGCACTGATACGCGATCAAGACACACAGCCTTGATGGTGTCCTGCCATGACCATAGTGACAGGGGGAAATAGGAGAGTGGACGAAAATCTGCATTCAGAACGAGTGACGGATAGTGCATACTGCCGACGGACAAGGCGCGCTTCCTTTTTCCCGGAGACGGCTCATGATCCACTTGGCCAAACTCTTAACTGCATGCCATGGGCCACGCGTCGTCGAGAAGTCTTTCTCAACTATAGGCTCAGCTTTTTCCAGACTGCAAGAAAACTCCAGCCTGCCTGCCATGAGATTTCCATGACAATTGGAAAAACACCTTCCCCCTTCCTATGATGACATCATGACGGCCTCTCTTTTTTCCGATGACAGTCAGTGGGTTACACGCTTCGCTCCCAGCCCCACCGGCTCTCTTCATCTCGGCCATGTTGCATCGGCTTTCTTCGCCCGACAGCATGCGGGACAGGACGGCCGCTTCCTTCTGCGCATCGAGGACATCGACACCACAAGATGCCGGGAAGCCTTAATCGGCGAAATGCTGGACGATCTTGCATGGGTGGGTTTGCGCTGGGAAGGAACCGTTTTACGCCAGTCCCATCGCATGCCGCTCTATCGCGAGACACTCGACACACTTCAGAAACGCGGCCTGATCTATCCATGCTTTTGCACCCGCACCGATGTCGCGCGGGAGGCGGCGGCCTCAGGTTCCGCTCAACATCATGCCCCCGATGGCAGTCTGATTTATCCCGGAACCTGTCGACACCTCACTGATGCGGAACGAACGCAACGGACCGATTCCGGTGCTCCTTACGCTCTGCGGCTGGATGTGAAGACAGCACTGCTCCATGTTGCTGCGCCTGCCCTGACCTATTGGGAGCAAGGACGCGGACTCGTGCCGTGTCGTCCGGAAGCGTTCGGCGATGTCGTTCTTGCCCGTAAGGATATCCCCGCTTCCTACCATCTCTGCGTCACTCACGATGATGCGGCACAGGGCGTCACGCTTGTCACGCGGGGGGAAGAACTGCGTGCGGCCACAGCCATTCACCGTTTACTACAAACGGTTATGGGGTGGCCTGAGCCTGTCTACGCTTTTCATCCCCTGCTGAGGGACGCAACCGGGAAGAAGCTTTCCAAACGTAACGGGGCGCTTTCCCTTCGGACCATGCGTGAGGCTGGCATGAGTCCTCGTGAGGTCCGTCAGGCGGCGGGTGTCGCTATCTGAGAGAGCCTTTTTCAAAGAAAGAACAAAGAGGGGGCTCCTTCTGTCGTAAGGACAGTCATTCTCCGCCGTGTCGTGGCCCGACATGGAATAATCTGGAGAATTAAAAACTAAATGACTTCTTATACGTCACGTTGGACTATTGCCGACGCTTTGAAAGTCCACGCCGACGACCCGACCACGACCATGCCGGTTATCGATCAGAACTTCCCGACGATGGATGAGGCGGTGATGATCTGGGATACGGGTGCGCTCCGGAACATTCATGGCCAGACCGTCACTTTTAAGGGCTGGTATGTGATCTGGTCGCTCGCGGTGGACAAGGTTGATCTAACAAACTCTAATATTTACGACGAATGGCATTCCCGCAATAACGGCGCCTATATCGGTTACTGGTATTCCCGCACGGGCAATGGCGCTGACTGGCAGTGGGGCGGTCGCCTGCTGGAGACGTCTGCCGACATTCGTCCACATGAATGGTCCGGTGGACTGATCATGCGCGAAGGCATGGGTAACGTCGTCGACATGTTCTATACGTCGGAAGCCGATTCACCGGTCAATCAGTCGGTGCCTTCCGTTGCCAGCGGTCAGATCTATGCTGACGCGAATGGTGTCTGGTTCGGTGGTTTCGAGACCACGACTGAGATGTTCTCGGCTGACGGCGTGCACAACGCCAATGCGCAGCAGGACGCATATTTCGACTTCCGTGATCCGCACCCGTTCGTAAACCCGGACGATGGTCGCGTTTACTGCCTGTATGAAAGCAATGTCGCTGGCATGCGTGGCCAGTTCACCATCGGCAGTGAAGAAGAGGGGGTTCTGCCTCCTGGCTTCAGTGTGGATGCGGGGGCCCAGTATGGTGCGGCATCGATCGGCATCGCGGTGCTGGATGATGGCGCTTATAAAAGTGGCGATTTTTCACGCGACCGCTGGACACAGCTTGACCCGCTCCTCACGGCTCTTGGTGTGAACGACCAGATGGAACGGCCTCATATCGTGTTTAGCAACGGCCTGACCTACCTGTTCACCATCAGCCATCACAGCACCTATACCGGCAACCTGTCCGGTCCGGATGGTGTTTATGGCTTCGTGTCGGAGAATGGCGTGTTTGGCCCTTACAAGCCGCTGAATTCCTCCGGCCTGGTGCTGGGCAACCCGTCGTCCGCTCCTTACGAAACCTACTCGCACTTCGTGGACCCGGCCGGATATGTGCAGGCGTTTATCGACACGCTGCCGGCTCCTGGCACAGATCCGAACAATCCGGACACATACCGCATCGGCGCGACGCTGGCGCCGACCGTCAAGATCGAACTCGACGGAGATCGAACGTTCCTGTCGGAAGTCCATGGTTATGGACAGGTCTATGCTCAGGCAGCATGGCCCGTGGGCAAGGCGTGGGATCATCGTCCCGCTTCCTGAACCAAAAGACCATTCCGGGTTGAAATGCCCGTTATGATCTGAATGTGCCGGGGCCGGAACAGGATGACTGTTCCGGCCCTTGCCGTTCTCTCTCCGCTCAGTCCCTCACGGTCACGGGATTTACTGCCCGCGAGGAAGCGGTTCCGCTGGCGGGAAAAAGATTCTATCTTCCCTCGCCGTCGGCGTGGGGCCGACCCCCGGAGACCAGTGAGATGTTTCCGGCCTGCATTTCCCGGGATCGAACCTATGCCCTTCATCGCCGACCGCCTGAACAAGATCAGTCCGAGCCAGACGATTGCCATTACGGCAAAAGCGCGCGCGCTCAAGGCGTCGGGACGCGACATCGTCAGCCTCTCGGCGGGTGAGCCGGATTTCGACACCCCTGCCAACATCAAGGCCGCGGCAATCCGGGCCATCGAAACCGGACAGACGAAATATACGGACGTCGCGGGCACTCCTGCCCTGCGCGCCGCCGTCGCCGAACGTTTCCGTCTGGATTCGGGGCTGGATTACAAGCCTGAGGAAATCATCGTTTCTACCGGCGGCAAGCAGGTGATCTACAACGCAATGGTCGCCACGATAAACAAGGGCGATGAAGCGATCATTCCTGCCCCATGCTGGGTATCCTACCCGGATATTGTGGCGCTGGCGGATGGCAATCCCGTCATTGTTCCGTGTCGCGCCAAAAACGGTTTCAAGCTGACGGCGGAGGAACTGGAAGCGGCCATTACGCCGAAGACCAAGTGGTTCTTCCTGAACTCGCCCTGCAATCCGACAGGCGCGACCTACTCCGCGGAAGACCTCCGGCCGCTCTGCGATGTCCTTCTGAAGCATCCGAATGTGTGGATCTTTACCGACGATATCTATGACAAGCTGGTTTACGATGGCTTCCGGCCCGCCACAATCGTGCAGGTCGAGCCGCGTCTGCGTGACCGCACCGTCACCATGAATGGGGTGTCCAAGGCCTATGCCATGACCGGCTGGCGCATCGGTTTTGCGGGAGCGCCGCTGGAACTGACTAAAGCCATGAACAAACTGCAGGGGCAGTCCACCTCCAACCCATGCTCCATCGCGCAGGCGGCGGCGCTTGAGGCTGTCAGCGGGCCGCAGGATTTCATTGCCACCATGTGCGCAACCTATCGCGAGCGCCGGGATCTTGTCGTATCAATGCTCAATCAGGCATCGGGCATTACCTGCGCCCGTCCTGAAGGTGCATTTTACGTGTTCCCGTCGATGAGTGGCTGTTTCGGCAAACGCACCGAAAACGGCACAGTTATCGACACGGACGAAGCATTCGTGACGGCGCTGCTGAATGACGAAGGCGTAGCCGCCGTGCATGGTTCGGCTTTCATGTTCGCCGGTCATTTCCGCGTGTCGTATGCAACGGACACTGACAGCCTTCGTGAAGCCTGCACCCGCATCCAGCGCTTCTGCGCCGGGCTGCGGTGACTGGAAGAGAGCGCCCCATGACCGGACCGACCCTTGCCACACGGCTTGATGGGCTCCCTGCCCCAGCAACCATCGAGATGGCGCGGCGCGCACGGGAACTGAAGGCCGAGGGACACGACATCATCTCTCTGGCGCTGGGCGAACCCGATTTCGCCACCCCGGCGGCTGCCGTGGAAGCCGCACATCAGGCGGCGCTGGCAGGCAAGACCAAGTATCCACCGGTCGATGGCACACCGGAACTGAAAGCCGCTGTCGCCCGCAAGTTCAGCCGCGAAAACGGCCTCGACTTCGCGCAGGATGAACTGCTTGTCTGCAATGGCGGCAAGCAGGTGATCTTCAACGCCTTCATGGCGACGATCAATCCGGGTGATGAAGTGGTGGTGCCTGCGCCCTACTGGGTCAGCTACCCACTGATCGCCCGCATGTTCGGGGGCGTCCCGGTCCATCCGGTGTGCGACGAGACGGACGGGTTCAGCCTGCGACCCGAGCGCCTTGCTGCCGTCATGACAGCACGCACGAAGTGGCTGGTGCTGAATTTCCCCAACAATCCGACCGGCGGCATCTGCTCGGAGGAGGATATGAAGGGGATTGCCGAAGTTCTGCGTGACTATCCCGACGTATGGATTCTGTCGGATGAGATCTACGAGCATCTCGTTTTCGACGGCAACCGATTTACATCGTTTGCGGCCATTGCTCCGGACCTGCGTGACCGGGTTCTCACCATGAATGGCGTTGCGAAAGCGTATGCCATGACCGGCTGGCGTGTGGGTTACGCGGGTGGTCCGAAGCGCCTGATCGCGGCGATGCGGGCTGTGCAGAGCAATGCCACGTCCGGTGTCTGCACCGTGGCACAGGCCGCTGCTGCCGCCGCGCTGGATGGGCCGCCGGACCTGATCCGGGAAATGGTCACGACATATGAGCGTCGCCGTGACCTGATGGTCTCCGGCCTGCGCGAGATTCCCGGCGTGACCTGTGCCAAACCCGCAGGAGCCTTTTACGTTTATCCCGGTATCACCGGTCTCATCGGTCGCAAGACGCCCGGTGGACGAGTGCTGGATACCGATACCGCCTTCTGCATGGCTTTGCTTGAAGAAGCGCATGTAGCGACAGTTCCCGGCAGCGCCTTCGGTCTTGCGCCATACGTCCGCCTGTCCTGCGCCACCGCGGACACGGTGCTGGACGAGGCCCTCAAACGCATCGCCCGGTTCATCGCCTCACTGGTGTGAGGAACCCCCTTTCCGTTCCCGCCATTGATGGACAAGGTGGGAACGGGCGCGACGCAGGGTGGTGACCAGAGGTTTCGGCAGGTAATCACGCATGACCATCTGGATATGGCGGTCCAGCGGCAATCCCGGCCGACGCAGATAATGCGTGTTATACATTGCCTTCTGGGAATCCTGCTTATCTCTTGTGTAGAAATAAGTAATCAGCGCACGCCGTTTTCCGCTGGCAAGTGGTCTGGGATACCCGTGCAGCGCGATTTTTGACTGGCTCATGATCAGCGTGCGCCCAAAAAGCGGCGCAACTTTTGCTTCGGGCTTCCGGGTCACCGCATTCCAAAGTTCCAGTTCGCCGCCTTTTCCTTCCTGCCAGTCCGGATTGAGATAAGTGATGACGACAAGCGCATTGCTGAGTCGCGTTACCGGATGGGTCTGGAAATCGAGGTGAATTTCGAAATGGCCGTCTGGGTCGGCTTCATGCAGTCCTCCGCCGAAAAGACTGGCATCGGACTGCAGACCGGACAGACCCGTTAGTTTTTCCAGACAATTCATGAAATCCGGAGAATGAGTGAGCGCGAAATACCGTGCGAGCGATGGCGGCATTTCCGGCAGGCTGCGCGCAACCCGTTTTCTTTGCAGCCGTGTGTAATGCGGCTCCCAGGCAAGTTCACTGGCAGATTCAGTGTCATGCAGGATCTGAGTGAGGCCGTTCCGGTCAAACAGATTGTCCAGAACCAGGTAAGGAAAAGGTTTTGCTTCGCGAAACTCGCGATTAAGCGTGGTGATATCGGCTGGAGAGGGCACGTTCCAATCAGGACATAGCTCTTCCTGCAACTGCGGCATGCACAGGGAGCTCTGATTTTGGAAATTTTCGTTGGGCACGTCCAATTTCAGGCGCCTCTCCGAGTTTGAGACGTTCAACTGTCTACAAAATGTCTAAGATACCATGAAAATGATACAAAAATCGGCTCGACTCCTGAAATACATCTACTCACAAACAGGATGGACGCCAAGCCACGCTCCATGCACGATATGAGACATGACCCAAACCTTTGCCAGTCTTACCTTTCCACGCCCGACCGAGGCCAGTCTTGCCGAAAGCTTCGGTGTGGTCGCCTCCCTTCTGGATGCTGGCGACATTGCTGGCGCCCTGAGTCGCTTTGACCGGGAGAGGCGCACTCTGGACAGCTGGAGCGCGCTCGTTCATCTACGGTTCGCTCAGGACACGACGAGCGAAAAGGCGAAAGAGGATCGGGATTACGCCGACCATCTCTCGCCAAAAGCCACGGCCCATGAGGTCAGCATCAAGAAACGCCTGCTTGCAGAGCCTCTCATTGACAGAGCCCGCTCCGTCGTCGGCGAGCATGTTATCGCTCTCTGGAAGAGTGACATCACCACTTTCGACACCCGTATTGAACAGGCGCTCGAAGAGGAGGCCAAGCTTACAAGCGCATACACGGCGCTGTTGGCCTCGGCACGGATTGAGGTCGGCGGCGAAACCGTCAATCTCTCCGGTCTCGCTCCCTGGCTTGAACATGCGGATCGCTCTGTCCGACACAAAGCCGAACAGGCGCGCTGGGCTTTTTTCGCTGAAAACGGTGCGACACTTGACGACCTGTATGCCCGGCTTGTCGCGCTGCGCACGGATATGGCCCGCACGCTGGGTTTCGAGACCTACACGCCCCTCGGATATCGTCGCATGCGGCGCGTGGATTATGGACCGGAGGACGTTGCACGCTTCCGCGAGGAAGTCGCTACCCATGTCACGCCGCTGATCGCTTTGCTGCTGGAACAACGCCGCACCGAAATGGGATGGCCCGACCTGCATTATTGGGACGAGAATTTCATTGATCCGAAGGGCAATCCCAAGCCTGCCGGAGATTACGATCTGCTTATTGAACGCGCAGAGAACATGTTCGATCGGATGTCCGGTGGGCTTGGGCCATTTTTCAAAACCATGGTCGAAGGGGGATATCTCGACCTCAAGAACCGGGACAGCAAGGCTGGGGGCGGTTTCTGTACCGCTTTTCCTGATGTTGGCATGCCGTTCATTTTTGCCAACTTCAACGGCACACATGGCGACATCAGTGTTTTCACACATGAAATGGGGCACGCCTACCAGAACTGGCGCAGTCGCGATCTTCCGACGATAGACGAACTCTGGCCCACCATGGAAGCTGCTGAAATCAACTCCATGGGACTGGAGTTTCTCACATGGCCTCATATGGACCTGATGGTGGAAGACGGTGCGGCCGATCGCTTCCGGCGCATGCATCTGATCAGTTCGCTGAGTTTCCTGCCTTATGGGGTGTGCGTCGATCATTTCCAGCATGAGGTCTACGCCAGACCCGACATGACGCCAGAAGAGCGCCACGACACATGGCGACGTCTGGAGCAGCATTACATGCCTTGGCGTGATTACGGTGATCTAGCCTATCCGGCAAAAGGCGGCCGCTGGCAGGCTCAGGGGCACATTTACCGAAACCCACTCTACTACATTGATTACACGCTGGCTTTGTGCTGCGCGATGCAGTTGTGGCTGCTGTCGCGACGGGATGAAGCGGCTGCCATGACAGCCTATGAAGGTCTGTGCGCCCGAGGCGGAGCAGCGCCTTTCACCACGCTGATCGCTGATGCCGGTCTGGTGTCACCTTTTGCACCGGGGGCTCTCGCGGACGTCGTCAGGGAAGCGGCGGCCGAACTCGGCCTTTCCGCCGACTGATCTCACAGAAACTTGGTGGAGGGAACGCCGGGAGTTCCTCCCGGCGTTCCCTCGCCTCCCCTACTTCGGCACGTTTTTGATCTGCTCAAGCTGAACAGTCAGATGCCCGACATGGGGATGCTCCATCTCCGCACGAACGGGTACCGGACCGAACCCTGCAACACTCTCAAACCAGATCATCCCGCCGTGGGGTTCCCGTAACGATTTTGCCTGATGCCCGATGATAAATCCGGCGACCTGATAACCACTGAAAGCACATCGTAAAGCCGAAACTTTTTTCTCGTTGAACACATCCGGGCGCATGTCGCTGCCATCTGTTCGAAGCGTGAAACGGGTCAAACGGACACCATCGAAAATGTCGAAAGTTCCGTCACATTTTCCGGTATCGCGAACTTGCAGCAATATTTTCGTCATTGTCGAAAGAATATCCGCCGCTCCCTGAGCCAGCGCAGGCGCAACTTTTTCGCGATCCGGTTCCGCCGGGTCCTGCAAGGCAAGATAAGGATGACCTTGCGGATAATCGACGATCACATGCCGCTGGGCATGCCGACTCCAGCCGCTGCTGTCGTAGCGGGACGGCGTCACCCTCTCGCCACTGATGGCCCCATGCGCGACCGATTCCACATTCAGGTTTGAAAAAAGGCTGAAGAGACCCTGAGCCCGCGCGGTCAGATCAACGTCATAGTGATTTTCACCAAGACGAAAATCCGTCCCTACCTTCATGACGGGCAGCCAGTGCGAATAGACGGTGTATGTGATGGCAACCTGTTTGCCGAAAGTCACAGCCCCCTCTGGCGCTATTTGCGCGGGCGCGGGCTCATCCGCCCACCCTGTTCGGGAAACGCCGGTCAGGATAGTCATGAAAACAAGAGCGACGCCGCAACGGGCAAGACCCTTTCTTTTACGGAGACGGTCGCCATGTGTTTTCGAATTGTTCAAAACAGGCCTCGGCTTACTGTCAATCATGGAGAGGCAGTCTAGCCGTGTGCGAGGTCACTCGCCAGTAGCACCCCAACGTCCGCGATACCCGAGGCGCCCCGAGAGCACGCGCGCAATCGACCGCACGAGGTGGCCGATGGTCTCCTCGGTCTCCTTGCTGTCTTTCGGTTTCGGCTGACTGATCCCCAAACCGGCGATGACAGCGCCCGCAAGATCATGCACCGGGGCCGCGAAACACCACACGCCCATGTGAATCTGCTCATCGTCCACCGCATAGGCTTTTCGGCGCACCTCCGCGATCTCATCCATCACGACAGAAGGAACAAGCGACTTTGCCGTTGCAGGAGGAGCCGGCCAGGAAGACAAAGGATACAGCGTCAGCCACTGACGCAGGACAGCAGGTTCCATCGCCCCGAGCTGCGCCATCCCTGTCGCCGTGTACATCGCAGGCAACCTCAGGCCCACATTATAGTGTACGCCAAAGCCCTTTTCGTTATCCCTACTTGCCACATAGACAACGTCCTCACCGTCCAGCGTGCTGAGACTGACCGTGTAGGCGCTCAGCTCAGGATGCTCTCCCACGACCTGATGGAAGGCATTCAGCAGATCCTGACGGGGACTGACCTGGATCGCCCAGTCAAGAAGACGCGCCCCCAGTCGGAAGCCTGATCCAGCCCCTCCTGTTGCCTCAAGAAGTCCCAGTTCCGTCATCACTCCCACCAGCCCGTGTGCCGAACTGCGGGGCAGATCAAGCATCCGGGCTATGGAAGCAGCGTTGAGAGGTGTGTCCTGAGAACTTACCAGATCGAGAATTTTGACAGCGCGCCGAAGGGCCGGAACGGATTCATTTTCTTTCATGCTGACGACCTACGACTGTCCTTGACGGCGCTTCCGAGAATCGGGTATATCCGAGATACGGGATCGTGTTCAATATAATGAACAACAATAAGCCGAACACGATCTCGTTCTCCACCGGCCCGATACACGAATTTTTCCTTCATATCGACCGGCCGCAGCCTCCCTTACCCGACTGCCAGACCTATCTGTTTGACGTCATGAAAGGCGAGATCAGGGTTCATCTCTTCCGTGCGCTTCATCATGAATGATGAGCTGGCGAGGAAGACCGGATCGCCATCCAGATCGTCCGCCATTGAGGAACGATTTGAGGCCATGAACGTGTCAATCTTCGTGCGTTCGCCTGTCACCCAACGTGCCAGCGAGAACGGCGTCGAATCAAAGCCGATCCCAACCCCGTATTCTCCCTTGAGGCGCTCCTGCAGCACATCGAGCTGAAGGGTTCCGACCACGCCGACAATCGGCTGTGCGCCATCCTGCGGGCGGAAAAGCTGCACGACGCCTTCCTCGGCAAGTTGCTGCAGAGCCTGCCGCAGTTTCTTGGCCTTCATCGCGTCATCAAGACGGACTCGCCGCAGGATTTCGGGGGCGAAGTGAGGGACGCCCGTAAAGCGGATCGCCTCCCCTTCGGTCAGGGTGTCACCAATCCGGAGCGTGCCGTGGTTGGGAATGCCCACCACATCACCAGCGTATGCCTCTTCGGCCAACTGTCGATCACGGGCAAAAAAGAATTGCGGTGTATGCAATACAAATCCCTTGCCGGTGCGGGTGTTGAACAGACGCATGCCGCGAGAAAGCTTTCCGGAACACACACGGGCAAAAGCGATGCGGTCCCGGTGGTTCGGATCCATGTTGGCCTGAATCTTGAACACAAGCGCCGCCATCTGCGGCTCATCAGCCGTGACTTCGCGTGTCTCGGTACTCTGGGCGCGCGGGGCCGGACCAAACGCCACCAGGGCATCCAGAAGATCGGTGACCCCGATTTCCTTCATTGCACTACCGAAGAACACGGGTGTCAGATGGCCTTCGTCGAAGGCTTCCCGTTCGAAGGGCGGAAGCGCCGCGTCGACGAGTTCCAGTTCCTCACGCACCTGAATCATACGGGGATCGGTTTCCTCAACCGGGACCAGCGTATGCGTTTTATCGTTCCGGATGTCGTAAGTGCCGATAAACGTGGCAGCCCGACCGATCGGCCAGGTGAGCGGCGTTGTATCGAGCGCAAGGGAAGATGAAATTTCATCGAGAATTTCGAACGGATCACGTGATTCCCGGTCCATCTTGTTGATGAACGTGACAATGGGGATATCGCGGAGACGGCAGATTTCGAACAGCTTGCGTGTCCGGTCTTCGATACCTTTAGCCGCATCGATCACCATCACGGCAGAATCGACCGCCGTCAGTGTACGGTAGGTATCCTCGGAGAAGTCTTCATGGCCCGGGGTGTCGAGAAGATTGAAGACGCAGCCGCCATATTCAAAGGTCATCACCGAGGTCACGACGGAAATTCCGCGATCCCGCTCGATCCCCATCCAGTCGGAGCGTGTCCGCCGCCTCTCCCCTTTTGCCCGCACATTACCGGCCAGCTGGATTGCGCCACCGGCCCGGAGAATACGTTCGGTAAGTGTCGTCTTACCAGCATCAGGGTGGGAGATGATTGCGAAAGTACGGCGCCGACTGATCGCATCAGCGAGAGAAGACTGGTTCACCGGTCTGTCATGGCTTTCTGTCATCGCTGTCGGGCTCTGCACTTGCTACTTGGGTATGAAAACAGGAACGCCGGGCAGAGAAGATCTCCGCCCGGCGCCTGAAAAGGAATCCAGCCCGCAAGAGCCGGATTGTTCTGAAATCAGCGAGAGTAGAACTCGACCACCAGGTTCGGTTCCATCTGCACCGGATATGGCACATCGGACAGCTTCGGAGCGCGCAGAAACGAGCCCTTCATCTGGCGGTGATCCACTTCCATGTATTCCGGAACATCGCGCTCGCCACTCTGCGCGGCATCCAGAACGGCAGCAAGCTGCTTGGACTTCTCGCGAACTTCGATCACGTCACCTTCGCGAACGAGGTAGGACGGGATGTTCACCTTCTTGCCGTTCACCATCACATGGCCGTGGTTCACGAACTGACGCGCCGCGAACGGTGTGACAGCGAACTTCAGGCGATAGATAACAGCATCGAGGCGACGCTCGAGCAGACCGATCAGGTTCTCGGAGGTATCGCCCTTACGACGCACGGCCTCTTCGTAATATTTGCGGAACTGCTTCTCACTGATGTTGCCGTAGTAGCCCTTCAGCTTCTGCTTCGCCATCAGCTGGACGGAGAAGTCGGAAGGCTTGCTCTTGCGGCGCTGACCGTGCTGGCCGGGGCCATATTCCCGCTTGTTGACCGGCGACTTGGCGCGGCCCCACAGGTTTACGCCGAGACGGCGATTAATCTTGTACTTGCTCTCAAGGCGCTTACTCATGGTGCGCTCTTTACCTTCATCAAAACAGCGACAAATAGGACTGCTTTAACAGCCCCGGTCGCCTATGGCACCGGTAGTCCCCGATCCCGAACAGATCGAAGCGGGCGCGTCCCGTATCACTGGCTGGGGGGAGCAGGCACCCCAACAGCCAGCCGGTCCGTCCACGTTCCCGGCAATGGGTCGGGCACCTAAGCGATACCCCCCTTCTTGTCAAGGGAATGTAGGAGTTGACTCGGGTTTTCAGCCTTATTCGCGAGCGCTTCATACAGACATCCGCACCCTGCGGCATCAATGGCCAGAAGCCACTCGGGCATTCAATTCTGGCTATCCCGGCATGCAGGGGATACGGAAACAGAATACCTCCTCTATTTGAGAAAGTGATCCCATCGCCATGGAGTTGAGGCAGCTTCGATATTTTGTGGCCGTGGCTGAACACGGCAGCTTCACAAAGGCCGCCATGAGTCTCGGCATGGAGCAGCCACCGCTCAGCCAGCAGATCAAGCAGTTCGAACGCCTTATGGGCGTGACGCTCTTTCATCGGCTGACGCGGGGAGTGGAACTGACAGACAACGGGGCTGCGCTTCTTGGGCAGGCAAAGGCCATGCTGGCCATGGAGGAAGACTTCATTTCCCTTGCACATGGACTTGCTCGCGGCGAAAGGGGTCATCTCAGAGTGGGTCTGGCTGGCGCGGTCTCGCTGCTGCCAATCATTCCGCAGACCATTCGTCGCTTTCGGGAGGCGTGGCCGGAAGTGATTGTTTCTTTTGAGGAGAGCAACACGCCCGCTCTGTCGGCAGCATTACATGACCGGCGAGTCGATGTGGCGATTGTCCGACCGCCAGTAACGGATGAACGGGAACTCGCCGTCTATCCGCTGCTTGACGAACCCACGGTAGCCGCTCTGCCGAGTGGACATGTGTATGAGGGCAACGGAGCCATCCATCTCGAAATGCTGGCCAACGAACCGCTGATTATTTTTCCCCGTGAACTTGGTCCGGGATTTCACGATGCCATTTTGTCGGCATGTCAGCATGCTGGCTTCACGCCCCGCATGGGTCAGCAGGCCCCACAGATCGCAGCGACAGTCCCACTGGTCGCGGCGGGTCTTGGGGTTTCCGTTGTGCCTCAATCTCTTTCGCAGATTCATGCGGGAGGTGTGACTTTTCATCCGATTAAAGAACCCGCCCCTAAAGCCACCCTGGCGATAGCCCTGCTGAAAGGACGCCCTGCCCCACTGGTTGGACGATTTGTTTCCGCGCTAAAAGAAGCGTGTGGCGAGTGGGAAGAACAAGGACAAGCCGTTCAAACGGTCGGCTGACGAGACTCTCCGTTTTAACTCAGATAGACCTTCGCAAGCTTTGCGGGCCTAAGATTACACAAACCATGTGTCGGCAAAGCCCGAATTCTTTTATTCGAAACCGTTACTACCCGGCCGTTCACGGGACAATATAACTTTATGTAAACCTTTTCCTGCCAAATTTCTCCACAGCGAAACACGCATGGAGAGTGCACAAAATGGCAGGACTTGGAATTCGGCTTGAAGCTGGAGATCGGATGATTCTCAACGGAGGAGGCATCCATTTTCTTAGCGCAGCTCAAATCAGGCTGACCAATCGCGCGAATTTCCTGTTTGGTCGCCAGATCATGCCACCTGAAGAAGCCAATAGCCCTGCACGCCTTATCTATTACGCTTTGCAGACAGCCTACGTGGGCACTCCGGAAGAAAAGCTCACAGCCCTTGCCGAGGCGACGTACCACATTACCACTTTCATGCAGGAAACGACCTCGACCACGGCTCGTGTGCTGCTGAGTGATGCCATGAAAGCCGCTGCTGAAAATAATTTTTACAAGGCACTGAAAATCGCACGGAGAATCATTCGCCATGAGGATGCGGTGCTTCAGGATGTCAGCCCATCATCCAATTGTCTGAACGAATCAGAGAACCATTAACTCTCCATTAGTGTTTTTAGTCTTTTATGAGATCACTGCAAAAAATGCAGTAACCTTACTGGAGAAAATCCGATGTCACTTTCGATCAACACCAACAGCGCAGCAATGGTCGCTCTTGAGAGCCTCAATGCGACCACGAATGCCCTGAACAACACAGAAAACGTCGTTTCAACTGGCCAGAAAGTTTCCAGCGCCAGCGACAATCCGGCGGCTTATGCCATCGCTGCGTCGATGAACGGCAACATCTCGGGTCTGTCTGCTGTTAGTGATGGCCTCAGCTTTGCGGCTCAGATTGTCACCACGACATCCTCCGCAACGTCGAGCATCATCAGCACGCTGCAGCTGATTCAGAGCGCTGTCACCTCCACTGGTAATACGGGCGTCTCCGTATCAACCGTGCAGTCAGAAGTTGATGGTTATCTGGACCAGATCAATACCATGGCACGTAACGCCACGGTGAACGGTGTGAATCTGCTGGACGGCACCAATGACGTTGCATCTGCAACGGGTGTGTCCTCTTCAACGCTGACCAACACCATGCAGTATGTGACAGGTCTTCAGGGTGCGGCCAACACCGTCACATCCGTTACAAGCTCTGGTGCACTGACGGACAGCCTTGGCCTGACAAGCAGCACGACTCTTGGCGGTTCAGTTTCCTCACTCGCCTCAAATCTGAGTGCTCTGTTCAGTTCGTCTACCACCCCGACAGCAACGGTCCTGCAGTCAGCCATTCAGGCTGTGCAGTCAGCTATCACGTCGATGACGTCCAAGTCGGATGTCTTCGCGGCAGCATCGCAGACGATTTCGGGTATGACGACTTATTCGTCCAACCTGTCTGACTCCCTGACGTCGGGTGTTGGTGCTCTTACGGATGCCGACATGGCGGAAGAAAGCGCTAAACTGACCTCACTGCAGACCAAACAGTCGTTGGCGATTTCTTCGCTCAGCGTGGCAAAGTCTTCGTCCCAGAATATTCTCAGCCTTTTCCGCTGAGAATAAAGAGGAGGGGTAAAACCCTCCTCTTTTTATTTATGTGAACGGCAAATGAATAATTACTTCAAAAAATCTAAAAAATTACAGAAACTAGGGCAAGAACTAAACCTTGCATTAAAAAACAACAATTACTCTTTAATAATAAAAAAAACCAATGAGGCTATACGGCAATATCCGACTTGGCCTGAAGCATGGCTTTGTCTGGCCGCTGCTCAATATGCAAAAGGTGAAATCCAGGCGGCTTACGTCAGCCAGAAACGCGCCGCAGAACTAAATCCGGACAACGTTGAATGGCGTATCACCTTTCTGCATTACCAACTTGAAGCTCGGCAGGACCGTAACAAGGCCCTCAGTCAATTGCTGGAGCTTTTCGCTTTACATGCCTCTGACACAGAGATTTCTCTAAAAATCGCTTTGGCGCTGGTTAGCACAAAGTCTCCTGAGGTTACAGTCTCAGCGCTAAAATGGCATCGAAAACATCATCCTGAAAATGAAGATATGATGGCTTTATTAGCCATGGAATTAATCAAATCAGGAGAAGTTTTTGAAGGCTGTCAAATTTACCAGCAGCTCATTCTTCGAGACAAAAAAAATATCATTTGTTCCGAAACACTCTGTATAGCTTTAAATAATGTCGGAGCATTCGAGGCAAGCGCAGCGATCGCGGAAGCCGCATTATCTGCCTTACCCAATCTCAAGATTGGTCTCTTAAATTCTTACGGCCTCGCGCTTGTGGCCCTTAATCGCTCCAACGACGCGGCGGCGGCATTCCGTGAATTATTGTCTCTCACGCCCAATAACCGCCCTGTAATGTTTAATCTAGGGTTGGCGTTGCTTAAAGCAGGACAATTCCGGGATGGCTGGCGTTACGCTGAATATGTGACAGAAGAATTTTGTACACAAACGGAAAAATGTCCATGGCGAGGCGAACGTTCAATTCGCGGCAAAACTCTTTTATTGCTGCCTGATCAGGGATTGGGTGATACCATCCAGTTTCTACGGTACGTTCCATTTTTAGAAAGAAGTGGAGCAGATATTGTTCTTTCCGTTCCTGACCCTCTCAAGCGCATAACTTCCTCCATCGTTCCGCAAGCAACGGTCATCGGGCTAGATACTTCCCACATCAAATACGATGTTTCGTGTCCCTATCTGTCGCTCCCCGTGGCTCTCGAGGAACAATTAGGAACCAATATTCCATCTTCAGTTCCTTATTTGCGGCCACGAGAAGAAACCATACAGCGCATGGGACAGTTCCTCCCACCAAAAAAACACCTACGTGTTGGATTCGTGTGGTCTGGAGCGACCAGAAAACATCTTGGAATTTTCTACAAAAGTCGATCTTCAACTTTAGAAGGATTTCGTCCAATTCTGGAAAATAACAATATTGATTTTATAAGTCTCCAATTGGGAGATAATCGCCAAGAGCTTCTGAATTGGAGCGGTCCTTTTTTGCATGACCCCATGGATCACGTGACTGACATGGAAGATACGGCAGGCCTCATGACCCATCTGGACCTGATCGTCAGCGTTGATACCTCATGCGCCCATCTCGCTGGTGCAATAGGAAAACCAGTCTGGATGATCACCAGAAGCGACTGTTGCTGGAGGTGGCAGGAAAATCGTAACGATTCACCTTGGTATCCGACCATGCGTATTTTTCGTTCATATCCAGGTAGTTTGACCCATGCTATTCGAGAAGTAGCTTCTGCACTACCGGACTTTGTGACAACCCATCAGTCTCGTTTTCTTACCTCACCAATGGAGGTTTAAATAATGAATTACGGTATAAAGCGTTACAACCAAAATACGGCTGCCATTATGGACTCTCGCCAAGTTGAAATTATGGCTTTTGGACAGAGTATTGTCCTTTTGAGAGGTGTGAACAACAAAAAAACGCGCCTCCATGCTCTCAATATGAATCAAAAACTCTGGTCAGCTATTCTACGCGAAACAGGCATAGAAAATAACGGAATGCCAGAAAATTTAAGGCAAAATCTTTTCAAATTATCTGTGTGGGCTACGCGTTATAGCATTCGGGCCATGCTGCATGACTTACCTCTTAAACCTCTGATAAGCATCAATCAGGACATGCTAGATGGTTTGAAAAATAAAAAACCTGATCTTTTAAAATCTGAAAACTTCGATTCACATCTTATTTCTTGAGATAGCAAAGTGTAGGTAGATATAATCTGGATTATTCTATCTACAGAATTTATTTTTCATGAGAGAGTTGGAATGGGTGCTTGGGCTTTTGTTTTGACTGTTCGACTGCAGAGTATCCCGTGCTGAAGGTCTGAATGTCGGTCCTTCAGCCTGTCGTATCTTGGTCTATGCGACTTGGATGCGGGCGAGGAAGAGCATAAGCTTGAATTGTAGACAAGATAGAGGTGGACCCGTCCGTTCGGACAGTTTTGTGGGCTTGATAAGCTATACCCGGTTGTCGTTATGCCGCCATTCTGACGGCGCTGCTGTTGGCCATCTGGTCCGGGGTTAA
>NZ_WOSY01000005.1 GCF_011516755.1 Acetobacter conturbans | reverse complement strand
GTCTGCAAGCTCGCTCTGGGCTTCTCCATCCAGCGGGGACCACACGGCACCCAGCGGCTGGTGACGGAAACCCGCGTGTTTTGCGTCACGGACCGGGCCAGGCGTCGCTTCACGCCCTATTGGTATCTGATCCGCCCGGTCAGCGGCCTGATCCGCCGCCGCATGCTCGCGACCATCCGGGAACAGTCGGAGTCTCCGCCCTCTCATCACCCGCGCGCAGCATTGCCATGAAGCTTTACGACTACCCCACCGCCCCCAATCCACGGCGTGTGCGCTTCTTCATCGCCGAGAAAGGGCTGACGATTCCTATCGTTACAGTTGATCTGGCGAAGCACGAGCAGTTCGCGCCCACGTTCCGCCTCCTTAACCCCTCCTGCACCGTTCCCGTCCTGGAACTGGACGACGGCACCGCGATCAGCGAGGTGCCCGTCATCTGCCGTTATCTGGAGGAGTTGCATCCCGATCCCCCTCTGATGGGCGCGACGCGAGAACAACGCGCCATCATCGGCATGTGGGACCGGCGCATGGAGATCGACGGCTATCTTGCCGCGATGGAAGCCGTACGGAACAGCCTGCCGGGACTGTCGGGCCGCGCACTGGTCGGACCACACGGCTATGCGCAAATCCCCGAGCTTACCGCGCGCGGCCGTCAGAGGCTGGCCGATTTCATGGCCGATCTGGACACCCGGCTGCGCGATGTACCCTATGTCGCGGGCAATGCCTTCTCGATCGCTGACATCACCGCGTTCGTCACGCTGGATTTCGCCCGTAGCCGACTGAAGCTGGCATTGCCAGACGAGGCCTCCGCCCTGCATGCATGGGTCACGAGCATCGCGAAACGGCCAGGAGCACAGGCATGACGGCCTTTGCCATACTCTTGTTAGCCGGCATCTCGTTCAAGAGCGCTGTTCTACTTATGAACATCACCCGCCCGAACATCCTGACGATGTGTGCCACGGGATTCGGCACGCTACGCCGTAGCCACCCCCGATTTGCTCCGGGCTGCTTACAAAATGCTTACATTCCTGTGCTACGGCACACTGTAAACAAAAAACGGTCCCGAAGGAACGTCTTTAACCGCCTGATTTTCCTTGGAAAATCTGGAGCGGGCGATGGGATTCGAACCCACGACCCCAACCTTGGCAAGGTTGTGCTCTACCCCTGAGCTACGCCCGCACCGTCTGCGATGAGCGGTGATTTAAAGCAGGCTTTCGGAGTGCGCAAGTCCCATTGCAGAGATTTTTCAGAAAAAACGACGAGCTGCTCCATTCCCGAAAAGAACAGCGCGGCCTCCTCAGATTCCGGGCAGTTCATTAACGGTGACGACACGCCAGATGCCGTCGTGACACTCCAGAATCGTCAGGGAAAGATTCTGGATGGAGAAATGCAGGGCCGTATCGGCGCTGATTTTCAGGGCATGCGCCAGAGCGGCACGAATTGCGCCTCCATGACTGACCAGCACCATATCCTGTTTCGGATAGGCACCCGCGAGTCGCTCCAGCGTGCTTCCCACACGGGCACAGACATCGATCATGCTCTCGCCGCCCGGTGGTTTTTCTTCTCCCGATAGCGGCCAGAAATAGTGCGGCGCACGCTCAAGGCGTTTCGGGAACTCTCCATGCGAAAGCCCCTGCCACTCGCCCAACTCCTGCTCCAGCATCCCCGGTTCGACCGTGACGTCCCGCGATCCATAGCCTGCATTCTGGATGGCCTGTGCCGTGGAACGCGTTCGGGAGAGGGGTGTGATGAACCAGCATGCATCGGACGGGAGGCGGTGGGCGAGCGCTTCATACATCGGCTGCTGCGCCACGAGACTGTCCGGGCACAGGGGCACGTCCATCGTGCCATACATCATGGCGCGGGCGTTCTCTTCCACCAGAGCGTGCCGGATCAGCCAGAAGCGTGTAACGCCGCGCTCCAGCCGGGGTGCATCAAGAAAATTACCATGATTCTGCTGTCCTTCAGGACAAGGGCCAGACGAGGCGGCCGCCATCAGTTCTCTCCATTCTGTTGTGACACACTGCGCGAAACCAGTGCCGCATCGGTCGCAGGCGCATAAGTAGGCAGCGGGTCGTAACGGGCAATCCGCTGCCAGTGACGCCGGATCAGGGAGATCTTTTCAAGCACCGTGCGGGCGTCTGAAATCTCCTGCGCAAGCCGCACATCCGTCCCGAGAGCGGCGTGGGAGGGTTCCCCCGACACCAGCCTTGCCCCCGCCGAAATCCGTAACGCACCGGCCAATCGACCGTCGAGTGCTCCAGACGGCACCGCCACCGGCTGGCCGATATGGCACAGCAATCCCGCCACGGCGCTCTGACGTTCCGGTTCGTCCCGCGTGAAAACCGGCCGCAGATCGGCGTTCAGCCAGCGGTAAAGACAGCGGGCCTCCGCCAGCCCCAGCGGCACGAAGGAGGCCGCGCCATCGTCGCCAGGAGCCCGGACCAGAAAGCTGAGAATGGTCACCATGTCGTCCCATGCGTCCGGAATCTGGGGACGATCGGGCACCGGCGCTTCAAGCAGCAGCACATCTTCGCGCTCGGCGATGGCTTCAGTCACGGCGGTGAGGAAACGGGCCAGACGCCAGCGGGTCTCGGCAGGAGGGACGGCCTTCAGCGCCTCCATTTCCGCCAGAGCTGCTGTCCAGCGCAGGATCAGGCCGTGATTCACCACATCGGACAGACAGGCGGATGCTGTGCAGGTCGGCCATTCGCTCCGACCGGCATAGGCCCGAAGTCCGATAGGGAGTGCGCCGTCATCAAGCCTTTTGCGCCATGTGTCCGGCAAAAGAAGCGCGCCACAGAAAGGTGGGCCGGTGAAGAATTTGGAACCCGTCACCATCACAGCACGTCCGGCCCGCACCCATCCACTCACCCGCTGGGGCACCAGTCGGGCCTGACAGGCATCCACCACAATGTCACACTGCCTGCCAAACTGAAGGGCGAATCTTTGCAGCACGTCTTCTGTGGGTGCGAGCAATCCTGTCTTGGACAGATCTAGCTGATGAAGCAGCACATGCCGCCCCGCTTCGATGGCCCGCTCCACCTGCTGCGCGCAGCGGGTTGCCAGCACAGCCGCCGCGATCTCGCTGCCGTCCGGGGCACGGAGCGGAATATCCTCGACTTCGGCGCACCCCGGCCGACCGAAACCTTTGATCGCCTCTCCAGCGGGCACATGCGCCAGACGCGCGGTATCGTCAGCGAAATGGCGGCCAGCGGCAGCGAGGGGAACACCGCGCCCTGTCTCGTTGGGGGCGATCAGAATATTGGTGACGGGCAGAGCATCGGGATTCATTTCCGCGATGGCGAGGGCGGCCAGTTCGCAATCGGTTCCCGAGGGAGCCAGAATGACGTGATCGCCGTCGGGCAGGCCGTAATAATGCGCCAGCGTGGTGCGGACCTGCCGCGCCATGTCGGCAAGGACGGTTTGCCCCCTGTCGCGCAGAAGGGCCCGTTGCAGCGTCAGGCGCGCGTCTTCGGCTGCGGCGAATCCCCGTTCCGAGACAGAGGATGCTGTTGATGAGGCGAAGGTCGCCGCCCAGGGACGCGGGCGATGCGAACACCCGTAATGGTTGAGACCGGTCCGGGGATCGAGTTGAAGGCGCGCATCGCCTCCGGCCGCCATCAGGGTCTCTGAAGGCCCGATCAGCGCCCATGAGCGTTCGAGCCATGCGGCCAGATCCTCGAACGCTTCCGGAACGAGTTCCTCGCCATGGATCAACGGCGATGGGAGAAGCCCCCGCAACAGCGGCCAGATCTTCGCCAGCGTGGCGGCGGAGGGCGCGTGCGGTCCGGCGAGCACGATCGGCCAGTCTGGCTCCCGTTGCTTTCCTTCACCCTCGGCTCCATCGAAAGCCCGGAAAAGAGCAGCGGTCCGGGCTGCTGCAAAACAGGCGCGCAGCCCCTGAGTGGAGGCTGGAGACACCGTGCCGCCGTCCGCTCCCTCATCAGCGAGCAGGGCCGCCAGTTCCAGCGCGTGCCGGACGCGCCACACGCCCTGCCCTCGGCTCAGATTACCTGCCAGCGCTTCAGAAATGAGGATCTCTCTTGCGGACAGGACCCGAAACGGAAGTGGGCTGCCGGAGTCGATTCGTAAGCGCGCTTCATCCGCGACGAAACGGAGATCCGGACGGTCCAGAAACGCGGAGACTGCCGACGCAGGGAGAGGTGCCAAGATGGGGCGTCCATTTGCCGTTAAATGAACATCAAGGATGCCACAACTATGGTTAATCGGATACTCAAGGTGTAGCAGGCTGTTAACAGAGGCAATTAACCGCACATCCACTGGCAGTCATGCCTCGCCTCCGCTATTAGGCACGGAGATCCTTGGTAGGTTCTCGAAACGGGATGGTTTGATGCGAATTCTTCTTACAGGCGGATGTGGGTTCATCGGGTCCGCTGTCGTGCGCCACATTATCGGGGCGACCGGGCACACGGTTCTCAACGTCGACTGCATGACCTATGCCGCCTCTCCCGAGACAGTGGCGGAAGTGGCATCCTCGGACCGTTACAATTTCGCGGAAGTGGACATCACCGACGGCCCGGCTCTGGCGAAGCTGTTCGCGGAGTTCCGTCCGGACGCGGTCATGCATCTGGCGGCGGAAAGCCATGTGGACCGCTCGATCGACGGCCCGGGCGTGTTCATCCAGACCAATGTTGTCGGCACCTATACGCTGCTCGAAGCCGCCCGTGGATACTGGCAGAAGCTGGACGAGGCCGCCCGCACGGCCTTCCGCTTCCACCATATTTCCACCGATGAAGTCTTCGGGGCGCTGGAACTCGACGATCCTCCGTTCACCGAAACCACGCCCTACGATCCGCGCAGCCCGTATTCCGCGTCCAAGGCGGCGTCCGATCATCTGGTCCGCGCATGGTATCACACCTATGGTCTGCCGACCTTCGTCACCAACACGACGAACAATTACGGCATCTGGCATTTCCCGGAAAAGCTGATCCCGCTGGTGACGATCAACGCCATCGAGGGCAAGGAACTTCCCGTTTACGGCAAAGGCGAGAACGTCCGTGACTGGCTGTTCGTCGAGGATCATGCCGAAGCGCTGGTAAAGGCTGTGGAAGTTGGCGAGCCGGGTGAGACCTACGCCATCGGTGCCCGTCAGCCCCGCACGAATCTTGAGGTGGTGAAGACCATCTGCGCGGTTCTGGACGAGTTGAAGCCTGATCCGGCGGGTCCGCGCGAACGCCTGATCCGTTTTGTCACGGATCGTCCGGGTCATGATTTCAAATACGAGATCGACCCGACACACGCGGAAAATGCGCTTGGCTGGAAGGCGAAGCACAATTTCGAGACCGGCATCCGCCGTACGATCCAGTGGTATCTCGACAATCGGGACTGGTGGGAAGCCATCCGCGCCCGTCGGTATACCGGCGAGCGTCTCGGTCAGGCCAAGAAATAACGTTCCGGGATAGAGCGAACATGAGCAAGACAGCCCCTGTCGAGACCAGCATGAAGGGTATTCTTCTGGCTGGCGGATCAGGCACACGCCTGTATCCAATGACTCTTGCCGCCAGCAAGCAGTTGCTGCCGGTTTACGACAAGCCGATGATTTATTACCCGCTGACGACGCTCATGCTCGCCGGTATCCGGGACATCATGATCATCTCCACACCCGCCGACCTGCCGCAGTTCAAGCGGCTTCTCGGCGATGGTTCGCAGTTCGGGGTTCGCTTCGAATATCGCGAGCAGCCTTCGCCGGACGGCATTGCACAGGCGTTTCTGGTCGCCGGTGAATGGCTGAAGGGCAGTCCCTGCGCGCTGGTGCTCGGCGACAACCTGATCTTCGCCGACCATCTTTCGACCCTGCTGCAGAAGGCCGCCCAGCTCAAGAAGGGCGCAACGGTCTTTGCCTATCAGGTCCGCGATCCGGAGCGTTACGGCGTCGTCAGCTTCGACGAGACGGGCAAGGCCCTCACCGTCGAGGAAAAGCCTGCCGAACCGGCGTCCAACTGGGCCATCACCGGTCTCTATTTCTATGATGAACGGGTTTATGACTTTGCCCGCAAGGTGAAGCCCTCCCCCCGTGGCGAGCTGGAAATCACCGACCTCAACCGGTTCTATCTGGAAGAAGGCAGCCTGCAGGTCGATCGCCTCGGACGCGGCTGTGCCTGGCTTGATGCCGGACTGCCGGAAAGCCTCATGCAGGCAGGTCAGTTCGTGCACACCATTCAAGCGCGTCAGGGCATGCTCGTCGGCTCGCCGGGCGAAGTAGCGTTCCGCATGGGTTACATCACTGCCGACCAACTGCGTTCCCACGCCGCCAAAATGGGCAAGACCGAACTCGGTCGCCTGCTCAAGGAACTCGCCGATCACGGGTATCAGGGCTGAACATTGCCCAATTTCCCCGCCGGATTCTTCTGGCGGGGATGATTGAGCCGAAGCAATCCTGACAGGCTTCCGGCCATTTTTTCATTTACTGGAGCAGAATCTATGAAGGTCGAGCGTCTGGCTATTCCTGACGTCATTCTCGTCACCCCGCCGCGTTTTTCCGACAATCGGGGATTCTTCTCAGAGACCTACAATATCCAGCGCATGAAGGAAGCCGGGATCGACCTGCCTTTCGTGCAGGACAACCAGAGTCTTTCCCGCGAAAAAGGCGTTGTGCGTGGCCTGCACTGCCAGCTCGACCCTTACGCGCAGGGCAAGCTTGTCCGCTGCACCCGGGGGGCGATCTGGGATGTCGCCATTGATGCACGGACCGGCTCCCCGACCTATGGCAAGTGGGTGGCTGCGGAATTGTCCGAGAACAACTGGTCCCAGCTCTGGATTCCGCCGGGCTTCCTGCATGGCTTCTGCACGCTGACGGACAATGCCGAAGTCCAGTACAAATGCACGGCGCTTTATGACAAGGCCTCCGAGCGTGCTGTCATCTGGAACAGCAAGGAACTGGCGATCGACTGGCCGATGAAGGCCGAGGACACCATTCTGTCCGAGAAAGATCTGCAAGCGCCAGAGTTCTCAGAAGCCAAGGGATGGTTCCAGTACAAATGACCGGTACATCTGATAACGGCCCGATCCTCGTGACCGGGGGCAATGGCCAGCTCGCCACGTCTCTCGCCAATCTGGGCGGCAGTCGCATTGACCGCGTCGGACGTCCTGAATTCGATTTCGAGAAGCCTGACACCATTGAAGCGGTGCTCGACGCCCACAAGCCCGTTGCGGTGGTGAACGCTGCCGCGTGGACGGCCGTGGATCTCGCGGAGCAGGAAGTCGCCGGAGCGGACGCCGCCAACTGCACGGGGCCCGCTCTTCTGGCTGCCGCCTGTGCGAAGCGGAACATTCCCTTCATCCATGTGTCCACGGACTATGTGTTTTCCGGTGACAAGGGCGCTCCCTATCTGGAAAGCGACCCAGTCTCGCCACAGACCGTCTATGGCCGCACCAAGGCCGAAGGTGAGCAGAAGGTGATAGCGGCCGATCCAAAGGCCATCATCCTGCGCACCTCATGGGTCTATTCCGCGCACGGCAAGAACTTCGTCCGCACGATGATCAATGCAGGCGCCAAGAACCCGGCCCTCAAGGTTGTGGGTGACCAGCGCGGCAATCCCACCAGTTCCGACGATCTTGCTGAGGCGATTCTCTCCATCATAGGGCTCATCGAGCGTGGTGGCTGGAAAGATGACTATGCCGGCATCTATCACGCCTGCGGGACCGGTGAAGCAACCTGGCATGAACTGGCCGTCGCCGCGTTGCAGGACGCTGCCCGGCATGGGCAGAAAATGCCTGACGTATCGGCCATCCGCACGGAAGACTGGCCGACACCGGCCAAGCGCCCGGCTGATTCCCGTATGGACAATGGCAAGCTCGACCGTGTGTTCGGCGTGAAAATGCCCGACTGGCGCGTGAGCGTTGCCCGGACGGTGGACACGCTATTCTCTGACAAAGCGGCGTAGTTTTCTGCTTTATCCGCTGGGGATTCCTGCCTTGAGGGACTCTCCAGCGGTGTTTACAGATGCAAAAACGATTTTATCTTTCCAGCGATATCGAGTGACAACGCCGGAAAGCCTGTTTGTCTCCCAAAAACGCAGGCTGGAACCACCGGGTCTTGGAGCGACTTTCCGCCTCAGCCCGACCAGAATCCATTGGCATAATGACTGCGAAATCCCTTCCGGACATGCTGGACGAACGGAAAAAGTCTATCCGATTTCCACGATATCGCTGCGGCGTTTCCGGAATCTGCCGATGCACACATCTTTTTCTGGAATTGCCTGATGAGTTGTGAAGTCTGGACCATCATTGTCACTTACAATCCGGACCCGGCGACTTTTCAAAATGTCCTGACGTCGCTGGAACGGGAGATCGACGCTGCCATCGTCGTCGATAATCATTCCGCCAATGCAAGCGCGCTCCGGCAGCTTACATCCCCGTTTGGACATGAATTTCTGGAACTGCCGGACAATGAGGGCATAGCGCACGCCCAGAATGTCGGAATCCGGCATGCCATGGCGGCCGGGGCCAGTCATATCCTGCTGATGGATCAGGATACGGTTCTGGAAACGGGGACGGTCCGCGCTCTTCTCGATCTTTGCAGCGACCTCGAATCCCGTCATATCCGCGTGGGTGCCGTGGGGAATTTCTTCCGTGACACGCATGATGGCCAGCTAAATGCGATCTGGCGGGCGCACGGCCTTGGAATCAAACGTGAGCCGGTCGATTCAGGGCCGGATGTGGTTGCTGAAGCCGATTTCATCATCGCGTCCGGCTCCCTGATCCCTGTTGCCACTCTTCGTGAAACCGGCCTGATGGATGCGGGGCTGTTTATCGACCTTGTGGATGTCGAGTGGGGACTAAGGGCGGCAGCACGGGGTTACAGGCATTTCCTGACGAACAGACATGTCATGGCGCACACGATAGGGTCCGGCAGGAAGAAACTGTTCGGCAGGAGCATCACGCTCCATGCCCCGATCCGGGACTATTACGCGTTGCGGAATGCGCTTCTGCTCGTCCGTCGGCCTTACATCAGAGCGGCCTGGAAACTGTATTTCCTGCGCCGTGTCCTGATTTTCTTTGTTGTCTTCGGTCTTTTTACGGATCAGAAAAAGCGCAGGCTATCACTGATGTTTCGCGGCATTACTGACGGCATCAGGGGTTGTGCGGGACGCTGCCCCCTCTCCTGAGGGAATTCTCTCGGACACGGCCTGCGTTTCCGCGGCTTCCGCCAGATCCTTCATGTAGCTCAGCAGAGAGGCGGTTCGCGTCAGGGTAAAGCCCAACATTTCGATGGTCCTGATCGCCTCGCGGGTGAGACCCGTCTTTTCCTGCAGAAGCGCTTCATCATGCTCACTCAGATTCGTCACGGCTCCCCCACATGTCTGATCGTTGCAGGCGATTTCATCGCTACAAACTTTAAAGTTCCGTGAACGTCGTGCCGGGCTGTATTTGCGGCGCAAGGCGTATTCTGTAAGAACATCATCAGAACGCGACGACCGGACACCTCAGGAGTGCCTTCATGTTTCTGGCCCACCGGAACGGCCAACCGGCCCGAGCCGTCGAAACCGAGGCAGACGCCGACGGTGCGATCTGGCTTGATCTTGTCGATCCCACGGAGACCGAACGCGATCTGGCGGCACGGCTGGTCGGCAAGATCATTCCCCAGCGCGCCGATCTGGAAGAGATCGAAAGTTCTTCGCGGCTGCATCTGGAAGAAGATGCTGTTTACATGTCGCTGCCACTCGTGCGGCGTACAGATACTGACCTGTATTCCTCGCCGATCGGTTTCGTTCTGCTTCCGGCCCGGCTCGTCACCATCCGTTTCTCGGACTACGCCTCGTTCGACAATGCCGCCCGGCGTATCGTCGAAACGCCGGAGGCCATCACGAGCGAAGATGCGTTCGTGATGATTCTCGAGTGCATCGTGGATCGACTTGCGGACGTGCTGGAGCATGTCGGCCTCAATCTGAACCAGCTCTCCCGCGATGTTTTCTCGGGTTACGATCCGAAATCCGGCACCCAGCTGGCGGCATGGCAGCGCGCCATTCTCAGACGTGTGGGTCATGCCGAGGATTTCTCTTCGCTGGTGCGTGACAGTCTGCTGGGACTGGACCGGATAGCCATCTTCATCTCGGAAACCCGCAAACAGACGCTGCCTCGTCCGCTGGCAGCACGCCTGTCCACGGTCAGCCGCGATGTCACCTCCCTGACGGATTTCGTGGCGCAGCTTTCCAACAAGATTCAGTTCCTGCTCGATGCGGCGCTCGGCTTCATCAGCATCGAACAGAATGACAGCATGAAGATCCTGACTGTTGTCAGCTTCATCGGCGTCGCTCCCACGCTGATTGCCGGCGTCTATGGCATGAACTTCAAGGATATTCCGGAGCTCACCTGGGCCTATGGCTACTGGTATGCACTCTCCGCGATGTCGACTTCGGTCATTCTGCCACTTCTGTGGTTCTGGCACCGGGGCTGGCTCAAGGCCGGAACCCGCTAGGACTCTATCCGTTTCCTCCTGAGACGTTATCGTGGCTTATCGGACTGCGGACCTAGGGCGATGACGAATCATCCTGTCCCTTCAGGCCCTGCATCAAAGAGGAGGCTTCCTTCATGCTCCGGATGAGTGTCGTTCCCGTTCTTGTGCTTTCGTCGCTCGCCCTGACCGCGCCGGCGAAAGCCGAATCTCCCTCCCCCAAAAGCCTGTTGGACAGAATGACCACGGAGCCTTGGCGTTATGGCGGCCTGTCGGGGACCATGCCGCAGCGGCTGGTTATTGGGTTTCATGGAACCGGACCGTCCTCCCTTTCCGGAGAATTCGCCGCACTCGACGCGTCCATGCGCCCCGTTCTGGCCGGTTCACTGACGGGCACGATATCTCCTGCACCGCCGGGCATTGCCGTTTCATGTGCTTTCACCGTCAGGCTACCCGACCGGGTGCTGGCCTTTAAAGGCACATGCACACCGGACAGTCTTTCCGGCAGCTTCCGCACCCGCAATAAGCCTGTCTTGCTGAGCGCGCAGTTTCAGAATGTCGTTTCGCCGTCCTTCTCTCTGGATCAGTACTGGCTCACGGCAGTCGGTTTTCGTGAGGCTCTTTCCCCCACAACCGCCCTTTCACCGCGGTAATGCGGGTCTGATCTGAAGAGATATACTTGACAGGCACAGAGACGCGGAATAGGGGAAACACACCATCAATGGGTAATTCTGTTGATGCGTTCCTTACGATCAAGATTTTCGCCATCCGGAAACCGGCCTTGCGCCCACCGAATTCAGGAACTGTGCCAACTGGCTTCAGACCTGCGAAAGACTTGACTCTCCCCCCTGTTCTGCCTGCCAAATCAAGGCGCACTCTGCATGCATCTCGTTGAACTCAAGGCCAAGTCTCCGGCCGATCTTCTTTCCTATGCCGAAGAACTCGGCGTGGAGAACGCCTCCTCGCTTCGCAAGCAGGAGCTGCTGTTTACCATTCTCAAGACGCTGGCCGACAATGACCAGGCGATCTATGGTGAAGGAACTCTGGAAATCCTGCCGGATGGCTTCGGTTATCTCCGCTCCCCGGAAGCGAATTATCTCCCCGGTCCCGACGATATCTATATCTCTCCGGTTCAGGTGCGCCGCTTCGGCCTGCGCACCGGTGACACCGTCGAGGGTCAGATCCGCGCACCTCGTGATGGCGAACGTTACTTCTCGCTGCTGAAGGTCAACACGATCAATTTCGAGGCTCCGGAGGCCGTCCGTCACCGGATCAACTTCGACAACCTCACGCCGCTTTATCCTGAGCGCCGCCTCAAGATGGAAGTCGAGGGTCAGACCCCGGCTGAAACTGAGGCACCGACGAAGAGCAAAAAGGGCGCACAGCGTGATTTCACGTCCCGCGTCATCGACCTTGTCTCGCCAATCGGCATGGGTCAGCGCGCCCTGATCGTCGCTCCGCCGCGCACCGGTAAGACCGTGATGCTGCAGAGCATCGCCAGCTCGATTTCGGCCAACCATCCGGAAGTCTTCCTGATCGTTCTGCTGATCGACGAGCGTCCAGAAGAAGTCACCGACATGGCCCGCTCCGTGCGTGGCGAAGTCGTGGCCTCGACCTTTGATGAACCAGCACAGCGTCACGTGCAGGTCACGGAGATGGTGCTGGAAAAGGCCAAGCGGCTTGTCGAGCACAAGCGCGACGTCGTCATCCTGCTCGACTCGATCACCCGTCTGGCCCGCGCCTACAACACCGTTGTGCCTTCATCGGGCAAGGTGCTGACCGGCGGTGTGGACGCCAATGCCCTCCAGCGTCCGAAGCGCTTCTTTGGTGCGGCCCGTAACATCGAGGAAGGCGGCTCGCTGACCATCATTGCCACCGCGCTGATCGATACCGGTTCGCGCATGGACGAGGTCATCTTCGAGGAGTTCAAGGGCACGGGTAACTCCGAGCTCATTCTCGACCGCAAGCTGGCCGACAAACGCGTCTTCCCGGCCATCGACATCACCAAGAGCGGCACCCGTAAGGAAGAACTGCTGGTCGATCGTGCCACGCTGTCAAAGATGTGGGTGCTTCGCCGTATCCTCGCACCGATGGGCACGATGGATGCTATGGAGTTCCTGCTGGACAAGCTGAAATACAGCAAATCCAATAACGACTTCTTCGAAGCAATGAATAACTGACTCCAGAAACAGGAGGTTCCCTGTCTTTTCAGGCAGGGAACCTCTTCCTGATGGAAAACCTGATGTTTGCATCGGGGGTTGTGGCTATTTTATGCGTTCACTACGTCACGCAACTGCCAGTCCTTTATGAAGAAGCCGTATCGCACTCCAGCTATCAGAACGCACTACTTTGAAATACACTCTGATGACCACGAAAATACATTAGTATTACATTTATTTTCGAAGCAATGCCCCGCCCCAGAAACCAATTGACCATACTTTCCTCATGGCAAACAATCGGCTAGAAATGGGATATGTGAGGTCAAAAATGATTAATGATAAAAAAAACACAGAAATTGCGATCTGTATTCCTACATATAAACGCTATAAACTTCTCAAGAAGCTCATATCATCCATAAATAAGAACGAAAATACTGTCATCATTGTGGGCAACAATGACAATGTCAGTGTGTTTGAAGACCACGATTTTGGTGAGGCCGACCGGGAGAAATTCACCGAAATCTTCGTCACGGAACGTGGCGTCACCGCTGTCAGAAATACGCTCATACAATACTGCCTCACGGAATTCGTGAATCTTCAGTGGGTTGTTTTCATAGACGATGATCAGGTTCCGTCACCCGACTGGCTTCAGGAACTGATGAAAGTCGCGGAGAAAACGAAAGCAGACCTGATTGGTGGGCCTGTTGCGAAAGTCCCGTCCATCGAAACATATTGGGGTGAAGGCGCCACCAATACGTCCTACCTTCCCGTCAAGGAAGGCTATGTCGATATGCTCAACGAGGGCGGTAATCTGGCAATCGCGACGGCTTTCCTGCGGCGCCTTGAGAGAAAGCCTTTCGATCCGAATTTTGGAAAAAGCGGTGGTGAAGATTTCGAGTTTTTCCTTTTCGCTTTCAAGAGCGGAGCCAAATTGGCGTGGGCACCGAAAGCTGAAGTGACTGAAATTATTCCGAAAGACAGATTGACCCTTTCCGGGCTGGTGTTCAGATCCTTGTCGACGGGCATGTACCAGACAAAAGCCGAAATGAAATATAACACCAAAAAAGATATCTTTTATAGAATAATGAAGCGTCTTTTACTTCTTCCGGCCTACACAGCCCGCGATCTCCTGAAATACCGTCGCCTCAATGTGTGCCTTTCTTTATTTGTGCGCAAACTCAGCAGTATAGTAGGGGCCTGTTTCGGCCTGTGCGATCTTTCGATCAGTCGATATGGCCAAAACTGAGCCCGGAAACATTGTGCGCGGTTTCACGGACAAAACCGTCTGCGGGCCGGCCTGTCATCTGCCGCTCACACGGGGGATAACAGTTCGCCCCGCCTCACCTGGAGGCAGCCTCTCTGCTTGGAAAAGAGGTCGCTTCCCTTAGTGAGTGGATAAAAGGTGGCCCGATAACCGCCTGCTTTCAGGCCGTCAGGCGGGCTACCCCCCATAAAATACCACCCTGACGGTCTTCCCGATCACATATCGACGCGGAAGCGTCCCCCGACCATACGGGGCGCTCCGGGCACACCAAAAATGCCGTTCAGGCCTGTTTCACGTGTGATATCGTAATGACGATCAAGAATGTTGTTGGCGTAGGCTGAGATGGACCATTTGTTGCTTTTCGGCGCAAAAGTCAGTCCCATATCCATCAGGAAATAGGCCCGCATGCGATAGAGCGTATTGCCGGGAACATTCTGCTGGGCACCACGATAGCTGTAATCAATATAGGGCGTCAGGGTCCATTCGCGGCCAAGACGGGCTTTATAAGAGGCCGAGCCCTGTAGAGTCAGTTTGGGGATACCCATGTCCACATTATCGTAGCTCCGATAATACGGGCTCAGGACGCCAGTTTTCATGTAGGCAACCGTCATGGCGGTTGAATCGAGCGCGTTGTAGTCCTTGTAATTTCCCCGTTCGTAACCGATGTGCTGATGCAGCAGCAGGCCGGGGATAGGATTAGCATCGATCTCCATTTCCAGTCCCCAAATCCGGCTTTTCGGAATATTGAGATACTGACCGACAACACCATAGTCCGGAACAAAAGCAAGTCCGACAACCTGCTGGTCATGGTAATCGTACCAGAACGCATCTCCGTTGATGCGGAGTTTATGGTTCAGATAATCCGACTTGAATCCCACTTCATAGGCGAGCAGGGATTCCGGTTTGGTGGGTGTGAGCTGAGATTCAATAACAGTGTTGTTGGCCGTAAAGCCACCGGGCTTAAAGCCTTTACGGATTGATCCGTAGAACATCAGGTTTTTCAGGGCCTGATATTCAATACCGCCCATGCCGGAGAACTGATTTGTCAGAGCACCATGACGACCATAGTGAGCATCGAAAGGGGTCGTGTACAGAGGCGTATTATAGCGCAATGTTTCCATATTGCTGAGGGTTCGATCATCGGATTCGTGCGTAATGCCCCCGATGAGATGCAGTTTCTTTGTGACTTCAAAACGCAGATGACCGTACTGGCTAAATGCCTGCTGATCCTGATTGTAGCTTGTGCGCTGCACGTAGGGACGGGAGCCGGACTGCGTGAAGTCGTTGAAGAATGTCGAGTGCATATCCGTACGGTCATAATACATGCCGACGGCCCACTCTATCCGCTTCTGCTCGGGCCTTGATGAGAGCCGGACCTCCTGGGAGAACATATTTGCATCTGTGTTGACATCATCATCATAGATTGCATAGCGGGTACCATCGAGATCCATCAGGTTATGAACATACATCTGCTGAAATGCACTGATGGTTGTCAGGTCGGCAAAACCGAGATTACGGGTGAAATTGATGCCACCGCCCCAGAAAGTGTTGTTGTAAGACGGCTTTGTAGCTTTCGCATTTCCTGTCAGTTTCAGGAATGCAGGTCGAAAACCCCATCCGGTATCTAGGTTATTTGTATAGGCTGGCGTATTGCGCGAGAGGTCCTGAATATTATACGCGCCCATGGCCTGAGAGTTGTCCTGCATCCAGTTTCCACTGAACACGATGTTTGTCTTATCGTCCGGCTGCCAGGCAAGCTTGCCGCGCAGGCCTCCTTTATCGGCATTCCCGAGGGTCTGGCCTGTATTGATATTTTTCTGGAATCCACCACCCTGCTGTGTGAAACCTGCAATCCGATATTGCAGGTTTGAAGCAATAGGCCCCGAGACGTAAACATTGGTAATACTACGATTATAACTGGCGATGTCTTCTGAAGCACCATAATGAAATGTTTTTGTCGGGTCTGCGGTTTTGACATTGATTTCGCCAGCAGTGACTGTCTGACCGTGTGTAAATCCAGATGGACCAGTATTGATATCCACCCCTGCCATGTCGAACATTGCCGCTCCGGCCATATAGCCAATCGGCAGGGCTACCCCATCTACGTAGGTCATGACAGACGGCGTGTTGTTGGCCGTGAAATCGTTCAGGCCAACACCGCGCAGCGTGAAGTTGACACTCGAACCAGTACCCTGGGGCTGGACTGTCAGATTAGGGGCCAGGTTCATCAGCCCTTTCACATCCGTCACCTGATGTCGAGCAAGCGTGCTGCTGTCGATATGGGTGACAGAAACACCTTCATGTTGTCTGGCTGTTTGACCAAAAACATTTCGAGACCGGCTGACGGTGATATTTTCTGATCCCTTCGCCAGAGCGTGCTTTCTCATGGGCCCTAACGGAGCATTGCCGCGCCCGGCGTGATCGGAGGCGTGTGCTGTTTTTGGAGTCGCTGCGACCGAATTGCGGGACGAAACCACTGCGGACAACGCCAAAGCACTGGTGCAGAGCAGAATATGGTTTCGATACCGGAATAATATAGGCATATTTCTGATCTCCCTTAGGTTTTTCGACGATATTTTCAGGAACTTGAGATTGTTAAGGTTAATTATCGAGATATTTTATTGTCAGTTTCATTGTGGATATTCATCAAATATTTCTTCAAGAGACCGGTTTGTCGTAGAGGGTCCAAATAGAATGATCGAAAAAGTTCCCAGTAACAGGACAAAGGCAGTCAGACCGAAGACACCCGGAAAACCGGCACGAGGATAAAGGACGCCAATCAGCAGCGGCGCAACGATGGCGCCAATGCGACCAACGGCCGAAGCCATGCCCATGGCGGTCGCACGCAAGTCCGTGGGGAAAACTTCTGGTGTGTAGGCGTACACCCCGGCATAGGTTCCATTCATGAAGAATGAGAGCAGCATTCCCGACACCAGAATGGTAGCGGAGGAATCCGAAAGAGCCATTCCCAGCGCACTTATGACGGCAGCAGAAAGATATGTGGCCAGCGTTGCCTTACGGCCCAATGCCTCGTTGCAGTAAGCCGCGCTAAAATATCCCGGTATCTGTGCAGCAAAGATCGCGATCGAGAAACCGAAGCTATGGGCAACGGTGAAGCCGCGGGCGATCAGCAGAGTCGGCAGCCAGGAAAAGAACGCGTAATAGCTGAATGTCACCGCAATCCAGAGGCTCCAGATCATCAGTGTCAGTTTCCGAAGCTTTTTTGTTCGGAAACGAAGGATCTGTTCGCTGAACGAGGGTCTTTTTTCCGGAGTATCCGGTGCGGTCGGGTATTCCGGTGATGAAACGCCTGTTGCTTTTTCGATTTTGCAGAGGATCGTATGGGCGCTCTGGATTTGTCCATTCTTTTCGAGCCAGCGCGGAGATTCTGGCAGGGCTCGTCTCCACCAGAGCAGCATGACGACCGGGCAGGAGGTCAAAACCAGCGCGACGCGCCAGCCTTCGACAGAACCGGGGATAAGCAGATATCCGAGAACAGCAGCCCCCACGAATCCGAAAGAGAAAAATCCAGCCAGAGCACCGGTAAAAACACCGCGGTAGCGTTTTGAGACGAACTCCGAAAGGTAGGGCGCAATGATGGCAGATTCCGCACCTGTCCCGGCCCCGGCGAAAACGCGACAAAGGATAAAACTGTGCCAGCTACTGCAAAAAGCCGATGCGAAAGACCCGATGCAGTAAAAGGCGAGCGCCCACATCATGACGGGGCGTCGTCCATACCGGTCGGCAAGGATGCCTGCTGAGAGAGCACCCATGAAGTATCCGAGGAAAGCCGCGCTTCCGAGCAGTCCGAGCTGTGTGGTCGACAGTGCCCAGAGTTTCTGAAGTGACGGCATGACGAAGGCGAGGATGGCGCCGTCCAGACCGTCAAAGCAGTAACCCAGACCTCCCAGAAGAAGAAGCTGGTAATGGAACCGGGAAAATGGAAGGTTTTCCAGCCTGTCTGCAATGGACATCAGCTTATATCCCGTCAGGACCTGAACGGTCCGGCGTTGAAGGAATCCGAACGAGAGAGGCACCGTTTAGCGACTGCTGGTCTGGTCATTCTGCACATGACGCATGGGATGGCTTTATGCCTCATATCCAGAAATACAGAATTACGAAAAGATCAGCTCTTCTTTACTGTCTGGGTAGGGAGTCAGTATTTCGTAGCCGGTCTCTGTCACCAGCACCGTATCCGAATGCCGGTATCCACCCTTACCTTTGACATAGATGCCGGGTTCGACGCTGAAGAGCATTCCCGGCTGGATGACATTGTCTTCACCCAGAGCGAGGAATGGTGCTTCATGGCTCGTGACGCCAAAGCTGTGGCCTGTTCGATGGAGCGGTGTATCGTAACCGGCTTTGTGAGCGATCGCCTGACAGGCGGCGTCGATTTCCGATCCAATGGCACCCGGCTTCAACATGTCGTAGGTTTTATAACGCATTTCCATCATCGTATCGAAAGGACGTTTCGCTTCTTCCGGGATGTGCTCCAAAAAGACTGTCCGCTCGATTTCCGCGCCGTAGCCATTCAGTTTTCCGGCAATCAGCGCCAGAAAAGGGCCACCCGGCAGGCACGGTGCCGTCAGGCAGGAAAAATTATGCGGATCATCGGTATAGGCTGGGGGCTGGATGAGACCGGCGGCGCGGCTGGACATGACATTGTAGTGGGGAGCATCGGCCAGACAGCGCTGATAGAAATATGGTGTGACGCCACTGATGGCGTGAGCGACGAGCGTGCCATTTTTCATTTCTGCAAGCATGAGCTGCAGGGCTTTTGTCATCACATCGCTGGTCCAGGCGATGCGGGAGATTTCATGAGCAGACTTAATCTCTCTGATTTTGTCTACAACATTGAGAACTTCTGTCGGGTTGGTAACGGCGGCACGCAACCATGCCGGACAGGCCCCTTCGATACCGATCGTGCCCTGTGTCGGCAGCGCATCTTGCAGTCGATCAGACCAGCGTGAACCGACGAGAGCTGGAAATTCAGCATATTCCAGCAGTGTCAGATCACCCACCTTATGGCGCTCGACATGGGGAATTTCGAGTCTGGGAACAATAAAGAACGTTTCGGTCGCAGTTATGACGAGGATAAACGGACGTTCATGAACGAAGTTCGCAAAGTTAGTCAGGTAATAGATATTATCCGGATCGAAGGAAATGTAAGCGGAAAAACCAGCCTTTTCACACCCTTCCCGCACTTTCTTCAGGCGTTCCTGAATTTCGGGCTGCGAGACCTGTCCGGCACTCAGTGGTGGGATTGCCATTGTCCTGACCTGACCTTTTCTGTGTTCAATATGGACGGCCCGGGGTGGATCATACCGGGGTCAACAACAAACAATACATCCTACTTGTTTTATGTTCGTCAAGCATATTAATTACGGAAAAGGAATAAAATCCCCCGACACCGGCAGCCCAATGCGGGTTTCAGGGCTTATCGACTGTGATTTTCAGGAGTTCCTGACGCGTAAAATTCCGCCAGAGCATGTAGCTGTCTTTCAATTCGCTGACGGATGTGCCGCGGGCGATTTCCACGGAGATACCCCGCAAAAGGGCGGAATTGATCTGGCGAAGGCGGACGAAATGGGCGTCAGGCGGCGCTTTGCGGCTACCGGAGAGCCAGCGTGTCATGAACTGGTCGATGCGGGCCAGGACCGGTTCCGTTGCGGCTTTAAGCTCAGGATCGCTACGTCTTGCCAGTTCGATCTCAACCGTTGCGATGAAATCCGGACCATCTGTGACCAGCGCCCACATGGCGTCCAGCATGGCGTCCACCCGTTCTTCGGGACGTCCCTTCAGGCTCATGGCGTGACGATAGAGTCCAGCGCGCTTGACCGCATAATGCCGCAGCACCGTGGCCATGATCAGCGCCTTTGTCGGATAGTGATGTTGCAGCGCGCCTAGGCTGACTTCAGCAGTCTTTGCGATGCGCTGGATAGTTGTCGCGGCATACCCCTGGGTCTGCAGCAGACTGACGGCCGCCTGTATGATTTTGGTTCGCGTTACAGCGCTGCGATCAGCCTGAGTGCGGCGGCGCACGGGAGAATGAGAAACGGTCATACGCTAAAGTTCGTTATCCTGCGACGGAGATGGTTTCTTACAGGCGCTCACAATAAGAGGAAATGCCTTTCTCCGCCCTTCGTTCCATGCGGAACGGCAAGCGCGTGCATGCTGGTGATCGCCGTAGCGAGGACCGATGCAGGAAGACGTATCTGTTGGTTCACCTTCCTGAGGGTAGCGCGCAGTTCCCCACCGGCATGCGCCATCCATACGGATTGGGGACAAACCTTCGTGTGATGAAGAGCTCTTTTTTTTCAGTATCCCGGTCGGCAAAAGTGATGGCTGCCCTTTTGGCCTGCGAGTCAGATTGAACGGTGGAAAGAGCTTCTTCCTCTGAGGGAGCACTGTGTAGCTCACCCTGGAAAGTTTTCTGCCATATCCCTTAAAACTATTTATTTTAAAATAAACAATTCAAATTTCTTACATGGAGTAATGAGCACCCCTTTCCTGCGCGCAGCAATGTATTTCCAGCGTTTGAATTGTGCAGATATGCTTTGTATGTACCGGAATTTTTTATAAAGAGCCCAGATAGACCTGTCCGATATTTTTCTATTTTTGCTCGGCGGGATAAAGCAGCTTGACATCCTGATGGGCAAAAAGGCACCCGATATTGCTGCCACATCACCGATCGATGATGACGGTAGTCTCTTTTCGGGCAGAGCAGCCAGCAATCCTTCTCATATCTTGCTGGCGATGAACTGGGCAGCAATCAATGGCAGACGAACGGCTCGACCTGCTGTTCCACCCTCATCACCTTGCCTGCCAGCCTGACCTCTATGGGTTCGCCCGTTATGGCAAGGGAGAGCGCTTTTTAAACAGCAACGTGCCTGACGATCCATTTTTGGATGTCCAGAAAGGGGTCACACTGGCAAGCAGCAGAGTTTTGATTTTCAGATCTGAGAAATATCGTGCCCATACCCACCCTCCGAGAAATTTCCGAGGGGTGGTGCAAAGAATGTTATGCTGATGAGCTGGTTTTAGAAAACCGTTAAAAATGGCGTCCCATAGGGGATTCGAACCCCTGTTGCCGCCGTGAGAGGGCGGCGTCCTAGGCCTCTAGACGAATGGGACATTGGCCGTGGGCGGCTTCTTACGGCAACAGGGGTATCAATACAAGCGCTCTTAAAAAATAATTATTCGCAACAGACGATCACTGCACCAGATCCAGTTCACCAACCGTGCGGGCGGCTGCCGTATCCCACAGCACGATCCGGTCCGGACCACCACCGCTGAGGCGAACAGCCATGACCGGACCATTCTGCCAGGCGATACTCTCGATCCGCGTTCCGGCTGGCTCATGCAGGAGGAATGGTTTTTCTGAAAGAATTGTGGATGCTACAGGGACAATCGTGGCCTGCCGGGGATGCGACATCCGATGAATGAGGATCGCCACAAGCCCGCCCGTCCCCAGAACGATCAGCAATCCCATGCCGATGACGACGGCTAGAAGGCCGCGCCGTGCGAAAGTGCCCTGCTCCATGTCGTCATTCCTTCCCTGCTGGTGCGGTCGGCCTGTAAATGACACCCATGACAGATACAACCCATGGCCTCCGCACCCTGACCATCACCGAGGATTTCACCGGCCAGCGGACAGACCGCGTGCTGGCGGCCTGCTTCACCGACCTCTCGCGGTCCCGCATCCGGAACCTGATCGACGACGGTCGCCTGACCCGCAATGGCGAACCCCTGACCGAACCGGCCGAACCGGTGCGGGCGGGCGCTACGCTGGTGCTCGACATTCCGGTTCCCACGCCTGCCATGCCGCAAGGAGAAAACATTCCGCTGCCCGTCCTTTACGAAGACAGCGATCTGCTCGTGCTGGACAAGCCGGCGGGGCTGGTCGTCCACCCGGCACCGGGCAATGAGACCGGCACGCTGGTCAACGCGCTGATCGCACATTGCGGCGACAGTCTTGTGGGAATCGGCGGGGAGCGGCGACCGGGAATCGTGCATCGGCTGGACAAGGACACGTCGGGTCTCATGATCGTGGCGAAGACGGAACTGGCGCACCGCGCACTTTCCGAGGATTTTGCCGCACGGCGGATCGATCGTGCTTATCTCGCGCTCTGCTGGGGCGTCCCCTCCCCAACCAAGGGGGAATATGAAGGCAATATCGGCCGGGACAAGCGGGACCGGAAGCGGATGGCGGTGGTGGACCACGGGGGCAAGGAAGCGCTGACCCGTTATACTGTCCTGCGCGCATTCGGGACGTATGCCGCACTGATGGAGTGTCGGCTCGCCACGGGACGGACTCACCAGATCCGCGTGCATTTCGCGGCCAATAACCATCCTCTGATCGGCGATCCGCTTTACCTCCGGCGCGTGCCGTCGATTTCGAAGACATGCCCGCGAGAGGCACGCGACGACGCGCTCGATTTCCCGAGACAGGCGCTTCATGCGGCGCGGCTTGGATTCACCCATCCGCGAACGGGAGAAGTCATGCTGTTTGAAACAATGCCTCCCGAGGATTTTCAGACTCTTGAAAAGACGTTAGCAAATGATTATCTAAGATGATTTTTTGTTAATCTTGACGTTTCGCTCTACGTCTTTTATAGAAAAGCGGTCTTTTCGACGCGCCTATGCGGCCGCCGGAATGGGCGTCCCGGAGTCTTTCGCCGCATATGGGGGAGACTGCCGGGGACACATCAAGTCCACTCCCCAGCGTCGCCCGACATGCACAGGCCTTCAAGCCCGACGTTCATAAAAGAAGTCCGGGCTGCATGAAGGTCAAGTGATCGGGATGAAGGAGAAGTCTCCATGGCATCAACGTCCCTCACCATTGGTCCTGAAGCGAGCCTTTCCCGCTATCTGCAGGAAATCCGCAAATATCCCCTCCTCTCCCCTGAAGAAGAAACGTCTCTGTCCCGTCGCTGGCGCGATAGTGGTGACGTAAAAGCCGCCCACAAACTGGTGACATCGCACCTGCGTCTCGTGGCCAAGATCGCCCTCGGCTATCGTGGCTATGGCCTGCCGCTGAACGAACTGATCAGCGAAGGTAATGTCGGCATGATGCAGGCTGTTCGCCGGTTCGATCCGGAACGCGGCTTCCGTCTGGCCACTTATGCCATGTGGTGGATTCGCGCTGCCATTCAGGAATACATTCTCCACAGCTGGTCTCTGGTGAAAATGGGTACGACGTCCGCCCAGAAGAAGCTGTTCTTCAACCTGCGCCGCCTGAAGGGCGAGATGAAAGCCATCGACGATGGTGATCTTGCGCCGGAGCAGGTTGCTCATATCGCCAAGACCCTCGGCGTGCCTTCACAGGATGTCGTAGCGATGAACCGGCGGCTTGCTGCCGGTGACCACAGTCTGAACGCACCTCTCCGCAGCGATGGCGAAGGGGAGTGGCAGGACTGGCTCGTGGATGACACTGAGAATCAGGAACACGCTCTTGGCGAGCATGAGGAGTTCTCTGATCGCAAGGCGCTTCTCGTGAGTGCGATGGAGTCACTGAACGACCGTGAGCGTCACATCTTCGAAGAGCGGCGCCTCAAGGATGATCCCGTAACGCTGGAGGAACTTGCCCAGCACTATGGCATTTCCCGCGAGCGTGTCCGCCAGATCGAGACCCGCGCCTTCGAGAAGGTGCAGGCTCATATGAAAACCGATATCGAAGCGCGCAGACAGGAAGCAGTATCGTAATAACCATTTCTGGAAAGGGGGCTTTGGCCCCCAATCCCAGAAATGGTCGTTACGTCATTAAAGGGGGCTGCCGAAAGGTGGGCTTTGTGACGGACGGGAAGAGACAAAACTCTTCCCCCCACCCTTACGCCAGACAGGTCTTCTGGAACGCTTCAAATGCCCGCGCACGGTGGCTAATCGCGTTCTTCTCTGAATCGCTCATCTCGGCGAAGGTCCGCGTTTCGCCTTCCGGCACGAAAATCGGATCATAGCCATGCCCCTCAGCTCCACGGGGTTCAGGGGCGATCGTTCCGTTGATCCGGCCTTCGAAGCACTGAACGGCACCATCCGGAAACGCCAGACACAGCACACAGATGAACCAAGCTTCCCGTTCGTCTTCGCCGATGCCCAGTTCGATGCGGTGCATCGCACCGGCGAAATCCTTGTCGGGACCAGCCCAGCGCGCGGAGTAGATACCTGGTGCACCGCCAAGGGCGGACACGCACAGGCCGGAATCGTCAGCCAGAGCAGGCAGGCCGGTGGCCGTGGCGGCTGCTTCGGCCTTGATGCGGGCATTGCCCTCGAACGTCGTGGCCGTCTCGTCCGGCTCGGGCAGATTGAGTTCCCCTGCTGACACGACTGTCACGCCGTAAGGCGCCAGCAGGGCGGCAAACTCGGCCAGCTTGCCCTTGTTGTGGCTGGCCAGAACGAGGCGACTGCCCCGTTCCAGCGGGCGTGGCGTGCTCATGCGGCTTCCGCAGCCTTGATGGCGGCGTCCTGCGCAGCGAACAGGACCTGGGTGCCCTGCTTGGCCAGAGCGAGCAGCTTGAAGAATTCTTCCTCTGAAAACGGCTTGTCTTCGGCCGTTCCCTGAATCTCAACGATGCCGCCTTCAGACGTCAGCACGAAATTCGTATCGGCGGCGGCGCTGCTGTCCTCGACATAATCAAGGTCAAGCACCGCACCCTCGGCCGTCAGGCCACAGGAAACGGCGGCAACCTGCCCGATCAGCGGGATAGTCTTCAGCACACGCTCACGCTGTAGCTTGCCCAGAGCCAGACGCAGCGCCACCCATGCGCCGGTAATGGAGGCGCAGCGGGTGCCGCCATCGGCGTTGAGCACGTCGCAATCGAGGGTGATGCTCATTTCACCGAGAGCCACCAGGTCGGTCACGGCGCGCAGGGAGCGGCCGATCAGACGCTGGATTTCCTGAGTCCGCCCGGACTGCTTGCCTTTTGCCGCCTCACGGCTGCCGCGAGTGTGCGTAGCGCGCGGCAGCATGCCGTATTCCGCCGTCACCCAGCCGGTGCCCTTGCCCTTGAGGAACGGCGGCACGCGCTGTTCGATGCTGGCGGTGCACAGTACTTCCGTGCCGCCGACACGGATGAGGGCCGACCCCTCCGCGTGCCGCGCGAATCCGGTTTCGATGGTGACAGGACGCATGGCGTCAAAAACGCGGCCGGAGGGACGCATGGGCAGGCTCCTCGAAAGCTGGACGCGGCAAGGATGAACCACGTCTTGTGAGAGATCTGCTCAATAGACCGGTGATAAAGGGCTGACCACCCCGCAGGCTCTTGTCACAGCCAGTGCGGCATCCCAGAGTCAGAAGAAGTCTCTCAGTGAGAGAAGCAAGGAGCAACGCCCATCGTCCGCCCACCCACCAAGTCCGTGCTCTCCCTGCCCCGTGCAGCCGAACTGTTCGGGGCCACCTCGGGCCTGAACTCCCGCTCCGCCACCATTCTGCGCGAGCTGGTCGAGCATTATCTGGAAACGGGCGATCCTGTCGGCAGCCGCACGCTGTCCCACCGGCTGCCACTTGGTCTGTCCCCTGCGACTATCCGTAATGTCATGGCGGATCTGACCGATGCCGGGCTGCTGTTCTCGCCGCATACGTCGGCGGGACGCCTGCCGACGGAGAAAGGACTACGGCTGTTCGTCGACGGGTTACTTCAGTTCGGTCATCTCAGCGAGGAGGAGCAGGAATCCATCTCCAGCACGCTGGAGGCGCGTGGCCGGTCACTTGAGGACACGCTGACAGAGGCATCATCCCTGCTTTCCGGCCTGTCGCAGGCTGCGAGCCTTGTCATCGCGCCGAAAGGCGATGGCGCGATCAAGCATATCGAATTCGTGGCGCTGGGTGGCAACCGGGCGCTGGTGGTGCTGGTCGGAGCGGATGGGCAGGTCGAAAACCGGGTGATCGAAACCCCGGTAGGCATGCCGCCTTCCACGCTGACGGAGGCCGCGAACTATCTCAATGCGCGCCTGACCGGTCGTACGCTGGGCGAACTGCGCACCCGTGTGAATGACGAGATGGCCGCTGCCCAGACGCAACTCGATCAGCTGGCCACGGAGGTCGTCGCCAGCGGGCTCGCGACATGGAACGATGAAGGCCGCAGCGGCACGCTCATCATTCGTGGGCAGGCCAATCTGCTGACGGACATCACGGAGATCGAACGGCTTTCAAGCATCCAGAATCTGTTCGAGCGGCTGGAAAAGCAGGATGCGATGCTGCGCCTGCTGGAACTGGCGGAAAATTCGGATGGGGTGCGCATCTTCATCGGTTCCGAGAGCGGCCTGTTCGGTGCCTCGGGGATGTCGATGGTAGTGGCGCCGGCCCGCAATGACGCCAACAGAATCGTTGGCGCCATCGGGGTGATTGGACCGACACGCATCAATTACGGTCGCATCATCCCCGTCATCGACTACACCGCCCGGGTGATCGGGCAGATGCTGGGATGACGGGGAAGCCTGCCAGACCTTACTGACCCGTCGTTGTCGTCGCGGCTGCACCACGAGTGGTGATGACGGCGGTCGCCGGAGACGCGGCCGAGGTGGCTGCGGAAGAAGCCGCTGACGCCGCGGCTGCACCGGTCGCAGGTGTCTTCAGGGCTGGCAGGTCGGCTGCGGGGCCGTTCCACACTGCGCTCTGGCTCTGAGCCGGGACTGCCGGGGAATGGAAGCCGGATACGGGGCCGAACACACCATTATTAACAGGCCTCATCGTCGCTTCCGGCTGGCGGATACAGCCACGGATGATGGGCTCGCAGATTCCTTCGTGACCGATCGTCTTGTCGTTGTCGCCCGTATAATGGACTTCGGTGACCTGACCGTGATCCACCCTGAACAACGCGGTGCAGGAGCTGCCGGTGCCGTTGTAACTCGTCTGGCCCATGCCGAACGGATTGATGGAAAAGGCGCCTGTTGCGGAAGGCTTGTTGCTATACTGATACAGGTCCGTCGTGGCGTTCAGCTTTGTGACCTTGTCAGGTGTCCCGGCACAGGACTGAAGATCGTTGGATGTCATCCCGATCATTGTAAACTGGGCTTTATGTGCCGAGCGCGAATCAAAGTAGCCGCAGCCGCTGAGGCCAAGAGTAGCCCCCAGCAACACGACACAAAATCCCGGTTTCAACATGCAGGTTCCTTACGGCAGTAAAAGAGCACTGTGCTCTTCTTCAGGGACATAGGGCTATGCCCGAACGGATTTTGCAACAAAAGACAGCAATCCTCCGCCGTGGAGTTGCGGGCTGCAGCCGCAATGCTTATTAGCCTGCCACCTGTCACCCGTAATGGTCGCCACCCGGCATGTGACCGCTCTCATGCCATCAGGCTGGCGCCGCACCCTGCCTCTTGTCTCCGGAGATACCCATCATGAGCACGATCTCGTCGAGCGAAATCTCACGCCTGCAAATCTGCCTCCGCCGCCTCCTTGGCGCCAAGGGACTAAGCGTCAACGCCCCGCCGCGCGCAGGTCTGTCCGTCGAACTGGCTGTCGATGGAGAAGTGATCGGCACCGTGCATCGGGACGATGATGAGGGCGAAGTCTCCTACACCATTAACATCATCCTTCTGGAAGAAGATCTTCCTCCCGCTGCCTGAAACCAGAAACCCCGGTCCTGAAAGGTCAGGACCGGGGTTCACGGAGTTTTCGAGGTTATCGTCTCAGAGGAAATACGTGTCAGGCGTGACGCTGTGACACAGACGCTTCCATCACCGGACGATGAGGCGTGGTGGGGAAATCGACCCGTGTCAGTTTCCACTGCCAGCGCTCGATGCGAAGCTCGACACGCAAGGGTGTTTCCTGCTCATGACCGGGAACCACCATCTGGGCCTCGAACGTGTTCGCGCCGGTGAACCGGACCAGAGCGTGGCTGACCGCTGAGAAAATGGAGCCCGCACTCATTTTCGCGGACCCGGACGAGAACGCCTGATCGACGACAAAGCCGAGATTCTGCTGATTGACGGTCAGATCGACCGCATTGGACACGACGGTCGTCGCGAAGGAGGAACCGAACTCCGGCAGTTCTTCAGCCGCTGCAGTCGCATGACGCAGATTGAGACCGTCCAGCACCTGCTCCTTGAGCGAAGCGTCAAGGGAGGACCAGTTGATCGTCTGACCGAGAGCGACCATGTCGTGACTGGAAACCGCGTCGGCGATTGTCCAGAGCGTCATGAAAGGGGAAAGGGCATACAGGCCCAGCGAGGCGGCAAGAGAAGCGATACAGATACCGCGCGCCCGCTTCCGCGCGGGGCAGGCCCATGCTTCAGAGGTATGTGCGATTTCTGCGGACTGCATGGCTAGGTTCCTCATATCCATGTGAACGGTATAACACATGCAACACAGTTATGCATTTATCGTTTAATAAGAACCCCCGAAATCACGGAAATGTGATTTTTATTTCCATCCCCACTGCTGGCATTGCATCCGGCTGCTCGGAATTCCATGTCGATTGACCTCACGGAAAATGAAATCCAGCGCTACTCGCGCCACATCCTTCTCCCTGAAGTGGGGGGAACCGGCCAGATGCGGCTCCGCCAGTCCTCTGTTTTCATCGTGGGTGCTGGCGGCCTCGGCTCTCCTGTCGCCTGCTATCTCGCGGCGGCGGGCGTGGGGCGGATAGGTCTCGTCGATCATGACCGCGTGGAACTGTCGAACCTTCAGCGACAGTTCCTGCACGCAACCGACCGGGTCGGGATGCCGAAAGTGACTTCGGCGCGACACATGCTTGAGGCGCTCAATCCGGAAGTGACTGTCGAGCCTCATGAAGCGCAGCTGACGGACGACAATGTGGACGATCTTGTCAGCCGCTATGACCTTGTCTGCGACGGAAGCGACAATTTCGAGACCCGCTATCTGGTCAACGCCGCCTGTGTCCGCCAGCGCAAGACGCTGATTTCCGCCGCTGTCCTTCGGTTCGATGGCCAGATTTCCACATTCCGACCTCACCGCGGCGGTCCCTGCTACGCCTGCCTGTTCCCGCGTCCGGAAAAGGACACCCCCGCTCCAAGTTGTGGTGACAGCGGGATTTTCGGAGCTGTCACGGGCGTGCTGGGAACGCTGCAGGCCACGGAAGCGTTGAAGGAGATCTTGGAACTTGGCGAGTCCCTTGATGGACGCCTTCTTCTCTGGGACGCCCTCGCCGCCCGTTTCACCACCATCTCCATCACCCGTGACCCGGCCTGCCCGGTTTGCGGAGGACAGGCTTCACATGACTCTTCCCATGGCTGAGAAAGGCCTCGCGTTCCTGGTTTGCGACAATGATTTCAACCGGCTGCACACGGCATTCATGCTGGCGGCCAGCGCTCTGGCGATGAACCGGGACATCATTCTGTTCGCGACAGGTCCCGGCGCGCTCGTTCTGTGCAGGGAGGGCCGGTCCGACCCCGCATGGGAGAAGGCGGATGCCGTGCTTGCCTCGCAGGGAATCGCAACCCTGATGATGCTGCGGGATGCGGTCGTCAGCATGAACGCCAGACTCCTCGTTTGCGAAACGGGATTGCTGCGGACCAGCCGAAATTCGGAAGACCTTCTGGAAGGGGTGGAAATCGTCGGAATGCCGACTTTTCTCGATCTTTCGGACAGCTACAAGCTCGTCACTTTCTGACGGAAACACACGGATCCGGGGACTGGACGCAAGAACCCTCTTGCCGACAGGCTCAGGGCTTGGCACGGATGCGGCCATGAATGCTTCCTGCTCCCTGCGCGCCGCCGCCACGCTTCTGGCCGCGGTCACAACCGTGTCGCTCACAATCGACGCGCACGCCGCATCGTCGACCGCATCGGCCACCCCCGCCGTGCATCACCACAAAAAGGATGCGGCCAGCCACACGGCGGCCAAGAAAGAAGCGCACAAGCCTTCTCATCATACCACCGCGACGAAAGCCAAAGAGAAGGCGGCCTCGAGCAAGCATCCCGCCCGGCACCCCGAGTCGCGGAAGAACGCCGAACATGAGGCGCAGGCCCACAAGCCAACGCCGCACCACAAGCCGCATGCCGCGAAACATCCTGCGGCCCCGGAAGCAGAGACGGCACGGCCTCTTGCAGCGCCATTGCCGGGAGCGGCAGCCGGGGACAACGGCAGTCCGCCAGCGGCAGACGATGCGCCACAGGACAATGCAAACGGTCAGGACCCGACAAAAGGCAGCAATACCGGTCTGCCGCTCCCCCGTTTCGCCGCCCTGCGCGCCGATGACGTGAACATGCGGGCAGGACCCGGGCAGCGTTATCCCATCCAGTGGGTCTATCACCGCCGTGGATTGCCGGTGCAGATCGAACGTGAATTCGACGTCTGGCGTCTCATTGAGGATTCTGACGGCGTCAAGGGATGGGTCCATCAGGCAACCCTTGTCGGATCGCGCGATTTTGTTGTGCCCTCTCCGGCAGGTTCTGCACCGCCCACAAGCACCCAGACCGCCCCTTCCGCTGCTCCGAAACCCGAGGGCCAGCCCACCGGAAAGCACACGGAATCCCGGATCATTGAACACGTCGCGACGGGTGCCGACGTGGCGAAGATCCCGGGGGCTGTCGTGCTGCACACCTCGGGCGACGAGGATTCTGCTGCGGTTGCCGTGCTGACACCGGGCTCGGTAGGCACCGTCAAGACCTGCGCTTCCGGCTCCCAGTGGTGCAGGGTCTCGGTGCAGCGTTATGAGGGATGGGTGCGTCGCAACCAGATCTGGGGACTGCTGCCAGACGAGGCTTATCCCCCCTCCTGACGCCTGCTTTCATGGGTGACAAGGCTTCGCCGCTGCGCCAGTCTCCGCTCGAACGGACAGCACGAAGGACGGATCACCCATGGTCGCTGCTCAATGTCGAACGAAGATTGTCGCCACACTCGGACCGGCCTCATCGACGCATGAAACGATCCACAGCCTCGCCCTGGCAGGCGCGGATGTGTTTCGTTTCAATTTTTCCCACGGCACTCACGAAGACCATGCGGCCCGTTACCGGATCGTTCGCCAGATCGAAAAGGACATCGGGCGTCCACTGGGTGTCCTCGCCGATCTGCAGGGACCGAAGCTCCGGGTCGGCAAGTTCAGCGACGGCAAGGTCATTCTGGAAGCAGGTCAGTCCTTTCGGCTGGATCTCGATCCGGCCCCGGGCGATTCAGCCCGCGTCACTCTGCCTCACCCCGAAATCATCTCCGTGGCGAAAGAGGGCTCCGCGCTCCTGCTGGATGACGGCAAGCTGAAGTTGATCATCCGGACCGTCGGGAAGGATTTTCTGAAAACGGAAGTGGTGGTCGGTGGCGCGCTCAGCAACCACAAGGGCGTGAACGTCCCCGACGTGGTCCTGCCCATTCCGGCACTCACCGAAAAAGACAAGGAAAACCTTGCCTTTGCGCTGGATCTCGGCGCCGATTTTATCGCCCTCTCCTTCGTTCAGCGTCCGGAAGACGTGCTTGAAGCGCGCGAACTGGTGAACGGCCGGGCGTGGATTATCTCCAAGCTCGAAAAACCTCAGGCGCTCGATAATCTGGCCGCCATCCTGAACGCCTCGGACGCCGTGATGGTCGCCCGTGGCGATCTTGGGGTGGAATTGCCTCCCGAGAGCGTGCCGCTGGCGCAAAAGCGGATTATCCGCAATGCGCGCCGCCTCGGCAAACCGGTCATCGTTGCCACGCAGATGCTTGAGAGCATGATCTCGGCCCCCACTCCCACCCGCGCCGAGGCATCGGATGTCGCGACCGCCGTGTTCGACGGTGCGGACGCGGTCATGCTGTCCGCCGAATCCGCTGCTGGCAGCTATCCGGTTGAAGCGGTCACGATGATGAATCGCATTCTGGAACGCGTGGAAGCCGATGATGGCTGGCGCACCCTGATGCAGGCCAGCAGTCTGGAACCCGAACATTACACGGCGGATGCCATTGCCCACGCCGCCAAGCAGGTGGCGACGACCCTCGTTGCCCCGGCGATTATCGCCTACACTCACGCTGGTCCGACAGCCCTGCGGATCGCCCGTGAACGCCCGATTGCGCATATTCTCGGCCTGACCCCTACCATCGGCACGGCGCGACGGCTTGTGCTGGTTTGGGGCGTGAAGCCCTTCGTCCCTCCCGAAGATAAGCCCGTGCGTGACACGGAATCGATGGTTTCGATGGCACTGGAAGCCGCGCTGGCGAGCCATATGGCCAAACCCGGCGACACCATTGTCATCACGGCGGGCGTGCCGTTTGGCATCAGTGGTTCGACCAACACGATCCGCGTGGCGAAGATACCGGAATCCTGAAGTGCACTTTCCCCCTCTGGCCCCCCCGGAGGGGGAAGGGTAAAGAGAGGCCACGGCGGCCATCCCGCCCCGGGCAAGCAACTTCAGGCACGGCATGATCAAGACACGACAGTTTTTCGGCACTGACGGCATTCGCGGAAAGGCCAACGCGTTCCCGATGACCGTGGAAATCGCCCAGAAACTCGGGCAGGCAGCCGGACTGCATTTCCGACGCGGTAATCACCGGCACCGCGTCGTGGTGGGCAAGGACACGCGCCTGTCCGGCTATATGATCGAGTGCGCACTAGTGGCGGGCTTTCTCTCGGCCGGCATGGATGTCACCCTTGTCGGGCCTCTGCCCACACCGGCGATCGCCATGCTCACGCGTTCGCTGCGGGCCGATCTCGGTGTGATGATCTCGGCGTCTCATAATCCTTTCAGCGATAATGGCATCAAGCTGTTCGGACCGGATGGATTCAAGCTGTCCGATCAGGAAGAGACCGCCGTTGAGGCGCTCATGACGGCAGATCTGTCGGAGCAGCTTGCGTCCCCTTCCGAAATCGGCCGGGCGTCCCGTCTGAACGATGCGGCAGGCCGTTATATTGAACATGCGAAGGCGTCGCTGCCGAAGGGGTGCCGTCTGGACGGCCTCAAGATCGTAATCGACTGCGCGCATGGTGCGGCCTACCGCGTCGCTCCCGCGGCCATCTGGGAACTTGGCGCCGATGTCATCCGGATCGGCTGCGACCCCAATGGCGTGAACATCAATGAGCAGTGCGGCTCCACGCATCCGGAAAAACTCTGCGAGGCCGTTGTCGAACATGGCGCGGATCTCGGGATTGCCCTCGACGGCGATGCGGACCGGATGCTGCTGGCCGACGAGACCGGCCATCTGATTGACGGCGACCAGATTCTGGGCCTGATCGCCCGCTCATGGGCGAAAGCCGGACGGCTCGCTACCCCATCCATTGTGGCGACGGTGATGTCCAACATGGGGCTGGAGCGCTTTCTGGCGGATCAGGGACTTACACTTGAACGGACGGCCGTGGGCGACCGGTATGTTGTCGAGCGGATGCGGGAAAATCATGCCAATGTCGGCGGTGAGCAGTCCGGGCATGTGGTGCTGTCCGACTTCGCCACGACGGGCGATGGTCTTCTTGCTGCCTTGCAGGTTCTGGCGGTCCTGATCGAGGATGGTCGTCCGGCGAGCGAAATCTGCCGGGTTTTCTCCCCCTACCCTCAGCTTCTGAAGAACATCCGCTTCTCCGGTTCCAGTCCGTTGCGCCTGCCGGACGTGCAGGCCGCACGTAAGGAGATCGAAAAACGCCTCGGGACGACAGGCCGTCTAGTTCTCCGTGAAAGCGGGACGGAACCTCTGGTGCGTGTGATGGTTGAAGCCGAGGACGCGGAAGAGGTGGAACGGGCGGTGAATGATATGTGCGATGCAATCAACGCCGCGCACGCGGTAGCCTGACCGATGCGGGGACGGGTTCTCAGTATCGCCGGAAGCGACTCGGGCGGCGGCGCGGGGATTCAGGCTGATATCAAGGCGATCACGGCGCTGGACGGATTCGCGATGACGGCAATTTCGGCCCTGACGGCGCAGAACACGATGGGTGTCATCGACATTCTCGATGTGCCGCCTGAATTCTTGCGCACCCAGATTCGCTGCGTTCTGGACGATATCGGCGCCGACGCCTTCAAGACCGGGATGCTCGGGCGTGCGGAAAGCATTCATGTCGTGGCCGAAGAGGTCAGCCGCTATGGGAAAATTCCGTTCGTACTGGATCCTGTCATGGTAGCCAAAGGCGGTGCGAAACTGCTCGTGCCCGAGGCCATTTCGGCTCTCACCGACACGCTCCTCCCACTCTGCACCCTTCTGACGCCCAACATCCCTGAAGCGGAGGCCCTTCTTGGCGTTCGCATCAAGCATGAACAGGACATGATTGATGCGGCGCACGCCCTGCGCGCAAAAGGGGTGCCTGCTGTTCTTGTCAAAGGCGGCCATATGGAAGGGCCACGTCTTTCGGATGTGCTGGTCGATGGGAACACCGTCGAGATCTTCACCACGCAGCGGATCGACACCCGTCATACGCACGGCACCGGCTGCACGCTCGCCAGCGCGATTGCCACGCGGCTGGCTCAGGGGCGGTCACTCCGGGATGCGGTACAGGAAGCCCGCAGCTATCTCATCAAGGCGATTGCTCATGCTCCCGGCTATGGCAAGGGAGCCGGTCCACTCGACCATGGCATTACCATTTCCGCCGAGTGGACCGCCTGAACAACGAATAAAACCGCTTTCCGCTCCCTTTCAGGGGCACGGAAAGCGGTCCCGGATGGCAGGATCAGGCCGCGACGACCTGCTCGCGCTCCTTCTGAACAACAGGCTGCTCTTCCATATCCATGCGCTGAAGCTGCTCGCGAAGCATGTAACCGCGACCCCAGACGGTGGTGATCAGGTTGCCCGCCCCGGCAGCCTGCAACTTCTTGCGAAGCTTGCAGATGAAAACGTCGATGATCTTCATCTCCGGTTCATCCATGCCACCGTATAGATGATTCAGAAACGCATCCTTTGTCAGAACCATACCCTTGCGCAGCACCAGCAGTTCCAGAATGGCATATTCCTTCCCCGTCAGATGAACCGGAACGTCATTGACCATCACTTCCCGGCTATCGAGGCTGAGCCTGAGCGCGCCCACACGCAACGTCGGCTCGCTGAAGCCTTTCGAGCGCCGCAGGATCGCCTGCATACGTGCGACCAGTTCATCCGGATCGAACGGCTTGGTGAGATAATCGTCAGCGCCGACGGAGAAAGCCTTCACCTTGGCCTGTGGGCGCGTCAGGCCGGACAGCACCACGATCGGGGTCGTCACACGGGCGGCGCGGGCACGGCGCACAACTTCATACCCTTCGATATCGGGCAGCATCAGTTCCAGGACGGCCAGGTCGTAATCGTAATGCCGGAGCATTTCGACGGCCTCTTCTCCGGCCTGAACGTGATCGACCGTGAAACCCGCACCCCTCATGATCTGGGTGATTTCACCAACAGCAGCAAGATCGTCTTCAACGAGCAGAACACGCATCGTAATAACCCCCGGTTCGTTGTTGACCATTAGTTACCACCATGGGTTGTAACCGTCCACGGAAATTTCACGTAAAGATTGTATAAAGATTTTCGTCTATCGTTATAAATACGCAAATTGTCTTTTTTTTTATACATTTGAGCTGAAAACAAGGAATTGAAACGGCCATGAACGGAAAAACCCCCATGAATCCGGAGTTTCTCGCTCAGCTAAATGCAACCTGCGCGAGTATTCCCGCAGCCATGGCGTCCGCCAAAGTCACGGCGCTATCCGGGCTGGCCGTCACAATTGCCGGACTCGGCGGTCTGGCGTCCGTGGGCGACCGTGTGTCGCTCATGCGGCGCAACGGCGACTCCATCCCGGCAGAAATTATCGGATTCTCGGGAGAGCACGCTCGGGCGATGGCTTTTGGTAATCTGGACGGGCTGGCCAGTGGCAGCGACGTGCGATTCCCGGTCTTCATCGGATCGCGCGCACCACAGCCCGGTGGAAGCCTGCGTGTTTCCGACGGCTGGGTCGGCCGGATCATCGACCCGCTCGGTCGTCCTCTCGACGGGAAAGGACCTCTTCCGCCCGGCCCCTCGCGACCAGTTCGCACATCGCCGCCGGACGCGACTCTTCGTGCGCGTCTCGGGCCGCGCATCGATCTCGGCGTACGCGCCATGAATCTCTTCACCACCTGTCGTGAAGGGCAGAGACTCGGTCTTTTCGCAGGATCTGGCGTGGGGAAATCCACCCTCATGTCGATGCTGGCGCGGAATACGGCCTGCGATGTCGCCGTCATTTCTCTTGTTGGTGAGCGCGGCCGAGAAGTCCGGGAATTCGTCGAGGACGATCTTGGACCGGAGGGCCTCGCCCGGTCCGTCGTCGTTGTCGCCACCTCGGACTCGCCACCACTGATGCGCCGGGAAGCGGCTTATGCCGCCCTGACCGTGGCGGAATATTTCCGCGACGAAGGAAAGTCGGCCCTGCTCCTGATGGACAGCGTCACCCGCTTCTGTCAGGCGCTCCGCGAGATCGGCCTGTCAGTGGGGGAACCTCCGGCAACACGGGGATATCCGCCCTCCGTCTTTGCGGAACTGCCGCGCCTGCTGGAACGCGCAGGTCCGGGCATCGTCAGGCCCGATGGATCGGCGGGACAGATTTCCGCGCTGTTTTCCGTCCTTGTGGAAGGCGACGATCAGAACGAACCCATTTCGGATGCGGTGCGCGGCATTCTGGATGGTCATATCGTGATGGATCGCCGAATCGCCGAATCCGGGCGTTATCCCGCGATCGACGTATTGCGGTCTCTGTCCCGCACGGTGCCGGGATGCAACTCGCCGGATGAGAATGCCCTCACCCGCCGGGCACGCGCCATTCTCGCGACCTATTCCGAAATGGCCGACATGATCCGGCTGGGCGCCTATCGGCGAGGTACGGATCCAAAGGTCGATGAAGCCATCACCCTGCAACCGATCCTCGAGAATGTTCTCACGCAGGACAAACACGAGCGGGCCACTCTCCAGCAAAGCTTCGCGGCTTTGCGTGACGCCCTCTCCGGGCAACCTGCACGGGACAAGCCGGTCACACCCGCCATGGCCGTTTCCTGACCCTTCTCATCAGTTCACCCCAGACCGGGATAAATCCAATGCAACGCACACCGCTCGATTCCCTCCTCCGACTGAGGGACCAGGAACTTGATGAAGCAAAGAAGCTGCTTTCAGAGGCACTGGCTCGGGCGATGACCGCATCGGATGCCGTGAAAGGGGCGGAACAGAACATGGTACGGGAACGCGACGCCGCGTTGGATCTGGCATCGGACGACCGGGTTGTGGAAGCCTATTCCCGCTGGCTCCCCATCGGCCGGGCGGCCCTTGATCGCGCGCGGGCGCGGGAGCAGGACGCGGCACTGGACGTCGAATCCTGTCGCACGCGGGTGAATCTGGCGCGGTCGGCTCTGGAAGCGGCCCAGAAACTGGCGGAAAAACGGGCGAAAGAAGAGCAGGAACTGGCTCAGAAACGTGAGCAGGCGATGCTGGACGACCTGTCGGCGCGGCGTGTGATTCAGGAACGCACGCGGGACCTGTAACCGCGAAGACGGACTGTGCCAGTACAAAGGGCCAGTGGAATAACCGCCTGACTGACTTAAATCTCTGCACAAGCGCAACTGTGACAGGTAACAGGAATGGAACAAGGCACACGTTCGCCGTTGTTCCCTGAAACCGCACGGAATTCCCCTGATGACCTCCCGCATCCTGACGCTGCACACCCGGTCGGACACCGAAGCACTTGCGGAGACACTGGGGCGCCTTGTCCGCGCCGGGGACACCATCCTGCTCTCCGGACCGCTCGGAGCCGGAAAGAGCGTCTTCGCACGGGCCTTTCTCAGAACGTTGTGCAACGATCCGATGCTGGATGTACCCAGCCCGACCTTCACGCTGGTACAGCCCTACGACACACCGCAAGGGCCTGTCTCGCATTTCGATCTGTGGCGACTGCAAGGCCCGGAGGCGCTGGAAGAGTTGGGCTGGGATGACGCGCGCGCCGGTATCGTTCTCGTCGAATGGCCCGAGCGGCTGGAAGACCTGACGCCAGACGATGCGCTGCATGTCATGCTGAAACCGCTGCCTGTCGCTGGGGGCGATCCCGATGCGGACGATCTGCCCCGCGAGGCGACTGTGACCGGCTGGACTGACCGACTGTGAAACAGAGAGGCCCGAGACCGCTCCAGACAATCGCCGAGGGCAATCCCATTGAAGGGTCGAAGGCGGACCTCTTGAATCCTTCCTCGACACGGACAATCCTGCCGCGATGATCCCCGCCCTCGCCACCATTCCCGCCCATCTCCGCTTTCTGGATGAAATCGCGGCACGCTGGACCGCAGGCGTGGACGACGACCCGGAACGCATCGGTGACGGCACGCTGGTTCTGCCCGGCCGCCGCGCCGCCCGTGCACTGACCGAAGCCTTTCTGCGTCACGCCGACGGGCGCGCGATTCTTCTGCCGCGCATCATCCCCATCGGCGGACTGGACGAAGCGGAAACCGCGCTCGCCAGCCCGGATGCGCTCCTGTTGCCGCCCGCCGTGCCGCCGATGCGGCGACTGGCCATCCTCACGCGACTGGTGCTTCAGGCCGAAACGGCATTCGGTACGCGCCCGATGCTCGATCAGGCATGGCCGTTGGCACGGGCGCTGGCCGATCTCATGGACGAAGCCGAACGCTCCGGGGTGGATCTGTCGCAGGCGTTGCCCGATGCTGTTGACGAACGGTTCGCCACCCACTGGCAGGCGACGCTGAAATTTCTCGCCATCATCACGGCGGTATGGCCGGACTGGCTGCGCGAACAGGGGCTGATGAACCCCGTCGCGCGCCAGCTCGCCCTGCTTGAAGCGCAGTCGGATTACTGGGCGGAACAGGCGGAAGCCTCGTCACGGCTCTGGGCCGTCGGATTCACGGACGCGCTGCCCTCCACCGTCAATGCGCTGCGGGGCGTGCTGCGTCATCCAAACGGACGGCTGATCGTGCCGGGTCTCGACCGGGACATGGATGCGGAGACCTTCACCCTGCTCCCGGACGGCCATCCGCAGGCGGGACTTTCGCGGTTGCTCACCAGTCTGGATGCCCGACGCGAAGATGTGGATGTGTGGCCCTCCGTTCTGTCGCATGACGAAAGTCGTGCGGTTCTCGCAACACGCACCGGCACCATCGCGCGAGCGCTACTCCCTGCCAGTGCCCTCTCCGACTGGGCCACCAATCCTGAGCGTGCCGACTGCACCGGGCTCTTTCGCCTCACGCCTGCGGATCAGCAGGAAGAAGCCGCCGCCATTGCGCTGATCCTTCGCTCGGGCATCGAACAGAAAGACAGGCGTGTCGCGCTGGTCACGCCTGACCGGGTGCTGGCCGGAAGGGTAGCCGCCGAACTCGCCCGCTGGGGGATTCTGGCCGATGACAGTGCTGGCGAGTTGCTCATCACTACGCCCGCCGCCGTGCTTCTGCGTCTTCTGGCGCAGGCCGTGGACCAGCAGCTTGCTCCCGTTGCGCTGCTGGCGCTGCTCAAGCATCCGCTCGTCGCGTGCGGCATGTCGCCAGGCACCTGTCGCGCCTCCGCCCGTCTGCTGGAACGTCAGCTTCTGCGCGGTCCCGCTCCCACGCCGGGGATCGAGGGGCTGCGCAGGCATCTGCAGGACAAACAGGAGAAAGAAGGAGCCTCGCTGGACGGAGCATCTGCCGACCGGCCCGACGAACCGCAGCCGCTTGCCCTGTTTCTGACCGCACTGGAGCGTTGCCTTGCCCCGGCTCTGGAAGCCGCCCGCAAGGATCGTATCCTGCCGGAGCAACTCACGGCTCTTCTGACGGCAGCCGAAGCCCTGACGACGACGGACGACATGCCGGGTGCCGAGAAACTGTGGCGCGGCGAGGATGGCAACGCGCTGGCGCATCGTTTCTCCGATCTGCTGACCGCCACGGATGTCCTGCCTCCCCAGCCCTGGACGGTTCTCGACGGTTTGCTGGCCGCCGTCTTCACTGAAGAGCGTGTGCAGGGACGCCGGGCGCTCAGGGGACGCGGCGACACGACCGTAACCCTCCATCCGCGCGTGTTCATCTGGGGTCTGACAGAAGCGCGGCTCCAGACGGTCGATCTCATGGTGCTCGGCGGACTGGTCGAAGGGGTGTGGCCACCAGCAACCGATCCGGGCCCGTGGCTCAGCCGTCCGATGAGGGCGCGGGTGGGTTTGCCATCCCCGGAACAGGCCATCGGACAGGCCGCACATGATTTCGCGTCCTGTCTGTCTTCCGCCGGGGATATCGTGCTGTCCACGCCGGGTCGCCGGGAGGGTGCGCCCGCCGTTCCGGCCCGCTGGCTGGTACGACTGGATGCTTTTCTCGCCGGACGCGGACAGAAGCTGGTGGAACATCCCGCCCAGTCATGGCTGTCGCAGATCGACCGTCCGGATGGCGCGGCCAAACCGGTTGCGGCGCCGGAACCTCGCCCACCGGTCAGCAATCGCCCGCGCAGGCTGAGCGTGACCGAGATCGAGACATGGATGCGCGACCCCTATGCCATCTACGCCCGGCATGTGCTGAAGCTGCGCCCGCTCGATCCGCTGGAACAATCGGTCGATGCCTCGGATTACGGCATGCTGGTGCATGGCGCGCTCGACGCATGGTTCGACAAACATGGCACAGACTGGCCACACGATGCCGCATCGTCTTTGCGCAGGGCATTTCTCGACAGTCTGGACGAGGCCGCTTTACGCCCTGCCCTCGCCTCATGGTGGCGGCCGCGCCTGCTCCGCATCGCCGACTGGGTCGCTGAGGCAGAGGCGGCGCGCCGGGAAGCGACGGCACCACGGGCGATCCTGACCGAGGCCAAGGGGCGTGCGACGATCACGGACGCACCGGGTGGCCCGTTCACCCTGACGGGCCGGGCGGATCGCATCGACCTGTTCGAGGACGGCGCCATGACCCTGCTCGACTACAAGACCGGCACGGTGCCCTCTGTGAAAGATGTGATTGCCGGCTGGAGTCCGCAGTTACCGCTTGAAGCGGCGATGCTGGCGCTCGGCGCCTTCCCTGACGCAACACCGCACATCTCCGCCGATACGAAACCTGAAACCCGCGACCTGATCTACTGGCGTCTGACCGGTGGAGCGGAACCGGGCTCCGAGACGGTGGTGAAGAGCAAGGAGATCAGCATCGGGGAACTGGCCGTGCAGGCATGGGAGAACCTACGCCTGCGCGTGGCGGAGTATGACAGCAAGGCTCAGCCCTATCTCTCGCATCCGCATCCCGGCAAGCCGCCGCGCTTTGCCGATTATGCCCAGCTTGCCCGCGTCGCCGAGTGGAGCACGGCGCGGGAGGATGGTGGGGAATGACCGGGCTCGGTTACTGGTTTCTGCTCCAAACTCCGGCACGGGCTGTCACGCGCAGTCGGGCTGCGCAAGCCACCCTGTATGCGCGTGCTGTACACGACGGCCCACGGTTCCTGCTTCATTTGATGCCCGGAAACATAGTCATGGACCGTCCTGAAGAAAGGCCGGGTTTTGCCCGAACCCCGCAAGTATCATGGACTCCGTCCTCTCACTCCCCCGATGAATCATTGGCGTCCAGAGGCATTGCCTCCAGCGGGTTAGCGATAGCGTGCTTGCAGACACAGAAGAGGCCGTTGGCATGACCGCACCCATCACCGCCATCGACCTCGCCAATGAGCAGCAGAACGTGGCCTCGGACCCGAACGCTTCGGTCTTCGTCTCGGCCTCGGCGGGCAGTGGCAAGACCAAGCTGCTCATCGACCGTCTGCTGCGTCTGATGCTGCCGCGCCAGAACCCGCACGATCCGACCGGACCACTGATTCCCGGCACCTATCCGGGACGTATCCTCTGCCTGACCTTCACCAAGGCGGCGGCGGCGGAAATGGCCATCCGGCTCCAGCGGACGCTGGGCGAATGGGTGACGATGCCGGATGAGACGCTGGACAAGGCCCTTCGCAAGCTGAGCGTCCCCACTTCTGCGGGTCCGGAAGCCCGCGCGCTGTTCGCCCGTGTGCTCGACCTGCCGGGCGGGATGCGCATCGGCACGATCCACGCCTTCTGTCAGTCCCTCCTGCGTCGCTTTCCGCTGGAGGCCGCCACCAATCCGCATTTCACGCTGATGGAGGACACGGATGCCTCGCTGGCGCTGTCGGATGCGACGGAAACAGAACTGGCACGCCTTCCCTCCGGTCTCGTGGCCCTTCTCGCAGCACAGATCCCGCTTGTGGACCTGCTCAGCCTGCTCACCGAACTGCGGTTCAGTGGACAAAGCGGAGAGGCACTGACTCTGGCACGCACCGATGCGGCGACATTGCGGACGATGCTGTTCAGGGCGCTGGGGATAAAAGCAGTCTCTGACGAAGATCCGTTGCTGGCGGCCTGCGCGAATATCCCGGAAGAGGGCACGCTGCGGGAAGCCCTAAAAACGATGCAGGAGACGGCTCCGGCCACCGCGCAACGCCGGGCCACCGCCATGCTGGACTGGCTGGCGAAGCATCCACCGGAACGCGCGGCGGCGTGGGTGGAATGGCAGGAGTTCTTTCTCACAGCCAAAGGCGAGCCGCGCAAGCATGCAGGCACAAGCGAAAAATACGCCAAAAACAACGAGAAGACTGTCCAACGGATCGAGGCGGAGGCCCGACGTATCCTCGACATCGAGGAAAACCGGCGCGCCATCACCCTCGTCAATCTGACTCTCGCCCTTCTCCGCACGGCCGCGCCGATTCTGGAGACCTACAGCACCGGCAAGAGCCTGCGTGGGCAGGTGGAATATGACGATCTCATTCTCCGCACCCTCAGCCTGCTGCATGAACCCGGTGCAGCGTGGGTGCTCTACAAGCTCGACGGCGGCATCGACCATCTCCTGCTCGACGAAGTGCAGGACACGTCCCGTGAGCAGTGGCGCATCGCCGGAGATCTGACTGAGGAGTTTTTCTCCGGTGCGGGCGTGCATGATGAAAACGCCGGTCCCCGCACCGTCTTTGCGGTGGGTGACTACAAGCAGTCGATCTACGGGTTTCAGGGCGCAGACCCGGAAGCTTTCCGCGAATGGCGGCAGACCTTCGAGAAGCGGGCGAAAAACGCCGGGGCTCTCTGGCAGGAGCCGCAACTGACCGTCTCGTTCCGCTCCACGACGCCGGTGCTGTCGCTGGTGGATGCCGTGTTCAGCAATCCACTGGCCGCCCGTGGGGTCAGCGAACCGGGCAAGACGATGCCGCGTCATGAGTCCGCCCGTCCCGGACAGGGAGGCTGTGTCGAACTCTGGCCGCTGGTGCCGCGCACTGGCGAAGGCGAGGAAGAGACCGAAGACCTGAACCCGTGGGCTGCAACCAGAAAGAATGTCGGCCAGATCTCGGCGCAGCAGCGCCTTGCTGACACGCTGGCGCGCTGGATTGCCGCGCAACTGCTGGCACCTCCCGCACCGGGTGAAACACAGCTCACGCCCGGCGACGTGCTGATCCTCGTGCCGCGCCGCTCGGCCTTTGTGCGGGCGCTGATCCGCGCGCTCAAGACCGCCGACGTGCCGGTCGCGACACTCGTGCGTACGGGGCTTGCCGACCAGACGGTGGTGCAGGATCTGATGGCGCTGTGCGACGCGCTGCTTCTGCCGCAGGACAATCTGACGCTGGCCTGCGTGCTGACCTCGCCGCTCGGTGGTCTCAGTGATGACAGCCTGATGGCCCTCGCCATGGATCGCGACGGCGAACCGCTCTGGACCGTGCTGCGTGAGCGTCATGCCCAGCGCCCGGACTGGTCGGCGGCATGGTCCTACCTGTCGGCGCTGTTCCGACGCGTGGATTATGCTTCGCCCTACACGCTGCTGTCGGAGGCTCTGGGCGTTCATGGCGGCCGTGCCCGCATCCTTGCGCGCCTTGGACCGGAAGCCGCCGAACCAATCGATGAACTGCTCTCGGCCGCACTCCGCTATGAGGAGGCCCATGCCCATTCGCTTCAGGGGTTCCTGCACTGGCTCCGCAACTCCAACGAGAGCGTGAAGCGCGAGGCGGAGGCCAGTGGCAACGCCGTGCGCGTGATGACGGCGCATGGGTCGAAGGGCTTGCAGGCGCGGCTGGTGATCCTGCCTGACACGATCGGCACACCGCGCTCGGACAGCCGCCTGCTCTGGCTGCCATCGCAGGCGGGTCAGCTGGCACTCCCGGTTTTCGTGCCGCGCACCGACACCGCGACGGAAACCACGAAAGCTGTCCGGGAGACGCTGCGCGAGCAGGCGGCTGAGGAATATAACCGTCTGCTCTATGTCGCCCTGACCCGTGCCAGCGACCGTCTGGTGGTGTGCGGATGGGAGGCGGGCAGAACGCTCAGCGAGGAAAGCTGGTATGCCCGCTGCGTGGACGGCTTCACGGCTGCCGAGGCCACATCCGAACCGTTCGATCTCGGGTGGGAAGGGGAGCGGCTGGTTCTTCAGGAACGTCCGACGACAAGCCGGACGGCATCGACAAAGGCTGGCTTGCCGCCCCCAGCACCTCTGCCATCATGGACCGGACGCGCACCGGACTGGATACCTGCGCCGCCGCCGATGGAACCGGCACTCGCACGCCCTCTCTCCCCAAGCCGTCCTGATGACGTGGCGCTCGGTGAGCAACCTTCCACCCGCTCGCCGCTCGATCTGGCTATTTTGACGCCGAACGCGGCCCGTGAAGCCGCTTTCCGAAGGGGAACGCTGGTCCATGCGCTGCTCCAGTTCCTGCCCGACCGCCCGGAAGCGGACCGGACGGATGTCGGTTACAACTGGCTGCTTCGGCCCGGCAATGGTCTGGACGAGCAGGAGGCACTCCGGCTTATCACCCGTGTGCTCAGAGTGATGGAAGACCCGGCACTGGCTCCCCTGTTCGCTACAGGAAGCCGCGCGGAACAGCGGCTGGCAGGCGTAGTGGGCGAAAGCGTGATCGTCGGACAGGTCGACCGGATGGCGGTGTTGCCTGACCGCGTTCTGGTCTGCGACTTCAAGACCAACCGGCGACCGCCATCATCCATAGAGCGGACACCGGTGCTTTATCTGCGGCAGATGGCGGCCTACCGCGCCCTGCTTCAGGCGCTGTATCCGGGACGGGACGTGGAATGCAGTCTGGTCTGGACCGAAGTTCCGACCGTTACAGTGCTGCCAGGAGCCTTGCTGGATGTTTACGGGCCGGGACAGAAATGAGTCGTCGGATATAAAGACGAACAAAGCTGCTGCTTTTGGCCGGTTTGAGGGGCTAGGCTCCGGCGTTTCTCACCCGGGGGCTTGACCTGAAACAAACTCCCACCAACTGTTCAGCCAGACCTACAGAGTAAGGACGACGCACATGAGCGAAAACACAGTCGCCGTCAGCGACACCACATTCGAAACAGATGTTCTCAAGGCTTCCGGTCCGGTTCTGGTCGATTTCTGGGCGGAATGGTGCGGCCCCTGCAAGATGATCGCCCCGGCACTGGAAGAAATCGGTGCTGAGTTCAAAGGCAAGGTGACGATTGCGAAGGTCAACATCGACGACAACCCGCTGACGCCGAACAATTTCGGTGTGCGTGGCATCCCGACGCTGATCCTGTTCAAGGACGGCAAACCGGTCGAGACGAAAGTTGGAGCCATGCCGAAGAGCCAGCTGAAGGCGTGGGTGCAGGGCCTCATCTAAGGCATTTTACTGCACATCTTTATCTGTCTGTCGGGTTTTGGGCATCGCCAGCCTGGCAGACAGACCAGCGCCTTCGGAGAATGTGGAGGGCTGACCCATGCGGTGCGATGCACGCTCGCACTCCTCCCGTCTGACCTGCGCTGACACGAATGCTCCCATAAAGATCGCCTGATCCTATGAGATACAGTCATTCGGACTGTGTGCTCATACCGCACGAGATCTGATCAGGAACATTCAGAATCCATACATTATATGGAAGAGTATTATACTCAGAAATTACATATAAGTGAATAATGGAGACCATTCCGGTTCAGTTTCATGGTAAATAATTATACCTAAGAAGCATTTCTCCAGAATGCAAAACAACTCCCGCATAACAGACCAGCATCCACACCTCTTGCTCGCTGCCTGAGTGAAGCGAACATTGCACGCATCACTTCGCTTTCAGGAGGTTTTCCATGAAATCACTGTCCAAAGCTGCGGCCATTGCCGCTGTATGCGGTCTGACACTGACCTCTGCCATGGCAGGTGCTCACGCAGCCACTGTGGCACCTGCGTCTGTCGCACAGGCACCAGTGGGTCCCGGGCCGACCGTGGATAATGCCTCTGTCGGCAATATCGCCGGACTGATGTACTACTGTTACGCCCACGATATCGACGATGACACGACGGTGCGTTCGCTCGGACGCTCGCTTGCCAAGCGCTCCGATGTCAAAGCGGACCCCGCCTATGGCGCGGGTGGTGTCGGTCAGCTGATGGTCGGTCCCGGCCAGATGGTGGACCTGAATACGGCAGACAGCGACATTCGCACCGCGACCTGTGCCCACGCGGCTCAGCGCGGGATCGAACTGGATGACGGCACGTTCATCCTTCCGCTGCAGGACTGACATTTTTCTCCCAAAACAGCCTGACGTCTCAGGGCGTCAGGCTGCGCTGCGTCGGGAAGCAAGCCGGCCGAACCAATGTCGGCAGGACGCTCTTCACTCCCGTTTTCAGGCGCCAGGAGGTAAGCGTGTGCACCGGCCTGATCTGACCAAGTGACCTGTAGGTGAGGACACCTGTGCAGGTTGTGTGTGTCTTTTGGTTGCATCTCCGCGCTGTTCCGGTATTTTGTTCCATATGACCATTGTCCGCACCCCTTCCGAGTCGATGAAGCGCATTCGCGCCACGACCGCGTGCGGCCTTTCCCAGCTTCTTCTCCTTCGACTTATTCGCCCCTGAGCGAGTATACCGACGTATGTCGGTACGTTTAGGGGATATCGTAAGAAGAGCGTTTCGTGCCTGATATCGGGGCGAAACAGGGACACAGACACGTCATTCCGAGGCTTTCATGACCTTCGACCATCCTTCCTTCGGCCGCATCACCAACGATCGCGTTTTCATTTTCGACACCACGCTGCGTGACGGCGAGCAGTCCCCCGGATTCTCCATGAATCTGGAGGAAAAGCTGCGTATGGCCGAGGCTCTGGCGGATCTTGGCGTGGATGTAATCGAGGCCGGTTTCCCGGTCGCCTCGAAAGGGGACTTCCAGTCCGTCGCTGAAATCGCCCGCGTGGTAAAAGGTGCCGTCGTCTGCGCGCTGGCCCGCTCCGGCGGCAAGAACGACATTCAGGCCGCAGGCGACGCCATCGCCCATGCCGAGCGCGGCCGTATCCACAACTTCATCTCCACGTCGCCGCTGCACATGAAATACAAGCTGCGAATGGAGCCGGAAACCGTTCTGGACATCGTCACGGCGGGCAACAAGGCCGCCCGCAACCTGACGAATGACGTCGAATGGTCGGCGGAAGACGGCTCGCGCACGGAACCGGATTTCCTGTGCCGCTGTGTCGAGGCCGCTATCAAGGCCGGTGCGACGACCATCAACATCCCCGATACGGTCGGCTATGCCACGCCTGAGGACATGGAGCGCATTTTCTCCATGCTGCAGGAGCGGGTGCCGGGTGCGGATCAGGTGATCTTCTCGGCTCACAACCACAATGATCTGGGGCTGGGCGTGGCCAATACGCTGGCCTCACTGCGTGGTGGCGCACGGCAGATCGAGTGCACGATCAATGGTATCGGCGAGCGTGCGGGCAACGCGGCGCTGGAAGAGATCATCATGGCGATCCGCACACGCCACGACCAGTATCCCTACACAAACCGCATCGAGACCACGAAGCTGCTGAAGCTGTCGAAGATGCTGTCCACGACGACGGGCTTCGACGTACAGCCGAACAAGGCCATCGTCGGACGCAATGCCTTCGCGCATGAAAGCGGCATCCATCAGGATGGCGTGCTGAAAAACGCCGCGACCTACGAGATCATGACGCCGGAAAGCGTCGGCTGGTCGAAATCATCGCTGGTGCTGGGCAAGCATTCCGGTCGCGCGGCCTTCCGCGACAAGCTGGCAGCGCTCGGCTACACGATTGCCGATGACAAGATGAACGAGGCGTTCCAGCGCTTCAAGGATCTGGCCGACAGCAAGAAGGTCGTCTACGACGAGGACATTGTCGCGCTGGTCGATGACGAAGTGCGGGACCATGCCCGCATCCGTTTCCTGTCGCTGGACGTGGCGTCTGGTTCACGCCGTGCCGCCGAAGCGACGCTGGATCTCGAGATCGACGGCGAAGCCGTGGAAACAACGGCCAATGGCAATGGTCCGGTGGATGCGGCGTTCAACGCCATCCGCAGCGCCTTCCCGCATGATGCCCGGCTGGCGCTGTTCTCCGTCGGCGCCGTGACGGAGGGAACGGACGCGCAAGCCCGCACAACGGTTCGTCTGGAAGAAAACGGCAAGATGGTGGACGGTCAGGGCGCGGATGCGGACACGGTTGTGTCGGCGGTACGCTCCTATATCCACGCGCTGAACAAGCTGCTGGTCAAGCGGACCCGCAGCGAGCCGGAAGCCCTGCTGGCGGATTAAGGACCTTTCCCGTGATGCCGGCTCATGCATCACGGGAAAGGCTTTCTTTATCAACTTTGGCGCTCAGACAGGCTGGAAAATCAGGATTTCTGAGACGCCAGGGCTGGTAGAGGAACAGGTTTCGTCTCGCCGCCTGAATCCACAACGACAAGCGCCTCTCCTGCAATCGGAGAAGGGGTTCTGTCCTTCCTCAGCAAAGCCTTGAAGCGATCATCATAGCTGGCGGCCTGTTCATATTCGACATCGAGCAGACCGTGACGATCCAGAAATACGTTAAATTTGGCTGGGATGCGGACACACCCTTCAGAAGCGGGGCGTCCGAGACGGCTTTCGAGGAAATCCGGGTCCGTCGCATGCATCTCCAGCCGGATGTCCCCCGTCTCTCCGGAGACAAGCCATCCCTTGACGGCATTATGCCATCCGAAATCCCAGACGCGCATTCCTTTGGCACCGATGCCGCGAATCCCGTTCTCATTCTTCGTGCCTTCAGCACGGTAGCCGAGCCGGTCAGGCGTATTCGGGAAAACACCAGTGGGGGTAATGTAATAGTATTTTCTGCCCGTGTTTCCGGTTGAAACCTTCACACTGCCGATCACCTGCCAGTCCGGTGAATCAGGAAGCGCCAGGATCAGCGCGAGCCGCTGGACCTTGGGATTGCGGTCGACGACCGTGATGACCTGAGCCCGCGTTATGCGGAAGTCCGAGCCTGCGATCGTGTCCTGAGCCAGTTTTATCCAGTGCGCTTTTTGCGTCGGCGTGAGTGGCTGGACACCTCCCACCTCCTTATGCAAGGAAACAGAGAGTTTTACCGCTTCGGCGCGGGCCGCCTTGTCGTCCAAAGAGGGCAATGGAGGAATGACGACAGCAGGTGATGGCTCGACGGGTGAAGGAAGTCCGTTCGTCCCGTTTGAAGAGGGAGCGGGAGAACTGGATGCTGCTTGTCCATCCGGCTCATTCATCAATGCTTCACATTTGGCAGGAGAAGAACAGACAACAGCCGCCATTCCCATAATACCCAATGCTGTTCTCCACCCCCGCATCCGGCTCATCTCCTTCTGAGTGCTCACTGGGTTACATACTTTGCAAATTTTATCGAAGGATGAAGCATGATGGGAACCCAAAAGCAAATGAAAGCAATTGTTAAGACTTGAGAAACTCTATCACCATTAGAATTTTGCAGGAAAACCGATAGAAACAGTGACCGGAAGATCGCATTGAATCGCAACGTGGTTAGGATAGACACCAGACGCTCGTTAAATGTTTTCTAAGAATATTGCCCATTGGAAGAAATAAATGTCTTTTGATCGCCATGATATTTATACGATAGACGAAAAAACTTTTCGGAACGGCTTTTTCCAGATCCGCGGGTGGGCTTTTGACCGCGAGACGCTCACTCCCATTCAGAATATCATCATCGCCTCAGACAATGAACTGGAAGCAAGCCCCACCATCCATTTGAGGGTTGCGAGCCCTGATGTGGAGCAGGCATGGGGAGCGGAAGCGTCGTATGCACGCTTTTCTGTGGATATTCCCTTGAACTCACGTTCCAATCTGGCGACCATTCTTTCCAGCAAGCTGATCCTTGTTTTCAATGATGTTAAACATGTATCTGTCGACCTCTTCCCCCGGACCCTTCAATTCCACGGAAATAATTTTCAGAATATCAAAGTTGGCGTCGGGATAACGACTTATAATAGATCTTCTGTCATTGCAGAAACCATTGAAAATCTCCGTTCAAATGCTTTTCTTCCTTTGGAAATCTTTATTTCTGACGACGGCTCCACTGATGGCACCCCGGACGTACTGGCAGGCATCAAAAACATATGCTGGCTCAGTGAACAAAATCGGGGAATCGCCTGGAACAAGAACAGAACATTATTTTATCTTCAGCAGATAGCGCAATGCGATGTCATTCTTCTTATTGAGGACGATGTAAGGGCCACAGGGCCCGACTGGGATATAGGCTGGGTTCTGGCGACCCTCATCCATCACCACATCAATTATGCACCGGACTGGTATCCTTCCACATTTCCGGGACAGGCCGTATGGAATCATCCGCTGGAGAGTGAAATTCTGACGGGCCAGTGTTCAGGATTTACACGAACGGCCCTGAATTATGTTGGATATCTTGATAGTCGGTTCCGCCAGTATGGTCATGAACACGTCGAGCACACGATGCGGATGATACGGGCGGGGTATGGTGGCACGCTTCTTAAAGAAGGCACACGCGACTGCCGTTTTCTTTCAATTAACAATGGCCTGACTGTTCTTGATTCCGAATCATCCGGAAATCCGGAAGCCATTCGCGAAAATGGAATCATATTTGATGCAATATGGAATGAAAGTATTTACCGGCAGGCATGGCGAACGGATGAGCAGATGAAAACCCTGCGATCCGAAATGGAAAAAATTACATTCAATCCGCAATAAGGCCAGAGAACAGAAATGCATGCCTATATTTTAAAAGACCATACAGATACGATCATTTACTATAACAGGGAAACCAAAACTCTTGTTCGGGGAACAGGGTACATCTCCACCCCGACCACAACACCGGTGTATTATACGAACACTATTCTTTGCATCATCGTTGAGGGAAAGATCATCTCTCTGCCGGATTTCAAAGTAACGGCTGAACGTTTGTCAGAAGAAAGCCTTACAATAAACCTATCAAAAGACGGATTTTTTGGTGCGGCCCAACCGCATAGCTGGGAAATCATGTTCAACCGGGAGATTGTATCCGGATGGGAAACATATTCAGCAACCAAAACTTTTTTTGAAACCTCGTTTCTGGATATTGCTCGTCATAGTTGGGTATCAGCCCATGACAGGAAGATTCATCTTCCACAAAACACCAGAATATCGAATGATGGATTTTATATTGATGGATTGTATTACGACCGGCTTGAAAATCAGACTGCCCTCAATACTCTTTCTTTGAATTGCAGCGAGATCGTTCTTCAACGCGGCATGCAGGTTGATCGTTATATAAGATATGATCCTCTTATTTATTTTGTCGTATTCGGGTCCGATACACAGGTAAAACTGCTGCAGGAAAGCCTTAGATCTCTGCTCACTATCGGTCAGTTCAAGGGCGACCTTTGTATCGTCACCGACAGAGAGGATATGCGATCTTTCATTCCTGATAGTTTTTCGGGAAAATTACATATCCTGAAAGAAACAGCGCATTCCAGAATCGAAATGTGGAGAGCCCGCTATACGGTAAAAAACTTACACGGAATAGACCGCTATCAGCCTATTCTTTATCTGGATACCGATATCGTCTGTAATGACAGAATAGACGATATTCTCCTTCCCATTCTGTTCTCGCCAAACATCTCGGTCGGAACGGAAGATCATCAAAACATTATTATGTATCCATCCATTTATTCAGAAATGGAATCGGTGGGAAAGCATTTTTTCGAAAAAGACCAGTTCTTTCCCACCTCAAAATATGGTTTCAATTCAGGAATCATCGGCTTTTCCACCATACATGTGGCAGCGAAAGCTTTTGCGTGCGTCGTCTCCATGATCAACAGAATGATCGCTCTGTCCGAAACAACCGGCTGGGTGGATCAGGCAGCGTTGAATTACGTTTTACACAAGCTTGCCTGTGTCGATGAACACTCCATATCCGCCCTGATCGGCGTCGGAACAGGCACCGGTCTTGGCTTGTTTACGAATGCGACACACACGCCGGTTTTGCTTCATTTCTGGGCCACACACTCAAATGAACGCCTCGATGTCATCCATACTTATGTGAACAAACGCATTCATGAACTGGAGAGTGCCGTTCCGTAGGCTCTTGCTCTTTGCACTTTAGCCACTAGCTATTTTTTGGATACTCAGAGCCTTTCTTGAAAAAACCTCTACCCCTGAAAGAGGTAGTATTCCGGGATGTATAAGTTTTCGGAAAGACCGATGAAAACCGTTCATTAACAGATGTCTCTATGAGGTTCCTTGTTCCTGTTCTGCATTTGAAATCGCCAAAAAAACTCCAAAACAATGGGGCCAAAAAAAAAGCGCACCGGATATAAATCCGATGCGCTTTTTCAACAACAGCCAGTATTACACTGACACCCGATCAAATATTCAAAGACATCCCGTTCACACCGAGCGCCGCTTCTTTGACCGCTTCGCTCAGCGTCGGGTGAGCGTGGCAGACACGCCCGATATCTTCGGACGATGCCCCGAATTCGATCGCCATGGTGCATTCGGCGATCAGTTCGCCCGCCACCGGTCCAAGGATGTGCACACCGAGAACCCGGTCGGTGGTCGCGTCGGCGATGACCTTCACGAAACCATCCGTCATGCCGATCGCACGCGCACGACCGTTCGCCATGAAGGGGAACTTGCCGACCTTGTAAGAGACGCCTTTTTCCTTGAGCTGCTCTTCCGTGAAGCCGACAGTCGCGACTTCCGGCCATGTGTAGACCACACCGGGGATCGCATCGTAATTCACATGACCAGCCTGACCGGCCAGAATCTCAGCGAGGGCAACGCCTTCTTCCTCGGCCTTGTGCGCCAGCATCGGGCCACGGATCACGTCGCCGATGGCATACACACCCGGCACACTGGTCGCAAAATGGTCATCCACCTCGATACGACCACGGTTGTCCAGCGCGATGCCCGCTTCCGCAAGCCCCATGTTCTTGCTTGCTGCGGTGCGACCGATCGCCAGCAGCACGATGTCAGCTTCCACTGTCTCCGCTGCGCCACCCTGTGATGGCTCAACTGTCAGCTTCACGCCCTTACCGGTCTTTTCCGCCTTCGTCACCTTGTGGCCCAGCTTAAGCTGAAGGCCCTGCTTAACCAGGACCTTGCGGAAAGCGGCTTCGACTTCGTTGTCGGTGCCGGGAACAAGACGATCAAGAAACTCGATGACTGTCACTTCGGCGCCCAGACGGTGCCAGACGCTGCCCAGCTCAAGCCCGATCACGCCACCACCGATGACCACCAGCTTTTTCGGCACAGCGGCCAGTTCCAGCGCGCCAGTCGAGGTGACGATCACCTTCTCATCGACCTCCACACCCTTCAGCCCGGCGCTGTCGCTGCCTGCGGCAATGACGATGTGCTTCGCCGTCACCGGCTTACCGTCAACGGTCAGACGACCGGTGGACTGCACCTTGCCTTCGCCCTTCAGCCAGGTGATGCCGTTCTTCTTGAAGAGATATTCGACGCCCTTGACGTTCGCCTCGACAATGCCGGCCTTGCGCTTCTGCATCTGGGCGAGGTTCAGCTTGACGCCCGCGATGTCGATCCCGTGGACCGCGAAATCTTCCTTGGCGGCGTGGTAGTTCTCGGACGACTGGAGCAGCGCCTTCGACGGAATACAGCCCACATTCAGGCAGGTGCCGCCAAGCGTGGCGCGCTTCTCGACACAGGCGACCTTGAAGCCCAACTGAGCGGCGCGGATGGCGCAGACATAACCGCCAGGCCCGGCACCGATGACCACCACATCATAGTCGGTCTCGGAAGGCGGGGCGGCGGAAGCGGCCGCTGGAACAGGCTTTTTCTCAGCAGCAGGAGCGGCGGCTTTCGGCTCCGGCGCGGCTTTTGAGGCTGAAGCGGGTTTCGCGGCAGCCTTCGCGCCTTCGGCCAGAATAGCCAGCACTGCGCCGACCTCAACCTCGTCACCTTCCTTCGCAGCATGGCTTTCCAGCACACCCGTAGCCGGAGCAGGAACCTCGACACTCACCTTGTCCGTCTCAAGCTCGACCACAGGCTCATCGACAGCGACCGCATCGCCCGGCTGCTTGAGCCACTTGCCGACCGTGGCCGTCGTCACACTCTCGCCCAGAGCCGGAACCTTGATTTCGATAGCCATATTTCCCCGTCCCGATTGAAAGCCGATCGACGCCCGTGGTGTCCCACATCCGCACGCCCATCGCCCTGTGTCCGCCTCCTCACTCACGGAGGCACGGGAGCCTCGTCAGACGACAGCCCCCAAAATCAGAAGGCCCTTCGGTCCTGCGACAGAAGGGCCTTTCAGCATTTCTCAGAGCCCGAGCAGCAAACTGCGCGGGTCCTCGACATATTTCTTGACCGAAACAAGGAAGCTTACGGCTTCCTTGCCGTCAACGATCCGATGATCATAGGACAGCGCCACATACATGATCGGACGGATCTCGACCTTGCCGTTCACCGCCATCGGGCGATCCACGATATTGTGCATACCGAGAATGCCTGACTGCGGTGCGTTCAGGATCGGCGTGGACAGCATCGAGCCGTAGATACCGCCATTGGTGATGGAGAAACTGCCACCCGCCAGATCGTCGATCTTCAGCGTGCCTTCCCGAGCGGCCTTGCCGAACCCTGCGATCTTCTTCTCGATCTCGGCATGTGACAGCTTTTCGGCGTCCCGGATCACCGGCACGACCAGCCCGTTCGGGCCTCCGACCGCGATGCCGAGATTGACGAAGTGACGGTAGATCACGTCCTCGCCGTCGATTTCGGCATTGATGGCCGGAAACTCGTTGAGCGCCGCGATCACCGCTTTCGAGAAGATGGACATGAAGCCGAGCTTCACACCGTATTTCTTCACGAAGAGATCCTGAAACTCGACGCGCATTTCCTTCGCGGCGGTCATGTCGATCTCGTTGAACGTGGTCAGCATCGCTGCCGTATTCTGCGCGTCCTTCAGGCGACGGGCGATGGTCCGACGCAGGCGCGTCATCTTCACCCGCTCCTCGCGCGGATCGTCCTTGCGTGGCGGTCGGGCTGCAACCGGCGCTGTCACCGGCGGCTGCGTCAGGAAGGTCTGCACGTCGCCTTTGGTGATACGACCGTCCTTGCCCGACCCCGAGCCCACCTGCTGCGAGGACACACCGCTCTCCGCCATCAGCTTGCGCGCTGCAGGAAAAGCAGCAGCCGCATCCACCGGCGTTACCGACTTCACCGCCGGAGCAGGTGCCGCCTTCGCGACTTCCGCTTTTGGCGCTTGAGCTTTGGGAGCTTCTGCCTTTGGAGTCGGTTTGGCTGAACCGCTGGGATCGATCGTGGTCAGGAGCGCCCCGACCTCGACTTCATCGCCTTCCTTCACGGCTGGCTGACCCAGCACACCAGCCTGCGGGGCCGGAACCTCGACCGTCACCTTGTCGGTCTCCAGTTCGGCAACGGGTTCGTCAGCCGCCACCTGCTCTCCGGCTTTTTTCAGCCATTTCGCAACAGTCGCCGTCGTGACACTCTCGCCCAGCGTCGGCACCTTGATCTCGACTGACATCTCGCTTCCCACTTTCCTTTTCGAATCGACGGCTTGCGGTCAATGACCCACAATCCCGTCTCATCGCGTTATGCCCCTAATAGAGGAGCTTCGGAATTCACGGCCCCGACACCTGACCATCACGTCTGCGAGACAGACAGGCATCAGGGCATACAAACAGAACCGGGCCACCTCATGGCAGCCCGGCTTTCTCACACGTTCAGGCCAGTCCCAGAGCGTTCCGGACCAGAGCCGCCTGTTCCGCGGCATGCGTCTTGGCAAGACCCGTCGCCGGGCTCGCACCGGGAGCACGGCCCACATAAGCCGGTCGCCCGACCTTATGCCCCGCAACCCCAAGGGCACCCTCGATCAGACGATCGACAAAATGCCAGGCACCGGCGTTGCGCGTCTCTTCCTGACACCACACGATGTCTTTCGCGTTCGGATAGCGCTTCAGTTCGGCAGCCAGTTCGGCCTCCGGGAACGGATAAAGCTGTTCGAGGCGAATGATCGCCACTTTATCCAGACTCTGGGCGCGCCGGGCTTCCAGCAGATCGTAATAAACCTTGCCCGAGCACAGAACCACACGCTCGACGGCACTGTCAGTCAGAGGATCGCTCTCACCGATCACCGGACGGAAACTCGTGCCCGTCTCGAACTCGGCCAGAGGGGAGACCGCCAGCTTGTGACGCAGCAGGGACTTCGGCTCCATCAGCACGAGGGGCTTGCGATATGGCAGCTTCAGCTGGCGACGCAGGGCGTGGAAGTAATTGGCCGGAGACGTGATGTTGCACACGAACATGTTGTCTTCGGCACAAAGCTGGAGGTAGCGCTCCAGACGGGCCGAGGAATGTTCCGGTCCCTGCCCTTCGTAACCGTGCGGCAGCAGCAGCACGAGGCCGGACATCCGCAGCCATTTCGTCTCGCCCGACGCGATAAACTGGTCGATGATGACCTGCGCACCGTTGGCGAAGTCACCGAACTGCGCTTCCCACAACACGAGGGTATTTGGGTTGTGCATGGTGTAGCCATACTCGAACCCGAGCACGCCAAATTCTGACAGGTGCGAGTTCCAGATGTCGATCTGCGCCTGATCGCCTTCGATGTGGTTCAGCATCGTGTAGGGCTGCTGATTGGCCTGATCGAAGACCACGGCATGGCGCTGGCTGAATGTGCCACGCTGCACGTCCTCGCCCGACAGACGGACGCGGTGCTTTTCCATGAGCAGGGAGCCAAAGCCCAGCGCCTCGCCGGTTGCCCAGTCGATGCCTTCGCCGGTCTCGATCGCCTTGGCCTTCGCCTTGAACTGACGGGCGATCTTGCTGTTGAGATCGAAATTTTCCGGAACCTGCGTGATCGCCGAGCCGATTTTTGTCAGCATATCATTCGGGATGCCGGTCTCGACCTTCGTGACTTCGCCAGCCTTCGGGGGAGCCTGCAGACCGGACCAGTGGCTCTCCAGCCAGTCGGCCTTATTAACCTTATAGGACTGGGCCGCCTTGAAATCCTCGTCCAGACGGGCGTGGAAAGCATCCCACTGGGCTTTCACCTCGTCTTCCGTCAGGACGCCCGCCTTGATCAGACGGTTGGCATACACCGTATGAGGCGTCTCATGCGCCGCGATGGCCTTGTACATTATCGGCTGGGTGAAACTGGGCTCATCCGTTTCATTGTGCCCGTTCCGGCGATAGCAGACGATATCGAGCATCACATCGCTTGCGAATTTCTGCCGATAATCGGCGGCCAGACGTGCGGCATAGACCACGGCTTCCGCGTCATCACCGTTGATGTGCAGCACAGGCGCCTCAATGGCCTTCGCCATGTCGGAACCGTAGATGCCGGAATGACCGTTCTCGGGATTGGTTGTGAAACCGACCTGATTGTTCACGATGATATGGACCGAGCCACCCGTGCGGTAACCCTTGAGCTGCGACATGGAAATCGTCTCATAGACCACGCCCTGACCGGCAAAAGCCGCGTCGCCGTGGATCTGGATCGCCATGTGCGAGAGACGCGTCTCGGTATCGCCGTCATCATCCTGCGCGGCCCGGACCTTGCCGCAGACAACCGGATCAACAGCTTCGAGATGCGACGGGTTCGGCTGCAGCGAGATGTGGACCGCGTGACCACCGATCTCAACATCCGTGGAGGAGCCGAGATGGTATTTCACGTCGCCGGAACCCGCCACATTATCGGGCTTGAAGGAGCCGCCGCCGAACTCGTTGAAGATCGCGACGTAAGGCTTGCGGACGACGTTGACCAGCGTGTTCAGGCGACCACGGTGGGCCATGCCGATGGCGACCGACTTCACGCCCTGCTGCGCCACCTGATCGATGACCGCATGCAGCGCCGGAATGGAGACTTCGCCGCCCTCAAGTCCGAAGCGTTTCGCACCGACATAGCGCTTCTGGCAGAAGGATTCGAAACCTTCCGCTTCCGTCAGGTTGCTGAGGATCGACTTCTGTTCCTCGACCGTGACGCTGCTGTGCCAGTTATCCCCTTCCAGCCGGGAGCGTATCCATTCGCGCTGCTCTTCGTTGCGGGCATACATGTATTCCGCGCCGATGGAGCCGCAATAGATCTGCCGCAACGCGCCGGCGATTTCCCGGACCGTCGCCGTGTCGCGACCCTGCAGAAGGGGGGACAGGAGCGTGCCGATATAAACCGGACGGTCGAGGTCTTTCGGACCGAAGCCATAGGTCGTGGGATCAAGTTCGGCAGTCGGAGCGGGCACCTTCAGCCCGAGCGGATCGGTGTTTGCTTCCAGATGCCCGAACTCGCGAAAGGCCCGGATGAGCTGAGCCACCGCAAGACTGTCAGAGGCAGCCAGACCCGTGCCCTTGCCAGCCGCGACTTTTCCCGTGGGAGCGGGCGCAGGTTCGTCGCCCGTGATGATGGATTTGCGCGGTGCCCAGGATGCGCCCGAGGCGTCCTGAAGGATCGACGTAGCCTCATCGTCCAGCGAGCCGAACAGGTCGGCGAAGGACGGATCGACACTCTTCGGGTCTTCGGCCCACCGTGCATACAGGTCGGCCACATAGGCGATATTGCTACCGCTCAATGCCGCCGTAAGAAGATCGCTGCCCGCCATTTCAAAACACTCCTGTGTCTCTTCTCAAGCCTGCGGAAGAGGCGTGTGCGCCACCACCCCAAGCCGATCCATAGGCCGTCGTCTCCAGAAGACTTTTACGCGCAAAGCCTGAAGAACCGATCACCCGATCGCATGACTGAAACGCCTGACAGGATTGCGTGTCTTTCTGCATCCTCATGGTCCTTTCCCTCGTGCGGCCAGATGATCCGACCTTGCCCGGTCCCGGCCGGGTCGTTGTGAATTTTGCTAGACCCCGGCAAAAGACGCGACAAGACATCCGGCTGTCACGGTCTGGAGAGGACACCGCCGGGGGCATGGGCCCGGGCGAGCCAGCTTTCACTGCTCATCTCCACCAGACGCGATGCCGTGCGGGCGAAGGCATCGGCTCCCTCCCCCGCCGGGAACAGGTCATCCGGCGAGTCGTCCGCCGACACGAACAGCAAATTGCCGTTGTCGTACAAGGCGTCGATCAAAGTGATGAAGCGTCGCGCCACGTTCGCGTCGTCTGGTCCGAGCGTCGGAATATCGTCGATCACAATAACGGGAAACCTTCGGGCAATCGCCAAATAATCGTTTGGTCCCAAGGGGCGGCTACACAGAGAAGTGAAATCGAAACGTGCAACCGGACCCTGTGCATGGTCCACCGGTAGCGTGCGCCCACTGAATTCCAGCGTCACTTTCTCGATGGGGTGTCCGTCGCCATACCGCGCGACGATCCTGTCGAGCCTGCGACGGGCGGTTTCGTCGGCAGGAACGATCCATGTCGTATCGTCCTGCTCGCGTCCCCGGCGATAATCGGTTTCCGAATCCAGAACCTCGGTGTCGAGATGACGCTGGATGACGGCGATGAACGGCTTGAACGCATCCGCGCCCGGACGATTCTGGAACAGGTCGCCCGGCACAGTGTTCGAGGTCGCCACGATGACCACGTTGGCCAGGAACAGCGCCTCGAACAGACGCCCGAGGATCATGGCGTCCGCGATATCGTTGATCTGGAACTCGTCGAAACAGAGCAGCGTGGCATCACGGGCGATGGTCTGGGCCAGAGGCGGAATCGGGTCCGATATGCCTGGGCTGGCTTCCTTCAGGGCTCTGATCCGCTGATGGATTTCCTGCATGAACGTCAGGAAGTGGATGCGCTGCTTCTTCTCCACCGGGACGCAAGAGAAAAACAGGTCCATGAGCATTGTCTTGCCACGCCCGACACGCCCGACGATGTAGACGCCTCTGGGGACCTGCGCAGCGGGGTCATTCTCCCCGCGATGAAGGAGCGTCGGAAGCCGGTCGGCCATTCTGGCCAGCAGGCCTTTCCGTTCCACCGCCTGCCGGGGCGGAGCGGGGCGATAACCATTCAGATCGGTCCAGAGTCGGTCGAGCCGTCTGGCCACCCGTTCCTGATCAGGGTCACGCCGCAGCTTCCCGTCCGCCACCCGTTCCTCATAAAGAGCGAAGGGTCCGGACGGCGGGGGCGAAACGGACGAAGGGGGCTGTGTGTTCAGGACGTTCATCCTTCTGCCGATAGCGAGACCGGCTGACGTCAGCAAGACTCACGTCACAGGCCACACCGGGTCGTGACGTCACGTTCACGCGGTGGTGAAGATACGAACGCGCCTCCGTTGTCCTACCGTGCCCGCTTCTTCCTTCATTTTTCAGGAGTCTTGGCATGAGTGACTGGTCTGACTGGAACGAACGGCGCGAACATCTCGGCAAGGCGATCGGCGCCTATGCCACCGTCTCCCCCGACACGGTCTCGAGCATCCTGGCCCTCAACGGCGCGGGCGAGAAGACCGGGCATCTCGACGCCAAAACGCGCGAGCTGATCGCTCTTGCAGTCGCGGCGACCACACGCTGCGACGGCTGCATCACCATTCATGCCGCCGAAGCCGTCAAGGCGGGGGCAACGCGGGACGAGATCGGAGAGGCACTGAGCGTCGCCATTGCGCTGAATGCGGGCGCGGCGCTGGTCTATTCGACCCGAATCATGGATGCGTTCGACGCGGCTAAAAAAGGGCAGTGATGCGGACGCCGGAGCGAACAACAGGCAGATTGCCTCCTGTCGGAGCACAGGAGGTGAGTGCCGAAATCGCTTCCGGTTGAAATAGCGTTCTCAAATCATGTGAACATGTCTGCTTCAATTCACATACCGCCGGTTATGGAACGAGATGGCGCCCATGCTGATCGCGTTTCCCGGCGCGAGCGGCTCGTTGCCATGCGCGACCCGACGGCGGCTCACCATGGCGGTCAGTTCTTCCGTGCGGCGGCGCATCAGCAGTCGGTGGACATAGGAACGCGAAGCACCGATCTGATCGGAAATCGCCCGGATACTCTTGCCCTTCCCATACAGATCAAGGGCGGCTTTCTCCACGCTCTCGGCGCGGGCAGATTCGAATTTTTTCACCATCAGACCGCGCTCCCCACCAGAACGAGCCCCTCGACAGGGTGCCGGACATTCAGTTCAGACAGTTTGTCGAGAAGCATCGTCATGGCGGTTTCGGCATTTTCCAGTGCGCCTGATAATGCGGGCGCGGCGCTGGTCTATTCGACCCGAATCATGGATGCGTTCGACGCGGCTAAAAAAGGGCAGTGATGCGGACGCCGGAGCGAACAACAGGCAGATTGCCTCCTGTCGGAGCACAGGAGGTGAGTGCCGAAATCGCTTCCGGTTGAAATAGCGTTCTCAAATCATGTGAACATGTCTGCTTCAATTCACATACCGCCGGTTATGGAACGAGATGGCGCCCATGCTGATCGCGTTTCCCGGCGCGAGCGGCTCGTTGCCATGCGCGACCCGACGGCGGCTCACCATGGCGGTCAGTTCTTCCGTGCGGCGGCGCATCAGCAGTCGGTGGACATAGGAACGCGAAGCACCGATCTGATCGGAAATCGCCCGGATACTCTTGCCCTTCCCATACAGATCAAGGGCGGCTTTCTCCACGCTCTCGGCGCGGGCAGATTCGAATTTTTTCACCATCAGACCGCGCTCCCCACCAGAACGAGCCCCTCGACAGGGTGCCGGACATTCAGTTCAGACAGTTTGTCGAGAAGCATCGTCATGGCGGTTTCGGCATTTTCCAGTGCGCCTGATGAAGCATCCCCAGAGGGACTCACCGAGGAGATCGCTATCCGGCTTGTGTAACGGGCCTGTTCCCACAACTGCGTGAGTTCACTGCGTTGCTCAGGCGTGAGGGGGGCCATCATGAGACGCCATGATCTCTCGCTCATCCGAATGGGATTGGGGCCATCATACGGCATCGACCGCGCTTGCTCTTTATAATTCATATGTGTCATATTTAATCCATTCCGTAAGCATTTTGACGCTTATGGCGATTAGGTTCCGCGTCCCGTCCTGAGGTCTGCGAGACAACGGAGATAAATATGAGTCATTTAGATCATATAAACAAGCAGAAAATACACTTTCAGATTGTATTATTATATGGACACTCTCTTTTCCCACACAATCCGTTGTAATCGCTGTGGAAACCATACCTTCCCGTCGGCGACGCGGACCGCCATCCCGGCAGATTGCCGACTCAGCCACCCGCGAGGGACGTCTGGCACAGGCTATCCAGCGCTACGGTTCGGCACGTCAGCTTCATCTCGCCACTGGCATTTCCGAATCCATGATCGGCAAATACCAGCGCCCCGGAGCGGACTGGAAACCTTCGAAAATCGCCGATATGGCCGCAGAACTTGGCGTCGCGGCTGACTGGCTGTGGACAGGGGAGACCAAGCTCCCCGCCTCCGTCGCCGTCTCCTACTACGACGCCAAAGCGTCAGCCGGTTTCGGGCGCACCTGCGAGGAAAGCGATGCCCGCCCTGTGCAGTTCCCCCGCTCCTTCCTGACCGATGAACTGGGGCTGCAACCGGCGGGACTGATCATCATCACCGCCGATGGCGATTCCATGCTGCCGACCATTCACAGTGGCGACCGGCTGCTTATCGACACCCAGCCTTCATCGCGGATCGAAGGTGTCTATGCGGTTGTGATGCATGCCGGTCTTTTCGTAAAACGCGTTTCCCGAACGGCAAGTGGCGATTTCATCGTGCAGTCGGACAATCCCGCCTATCGACCGGAAACCTTTCCCGCGGAGCAGGTCAGTTTCGGCAATCCCGAAGGACAGGCACTGACGATCATCGGTCGGGTCGCGTGGACGATGCAACGCGTGTGAGACACACCGCGGGAGAGTGTGGTGGGGCTCTCATGCACGACGCCATACATATATGAAAAGATACATACCGTTTCTAAAAGGATGATAAACTTAGACTAGCGGAAAAGTGTACTCGTCTTACGCCAGCAAACCGAACTTTCTCGGCTTCCTTTCGTTTACAAGACCTGCTCCGCACCGCGCGGCAGACAGGGCACGGCGCAAAACAGCAAAAAGAGCCATCGCCATGGACGAAAACGGTAAGCCGCATTACGCGCCCTACACACCGCCAGCCGGCGGTTGGGGTGCTGCCAGGGCGACCGCCAAAATTCTTCTGGAACAGAGTGTGGTCGGCAAGGGGTCCCGGGCGCTCCTGGCCATGAACCAGCCGGGTGGTTTCAAATGCCCAAGTTGCGCCTTCCCCGACCCAAGCAAGAAAAAGCTTCTTGAGTTCTGCGAGAATGGCGCAAAGGCGCTGGCCACGGAGGCCACGAAAAAGCGTGTCACCCGCGCCCTGTTCGAACAGTACACCGTCACGGAACTGATGGCGCGGAGCGATTACTGGCTGGAGGAGCAGGGCCGTCTGACCGAACCCATGCGCTACGAGAGCGCAACCGACCGCTATGTTCCCGTTTCGTGGGAGGATGCGTTCAGCATGATCGGGAGCCATTTACAGGCGCTCGACTCTCCCGATGAAGCTGAGTTCTACACCTCCGGCCGGACCTCCAACGAAGCGGCCTTTCTCTATTCGATCTTTGTACGGGCCTATGGCACCAACAATTTTCCCGACTGCTCGAACATGTGTCACGAGCCGACCTCGCGCGGCCTTCCCTTCTCCATCGGGGTTGGCAAGGGCACGATCGTCATGTCGGATTTTGACGATGCCGAGGCGATCTTCGTCTTCGGACAGAACACCGGCACCAATTCGCCCCGCATGATGAGCAATCTGGTTCATGCCAGAAAGCACGGTGTGCCGGTTGTGGTGGTCAACCCGATGCCGGAGCGGGCGCTGATCCGCTTCACCGAGCCGCAGGACCCCGTCCAGATGGCGACACTCGGTTCCACGGCCATTGCCAGCGAGTTCGTGCATATCCGTATCGGCGGCGACCTCGCGTTCGTAAAAGGCATGATGAAGGCGCTGTTCGAACGGGAGGCGGCAGGAGAAACGGTTCTGGACCGGGCCTTCATCGCCGAACACACGGCTGGTTTCGAGGCCATGCGCGATGAGGTCATGACGCAGGACTGGGCTGCGATTGTACGAATTTCAGGTATTTCCGAAGAACAGATCCGCCGCATTGCCGATATTTATGCGAAATCGAACGCCACGGTCATCTGCTACGGCATGGGCATCACCCAGCATCAGAAAGGCGCGCGGATGATCCAGCAGATTGCCAGTCTGCTGATGCTGCATGGCAATTTCGGCAAACCGGGAGCTGGGATCGCCCCCATTCGCGGCCATTCGAACGTGCAGGGCGACCGCACCGTCGGCATCGACGAGAAACCGACTCCCGCTTATCTCGACCGGCTGCGTGCCGTATTCGGCTTCGAACCGCCTCGTGAGCACGGCCATCACGTGATCGACTCCGTCAAGGCCATGATCGCAGGCACGGCGAAAGTGTTTATCGGCATGGGCGGCAACTTCGTCCACGCCGTCCCCGATACTCCGATCACCTACGAGGCAATGCGTCGTCTGGACCTGACGGTCGGCATTACGACGAAGCTCAACAGGGGACATCTGGTCCACGGCAGGGATGCGCTGATCCTTCCGGTCATCGCGCGTTCCGAAATCGACCGGCAGAAAACGGGGGAACAGTTCGTCACGATCGAGGATGCCATGTCGAATGTCACCCCTTCGAAAGGGGTGCTGGAACCGGCGAGTCCGGATCTGCTTTCGGAGGTGGATATTGTCTGCCGGATGGCGCGGGCTACACTGCCGGACAGCGTCATTCCGTGGGAAAGCTATAGTGAGGATTATGGACTGATCCGGGGAAAGATCGCGGAGGTCTATCCTGAAATTTACGCGGATTTTCCAGAAAAAATCAAAGACCCCAAAGGCTTCCATCTGGATATTCCGCCACGTCGGCGTGTGTGGCCCACAGCCAGCGGGAAGGCGAATTTCCTGATTATGCCCGGACTGGACATAGACAGTCCGGTGGATGATCCGGCGATGCTTCGCCTCTCCACGATCCGCTCACACGACCAGTTCAACACCACCATTTACAGCAACTCCGACCGTTATCGCGGTATCTATAACGACCGGATGGTTCTGTTTCTTGCAGCCGCCGAACGTGAAGCGCACGGTCTTATGTCCAACCAGAAAGTGACGCTGGAGACTGTTTCAACGGACGGGATTCTGCGACGCGTGGAAGGTTTGACACTTGTGGACTACCCCATGCCGCGCGGTGCTGTCGCCGGCTATTATCCGGAACTCAATCCGCTTCTGCCGCTCAATCACTTCGATGACATCAGCGGCACGCCTGCCGCCAAATCGATTCCCGTGCGGCTTTTGCCCTTTGACGCCGAGCGGAAAGAAACGGCTGATGCCGCATAAGGGGGGCTCTGACACAGAGGCCATACATTTTTCGCTGACGGTCAAATCGGAACGCACCCATGACGCTTTTTGAGTTCGAACGTGATTTTGCCGGTTCGCTGCGGTGCATTCCCATGCTGGCGCGAATGAAGCTGGATCTGTGCGGAATCAAGCTGTCACTGCGTCAGTGGAGCCGGTTCTCCCATGAAGAGCGTGCCACTCTTGTCGATCTCCCCTTTGAAAACGATGCGGACAAAGAGGCCTATCGTGCGCTGCTGCTCACACTGATCGAAACCCGGACGGACGAACCGGCGCGTTTTCTGGCTACGGATTCTTTTGAGGAATGGGAAAAGGCGCACACGGTGCCAGACATCGTCGCCACGCAGGCCATAAGAGACGGCATCAGAGAGCCGACGCTTCTGGAATGGAGAAATCTTACACCACTACAACGATTTTCTCTGGTGAAGCTGTCTCGATGCAGCCATGAGAACGCCAACTTCCGCCCGGCCATGAGAGAATTTCTGGGTCGCTGAGGCATGCCTGACCAGACGGCAAAACAGGAAAAGGCTCCGGTGCTGCAAAGCACGGGAGCCAGTCTTTTTTCTTTCGGCCCGTTCATCATCGGGTGGGACGGATCTGTCCTGTCGGATGATGAGGCAACGGAAAGATACAGTGCCGGGTGATGGGTGTCCCTGATTCGGGAGAACAGGACACCCTCCGGGGATCAGCCAAACGTGCTGGAGGAAGAGGTGATCGGGAAAGCGATGGCGTTTTCACCGGTGATGCAGCCACAGCCCGAGACCGTCACCGCGCTCCTGATCGTGGAGATGGTCTGCTGTAGGAACTTCATGGCGTCGCCGACAGACATGTTCTGTGTCGTGGAGTAGCCGATTTTCTCATCGGAAGCGACATTCTGCCAGGCGCTGGAGATGGTCGAGCAGCTGGCGTGGTTGAAGTAATCAGCACTCACATTGTACATGCCTGCCAGGTATCCGGCGTAAGCACCGATCATGCCGGAAAGGGAAGCAGAAGACTGCCCTCCACCACCGCATGCATGCTGTGAATGAGAGCAGCAACCGCCAGCGACGGTTTCGAGTTCTGCAATGGACAGTTCACGCATCGCTGACATCTGTTCTACCTTTTTATTTCGAAGTATTATTGTAAGTGTTTGATGAATTCTGGTTTAGCAGCCCTCGCTGACAGCACACAGATAATAGGCCGTTAATCTTTGCTTTACGGTGTTATTAGTTCATCAAGAGATCGCCATAAAATCGTTACACTCAGCAATAAAATATCGTCAAAATATGAATAGTTATTTTAAATAAACCGGTGTGAGAGACTTCTTCATATTTTGTTGGAATAGCATGTCCCCACCTTCCGCCAAGGAGGACCGGCTTCCCGAACCGGGATGACCCGTACCTTAATCTTCTTGCCGCCTGAGCATTCTGACCATTGATTGTCCCGCTTCATCATTGAAGACGATGGAACGGCAGCGACAGGTCAGAACGCGGGCTCCCGACATGGCGCATGTGGTTTGCCGCCATTTCACGAAGGCCGATTTTCCCTTGCCTTCCGCGTCGCCATGTCCGACATCACCGGCCATGAGCTACGCCGTAAAGGAACTTTTCCACACGCTTCAGGGCGAAGGTGGCCAGAGCGGGCGCGCGGCGGTCTTCTGCCGTTTCGCGGGCTGCAATCTGTGGACTGGCCGGGAAGCGGACAGGGAACAGGCCATCTGCCAGTTTTGCGATACCGATTTCATCGGCACCGATGGACCGGGGGGCGGACGTTTCGCAGATGCCCGCATACTGGCCCGTGCGATTGCCGACACATGGGCAGGCTCAGGCCGTGACCAGAGATTTGTCGTCTTTACCGGCGGCGAACCGCTGCTCCAGCTTGACGCGGCGCTCCTTGATGCGGTGCATGAGGAAGGCTTTACCATTGCGGTGGAAAGCAATGGCACCATGCCAGCGCCGGATGGAATCGACTGGCTGTGCATCAGCCCCAAAGCCGGTTCCCAGTGGGTCCAGAAGGGGGGGCAGGAACTGAAGCTGGTGTTTCCGCAGCCTGAATTCGACCCGGCTGACATGCTGACGCTCGATTTCGAGCAGTTCTGGCTCCAGCCCATGGATGGCCCGGACCGTGTGGCCAACACGGCTGCGGCTGTCCGCTATTGCCTTGAGCATCCGCGCTGGCGCCTCTCGTTGCAGACCCACAAGCTGATCGGGATTCCATGACCATGACCGAGACATTTCAGGCTTCCATGCCCGCCTCCTCCGATAGCGCGCTCGTCGTGTTTTCCGGCGGTCAGGATTCGGCGACATGTCTCGCATGGGCGCTCAGCCGGTTTAGCCGGGTGGAAACGCTGGGCTTCGATTATGGCCAGCGCCACGCGGTGGAGCTTTCCTGCCGGGAGACGCTGCGCGATGGCATGGCGCTGCTGCAACCAGACTGGAAAGAACGGCTCGGGCCGGACCACACACTGGCGCTGGATGCTCTCGGCAAGGTCTCGGACACGGCGCTGACCCGCGATACCGCAATCACCCTGACGGAAAGCGGGCTGCCCAGCACCTTCGTTCCGGGCCGCAACCTGATCTTCCTCAGCTTCGCCGCCGCACTGGCCTATCGACGCGGCCTTCGGCATATCGTGACGGGCGTCTGCGAGACGGACTATTCCGGCTATCCGGACTGCCGTGACGACACCATCAAGGCGCTACAGGTGGCTCTCAACCTCGGCATGGCCTCCCGTTTCGTGCTGCACACGCCCCTGATGTGGATCGACAAGGCGCAGACATGGTCACTGGCGGAATCGCTGGGGGGAGAGGCTCTGGTGACGCTCATCAACCACGAAAGCCACAGTTGCTATCTCGGAACCCGCGGCACGCTTTATCCGTGGGGGCATGGATGCGGCACCTGTCCGGCCTGCGAACTGCGCAAGGCGGGATGGAGCGCCTACGAAGCAGCACGTCACAAGGACTCTGCCCCTCATGGTTGATCTGATTTTCACCCGCCGCTTCTCAATGGGCCACCGGCTGATACACGGTGCCAGCGAAAGCTGCGCTCTCCCGCATGGGCACAATGAATTCGTCACCGTTCGTCTCGCCCCCACGGCACTGCAACCGCTGGATGGCGTGGCGAACATGCCTGTGTCGTTCCAGCGCGCCAAAAGCACCTGGCACCAGTTTGTCGATGAGCGGCTTGATCATGCGCTCCAACTGGCCGAGGACGATCCGCTTCTGGGCTGGTTCCGCGCCAATGAACCTCACCGTGCCGAGCGTATCGTGGTGACACCCGGCGACCCGACGACGGAAATGATGGCCTGCCTGATGAAGGCGAAGCTGGACGCGATGCTGCTGGCCGATGGCGGGGTGCTGCGCTGCACCACCATCACGGTTCAGGAAACACCGACCAATACGGTAGAGTTTTCCGGCGATCCGCTGCCGATGCTGCCTGCGCCCCGCCCTGCCGCACAATGCTGGTGGCGTCGCCCTGACATGAGCATCGCGGACGTCTAAGCGGCTGTTTCAAAAGCTCTCTGCGGGTGATCCGACGCACGGTTTCCACGCTCGGATGCTCACGGTCCGCATGGCCGCTTCGCTTCAGTGCTCAAAACACACACTGGTCGGGCGCGCCCTCACGAACGTTCCCGCTTAGCGGAGAGCTTTTGAAAAAGTCTCTAAAAGAAACAGGAGATCCAACACCTCACGGGGACCGGAAAACCTTTTATTCCGCCTGTCAGTCCGATGAGGCGCTCAGTATCTGGCACGCGTGAGCCAGCTTGTTTGACAGATTGGGCTCTCCGCAGAGACGCCGGGCGTCCGGGCCACACATTTCGATGGCGCTCTCATAATCCGATTCGAGCACATCATGTGCAACCGTGAGATCAGGGGAAGAGGACCGCTCCTCCGCCAGCGCGATCTTGGCCTGCGTGTCATGCAGTTCCTTCATCGCCGTGACACAGGCCTCACTGGCCTGCTCCGGATCGGTCTGCAGCACCGCCAGCTCTTTCTGCAACTGTATGTTCGGCACCGAACTCTCGGCGGCTGAAGAAAGGGACTCATCGGCGCGGGCCGGAGAGGCGAGGCAGAAAGCCGTCAGACAAAAGATGGAAAGAGCGGTCTTCACTTGCTGGCCTCACGACAGGGCTGAAACGGGATAACACGGCGACACTACCGGCAGGATCGGCGGGGGGGAAGTTCCCCCATTCCCGGTCGCTGGCAGCATAGCGGCTCTTTGCCCGCTCTAAGGACATTTATAATGTGTGCGGCGCGCCTGAGCGAAACGCGCGCGACGCACACCGCCTTTCCGCGTCTTTTTTATATCTGCAATTTGATATTCATTCGTTAAATCAAGGAATTTTCATGCCTTCATTTTCTCGTCGGAACCTGCTCAGGTCCGGCATCGCATCGCTTGGTGCCCTTGGCGTCACCGCGGCGCTCAGTGCCTGCACGACCACCACATCCGGCGGCAGCACGACCTATTCCGTCAATGTGACAAAACTTCTCTCCATCATCAGCAGCATTGAATCGGGTCTGACGGAGCTGGTGAACGCCACCGCCGTCACCACCGTGATCGGCACGACGAATGCTGCCACCGTCACGGCCGCCATCACCCGGATCAGCACCGTGACGGCACAGGTCGCGGCTTCGGCGGCGTCGGATGTCACACTGACCGTTGCCCAGAACTGGGTCGCTACCGCTGAAAGCGCCGCCTCCGCCGCGCTGGCTATTCTTCAGGACTTTCAGAGCGTCCTACCGTCTCCGGTCAATACCATCGTCGCAGCCGTGGCGGCCCTTCTCCCCGCGCTCGAAGCCCTGATCGGCGCGGTCTCCGCTCCTGCCACCACCACGCTTACGCCTGCCGAAGCCCAGACCATCATCGCCAACGGCCTTCAGAACGCCTGACACCCCTTCTGGCATCGTCGGATCGTCTGCATTATTCAGGACGCTTCCGTAGTCACAGGCAATCCGACGATGCAGCCTTCTTCTCCGCGACGTTTCTGGTTCGATATCGAGGATTTGTTCGAATACAGCCGGACGAATTCACGACCGAGCGGCATCCAGAGAGTCGCCTTTGAAATCCAGCGCGCCATGCTGTCGTCTGAGGCGATGGAAGGGCGCGTCGGGTTTCTGCGGCACGCGGTGAACGGCGAACGTTTTCTCACCGTTCCCTGGTCGCAGGTTCTGGAAATTTACGAACGTCTGTCGTCCAGCACCGCGTCGGGCCATCTCGAAACCGCCGCGCCACTCCCTGCGTCACCCTCTCCCCTGCGACGAGTGGCCCTCCGTCTGCCGCCCGCCATGCGGGTGCCTCTGGGTCAGTTTCTGGCTCACCAGACCGCCGCCTTGAAAGCGATCCCTGCACTCACCTCCGGCACGCTCTCGATCGCACGACAGGTTGTGCGCCAGCATGTCACCGGCTCGGATGGATCTCCATTCTCGCCACAACCGCAGGATGTCATTCTCGCGCTCGGTGCGCCCTGGGCCCATCCCGATTACGGCAGGCTGATCCAGCATTACCGGGACCATCATGACATACGGTTCGGGCTGCTCATCCACGATATTATTCCGCTGCTTTTTCCGGAATGGTGTTCGCCCGGCCTTCCCCGTGTCTTCAAACGCTGGATGACTTCCGTTCTTCCGCAATGCGATCAGGTCTTTGCCGTCTCGGATGCGACCCGTGCGGATCTTGAACGGCAGTTTTCGGGACTTGCCCCGCGCACGATCCGCATAGGCACGGCATTGCCCGCGACGCTGACTGCAACAGGCTTCTCCGTGCCGCTGCCATCCCGATATGTGCTGTCAGTCGGCACGTTCGAAGCGAGAAAGAATCATCTTTTCCTCTTCCGCCTCTGGCGTCGCCTTCTGGAAAACAACACGGGCGCGCCCATCCCGACCCTCATTCTTGCAGGCTCGCCGGGCTGGCTGGCCGATGACCTGCTCCAGCAGATCCGCAACAGCAATTTTCTGGATGGTCATCTCATCATCGCCCGCGCCCCGTCCGACGCGCAGTTAAACACGCTTTACCAACAGGCACTCTTCACGATGGTGCCCTCGCTTTACGAAGGGTGGGGACTTCCCGTCTCGGAAAGTCTTGCCAGAGGAAAAATATGCCTTGCTTCCGAGCGCGGGGCGCTTTCGGAAGCCGGACAGGGGCTGGCCATTCCGTTCGATCCGGACAATCTCGAAGATGCACTTCACAAAGTCAGGGAGATGGCTTTTGACGCCGCTGCTCTGGCGGAAGCGGAAAGACACGTTGTCGGGACGTTCCGGCCTACTGGCTGGACGGCTGCCGCGCTGGATATCGCAACGTCCTTCTGACGGACGGCCGCTTCTCTTTCCTCAGTCAGCCTCGCCGGGTGCGAGACGCTGCACCCGCACTGCCTGTCCGCCAGCATTATAATAAATCACGCTGTCACCACGGCGCTGCGCATATCCATCCGGCTGACCATCCTTTGTCCAGAACATCAGACGGTCGATATCCGGCTGCTCAATGACTTTGTCACCTGCGGGACGATGGATATAGTCGTAGTCCTTCTTCACCCGCACCGCGTTAAAACGCGAGGCGAGCGTGTGCATGTCGGGACCGTCTTTTTTGCCGTCATCGTCGGAAGGCATCTGCGCCATCGCCGAAACCGACAGTCCGACCGTCATAACGCCAGCTAAAGCCGCCGCACCCCATACCCGCCGCAGGATTCCGCGCATCCCGACCGTTCCTTCCGCACACCCGATAACCTGTTTCCGGTTGTCCCAACTTTCGGGACTTTCCGCAAGACACACGACTGACGGGAGTCCTGCGCGCACCGAAGCCATAATGCCGTCTCCGGACATCACGCCGTCCGGTTAAACACGCCCGCCAGCAAAAACACCCCCACGCTCAGCACGGCGATCCAGAACGACACCGGCGCGTCGGTCCACCAGGACAAAGCCAGTCCGCCCCACGCTTCCGCGACCGCCAGCAGGGCCGCCGCCCCGATTCCGGCCAGAGGTGACAGCCCCAGCCTGTGGGCAGAAGCACCCGGCCCGACCATCAGCGTAAAGACCAGCAAGACGCCGGTAATCTGCGAGGACTCGGCGGTCGCAGCGCCCACCAGCATCAGGAAGAGCGTGGAGAGCAGGCGAATATTGACGCCACGCGCCTCCGCCAGTTCGGGCTGGAGACTGGCGAACAGCAGCGGGCGTGCCAGCAATGCCAGTGCCCCCCCGCCAATAAGGGTGAAGCCCGCAAGAGAGGCCAGCATCGCACGGCTGACACCCAGCACGTTGCCGAACAGCAGCGCATTGGCGATGGAGGCCGAGCGCGTCATCAGATGCAGGAACAGCACGCCGCAGCCCATGGCCAGCGACAGAACCAGTCCGATCGCCACGTCTCGTTGCGCCGTCTGCCGGTCGAGCACACCCATCGCGCCTCCCGCCAGAATCGCGGCGGCAAACAGGCCCGTGAGCGGCGACCAGCCCACCAGTGCCGCGCCCGCTGCTCCGGCAAAGGCGATATGAGACAGGGCGTGACCGGCGAAACTCTGGCCGCGCAGCACAAGGAACCAGCCCACCGGACCAGCCAGCAGCGCCACGAAAACGGACGCGCCGAAAGCCATCCGCATGAAGTCATAGGCGAACATCACAGGGCGTCCGCGCTGACCAGAAGCCGTCCGGACGGAGCGCGGCAGACTTCCACCGGCGCGCCGTAGAGCGCCGAAAGACCTTCCGTCGTCATCACCTCATCCACCGTGCCGAGCCGTGCCTGCCCGCGCGCCACATACAGCACGGAATCCATGACGCCCATCAGCGCATTGATGTCGTGCGCCGAGCAGATCACCGTCATGCCCCGCTGTTTCGCGATCCGTCCCAGACGCTCGGCCACATCCCGCATGCGAACCGGATCAAGGCTGGCGAGCGGCTCATCGAGCAGCAGCAGTCGGGGCCAGCCGATCAGGGCCTGCGCAATGAGGAGCCGCTGCCGTTCGCCCCCGGACAGCGCGCCCAGTCGGCGGTCGGCCAGAGCCGTGGCGTCCACCGCGTCCAGAGCTTCCCGAATGGCGAGCGTGTCGGCCCGCGACCGCCACGGAATTCCCCAACGGTTGCCGGACATACCGGAGCCCAGAAGGTCCCAGCCGGTCAGGGATGCGCCATTCCCGCCGCGACTCTGCGGCATGTAGCCAATCTGCGCCGAACACGCGCCGGGAGCGTCCCCGAGAACGGTGATCCGTCCTCTCGCCACCGGCTGCAATCCCAGCAATGCCCGCAACAATGTCGTCTTGCCGCCGCCATTCGGCCCGAACAGTCCGACGAAACACCCCTCAGGCACGGACAAGGAAACACCCGACAGGATGTCACGCTCCCCACGACTAAGCATCACGTTCTCGCAGGTGACGGCGGGTTCCGCCATCAGGCTCGACCACGCTTCAGGAGCGCCGCTTCCAGCTCATCCAGAATCGTACTCATCCAGCCCTGCCAGTGCATCCCCGGGGGCAATGTTTCGGTCACGGCGATGCTGGGCACCCCCGCCTCTTTCGCCACCTCCAGCAGTCGGGAAGCGGACGGCGTGACCGTCTGTTTGTTGTAAATCAGCAGCCGGAGCGTGCCATTGCGCAGATCGTTCTCGAACCGGGCCACCTCGGCGGGCCCGGGTTCAACATCGTTCATCACGGCTAGCTGAAAAGCCGTGTTTTCAGTCACCAGTCCAAGACTGTCGGTCAGGCGACCGAGCAGCGGTTCCGTAGCCGAAATCTTCATACCGGCGACCTGCTTCCGCAGCGCGGCGATGCGGTCTTCCAGTTGGGTGACGGTCTGCTCGAAAGCACGAAGGACGGGTGTGTTGCGAGGATCATCGCGCAGGGCGTGCGCTACGGCCTCGCCCACTTTCCCGACGACCACGGGGTCGAACCACAGATGCGGATTGTCGCCATCATGCCAGCCCGCGATATCGGCCACACGGATCGCCGGACGCACACCGGACAGACGACTCATCCAGGGGTCAAAACCGGCGCCATTGAGGATGACAAGGTCTGAATTCGCCACATCGCGGGCCGTCGTGGGCACCGGTTCAAACAGATGCGGATCGATATCCGGAGCGCTGAGAATGCTCTCCACCACCACATCCGTCCCGCCGATCTGCGCGGCGATATCGCCCCATACGTTTTCGGCTGCCACAATCCGCGTAGGCTGGGGTGTCTGATCCGCCGCACGGGCCGGGGCGACACCGAGACACAAAGCGACAAGCAGAAAGGGGAGCCGGGACGAACGCATGGCGAAAACCCCTAAAGGTTATGTTATACTGTATCAATAGGGATTGTGTGGATGTTACCTCTGTCGGAAGGAAACGTCGCTCTGATCCCGACGCAAGGTCGGGTCTGCCACCGTTTTCGGGCTATGCGGGAGCGTTCAGCGAACGAGGGCCACAGACAGTTTTTGCCGCTCCCATGCCCCGGCAACGTCCGCCAGTGTCCGATTGTCCAGAACATTCAGAAAGGCATCCATCGCCTCACCCAGCGTATGACGCAGGCTGCAATCGGGCATCAGGAGGCAGGAGCCTTCGCCTTCCTTCCTGTCCCGCTGCATACAGCTCACCACGGCGAAATCCTCTTCCGTGAAGCGCACGACATCACCGATGCGTATCTGCTCCGCCGGACGCCCCAGACGCAGGCCGCCCTTCCGTCCGCGGATCGTCTCGATGAACCCGCCGCCGCCGAGGCGATGGATGATCTTCACCATGTAATGTTCGGAGATGCCGTAGATCTCGGAAATTTCATGGATCGAAGACAACCGGTCTGGATTACTGGCCAGAAAGACCAGAGCGCGCAGGGCATAATCGGACTGAAGAGTAAGACGCATTGGAAAATGATAAACCAGCATGGCGGCCATGACCACACAAAAAGGTTTCTCTCATTGACACCTTAACGGGTCGCCGCTCATTAAGGTTACTATGTTAAACACCTTTAAGGATTGAAATCCGATGACTGCTCCTCTCGACGAAAAAACGCGCTCCATCGTCAAAGCCTGCGTTCCTGCTCTTGAGGCGCATGGTCTGGATATCACGAAGGAAATGTACCAGCGGCTGCTGGCCGATCCCGAGATCCGCGACCTGTTCAACATGTCGCATCAGAAAGACGGTGAGCAGCCTAAGGCGCTTGCGCTCGCGGTGTTGGCCTATGCCCGCAATATCGACACGCTGGGCAATCTCGGCGGCATGGTCGAGCGCATCACGCAAAAGCATGTCGGCCTGAACATCCTGCCGGAGCATTACCCGTATGTCGGCAAGGCTCTGCTCGGCGCGATCGAGCATGTGCTGGGCGATGCCGCGACGCCGGAGATCATGGATGCCTGGGCCAAAGCCTACTGGTTTCTTGCTGACGTGCTGATCGGTCGTGAAAAGCAGATTTATGACGAACACGAAGAGGCTCCCGGCGGCTGGACCGGCTGGCGCACATTCCGCGTCCGGTCCGTGAAGCAGGAAAGCAGCATCATCCGCTCGTTTGAACTGGTGCCGACGAATGGCAATCCGGTGATGAAGCACCTGCCTGGCCAGTATCTGAGTTTCAAACTGGAGATTCCCGGACATGGTCCGGAGCGCCGCAATTACAGCATCTCATCCGCCCCTTCGCCGGAGCACTACCGGATCAGCGTGCGGAAGGAAGACGGCGGCGTTGTCTCCTCATGGTTCCATGACACGGTGCAGGAAGGCACGGAATTGCAGGTGTCCGCTCCTGCCGGTGATTTTGTCTATGACCCGACGAAAGAGCAGAAAACGGTTTTCCTCAGTGCAGGCATTGGACTGACACCATTTATCTCTGCTGTTGAGGCGCTGTCATCCGACGAGAAAAAGTCGGTTCGCTTCATTCATGGTGCGCATACAGCAGGGACGGAGGCATTTGGAGCGGATGTCCGGAAGTTGGCTAAATCCGGCGTGTTGCAGGCAGATATTTTCTTCAGCACGGGAGTGCCGGAGAGTGCGGCGGTGCAATCAGGTGTTCGCTATCATGCTGGCCGCATCTCGAAAGCATGGCTGGCAACACAGATTGATCCTGACACGATCTATCGTATCTGCGGCCCGGACCAGTTCATGCGCGATATGGTCGAAACTCTGAAGGCAGCAGGCGTTCCGGCTGCGCAGCTGCGCTACGAATTCTTCGGTTCGGCTGCCGATGCAGATCTTCTGGCCGCCATCTGAGGGGCATGAGGTAAACGGTGGCAGGTGCAAAACCTGCCACGGCCTTCTGGTCAGGGGATAACTGGATCATGACTGATTTCAAAACAGGTGATGGTGTCTCATGGAAATACGAAGGCGGCCGCACATCCGGCACGATCATCTCTGTCCGAAAGGCACCGTTCGAGGTCAACGGCTATACGCACCATGCTTCCCCGGAAGAGCCGCAGTATGAAATCCGGTGCAGCAGGACAGGACATATCGCTTTTCACAAGGCTTCTGCTTTGACACCAGAATAATAGGTATCAAAGAAAGGCTGCTGCTTTTGTAGGGTCCGGGTTTTTGCCCCGGAAGCCCTACTCCGTGTAGCGCGCCAGAAACGGTGCGGTGACACTCCCTTCGCTATGAGCAACAGCCCGAGGCGTTCCTTCCGCCACGATACCTCCGCCCTTGCCGCCCGCACCCGGCCCGAGATCAATCACCCAGTCGCCTCGCGCCACAAGCCGCATGTCGTGCTCAGCCACAATGACGGTGTTCCCACTCTCCACCAGTTCATGAAGATGATCCATCAACCGGTCGGCATCAGCGGGATGCAATCCGGTTGTTGGCTCATCAAGAATGTAGAGTGTGTGACCACGACGCTGCTTTTGCAGTTCCGTTGCCAGCTTGATCCGCTGCGCTTCACCACCAGAGAGTTCCGTCGCGGGCTGACCAAGTTTGAGATGGCCTAGGCCACCGCGCTGAAGCGTGGTCAGGGCCTGCGCAGGGCCTGCGTCTTCGACAAAAAACACGCAGGCTTCATCGACATTCATGTCGAGAACTTCGGCTATGGAGCGCCCCCTATAGGTGACGTCGAGAATTTCGGGTTTGTAGCGTGCGCCATGACAGGCGGGACAGGGCGCATAGACACTCGGCAGGAACAGCAGTTCCACCATGGTCGATCCCGCACCTTCACAAGTTGGACAACGACCTTTCGGAAGGTTGAACGAGAAATGTCCAGCATCGTATTTGCGGGAACGCGCCAGATCGGTTCCTGCGTAGAGTTTACGAATGGTATCGAAAAGCCCAGTGTAAGTCGCAAGGTTTGAGCGCGGCGTGCGTCCGATGGGTTTCTGGTCAATCACCACAAGACGTTTGATAGTGCCCAGACCTTCGACAATCCGCCCTTCCGGATCTCCCGAGGGGGCAGAAGGAGCAAGAGATGTCTCTTCTTCCTCTGCTTCCGGCAACGCCTGACCGAGGGCTTTAGCCATAACAGTTGTGAGAACCTGACTGACCAGAGAGGATTTTCCGGAACCTGAGACACCGGTCACAGACGTGAACGTGCCAAGGGGAAAAGAAGCCGACAGGTTGTTCAGGTTATTCCAACTGATATCCTCAAGACGCAGCCAGCCGGAGGGTTTGCGCGGTGTGTGGTGAACGGCTGTCGTGGCCGCAAACACATAGTCCCGCGTGCGGGAGTTCTCGACAGCCTTCAGTCCTGCGAGCGGGCCGGAATAGAGCACCTCGCCACCGCGCGTTCCCGCCTGTGGCCCAACATCCACGACCCACTCTGCATTGCGCACGATATCGAGATTGTGCTCGACGAGGAAAAGAGAATTTCCAGCGTTGCGCAACCGGTCCAGCGCCGCAAGCAGGGCCTGTGTATCGGCGGGATGCAGACCGGCGGACGGCTCGTCCAGCACATAGACCACGCCGAACAGGTTGGAGTGAATCTGTGTGCCGAGGCGCAGACGCTGATATTCGCCGGGGGAAAGCGTCTGCACTCCGCGATCCATCTGGAGATAACCGAGGCCGAGATCTTCCAGCACGGCAATGCGCGCGATCATGTCCTCGACGATGCGCCCGGCGGCAATGGCGGTCGCATCCTGTGCCGGGTTGGCGTCCACCGAAGCGCGCAATGTCCCGGCGATGGTTTCCAGCGGCAATGCCGTCATGGCGGCGATGTTGTAACTGCCGAACGTCACCCGCAGCGCATCGGCGTTCAGGCGTTGGCCGTGACAGTCCGGGCAGTCGGTGGAGGTCATGAACGCCTCGACCCGCTTGCGCATCATGGCACTCTGCGAATTGGCGAAAGTCTGAAGAATGTAGCGCCGCGCACCGGTAAATGTGCCCTGATAGCCGGGTTCCAGCCCGCGTGAAATGGCATGCTTCACCTGCTCATGCGTGAAGCCGGGATAGACCGGATAAGTCGGCGTCTCGTCGGTGAAGAGAATCCAGTCACGTGTCTTTTTCGGCAGATCATGCCAGGGACAATCGACATCGACACCTCTGGTGACGAGGATGTCACGCAGGTTCTGCCCCTGCCATGCGGTCGGCCATGACGCGACAGCGCGATCACGGATGGAAAGGCTGTCGTCCGGCACCATGTTCGCTTCCGTCACGTCATGGATGCGGCCCAGCCCGTGGCAGCGTTTGCAGGCCCCCATCGGCGTGTTCGGCGAGAAGGATTCCGCTTCCAGCCGCGCCAATCCCTCGGGATAGGTTCCGGCACGGGAGTAGAGCATCCGCAACAGGTTCGAGAGCGTGGTGATGCTGCCGACGGACGAGCGCCCGGAGCTGCCGCCGCGCTGCTGCTGGAGTGCGATGGCGGGCGGCAGGCCGTCCACGCTGTCCACATCCGGCACGGGCATCTGCTGAAACAGGCGACGGGCATAGGGCGAGACGGATTCAAGGTAGCGGCGCTGCGCCTCGGCGTAGAGCGTGCCGAAAGCGAGTGAAGATTTTCCGGAGCCGGAAACACCTGTGAACACCACGAGACTATCACGTGGCAGGTCCACACTGACGTTTTTGAGATTATGCTCGCGTGCGCCCCGAACATGAACGAAGCCATCATCACGGCTCTGGATCAGGTTTTTCGTCTCGTTCAGGGTGTCCATGATAGCTCCGGCTGTGGTTTTCAGGTGTCGAGTTCGGGGTCTTTGAAACGGCGATTGGCGAGGACGGGCAGCGCCGCACGAGTCGTTCGGATGCGTTCGAGATCCACGCTGGCGAAGATCAGGTCCGGGTTGCTGCCGGTCCGGGCGACGGCGACACCCAGCGGATCGACCATCATGCTGCACCCGATATTGCGTGGGCCGCACTCACCGACAGCGGCCACATAGCAGGTGTTTTCCAGCGCTCGCGCCGTGACCATCACTTCCCAGTGCCACTCCTTGCCGGGGCCGCGCACCCATGCGGCGGGCACGGTCAGCAGGTCCGCACCCCGCAGAGCCAGCGAACGGGCGACTTCCGGAAAGCGCACGTCGTAACAGGTCATCAGCCCGACCCTGATGTCCCCGACCTGCACGATGGGCGGCAGGTCGGTGCCGGGGACGTATTCGTTCGATTCCTTCATGTTGAAGGCGTCGTACAGGTGCAGCTTGCGGTAGCTGGCGACCAGTCCCGCAGCGTTGAGCACGATCTGGCAGTTATGGGTCAGCACCGGCTCGGCGGGGGTAGCGATGCAGCAGATGATGGTCAGGTCTTTTCCCGCCAGCGCGTCGATCAGGCCGGTGACGAAGGGGCCGTCGAGCGGCTGCGCTGTGCGCACGGTGATGCGGGGATCGTTCATGTCCGCCGCGATGATGCTCTCCGGAAGAATAAGAAGCTTTGCTCCTTCCGCCGCGGCCTTGTCGATCAGCGACACGCACTGTGCGAGATTGGCGGTCCATTCCGGAGCGACGGCGAACTGTCCGAGGGCGACTTTCATCGGGGCGATCCTTCAGATGCGATCAGAGGTGTGGCGTTGCCGCAGGATGCTTTCTACGATGCTTCCCTGTCCGGGCGCAAAACCGGATCCATGCCATCCAGCAGGAAAGTCGGGCCATGACCGAAAAAGCTCACAGGGTTTCGATCCGTTACTGCACGCAGTGCAACTGGCTGCTCCGCTCCGCATGGATGGCGCAGGAACTACTCTCCACCTTCGGCACTCAGCTTTCCGAAGTGGCGCTTTGCCCTGACACTGGCGGGCGGTTCGAGATTCACGTCGATGATACCCTGATATGGGAGAGGAAACGCGACGGCGGTTTCCCCGGTCCGAAGGAGTTGAAACAGAAGGTCCGCGATGTCATCGATCCGGAGCGCGATCTGGGGCATGTGGACCGGTAGGGCACTGGACGGAGAGTTGAGTTTTTCTGGCTACTTGTCAGGGGGATATGCTGGAGCGGGGAGAGTAAGGAGGCATAGTATTTGCGCCTCAAGGCAACCACAACGATTCCGCCGTTTTACAGGCCTCGCACTCTCATTTAGCGATGCTTCAATCGCTCCCGTCGCTTTTACCTTGCTATGAGTGAGGGACAATCCACCTTCAGGAATGACGGTGCCGTTAGTGGAGAGGGATTCCACCCCTGTATCGAGTGATCAGCATGCCAACGCTGAGCAGAGATGTGTCGTATCAAGCCCCATTCTGGGCTCTCCTACGGACCAGAACAGCAGAACCCGTTACCGTCTTGTGAGACGCTGCCGGTTGAATGCTCAATGCTTTCACCGTTGGAAAATGTGCAAACATCTTTATCGCAGCAGAATGGGAGCCGAAATAAAATGGAAGCGCTTTTGCCATCCATTCAATGCAACAGGCTCACCACGGAATGTGATGAGCCTGTTGCGTTTTCTGTCTGATTTCCCGGGAAAGGTTATCAGAACTCCGCTGACAACGTGAAGTGGTAGACACGGGGCAATCCCGCATACAAGCTTGATGCCGCACCTGATGTGCCACTTGGCGACCCTGTATAAACAGATGCCCAGTACCGTTCGTTCGTAACGTTGCTGACACCAAAACGTGCCACCCACGGAAACTGGGCGACATGGAAAGCATAGCGTGTGCCCAGCTCCAGCGTTGTGTACGATCCGGTATGCAGCGTATTGGTGACGTTAGCCGCGCGGTTCCCCATATAATGGACACCAGCATTGAAGGCCCAGCGAGATGCGAAAGAGCCAAATGACAGCGGCAGGCGATAGTCCAGCAATATACTGGCCTGCAACGGAGCTGCGCCAACAATCTCCTTTTTGTTCAACGTGGACGACGCGGCATGGACCAGTTCGGCATCCAGCCAGGTCATGCCGGCGAGGACAGACAGGTTAGGCAGAACTTCGCCCGAAATTTGGGCCTCCACACCGTAATTGCGCTGCGTTCCGCCATATTGATAAGTCTGACAATTGCTCTTGGCCACGCAACCGGTCGGGTCCGTTGCGGCAACATACATGGCATAAGGCGACGTCATCCGAAAACCCGCAACGTTGAACTGCATTTTCTGATAACGGAATTTGTAGCCGACTTCATACTCTTCGGAGTGTGCAATAGGGAGTGCAATGTTTGTATTGGTATAACTTGTGCTGTTGGGCGTAACCGGACCAGCTTCAACCGACCGGCCATAGGTAAAATAGATGGTCTGATTATCGGTCGGCTTATACATCAGGCTGGTTGTCGGACTGAAAGCCGCTGATGTATCAAAGGTTTTTCTGAGTGGAGTGGTCGCGTTGAGAGCGCCTTCCTGATTGATCCAGCTCCAGGCGAGTGTACCCATGATCGACCAGTGTTTGTTTATTCTCAGTGTGTCGCCCACGATAAACGACTGACTGGTGACACTGCTGGATTTATAACGTCCGTGATAATAAGGCTGTGTTCCACTGGATGGTGAGGCACCGTAGAGATTGTAAGTTCCCAGGTTTTGCGCGCTCGTTACAGCCCCGACCGGATTATAATTTCCCATCATGTAACCGTTGGTGCCGATGACCAGATCATGCCTGATCGGCCCGGTATAAACACGACCATTGAAATAAGCCATGTTACTACCAACACGGAAATCATCCGCCGTGGTTGTGGCTGTTGCTTTGGAACTAAACCATCCATTACTGCCTTTCAGCCCGGAACAGGTTTTGCTGCCGTCGCACAACGTATCGGCCACACCAAAGGATTGCCTGGCGGCATCCTGATACAGGCCGCCCAGTGTAAAGCTCCAGTCCTCGTTGATCTGGTGTTTGATCTTGGCAAGGAAAGTATTGGTTTCCATATTATAACCGCTCCACTCAGGAGCCAGACGCTTACTCAGATCCGGAGCTTCGGGTAATTTACTCCCTCCCACCCCGGTCGACGGAATACCAAAGGCGGGGGCTGTGCCGCGCTGGTCGTATGTATAATGGCTGGCGTCAATTTCGATAACCGTCTTGTCGTCAAGATGGATATCGAAATCACCACTGACCATTTCCCGGCGGACCGAGCTTCCCTGTGTATAGGCCGTGCCATCGGCATGCAGCATGTTCAGGCGGTAACCAAACCAGCCATTTTTGCCCACACGACCGGAAATATCACCATTGACCGTGGGGGTGCCGATGGAATCCACGCCCACTGACAGGCGTTCGGTTCGCCGGTCAGTCGGGCGTTTGAGTGTATATTCAAAAACACCAGCGGGGTTTTCCGGTCCATACATCGCACCTGCGAGACCATTGAGGACTTGCAGATTATCGATCCATTCAGCCGGATAAGGCGTGGTGGAAACCACATTCAGGCCGTCAAGACGGGAGTTGGAGATCACGTCAGCCTCGAACCCGCGGGACTGCGGGCGAGACGTATTCGGATCACCACGAACTTCCATCTGCACCGATGGCAGATACTGTGCCAGGTCGTTGAGGTTGCGGATCTGCTGGTTGACCACGACGTCATGAGTGACACCCATGACGGAATAAGGCGTGTCCAGTGTGTCTCTATTGCCCAGAGGCCCAAGATAGACGGTCTTGTTCATATATTTGGCGCCGGTGCCATCTGCGGCATGATGACCATGAACATTCACCGTTTCGCCATTGGAACCATCCAGTATCCCGGCGATCGGAGTTGTGGCGACCGGTGTCCTGGCTGCCGACGTTTTGGTTGTCGGTGTTTTGGTAGCGGCCGTTTTTAAGGCGATCTGTTTGCCGGGAGTGCCCTGCGATGCGGGAGTAGGCGTCGCTGCCAGCGCCGAGGTTGTCAGCAGAAGGGCGCCAAACGTTCCTGTGACGAAAAAGGTATGAAAACGATCGTGCATAGATCTGGCGGGTCCGGAATATGAATAAAGAACAAGAGGTGTTCCTCTTCTGCCGTGCCTGAGGCAGGACTGTCCATATATCGCCGCGCATAAACCTATATATGAGTGAATATAATCACAGAGTGATGCCAAAATAATACAGGTCTGTTGAATCCCGGATGCAGGGCGCAAACGCTGTTTTGCGTATCAATCCGGAGAGGTGGGCTGTGAAGGAGCAATTCCGCGCACCGCTGCACATAGTCCTGACCGTTTGACAATGCGCGGGCGAAGCGCGGCAAATGACTTCTGGACGCCAAAGACCGAAAATAATGCCGAATGAGTGCTTGTAGAGATTATCCACATAAGGAGGGGCATGTACCGGTCCCTTTCACAAGGGCCTCCCTTGGGTCGTTCCTCTGTCATCCGGCCTGCGGAGCATGACACAGCACACACATTGACCATCCCTGCGCCGGATCGGCGGCGACACTACCAGTCGATGCTCGCATTGAAGGATCTCAGAAGACCTCATCTACGGCGTTTGCGAGATATCGGTTGAAGGAAGACCTTCCACATCCCCGGCTCATTCGGGCCAACTCACGCTGTGCCGCTACCGACGACGATCAAGCTACCCCCGGTCTCACCTATGAAAAACCTCGATATGGGCGACCAGCCGATGTTGACAGCGTCTATAAAGGGCTATTCTGATCATTGAATTCTCAAACCATGCTGGCCTATCCCCGTTTAACGCCATTCGAAGCATGCGACTGAAACGGAACACGATCATGGACAAGCCCCAGTGGCACACCGTCGGTGAGGCCCGCATCGTAAAAGTTCCGGACATGATGCTCGCCGCGCTTCCTCCCAGTCGCCTCCTTCCGGACTGGAACGACGATCAGGCGCAACAGGCTGGCCTCTGGCTGGCTGATACGCTTGATGCGCCTCAGACCCACGCGCTGCTGAGTGTTCATAGCTGGCTGGTCGAAGATCGCGGCCGGAAAATTCTGATCGACACTGGTGCGGGAAATGACAAGGCACGCCCTGCCGCCCCGTATTTCGATCACCTGCACACCACCTATCTGGAAAATCTTTCACAGACGGGCATTCAGCCCGAAGAAATCGATTTTGTCCTGCTGACTCATCTTCATGTTGATCATGTCGGATGGAATACACGCCTGCAGGATGGCGTCTGGTGTCCTACTTTCCCAAATGCCCGCTACCTCTTCTCGCGGGAAGAGTTTGAGTTCTTCAGTAATCCGGCCAACGATACCGAACGCAATCATACCAGCTTCATGACACGGGCGGACAGCGTGGACCCGATCGTCAACGCAGGTCTTGCCGATCCGGTTGAAGTCGATGGAACGGATGTCCTGGAGGGCTTTTCCTTTCATCCCACACCGGGTCACACGCCGCATCATGCGTCCATCGTCCTTCAGTCCGGGAGTGAACAGGTGCTCTTCACAGGGGATGTCATGCATCACCCGGTTCAGGTCATGTATCCCGAATGGAACTCCGTCTTCGACGCCGATCCCGAGACGGCCGTGAAATCACGCAAGTGGGCACTGGACTACGCCCGCACCCATGATGCGACACTGTTTACCTCACATTTTCCCCTCACATCGGCGGGACGGGTTCAGTCGGGCGCACCCCGGGATTGCTGGTCTTTCCTCTAACAAGCAGGTGTTCCCGACGATTTTTAAGCGTTCCCAGAGCAGACTTGCCAATGTCACGACCTTATTCGCCTTTCAGACGAACACGCCCGAAGATCAGTCATTGCCAAAAGTTCCCGCGCCAATCCGAGGTGGGTTACCGTGATCGGCACGTCCGATATCCCTCTCGAACGCATATCCAGCGGGAGCATGGCGCGGCGAAAAAGCAATGTATGAGGCCCGTGGAAACGGCTTGGCCGCCGAAGCTCCCGAGCACGCGTTACAACGCAAATCGTCGGGAGAGAGATTTTTGCTTGCATTTTCCTTTCTTTCTGTACATTTAACCGCAGAGTAGGTGCTTTTATCCGAGTCCTCGACGCGTGTTGTGTCAGTTCTTCTCCTTAAAAGTTATGATTTCGTGTGTGTTTTGTACACGACTACTATTGTTAAAAAGGAGCCTAGTTATGACAACAGGCACCGTAAAATGGTTTAACCCCACCAAGGGTTTTGGTTTCATTCAGCCCGACGACGGGGGTCAGGATGCGTTCGTTCATATCTCTGAGCTTGAGCGCGCCGGTATGCATACCCTTACCGAAGGTCAGCAGGTCTCTTACGAGCTCGAAGCTGGTCGCAACGGCAAGGCATCTGCTGTAGGCCTCAAAGCCATCTAAGGCTTTGAACTCACAGTTGTGATGTGTAGAAAGCCGCCCTCCGGGGCGGCTTTTTATTTGTACCAAAGCCACAGCAGTCAAAACCGGGACCCCGCATCCTCCCTGCTGGCCGCAAAGCCCTCCCAACAGACGGCACGACAGATCTGCCCCACACCTTCGGGCACCGCGCCTGCCATCTGAACAAAGACAGCCGGTTTCAATCATGCGGGTATCCGCTGACCCGATAGCGAACGGGCCACACGTTCTTCGCGACATACCCCTTCAAAAACATCCCCAATCTTCCGAACTGTCCTATTGGCGACGGCCATCCTCTCCCTCGCCTTTTCGGGATTGTCGCGACCCTGACCCTGACCTGATCACGAAATCGTCATGGGTCTGGCTCTTGGCAAATCGCCCTCGTCGCCGAAACCATGGGCTTCTCGTCTCCCTCGTATCCGCAGCCGCTGGCGTGACTCGTTTCCCGGCGGGTTTTCCAGGCTGGGGAGCAACGGCCGATACCGGCCTGCGTCCCGAAAGGAAGCTGGTCGCGTGCCTGAATCCGACAGCCAGATATTGATGGAAAAGGACAAGGCACCACGGCTGCTTGTCTGGCTGGCCGCGGCCCTGTTCCTGTCCTACCTCGCCGTCGCCATGTCGATGCCGACCACCTCGGTCTATGTCAGCACTGCGCTGCATATGAACAACGCGATGGCGGGCCTCGCTGTGGGGATCGCCTTCGTCTCGACCATCCTGACCCGCGGACTCTCGGGAAAGCTCGCGGACCACCGTGGTGGCAAGTTCTGCATGGTGTCCGGACTGGGATTTTACGCCGTCAGCGCCGTCATCTGCATGCTGGCCACAGAGATGACCTCACCCGTTTCCGCCTTTGCGGTCCTTGCGATCGGGCGTCTGGTGCTCGGGCTGGGCGAAAGTCTGACGGTGGTCGGGGTACTCGCATGGGCCATCGGCCTCATGGGGCATCAGCGTTCCGGACGCGTGCTCTCGGTGGTGGGGATGGGGATGTACGGGGCGCTGGCCGTCGGTAGCCCCATCGGGCTGAGTCTTTACGACCATGCGGGCTATGTCACGGTCAGTCTCGCCTGCCTTGTCACGCCTCTCATCGGTTTTGGCATGGCCGCCCCCGTGGCACCCGTTCTGCCGCAGCCCGGCAAACGCCAGCCACTGAGCACCGTCATCGCAAAGATTTCCGATCTGGGGTTTGTCGTATTTCTGCAAGGAATCGGCTTCGCCGCCATCGGAGCATTCATGCCGCTGATGTTCCTTCACCGTCACTGGCCGCACGCCAGCCTCGGCCTGACTTTTTTCGGCACGGCCTTTGTTCTTGTGCGCCTCCTGTGCGGGCACCTGCCAGACCGGCTGGGTGGCGCACGCGTGGCTCTGGCCTCCATGACCATAGAAACCAGCGGCCAGTTCCTCCTCTGGCAGGCTTCCGGCTCCACCGTCGCTTTGATCGGCGCTTTTCTTACTGGAGCGGGATGCTCAATGATTTTCCCTGCCATGGGTGTGGAAGTCGTTCGGCGCGTCTCTCCGCAGATGCGCGGCACCGCCATGGGAGGATTCGCCGCCTTTCAGGATCTGGCTTATGGCGCAACTGGCCCCCTTACCGGTCTGCTGGCCGATCATGCTGGCGATAGCGCTGTTTTTCTGGTGGGCGGTCTCGCCGGAGCCTGCGGTCTGGTGCTGGCGGCACGCCTCGCATGGAACGAACGTAATCTTGCTGCCGTTAGTTCATAAATCACGGAGATCGTCATGCGCCGCATTCTTCTGACCACTGCCGCTCTTGTCATGGGAGCGCCTGCTCTCGCGGCCCCGACATCCGTCCCGATTGCCCTGACGCATGTGCGCATCATCGACGGAACGGGGGCCGCTCCGATTGAGGACGCCACCGTCGTCATGCAGGACGGCCATATTCTCGCCGCTGGGAAGCATGTCGCCCTCCCGAAACACACGCGGGTTCTGGATCGCTCCGGCGACACCATCATGCCCGGCATCATCTCCGATCACAGCCATGTCGGCCAGTATGATGGCGTGACCACGGGATCCCGATTCTACACCCGCGACAATATCATCGCCGCTCTGAGCCAATATCGCCACTACGGCGTGACGACCGTTACAGCACTCGGCAACAACGTGCCGGACGTGTTCGATCCGCTCCGCAAGGATGCCCATGCCGGAAAGACGCCGGCCGATCTTTTCGGTGTCGATCAGGGAATTGGCGTTCCGCGGGGCGCTCCTCCTGTCGATCTTGAGCCTGACCAGCTTTTCCGTCCGAAAACAGCCGACGAAGCGCGGCAGGACGTTGACCGGATGGCCGATGAGGGCACCGATCTGGTCAAGATCTGGGTGGATAATTTTGACGGCACCCTGCACGTCAAGATGACTCCCGAAATCATCGCCGCTGTGGTGGATGAATCCCACAAGCGCAATCTGCGTGTCGCCGCCCACATTCACGATCTCCATGACGCTGAGCATGTGGTCGCGGCCGGTGTCGATATCCTTGCGCATGGTGTACGCGACAAGCCCGTGACCCCAGATCTGGTCGCAACGCTGAAGTCACGCGGCATCTGGTACATCGCCACACTGCAACTCGATGAAGCCAGCACGGCGTGGGCAGATCGCGCCCCGTGGACACAGACGCCGTTCACGATTGCGGGTCTTTCGATGCCTCTTCTGGATCAGGTCAGAGATCCGGCATGGCAGGCGAAGCACACCACCGGCAAGCTAGCCGATTTCGCCCGTACGTCTCTTGCGATGAACCTGCAAAATCTGAAAACGCTTTACGACGCTGGCGTAAAAATCGGTTTTGGCACGGATAGTGGCGCCATGCCGTTGCGGGTTCCCGGTGTAGCGGAACATCGGGAGCTGGACCTGACCGTTCAGGCCGGACTGACACCGCTGGAGACAATTCATATCGCAACGCAGAATGCTGCAGCATTACTCAATCTGCCTGATCGGGGCGTGATCGCACCGGGCAAAAGAGCAGACCTGCTCGTCGTCGCGGGCAACCCGGCGACCAATATCGCCGATGCCCACCAGATCGTTGAAACATGGGAGAACGGCACGGCCGTTTCCGGACCCCTCCCACTGAAAGCAAAAGGAGAGAACTGATGGAATATCGTCTTCTCGGCCGATCCGGCCTGAAAGTTTCCTCCCTCATTCTCGGAACCATGACGTTCGGTGGCAAGGGTGCGTTCGCCAAGACCGGCAACACCGATCTTGATGGCGCGCGTCGCCAGATCGACATGGCGCTGGATGCGGGTGTGAACATGCTCGATACCGCCGACATTTATTCGGATGGCGTGTCAGAAGAAATTATTGGAGAAGCCCTCGACGCGGCCCGTCGGGATCGCCTCCTGCTGGCGACGAAGGCACGCTTCCCGACCGGCTCCAAAGGACCGAACGAACGCGGCCTGTCGCGTCATCATCTTATCCGGGCCTGTGAAGCCAGCCTGAAACGCCTGAAGACCGACCATATCGATCTTTACTGGTGCCATGAATGGGACGGTGAAACACCGGTGGAGGAGATGCTGGCAGCTCTCGATCACCTGCAACAATCGGGCAAGATCGGCTATATCGGTGTTTCGAATTTCTCCGGCTGGCACATCATGAAAATGCTGAATGCCGCAGAACGAAATGGAACGGTGCGCCCCATCGCCCAGCAGATTCACTACACTCTGCAGGCACGCGAGGCGGAGTATGAACTGCTCCCCATTGCAGTCGATCAGGGAGTCGATGCGGTCATCTGGTCGCCCCTCGCAGGCGGTCTGCTCACCGGAAAATATCGGCGCGGCAAGCCGGAACCGGAAGACACGCGCAAAGCGGCGCACTGGGACGAGCCGCCTGTGCGCGACGTGGAAGCGCTTTACGACATTGTCGAGGTTCTTATCGAAGTCGCCACGCATTATGACGGCGCTACTCCGGCACAGGTTGCGCTCGCATGGCTTCTTGGGCGCTCGGGCGTCGCCAGTGTAGTCATCGGTGCCCGCAACAATGAACAGCTTGCCGATAATCTCAAATCAGCATCCCTGACGCTGAATGCGGAGGATATTGCGAAACTGGAAGACGTCAGCCGCCCACCCCTCCTCTATCCTTACTGGCACCAGTGCTCCACTGCATCCGATCGCCTTTCCGCAGCGGATTTGACACTTCTAAAGCCATTTCTGAAGAAATAAGGAGTCAGACGTGACGATGCGAGACACTCTCCTCACAGGTCGCCTTATCAGACATGCTGATGACCCACCTCGAAACATGTCGGTATTTTTTCCGAACAACGCCATTTCAAAACGAAAACACAGCGTCTGGTTCAAGGCCGCCGCCTGTTTCATCCCACTCTGCCTGACATCTGTCTCGCATGCGGCGTCTCCCACCATCACCAACAATCACGACCCTGCTTTTGGACAACAAGGGAAAGTCGAAATCATAGCCAGCATCCCGTCACCGTGCCCGTCAGGGATCGCGGTGGTGAACAACAGGCTTTTCCTGACCTTTCCCAAGCATGACGGCGACCATACCGGTCCGGTTCTTGCCGAGTGGAAGAATGATCGTCTCATCCCTTTTCCATCCGCAGCCTTTTCCGCTGCTACGGACGGCGCACCCGATCAGCATCTGGTGTCACCGCATGGAATGACGACTGATAGCAAAGGCAATATCTGGGTTATTGATGATGGAAAGATCAAGAATCATCCGATCCCGCCGGGGGGTGCTAAAGTTGTCGGCATCAATCCCGCTACAGGCACGATTATCGCCAGTGTCGTTCTAAAGGATGCCCTTCTTCCCGGCAGTCACATGAACGATTTGCGGATCGACCTCACGCATGGGGAAAAAGGCACTGCCTTCATCGCTGACAGTTCGTTCGACGGCCATCCGGCTCTCGTCGTTGTCGATCTTGCGACTGGCAGGCAGAGACGCGTTCTCGAAGGCACGGTTTCAGTTCTACCTGACAAAGGCTATCAGACCGTTCTGGACGGTCGCGTTCTGCACTATGATCCGAAAAACCCGAGTTTTCCGGCAGGTGGTGCGGACGGAATCACGCTTTCTGCCAGTTCCGATACGCTGTTTTACGCGCCACTCGCCAGTCGTCGGCTTTACACGCTGCCAACGGGGAAACTGGCTGATTTCTCAGTGACATCCGCAGAACTGGCATCGCTCGTCGTGGATGAAGGGGAGAAAGGGGCTGCGGATGGTCTGGCCACCGATCCGTGGAATCGCATCTACACGACCGCCGCCGATCATGACGCTATCTTTCGACGCAACCCGGACGGTAGTTTCGATCTGATCGCCTCTGACCCACGCTTCGTATGGCCGGACGGAATTTTCGCTGATCATGACTTCGTCTATGTCGTTCTCGGTCAGTGGTCTCGACTGCCACGCTTCCATGATAATCACGATCTCCGCAAACCGCCTTTCCTGGTTGCACGTATGCCGATTTCCGCTCCCTGAACCGGGCCCTTACGCTAACAGCGGTCCGGGGTGTTCTCAGGGTGGAGGTCGCTTCGATCGTAAGTGCAGGGTTCCTTCTTTTCCATGGCTGTCTTTCCGTGTCACAGGCAGCCTGTTCCCCCGACAGCACTGGACCGTTTCTGACTTCCGGTAATGGGCCCCTTTTATTCGGGAACACTGTATGGCCTGCGTTGACGGGACCGGCTTTCGTTCAAAGGCTGTTTCAAAAGCTCTCTACTGAGCGCAACTGCCCCTGAGGGTGTGTGCGACCGATGTGGTTTTTGAGCACTTAAACGAAACGGTCATACGGGCCGTGAGCATCGGAGCGTGAAAACGCGCGTCGCTGCGCCAGCGGAGAACTTTTGAAACAGCCTGTCAGTCTTCCGTCCGCCATGTACGAACGCATAGGCACCCAATCTTTCGAATGGATGAGAGAACAGGCAGCGGCGTTCTCTCATCCACTTCCAAAAAATTTCCACAACACGAGGATCATCCTTCCTTCCGAGGCCCCGTTCATGGGTCTGAAAAAGTGTCCCACGTCGCACCCAGTCCTGAGCAGCCCGATGGTCACGCATGAGAAGCCGTGAGCATAAACCAGCCTGCAAAGATCAAAGCATTCAACGGAAAGCTGGCTGCCTCCGCTTTTCATCCCTGCTTTCTATCCACCTGCCATAAACTGGCCTAACATCAGGCTCGACCATAAGGCCGCTTCCGGCAGAAGCCCTTGAAAATCAGTTTCCGATCTCTGGATTGACTTGATATTTTTGGCCAATCATAAAGACTTAAACAGCCTGCGTATCAAAAGGATTATTTCTATAATGCCTTCCCATCGCATCGACGTTCTGATGACGACCTATAACGGCGCGCAATTTTTACCGCAGACTTTGAACAGCATTCTGAACCAGACGTTCAAAGACTTCAGACTGATCATTGTCGATGATGGCTCCACAGACAATTCACCCGAAATACTGTCGGATTTCTGTAAAAAAGATAGTCGGATTCAGGTTGTAAGGCAGGAAAACAGGGGAATTGTGCCCGCGTTGTGTAATGGCCTCACGCTTTGCGAAGCGCCTTTTCTGGCACGGCACGATGCGGATGACATATCCGATCCCACTCGTTTTGAGCGTGAACTTGCCTATCTGGAAACTCACCCCGATTGTGTCGCTCTCTCAGCGCAGGCACGATATATCGATGCGGATAGCGCAGATCTGGGGGTCGTCACCGCTGTCAAGGATCTGAATCTGGCTTGCGATGATTCCCTTCCGGCGCATGAACCTTATCTTCTGCAACCCCTTCTCATGGCAAGAAGCGAGGCAGTCAGATCTGTCGGAGGCTACCGCCATTTAACCGTCTCCGAGGATTCAGATCTTTGCTGGCGCCTACAGGAGATTGGACGACTGCATATTCTCCCGGAGGTTCTGGGATCATACCGACGCCATGCGAACAGTATCACGACAACGTCCGTCATGCGCGGTCGACAGATAGCGATCTGGTCTCAGCTGGCGGCACTTTCCGCCCAGCGCAGACGGCATGGGAAGCCGGACATCACGTTCAGTGAAGACCTGATGCAGAAATTAAATGCTGAATCCACACTGGAAGGCATGATGAAAGTCGCGCTACCCGTGTGCATGACTGAGGAACGGTCATGGTTTTCAATGGCTGTGTGCGCCAAATTACTCGAAGTCTGTTATTACCGACCGTATGAACCCGACAGATCCGATATTATTTTCATCAAAAAAACAATCAACGCCAACAAAGAACTATACAATTCAGGAAAAGGCGATTTCCTCAAACGCGCAATGCATGCTGCTTCTTCAAGGTTATTGATTGAAGGCCGGATCGGAGATGCATTGAGTTTAACAGAATGGCAGCGCTGGCCATCACTGGTTCCGCGGACAATTCTGCGCGTCGTTTTGTCAGAAGAGACCCGTGTTCGTATCAGGCGTTTTCTCGCCCGCAGCAAAAAGAGCAATACAAATAGTGGAGGCCTGTAATCTTTCCGATTATGACAGGCATATTTTCCACGAATTACAGTGGGTGCCCCGAACAATGCCGGGGCACTCGATAGAATATCTACTCAGGAAAAGCTTCTGCCTTTCCTATCTTCTTTCGGCTGTCACTCAAACGAAACCCCGGTCAGTCGTTCCGAGATCTCCCACAAGCGACGTGCGGCCCGCAAATCTTTCCCCGCAGGCGGCACGACCGTCAGGCCCGGCACGCCTTTCCGTTCGCCTGCCCCTGTTGGTCCGTAATAATCGCCATCCTGCGCCAGCGGGGATGCGGCGGCGTAAAGGAACGGCTCGGCCCCACAGGCCGCCGATTGTCCGAACCAGCGAAACGCCAGCGCGGAACCGACTTCCATAATCCACGAACTCAGTTTCGCCCTGCCTGAACCCAGCCCATTCTGGACAATCTGCGTCTGCGCCCAGCCCGGATGGGCGATGCGCGCATGCAGGTTCCAGTTGTTGAGCTTTGCCCGACGTGCGAGTTCCTCCCCAAACAGCAGGTCCGAAAGCTTGCTCTGGCGATAGGCATCGAAGGGGGAATAACGTTGCCTGAACTGAAGATCGTCAAACCGGATGCGTGCTTTCCATGCGGCGAGACTGGCGACCGCAATCACCACCCCACCACCGGAAGAGGCTTCCAGCAGCGGTTTCAACCGGCCTGTCAGGGCAAAATGCCCCAGATGATTCACGCCGAACTGCAACTCGAATCCATCCTCCGTCTCCTGCCTGACGGGAGGAGCCATGACACCGGCATTGTTGACCAGCACATCGACGGCGGGCACCCGATCGCTCAGGACGCGGGCAAAGGCTTCGATGGACGCCAGCGATGCGAGATCGAGGTGGATCGGCTCCGCCACCGCGCCGGGCACGCGGTTTTTCAGGGCAGCAAGAGCAGTGGCGTTCCGTTCCTCGGAGCGGGACGCCAGAATCACGCGCGCGCCGAGGGCCGCCAGTCCGCAGGCGGTTTCCAGCCCAAGACCGCTGTTCGCGCCCGTGACCACGGCCACGCGGCCATCAAGCCGGTTAAGCGTGCGCAGAAATGCCGCGTGCTGCTCAATTCTGTCCGTCAACATCCAGTTCCTTTTCCATGCCCGCGATCAGTCTCTTATCTGTCTTGGCAGCCTGCATCGCTTCGGCCGTCAGACGACGCTCATTCTTCTTCAGGAAAAGCATGATCGTCCCGCCGACCACCAGCGCCAGCGGAATGGCCACCCATGCCAGCGGCCCGGAAAGCTGCATGGCTTCATGACCGAGATAATACGCAGCCAGCGTATAACCACCGGCCCAGCAAAGACCACCAAGGGCATTATGTGTCAGAAACGTATGCCAGGGCATCCGGTTCGCACCCGCCAGCAGCGCCACGAACACGCGGAGAACGGCGATGAAGCGGCCAAAGAAAACCACCGATCCGCCGTGTTTTCGAAAAATGTATCGCCCCAGCAGCAGGCGGTCCGGCGTCAGCCCCACGCGCCGTCCGTAACGGTGCAACAGGCGGAAGCCGCATTCCTTGCCGATCAGATAGCCGAAATTGTCGCCCATGATGGCACCGCTCACGCCCGCGCCAACAATACCCCAGATGTGGAGCTTGTGCGTCGTCGCGGCATAAAGGGCTGAACTGATGAGGATACTTTCCGCCGGCAGGGGCAGCCCCATGCTCTCCAGCATCACTACCACGCCGATGACGCCGTAGCCGTAGTGGGTCATCAGTGTGTCCAGATAATGTAACAGCGTGACATATCCCGAGAGCTTTGAGGAACCTGTCAGGAACCGTCTGGACAGGCTCCTGTCAACCCTGCAAACCCGTGGTGTCATCGGTCAGGAGAGGTTTCATGACCCGTCAGCCCCGTCCATGCGGCACATGGCCGTCACCCGTCACCCCATCGCTCGCCTGTGGAAAAACCGTCACGCTGTCCGGCGTCAGCACGAGTGGCGACAGGGTGCTCTGGCTTGAACGCCGTCCGTCCGAGAAAGGGCGGACAGTCCTTGTTCTGTGGCAGGACGGCACAGAGCCCCGTGACCTGACACCAGCCGATGTGGATGTCGCCACGAAGGTCCATGAATATGGCGGTGGCGCCTATGCCGTGCAGGACAACGCCATCGTGTTCAGCAACCGGATCGACGGCAGCGTCCATCTGCTGGATCTCGAGGGTGCACCCCAGCGTCGCCTCGCGGGCGGGGCAGCGCTGCGTTACGCGAGTTTCGCCTTCGCGCCCGATGGCAGGACTATCTTTGCCGTCCGAGAGGATCATCGCCCAGATGGGGAACCGGTGAACACCCTTGTCGCGCTTGGTCTGGCGCCCCCTTCGGAAACCATCATCGCCGCAGGTGCGGACTTCTATTCCACGCCGACACCGTCCCCGGACGGCACCCGTCTCGCCTGGATCGAATGGGATCATCCGGCCATGCCCTGGACCAGCACGCGCCTCTGCGTGATGGATCTGGCGGATCCGTCCTCCCGCCGCGTCCTCGGAGGAACCGCACGGCAAGAGTCCCTGACCGAACCGCACTGGGCCGATCCTCACTCCCTGCTCGCCATTTCGGACCGCAGCGGCTGGTGCAATCTCTGGCGCTTCGACCTGACGAATGGCGAGTGCGCGCCCGTCTGCCCGATGGACGCCGAAATCGGCCAGCCTCACTGGGTTTTTGGCCAGCGCAGCTATGCGCTTCTGCCTGATGGTCGTGTGCTGGCACTCGCCGTGCGGAACGGACAGACCCAGACCATCCTGCTCGCGCCGAACAGCGACGGCTACAATGTCAGTCCCCTCGCTCTGGGATTGCCTGAGCAATGCCCGTGCCCGTTCGGCGAGCAGTTCGCATGGCTTGATGCCCCTGCCGATGCGGCCCCCCGCGTGGTGGTCGGCACGCCGGGCACTCCGCCCCGCGTTCTGCGCGCGGCGACAACGCTGCCCTTTGGGCGCGACGACATTGCGCTGCCGGAAAGCATTCCTTTTCCGCTCGCCGATGGCACGCCCGGTCATGCCTTCTTCTATGCGCCCGCCAACAGTCGCTACAGCATGCCCTATGGCGAACTGCCACCGATGATCGTCACGGCGCATGGCGGCCCCACGGCGCGGGCCCATGAAGGGTTCTCATTCAAGGTGCAGTGGTGGACCAGTCGCGGCTTCGCGGTGCTGGACGTGAATTACAGCGGGTCCACCGGCTTTGGTCGCAGCTATCGCGAACGGCTGGACGGGCAATGGGGGGTGCGGGATGTGGAGGATTGCATCGCCGCCACCACATCCATGGCAACGAGCGGCCGTGTCGATCCTCAACGAATCGCCATCCGTGGCTCCAGCGCGGGAGGACTGACGGTTCTCTCCGCCCTCGCCAGTTCGGATATTTTCGCGGCAGGCGTCAGTCTTTACGGCGTGACCGACCTGCGCACGCTTGCCGAGGAAACGCACAAGTTCGAGGCGCGGTATCTCGACAGTCTCGTGGGGCCGTGGCCGGATGCCGAAGCCGTCTATCGGGCGCGGTCTCCGCTTTTCATGGCCGACCGCATCCATGCGCCCGTCCTGTTCCTGCAAGGGCTCGACGATACCGTGGTGCCACCGGCACAGGCCCGTTCGATGGTCACGGCCTTGCGAAAGAACGGCGTAACCTGCCCGCTTGTGGAATTTCCCGGGGAAGGCCACGGTTTTCGGGGAGAGGAAACGCTGCAACGGGCGTTCCAGATCGAACTGGCGTTTTATGGGCGCGTGTTCGGGTTCGTGCCTGCGGACGTGACGCTATCGGATGCTGACACGACGCTGCTCAATGAGGTTGTCGCGACACGGCAGCCTTCCTGAACCGGACAGAGAATACTGCCTCCGCCCTCCGTATGGGGTGGGCATCGGCGTCAGCCACATATCGAGCGCGAGAGAGTCCGGGCCTGCCCCTCATGGGCCTGCGATCTCTTTGATATCCCGGGGTCAAAACCGGGATGAAGAGGGTCGCAAATTCTTGCTGGCAAAAAAGTGGACGTTCAGTTTGCTTCCCTGCCCGCGCTTTGGTTGGCGGGAAAAAAGTCTCTGTACGCAGTCAGGGCCGCGCCGGAAACCCGGCGCGGCCCTGAACAACCATCACACGGAACTCAATGCGTCAGACGGCATGTTCCATGGCATAGGCCTCGCGATCCCGGAGCGTGTGTTTCTTCTCCAGCATCTCGGTGTGACGACGTGCTTCCGGCGAAATGCGGAGGCAGAGCGTGAGGATACCAGCGGCCAGATACAGGCCGGAGAAGCTCCAGATCACGCCCTCGAGCCCCATACCGAACCAGGATTCACAGATCCCGACGACAGCTGGACCCACCCACGTGCTGGCACCTGCGCCAAGACCGAGGATGGAGAGTGCTGCGGCTTTTTCCTTCGGGCAGATGAGCGGCATCAGGCCGGACATCGGCACGAAGGCTGCGACCGTTCCACCGTAGATAAAGCCGGCAAGGGCCGCGAGCGGGAAGTTACCCGGATACCACAGCGGCACGTAGTAGAAGAGAGGAATGGTCACGCAGCATCCGACGCAGCCACCGACCGCCACGACAAAACGATGACCCAGCTTGTCGGCCAGCATCCCCGCGACAAGATTGAACAGGATATTGCCGAGGAAGATCAGCGACAGCAGATCGAGCCACTGCGCCTGCGAGAAATGCAGTTCATCGACAAAAAAGGCGGGCATGATGGCGAGGAAGGCATATTCCGAAGACGTGTTGATCGTCCGGATGATGCCTGCGGCCATCGTCTTGGGCTCGCGCCATGTGATGCTGATCGACCCGAAGAAGGCTTTTTTCCTGTCAGTACCGGCAGGCAGAAGAGACTTCGACCCGGTAGGCTCCCGGACGAGCAGCAGCGCCACCAGACCACCGAGGATGACGAGACCCAGCGAGCACCAGAACGTAGCGAGTTCGCCGATAGAGGGAATGGTGTAGCGCGCAAACTGTGAACCGAGCGTGGGCAGGCCCGCAGAGAACGAGAACCAGAACCAGCCGGCGGCCGACCCGAGCATCCGGGCGGGAGTCACGGCGGCGATCCACACGAGGAAACCGTAGGCAAACAGCGGATAGGCAAAGCCGCGCAGCGTGTAGAACAGCAGCGTCATGGTCAGGTTGTCAGGTCCGAGCCCCAGCGACAGAAAGCCGACTTCCAGGACGGCCCACATGACAAGACCAGCCCACATGGTGCGGCGTGGCCCATACAGATCCGAAAGGGGTCCGGCGAGCCATGCCGAAATCATGACGCTCACGCCATAGGTGGTGAACATGAGGTTCACATCGCCCTGGGTGTGGCCATGGTGGAGCATGTAGGTGTCGAGATAACCAGCTTCCACGCCGTCACCGACCATGAAAAGCAGCAGGCCGATGAAGCCAAAAAGCAGGGGCCGGGGGATACCCAGAAGCGCGGCCAGGCCACGTTGTGCTGTGGATGTCGTCTGAGGGCCTGTCTCTGGCAAGACGCTCTCTCCTTATGAAATTTTTATCGCAGCCTGCGGAAAGCGTGGAAATCGACCGAAGCCGGGAGCAGGTGAGCATGACGCGCGATTCCGCAGACGGCAGACGAGCCATTGGACTGCACACACGAAAACAGAATCATGCGCCATTATCTTGAAGTAGAATTGAAGCTTTCTTCGGCCTTCATATAGAAACACGATATGAACTTCAATATATTTTTTACAAATAAACAAAATTATTATTTACTTAATAACCCATTTATACAAACAAAACCAAGATATTCTTTCTTTAAAACCACAAATACCTTCGTGTTTTTATTTTATCCTTTTACTGTATTTAAAAAATCAATTCCATATCCTCTGCAAGTAAAAAAATCTTGCGGATTTCAGGATATTTCCGGAACATCATCGTTATCAATTCAAAATTGTTCTGAAAAACTCTTCAAAAATAAGGAATCTTCAAAAATGGAAAGATTCACCCGAAAGGTGAGCCACGAAGCATCGGGAAAGATGGCATGAGCCAGCCCCTCTTCTGCCGCAGGGTGGCTTTCGGCAGGCAGTCGCGCCGTTCACAACGCTCTCCGGCTGGGATACAGACTCCCGTCATGACACGCACCCATCGCTTTCCGGTCCGCGCCGCGCTTCTTGCTGCTCTGGCCTCCGCCTCCCTGTTCGCCAGCTTTTCCGCGCGCGCGGACGATGGTTTCACCGCGGCCCAGCGGCAGGAAATCGTCGAGATCGTCCGCTCGGCGCTGAAACAGGACCCCACCATTCTTGGAGACGCCATCACGGCGATGCGCGCGCAGGGAGAGGCCGCACAGCAGGCGGCAAGCCTTCGGGCCATTCATGACAATGCGGGGAAGCTCGAGACAAGCGACACGGATGTCGTGCTCGGCAATCCCCACGGCTCCGTGACGATCGTGGAATTCTACGACCCACGCTGCCCCTACTGCCGCAAGGTGCTGCCGATCATCGACAAGCTGGTCGCCGACGAACCCGATCTTCGTCTGGTCGAGAAGGTCATCCCGGTCCTTGGCCCCAACAGCCAGCTTGAGGCGCAGGCCCTGCTCGCGGCTGCCCGCCAGAATGGTTACATGAAATTCCAGCATGCTCTCATGACGAACAGCGAGGCGCCGTCCATCGAGCATATCCGGGCAGTCGCCACTTCCGTCGGTCTTGATGCCGCCCGACTGGAGACCGACATGAAGGGCGCGGAAGTCGGGGCACTCCTGCGGAGCAACCTCGAACTGGCCCGCAAGGTCGGCGTCGATGGCACGCCCACTTTCATCGTCGGCGAGAAGACGATCATTCCGGGCGCTGCGTCCGAGAGCGATCTGCGCGCGGCCATCGCCGCAGCGCGGAAAGCGAAATAACACCTGCCTGGGGGCAGGATGGAAACGAAGCCAGAGAGTGACGGGGCACTGCCCCCGTCACTCGTTTTACATGGCGGAATGGTCCTGAGCAGCGCTGTCGGCCTCATCTCCGGCCATGGACATGCCGCCCGTTTCCCCGTCTCCCTTTCCGATGGTCACGAAGGTCATCATGCCCTGATCCTCATGATCGAGAATGTGGCAATGAAGCATCGCGTCTCCCGGAAAATCATCATACCGGGTCCGCACCACGGTTGCGAAACCGGGTTTCACAAACAGCGTGTCCCTGAAAACATGTGACTGGTCGCAGAATTCCGGACTGTAGGTGGAACTGGCCGATCCATCGGCACTCTCCAGACTGTATTTCATCTTGCAGCGGCCGTTTTCCCTGAAGATCGACTCTCCCGTGCCTTCATCGACGATATCCATGACCTCCACCGGATTGACATGGATATGGAACACATGCTGCCCCGTCGTGGTGCCAGTGCCCATCGTGCGCGTGCCGATGCGCCACTCATCAACGTCCCCGAGCTGGACGTGGTAGGTATGAGTGGGGTCCATGCTGAACGGCAGCGCGGTCACGCCATCAACGGAAACCAGTTCATTCTGCACGAGGCCGATCATGCCGTTGATGCTTGTATCCGGCATGGGCTGATCGGGGGGCAACACCGCACCCGAAGCCAGAGGCATGGTCAGAGCGGCGAAGTAGGCTGTCGGACGATGTGACACGGACAGGTTCGACAAATCGCTGCCCGGCTCTCCTCCGGAAGGAAAATAGGCGAAATCGGTGAGATCGAACTGCGTCAGACGCGCCCGGACAAAGGATGGCAGTCCTTCCGACCCCTCACGCAGAAAACGGCTGATGCGGCTATCGTCACTGCGGCTGACAGGGGATGGGTCTTCCCGCCCGCTCACCGACACCACGGCGATCACAGAGGGGGATTTCCCCTGCGGGCGTGATTTATAGGGAATGATCGTGTTGAGCGTGTCGCCACCCTGATCGATCACGCAATACAGGCCCGGATGCCGGAAAGTGACGAGCGCGTCGCTGCGCTGACCGGGATAGAGGTAATTGACGTCCTTGCGCGAGATGCTGGGGCGGGTGAGGCCGTCTGCCGCGATCTCGTATTGCGCCACGGTTTCACCATCGCAGGTCATGCCCGCGTTCGTCTGATCGGCATAGCCCGGCGCACGCAGTCTGGCGGTGCCCTGCCCTGTCCGCGCCCGCACGATCTGCACATTCAGCGTGTCATGCACGCCGCCCGCGATCATGCGCCACCGTTCCACGTCGCCCGCGCGGAAAGACATCACAGGCTGAGTCTGCCCGTTGATCAGCGTATAGCGTCGGGACAGATCCCACGCATCGCGCACCGTTCCATCTTCTGTCGTATGACTGCTGATGAACTGACTGCGGAAATTCTCCACCTCGCCAACCGCGCCCTGCTGGCACTGCCACACGCCCGTGGTGCTGTCCTGCAACAGCGTGTTGTGGGTGGAATCGCTGAAACAGCCATATGGAATCTGCTCGAACAGCATGATGCGCTCAACGATCGGCTGGCCGGACCTGTCATGCAGCACCGTATCGATATCGACGATGCCATTGTTGCGTTTCCGGTCAGCATAGCGCCGGGTGCCACGCACGATCAGGGCGCCTGCCTCGCCGCTGGCCACGCCGATGGCCGTCGCGCCGTGCTGATGCGCGTGATACCAGAATGTTCCGGCGGCATGACCGGAGGGAATGGCGTAACGGTAATGCCATACGCCCCCGTTCGGCAGGACCGTGTTCATCACATTGTCCGCATGCCCTTCCGGCGAGACATGCATTCCGTGAAGATGCAGGTTCTGCTTATTGAAGCAGGCAGGTGTATTGATGGTTTTCGGGCAGTCGGCGGACGGGTCGATCGGAAGATCATTGCGCAGGTTGATCCGGAGATCATCTCCGGGCGAGACGACAATCGTGGGGGCCGCGAGGCAACTGTTGTAAGAGCGCAGCCTTACCGGATCGTCCCTGTTTTCTGCCGGGTTCCAGATGCGGTTACGCGAATAGGCAAGCCTCAGATCGGCTGTGACATTCGTCCCGGACCGCCGGACAGTCCCCGCCCCACAACCGGACTCCGCCTCCTGCAGATGGGACAGCCAGAAGGCGGGACGTGCCGGTTCCCTGAACCTGTGACGGGCCGAGGGGTTATCCCTGTCTGTCTCTTCGGACAGAACACCTGCATGCGCAGATGCGAATGGAGAAACCAGAAGCGCAGTTCCCAGAAGCGGAACTGTCAGCAAAAATGTTCGCAACGACATCGAAGATCCACAAAAACACCCGTATCACTCTGCTTTTCAGAGGTGATTTCCGGTCGTCAGTGTTAGGGGTGTCATTTGCAACGCAGGGTGACAGTTCGATGATACTCCTGTGACGGACTTCACCAAACCACCCTGTCAGACAGTCATATTTTCAAAAATGGACGTCGTCTCCCGTTCACGGAGAGAGAAACGACGTCCGAAAACAACTCTCACACCGTGAAGTATTTCGCCTTCGGGTTCAGAACCACCAGCGCCGAGGTCGATTGCTCGGGGTGAAGCTGGTAACCGTCCGACAGCGACACACCGATCTTTTCCGCATTCAGCAGTTTGAGGATCGGTTCCTGATCTTCCAGACGCGGGCAGGCAGGATAACCAAACGAATAACGCGACCCGCGATAGCCCTGTGACAGGAGTTTATCCATGTCACGGTCATCCTCACCGGCGAAGCCCAGTTCGGCACGGATGCGCTTGTGGGTGTATTCCGCCATCGCCTCGGCGACTTCCACCGACAGGCCGTGGAGATAGAGGTAGTCCTGATAGCGGTTTTCCTCGAACCACTCGCGGGCGATGTCGGACGCCTTCTGCCCGACCGTGACGACCTGAAGACCGATCACATCACGCTCGGCGTCATCCACATCACGCACGAAGTCGGCGATGCACTCGCCATCCTCACGCGGCTGACGCGGCATGGTGAAGCGCGTCACTTCCGTCTGGCCGTCTTCTGCGAACAGGATCAGATCGTTCCCCTGCCCGGCAGCCTTCCAGTAGCCATAGGCGGCACGCGGCTTGAGAATGTTCTCCGCCTCGCACAGCGTCAGCATCCGGCGCAGCACGGGGCGCAGTTCCTGACGGGCCCAGATCAGGAAATCCTCCAGCGAACGCCCCTGCTTCTTGAAGCCCCACTGGAACTGATACAGCGAGCGTTCATTGAGGAACGGCAACACCGCGTTCGTCTCGGTTTCGACCACGCGCGGTCCCCAGAAAGGCGGCGTGATGACAGGCTCGGCCTGCGTGATCCGACGACGACGCACCTGCGCAGCGGCCACATCCGCTGGCCCGAAGCCACGTTCCTCGGCGACTTCCGGCGTGCGCGGCGTGGCACGCTTGGCCTTGCCTTCACGACGCTTGGCGATAGCGGCGGCGTAATCATCGAACTTGCCCTTCGCGACCACATCCATCAGCGAGAGACCGTCGAACGCATCGCGGGCATAGGCCACACGACCATGCGTGCCATACGCTGCGGCGCAATCGTCCTCGACATAGTTGCGGGTCAGCGCAGCCCCTCCGAGGATGACCGGAAGTTCAAGTCCCTGCCGGTCAATCTCATGAAGATTCTCGCGCATGATGACCGTGGATTTCACCAGCAGACCGGACATGCCGATCGCATCAGCCTTCTCGGCACGGGCGGATTCGATCATGTCGGCGACCGGCACCTTGATGCCGAGATTGACCACCCGGTAGCCGTTGTTGGTCAGGATGATATCGACGAGATTCTTGCCGATATCGTGCACGTCGCCCTTCACCGTTGCCAGGACGATGGTGCCACGCGCCTGCCCGTCGGCACGCTCCATGTGCGGCTCAAGCCAGGCAACGGCGGCCTTCATCGTCTCGGCGGACTGGAGCACGAACGGAAGCTGCATCTTGCCGGAACCGAACAGCTCGCCCACCACCTTCATGCCGTCGAGCAGCACGTTGTTGATGATGTCGAGCGCAGGCATCTCCTGCATCGCTTCCTCAAGGTCGGCCTCAAGCCCCTTGCGGTCACCATCGACGATCCGGTCCTTCAGACGCTCCGGAGCGGTCTCGGCTTTCGCCTTCTTGGCGACGTCAGCGGCTTTCCGTCCTTCAAAGAGTGACAGAAATTTCTGGAGCGGATCGTAGTCCTCGCCACGACGGTCGAAGATCAGATCCTCTGCAATCTTCACTTCCTCGGCGGGGATCAGATGCAGCGGTCGGATTTTGGACACATGCACGATCGCGCCCGTCATGCCTGCTTTCACGGCATGGTCGAGGAACACCGAGTTCAGCACGGCGCGCGCCGCCGGATTCAGGCCGAAGGAGATGTTCGACAGACCGAGGATGATCTGGATGTCCGGGAAGTGTTCACGGATCAGGCGGATGCCTTCCAGCGTCCACTGGCCGAGCTTGCGGTCATCTTCCACGCCGGTGGCGATGGTGAAGGTCAGAGGGTCGATCAGCAGGTCCGACTGCGGCATGCCGTACTGGTCGCAGGCGAACTCGACCAGCCGGGAGGCGATGCGGAGCTTGTCTTCCGCCGTCTTCGCCATACCGACTTCGTCGATGGTCAGCGCCACGACAGCCGCGCCGAACTTGCGGGCCAGCTTCATCCGTTCGTGGGCGATCTCTTCGCCGTCCTCGAAATTGATCGAGTTGATGATCGGCTTGCCGCCATGCAGCTTCAGTGCCGATTCGATGACCGGCGTTTCCGTGGAGTCGATCACCAGCGGCGCGTTCACCGAGGAGGTGAAGCGACGGATGACCTCATCCATCTCGGCCTTCTCGTTGCGCCCGACAAAGGCCGTGCAGACATCCAGCGAGTTCGAGCCTTCAACGACCTGCTCACGCCCGATGGCGACGCAACCGTCCCAGTCGTGCGCTTCCTGAAGCTCGCGCCACTTCTTCGAACCGTTGGCGTTGCAGCGCTCGCCGATGGAGAAATAGGCGTTTTCCTGCCGCAGCGGCGTCTGGCTATAGAGGCTGGCGACGGACGGCACCCACGTCGGGTTGCGCTTGGTCGGAGCCGGACGATGCTTCCCGGACGGCGCACGGCTGCGCAGCATCGCGTCGAGCGCTGCGATATGCGGCGTGGAGGTGCCACAGCAGCCGCCGATCATGTTCAGGCCATCTTCAATGATGAAGCGCTCCATCCACAGCGCCATTTCTTCAGGGCTGAGTGGATAGTGCGTCTGGCCATCGACCAGTTCCGGCAGACCGGCGTTCGGCAGCACGGAGATCAGGCGCGGCCAGTTTTCGGCCAGCCAGCGAACGTGCTCGGCCATTTCCTGCGGACCGGTGGCGCAGTTCAGGCCGATCAGGTCCACGCCGAGGCTCTCCACCACCGTCGCGGCGGCGGCGATATCCGGGCCGACCAGCAGCGTGCCGGTGGTCTCGACCGTGACCTGCACGAAAATCGGTGTGTTCACGCCCATCTCGGCGCGAGCGATTTTCATGCCGTTGACGGCGGCCTTGATCTGAAGCGTGTCCTGGCAGGTCTCGATCAGGAAAGCATCGACGCCGCCCTCGATCAGTCCGCGCCCCTGCTCGGCGAGACCGGCTTCGAGCGTGTCATAATCAATGTTGCCGAGTGAAGGCAGCTTGGTGCCCGGCCCGATGGAACCCAGCACATAGCGATGGCGACCATCATCGAACTGGTCGGCCGCCTCGCGGGCCAGTGTGCCGGCAATACGGTTGATCTCGCGGGAGCGGTCCTGAAGATCGAACTCCGACAGCGTGATCGGCGACCCACCGAAACTGTTGGTCTCCACCATGTCCGCCCCGGCCTCGAAGTAGCCACGGTGGATTTCACGCACCAGCTCCGGGCGCGAGAGGTTGAGGATCTCGGTGCAGTTCTCCTGTCCCCAGTAATCGCGCTCGGTTTCAAGATCGAGCGCCTGCACGCGCGATCCCATGCCGCCATCGCACAGCAACACCTGTTCCTGAAGGGCTTCGAGCAAAGGGGGACGGGAAGAACTGGAGGAGGTCATGCAGGGACTACCGGGTATTCGGGGAATGCAACCCGTTCGGGACGGGAAAGGACGGCGGTTATCACAAAGGGAACGGTTTCTGTCCAGAAAAGAGAGACAAAGCCGCTGGCATCTCCTCCACTCCCCGCCTTCGACGAAAGCCTCTATGGTGGTCGCCGCGAACCTCTGATGACCAGTATTCCCTGCTCCGACGGAGAGTCAGACCGTTGATTCCCCTGATTATTACCACGCCTGCAATGCTGTCGGGCTGGAGTGCCGCCCGTCGCGCCGAGACTCTTCTTCTCGGTGCGACGGGCGATGTCCCGGCTAGCGACGGCTGGCAGCAAACGGCGAGCCTTGCTCCCGATGCCGCGCGCTCCGGTGCGTCTTCCACGGCCTTCCGGGGATCTGCCAGCGAATCAAGCCCCTGGCATGGACCTGCCTGCGCCTGCTGCACCCCCAGACCGGCTCTGGTCAGTCAGCTTCTCCTGCTTTATCAGGACCGTGCGCGCGGGAACCGCTCATTCTTTCGCCACATTGCTCTCGTTGTTTCGGCCGATCAACAGGCTTCCGTTGCCGCCGGGCTCCGGACGGATGCCATTATTTGCAGCCTGTTCAGTCCGGAGACGGAAGAGTAACCAAAAATCATTTTTCATGCGGTAACTACAGCACCGGAATACCGGGCGTGACTGTCTGTTTTCGAGGCGGAAATCACAAACCCGTCATATCGTGGGCAGCCGTCACGCGGTTTGTGTGGTAGAGGCCGTTCAGCGTTTTCCCGCGGGGTGAAACGCGGACTAGTTTTATAGAGGACGATCTGTGGCTCCAGTCGACAACGCGAACGACGCTCCCGGCTCTGAAGGGGATACCCCGAAGAATCCGCAGGGAAACGCCGTCGGTACACCCGGCCGACAGGAAGAGAGACCAGCACCTGCCCTGATCCGGCTGCATGCCGTCATCGCGGCGGCTCATTTCCACGGTCTCGAACTGGACGTACAGGATTTCATCGGGGAACCCGGTGAAAGCAGTCCCTCTCCCGCCACCCTCTCCCGCTGGCTGAACGAGCAGGGCGCGGTGGCGAAAGGCATGCGCATCAAATGGCGCTACCTCGTCAAGATGGGCAATTCTCCGCCCATCGTCCTGATGTTCCGCGATGGCTCCGCCGCGCTGATGGTGAATGCCGATGCTGGCCGCGGAATCGTCTGGCTGCGCGATCCGATGGCCGACGAGGCCGTCCCACCGGTTCCCGTGGACGAGATGCGTCTCGGACAGGTCTGGACAGGCGATGTCCTGCTGATCAAGCGCCGCAAGGACCAGACGGAAGCCGATGCGCCGATCAATGCAGCGTGGCTCGCCAAGATGGTTCTGCGCGAGAAACGGTCCCTGCGCGACATCGCCATTGCCTCGATGACGCTCAGTATCCTCCAGATCTTCCCGCCACTGATCGTCATGCAGGTCATCGACCGCGTGGTGAACAACCGCTCGATGGCGACGCTCGTCTCGATCACCGCCATCGTGCTGGTGCTGTCTTTCTATGAAGTGCTGCTCTCTTACGGTCGTCGCGAACTGACGCTCGTGCTCACCACGCGTATCGACACACGCATCTCGCTGCACATCTTTTCGCGCCTTCTGTCCCTTCCCCTCGAATTCTTCGAGCGTCAGCAGGCCGGTAACGTCATCGGGCGCGTGATGGCGATCTACAAGGTCCGTGACTTCATGACCGGTCGGCTCATGTCGACCTTCCTTGATCTGTTCACCCTTGTCGTGATCCTGCCGTTCCTCTTCTTCCTCAGCTCGACGCTGGCATGGATGACCGTCGCCGCCTCGGGCCTGATCGGCCTGCTCGTCGTGATCTTCATGGGTCCGGTCGGACGCCAGTTCGGCAAGCTCATTGATGCCGACATGAAGCGGTCGGGCGTCATGTACGAGACGATCGCCGGTATCCGCACCATCAAGACGCTGGCGCTCGAAAATTCCCGCAAGCAGGAATGGGACGAATGCACCGCCGCCGTCGTGCAGGCGAAGCTGGATGTCGGCCGCATGTCGAACTGGCCCGCGACGCTGAGCATGCCGCTGGAACTGTTCATCAACCGTGGCATCATCCTCGTCGGCGCTTATCTTGTGCTGGCCGGAAGCTCTTCGGTGGGCGCGGGTGCGCTGGTGGCCTTCATGATGCTCGGCAGTCGTGTCGCGACACCGCTGACCGGTCTGGCCAAGCTGCTTGACGATCTGAACGAAGTCACCACGTCGCTGGGCGAAGCGGGCACGGTTCTCAACCAGCCGACCGAAACGAAGGCGCTTACGACCGGCATGCGCCCGAAGATCAAGGGCGCTCTGTCCTTCATCGACGTGAACTTCAGCTATCCCGGCGCTAGCAGCAAGGCGCTGGACGACGTCACCTTCGAGGTGCCCGCAGGCACGATGCTGGGTCTGGTCGGACGCTCAGGCTCCGGCAAATCGACCATTACCCGTCTGCTTCAGGGCGTCAGCCGCTCCTATACGGGCTATCTGAAGCTCGACGGCGTCGATCTGCGTGAAATCAACCTCAACCATCTCCGTCGTTCGTTCGGTGTCGTGCCTCAGGACAACTTCCTGTTCCGTGGTACGATTCGCGACAACATCACGGCAGGACGACCGGGCCTGACCATTGACGACGTGGTGCGTGCCGCCCGTCTTGCCGGCGCGGAAGAGTTCATCGAACGCATGCCCGCAGGCTATGAAACCTTCATTGAAGAAGGGTCCACCAATATTTCTGGTGGTCAGCGTCAGCGCCTCGCCATTGCGCGTGCCGTGATCTGCGATCCGAAACTGATGATTCTCGATGAGGCGACCTCGGCGCTCGATCCGGAAAGCGAGGCGCTCGTCAACGCCAATCTGGAGCGCATCGGCAAGGGCCGCACGATGGTTATCGTCTCTCACCGGCTGTCGTCTCTTGTGAACTGTGACCAGATTCTCGTCATGGAACGTGGCGCCGTGGCCGATATCGGCCCGCATGAGGTTCTGCTCGAACGCTGTGCGATTTACCGAACGCTGTGGATGCAGCAGAACCGCCACACGGCAAACCGGGGCGGTGCGAATGTCGACGACGCTCCGCTGATCGCGGAAGGAGACTGACCAGTGACCACACAGGACGTCGTTCCCGCCTCCTCCGGCGATGAAAACAACGAAAACAAGTCTAAGGACTTCCTTCCTCAGACGAACGACCCCTTCTCGGGGAACGATCTGCCGCCGGCTCTTCTTGAATTCCACTCGCCGAGCGCGGCACTCGTCAACATGCCGCCCACGCCTGCGGCCCAGTACATCACGTGGCTTGTCGGTGGTCTGACAATGACGAGCGTCATCGTCATGTCCGTGTTCCCGCTGAACCGGGTGGTCTCGACGCCGGGCAAGATCGTCTCCACGCAGGAAACCCTCGTGGTGCAGCCGCTGGAAACCTCGATCATCCGCACCCTCGACGTGCATGAAGGCGACTTCGTCCATAAGGGACAGGTGCTGGCGCATCTCGATCCGACCATCAGTGACGCCGACATCAACAACATGAAGGCGCTCAGTGACAGCTACTCGGCCGAGGTGGATCGTCTGACCGCCGAAGCGCAGGGACGGGACTATATGCCTGACCCGACCAATCCGGCCTCCACTCAGCAGGCGGCGAACTTCCTGCGCCGCAAGGCCGAGTTCGACGCCAAGGTGAGCAATTATCAGGAGCAGATCGCCGCGCAGACCAGCGATCTTGAGGGTTATCAGGCCAACGCCGCCATGTATGGCGCGAAAGCCAAGGTGGCCCGGGATGTCCACAGCATGCGCCTGCGTCTCCAGCAGGATCAGGTCGGCAGCCGTCTTTCGACGCTTGGCGCCCAGAGCGAACTGATGGAGAATGAGCGTTCCCAGATCTCGGCCCGGCAGCAGGCGATCAGCGCCAGCAGCAAGATCCGCGCCCTGAGCGCTGATCGTCAGGGTTATATCGAAACGTGGAAGGCCCAGATCTATCACGATCTGAGCGATGCCGAGCGTCACCTCTCCGAAGCGCAGAGCAACTATCAGAAGGCCAAGCTCCGCAAGAGCATGACCACGCTGAAATCGGGTGAGGACGCCATCGTCCTGACCATCGCCAAACTGTCCATCGGATCGGTTATCAGCACTGGCAACGAACTGATGACCCTCGTCCCGGTCGGAAACGGTCTGGAAGTGGAAGCGCGCCTCAGTGGCGGAGAAGCAGGCTTCGTGCAGGTCGGCAACAAAGCACTGCTCAAGTTCGCGACTTTCCCGTTCTCGCAATATGGCGGCGCGGATGCCACGGTGCGGGAAATCTCGGCCGATGCGTTCACCTCGCAAAGTGGTGGCCGCTCCTCCACGAGTGCAGGGTCTTCGGCCTCGCAGTCGGATGATCCGGCTGCGGCGTCGCAGTCCTACTATCGTGTTCGCCTGCGGATCGACCGCTACACGCTGCATGGCGTGCCGTCCTTCTTCCATCCGCATCCCGGCATGCCGGTGACAGCCGATATCCAGGTGGGCAAGCGGACCGTGATGCAGTTCCTGCTGAACAGCGTCATGCCGCTGGTCACAGACGGCATGAGGGAGCCGTAAGTTTCAACTTCTTTTTCCGCCCCCCGATTCCTGCGGGCAATGCAGGGGTCGGGGTGGGGGAATGTCTGAGACGATGAGCACAGGGGTGGCAGGCAACCCGCTCTTCACATAAATCCTGTCATGGAGCACGAGGCGGGCCTTCGCTGTTCCAGTGAAGATTTCGCCGTGCCCGAGGAGGACTGCTCTTGAGTCTGATGTCGCGCCTCTTTACCCGCCGGACCCCCGAGAAACGGCTGGAACACGGCCTCAAGCTGATTGAGGAAGAAGATTTCACCGGCGGTTTCGCCGAGATCAGTGCCGCTGCCCAGACGGGCATGCCAGAAGCCCAGTTTCGGGTGGGGCGGCTCTATCTGGACGGAATCGGCATTCCGCGTGACCTCGTCGAAGGTGGTCGCTGGCTCCGTCGCGCAGCACAGGCAGGCTGGACCGAAGCGCAGTTCGTTCTCGCCACGCTGTATCTGCTTGGTCTGCCGGACGCCGTCGAAAGCGATACATTCGAGCTTTCGGATGTTGCCCAGAACATCACCGGCACACCGAATTATCCGCGCGCGGCACACTGGGCGAAACTGGGTGCCGGAGGCGGGTCGCCCGACGCTCAGGCTCTCTACGGCTATGTGCTCAGCGCTGGCCCGGAGGATATCCGCAATCCGGATGAGGCCCTTGTCTGGTATCGGAAAGCGGCGGAAGCCAACTGCGCGCAGGGTCACCTCGGTCTGGGTCTGGCCGGGCTGCATTCGGCGCAATCGGACGAGGAACTCGCGCAGGCGGTCCATCATCTGAAAATCGCCGCCGATGGGAATGTCGGTTCGGCGCTCTATCTCATGGGCATTGCCTACGAGCGCGGCGCGGGCATTTCTCAGGATGTCGTGGCGGCCACCGCGTCGTATGGCAAGGCGGCAGAACACAATGTCCGTTCGGCGCAGGCCCGTTACGGTCTGGCGCTCATCGAAGGGCGCGGCATCGAACGCAACATCTCGCGTGGCGAGACATGGCTGCGCAAGGCCGCCCTTGCAGGCGATTTTGAAGCGGCGGCGCTGCTCGGCGACATCTATGCACGCGGCGGCGATCTTGCGCCGAACTATCTCGAAGCCGCGAACTGGTATCGGGCGGCCGCAGAGGGCGGTCATGCCGCAGCCGCGCGCGCTCTTGGGCTGCTCTTCGTCACGGGTGCGGGCGTCACCCGGAACGAGGAAGAGGCCGCCAAATGGTTCCGCCTCGCAACGCAGAATGGCGATTCCGCCAGCTCGGCCGATCTGGGCAACCTGCTTCTGGTCGGCGGCGGCACCAGCGAGGATCGGCTTGCCACCCGCAGCCTGTATGAACAAGCCGCCCAGTCAGGTGATCTGATCGCCGCCTTCAACTTCGGCGTCTGCCTCGCGGAAGGCGTGGGTGCGGAACGGGACGAGGAGCAGGCCGCCATATGGATGCGCAAGGCGGCTGAAGGAATCGTCAACGCCCAGTACTGGTATGGGCGCATGCTGATCGAGGGCCGGGGCGTTCCGGTCGATCCGCAGGAAGGCCGGGAATGGATGCGCAAAGCGGCCCTAGAGGGCATGGCTGACGCCGAACATTCTTATGGCCAGCTGCTCGTGAAGGGCGAAGGCGGCCCGGTCGATCATGCGGAAGCGGCTGAAATGTTCGAACGCTCGGCGGTGCAGGGCAATGTCGGCAGCATGTTCGCGATGGGCGCCATGCTCGGCGGCGGTCACGACCTGCCGGAAGATCGAGAAAAAGCGCTTTTCTGGTTCCGCAAGGCGGCAGATCAGGGACACCCTGCTGCCCAGCTCATGATGGGACGCTACCTGACCCGCGGGCTCGGCGGTGAACCTGACATCGAGGAAGGGTGTCGCTGGTACAGGAAAGCCGAGGCGCAAGGGTTGAGTCAGGCCACCATCGAACTGGCACAGACACTCAGGCCATCCGCGCCCGTATCCCCCGAGGCGGCCGCGCCTGCGTCTCAGGGTGTCGCAGAGACTGCCCACCCTGCCATTGGCTAGAAAGCGCGTCTCCCCATCCCGCTCCCGCAAGGTGCCTGCTCCGGATGCCGCAGAGGCTCTCACTGCGGAAATCAGGAAAGAGGGTGTCACCCCGCGACCCGCCGGACTGATCACGCCGGAAGACCGGGAAAACTGGAAGAAATGGGCATCTGAACAGGCGCAGGATGCTTTCCGACGCGGGGAGGCATGTCTGTCCGCAGGAGACGCGGCTGAGGCGCTGGGCTGGCTGGAACGTGCCTACAGAATGGCGGCTGACAGTCCAAACGTGGCCCTGCTGCTCGCCATCGCCCGGCAGGCCTGTGGTTACCGGACCGAAGCCATTGCTCTCCTGAAAAACCTCGCCGCAACCTACGATTCAGGCCAGATCTGACTCCTTCTGGCGAGCGCCCGGCTGGCTGCGGGCGAAGATCCGGCCGCAAAGCGAGACCTCGACCGGGTCCTGATGGCCACGGTCTGCACCGATGACACGATCCGGCGCGCCGACCAGATCACCCAAATCCTGAATCTTTCCGGCTGGTGTGGTCTCGACGCAAGTGGTGCGATCCGAATCGGCGAGTCTGTCCGGAAGATGTTGCCTAAGGCGACCTCACGGGGCCGCCGGAAAACGGTGAAAGGTGATCGTCTCTCCATTCGCGTGAACGGGAAAGAGCAAGCCTTTCGGTGGGATGGCGACCATCTTCTCCAGCCAGAAGGCCCCCAAACGCTCTGGCAGATGGCACGCGTGGAAGTGCTTCTGGACGACGAGTCGCTGCCGGGCAGCCCGCTGCTCCCCTCGACAGCGATGCGCACAGAGGGACTCGTCCGGTCATCGGACGACGGACTCGATGGGTGGGTGTGGCATCCGGCCAACCCGGACTGTGCCCCCACGCTTCGGATTCTGGATGCGGGTGATGCGCGGGAACTGCTGGCCTTCACGGCTGAATCACCGTCGGAAGAGGTAAGCGCTCATATTCCTCTGGCCCGCTTTCGTCGGATTTCAGTCCCGTGGAGCGCGTTGCCGGACGGCCCCGTGCGGGTTGTGGACAACGCAGGCAAGGATCTTACCGGCAGCCCGCTCGATCCCGGGCTTGAACGACGCGCGGCCCGATGGGCGCTGGAGCAGGCACGTCAGATCAGTCTCGGCGGCAGGTTCAAACCATCAGTCGCCCCCCCGTTCCTGCCGGTCGCCGTCACAGTCCCTCCGGCTGCGCCCCCCGCCGCGTCCGGACATACGGACGTGCCGGTGCTGATCGTGGTGCCGGTCTATCGGGACGTGAGCCGCACACGCGCCTGTCTTGAGAGTGTAGTGGCCTCCCTGCCGGACATGACTCGCGACAGCCCGCGCCTGCTGATCGTCAACGATGCATCTCCGGAACCGGAGATGGCGGCGCTGTTACGGTCGATCGCAAAAGATCCACGTGTCACGGTGAAGACCAGCCCCACCAATCGCGGTTTCGTGGTGTCCGCTAATATCGGACTGGTGGCCGCCCTGTCCGGCGCTGCGCGAGTCCGGGATGTCGTGCTGCTGAACAGCGACACACTCGTGGCCGGGGCCTGGCTGGACGAGTTGCGGACGGTTGCCCACAGCGCGCACGATATCGGCACGGTGACGCCGCTGTCGAACGATGCGACGATCTTCTCCTACCCCGCCCTGACCGGCAATCCCGTACCTTCCCTCGCCCGGACCGCAGCCATGATGAAGCTGGCGCGGACCGCGAATGAAGGGACCGCCATCGACGTCCCGACGGGACATGGTTTCTGTCTTTACATCCGGCATGACTGCCTCACACAGACCGGGCTGCTCCGTGCCGAACTGTTCGCGCAGGGCTATGGCGAGGAAAATGATTTCTGCCTCCGCGCCCGTCTGGCCGGGTGGCGCAATGTCGCGGCGCCGGGTGCCTATGTAGCGCATGTCGGTTCGGTCTCGTTTGGTGCAACACGTGACGGGTTGCTCCGACGGAATCTCGCGCTGCTCAACCGGCTGCATCCCGGTTATGACGCGCTCATTGCAGACCACATGAAAGCCGATCCGCTGTTCGAGGCGCGTCGCCGACTGGATATTCTGCGCTGGCGGCAAAACGCCCGCCGTCATGCGCGGCGGTCGGAGAACGACGTGGTGCTGATGGTGACGCATGATTATGGCGGCGGCGTCGAGCGGGTGGTCAGACGCCGTGCGCGGGAACTGGCTGACGCCGGAACACGCACCGTGCTGATCCGGCCCGTTCAGGGCGGCTGCCGACTGGATGAGTGGTCCGATGAGGAGGATACTCACAAGGACGCAGGGGAAACGACCTTCCCCAATCTGCGCTTCAGCCTGCCACAGGAATGGTCGCGACTACTGCGGCTGCTCACGGCTGATCCGGTGGATCATATCGAATGGCATCACGCCAGCGGGCATCACATGGCCATGCGGGAACTCGCTTCGGTTCTCGACGTGCCTTACGATGTCTATGTGCATGACTATATCTGGTTCTGCCCGCGCATCTCCCTCATGGGTGTTGCCGGACGATATTGTGGCGAGCCGGATGAAGCAGGTTGTGAAAATTGCCTGACTACACTGGGGCGCAAGGTCGATGACGATACGCCGATCGCGGATTATGTTGCCCGCTCTGCCGTGGAACTGGGAGATGCCCGGACGGTGATCGTGCCGTCCGGCGATACCGCGACGCGGATGCGACGGCATTTTCCGGCGCTTGCCCCTGTTGTCGAACCGCTGGAAGAGGACCGTCCCGATCTGCCACTCGACCGTTTTTGCGCATTCTCATCTGAGGGAGCCTTCCGGCAGCAGCCGGTTACGGGACTGCCGCGTGTGCCGGGACGTTTCCGCATCTGCGTCGTCGGGGCGATCGGGAAGGAAAAAGGCTATGACATCCTGCTCGCCGCCGCCCGCGAGGCCCGCGAACAGGACAGGCCACTTGAATTTGTCATAATTGGCCATACCCCTGACGATGCCGCCCTGATGGAGACCGGCCGCGTGCATGTGACGGGGTTTTACAAGGAAGAAGAAGCCGTTGCTCTCGTGCGGGCGCAGAAGGCGGATTATGCCCTGATTCCCTCGGTCTGGCCGGAAACATGGTGTTTTACACTGGGCGTCGCATGGCGCGCGGGGCTGAATGTCGCGGCTTTTGACCTCGGTGCTGTGGCCGACAGGATACGCACGACAGGAAGAGGCCATATCGTACCGCCCGGTGTATCGGCAGACCGGCTTAACGTGATATTGACCTCCCTGTGTCAGCAGTAACGGCGGAAGGCTATCCTGAGAAACAGCAACCGAGGGAAAGAAACCTCTGCCGTTCCGGTTGTCTGCCCCGTCCGGCAGAACATCTGCCGGAATACCCAAGACACTATTGAGCACAACCGACGGAACGAATTTAATGTCCCAGAGTGGCCAGTCCCCAAATCAGAATCGTGTCATCGACCTGAAGGTGTCAGGTCACCTGATGACACTTGATCAGGGGTTATTCTGCGTTTTTCACACGCCTTCCCAGGAGCCTCCCAGCCCTCGCGGCCTGCCGGGTGTGCGGATCACGCAGCCGCCGGTGACAAACGCTGCCGTCACGATTTCCACCTTCGACGAAACGGGCTGGCTTGGTGGTCAGAACAACGCCGCTCTGATCCGCGTTGTCCGGGGTCCGGCTCAGGTTCTGGTTTCGGTCTATCAGGAACCCAACAGCCAGCATGACGCGCCTCGACTTCAGGTCGTCCGTCTGAGCGACGCCACCGTGACGCAGGGCTATGCCCCAGCTGCCACGCCGCAGGTGACCGCAGCGCCCGCGCCGACAGCAGCCGCACCATCATCCGGCACGACATCGGCAGGTGCGCCGGACCAGAAGTTCGAGATTGGCGCTCATATCCAGCGTCGCGGCGACGTCGGCACCATGCTCGGAGAATGGATGGGCAATCCCGGCAGCCGCGCATGGATCGAAGGCTTCGGGATCGCGCCGTCCCATCTCATCACGCCTGAAGACATCGAATATCAGGCGGTTCTGGGTAAAGGATGGCTTTCCCCTTGGACGGAAGGCGGCAAATATTGCGGCAGCCGTGGCATGGCGCTCCCCATTCTGGGCCTGCGCGTGCGCCTGAAGGGTGAAGCGGCGGATGAGTATCTCTGTGAGCTTGAAGCAACGTTCACGGATGGCACCGAAAGCGGCCCGATCAGCGAAGACGAGACAGCTGAAGCTGAAAGCCTGGCGCCGCTGGAAGCGTTCCGCCTGACGATCATGCCGCGCGATGCCGCCCGAGCCGCAGCTGTTCGGGAAATCGAAGAAATCGAAGACGTTCTGGAAGACGATCTTGCTCTTCTGGAAGAGGAAGAAGAGATTGTTCCCGCCAGAAAGGCACCCGTGAAACGTCGGGCTGCCACCAGAACGGCGAAACCGGTCCCTGTCGTCAAAACCAGTCCCAAGAAGCCGGTGATCGCGAAGAAGGCGGCACCTTCCCCCGCCAAAAAAGCCACTCTGCCGAAGACACCGAAATCGCCGGTCAAAGCCCCGAAAGCTCCGGCACGCAAAACCGGCCGTCGCTGAACAGCCTGCCAGCCATGAGGAGGGGCGGACATTCCCTCCTCATGGCGCCCTTTGCCATTGTAGATTCCTGTCGCCCGCTGTCAGCCTCTCCTCAACAACGGTCGACACCCGCCCGATCTGAGTTCAAGCATTTCGACAACGGATAGCGACTTTGAAATTTCTCTTTGTCCATCAGAATTTCCCCGGACAATTTCTGCATATCGTCCGCCACCTCGCACGCGCGGGCAGGCACGAAGTCGTTTTCATCAGTGAAAGCAACGAGAACGCGATTGCTGGCGTAAGGCGGGTTATTTACCGCACCCCCACGCTGCCGCCTGAAGCCACGCACGCGGGAGCGCGGGAATTCGCGCTGGCTCTCAGCCGTGCCGATGCCGTCGCACAGGCAGCACTGACGCTCAAAAATCTCGGCTTCGCACCCGATATCATCATCGGGCACCACGGATGGGGTGAACTCCTGAATCTTCAGGATATTTTCCCGTCCTCTCCCATTCTGGGTTATTTCGAATTCTTTTATCATTCCAACGGATTCGACGTCGGGTTCGACCCCGAATTTCCCACTCTGCCCGAAATGCTGCCGCGTATCCGCGCCAAGAACGCCATCAATCTGCAGGCGCTGAACAATCCGGGCTGGGGCCAGACCCCGACACTCTTCCAGCGCAGTACCTATCCCAGTTGGGCGCTGGACAGGATTTCCGTGCTGCGGGAAGGGGTCAATCTCGAACTGTGCGCCCCGGACAAGACGGCGAACCGCCGCTCCCTGACGGTCAATGGTGTCACGATTTCGCCCAAGGAACGGCTGATCACATATGTCGCACGTGATCTGGAGCCATATCGCGGTTTTCACGTCTTCATGCGCTCACTCCCCCGCATTCTGAAAGAGTGTCCGCAAGCCCGCGTGGTGATGGTCGGTGGCGACGGCGTCAGCTATGGCGCGCGGCTGGCTCATATGACCTGGCGTCAGCACATGCTCAATGAACTGGAAGGCCAGCTCGATCTTGAGCGCATCCATTTTGTCGGCAAGGTTTCCTATGACAATTTCCGTGCGCTCCTGAAACGCTCGGACGCGCATGTCTATCTGACCTACCCGTTTGTGGCCTCCTGGTCCTTGCGTGAAGCGATGGCCATGGGCTGCGCCATTGTCGGCAGCAACACCGATCCGGTGCGGGAGTTCGTCGAGGATGGGCACACGGGTCTGCTCGTGCCATTTACCGAACCCGCCAAAATAGCGGATGCGGTTCTCACGTTACTGGAAAATCGCAAGCAGGCTCAGCTGCTTCGGGAAGCAGCCCGCGCGGAGGCTGAACGCACGCTCTGTCTCGATGACTATCTTGCCCGGTATGAGGACCTGATCGAACAGGTCAGCGGCGTTGCGCCGTCTCACATCCCGGCTCCGAAAACAAAAGCTGTCCGAAAGAAGACTTCAGACGCTCCGGCGCGCACAGCGAGCAGATCAAAAGCAGTCACAAAACAGACAGCTTCGAAACCAGCCAAGCCACGGTCACGTGTTTTGCAGAGTGTCTGAACGTGGGTTCATGCTCACAGGCAAAATAATGTTCTGGTCGGAAATCTGACGCTCAGCGCCAGACTTCCCATCCTTTCCGGCCCATGGATCAGGCGGGACCAGCCAGATCAACCACGCCGATGCGACCCTCTTCAGTGCCATATCCCAGAGTACAACCGTCCGCGCTGAAAGCGAGCGCCGTGACCATGCCGCCCCCTTCCCCGCAGACTGGCAGAACCCGTTCTGTCGTATAATCGATCATTAGAATGCGACCATCGGCAAAGCCAGCCACCACGATATCCTGCTGCGGATGCGTGCTGACACGGGTACACAGCACACCCGGAATCCCAGGAAGTTCGGCAGGTGGCTTGCCCATCGGACCCCCTCCGAAAAACGGCCACATGACCACGCCGTCCGCCCCGCTTGTGGCAAGCCATTTGCCGTTTCTGGTGAATGCAAGAGAGGCCACCTTGGTCGGATAGCCGCTCATGCGCATGTTGTGGCCATCCGCAATACGCCAGCCATGCAACTCATTTTCCTGCATCGCGGTGATCAGCGCGTCACCGGCGGGATGAATGGCAATGCCGATATGGCTGCCCTTCCACTCATACAGTTTGGGCGAGCCGTCCTTCGACTGCACAAACCACATCGAAGCGCCATTATAATGCGACGCGGCAATGCGCTTGCCCTTCGCGTCGAATACGATGCCCGACACTGTGGACGGATGTTCGAGGGTGCGCATCACCGTCGTGCCCGCTGCATCACGCAACTGCACTTCCTTACCGGACGCGCACGCGATCACACCCTTGCGTCCATCGCTCCAGCAGGCGACATGCTCGATCCAGCGGCGACCTTTACCCAGTTCCTCGACGGCTTCCAGCGACACGCGATTCAGACGCCCGTCCTCACCACCCGTCAGGAAACCGGCCCCCGACACATCCGCGGAAAGCGCCAGAACCGGCCCGTCATGCGCCTGCACCGTTTTCCAGGTCACCGTGTCGCGCAGCGTCTCGCGGGGTGCGATGAGCACATCGCCCTCCCCGGTTGCGAAAGCAAAGGCCCGATTGTCGCGTGAAGCGCAGCAGGCGATGATGTGCCCGTCAATCGTCTGTTCCACCCCCCGGTTCTCAACGATGCCGGAAAACCCGTCTGTCCCGCTCATGCCAGCTTCTTTCCTTTACTGTTCACTGAAAAGACCAGTCAGGCCCGGCAGCTTTCAAAACCACGACGCAGGCGTGGACGATTGAGGTTACGACCGATGAACACCAGCCGGGATTCCGGCTTCTCGCCGTCTTTCCACGGACCGATGAAATCGCCATCCGCCATCATATGCACGGCCTGAAACGCAAAACGCTCATTCCGGCCAGCAAAATTCAGAATTCCCTTGGAACGGAGGATATCGCCACCCTGTTCCTGTAGCAGCGCCCCGATCCATGCGTGGAAGCGGGCCTCGTCGAGCGGTTCCTCGACGGAAAAAGACATGCTTGTCACGCCTTCCTCATGGGAGTGCTCGGTATTTTCAAGGAAGTCAGGCTCGTATTCCAGCGCCCGCTGGAGGTCGAACCCGCCCTGATCCAGAACATCGGTCAGCGGAACATTGCCGCGTACAGCTTTATGAAGCCGGACAAATGCGTTGATCTGGCGGATTTTCGTCTCGATTTCGACCAGTTTCGCCTCATCGACCAGATCGGTCTTGTTGAGGATGATCACGTCAGCGAAAGCGATCTGGTGAACGGCTTCCGGGCTTTCCTCAAGCGTCTCGAGCACATTGTAGGCATCCACCACCGTCACAACCGCATCCAGCCGCGTCTTGCCGCGCACCTCCTCGTCCACGAAGAAGGTCTGCGCGACAGGGGCGGGATCGGCCAGGCCGGTGGTTTCGACGATGATACCGTCGAACTTCGTCCGGCGCTTCATCAGGCTGCCAAGGATGCGGATCAGGTCGCCGCGCACGGTGCAGCAGATGCAGCCGTTATTCATCTCGAACACTTCCTCGTCGGCATCCACCACGAGGTCGTTATCCACACCGAGTTCCCCGAACTCGTTGATCACCACGGCGTATTTCCGACCGTGCTCCGCCGTCAGGATGTGGTTGAGCAGGGTAGTCTTGCCTGCCCCGAGAAAACCCGTCAGCACCGTCACCGGCACCAGATCCTTCGCTGCCGCGCCCTGTGTCTCTGACATGCCACTCTCCTCTTCCTGCGGGCGGACCGCACAGCCCGCCATGTCCTTCATTCAGGTCGGACATATAGGCACGCTGTCCACGCGGGGCAAAGAGGAGCCCCTCAGAACATGTTGCGCAGCACGCCCGGAAGGAAGATCGTCAGCGGGCTGATCGAGAAGTCAGGGGCGTCGATCTTGCCGTCCAGCCTGAATTTCACCGCGAGCAGGCCGCCCCCTTTCTCCGGCGAGAAAAGTTTACCAAGGCCCGGAATCCGCCCGGGAATTTCGTTGATCGCAAAAACCGGCACCACGGTGCCCGACAGGGCGAGCGTGCCGCTATCGAGATTGACCGGCCCCTCAAGCGTGGCGCCCAGCGCTGCATTCCCGGCGCGCCCGTCGTGAATATGCATCACGCCGTCGGCGAACGTCACCGGCATTTCGAAGCGCGTGACGCCGAAGCTGGTAGGGTCTTTCGCGTTCAGCCAGCCATAGATCGAGAGGCTTCGCGCGACGATCACGGCGCCGGGCGCATGCTGGATGACGAACGGCGACAGCTTCAGGTCGCCGCTGAAAGGAGCGGTTTCCTTGGTGTCGTCAAAATGCCCTTCAAACCGGGCATGGCCGCCGACCAGCATATCGGTCACGGCGAGCCGACTCAGCAATGCGCCGAAATCCGGCACGTCGATCGTCACGCGCCGCCCCCCTGCAATCGGCTCGATCTCCGCCTTCGCAGCCGTGGGCGATGTCATGGACAGGCGCATGCGGTCCACGCGCACGCCGTTATGATCGATGAAAGCCTGGACGCCGCCCAGCGCGCGGTCAGGCTTGTAATAGAGCTGGTCAGCCGTCAGATCGATCAGCCATGGGCGGCTTGGTGGCCCTTTCACCCGTCCGCTCGCCGCCTGCGGCACATGCAGCGTCGTGGCCGTCTTCGGGTCGGGCTGACTGGAAGAACCTTCCACCAGCGGACTGATATCCAGCGTCTGGGCGCGCATCTGCACCGAGATCGGCTTGGCGGTATTTTGCGGGATGACCAGCGTGGCAGCCCCCGTCGAGCGCCCGATGCGGAACGCGGGAATGACCAGCTGAGGCGGCTGACCTGCGGGGAAACGCGCTTCCCCGTTCACATTGAGATCCGGACCGGCAGCCCGGATTCCCGTGGCGGAAACAATTTTGCCGCCATTGAGCCGTAGGTCAGCATGAACCGTCGCAGGATTGCCCTCCGCCTTGCTCCACAGCGGAATATGAACTGTCGTCTTCGCCAGATCGAGATCCAGCACCAACTGGTCATTGGCGTCGCTGATGGCGGAGTAATCGACTTTCAGTTCACTCCGTCCCGCAACATACGGACCGACCGGAACACCCGCCGCGACAACATTTTCCGGCGTCAAATGCAGGTTCGTGACCACATGCTCGAGAACCTGTCCTTTTTCCGCCTTGTCGAACAGGATATCGCCCTGCACATCGGCGGGGATATGGCTGAACAGCCCCTTCCCGGTCAGCTTCATGCCATGCATCGTGACGTCCATATCGACGGTGCCGCCATCGACGCTCCTGCCCATCGCCACGTTGCCCAGATGCACCCGGGTTACGTGGGCATGGCCATCCAGCACCATGTCGTCCGTCGTCACCTTGGAAATCAGCGGCAGACTGAGTGTGAAGTGGACAGTGGAGTAACCCTGTGGCTGCGTGAAGGGCAACGGATGGCGGGACAGCACATGGAGGCGAGGCTCGGCAAGCAGGGCGATATGGTCCCGCAGATCACCAGCCAGTCCGACCGTGACGGTGCCCATCTGGTCCTTCTTGTCGAGGTCGGTGATGACCATGCCGCCGGGCTGCACCATCAGACGTCCACTGCTGCGTATCTTGCCGCTACGGATCACGCGGGTGGTCGGCTGCCAGCCATGCTCGAAAGTGATGTTGAAGGTGCTGAGACTGGTGAAATCAAGATGGGCGTCCAGTCCGTGGATCGGGGCGATTGGACGAAGCCAGTGAAGCTCCACCCCCTCGGCATCGATGCCGCCTGAAATACCAACGATATCGGGGGCTGTACCGGTTTTATCCGGTCCGATCTTCAGGGTGACCTGACCGTTCTTCGCCGTGCCGTCCGTGATGTTGCGCGTGATCCATTTACGCGCACCCTTGGCCGCCTTTGCCGGCCAGTACTGGCCGAACTCCGTGAACGGAAGCTCTGTGAACGCCAGACTGACACTGCCTGTCATGATTGCCGGCTTCTGCACGCTGGCCCAGTCGAATGCGCCAGATCCCGTAAGACGCGGAGGCATTGCCGCTTCGGTGCCGGTTTCCTTCTTGCCAGCAATCGCCTTCACGCCCGAAGGCGCGGATGGGGCCGATACGAGAAGAGCAGCGGGAGGTCGCCTTAACTGCACGCCGAGATCCTGCACATCCAGATGCGCGGGCCAGCCCGTTCGCGTCTGCGTGCCGAACGTCATGTGCAGTGTCGTGCCTGCCTCTGCGGGATAAAGCGTGGAACCGGCAGCATCGATCTCGCCCGTTCCCGCACTCACCTTCATCAGGGCATCCTGCGGCGTCATGTACCAGGCGCGTCCGGTGGCGTTGAGCGTGACATCCGCCACCAGTCCTACGGGGGTCCGAATCGCTGCCAGGGCCGGAACCAGACTGGACAGCGCCGCAGGCGTCACCGGGTCGAGACCGACATGCCAGCGCAGCAATCCGTCCGGTCCCAGCGCGCCATGGGCGGCAAGATGTGCCCCGAAAGACCCGGCTGCGCTCTCCCCTTTCGCACCCACCGTCAGGGAGCCCGTCAAACCATGCCGGTGCTTCACGGTGACGGGTTGCAGATCGGCGTTCAGCGGATCGACGGTCCATACACGATGGTCGCCGTCATCGGTAAGCGTCACATGGGTCTGCGCGAGAGTCAGACGCCGCAGACGCCTTACGTCGATATCCGGAAAACCGCTATTCCTGCCGGATGGCTCACCGGGGAGATCGAGATCGACGTCCCCCTGCGCATCCCGGCGCAGAGCCACCGTTGCATCTTTCACCTGCAAATCCGTGACGGCGATACGACCACGCAGCAAAGGGAACGCATCCAGCGCAATGGCTCCGGACGCGATGCGATCCGCCACTTTTCCGTTCGAATCGAGAATGGTCACGTCGTGGAGTTCGAGCAGCACCGGCGAACCGAGGCCGTCACGCAGGCCTGTCCAGCGCAGGAAGGCCTGCCCGACATCCAGCCGTCCGCGTGGGGGCTGGCCTTTCGCCCCACCGACAATCGTTACCGGCAGGGCAAAGCGCAGAAGGGGGGAAACATTGACCGGGCCGACCATCATGGCCAGCAGCAACCCACCGCCCGCGACAAGTGGCACGCCGACGAGCGCGGTCGCCGCCAGTGCAGCCATCTTCACGAAGCGTCGTCCGCCCACAGGCTTTCGCGGCCCGTGACCACCGTCGCCCGTCCCCGTTTCTCCCGTCGTGGGCCGTGCTGCATCTTGACCGGACCCGTCCATCACCGCCACCCTGTCCGCCCGATCATTCCGTAAAGCCCATGTCGCGCCGCACCTCTTCTTCCCCATCCCGCTCCCGGCAGGACCGCATGCTCCCAAAAAAAGAGGTAATGCGTCCAAACGATGGCATGCCGTCCGAAGTTGCTGCTTCCGAGGCCTCCAGAAGTGCGCCCGCAGGCTGGCGGGGCCGCAGGCGCGCCCTCAGATGGCCGGATATCGCATGGCCGCCCCCCGCTGATGACGAAGCCCTTGGGCGGTTCCGTGAGGATTTCGCCGCGCGGTGGGAGGAGAACGGACTGGCTCCGGCACTGCTGGCGGCGATGCGGGAGGCGCCCGGTGTGACGGCGCTGCTGGACTGCATCGGCGGCAACAGCCCCTATCTGGCCGACCTCGTTCTCCGGAGTCCGCCGGATTTCGCCGAGTTGCTGGCGAACGGGCCGGATTCCTTCGCCGAGACCACGCTTTCCGAGATCGACGACCTGCCGCCGGATGGGCCGCGCGACACGCTGGCCGCCGCCATGCGTCGCGCCAAGAACCGCATCGCCCTCACCTGCGCACTGGCCGATATCGGGGGCTGCTGGCCGCTGGAAACCGTCACGCAGACATTGTCCCGCCTGGCGGAAAGCACGCTGGACGCCGCCGTCAGACATCTGCTGCGGTCCGCGTATGACGGCGGCCGTCTTTCACTGAAAGATCCGGGGCGCCCCACACGCGGAAGTGGCTATGTCGTGCTGGCGATGGGGAAACTCGGGGCGCGGGAACTGAATTTCTCCTCGGACATCGACCTTGTGGTGCTGTTCGACGCCAGCCTCCACGCCGACCCTGATTCGGCTCGGCAGATTTTCATCCGCATGACTAGCGACCTTGTCCGCCTCATGGAAGCGCGTGACGCGAATGGCTACGTTTTCCGTACGGACCTGCGCCTGCGCCCCGATCCCGCCGCGACGCCGCTGGCCGTGTCACTCCCCGCCGCCATCGCCTATTACGAGAGTCTCGGCCAGACGTGGGAACGTGCGGCCATGACCAAGGCGCGGCCAGTGGCGGGGAATATCCGGCTGGGCCGCTCGTTCCTGAAGGCCATTCATCCCTTCGTCTGGCGGCGACACCTCGATTTCGCGCTCATTGATGACATCCATGTGATGAAGGCGAAGATCGACCAGCATCGCAAACCCGGCCGCAGCGGACTCGCCAGAATGGCGGACAGCAGCCTCACCGATCCGGAGGCGGGCGCACACTGGCTGCTCGGCCATAACGTCAAGCTCGGTGAAGGTGGCATCCGGGAGATCGAATTCGTGGCGCAGGCCATGCAGCTCGTCTGGGGCGGCCGTACCCCCAGCCTGCGTGACCCCACCACGCTGGGGGCGCTGCGCATCCTGACACGCTCCGGGCACATGCCCCGCGAGGAAGCAGAGATGCTGGCGCGCGCCTATCGTCTGCTGCGGGAAGTGGAACACCGCGTGCAGATGCGCGACGACCGGCAGACGCACCGGCTGCCCGAAACGGAAGAACGATTCAGCGAACTCGCCACCTTCCTCGGATATGCGAGCGGGGGAGACTTCGCGCTCGACCTGCTGCCCCAGATGCGGGCGGCCCGACGTATCTTCGAGAAACATTTCAGCACCCCAACGCGCCAGATCCGGCCCGAGGAAGCGCTGCTCGATCTGGAAATCGATGAACTGCCTGCCCGTCTGGGTGGCCTTGGGTTCCCTCAGTCCGATTGCGATGCCGCGGCGACCATCCTCAGCCACTGGTCGGGCAACAGCCGGAGAGCGCTCCGTTCGGAGCGGGCTCATGCCCTGCTGCGCCGCCTGATGCCTGACCTGCTGGCAAGCTTCATTGCGCGCCGCGATCCGCTGGCCTGCCTGCGCCATTTCGACACGCTGCTGTCGCGCCAGCGGGCGGGCGTGCAACTGCTGTCGCTTCTTGAGCGTAATCTGGCGCTCATCGATCGCATCGCGGCGATTTTCGACGCCTCTCCGTTTCTGGCCAATCATCTGGCCGACACGCCTTCGGCCCTGGAAGGATTGCTCGAACTTCAGGAAGAAGAGAATCTTCCCCCCGCGACCAGTCTCGCACCCGAGCAGGTACGGCTTCTGGCTGCTGAAAAACCCGATCTCGAAATGCTGGTGACACGCCTGCGGCCGGTCGTGCGCGCCGAGGAGTTCCGGCTGTCGGTCGCCCGTCTTGAGGGGCGGCTGGATGAAGACACCGCCGCCGGGGACCGCACGGCCGTCGCGGACGCCGTGATGGGGGCGTTGCTGGAGAATGTGTTCCGGGCGCACCGCACACGTCATGGACAGGTGGAAGGCGGCGGCATCGCCGTCATGGCGCTCGGCAAGGCCGGTTCACGTGAGATGATGGCCGGGTCCGACCTCGATCTGATGATGATCTTCGACCATCCCGAGGACGTGACCGAAAGCACTCCGCTCGCGATGGGAACGGGCAGGCCCTTGCCGGTCTCCCAGTATTACCTCCGCCTTGCTCACAGCTTCATCGCCGCCCTGACCGCTCCGGATTCGGAGGGCCCACTCTATCCGGTGGACATGCGCCTGCGGCCTTCCGGCGCGGCCGGTCCGGTGGCGGTCTCCCTTTCGGCATTCCGCCGGTATCAGGCGGAGGAATCGTGGACGTGGGAGCGCATGGCGCTTACCCGCGCCCGGATTGTGACGCAGGTGGGAGAAAGCGGCGTCCGGTCCCGGCTGAAGAAAGTCCTGCTTGCCGATCTGGATGCAGCACTCGGTTCCGGTCCGAGGCGCGACCCTGACACCATCCGCGCCGATGCCGCCGCCATGCGCGCCCGGCTCGCCCGTGACCTGCCCCCGTCCAGCCCCTGGGATGTCAAGCGACGGGCGGGCGGCCTGATGGAAGTGGAGTTCATCGCCCAGACGCTTCAACTCATCGCAGGGACGGCGAAAGCGCGTTCACCTGTCACCTCACGCGCCTTTGAACTGCTCGCCAGAGCCCGCCTCCTCTCGCCTGCGGATGCACGCCTGCTGATCGACGCGGACGAGCGGTGGCGCAGTCTGCAAAGCCTGCTGCGACTGCTGTGCGGTCCGAAACCCCCTGAAGATCCGGCCCAGCAGCTCCCTGCAGCCACGCTCGACGTGCTCTGTCGCAGTATGGACGTGCCCGGCGTTTCAGCCCTCCGCGAGGAGATCGAAACGCTGGCGGCCACCGTGCGGGTTCTTTTTATCCGCCTGATCGGACCGGTAGAGACGTAAGTCCGTACCGCCCTGCCCAAGCGGTCATGCACAAACCGGTTGCGGGCAGGGGGGCGGCTGAGGCAGGTTGTGGATATGAGTAACACTCCCATCAAGGTGGGCGATCAGGCCCCGGATTTCTCCCTCGAAGCCAGCCGAGGCCGAACGGTCTCCAGCGCGGCTCTCACAGGTAAGCCTTACCTGCTCTATTTCTATCCGAAAGCGGATACGCCCGGCTGCACGACGCAGGCCTGCGGCATTCAGGAAGCACTGCCCGCCCTCGGCAAGCTGCATCTCACTGTCATCGGCGTCAGTCCCGATCCTGTGCCCATGATCGACAAATTCGCCGACAAATACGGGCTGGAGTTTCCGCTCGCCAGCGATCCGGAACATATGCTGGCTGACAGCTATGGAACATGGGTCGAGAAATCCATGTATGGCCGGACCTATTTCGGTATGGAGCGCAGTTCCTTCCTTGTGGGAGCCGACGGACGGATCAAGGCGATCTGGCTAAAGGTCAAACCCGCCGAGCATGTCGCTCTCGTCGAAAAAGCAGCCGCCGAACTGTAAGCCGCATTACGGGTTTTTCATTCCGCCTTTCCCAAACGGCAATGAAAATGCCCATAATTCGCCACGAAACAGGTGCTTCATTGATTCTGGATCAGGACACAGCACGCGCTTCTGCGCCACAGGTCCGGGATAAATGATATGAACAAGACACTTCGCTCACTCATCGCCATTCCTGCCCTTATGGGCCTCGTCGCGGGTAGCGCCGCGCTTCCTTCGGTCGCTCATGCGCAACCATGGGGCGGCGGTCCGCATCGCGGAGGCTATTATGGCGGCGGTTTTGGCGGACCGGGTCCGCGCTGGCATCATCCGCGTGGATGGGGAAATGGTGCCGTCGTCGGTGGCGTGCTGGGCGGTCTGGCCGTCGGCGCAGTAGCTGGCATGGTGATGGCAAGCCCGCCTCCTCCGCCGCCCCCGCAGATGGTGTATGCTGCTCCCCCGCCGCCGCAGGTTTATGTGGCGCCCATGCCTTATGGCGCACCAGCCCCGGCTTATGGCGGGTATGGCGGCTACTCGGGCTGGTAATCACCTTAACTTTACGCACTGTCCGCTGCATTTTCACGGCCCGAGGCTTTTCAGCCCGGGCCGTTTTTCATATCTGCAACAGTTCGCCCCATGATGGATCATCGGTGCGCTGAAGTATCCTCATCATAAAAACTGTTTTGGATTCAATAACGATTCCTTACGTCACAATAAAATTAGAAACAAATTCGAAAAGATACAAAAAATAAAAGGAAACTTTTGAAATACCATATTGTTACTCAACTTATTATTCACAAAAACGTCATTGTATGATACGGTTTCCCCGTCGGACGCAATAAAGAAGAGTGAAACAAACAGTCCCTTTGCGCTGAGTACAGCGGATTTTTGAACTAAACACGCTCACATGCGTTCGGGCATGCAAATCAGGAGCAGCGCTGGCATTCCGGAAACGCCGGACGCCTTTTCCTGATTTTACAAGATGGGCCTCTCACCACCCCTGCCACAACATGGAGGAATACAAACCTTGACCACCCCAAACAGCCCAGCAGCCAGTCTGCCTTCAGCTGTAAACTCAGTCGACATCTCCCCGAATGCAGACAGAACCCTCTGGATCGCAACCATCGTGGCCGCCATCTGCGGTGGCCTCTATGGATACGATACAGGCATCATCTCCGGTGCACTGCTGCTCATCACACGGGACTTTCATCTTTCCATCACACAGCAGGAATGGGTCGCTTCCGCGATTCTGGCCGGTGCAGCCGTAGGTGCCATCGGTTTCGGCTGGTCGTCGGAAAAGTTCGGTCGCCGGGCAACCGTCATTTTCGTGACAATGGTCTTCGTGATCGGCTCTCTGGCCTGTGCGTTCGCCCCTGACGTCACCGCGCTGATCTCCGCGCGGTTCTTCCTCGGCCTCGCAGTTGGCGGATCAACGCAGGTTGTGCCCACCTACATCTCCGAACTGGCCCCACATCACAGACGCGGCAACCTGGTGACGATGTTCAATGTCGCCATCGGCGTAGGCATCCTGCTTGCCAACATTGCCGGATTGCTGATGCGCGACCAGTGGGGCTGGCGTCCGATGGTCGCCGCTGCGGCGCTGCCAGCGGCGTTCGTGTGCATCACAATGTTCTTTCTGCCCAAAAGCCCACGCTGGACCGCCCGCAACGAAGGGCTCGGCGAGGCTGCGGAACAGCTTGGGCGCATCCGCTCATCGCGGGAGGTCATTCGCAGGGAAGTTCGTGAAATCCACTCGAACATGCAGAGGATCGACACGAAGGAAAAAGGCTGGAAAGGCCTTACCCTCCCATGGGTACGCCCTGCCGTGATCGCAGCGCTGGGCGTGGCGTTTTTCACGCAGGCCGGTGGCCTCGAAATGATGATCTACTATACCCCCACGTTTCTGACCGACGCCGGTTTCGGACCGGAGTGGTCCCTGTGGGCAAGTCTTGGTGTGGCGATCGTCTATTGCATCATGACCCTGCTGGGCTGTCTGTTCGTTGATCGCATAGGCCGTCGTCGCCTCATGCTGATCATGGGACCGGGCGCTGTCGTGAGTCTGATCGGCCTTGGCATCTGCTTCGCACTGCACCCGACGGCGGGCAGTGTCGGCAGCTACGCCGTGCTCGCCTTCCTGCTCCTGTTCATGCTGTTCAACTCCGGTGGCATTCAGGTGGTGGGCTGGCTGACCGGCGCGGAAATGTTCCCCCTGCCGATGCGGGGAGCCGCCACCAGCGCACATGCCGCTGTTCTGTGGGGCAGTAATCTCGTAGTGACCGCCACCACACTGCAACTGGTGCAGTTCCTGACGCTGGGCGGCACCATGTGGTTTTACGCAGCCATCAATCTCGCGAGTGTCATCTTCGTCTGGTTTCTGGTGCCGGAAACGGCCGGGGCTTCTCTCGAAAATATCGAGACCGCTCTCCGCCGAGGCACTTTCCGTCCTCATATCGGCCAGAGCCCGCGCATCCTCGACAATATCTGAACGACCCTTCGTTCTGAGAAACCGGCGAAACGCTGTCCCCGATCTTCGGGGGCAGCGTTTTTGTTTGAGGCGCCGGTAGTGGGGCGCCCCGTGGCGCTTTCCTTTCGCTCTCCATTATTTTTAGGATTGTTATGTTATAACATTACAATGTAAGGAGGCGAAAGACCCTGACACTATCGGATGTTCCATGAGACGCATCGTCCGTCACCGCGCCCCTTTCTTCCTTTTCAGCTCACTCATTGCCTGCCGGGAGCTGATCGCGCCTGTGCATGCGCAGACGATCCCCTCGAGCACGGACACAGAAGCGAAGAAACCGGCGGCTTCAACAATCACGAAAAAACCTGCCCGCAGCGTAGTGAGCACGACGGACGAACACATCATCGTCACGGCGCATCTCGATCGCCAGCGGAGCAGTCTCCAGCCGTCCACCGGCGCGACCGTCTATCGCTTCTCCCGCAAGGATATCGAAAAGATTCCGGGCGGCGAGAATGCCCCCCTGAACAGCGTTTTGCTTCAGGCCCCCGGCGTGGCACAGGACAGCTATGGACAGCTCCATATTCGCGGCGACCACAATGAAGTGCAGTTCCGACTGGATGGTGTGATGCTGCCGGAAGGGCTGAGCGTGTTCGGTCAGGCACTGATGACCCGGTTCGCCCATTCCCTGTCCATGACCACCGGCGCACTGCCCAGTGAATATGGGCTTCTGCAGGCTGGCGTCATCGACATCACGACGAAAAACGGTACATCAGACGCAGGCGGCAATGCCTCCGTCTATGGCGGTGCGCGCGATTATTTCCTGCCGTCGCTGCAATATGGCGGACATAACGGAAAATGGGACTATTTCGCCACCGCCGATTTCGTGCACAACCGCGTCGGGATCGAGAACCCGACACCGAGTTTCACGGCCCTGCACGATCTGAGCAACCAGTACCATGTGCTCGGCCATCTGCGCTATACGGCTGACGACAACACCCGGATCAGCTTCACCGCAGGCGTGTCCAACGCTCAGTATCAGCTTCCGAACAACCCCGGACAACAGAGGCAGTTTGCCAATCCGTTCTTCCTGAACAGCGCCTTGTCACACCAGCTTTACGGCAGCGTCGACAGCGCCGCCCTCAATGAAGAGCAAAAAGAGATCACCGATTTCGGAATCCTGTCACTCCAGAAGGAAATCGGAAATATCAGCCTGCAATCATCGGCTATCGTGCGTTACAGCTCGCTCGGCTATTCGCCTGATCCGCTCGGGGATCTGGTCTATAACGGCATTTCCCAGCATGCGCAGCGATCGGTGTTCTCGTCCGGCTCGCAGTCCGATCTGACATGGCGGGTCGCACCCCGTCACACACTGCGTTTCGGTTATCAGGCCTATGTGGAACGCACGGTCTCCAAGACGGATTCGACCGTCTACAGCCAGACCGGCACGGATGAAGACCGCAACCCCTCCTATAGCGGCCTCACCCAGTCCATCCATGACGGGACCGGACGGACAGGCTGGGTGTATGGTCTTTACGCTCAGGACGAATGGCAGCTGCTGAAAAACCTGACGATCAATTACGGCCTGCGGTTCGATGGCGTGGATGAATACACCCATTCGAAACAGGTCAGCCCACGTCTGAACATCGTCTGGACGCCGTGGAAGGGCGGTACATTCCATATCGGCTATTCCCGCTACTTCACACCGCCGCCGTTCGAGCTTGTCGGCGGCACGCAGCTTGGAAAGTTCGCCAACACGTCCGCCGCACCGGCAACGCTTCAGGACTCGATGGTCAAGTCGGAACGGGACCACTATTTCGATGCAGGGTTCTCACAGGAAATTCTGCCGCACTGGCATGCGTCCTTCGACGCTTACCTGAAGCTGGCCAAAAACATGATCGACGAAGGCCAGTTCGGTTCACCCGTCATTCTGTCGGCCTTCAATTATCGCCGCGGAAAGGTGCATGGTTACGAGTTCACGACGGACTATTCTTATGGTCCGTTCAGCATCTATGGCAATTTCTCGTGGTCCCGCGCCATGGGTAAGGACATCGTGTCTGCTCAGTGGAATTTCGATCCGACTGATCTGGCCTATATCAGTCGGAACTGGATCCATCTCGATCATGACCAGCGCTGGACGGCCTCCGCCGGCGGCAGCTACACGGCGTTTCGCCACACCGGCCATCCGCTGCGCCTCTCCACGACCATGGTGTATGGCAGCGGTCTGCGCGAGGATGCCGCCGTTCCAAATGGTGGCTCCGTACCGCAATATGTCACGTTCAATCTCGCGGTCGTCCAGACTTTCAACAATCTGTTCCACACCCGTTATCTGAAGGGCACGGAACTGCGTCTGGACGTCACCAACCTGTTCGACCGGCGCTACGAACTGCGCAGCGGTTCCGGTATCGGCGTGGGTGCGCCCCAATATGGCCTGCGCCGGACCATTCTGACCGGTATTTCGCAGCGGTTCTGACCGTCTTTCCGCAGCAGGGCAGTCCGGAAACGGAGCGCCCTGTTTGCATTTACCCTCGTCAGTCGATCCCGCCACCGAAACGCACAATCCGGCACATCTCGCCGCGCTTTGCTTCCGGCGCGAAACGCTCGCGCAGAAGCAGCGCATCGCAGGCGGAAAGAGGCGCCATCATCGACGAATCCTGTCTCGAAAACGGCGTCGCCCACAACGTGCCGTCTTCATCCCGGCTCAGCGTGGCGCGGAGATAATCGAAACGCTGGTCATTGGCGGACACATCGCTGGCAAGCCGCGCGGGTTCCGTGCCGTCACCCGTCACGACCTCGGCACACATCGCTCTCAGGGCAGGCAGCACGAAGACCGTGCTACACACGAAGACCGCCACCGGATTGCCCGGCAGGCCAATGACCGGCGTTCTGCCCATCCTGCCGAACATCAGCGGTTTACCCGGCCGCATGGCGATCTTCCAGAAATCGGTGACCAGACCGCTTTCCCCCAATGCCTTTTTCACCAGATCATAGTCACCGACACTTGCGCCGCCGATGGTGAGCAGCAGATCGACCGTATCAAGCTGGCTCGTGCTGGTGGTCAGGGAGTCCATGGTATCGCGTGCCACAGGCAGGATAACCGGCTCTGCCCCCGCCTTGCGCAGAAGAGCAGCCAGCATGAAAGCGGCGGAACCGACGATGGCGCCCGCAGGTACCGCATCGCCCGGCAGCACGATTTCGTCTCCCGTGCTGAGGATCGCGACACGTGGACGTCGCCGGACCGTGATCCACGGACAGTTGGCGCTGGCCGCCACCCCGACATCGCGGGCCGACAGGCGTTTCCCAACCGGCACCACGACCTGACCGCTGGCAAAATCCAGCCCCTTGGGACGAATGAACCGTCCCTGGGAGACAGGCTCGGTGACAGTGATCCGGTCGCTCTCCCGCGTGGTGTTTTCCTGAATGAGGACGGCATCGGCCCCCTCCGGCATGACACTGCCGGTGAAGATACGCAGGCACGTTCCGGGCGTAACGCTCCTGTCGCTGGGATGCCCGGCCGGTATCTCGCCGATAATATCGAGTTGCGCGCCACGCGTCGTATCGGCAGCCTGCACGGCATATCCATCCATGGAGGAGACGTCTGCGGGAGGATTGGAAAGCCGTGCCACAACCGGTGCCGCGCTGATCCGACCGCAGGCTTCAAGCAGCGATACGGTCTCCGTACCGAGGACCGGCAGGGCGGAAACGATTCGTTGAAGAGCTTCTGAGACCTCGATCATGGACTGATTCCGAATTTTTTGGGGCTCCAGAGCCATCTGAAGTGCATGAAAGCTTGACCGGAGGCCCACGGATGCGCAATTTGCGGCGAACTTGAACACGACCGCGATCAGGGGTGCAAATCCGGACCTGCGGTCAGGCACGATTCTGAGGATCTCATGGCAAAGAGCAACGTCATCCAGATCCGGCTCGTCTCTTCTGCGGACACCGGATATTTCTACGTCACGAAAAAGAACGCACGGTCACAGACCGGCAAGCTGGAACTGAAGAAGTACGACCCGGTTGCACGCAAGCACGTCGTCTTCCGTGAAGCGAAAATTAAATAAGGCCTGCGTTCATACGCAGAGCCTGTGAAAAGCGCCGTCCTTAGCTGGAACGGCGCTTTTTCTTTGAGGGATGAGCAACGTACGCCTTTGCGGGCCGTGGGGCTTTAGCGCCAGATCACACACAAAGCCTGTTGCCGTGTGAGTCTGTGCATGAAGATCTCAAGGGAAACTGGGCGGTCTTCTTTACGAGGGCACGGCAGAGATTCGTCCCGCTCTGATACGGAGAGAACATCTTCGCCCGCGCTACGCATGGCCGGGTGGAAGACATTTTTCTGGGAAACTCTGCTCTCCGGCCACTGTAACCCGACAGCACCCAGCCCTGAACACACAGCCCGCGACTCACGCCTGTCCTCTCTCGAGGCGCAGAACCCCGTGAGAAACGCTTATCAGTAAAGCTGGTCGTGCTTGTCGTAGGGAACGACGATGTCGTTCGGATTCGCAAGGTTGAGCATCGCCCGCGCCCGCTCGTCCAGAATATCCGGATTGAGCGCACCTTCGCTCAGACCCGAAACGCGACGACGCCACGCGGCCTGCTCCGTCACGGCATTGGTCTGTGACTCATGGGCCTGATCAAGCAGCTGAAGCTGCTCATGATAGGATTTCATGCCATGCGCGCCCTGAGTGGCCTGCCAGCAGAAATACCCAGTGAGAGCGAGAAAGACTGAGGGGGGGAGGACCGCGTTGGCGGCACGTCGCATCATCCGGCCAAGCTGCATACGAATCGGGACCTCCGAACAGTCAGAATAAGGGCGTTTGAAGCCTGTCCCATAAAGTATCGCAAGATATGGTTTAAAAAAGGCGAAATGGCCGAATTATTAAAATTCCGGCAGATGCGGCCTTTCGGCAACAGCGGGGAGCGCCCCCGTTCGACAAACGAACGGGGGCGGCTTCACCTTATTTCTTCAGGATCGTGCGGCCAGCATAAACGGCAGCCGTCGCCAGTTCCTGCTCGATCCGCATGAGCTGGTTGTATTTCGCCGTGCGGTCGGAGCGGCACAGGGAACCGGTCTTGATCTGACCGCAGTTCGTGGCGACGGCGAGATCGGCGATGGTCGTGTCCTCGGTTTCACCCGAACGGTGGCTCATGACGCAGCTATAGCCCGCGCGATGCGCCATCTGCACGGCGGCCAGCGTCTCGGTCAGCGTGCCGATCTGGTTCACCTTCACGAGCAGGGAGTTGGCCACGCCATCCTCAATGCCACGCGCCAGACGATCCGGGTTGGTCACGAACAGATCATCACCCACAAGCTGGACCTTCTTGCCGAGCGCCTGCGTCAGCAGCGACCAGCCCTCCCAGTCGTCCTCAGCCAGACCGTCCTCGATGGAGACAATCGGGTACCGCTTTGCCAAATCCTCAAGATAAGCCACGACCCCACCGGCATCGAGCGTCTTACCTTCACCGGCGAGGACATACTTGCCGTCCTTGTAATACTCGGTGGCGGCGCAATCGAGCGCGAAGGTCACGTCTTCGCCAGGGCGATAGCCAGCGGCTTCAACAGCACGACTGATATAGGTCAGCGCCTCATCAGCGGACTTGAGGTTCGGCGCAAAACCGCCTTCATCACCAACGTTGGTGGCCAGACCGGCAGCGGACAGGGCTTTCTTCAACTGATGGAAGATCTCTGAACCCCAGCGGATGGCGTCAGCAACCGTTGGCGCCCCGACCGGCTGGATCATGAATTCCTGAATGTCGATCGGATTATCGGCATGCTCGCCACCGTTGATGATGTTCATCATCGGCACAGGCAGCACATGGGCAAACGGGCCGCCGACATAACGGTAGAGCGGGACGCTCAGCTCCAGCGCTGATGCCTTGGCGACGGCGAGAGAAACGCCGAGGATGGCGTTTGCGCCCATGCGGCTCTTGTTCGGCGTTCCGTCCAGTTCGATCATGGCGTTGTCGATATCGATCTGGTCCTGCGACTCCGCACCCTGCAACGTCGGGAAGATCTCGTTTTCAACGTTCTCGCAGGCTTTCAGGACACCCTTGCCGCCATAGCGCGACTTGTCGCCATCCCGCAGTTCGACTGCTTCGTGCGCCCCGGTGGAGGCGCCTGAGGGAACCGCTGCCCGCGCCGTAACGCCGGAAGCCAGTTCGACTTCGACCTCAACCGTGGGATTGCCCCGGCTGTCCAGAATCTCTCGGGCGATGATGTCGACTATGGCGCTCATGGTTTGCCTCTGTTTATTGAGTTCTTATTGCAGGCGCTCACCAATGCCGGGCAGGCGCCGGACTGTTAGAGGACCGCTTCAGCCACAGTTGTCAACCGTCAAATCCGTCTCTCCGATGTGAACTTTTATCCTTCCGCAAAGGTTGTACGGGATGGGCTGGCTGCCCCTTCAGCACACGCCCCAGATCACGGAAAGGAGAGCAGCGTGAAAGACGGTCTGCAACCAGAAAAACGGGCAACCGCCACCCCTACGCTGGCTCGGAAGGGTGGTGGAAGAATGCGGACAATGTTGCGGCGCACGATCATGGTGAGCGCGCTGACAGCGGGGCTGGTGCTATCAGGTGGCGCCCATGCAGAGGACGGCCCTGCCTATGGACCGAATCTCGAAGGATTCAGCTATCCGTGGCCCGTGAAGATATTCGCTTTTCCCTCTCAGCGTCAGACACTACACATGGCCTATATGGACGTGCAGCCCGATCATCCGAACGGCAGGGTGGCGGTGCTGCTGCATGGAAAGAACTTCTGTGCTGCAACCTGGGAACAGACGATCCATGTTCTCAGCAACGCTGGCTGGCGGGTCATCGCGACGGACCAGATCGGGTTCTGCAAGTCCGACAAGCCTGAGAATTACCAGTTCTCTTTCGGCCAGCTCGCCCTGAACACCCACGCGCTTCTGGAATCGCTCAGCATTCACGAGACCACGCTGATCGGTCATTCGACCGGCGGCATGCTGGCGATACGCTATGCCCTGATGTTTCCTGCCGCCGTTCACCAGCTTGTATTGGTGGACCCGGTCGGTCTTGAGGACTGGCAGGAGAAAGGGGTGCCCTATCGCAGCGTCGATGCGTGGTATGCCAGCGAACGTGGCAAGACGGCCGATCAGATCCGCGCTTATGAGAAAAAGGTTTATTATGACGGTCACTGGCAACCGTCCTTCGAGCCCTGGGTGCAGATGCTTGCAGGAATGTATCGCGGGCCGGGGCGCGATGCGGTCGCGTGGAACTCAGCGCGCCTTTACGACATGATCTTCACGCAGCCGGTCGTGCATGAATTTCCGAAACTGACAGTCCCAACCGTGCTGATGATCGGCGACAAAGACATCACGGCCATCGGCGGGGATGCAGCATCACCAGAAGTTCGTGCCACACTCGGTCATTATCCGGAACTCGGACGCGCGGCGACTTCCGTCATACCGCACGCGAGGCTGATCGAATTTCCAGCCCTTGGCCATACACCACAGTTGCAGGACCCTGCGGCCTTTCACGAGAAGCTTATGGATGCGCTCCGATGAGGGCAACGTAGCCCCTCATCGGGAATCATATCTTCGGATCACTGACGATCACTTCAATGATTATTGAGATTGCTGGAATTCCCATGATCTCAGCGCCCTGCCTGCGTCAGCCCGAGATACGAAGATTGACGAAGAAATTACGACCTTGCGAAGGAAATCCGTCCACGAGCTGATAATTCTGGTCGAGAAGATTGGAAGCGTTAACGCCCACCTGCAGATTGGGGGTGATCTGGTAATCGACGCGGGCGGCGACATCGACGTTATGTCCGGTACGGAAATAGGCTGTTCCGGCTGTGTTCGTCGTCCAGCGGTTGGAATTGATAGAAACATTGGGAACGAAACGCAGTCCTTTGATCGGCTCCCACTGCACATAAACGAAGGCTTTGTGACTGGGAACGTCCGTCGCTTTATAGATGCGTGTGACAGGATCATTCACGCTCTGATGGATGTAGGTATAGTTGCCGCCAATGAGAAGGTTTTTCCTGACAGGCATCGAAATGGAGATTTCGGCCCCGGCATAGTTACCGCTGCTGATATTGCGACTCTGACTCACGGCCACGCCATTATAGATGGTCGGGAAATCCGCGATGAGATCGGTGAGATGCGAGTAAAACAGCGCCCCGGCAACATCGATGCTTCCGAAAGTGTGTGAGCCGCCAAGTTCATAGTTCTGGGCGCGTTCGGGACGAAGGCCGGGATTGGAGGTCGCCCCGCCGAAACGGGTGCTGAAGCGTTCGAAGAGTGTCGGGAAACGGACACGGTCGGACACACTGATATGCAGCTCGGAGACTGTGTCGGGACGCCAGCTGAGACGCGCCTGCCCATTGGGTGCACCACGGTTGCGGGTGGCATAGTTGATGACGCCCGAGGAATAGCCCTGCGCACGGTCAAGAACGCGCCACTCATAGCTGACACCAGTGGTCAGATCGAGATTGGGCAGGATACGAAAGACGTTTTCACCAGCGATACTGTAGCTTTCCTCCACGGAGGACACCTGAGGCTGCCAGCCACCGCCGGGATAGACCTGCTCCTGTTCCTGATGTTCATCGCGCCGCCCGTAGAAAGCGATGCCGAGCGTATCCTTACTGGAGATTTCCGCATCGAGACGGACGTTTCCGCCCCAGGCCGAGTCGTTGTAAAAGCTGTTGAAGGCTTTAGGTTTTGTCTGCGTATTCAGGCTGGCGTTATCGTAGCTGCTGAGCAGATTGTAAAAGGTATTGCGGTAGAGCCGCGAGCGCAGGGTCAGGCGATCGGCAAGACGTGTCCGGCTGGTCAGCGACAGACTGTCCAGATCCCATGCGGGCCATGTCCAGTCTTTCTGAGTGCTGACGGAATCGTGGACATCGAAAGGCGCTCGTTTCTGGCCTTCCTGCCGCGTGTAATTGACGGTGTATTCATCAGTGGTGTTAGGGGTGTATCCGGCCTTGACGTTGACGCGCCAGTCTTCGGAATCAGACAGAAGCCGCTTGCCTTTTCCCTGCGTCGCCGTTGGTGTGTAATTCGAAGAAAGATCGGTATGATCGACGTTGTTCACCGCGAAGCTCACCTGAGCGTACCATTTATCCTGCTTCGTGCCGACCCGACCGAAAACATTATAGCCACCATAACCGCCGTCATGGCCGAGCATGCTGCCACCCCGCAGTTCTCCTTCGATGGCTTTATGGGGCTTGCGGGTGACGAGATTGACCATGCCGCCCATGGCATCCGGCCCATCAAGAACGGAAGCATAGCCTTTGGCGACCTGAAGTTCGGCAATATCAGGCGTCAGGAAGCGCCCATAATCGAGGCGATTATCGGCGGGAAGATAAATACGGATGCCATCGACGAGCAGAGGGACCTGAAAACGGTTAAATCCGCGCACCATAATGGTGGATTCATTACGCGGACCACCGGTGCTGGCCGCATTGACACCTGGGATGAGGTTCGCAGCCTGATCGAGAGTCGTTTTGTTAAAAGTATAGATTGATTCAGCCGAAAGAGAGTTGCTTCCGACAAGGCTGTGCTGACGGTGGGTGCCGTAAACCGTGATTTCACCCGGACCGTAAATGTCGGGACTGGCTGGATCGGCCTGCGTGCTGCTGTAGCGGGATTTTCCGGGCGTGAGGGCATCGTAGGCGCTGTCCTCACGCGGAGCCTCGGCGGTCACGGCAGCATTCGCCGGAGTCAGCACGGGGCGGCTTACCGCTGGAACCACAGATTTTGTCGGCATGGGGGCGTGTATTGTCAAACCGCCTTTGCTGGCAGCAATTTTTTTGTCACTCGCCACAACTGGCATCTGGGCCTGAGCGACAGTGGCGCAGAACAGTGTGGAGAGGGCCGTAAGCGGAAGACGATGTTTCACTCAGTGACGATCCGTGGTTTATATATACAGGAATATAGTTTCGACTGCGGTATAAGGAGTGAAGTCGGGTGATTGCAAGCATGAAATGGCCAGCAGGGATGGCAATATTTACCTTGGGTGTTGCGATTGCCTCTGTGACACAGTGTTTCGCGACCGGAATGGACAGCATGCCGGGACATGAAGCCTGCCTCCCCGGACAGGTTGTCCTTCCAGAGGGACTGCGTGGCTGGTCATCGCCCGTGGAAATGAGGGCGGCAACCGAAGTTTCGGGACTGGAAAGCGCGGTTTTGACACCTGGCAAGGCGGCGCGCGTCACGTTACGGCGGACGGCCGAGATAACCTATGCCCTGCGTCCGGCAGAACCGGGCGGAAAGGTCAGTTCGGGGGGCATGATAGCCTTTGATGCACCGGTAGCCGGAACATATCGGGTCATGCTGAACGTACGGGCATGGCTCGACGTTGTGCATGACGGAAAGGCACTCGACGCTGTTCATCATCAGCATGGTCCCGCATGCAGCACCATTGGAAAGATGGTGGATTTCCCTCTGCCGGCAGGACGGTCCGTGATCCAGTTAAGTGGAAGCGGCAAGCCCGTCTCTGAAGTCATGGTGGTGCCTGTTCCGTAATGCTTTTGTCTTTCAAACGTCTTTTTGCATCCGCGTTTTGTTTACTCAGTGTCAGCCTGCTTTGCGGAGCAGGCGATCTTTCGCCACAGTATGCCCGTGAACAGCTTGGGAGGCGGCTGTTTTATGACGCCGACCTCTCCGCAGATGGCAGCATGTCCTGCGCGACCTGTCATGAGCAGCGCCATGCGTTCGCAGATGGAAACGCGACCCATCCGGGCGTCACGGACGAGGCTGGCGTGCGCAACGTGCCTTCACTCGGGAATGTCGGTGATTTCGTCACCCTGACCTGGGTGGATCAGCATATATCCCGTCTTGAAAAGCAGTTTTTTGTTCCGGTCATGGGACATCATCCGGTTGAGATGGGCATGACGGACCGGAAGACAATGACGAACCGTATCGAAGGCGATGCCTGTTATCGACGCCTGTTCGCACGCAGTTTCCCCCACGCGGAAAGACCGATCGACGCCGAAACGATTGCAATGGCCGTGGCGGCCTTTGAGAGGACTCTGGTCTCCCGGAACAGCCAGTGGGACGAAGCGCGGCGCGGTAAAGCCGTTCTGAGTGCGGAAGCGAAACGAGGTGAAGCCCAGTTTTTAGGACGCGGCGGCTGCTCGGGATGTCATGCCGCCCCTCTGTTCACGGATCAAAAGTTTTACGCCTTCGATCCGGCGGCCAACGTGCGTATCCGCACCCCTTCCTTGCGGAACGTCGGCGTGACAGCCCCTTACTGGCATGATGGCTCGGCGAAGACTCTCCATGAAGCGCTGGCGGCGCATCGGGGAACCCGGTCTTTGTCGGAGAACGATGAAAAGGCCGTGGAGGCCTTTTTGCTGACCCTGACAGACGAACAGTTCCTCCATGACGCCGCTCTGGGACTGCCGCCGGAAGCCTGTCCACCGTGAGAGGTGGCTGGCCACTTTCTCCGGGAAGCAATCCGTGACCAGTTTCTTTGATTTCGCGAACAGCCAAAAACACCATACAAAGAGTGCGAAGGGGACCCGTCTCCTTCCGAAACACGAGGCAGCGCCTCGTTCCTTTCCCCAGATTAAGGCGCTCTCCGCAATGTTCCCATCTCCAAGCCGAATTGCCGTTGTGGCCGAGGATCTGGCGGGCATGCGATCGCAGGCGTTCGGTCTGGCGGACTATATCAACCTTCCGTCGCGGTTCTGCGCCGTCCGGGCGTCGGGCCTCCTGCATCGCCGCCTGCCCTCCTCACTCTGGCCGCGCCCGCTGCTGGCGCTGTCGGAAAAACCCGTACCGGCACGGGACGATCTGGTGTTCAGCGTGGCGGGAAAAGGCGGAGCGGTCGGTGCCGCCCTGCGTCATGAAGGCCGCGCTGTCGTGCAGATCCAGAATCCCCGCATCCGCCCGGACCGGTTCGATCTGGTGATCGCCAACCATCACGACGAGATGGAAGGGCCGAACGTGCTGCTCAGCCGGACCGCACTGCATGGCCTGACCACGGCGAAACTGGCGGCTGCCCGCGCACACTGGCTGGACACGCTGCGCGTTCCGGATCGTCCCCTTCTGGCCGCGCTGGTGGGAGGCGCGAACGGACGCTTCCGGTTCGGACGCGAGGAAGCGGAGTCTCTGGCCGATCGTCTGGCGAGCGCCGCGCGACAGACGGGCGCGAAGCTGTTCATCACCACATCCCGTCGTACCGGCCCGGAAGCAACGGCCGTGCTGCGGGATGCGGTGGAGAGCGTGCACGGAACGCTGTGGAGCGACGGCGAAGACAATCCCTATCGCGGCCTTATCGCCTGTGCCGACTGGCTGGTGGTGACGGCGGACAGCGTGTCGATGATATCGGAAGCGGTGGCGAGCAGCGTGCCGGTCTATGTGCAGCGCCTCCCCGGAAAGTCCCGCCGGATCGGCCTGTTTCTCGCGACACTGGAAGATGCCGGGCGCATCAGGATGTTCGAGGGCGACGTGGAAAACTGGCCGGTCACACCGCTGGATGACACGCCGCTGGTAGCGCATGAAATGTGCGAACGGCTTGGCCTGTCGCGCCTCCTCCAGACAGGCGCGTAACGAACGCCCATTAGGTCGACGGCACGTTCCGCTCAAGCTCCTCCAGCCAGACCAGCGCGTTGCCGTCCGAAGGGGCGCGCCAGTCGCCACGCGGGGAGAGTGCCCCACCCGCCACGATCTTCGGTCCGTTGGGCATTGCCGACCGCTTGAACTGGCTGGTGGTGAAGAAGCGCTGAAGGAAGACGCCCAGCCAGTGCCGAATGGTCGGCAGGTCGTAGGCAACGCGGTCCTCGTCCGGAAAACCGGGGGGCCATGCGCCGATATCGGCCTCCCGCCATGCGTGCTCGGCCAGAAAGGCGATTTTCGACGGGCGAAAACCGTAACGCAGCACATGGAACAGCGAGAAATCGTGCAGCGCGTACGGCCCGATGGTCGCCTGCGTGCTCTGCACAATACCGTCCGCGTCCGGCGGCACGAGTTCGGGTGAAATCTCCGTCGCCAGAATCGCCCTGAGGATCGCCACGGTCTCCGGGCTGAACTGGCCCGATGACATGAACCACCGGATGAGATGCTGGATCAGCGTCTTGGGCAGCCCCGCATTGACGTTGTAATGCGCCATCTGGTCGCCCACGCCGTAGGTGCACCAGCCGAGCGCCAGTTCCGACAGATCGCCGGTGCCGAGCACGATGCCGCCCCGCTGGTTGGCGAGCCGGAAAAGGAAGTCCGTCCGCAGACCGGCCTGCACATTCTCGAAGGTGATGTCATACACCGGATGCCCCTGCGCATAGGGGTGCCCGATCTGCTTCAGCATCAGTTCCGCCGCCGGACGGATGTCGAGTTCCTCTGCCGTGACGCCAAGGGCGTTCATCAGGGCATGGGCGTTGGTTCTGGTCTCCGTGCTGGTGCCGAAGCCGGGCATGGTGAAGGCGAGGACCGAATCGCGGTTGAGACCGAGATCGTCGGCGGCGCGCACGGCGATGAGGAGCGCCTGTGTCGAATCGAGTCCCCCAGACACGCCGATCACCATCTTCTGCGCGCCGGTGGCGGCCATGCGCTGACGCAGGGCGGAAACCTGAATGGTGCAGGCTTCGTAACAGTCCTGCTGCAACCGGTCGGGATCGGCGGGCACGAAGGGGAAGCGGGGCACCGTCCGCATCAGGCCGATATCCTCGACCGGAGGCGCGAAGGTCCGCGTGATCCGTCGCCAGCCGCTGGTGTCTTCCTCCATGGTGGCGTTCGTCTCGAAGGAGGTCATCCGCATGCGATCCTGCCGCAGCAGGTCGAGATCGATATCCGCCAGAACGTGCCGGGGGCCGCCGGGAAAGCGGTCGCTGGCTTTCAGGAGGCTTCCGTTTTCGAAGATGGAAACCTGACCGTCCCATGCCACGTCGGTGGTCGATTCCCCTTCGCCCGCCGCTGCATAGAGATAGGCTGCATGACAGCGTGCGGACTGGGAGCGGCACAGCATGTCGCGCTCGTCGGCCTTGCCCACGGTGATGTCACTGGCCGACAGGTTGGCCAGCACGGTCGCACCCGCCAGAGCCGCCCGCGTGCTCGGGGGGAGCGGCACCCAAACATCCTCGCAGATCTCGATGCCAAGACAGAAGCCGGGAATGTCACGCGCCTCGAACAGCAGATCCGTCCCGAATGGCACGTCCGTGCCCGCCACATGAATCGCCTCGCCCGTGATGCCGGCGCCGGGTGTGAACTGGCGGCCTTCATAGAACTCACGGTAATTCGGCAGATAGGATTTCGGCACGACGCCAAGGATCTCGCCCCTGTGGATGGCGACGGCGCAGTTATAGAGTGCGTTGCGATGGCGCAGCGGTGCACCGACGAGGACCAGCGGCAGGAGGGTTTTGGTGGCGACGGCAATCTCGGTCAGCGCCTCCTCGACGGCGTCCAGCAGCACATCCTGCTGGCGCAAATCGTCGATCGCGTAGCCCGACACACCCAGTTCCGGAAACACTGCCAGAATCGCACCCTGCCGGGAGCAGGCCGTGGCGCATTCGATGGTCCGCGCCGCGTTCAGGCGAGGATCGGCAAGTCCGACGGGGAGCGTGCAGGCCGCCACACGGGCAAAGCCGTGACGGTAAAGGGAGTGAAAATCCCGCATGACATACCCCGCGCAGTCGTGGACAGATTGCAAGTCTACCCTATACCGATGCGGCGCGGGCAGGCCAAACAGGTTCCATCAGGCTCTGGTGTTTCCCGATGCGCGTCCCCGAAAGCGCCTCCTCATGGTCTCCTGGAAGAGCTGCCTGCGGAAGCTGGGCGGGTGCCCCGGTTTCCGTGGGGAAATATCCTCCTGATGCCGCATACTTGGCATCAGGGCGCAGGAAAGCTATGCAGAGCCCCCTTGAGCAGCCCGCGGCCTTACGGCGTGCGGGGCTGACCGTTTTCTTTTTCCTTGCGCGGAGTTCAGGCATGAGCTGGCTGACCGAATATGTCCGGCCCAAGATCCGGGGACTGCTCAAGCGCGACGTTCCGGACAATCTGTGGACCAACTGCCCGTCCTGTCACCAGATGGTGCTGGTGAAGGAACTGCGTCGCACACTGAATGTCTGCCCGCATTGCGGCTTCCACATGAAGGTGCCCGCGGCCGACCGTTTCGAGTGGACGTTCGATCCCGGCAGCTACACCTGCATCGAACTGCCGAAAGTCCCCGCTGATCCGCTCGGTTTCCGCGACCAGAAACGCTACTCGGACCGCCTGAAGGACGCCCGCGTCAAATCGGGTCTGGAGGATGCGCTTCCTGTCGCGCACGGCAAGATCAGTGGCCATCCGGCGGTCGTGGCCGTCATGGCCTATGAATTCATGGCGGGCACCATGGGAACGGCGCTCGGTGAGGCCTTCGTGGCCGCAGCCCGGCTGGCGATTCTCCAGCGCGCGCCGCTTGTCATCTTTACCGCGTCCGGCGGCGCGCGCATGCAGGAAGGCATTCTCAGCCTGATGCAGATGCCACGCACGACGGTCGCTGTCGAAATGCTTAAAGACGCCGGACTGCCCTACATCGTGGTGCTCACCGATCCGACGACCGGCGGCGTCTCCGCCTCCTTCGCCATGCTTGGCGATGTGCAGATCGCGGAGCCGAAGGCGCTGATCGGCTTTGCTGGTCCGCGTGTGATCGAGGACACGGTACGCGAAAAGCTGCCCGAAGGCTTCCAGCGGTCGGAATACCTACTTGAGCACGGCATGCTGGACATGGTGGTCGAGCGCAAGAACCTGCGGGAAACTCTGGGTCGCGTGATCGGCCTGCTGACCGATGCCCCTCCGGGAGAGGTTTTCACCAGCACACTGCCGGATCCGGAAGAACCCGGCTCGGAAGAAAACCCACTCCCCACGGACTGACCTGACATGGCGGGCGTCGCTTTCACGGGAGGACGTCCCCAGTGACTGCATGGGAATGACCTCATGACCGATCCGACGGCCGCCACCTCAAAAGCAACCGCGCCGGGGAAACCTGCCCTGGGGGCCGAATTCACCGGACGGACCGGCACCGTGCTGGAACGGCTCAACCGGCTCTATCCGGCCCTGATCGACCTTTCGCTCGGACGTCTGGAAGCCCTGCTGGCAAAGCTCGGCCACCCCGAGCGCCACCTGCCTCCCGTCATTCATGTCGCCGGCACCAACGGCAAGGGCAGCACCTGCGCCAACCTCCGCGCCATTGGCGAGGCGGCGGGCTGGCGCGTGCATGTCATGACCTCCCCGCATCTGGTGGATGTGACGGAACGGTTTCGGGTCGCCGGAAAGCTGGTCAGCGAGAATGAGCTGGTCGCGACTCTGGAGGAGATCGAGCAAGTGAATGCCGGGCAGCCGATCACCGTATTCGAAGTTCTGACCGCCGCCGGTTTCCAGCTGTTTTCGCGCCATCCCGCCGAACTGGCGATCATCGAAGTCGGGCTGGGCGGTCGCTTTGACGCGACCAACGTGCTGCCGAAGGTCGCGGCCTGTGCCATCACCGCTATCTCGATGGATCACGAGGCCTTTCTGGGCAGCACGCTTACCGCCATCGCGGGTGAGAAAGCCGGGATCATCAAGCCGGGTGTCCCGGCCGTCTCGGGTCGCCAGCCTGCGGCGGTGCGTGCGGTGCTGGAGCATGAAGCCGCAAGCCGTGGCGCGCCACTCTGGCTCCGGGACCGGGAGTGGCATCTTCGACGTGGGGAAGACGGGCTTTCGCTGATCTATGAGGATTCGCGGGGCACACTGACGCTCCCGGAACCGGCGCTGGTAGGGGCTCATCAGGACGACAATGCCGGGCTGGCCATCGCCACCCTGCGCGCGAGCGGGCTACCGGTGCCCGAATCGGCATGGTCGGGCATTGCCCGGGCAAGCTGGCCTGCACGGCTTCAGCAACTTCATGGCGATCTGGCCACGCAGCTTCCAGCGGGTTGGGAACTCTGGCTGGACGGGGGGCACAATCCGGGCGCGGGAGAAGCACTGGTTCCTGTGCTGGAACGCTGGGCTGACCGACCGCTGCATATCCTTGTCGGCATGAAGCAGACGAAGGACGCTTCCGGATTTCTTGCACCCCTTCTCGACCATGCGACGACGGTGTGGGCCGTGGCGGAACCGGACCAGCATCTGGCGCTGGCGGTCGGGGACATCGTAAGTGCGAGCAAAGGGCGGGCGCATCCCGGTCCCGACATTGCCTCCGCACTTGCCGCCCTGCCGGACAGAAACGGTGCGCCTGCCCGCGTGCTGATCTGCGGCAGTCTTTATCTGGCGGGAGTTGTATTGAAAAAAGACGGATGGAACGCTTCGTAACAGGCGTCGGTAAGAGAGCGTTAATCGCCTCGCTCTAGGAGAGGAAGTCCATTGTTTCTCTCATAAGCGAGGCGCTCTTGCGCAAGATATTCCTGTGTTTGGGACTTTCCGTGACGGCCCTGACGGCAAGCCAGAAAGCGCATGCCCAGTTCGCGCCCGCGCACAGCGACACCTATCTTGATTCCCGGCGGGATTCCGAGCTTCACCACCAGACACTCGCCCGCATGCTGATGACGATCGGCATGAATCCTGACGAGGCGCCGCCGCTGGATACCGTAACGCCGTCCGCCTACCAGATGCCGACGCGCCCCTTTGCCCGGGAGGAGACTCCGCCCCGCAAACCTCATCGACCACTTCCAAACCTTCCGCATTACAATCCTGCCGGGAGCTATGAAGCGCCACGGCGTATTCCCGCTGTCGTGCAGGTCAATCGGGAAATCGGGCTGTCGATGACGGGGGCGTGGAGCAACTACAAGGAAAAGCCTCTCTGGGCGGGACCGTCGACAGGATATGACCGGGAAACGGGCTGGGTGCCGGGCTTCCAGTTCGATGCTTCGGACATGTTCGACATGTATGAAATCGACCATGTGTTTCTCGCGCTTCATTTCGCGCTCGGAGACGGGAATGTCGGCTATAATGGCTCTATATGGAATCTGGCGGGCGGAATCGCGCCTTACAAAACATCGTCCCACCGCCTGACGACCGATAGCCGGATCGAGATCGGCAAAGGCTTTATGGTCAATAACAGTTTCATGATCACACCCACTATTGTGGGCGGTTACTGGTCATGGAACCGGGATATCAAAGGCGGAGAGGGCGTTGCCTCCTCCAGCGAAGCCTATGGTGGCTTTCTGGCGGGCATCATGGTGCATCTCGATTATGCCATTACAGATGCCTTCGTTCTGCGCGGGCAGTTGGGGTGGACCGAACTGCTTGGCTCGCGCATGGATGCAGCCGGTACAAACGGAACCTTTCACCTGCGCCCGCGTCCGGAATGGAGTGCCGCGCTGGATTTCGATTACCGGATCTCCCACTCGATTCACCTGATTGCAGGCGTTCGATACGCTTATTATTCCTTTGGCCGCAGCCAGTCTCAGCTGCAGCATGACGGTCCTTTTCCTTACAGCCTTTACGAGCCCAGCAGCTGGACGAATGGCGTCACCATGCACACCGGTCTCGCGTACGCTTTTTGATATCGGTCTCACGGCCCCTTCAGCCTGATATCTCTGATTGCGGCATCCAGTCCCGATGCCTCTACTCGTGCCGGAAAAAACCATGAACAGATGCGGTTCCTGGTAAGGACAGCTATGTGACACAGGGAGCATGAACGGACGGAGAGGACAAAGCGTCCAGCCATGACTGTGAGCGGCAGATGTTATAAATATCGGGAAATATAAACATTACCTGCAAAGTCAGTATTTAGAAAAATATCTACCTTTATTTCAAATCATTATATTTCCTTAGCCAGAATGCTTCGGCTGCGTGCTGCATTCGAAGCAGAATTTGAACGATCACCATTAAAGAACGACATATATGACTGATTCTTCCACGGCCACATCTGCCTCCATGCCAGCCTATACGCTGACAGGCCCCGTTTCCCTCTCCGTCGGCTCCAAAGCGACCTACACCATCGCGCCTGCTTCGGACACGATCCTTACCGCAGCGCTCACCATCACACCCACCAGCACGCTGGCCGGCACTTTCACGCCCGCGTCCGTAACGCTTGCGGCTGGCGCCACGACTGCGGTTACCTTCATTTTCGTTCCGTCCGTTGCGGGATCAGGAACGATCAGCACCACAAACTCGGCCAGCCTTACCGATCCGGCGTCCCTGTCAGTCGTCGCCATCGCTATTCCGACGACATTCACCACTTATACCATCGCCGGCTCGACCACTCTTATCGCCGGCGTCCCCGCGACTTACACCCTCACCCCGGGATCCGGCACGGCCCTTTCCACGGATGTCACCCTGACACCAGCCTGCACGCTTGGGGGGACATTCTCCCCTGCCAGCGTCACCATTCCGGCAGGCAGTACAACCGCCGTGACATTCACCTTCACAGTGAGTGGGGGCGGGGTCGGCACTCTCAGCATAAGCAGCGGTGGTGCGCTGACGAATCCCGCCGATCTGTTCATCACAGCCTCTGCATCCGAAAATCCTTTTTCAGAATATGCCCTGACCGGACCACGATCCCTGATCGCCGGAACGGCCGCGACCTACACCCTCACACCGGGAACAGGCGCGGGCAACAGCAGCGCCATCACCGTCACACCGTCCTGCACACTTTCGGGAACGTTCTTCCCCCAGACAAGCACGTTTCCCGCAGGATCGACGCAGCCTCTGACGTTCACCTTCACCCCGGCCCTCACCGGCACAGGGACACTCAGCGTCGTCAATACCGGCACGCTCACCAATCCACCCAGCTTCACGATCACCGCGCTGACGGTGACAACACCCTATACTCTTGCTGTGGATTCCGCGGCCTTTCTCTTCTCGCCCGGCAACTGGTCCGGTGATGAAGGGCGTGACGGCTCGGCGTGGCGCAGCACATGGAATGTGGGGGCCTGGTTTCAGGTTGCCTGGCTGGCATCCAGCACGCCGACGGCCACCCTCCATCTTGGACCCGAAAATACGGGTGCCTACATCACGTATTTTCTTAACAATGTTGTCACCAGCACTCTTTCCGCCCAGACTGACCTGACCCTGTCCGACATCGTGCCGGGCCAGATCAACACGCTCGAAGTGTTCCTGACCAGAACCCCGACCACCAGTCGCTGGAACAAGGGGACGAACTGTCTCACCGTCAGCGGCATGACGGTGGATGCCGCTTCCTCCGCCGGATACGTCGTCACAGCGCGTCCATGGGGCAAACTCGTCGGCGACGACACGACGGAAGGCACAATGGCCGATAATGGCACGGACAATGTGCTGTCGTCCTATTCCTATCTTCTTCTTCGGGCGATGGAGGTGGCTGGATATGCCACTGGCGTCTCCGCCTGCGCCGGGTCGGGCTACATTACCCCCGGCGACACCACGCAGGATGTGCCGGCCTTCTATTCGGTCAGCGGTTCAAGCAATGGTGCGGGCGGTCTCTATGACGACACGAAGAGCCGGTGGAATCTCATCGATTCCGGCATTTCGGCCCTCGATAGCGACAGCATGCTCAGTGCGTATGGTGACGGGAGCACGCAACCAGCTTGGATTGCCTTCAATCTCCTCGCACAGGATGCCCTCGCTTACGCCAGTCAGTCCGACGCACAGGCCGCCATGACGCAGAGCCTTCTCGCCCACCGGGAAGCGGCACCCGATGCGTGGCTTTTCGCCGTCATGCCCTTCGGTTTCCACTATGCCACGACCTACAGCGCGACATGGCCCCAGATCTTCAACAATGCCGTGTCAGCCTATAAATCCGCCAACCCTGACGATGACCAGTTCGTTGTCATCGATGTCGGCACACGCCTGTCCGTTTTGCTGGAATCCAATCGCGGCTGGTACACTTCGACAGACGGACACCAGCTACTGGAACCGGGCCATGCGATCTTCGCCGCCACTGTGGCAACTCTCATGCTGGGCAGCATGACCACGCAGACCACCCGCACCTACCTGTATTATTGAATAAAAAGGGCTCCCTTTTACAGGAACCCCTTTACCCAAGAGTGCGTCAGATTCAGGCTCTGAGCGCCTGCTCCAGCAGGTCCAGACCCTCGTTCAGCACTTCATCGCTGATCGTCAGCGGCGGCAACAGACGCACCGTCTCGCCGAACACGCCACAGGACAGAACGATCACACCCGCATCCGCAGCCATGGCGCAAACGCGACCGGCAGCCCCAGCCTCGATATCCTCTGAACCCCGGGCCTTCAGAATGTCGAAACCGACCATTGCGCCCAGACCATGCGGCTTGCCCACCGAAATCAGATCGCTGCGCGTTGTCCAGCCTTCGATGCGCTTGCTGATCGTGGCCCCGATATGCTGGGCGCGTTCACACAGCTTTTCGGATTCGATGACATCCAGAACAGCAAGACCGGCGGCGCAGGCCATCGGCGTTCCACCATAGGTGCCCCCAAGACCGCCCGGCCGCACTGCGTCCATGATGTCCGCACGCCCGACCACACCAGACAGCGGGAAACCACCGCCAAGGGCCTTCGCCACAGAGACCAGATCCGGCTTCACGCCCGAATGGTGAATGCCGAACAGCTTGCCCGTGCGCGCAAATCCCGTCTGTACCTCATCGGCGATCAGCAGAATGCCGTGCCTCGTGCACCGCTCCCGCAGACCTTCAAGCAGCTCCTTCGGTGCAACGCGGAAGCCGCCTTCACCCTGAATGGGCTCGATGATGATGGCGGCCACACGTGACGGATCGACATCGGCGGCGAACATGAGGTCGATCGCACGGAGACTGTCGGCCACAGACACGCCACGCGCCGGGAACGGGGCATGGAAGATGTCGCCCGGCATTGTGCCAAACTGCGTCTTGTAGGGATTGGTCTTGCCGGTCATGGCAGAGGCCAGCAGCGTGCGGCCATGGAAACCGCCCGTAAAGGCGATCACGCCGGAACGGCCCGTGGCGGCGCGGGCGATCTTCACCGCGTTCTCGGTCGCTTCCGCGCCGGTGGTGAAGAAGATGCTCTTCGCCGGACCATCGAAAGGCGCGAGGGCGTTCAGACGCTCGGCGAGAGCAACATAGTTCTCATAGGGCGCGACCTGAAAGCTGGTGTGGCTGAAGCGACCCAACTGCTCCTGCACGGCCTCGATGATGCGCGGGTGACGATGCCCGACATTCACCACCGCAATACCGGCGGCAAAATCGACATAGCGGCGTCCTTCGACATCCCACATCTCGGCACCCAGTGCGCGATCCGCATAAATCGCTGTTGCCGACCCAACGCCAACGGGAACCGCTGCCGCACGACGTGCAGCCAGATCCTTGTTGCTCTTGCCTGTATTCACGTTCTTATTCCCATCTCAAAACTGTTCAGTCCGCTCCACCGCCTGATGACAGGGAAGGACTTCGGCGGAAACTGCACCCCGTCACAGATGAAGTGCCTTTCACAGCTTGCCAGCCCCATACGCTTTTCTGTCACGTCTATCCAGATGTCGATATAAACAGCACGTTCTCCTTCAGGAAGAACCTGCCCCCATATCAACTTTCCCCAAAATGGCCGTTGCTTCCCCGCCCCCGGACGAACGGCTGGTTCTCTGCAAAGCCATGTCCATGAAATACTGCGCGGGGACGCCAAGCGAGAGCCCGCGCCGCCACATGACCAGAAGATCCGCCATCGGCAATTCCTCGTGCACCGGTCGGCATTCGATCTTTTCCCCCTCCAGAGACCACGGCCGATAAATGAGCTGTGGCAACAGCGCGATTCCATGCCCTCCGCCGACGAGGCTACGCACGGCTTCTATGGACGTGGAACGAAAACAGATGGGTGGCTGAAAGGAAAACCGCTCCCATACCGCGCCCATCCGGCTTTCCAGAACATCCGTGGCCAAAGCAATATAAGGCTCCGATCCGAGCTGTTTCAGGCTGACCTGTTTCTCTGCCGTCAGCGGGTGGCCATGAGACAGCCAGACATAATGCGGCGACACCCCCATCACCCGCACGCCACAGGCGCTCGGCACCGTATCGCCAAGCCGCAGCATGATCGCCAGATCGAGTTCGCCGCCGATCAGCATGTGGTCCAGATACTCGGCCTGATCTTCAACCAGCGTGATCTCGACACGCGGAAAAGCCCGCCGGAAACGGGTGAGCAGATCGGGCAGCACATAGCCCGCCACCACGGGCGTAACGCCCAGCACCAGCGTACCGACGAGGGCGTCTTCATCCTCGTCCTTCATCCGCTGCGCATCCGCGACATCATCGAGAATCCGTTGTACACGCAGAAGAAACTGCTGCCCACGTCGTGTCAGGATGATGCCCCGCGCATGACGTTCGAAAAGCCGGAAGCCCATTTCGGCCTCCAGATCACGCATCGCTTCCGTAACGGTGGACTGGGACACAAGCAGCACCATCGCCGCGCCGGAAATCGACCCGACTTCCGCGACGGACGTGAAATAACGGAGCTGACGCAGGGTAAGGGCCATGATGCGTGCTGTTCTCCTGCCTTTTCCGGAAACAGTTACGAAGTCAGCCTCCGTTACCGCTCCCGCGATACGGAGGCCGCCAGTTTCTGGCCCAGAATGATGGGCAGCAGAGTCACGGCCACCACCACGAACACCACGACATTCACTTCCGGCATATGCTGACCCAGCCGGATAGCGCCAAAAATCCACAATGGAAGCGTCGTCTCGCTCCCTGCCGTAAAGGTTGAAACGATTACCTCATCAAAGGAAAGCGCGAAAGCCAGCAGCATGCCGGAGACGATGGCACCCCCAAGAAGCGGCAGGGTGATGCTGGTGAAACTACGCAACGGCGTAGCGCCCATATCCTGCGCCGCTTCGGTCAGGGAGGGAGGGAGGCGACGAAGCCGCGCCATGACATTGCTGTAGATGATGACCGTGCAGAACGTTGTATGCGCAATCACCAGAGTCACCATCGTGAAGGGAATCTCCAGAGCGGTGAAAAAGCTGTTCATCGCAATGCCGGTCAGCACACCGGGCAGCGCGATGGGCAGCGTCAGGAAAAAGGCTCCGACCTGCACAGCGCGCGACGAGAGACCGTTCATGCCGACCGCTGCCAGAGTGCCCAGCACGGATGCCAACAGCGTCGCCAGCCCCGCGACCTCCAGCGAGACGAGGAGCGCACCCCGCACTTCCTCATCGGCCCAGGTGGCGGCAAACCATTTCAGCGAAAAGGAGTGGATGGGCCAGATCTGCACGGATGAGGCATCGAACGCGAACACCAGCACGATCAACAGTGGCAGAAGGAGGAACGCCAGCACTGCCGAGGCGGCACCCCAAAGCGCGAGATTACGCATCGAACCGTTCATGCTCCGTCAAACGCTCCGAACCGGCGAGCGACCAGCATGTAGGCACCGATCACCACGAGAAGAATCATGGAAAATGCCGCTGCAAAGGGGATGTTTCCCGAAACACCGACATTCGAATACACCACGTTGCCGATGAACTCGGAGCCCGCGCCGCCCACCAGCATCGGCGTCACATACTCGCCCAGCGTCACGGCGAAGGTGAAGACAGAACCTGCCGCCATACCGGGAATGGCCAGTGGGAAGATCACCGTGCGGAACGTCTGAAATGGCGTCGCGCCCATGTCGCCAGCCGCATCCAGAAGAGACGCCGGAATACGTTCTATGGCGGAAATCAGGGGCATCAGCATGAAAGGCAGCCACAGATAGGTAAACACGATCCACAGCGCGACATTGGTGAAAGCGAATGACTGTTCCGGCAATCCCGCCGAGCGGAGGAACCAGTTGAGCACGCCGTCATGACCGAGAATCAGCCGCCATGCATAAATGCGGGCCAGCATGCTCGACCAGAGCGGTAGTGCCACCAGTACGAGCAGGAACAGTTTCATGCGCGGGCCGACCTTGCGGGCAATGACATACGCCAACGGCCACGCAAGGATGATGTCCGTCACCGTGACCAGCGCTGCGATCCCGATCGTCCGTTCCGCGATGATGCGATACGTTTCATCCGTGACAAGAACACGGAAATTGTCCAGCGTCCACTCGTGGATCATCTCGCCGGACATTGAGTCCACCTGCCAGAAGGCCGAAAGCAGCAGGATAAACAGGCTCCCGAGATAGAAGACCGTCAGCCACCCGAAAGGCGGCAACAGCAGAGCCACATGCCCCAGAAGCTTCCGGCCACCCGTCATTACTGCTTGACCTGCTGCCATGCGCGCTGCCAGGCGGAATAATCGAGGCAGTTGTTCTGGCCATTACCGCACTGCTTGACGGGTGTTTTCCAGAATTTGATTGTCGAAAAATAAGCTGCCGAAGCATCCGCGTGATACTGCTTGCACGATCCGGGCTGCGTCGCATCCATCTCGGCACAAGCCTTGGTGTTTGCCGGTGTTTCACCAAAGGAGAGCGCCTGCTGGGCCTGCACCTTCGGCGTCATCACATGGTTGATCCACATATAGGCGCAGTTGGGATGCGCGGCATGTGTGCTGATCATCCATGTATCAGCCCAGCCGGTCGCCCCTTCAGAAGGAATGGTGTCCTGCACGGGAACACCTGCCGCACGCAGTGTGTTGGCCTGATAGGGCCATGCCGCACCGACCTGCGCATCGCCACTCTTGAACAGATCGACCTCGTCGGAAGCCAGCGCCCAGTATTTCTTCACCAGTGGCCGCTGTTCCTTCAGAAGCGCTACGACAGCGTCCATCTGCGGCTGAGTCAGTTCATACGGATCGGAAATGCCAAGTTCAGGTTTGGTATGAGACAGATATAGCGCCGCGTCCGCGATCTGGATCGGATTGTCCGGCACCGTGATGACACCGGCATGGGCCTTGTCGTAGATCACCGACCAGCTTGTCGGCGCATCCTTGATCGCCTTCGTGTTCCACATGAGAACATTCGGCCCCCACTCATAGGACACGCCATAATGCACGCCCTTCACGGTGTTGAAGGAAGGCTCCTGCAATTCCGGCATGATATCGGCATAGGCCGGGATCAGACTGATATTCACGGGCTGCACATTCTTGCCGAAGATCATCCGAAGCGCAGCATCGCCAGAAGCCGAGACCACGTCAAAACCTTTGCCGCCACCCATGCGGGTCAGGGCCACCATTTCGTCGGATGAACCGACATATTTGCGATGAACCTTGCAACCGGTCTGCTGCTCGAACGGCTTGACCCACGCATCGTCGGCATAACCTTCCCATGCCACGACGCTGAGATCGCCTTCGCCTTTACCGATGGATGCAGGCAGATCTGCCGCGCGGGCCTGCGTCACCAGCGCGGTGCAACAGGTTGCCAGAAACAGTGCACTGAAACCCTTCATGGTCCTCATCCTTCCGAAACGATACAACAAACCGGAAACACCCTTAGCGTGGCAGGGGGTAAACGGAACTGGACGACCAGACGGCCGAGACGGCCATCCCTTCCCCGATCCCGCGCACGCCGCGTGACGGCACCACCACCGTCAGGGTGTGTTCCGTCTCCGGACCCCCTACGACGCAGCGGGTGACCGGACCGAGATAGGAAACCTCCTGAATGAAGCCGGGGAAAACCTGCTCTTCGGCGGCAGGCACGTATCCTTCCGCTTCCAGCCGCACATCTTCCGGACGCAACAGGATGTCACCGTCACCATCCGGAAAGATATTAGACGATCCGATGAAGCGGGCGACGAAGGCGCTGGCCGGGTGTTCGTAGAGTGCCTGTGGCGTACCGACCTGCTCGATGACCCCTTCCGAGAACACGGCGATCCGGTCGCTCATGCTGAGGGCCTCTTCCTGATCATGCGTGACATAGACAAAGGTTATGCCGGTCTGCTTCTGAATGCGCTTCAGTTCCACCTGCATTTCCCGCCGGAGCTTGAGGTCCAGCGCGCCGAGCGGTTCGTCCAGCAGGATCAGGGACGGTTCGTTGACCAGTGCACGCGCCAGCGCCACCCGCTGCCTCTGGCCACCGGAAAGCTGTGCCGGGCGACGATCCCCGACGGCTTCCAGATGCACCATGGCGAGCGCCTGCTGTGCCCGCTCGTGACGTTCTGCGGCTGAAACGCCCCTGATCTTCATGCCATAGGCGACATTGTCCTGCAGGCTCATGTGCGGAAACAGAGCATAGTCCTGAAACATGGTGTTGACATCACGCCTGTACGGCGGAAGAGGCGTGACTTTTTTTCCATTCAGAAACACTTCACCGGCATCCGGCAGCTCAAAACCACCGATCAGACGCAGCGTGGTGGTCTTGCCCGATCCGGAAGGCCCGAGCAGGGTAAAAAACTCACTCCGCCGGATTTCGAGATCGATCCCTTTCAGAACAGGCTTTCCATGGCCATAGGATTTTGTCAGGCCAGTCAGAAAGACCGCCGGACCGGTCTGGGATGAGGATACCGTCATCGTCTTCGTCAGTTCCATTTCACCATGACATGCCGGGCCACCGTATAATCCTCCACAGCGCCAAGACTCAGATCCTTGCCGTAGCCGGAATGACGGAAACCGCCATGCGGCATTTCGTTGACCAGCATGAAATGGGTGTTGACCCATGTGCAGCCATAGCGAAGCCGTGCCGCTGTTTCCATGCCCCGACTGACGCTGCCCGTCCAGACGGAAGATGCGAGGCCATAGGCGGAACTGTTCACATCCCGGATAACCGCGTCCATGTCGGAACAGCGCGTGACCGACACCACCGGTCCGAAGACCTCCCGCTGCACGATCTCGTCCGTCGGCAGGGCATTGGCAACGACCGTCGGTTCGTAAAAATAACCGCTTCCCTCTCCCATCCGGCCGCCCGTCGTGATTTCGACATGCGGCAGTTCTGCCGCACGTTCGACGAAGGCTGCTACCCGTGAACGCTGGCGTGCCGAAATAAGAGGAGGCATCTCGTTCAGGGCGTCCTCGCTGTTGCCAAAACCAAGCGTAGAAACAGCTGCACTCAGGTCTGCAACCAGACGGTCATAGATTTTTTCATGCGCGTACACCCGGCATGCGGCCGTGCAGTCCTGTCCCGCATTGTAGTAACCAAAGGTGCGGAGACCCTGAACAACCGCTTCGAGATCGGCGTCATCGTAAATGATGACCGGAGCTTTGCCGCCCAGTTCAAGATGCGTGCGCTTAACGGAGCGTGCCGCCGCCGCGATGACTTTCCGGCCCGTGGCGATATCGCCCGTCAGCGACACCATGGCGATATCCGGGTGATCGAGAAGCTGCTGTCCCACGGATGCTCCCCGTCCTAGCACGATATTGACCACGCCGGGAGGAAAGATGTCGGCCAGCAGATGTCCAAGGTGGAGCAGACTGAGTGGCGTGTTCTCGGAAGGCTTGATCACGCTGGTATTGCCGCCAGCAAGGGCCGGGCACAGCTTCCATGCCCCCATCATGAGAGGATAGTTCCACGGCGCGATGCTCGCGACCACGCCGATCGGGTCGCGCCGCAGCATCGACGTATGCCCCGCCAGATATTCCCCTGCCACCGGTCCCTGCAAGGTGCGCGCTGCCGCCGCAAAGAAGCGGAAGCAGTCAGCCACGGCTGGAATCTCGTCTCTCATGACGAGATGATACGGCTTGCCCGTGTTCAGGGACTCGATGCGCGCCAGAGCCTCCGCTTCACGCTCAATCGCGTCCGCCGCTTTCAGGAGACAGGCGGACCGCTCGGCAGGTGTTGTCGCGGCCCATGCCGGAAAAGCGTCCCTCGCGGCGGCGACTGCTGCGTTGACCTGATCGGCAGACGCTTCCGCCAGTTCCATGATCACCTCGCCAGAGGCTGGCGCATGGATGATTTCCCGCTCTCCCGCTCCGTCCATGAAACCCGAACCGATCAGCATCCTGGTGAACATTCTGTGGCTCAATCCTTGATTTCCGCCCGAGAGACCGGGCTGCATGACCCAATGTCGCAACGCTGACATATGTTACGGTATCAAACCAATAGATAATACCAATGCACGAAATCGGAAAAACCGATATCTCGTATCACTTTGTTTTCCCAGTTTTTTCTGACGTGAAACAATTAGGTTGTCTGCAACGCAACCAGCCGCGAGGGTTTACCATCCTCTTTTCACGCATGCCGCTTCCTGCGGGGCGTGACCCACGTCCAGCAGATGACCCATCGACTGTCGCGCCAAAGGTGACGCAGGTTTTATCGGCCGGTACGGCTAATAATCACGGGACGCGGGGGTTTCCGACTTTCCTTCTCGCGCCATTGCAATAGGTTCGTCGCCTATCAGCGACACAAGACAATGGTCATGAATCTGCCGCCTGCATTCCGTTCCGTCCGCTCAGAGCTTATCCCTCTCGCCGCCCTGCTGCTCTCCATGATCTCGATCACGAGCGGCGTGTCCTTTGCCCGGAGCCTGTTTCCGATCATCGGTCCGGCGGCCACGACCACCCTGCGGCTGGCTCTCGCCGCTTTCATGCTGGCGTTGATTATGCGGATCTGGCGCCTCCGCACCGACTGGCGATCTGTCGGGGCCGCCCTTCCCTATGGCATCGCCCTCGGCTGCATGAACATGATGTTCTATTTCGCCATCGAGAGAATTCCCCTCGGCGTCGCAATGGCCGTCGAATTCATCGGTCCGCTCTCACTCGCTGTGTTCTTCTCGCGCAACCGAAGCGACTTTCTGTGGGTCGGCCTCACCGTAATCGGGTTGTTTCTCCTGCTTCCCCTGCGACACGACAGTCATCCGATAGACCCCTACGGTCTTCTGTGGTCGCTCGGCGCCGGGGGGTTCTGGGCGATCTATATCCTGATGGGAAAGCGCGCCGGCGCCGTGTTCGGCTCCTATGCCCCGGCGCTCGGCATGATCATAGGCACGCTGACCGTCCTGCCTTTCGGGCTCACTCATGTCAGCACCGACCTTCTGCGGCCAGCAACCATCTTCGCCGCACTGGCTCTGGCCGCCTTGTCCGGTGCCATCCCCTATTCGCTGGAAATGTATGCGCTCAGGAAAATCCCGACCAAAAGTTTCAGCGTTCTGACCAGCGCGGAACCAGCCGTGGGCGCCATCATGGGCACTCTCATGCTCGACGAGAGTTTGCCGTTCGCCGACTGGCTCGGTATCGCCGCCATTGTCGCGTCCTCGCTCGGCACGACCCTTACCAGCCGGAAAACAGTTCCGTGAACCCGTTTATCCCCCGTTTTCATGCAGATAGAACGCAACCGGCACGGTGAGCGTAAGAGGATCGCCCGGAATGCTGTCGGGCGGCACCGGCAGGGGCTCCGCACGGCGGACCAGGGCCAGCGTTTCCGCATCTAGCGCAACCTGGCCTGAACTTTTCCCGATACTTGCCGACAGGACATGCCCTTTTCTGTCCATCGAGAAATGCAGCATCGTGGTGCCTTCCTGCCGACGAGCCTGCGCTTCGGCGGGATAACGTTTGAAATGCTCCAGACGTGCCAGCAATTCTCCCTGCCATGTCGCTTTCTCATGGGAAGCACGCGCAGACGATGCCCCGGATACGGGTGTCGCTGCCGAAAGTGAAGGTGGTGCGGAAGAAGAAGGAGGAGCCGTAGTTTCAGTCGCGGGAGGCAGCCTGTCCGGCACCGGTTTTTGAGGGGTCGGGAGCGCCTTGATCTTCTTCTTGAGAACTTTGGGCTTTTCCGGTTTGGGAAGCGGCACCGGCGGGTTGGGCGCGGGTGATGGCGGAGCGGCCACTTCCGGCGGTGGCGTCAGGTCGGGAACCGTCTGCGAGACAGTCTGCTGCGGACCAGGGGGAGCATCGGTCGGTGTGGCTGCCGCAGTCGGTTCCGGCGCAAGATCAATGGCGATGGCTGCAGGCGGCGGCTCCTCCAGCTTCACTTCCGGATGAGGCAAAAGCGTGAAACTCCAGACAGTACCACCTGCCATCGCCATCACGGCCAGAAAGGACATGCTCCACCGCATGGCATCGCCACGTCGTTCGCGTTGCAGCCTGCCACGCTGCCAGTCGGAAAAACGCACGGAACCGTCACGTGATGTCGCTGCTCCACTCACGGCTCGCTTCCTTCCTCCTGCCCCTGCAGATTGACGAGCGCGACCTTGAGGTATCCCGCCGCACGCAGTTTATCCATCACGGCCATCAGCGTGCCGTAATCCACAGTCTTGTCGGCCCGCAGGAAGATGCGCTCGTCCTTGTTGCCCTTCGTGGCGGCTTCCAGCACCGAGGCCATCGTCTCCGCCGTAATATCGTCCTCCCCGACCGTCAGACCGTGATCGGCCTTGACGGTAAGAAACACCGGATTATCCGGCCTCGGCGCAGGTTTCTCCGTTGAGGACGGCAGATCCACCGGCACGTTCACCGTGGTGAGGGGCGCAGTGACCATGAAGATGACCAGCAGCACCAGCATCACGTCGATGAAGGGCGTGACGTTGATCTCGTGCGCCTCGTGAGGCGTCTCATCGGCATGACGGATGCGAATCATGTCCCGTCACTCCGCCGCCGCACGCACGCCGAGACGGACGAGTTGTCCGCTGTCCAGCAACTGACTCATACGTCCCAGATCCCGCGAGACCAGCCGCATGACCAGCGCGGCCACATCCGCGACCTGCGCGCGGCATGACATCGTCTGTCGGGAAAGAGCATTGTAGATCACCACGGCGGGAATGGCTGTCACCAGACCGATGGCCGTCGCCAGAAGCGCCTCGGCAATACCCGGCGCGACAACGGCCAGACTGGTGGCCTTCGTGGCGGCAATGCCGGTGAAAGACGTCATGATCCCCCACACCGTGCCGAACAGTCCCACGAACGGCGCGATGGCTCCAATGGTGGCCAGCAGACCGGTGCCGCGCATCAGCCGTCGGCCCTCCTGCGCCTCCAGCCGTTCGAGCATCAGGGCGATGCGTTCCTTGATACCTTCACTGTCATTTTCGATATCGCCGGACGCCTCCTGTTCATCCTGCGCCGCCATCACCATTGAAAGCGCGACGCCGCTGCCTTCCATACCGTCACAGAGGTTCAGTGCGGGGGCATCCTGCAATGCGGTTTTCGCGGCGGCCAGCCTGCGGCGAACAAGTGCGAATTCAAGACTCTTGGCGAAGGCCACCGTCCATGTCAGCACACACCCGATCGCGAGCAGGATCATCACACTGCGGACCACCAGCCCGGCGCCCAGAAACATGTCCCATGGAGAAAAAGGCACACCGGTCATGGAGGACCTCCTGAAAAAAAAAAGAAAACAACGAAATGAATGCCGGGCAGCGTGCTCATCATGACGCTCCGTTTCCGGGTGGTGGGCGCAACAACGTTCGTGCTCTGGCGAGGACAGAAAGAAGCTTCGGGTCTGCGGGCAGTTTTTCCAGCAACGTGATCACAGCCTGAAACACATCGGAAAAACCGAGCGACAGCGCGCGTTCGAACCATGAGGCGGCCTGCCCTGCCTCGCCCTCGGCAAGCCAGAGCCGCCCGACATTCAACGCCCCCCAGCAGTCACCAGCATCGGACGCCGCCAGAAAAAACAGCCGGGCACCTGGAATATCCGGCTCCCCGACGCAGCCATCCTCATGCAGCACACCCAGCATATTCAGGGCCTTCCCAACACCACGCCTCGCGGCTTCGACGTACAGTCCGTAGGCCAGAACAGGGTCTTTCACGACACCTTCCCCCCGAATATAGAGGTCGGCAAGATTGAACACGGCCCAGCCATCGCCGTCTTCCGCCGCCTGCCGGAAACAGGAGGCGGCTGACACAGGATCACGCTTCACCCCCCAGCCCTGTTCGAACGAGCGTCCCACCATGTTCAGCGCTTGCGGTGAACCACTGCGGGCCGCCGCTTCGAACAGGCTGAATGCCCGTTCGCCATCGCCATGATTCAGGCAGATCTGCCCCAGCGCCAGAAGTGCCGAGGTAGATCGCACTGCGTCTGACATGGAACCGCAATCAGAACGTAAGGCCGACATTGCCGATAAAACTCCGCCCCGGAGCGGGGACAACGCGGCTGGACGAGAAGGCAGAAGCGTAGTTCAGGTGATCTGTGAGATTATTGGCATTGAACGAGACCCGGTAATGCCTGACCTCCCACGAAACCATTCCATTCAGCGAAAACGTATAGGGAATACGGGCTGTGTTGGTGATGTCGGGTCCAGCCCAGTAACCGGATGCATACTGAGCACCACCAGCGATCTTCAGCTGTCCCCAGCCAGGATTGAGCACATAATCCTGAAGATCGAAGGAGCTCCATACAGAGAAATTATTGTGCGAAACCTGAGGCGCGTCGTTCCCTTTGGCCGTGGTGCTGTTCGTGACCTTGCCATCCATGTAGGAATAAGTGCCGTATATATTCCAGTTTTTCGTTATTTTCCCGGTCAGGCTGACTTCAACCCCTCGCACCCGGCGTCCGCTTCCCTGATCAGCAAATCCCGAGACCATGTCGCCATTTGCATCATAATAGAACGAGTTGTTTTCATTGATCTGGAAGAACGCCAGCGTCGCACCCAGACGTTTGTGGAAGAAGTCGGCCTTGCTACCGAATTCGAAGAGATCGCTGCGCTGTGGCTTGAAATCTTTTCCGTTAGCCGGAACTTCGCCGGTCGACCCGGAGAGCGTGACCATGGAGGAGACATCCGTTCCCACAGGCTTGTAGGAACGCGAGAAGGTAAAATAGAACGACGCCATCTCAAAAGGTGAGTAAACGAGACTTCCCGATGGACTCCAGCGGTCAGCCGCCTGTGACTGGCGCGTAGCCCCATCCGCGGCGGCATAGCTACTCACGAAATGATCCCATCGCGCCGTGCCGAACAGGTTGAGCTGCTTGGTCAGCTGGATGCGATCTGAAAAGAAAAGACCGACATTCGTGGCATCGACATTTCTGTAACCGGACTTGGGAAACGTGACATACCCGCCGCCACTGGAATGGGTCGGATTACGAATTGTCTGGTTGGCAACGCGATTGTACCACGTGCCATAGTAGCGATTGTCGTCCTCGTAATTTACGTCAACGCCAGCCTTGATTTCGTGTTTTATGCTGCCTGTATGAAAGTGGAAGTTACCCATCAGGATATTTTGCGCACCCCAGCCTTTCTGGTCATAGGCTGCACCACCGCCGGCACCATAGCTGAGAGCAGGATTACCGCCTGACATGAATTGCGAAACACAGGCTGCCGTGGAGCATGCATTCGGGGTCGTGGCGGTGTATTCACGCTCATATTTGGTAAGACGCGTGTCATTTGTCAGTGTAAACCACGGCGTGATTTCAGACTTCAGCTGAGACGTCAGATTATGAATATCCGAGTTGTCACGGTCAAAGGAACGGACGTAGCTGGTGTTACGATTCAGGCCGTGGCTGGTGATCGGACGATAAATACCGTCCGCCATTTTCAGCATCGGCACCCCGTAGTCCGGGACATTGTCACTGTGCATCCACTGCCAGTTCAGATGCCAGGACGTCTTGCTCCGCAGACCGACCCCAAGATCGACTGCCGTGCCATAACGGTTGGACTCGACCAGTTCACGACCGGCGACGCCAGAGCGGTTATACAGGCCGTTGATCCGGAGTGCGATATCGTCATTGATCTGATAGTTGACGTCGGCATTGCCACGATAGAGGGATGCACTTCCAAAAGCCTGATCGTAGCTATACGAATCTCCAGCATGCGCGTGCTTCAGTGACTGGTTTATGATGCCGCCGACATTCCCTGCGCCAAAATATTCGCCTGAAGGTCCCTTGATGACCTGTACACTTTCAATATTGAACATGTCGCGCGTATAGGTGCCGAAGTCTTTCAGACCGTCAGTATACATATCGCCGCGTGCCTGAAGACCGCGAATACGGAACTGATCGCCATTCAGGCCGCCATTGCCCTCACCTGTCGATAGGGTGATCCCCGGAACATTCGCCAGCGCCTGATCCAGAGTATAGGCACGCTGTTCCTTGATGATTTCCTGAGGAATGACCGTAATGCTCTGCGGCGTCTCCCGCACGGACGCCGGCATGCGGGCGATACCGAGGATCGTGCTGTTCGTATTGCCTGCCGCGACGCCCTCGTCCTGCTTTCCCTGCACTTTCAGGGTTGGCAACGCAATGGACGTATCGGTTTCCGTTGAGGAAGTCTGGGCTTCCTGCGCATGAGCCTCCCCGCCGCTCAAACCGGCGGACATACCGAATGCAACAGCAAGACCAACCTTCGGATTTCGGGAAACAGACCGCACTGACTGACTCATTTACGTACTCCTGACGCAGGACCAAGACACCCCATGCGCTTCAAACTGTTACTGAAATGGCACGGCTCCATTAGCTGCAATCGAGAATGAGTCGCAATAAAAAAGTGACGTTTTTTATGACAAAGGATGTTTGATTCAAACCAAATCATATCAACACCAGTATATTGCCTATTTTTCAGAGTTCGGCCCATTCCCGCACAAGGTTATGGTAGGTTGCAGTCAGACCGAGGACCGCAGGATGATCATCGGAAAGGTTTTTGCGTACTTCGATGATGGAACAGTCAAAATTGTAAAGGAGCGTTCTTTTTGCGTCCTCCCGGACCATCGACTGCGTCCAGAAAAAAGAGGCCCAGCGACTTCCACGCGTGACCGGCGCGACATGATGCAGACTGGTCGCCGGGTAGAGCACAAGGTCTCCGGCTGGCAGCTTCACACTGTGGCTGCCATAGGTGTCCTCAATGATGAGTTCACCCCCGTCATATTCTTCCGGATCGCTGAGAAAGAGCGTCGATGAAACATCCGTACGAATACGGAAATTCGTTTCCGGCAGGGGACGGATGGCATTGTCCACATGCGAACGGAACTGCATTCCGGCGTCATAGCGATTGAACAGGGGAGGAAAAACGCGCAACGGCAGGGCAACTGTCGTAAACAATGCGCTTTGTCCCAGAGCCCTGAGAATGACGTCGCCAAGTTCAAGCGCAACCTCTGACTTCTGGGGAATCTGAAGGTTGTGTTTCGCCTTGGCCGACTGGTCTCCAGCCGTGACCTTTCCGTCCACCCATTCTGATTCTTCAAGAGTTTTACGACAATAAGCTAAATCTTCGGCAGTCAGGACGTTGGGGATATGCACCAGCATGGAAAACACTCTCGGCGTCTAAGAGGTGAGTGAGATCCCGCGCTATATATGAAAGTAAGATTTATTCGCAATTACAATCTGACAAGAACCAGAGGTTAGCGCGCAGGAGGCGGAAACAGTCCGCCCCCTGTGCACCTGTCACCAGACGAAGGCCGGAACGCTCGCCACCGGAGCCAGTCCCGCTCCATCCGCTTCTTCCTGCGCCAGCGCCGGATCGTCACCCAATGCCTCGCCGTGAATACCGGCCAGTACCCACAGCGCGTCGATGCTGACGTTCGCCGCGCCGCGTATGTCGGTCGCCAGTGCGTCACCAACGGCGATGATCCTGTCCTTCGACACATCCAGCATCGCGAAGACCGGCTCATAAACGGGAGGGAAAGGCTTGCCGATCCAGTGTACGACGCCGCCTTTCTCCTCGTAAGCCTTTGCCAGCAGGCCCGCGCAGATCAGCCGCACGCCATCGCGGATCACTTCCATGTCCGGGTTGGCGCAGATCATCGGGAGATCGCGCACGGCGCAGGCCGCGAGCGGCTCCAGATAGGGCTCCAGCTCCGTCTGCCCGCGACGCTCATCGGGTCCTGTGTTCAGCACGAACGTCGCGTCCGCCGGATTACTCACACGCTCGACGCCCAGCCCCTCGAACAGCGCCAGATCATGCTGGCCGCCAATATGGAACACCCGCTTTCCGAGCGTTTCCACCCACGGCCACACGCTGGCGACGGACGGATCGGCACAACCCGCCAGCACGCGCCATGTCACCTCGCCGCTGGTGATGACACCGTCATACAGCGCGGACTCCACACCCATCGCGTCGAGCTGTCCGCGGATCACCGATGCCGGACGGGGTGCATTGGACAGCAGGACGATCCGTTTACCGGCGTCTTTCAGAGCCCGCAGACACTCCACCGCGCCGGGAAAAGGCCGCACGCCATTGTGTACCGTCCCCCACAGATCGATGATGAAACCATCATAACGATCCGCCAGCGGCGCAACGCCCCTGAGAACCTCGATCCGCCGCGTGCTCACAGGTCAGCTCCCTTCAGGTCAACAATCGATTCAACACCCTGTTCCCGCAGGATGGTCAGCACCTCGCGCTTCAGTCGCGCGATCAGCGCCGGGCCTTCGTACACGAAAGACGTATAGACCTGCACCAGATCGGCACCGGCGCGCATGCGCGCGACAACATCCGCTCCCGTCTCGATGCCGCCACAGCCGATGAGAACGAGGCGACCGTTCACCAGACGCGCCACCTCGCGCAGCATCTCCAGCGAACGCTGCTTCAGTGGCCGCCCGGACAGCCCCCCGGCCTCTCCCGCGAAAGAGCTTCGCAGGCTGGTCGGGCGCGCGAGCGTCGTGTTGCTGACGATCAGACCCTGCGCTCCTCCGGCCACAGCCGCCTCGACGATCGGTCCGATCTCCTCTGCTGCAAGATCGGGCGCCAGCTTGATGAGCAGGGGTGGCCGCTCCTCATGCGCCGCCGCGATGGCAGCCAGGAGCCCGGACAGGCGTTCCGCGCCCTGAAGCGAACGCAGTCCCGGCGTGTTCGGGGACGAAAGATTGAGCACGATGTAATCGGCATAATGCTTCACGCGCCGGATCAGGTCCGGATAGTCCTTTTCCGGGTCCGCGCCGACCTTGTTGATGCCGAGATTGGCTCCGAAAGGAACTCCGGGATGAAAGCCTTTCCCCCGGTGCAGCCGCGCAAGGCGGATGGCGAACCGGTCGATTCCGTCATTATTGAACCCCATCCGGTTGATGATCGCCCGGTCCTCATCCAGTCGGAACAGGCGTGGTTTCGGGTTACCTGCCTGCGGACGGGGCGTGACCGTGCCCGCTTCCACAAAACCGAACCCGAGCCGTGCCAGCGGACGGATCACCCTGCCGTTCTTGTCAAAACCGGCCGCCATGCCGATTGGGTTGGGAAAGCGCATGCCCAGTGTCCGGACGGCCAGCGCCGGATCATCCTTGGGGCGGCTGGCGGGCACACTCACGCCGAGCGCCAGGGCGTCGATGGCCAGCGTATGGGCCCGCTCGGGGTCGAGTTTACGAACGAGGGGAAGCAGAGGCGAAATCAGGGTGTCGGTCAGGTCTTTCATGGCGCGGATGCTGCCCGAATGGCGCTGTTCTGAAAAGGGTGAGGCGGCAGGAAGCGTGACAGAAGGGCGCGCCCGGGCGGTTGCGCCGGGCTTTCGACCCCGCGGCCGAAAGCACGATGACTCGCCTTCCAGCAGTGACGTTCCCGCACATCGGGTACCCGTCGCGGGTCAGCCTATCCCGCCCCTCGGAAAACCTTCAGTGGCGAAAAATAGCCGTGATCTGGGCTGCGATCTCGGTCCGGTTCAGGCGGCCGTCCCGGTACCAACTGTCCGCCGTATTCAGAATCTTCAGCAACAGAATACGGTAGATACTCCGGTCCATCCCGACCGGCAGGGGCAGACCGTCCACGATCTGGCGGAAGATGACCTCGTATTCGTCACGCTTGCGCACCAGCGCCTGCCGCACCTCGTCAGGAACGGCCCGCAGGTTGTTCATGATCGGCAAGGTCAGGGAATCCGGATTGAGCTGCAGGTCGAGCATCTCGTTGCTCGCGGCCTCCAGCCGTTTCCATGGATCGGAAAACGGCTCCATGGCCTTGCGGACCCGCTGCGCCGCCGCGTCGATCGCCTTGTCGTGAATTTCGACGAACAGGGCTTCCTTGGAACTGATGTGATAGTAGAGAGAGCCCGGCAGCATCCCGACACGCTCGGCGATGTCACGGATCGAAGTGCCCTTGTAGCCACGCTCCGCAAAAAGCTGCGCCGCTATTTCGAGAATTTCGCCTCGTCTGTCAGAAGACTGAGTCTCGGTGTTTCTATGCACTGTATCCGACCCGCTTTCCATGAGACGTCGCAACACGCAGTACTACAGGAGACTAGGACAGACGTCTGTGATCAGCAACAACGCAGCCCCGCTTCCTGACGACACGTTGCCTGCGTGGAACCGACATGAGACAAGATTTCCTATGACCCGTCACGAGGACAGCCCGGAAAGCTCTCACGCGCTCATCATTGCGTCCGGCCTTTTCGATGACGCGTGGTACCGCCTGCATCTGCCGCCTTATGAGCGCGACACGGAAGACCTCGTTACCCACTTCCTCACCGCAGGCACCCACCGACAGCTCGATCCCGGCCCGCTTTTCGATACGAAAGCCTATCTCGCCCGCAACTGGCACCTCGTGCCGGGCACCGACAACGCACTGCTCCATTATCTCCTGCACGGGATCGGGGAAGGCAGTGTGGCGGAAGGCATCAATGATCGTGGCCTCCACAACGATCAGGGCGCGACGGTTGCTACCCGGCTGCTGCCGGCGCTTTCCCGACCGCCAAGCATCGCCGTCAGCGTGCACGTCTTTCATCTCGACGTGCTCGAGCACGACATCCTGCCGCGTCTGAAGACTTTCCCCGCACCCCACTCCCTGCTGTTCACCACCGACACTGAAGAAAAATCTCTCGCAATCAGCGAGCTTACCGAGAGTTTGCTGCCGGACTCGCGCGCCTTCATCCGTGTCGCGCCCAACCGGGGACGCAATTTCGGGCCACTTCTGGTCTGCTGGCGACAGGCATTACTTCAACACGATCTGTTCCTGCATCTGCACACCAAGAAATCGCTCTATACAGGCACGGAACAACAGTCATGGCGTGCCACCCTGCTGGACACGCTGCTGCCCACTCCGCAGGGAATCAACGGTATTCTCCAGCGCTTTGCCGACGATGAAACGCTCGGTCTCCTGCAACCCGCTCCCGGCCCCACCGTCCCATGGTGGGCGTGGACCTGGCTTACCAACAAGGCCGTCGCCCGCCCCCTCCTGCAGCGCCTGAACATCACGCCGCCCGCCGGTTATTTCGATTATCCCGCTGGCAGCATGTTCTGGGCGCGGTCGAAAGCGATGGCTTCCCTGCTGGACCTTCCATGGTCTTCTGACGATTTCCCGGAAGAATCCGGCCAGACGGACGGCACACTCGCCCATGCCGTCGAACGATGCCTCGGTCTCGTAGCCCGTTCCACCGGGCACCGCGTCGATGAATACGATCGCAGCGCCGGTCTGATCCGCGTCGGTGGCGGCCGCAAGAATCTCGACCAGTATGAGCGCACCACGCCGGGCGATCTCGCCGCCGCCATCCGACAGGCGAAGACCGTGTCCTTCGACCTGTTCGATACGCTGCTCACCCGCATCGCCCTGACCTCCGATACGATCCACCACACCGTCGCAGACCGGCTGGCCCGGACATTCCCCACATTGGTCCCCTCCGGGCGCGACTTCTTCATCCTGCGCCAGCAGGCCGAACACAGGGCGCGAAAGGCGCTCTTCGACACCGATGACGTCACGCTGAACGACATCTATGCCGCCCTTGCCACCCTGACCGGCTGGCCGGAGCCAGCGCTCGCACTGGCCCGCCGGGAAGAGGTGCGGATCGACCAGAATGTGCTGCGCCCCCGTCCCGCCGTGCTTGAAGCGCTTCGGCTCGCCCGCGCCGAAGGGAAGCGCACACTGATCGTCAGCGACACCTATCTCACCCGGGCGGAACTCGATCCCGTGCTGGAACGCACCGGCATCCTGCCTCTGGTCGACGAAATCTATCTGTCGTCCGAACGCCTCGCCCGCAAGGATCGCGGTGACATGTGGGATCTGCTGCGCGCCTGCGAAGACACCACGACGCTTCTCCATGTCGGCGACAACGAGCAGGCCGATATCCAGCGCACCGCCGACCTCCGCATCCGCCACCATCATGTGATGTCCGGCCTCAATCTCCTCCGGCTCTCCCCTCTCTCGGCTCCCCTCTTCCACTCCCTGAACAGTCCGGCACAAACAGCGCCGGCTCATGCCGAAGAGCATCGTCTCGCAGGGGATATCCTTCTCGGACCGCTCGTCACCGATCTGTTCGAGTCGCCCTTCCTGACGCCGCAGACACCGGGCACCAGTACGCAAAGCCTGACCTCGCCCATCACGCTGACAAGCCCTGAAACACTCGGGCGCGTCGTGCTCGGCCCTTTGCTGACGACGTTTCTTGCCCGCCTCGTCCGGCATCCGGCTCTCCCGCAACTGGAGCGCCTGTTCTTCCTGTCGCGGGAGGGCGTCTTTCTCTCCCACCTCTACACACATCTGCGCACATGCTGGCTGCCGCATTTGCCGGAAGCATCGGTCTTTCCCATCTCACGGCGGGTCGCCATCTCGGCGGCACAGGCCGTCCGTTTCGATCCGGACATCCTCTTTCACAGCGGCGACGGCTATCGCGGCAGCATGGCCGCGCTGCTGGAGGCCCGTCTGGGAGTCGTGCTGCCTCCGGATGACCCCATGCAGGACGTTAGAGTGAGCTTGCCCGAAGACCGCGCCGTCACGCGGAATCTGACCCGGTTGCAGCAGGACCCCATTGTCCGGCAGGCCCACTGCACGCGCGACGATCTGATGGCATGGACGGACGCACAGGGCATCGCTGCCGGTGGAGGCATCCGTCACGGCGTTGTCGATGTGGGCTATGGCGGCACCATCCAGCGGCATCTGCAAACCGCCCTCGGGGTGCCTTTCGCCGGATTTTACATGGCTGCCGAACCGGGGACCCGCCGGGTGGAGAAGAGCGGTGGACTTGCGTTCGGGCTGGTAGCCAATGGCGAACGGGCCGTCGCGTTCCGGCATGACTGGTCGATTTTTCTCGAAGCGATTCTCACGGCTCCGCACGGCCAGACCATCGGGTACGATACCAGCACCTCACCACCCACCCCGGTCTTTGGCCCACCCGGCCTCAGTCAGCAGAATTTCCCCATGCTCAGCCGCATCATCGACGGGGCCGAGAGCTATCTGACCGATCTGCTCGACAGTTACGGACCCGACATCCTTCCGGCCCTGCAACATGGCGCTGACGCTGCCACGCTGCCCCTCGCGGCGCTTCACTCCGGCGTTCTCAAGCTCGCTCCCGACATCGCCAGCGCTCTTTTCACGGAAGATGCTTTCTGTGGCAGGGGAGAAATCAAGGCGGCGCACGGCGTAGAGGACTGATGAGACGGCGGGGGAAAATTTCAGAAAAATGAAAAGAGGGGGATTGCCTTCACTCTCCTTCCTTTCTATAAGGCCGCCACGACGCACCCGTAGCTCAATTGGATAGAGCACCAGACTACGAATCTGGGGGTTAGAGGTTCGAGTCCTTTCGGGTGCGCCATTTTTCCAGAAATCTGAAATCGTTGATACCGCCAGCGCTGCTATTGCTCTCGACGGTCGATCATTTTTCCTTTGGATAAAGCCGCGTCGCCACGTGCTCCATGGTCAGCCCCTGAACGATGATGGTGAACACGACCACGCCGTAACAGATCGGCAGCAGCAGATTCCGTAAATCGCCAGCAGGCAGGCTCAGCGCCAGCGACACCGAGATGCCCCCGCGCAGGCCGCCCCATGTCAGCATGGCCACCATCCGCCCCTTGTCCCAGTGGCGCAGATGAACCGGCAGCGTCGAAAGAAACACGCTCAGCCAGCGCACGATGACGGCCAGCGGAATGACGACCAGCATCGCCGTAAAGGATGAGAGATGCTCGGGCACTTCCAGCATCTCGAAACCGATCAGGACGAAAAGCAGGGCGTTCAGCACCTCGTCGAACAGGGACCAGGCGCCATCCAGTTTCTTGCGGGCGTCCGCATCCAGAACGAACCGTCCGTATTGCGTGCCGAGACACAGCCCCGCCACGACCACCGCGACCGCACCGGACATACCAAAGAGGCTGGCGAGGCTGAATGTGCCTGTCGCCAGAGCGAGTGACACGAGCAGGGTGATGTGTGGATCGCGCGTGTCGCGCACGAGACGCAGGACGAGTAGCGCCAGCCAACCGGTCGCGAAGCCCAACAGGCAGCCCCCGATCGCTTCGCGGACAAAGCGGATCGCAATTTCTGCGAGCGTCACACCCTCGACATGCCCTGTGGCAAGACCGATGGTGACATCAAAGACGACGATCCCCACACCGTCGTTCAACAGGCTTTCGCCTGCGAATACTGCCTGCAACGCTCCCGGCAATCCCAGACGGCGCAGCATGCCGACCACGGAGACCGGGTCCGTAGGGGCAAGAATCGCCCCCAGCAGGACGCACCACAAAAAGGGAATGGGAATACCCAGCAACGGGAAAATGACCCATGTCGCCCCGGCCAGAAGAATAACCGCCAGAACCGTGCCCAGCAGGGCGAGTGCAGAAACCGAAGCCAGTCTCGTGCGGAAATGCCCGAAATCGACCCCAAGCGTCCCGGCGAACAGCAGCAGGCTCAGGGCTCCGTTCAGGAGAGCCTGCGGCAGGTTGACCGCACCCAGAACGGTCTGCGGGAAATGCTTCAGATCGTGATGCGGAAACAGCGGATTGAGCACGACGATCAGCAGCGAACACAGCATGGAAAGGATCATGACGCCGATTGTCATGGGCAGGTGCAGCACGCGCGCGTTCACGATGCACAGAAATGCTGACAGCGTGAACAACAGGGCGATCAGATGCAGGGTGTTCATGATCACGCGTCGGCTTTCCGCGCCGCGCCTGTCAAGAAATATAAGATCTCTGTATCAAATAAATCCCGTGCCGTCAGAAGACCGGAAAGTTCCGCACTTTCATCTGTACAAGTAAATTTGAAAACAGTCGGGCGAAGAGTGGCTAAAACGGGGCATCCCCGTCTCCTTCACTCTTCCACGAACTCTCCGCCGCGATAGCCCTGCGCGAACAGCGCGGACCGCAGCGTGCCGTGGTCGATCCGGCTTTCCATACGCTCGCGCCTCACCACCGGCTTGGCATGAAAGGCAATGCCCAGCCCTCCCGCGCGCAGCATCGGCAGATCGTTCGCACCATCACCGATCGTCAGCGCGGCACTGAGCGGATGACGACTCGTGGCGGCAATGCGGATGAGATGTCGGAGTTTCGCATCCGGCCCGAGAATGGGCTCGCCGACCGTGCCGGTGAACGTATCGTCCGACACAGTGAGATGATTGGCATGGTTTTCATGGAAACCGCAGGCCGCACCGACCCGGCTGGTGAACCACGTGAAGCCGCCGGACACCAGCGCCGTCACGGCACCGTTCGCCTTCATGGTCTGGACGAGCGTGCGGGCGCCCGCATTGATCTTCACGTCCTGCCACGCCGCTTCCAGCAGGGAAGCAGGCAGACCCTCCAGCAGGGCCACCCGATTGCGGAGAGATGTCTGGAAGTCGATCTCGCCGTTCATCGACCGGCGCGTGACGGCGGCGACTTCCTCACCGATACCGGGACGGAGACGCTCGGCATGGGCCGCGATGTCATCCAGCGTCTCGTTGGCAACGATCGTGCTGTCCATGTCGGCCACAAGGATCTTTTTGCGCCGGTTTTCGCAAGGTCCATACAGGACATCGACCGCACGCGTATCGAGACCGGCGCGGATGGCGTCGATCTGTGCTGGCGTGAGCGGGGCGCAGGGGATATCCACCGCCTCGCCCGGCGAGAGGATGGTCGGCTCACGCCCGGCAGCCAGCGTGGTGGCCAGATCGATGTCGTGGGACGTGAGGGTCGTGGCTTCGCGGTTCGCGACGAGTGTCAGGATGGCGCTCATGATGATGCTGCGTGTGACAGGGTTGGCGGCAGGAGGCAAGCGACGAGATGATGAAGAAAACGGACAGCAGGCGTATCGCCGTGATTGTCGCAGGCCCGACATGCTCCGGAAAATCCGCGCTGGCGCTCGCGCTCGGTGAACGGCTGGGCGGCACGGTCATCAATGCGGATTCCATGCAGGTCTATCGTGAACTGCGCGTGCTCACGGCCCGCCCGACGCCGGAAGAGGAAGCTCGCCTCCCCCATCGGCTTTACGGTGTCAGCCCCGCCGCCGAAGCCCGCAGCGTGGCCTGGTGGCGGCTGGAAGCCATCGCCGCGCTTGAGGAGGCATGGTCCACGGGGCGGCTGCCGATCCTGTGCGGAGGAACAGGCATGTATCTGCGCGCGCTGACCAACGGGCTGACGGAAGTGCCCGATCCCGGCCCGGAGGCACGGGAGGAAGCCCGTGCCCTCGCCGTCGATCCCGCCACGCTTCATGGTTGCCTCATGGATGTCGATCCGGACACGGCGGCAAGTCTGCGCCCCACCGATCCGCAGCGACTGGCGCGGGCATGGGAAGTCTGGCGCGGTACCGGCAAAGGGCTGGCATGGTGGCGGACACAGCCGGGGCTACCCTCGGTGGACTGCCGTTTCATCGCCATCCGTCTCGATCCCGAACGTGAGGTGCTGCGAACCGCCATTGCCCGTCGCTTCGGGCTGATGATCGAACAGGGAGCCATCAAGGAAGTCCGCGCTTTGCTGGAACAGCAGCTCGACCCTGCCCTGCCCGCCATGCGCGCTCACGGTGTCCCGGAACTGGCGGCCATGCTGCGCAGCGAGATCGATCTTGCTCAGGCGGAAGAGCGGGCCGTGCTGGCGACAGGTCGTTACACGAAGCGGCAGGCGACGTGGTTTAACCATCAGGCTCTGGCGGAGCCGGAAGACACAGTTATTATCGAAAATAGAATTGGCATTTCTGAGCAACTTTTGGAAAGAAAAATAACAGAAATTGTTTCTTTTATCCATAAACAGGTTGACGCCCCGGTTCGAGAGGCATAAACCCGCCCTCCGTCTGCTGGCATCGGGACCAACAGGCGTCATTTTGCCACCGGCCGGAATATGGTCGGCCAGCAGAGCAACCCGAGTGAGAAGAAAGCCTGAGGGCAATGCCCCCAAGGAGACGACGATGAACGCCACCACACAGACGATTGCGACCCAGCCCGACGCCAGCACCACGCTGTCCGGCGCCGAGGTTCTCATGAAGGTTCTTGTGGATCAGGGTGTGGAAGTCGTCTTCGGCTATCCGGGGGGCGCTGTCCTTCCGATTTATGACGCGCTGTTCCAGCAGGACCGCATCCGCCACATTCTGGTGCGTCACGAACAGGCGGCCGTCCATGCCGCGGAGGCTTATGCCCGGTCGACAGGACGCGTGGGCGTGGTTCTGGTGACGAGCGGTCCGGGCGCGACCAACGCCGTGACCGGCCTGCTCGACGCCCTGATGGACTCGATCCCGCTGGTCTGCCTGACCGGTCAGGTGCCCGTGTCGCTGATCGGCAACGATGCCTTTCAGGAAGCGGACACGACGGGCATCACCCGCCCGGTGACCAAATACAACTATCTGGTCAAGCGCCCGGAAGAACTCGCCCCGGTGGTCAACGAGGCCTTCGAGATCGCCCGTTCGGGCCGTCCGGGCCCTGTGGTTGTCGATCTGCCGAAGAACATCACCGTCGGCCCGGCGCCCTATGCACCGCCAAGCAAGACGCCCCGCGCCTCCTACCAGCCGCGCGTCGAACCGGATCGCAAGGCCGTGGCCCGCGCTGTCGCGGCCATGAAATCGGCCAGGCGTCCGCTGTTCTATGTCGGTGGTGGCGTGATCAACGCAGGCAAGGAAGCCTGTGCCGATCTGACCCGCCTTGTCCACATGACGGGCTTCCCCTGCACCGCCACGCTGATGGGCCTTGGCGCATTCCCCGCCAGTGACAGACAGTTCCTCGGAATGCTCGGGATGCACGGCACCTACGAAGCCAATCTGGCGACACATGACTGTGACGTGCTGATCGCCCTCGGTTCGCGCTTCGATGACCGTGTGACAGGCCGCGTCGATGCGTTCTCGCCGCACTCCTTCAAGATCCACGCCGACATCGACCCGTCGCAGATCAACAAGATCATCCGTGTGGATGTGCCGATCGTCGGCGATGCCGGCCACACCATCGCGATGATGATCGAAGAGTGGGAAGCCCAGTCCGCAAAGCCTGACACGGCGGCGCTGGAGACATGGTGGTCGCGCATCCGGGCATGGCAGGCGCTCGACTGCCTGCGCTTCACGCAGGATCAGGCACCCGACGCGGTCATCAAGCCGCAGCAGGCCATCAAACGCATCTACGAACTGGCTGTTGAAACGGGCCGCGAGACGTTCGTGTCCACGGAAGTCGGCCAGCACCAGATGTGGGCAGCGCAGTTCTTCAAGTTCGAAAGCCCGAACCACTGGCTGACATCGGGCGGCCTCGGCACGATGGGCTACGGTCTTCCGGCAGCAGTCGGCGCACAGGTCGCGCATCCGGATGCGCTGGTGATCGACGTGGCGGGCGAAGCCTCCACGCTGATGAACATTCAGGAACTCGGCACCATCGCGCAGTATCGCCTGCCGGTGAAGATCTTCATCATCAACAACCACTATATGGGCATGGTCCGTCAGTGGCAGGAACTGCTTCACGGAAGCCGTTACTCCGAGAGCTACAGCGATGCCCTGCCGGACTTCATCAAGCTGGCGGAGAGCTTCCACGCCAAGGGGTTCCGCGCCACGAAGATGAGCGAACTGGACGACACCATTCGCGCCGCCCTCACGCATGACGGCGCCGCCGTGATCGACATCTGCGTGGCGGAGGGCGAGAACTGCTTCCCCATGATCCCGTCCGGCGCAGCTCATAACGAGATGATTCTCGGGCCTGAGCAGGAGGAAAAAGGCGCCGCGATCACGGACGAGGGCAAGATGCTCGTCTGAGGCAGCACGGCGCTCCACCAGCCCGTGGAGCAGGAGACGGACAGCTCTGCCACTCCGTCTCTTCCCTTTTGCGTCCGCCGCGGTTACAGCCGCCCGGACGTCGTAACGGATCGGACCCGGATTCAGTCGATGAAACATCTTTCTGACCTGTCGACCCCGACAGCAGCATTCTCTCCCGATGGCCATGCCGCAGGCGGCGAGGCCCTCACCCGCGCCGTGATCTCCGTTCTCGTGGACAATGAAAGCGGCGTGCTCGCGCGCGTGGTCGGCCTGTTTTCCGGACGCGGCTACAATATCGAGAGCCTGACCGTCGCCCCCGTCGAGGCGAACGGGGCCCGCTCCCGCATCAACATCGTGACGTCCGGCACGCCGGAGATCATCGAACAGATCCGGGCGCAGCTCGATCGGCAGGTCCCGGTCTGCCGTGTTGCCAACCTGACAACGCTTGGGCCACATATCGCCCGCGAAATGGTGCTCGTGAAAGTGGTGTCCACCGGCGAGGCTCGGACCGAGGCGCTCCGCATTGCGGAAGCCTTCCGGGCACGCGCCGTCGACACAACGGCGAGTTCCTTTGTTTTCGAGCTGACGGGGGCGAGTGACAAGCTGGACAGTTTCATCGAACTGATGCGCCCCATCGGGCTTGTCGAAGTCTCCCGCACCGGTGTCGCCGGTCTCACCAGAGGCCCCCGCACGCTCTGAGTTCTCCTTTGCGGGGCGAGGTCTCTGGCCAGTCCCCGTTTTTCTGCACTGAAAGGCATAACACTATGTCCATGCGCGTCTATTACGATCGCGATGCCGAAGTTAACCTGATCAAGAACAAGAAGGTCGCGATCATCGGTTACGGCAGCCAGGGCCACGCCCACGCCAACAACCTGAAGGACAGCGGCGTCAAGGAGATCGTGATCGGTCTTCGTCCCACGTCCTCCGCCGTCGCCAAGGCTGAAGCCGCCGGCTTCAAGGTGATGACGCCTGACGAGGCCGCGAAGTGGGCCGATGTCGTCATGGTTCTGACGCCTGACGAAGGTCAGGGCGCACTCTACAAGGAGTCGCTTGAGAAGAACCTGAAGCAGGGGGCGGCTCTTGCCTTCGCGCATGGCCTGTCCATCCACTTCCGCATCATCGAAGCCCGTCCTGACCTCGACGTGTTCCTGATCGCACCGAAGGGCCCGGGCCACACGGTGCGTTCCGAGTATCAGCGTGGCGGCGGCGTGCCGTCCCTCGTCGCCGTGGCGCAGAACGCGTCCGGCAACGCTCTGGAGATCGCCCTCTCCTATGCCTGCGCCAATGGTGGTGGCCGCGCCGGCATCATCGAGACGACCTTCAAGGAGGAAGTCGAGACCGATCTGTTCGGTGAGCAGGCTGTTCTTTGCGGCGGTGTGGTCGAGCTGATCCGCGCCGGCTTCGAAACGCTGGTCGAGGGTGGCTACGCTCCCGAGATGGCCTATTTCGAGTGCCTGCACGAGATGAAGCTGATCGTTGACCTCATCTATGAGGGCGGCATCGCGAACATGAACTACTCCATCTCCAACACCGCCGAATATGGCGAGTATGTCTCGGGTCCGCGCGTTGTGACGCCGGAGACGAAGGCAGAGATGAAGCGCATCCTGAACGACATTCAGGACGGCACGTTCGTGCGCAACTTCATCCTTGAGAACCAGTCCGGCAACGTCGGCTTCAAGGCCGTCCGCGCCCGTAACGACGCTCACCCGATCGAGGCGACCGGCGCAAAGCTGCGCGCCATGATGCCGTGGATCGCAGCGTCCAAGCTGGTCGACAAAACGAAGAACTGATTATCGCATGAGTGCCCGGCGCGGGTAACTGCGCCGGGCATTGTGTGGGGAGAAGCCTTCCGCCGGGTGTTCCGGGGGAAGGCTTTTTTTGTTGGAGGCGTTTTACAGGGCTTTGCCCCGTGCCCCACAAAGGGACATAGTCCCTTTGATCCCGGTTTCAGTATTTTCTGGTTTGTTGTGGGAATATATTGGGAGATATGGCCGCTTACGCCCTCATTCAAGACATTCGGAACACTGAAATTCAAGCCCAAAAGCAGACGGTTCCCTTTACATGGGAAACCTCATGCTACGAGCAAGACACTCGTGCATAACTTTCCAAAAATAACTCTAACATTCCTGCTATTGACTTAAGTAGAATTATTCTGGCAGGATTTTATAAACAGATTATATAGAATCGGGACTTACGTCGTGAATGTTAGTATTGTCGAATTAAAATTAAAAGATATTGCGGGATTTCGAAATTTTATTGTCTCGTTTCAATCTAATTTAAATATTATTTGTGGAACAAATGGTGTTGGGAAAACGACTATATTGGAAGCAGTCTCTTCTGCATTTTCTCCCAATATAGCCTCTCCTTTTTTAAAGCGTCGCTCGGGTGCTGCTGGAGAAAATCCAGGTTATTTAGAGGTTGATTGCAATATAAATCATCAAATTAAAAAGATATCCGGGAATATCAAAGAAACTCTTCCTGATAAAAATTCAGACTATTTCGGACATCGAGAAGGAGGGAATTTTGTAATTTTTGTTCGTGCAGTGCGGGATTTTGCATACGCAAGACATAATTCCATTACAGCAGACCCGGATATGAACGATATGACTGTTCAGCAGAGAACAGTAAAGGGAATTAGCCCACATGAAATTAAAAGCTGGTTTGCCAATAGATATTTAATGCGCCCTCATGGAAATGATTGGCCAGAATATCGTAAAAAAAACCTTGAAGCAGCTATAAATCTATTCTCAAGACTTGATCCGACAGTCAAGTTATCACACGTAGATACATCTTCTTTTGATATAATAGTCAACACCCAAAATGGAAATATTGCTTTTGAAATGCTATCATCTGGTTTTCGCTCCGCATTTTCTTTATTGCTTGGCATAATAAAAGAAATTGAGTTCAGAAGGTTAAATCTCTCAGTTGATGAATTTAACGGAGTAATACTAATAGATGAAATTGACTTACATCTCCACCCAATATGGCAACGTGAAATAGGTGGTGCACTTAAATCAACATTCCCAAAAGCGCAAATAATTGCCACCACTCATAGTCCGCACGTTATACAAACAGCCCTGCCCAATGAAGTGATAGCCCTCGCGCGTGATGCAGATGGAAATACTTTCGTAAGAGATCTTCCCATAAGCAAAAGGGGTTTTGTTGGTTGGTCTATTGAAGAAATTCTAACAGAAATCATGGGTGTGGAAGATACTCAAACACCAGAGTATCGTATTGCGATGAAGAATTTTGATAATGCGCTAGATCGAAACGACGAACAGGCTACGACAGAGGCATATAATATTCTTTTGGAAATGCTTCATCCCTCGAACCCTCTTAGAAAGTTATTAGAGATACAGTCATCAAAGGCGACAGGAGTCCAAGATGATTAAGATCAAACGCAGCTTGCCGCCCCCGGAACTCGATAAAAAAACACAAGATAATCTTACTGAGGAATTCAAAAAAACTGGTAAATATGTATGGAATACTACTTACATAAGAACAGCACTCCTACATATGTCTCATAAAAAATGCGCTTATTGCGAGACACTAATAGACGAAGAATCAAAATATATGGAAGTGGAGCATTTTTACTACAAGGATAAATATCAAGACAAAGTAGTATCGTGGAATAATCTATTGCCATCATGCAAAAGATGCAATGTAAATAAAGGAACGCATGATGTAATTTCAGATGGAATGATCGTAAATCCCTCGTCAGACAATCCCAAAGATCATATTTATTTATACTTATATAGATTTAAGCCGATCACCTCGTGCGGAAGAACTACCATAGAGACCCTGTACCTTAACGATACAGATCGCCTTGTTAGTGTAAGAATGAAAGTTGGAGAACAGATATTGGATGCAGTAAGTCAAATAAGAGAAGATATAGAAAGTCATTTACTAGGAACAAAAACAAAATATCATATTAATAAGGCAACGCGTGCTTTAGAAAAGCTTTTCAAATCTTGCTTATCTACTAAAGAGTACAGCGCGACAGCGGCCACCGTTCTTCTTAAAGATAGTGACTATCAATGGATAAAAAAAGAGCTTTCCAATTTAGGCATGTGGGAAAGATTCGAGAAATCAGAAAAAGAAGCCGATATGATATCTTTGTAATAGAAATTATATAGAGGGATCGAAAAAAAATCGGCTTGAGCCCCACTATGCAATTCCATTCTTCCTATTTCCCGGCCAAAGCCGACCTTCCGCTCTCCCCCAAAGCCGACGCCCCAGTCACTGAGGTTGCGGAGGCCTTCAGCGCTCAGCAACGATGGTGTCGACACTAAGCGGCGCACCACCAGCGGCAATCTCCAATAAACGGTCAATATTCGGATGCGCCCTCGGCCGTTTCCGTGCATCCACCGTATGCTCACCAAACACAGCCAGACCATGCTCAGCAGCTTCTGCATCCAGCGTGCCAAAAGCGTGCCTGAGGTATTGATAGACAGCCAGCGAACCCTGCTTACCCGGCTGGTTCTCGATACTGGCAACCACCACACCCGCTCCATCAATCAGGTCGATGCGCTGCACGCCATCAATGGACGGTAGATGCTGAAGGTTCTCCCTGAATGTCGCGCCCGGTTGAATCTTCGCCAGCATTTTTCGCATTCCTGAATTCATGAAGGGCCCAACACGTAACATCTCTGCCGGATGTCCGCCATCAGGCGCGAGCGAATGCTTTCCATGCGGAAATACAGACACCCTCAGAAAACGATCAACCTGTGTTAAGCCTATAAAATTCTTTCATTCACACAACACAGGCACCCCATGACCATCAAACGCCTCGCCCCCGAAGAACGTCTCAGCGGAGCCTCCGTCTGCGGCAACATGATCTATCTCGCCGGACAGGTTGCCGATGACGCGACCCTGGACGCTGAGGGACAGACAGCCGACATCCTGCGCCAGATCGACGCGCTGCTGGCCGAGGCTGGCACCAGCAAGAGCAATCTTCTCTCCGTGCAGATCTTTCTGGCCGACATCAACGATATGGCGGCCATGAACCGGGCATGGGATGCGTGGCTGGATCGTGGCAACAAGCCTGCCCGCGCCACGGTCGAGGCGAAGCTGGCGGACCCGACATGGAAAGTGGAAATCACGGGCATCGCGGTCATCCCGTAACACCCACAAAACGGTTTCCAAAGGCACAGCCTTTGGTGGGTTTCAGGGCAAAGCCCTGAGAAAGCATCCCCTTCAAGGAGTGTGCTGAAACACCCTACTCCGAGACGCGAATCAGAATACGCCCATGCGTGCGCCCATCCATCAGCGCATGGGCGGCCTCGATGGCCTTGGACAATGGGTATTCGCTGACCACATTTTCCAGCCGCGTGACGTCGATCAGCGCGGCAAGACGGTTCCATGCCTCCCTGCGCTCTTCACGCGGGCACAGAACGCTGTCGATGCCGAGCAGGCTCACGCCGCGCAGGATAAAAGGGGCGACGGTCAGTGGCAGGTCCATGCCGCCCGCGAGACCGCAGGCTACGACAGCACCCCGAGGCCGGATGGCTGCGCAGACGGACGCCAGAACCTGCCCGCCGACCACATCGACGGCCCCGGCCCACTCGGCTTTTTCCAGAGGACGGCCTTTGTGGGTAAACGGCTCGCGGTCGATCACCCGGCTTGCGCCGATGCTTTCCAGATAGTCCTTTTCCGCCATGCGTCCCGTGACGGCGACCGTCTCATAGCCGAGTTCCGAGAGCAGCATCACGGCAATGCTTCCCACCCCGCCGGACGCGCCGGTCACCAGAACCGGTCCGCCCGAGGGCTGCACACCGGCATGTTCCAGCGCCATGACGCAGAGCATGGAGGTGTAACCTGCCGTGCCTAGGATCATGGCCTGTCGTGTGGAAAATGCGGCAGGAAGCGGGGTCAGCCATTCGCCGCTGACCCGCGCCAGCCCGGCGAGGCCGCCCCAGTGCTTTTCCCCCACGCCCCAGCCATTGAGCAGCACCTTGTCGCCGGGCCTGAAGTCAGGCGTGCGGGACTCGACGACCGTGCCGGAAAAATCGATGCCCGGCACCATCGGCCATGACTTCACGATCGGCCCCTTGCCGGTGATGGCGAGGGCGTCCTTGTAGTTGAGCGTGGACCATTCGACCTTCACCAGCACATCGCCGTCGGGAAGCTCGTCCTTCATCACCTGACGCAGGGAAACGCTTTGTCCCGTCTCCGTCTTTTCGATCATCACGGCATCAAACATGGCCCGTCCTTCTTCTTGTTTCTTCTATTGGACTGATGCCGTGATACGCGAAAACACCGTGTGGTTTTCAACGGAATTCCGCAGGCGATCGCTTCACAGATGCGTGGGGGCTGAGAGGTACAGGTCTCAGTGCTTTATCAGCTGTGCACGGGCCTCACCGTTCGGATAAGCCTGCGTGTGCAGGTTCACATAGACCTGCCCGGCCTCAAGTTCGGCGGCCTGCTGGCTATCGAGCTGCACCTTGCCTTTGAGGGGGCTCGTATAGGGGCCATCGATCGGGACAAGCACACCGGCCTCCTGATCGGCAGCAGCCGGACCGTGGAAATGCGCGGCATTCACGTCGCCCGTAAGGCCGCTCCAGTGGATGCTGTATGTCAGTTCATGTGTCGTGGGGTTCAGCCTGGCATGAACGTCTCCCATCGGGTGGGATGTCGTGCCGTGTTCTGTGGTGAACTGCCCCATGAACATCTCGCCTTTTCCGGCGGCGAGCGCCATCGGCGTGGAGATTGCGAACACCGAGGCCGCCAGCAATGCGACCGGAACCGTTTTTCTGAAAAACATCTGCGAACACTCCCTCTGAAACGCCATGTGACGTTACAGGCAGGCAACGCTGCGAAAACAATGTCGATTACCCGTCGGGAGTCAATTTACCGTGCGCTAACGCCTGTGGTGCACACTGCCGGATGTTTCAAAAGGAGGCACGCCATGACAAGTTCCACCAGCCTGAGCGGCACCAGCTACGATCTTCTGGCCATCCAGCACCGCGCCCGCACGTCCGCCACCCCGGCCAAGGTTGCCGACACCAACATCAGCGCGGCGAGCCAGCGTGGAAACGGCAGTTCGCTCTCGATGGGTCTTGATGCCACCGGCAATGTCATCACCAGCGAAAGTGCGGGAAAGAACGGCAAGAAGAGTTCCTCCGCCGCCATCGATCTTTTCGGATGAAGGACGCCCAGACCGTTTTCCAGTGAACGGTTTCAGGTGAACGGTTTCAGTTCCCAGGGTGCAGCAGACTCTTTCGGGGGTTGCGCCACAATGGGCACGGCATTCGGAAGCCGGACATTCACCGGCAACCGCATGGCGGACCGCAGCGCCCGGAACAGGGCACCATGCGCCACGATCAGCACCATGCCTTCGCCGTCCAGCGCCCGGTTCAGCGCCGCGACAGCGCGATCACGCAGGAATGCGAACGGCTCCGCGCCGGGTGGGGTGTAGAAACCCTCGATCCAGTCATCGTACCAGTCGCCCATCGGACGACCTTCCTGCTCACCGAAGCAGACTTCCTCCAGCCCCACATCCATGGTGAGGATCGGCCGCACGCCGTGCTGCTCTTTCAGCGTTTCGGCGGCGATTTCCGCCGTGCGTAACGCGCGGGCGAGCGGCGAGGAGACGATGCGCGTGATCCGGAGATCGCCGGTTGCTTCCTGCCCCAGCATCTTCCCGGCGGACCGGGCCTGCTGCAAACCGGTTTCGTTCAGGGGAATGTCGGTGCGCCCCTGCGAGAGCCCCTGCCTGTTCCAGTCCGTCTCACCATGACGGAGATACCAGTAACGCGTTGGCGTAATCACAGGGACATCCTCTTGTCTTGTCAGTCGAACAGCGAAGAGACCGAACTTTCGTCGGTGACGGCTCTCATCGCGCGGGCCAGCAGGCCGGAGATGGTGATCTGACGGATGTTGTGGGCCGCCTTCACCGCCTCGGTCTCCGGGATACTGTCTGTCAGGGTCAGCATCTCGATGGGAGAGCTGGTGATCCGTTCGACGGCTTTTCCTGTGAGAACGCCGTGCGTGACATAGGCACCCACCGAGGCCGCACCGTTGGCCAGAATGGCCTGCGCAGCGTTGCAGAGCGAGCCGCCGCTATCGACGATATCGTCAACCAGCAGGCAGTGACGTCCCTTCACGTCGCCGATGACGTTCATCACTTCGGACACACCGGCGCGCTCGCGGCGCTTGTCGATGATGGCGAGGTCGGTGTTCAGGCGCTGCGCCAGTTGACGCGCGCGGACCACACCGCCCACGTCCGGGGAAACGATCATCAGGTCGCGATCGCCGTAGCGTTCCTTGATGTCACGCACGAAGAGCGGCGCGGCATAGAGGTTGTCGACCGGAATATCGAAGAAACCCTGAATCTGCATGGCGTGCAGGTCCATGGTCAGGACACGGTCGGCGCCCGCTTCGACCAGCAGGTTGGCGACCAGTTTTGCGCTGATCGGCGTGCGAGGGCCGGACTTTCGATCCTGACGCGCATAGCCGAAATAGGGCATGACCGCCGTGATGCGGCGGGCCGAACCACGCCGCAGCGCGTCCAGCATGATCAGAAGTTCCATGAGGTTGTCGTTCGTCGGCGTGCAGGTGCTCTGCACGACGAACACATCCTCGCCACGCACATTCTCGAAAATCTCGACAAAGATTTCCATGTCCGCAAAACGGCGGACCGAAGCGTTGCAGAGCGACATGTTGAGCTCGGCCGCAACGGCCTCGGCCAGCGGTGGATTGCTGTTACAAGCGACGATCTTCATCGGCCGATTTTCCCGTGAAACTGCACCAGACCACCCGCAGCCGGGCGTTGCGGGCCTTCTAGCAACGTCAGGCCCTCCTGTCATCTTTAGGGCAGCCGAAATTCGCCCCATTTCCTCTCAGGTGTGTCCGGATCACCCTGCCGCGATCCTTGTTTCGAGCCGCAGGGGGCGGGCGGACAGCCCCGTGAACTGCTCGGCACGGCAGGTCATGACGATGATCTGCATCCGCCGCGCGGCGTCCGTCAGAATGTCGAAAACCGTGTTCATCCGCATTGCGTCGGAGAAGCACAGGGCATCGTCCAGCACCAGCATGGCAGGCCGTCCCTGCGCCCGCAGAAGATCAGCGAAACCAAGCCGGACAAGCACCGCGATCTGTTCCCGCGTGCCATCCGACAGCCGCTGGACATCTTCCTGAGTGCGTCCGCGGGTCAGTCCACTGACGGAAAACCTGTCATCCAGTGTGGCGCTGGCACGCGGGAACAACATCTCGATGGCGGGCTGCACAATACGGGTCAGGGGTGCGAGGTAACGCTCTGTCGTCTCGCGCTCCGCCGCCGTCAGTGTCTCCTTCAAAAGACGCAACACAGCCACATCCCGTTCGCAGGCTTCACGCTCGGTGCAATGACGGTCGATCTCTCGCTGACAGGCGGCGATGGCTTCATCCAGACCGTCGCCCTCCGCAGCGCGCACCGCCGCCTGACAGCGTGCGAAGTCCTCCCGCAGCCGGACAAGCTTTTCCTGTCGTCCCTTTACGTGCTCCTCCAGTCGACTGATCGTGGCTTCGATAAGAGCCTCGGACTCCGGTGGCCGGTCCGCGTTCAGCCGCTCTTTCGCCCGCTCCGCCTGATCGAGGACGTCCTGTGCCCTGCGAAGCTGCTCGTCGAGGGCTACGTCCGGCAACGCCGCCTGTGTGGCATCCTCCTCGGCCTGCAACCGCTCGATTCCCTGCTTGTGAAGCTGGGTTTCGGTATCCCGTGCCACGAACAACTTCTGCGCAAGGGCTTGTTCAGCAACAGGTGCCCGCAAGGCATCCCGCGTTCTGGCCACAGCCTGCTCGGCCATCAGCAGAGTCTTTTTTGCTTCCGCCAGACACGCTCGGGCTTCATCCATCGCAACAGGCGAGGTTTCAGTGGCGTCTGTCGCGAACTGCGCCAGTTGAGCGTCACAATCGGCGACCCGTTGCCGCAGATGGAAGATCCCCTTGTCCGGCGATGTAGCTGCCTCCGCCGGGAGTCCCTCCAGCGCCGCCTTCAGCCGGTCATCGGCCAGACGCCTGTCCTGCTCCGCCTGCCGACGTCGCCCCATTTCGGCATGGGTGGCGGCAACATCGGCGCAACCGGCCTCGTCCAGCGCCTTCCGGAACGCCTGCCGGGCACGGCTCACAGCCTCCTGTATCGCCACCCGATCGCTGATGGCAGGAATGATGCGGAACGTGCCGACGCCTTCGATGTGGAGTTCTGTCGGATCGACCAGCGAGAGCCGGCCATCGCGCACGGTTTCGCCGTTCAGTCGCACGCGGCTCACGGCGTCCGGTTCCAGCGCGATATCCAGTCGCGTTGCCTGCGCGTCCAGCGCCACCGTTGCCTTGTGCAACGCCTGTTCGGCCATCTCGACGGCTTTCAGGCGTTTTTCGTCCACCCTGCATGCCGCCAGCGTGGCACGAACCTTTTCAGCGTCTTCACTCAGCGCTGCTAGACGGGACAGCCGGTGGTGTGCTGCGTCTCTTTCCTCTTTCAGACGCAGGCGTTCGACATGCCGCTCCGCCTGCGTGACGGCCGCGGCCGAGGCGGTGCGCTTTTGTTCCAGCGTGCTGAGTGTAGCGCTCTGGCGGGTCAGTGCGTCATCTGCTTCCCGCAGACGCGTTTCCGCCTGCTGGCGTTCTTCAACGGCTGTCAGATAATCTTTACGCACCGCTGCCAGACGGGCGCGCCGCTCTGTCCGACCCGCCTGCGTGCCGCGATGACGATTCAGCTCGCGGTCCGCTTCCTGCACGGCGGCCTGCGCCTGCGCTTCCCGCGTCGCGAAACGCAGAAGCTGTTCTTTCTTCGCTTTGGCACGCTCAAGCTCTTCCTGCTCGGCCTGCTGCCGCACCGGGTCGTTTTCCCGCTCAAGCAACCGACGGCTCATGCCGAGATCGGCCAGATCCTGCTCCAGCGTGCGACGACGTGTTTCGAGGATGTCGATCTGGCCTGTGACGGCCTCCTCGCCCTCAAGGGCTGCGGCATAGCGGCCTTTCGGTTTGCCGTGCCCGTTCACCAGTTCGTTCAGATCGTCCTGCACCCGCTTCAGGATACGTCCCGCGTCCGCACCACCGGTGATTTCATCGAGATCGACCGCCAGACAGGACTGCACACTCTCCCGCGCCGTATCGCACAGCTCGGGCTGTGCGAAGCTGCTGCCCTGCTCCACCCACAGCGCCCCGAGCAACCCGTCCGCCTCGCCACGCCGGGCCGCATCCAGCCCGAGAAGCGACTGAATGCGCGCCTCGGCCTCATCGTTTTCCAGAACGCGTCCATCTTCCGACAGGCGGGCGAAATTACGTCCGAGAAAGCGTTTTTCAGCGTTGTAATGGACACCATCCAGCGTGAAGTCCGCGCGGATACAGGGCGAACCGCCGTCATACGGAGCGAGATCCTTGATGGCCTGCGTTTTGGAACTGAATTTGTAAAGAAACAGTGCCCGCAAGGCTGCCAGCATCGTCGATTTGCCGGATTCATTCGGAGCGGCCAGCAGATTGAGGCCCGGGCCAAGACCATCGAGACGACAGGTTCCGCTGAAGCGTCGGAACTGCTCGACTTCCAGCGCGGTGAAGATCAGACCACCGGTACTCATGCGCGTTTCTCCTTCTGCCAGAGAACGGCCAGCCGTTGCAGGGCGGCCCGGGCGTGCTGCTGTTGTGGCCCCCCGGCCTCGCTCAGTTCCTGCAACCGGCCGGCCGCACGACTGACAACGCCCGCTTCTCCGAAAGTGGCCAGATCAGCATGAGACGTCACCAGATCTGGCATCTGATCCATGCGAAGCAGGCAGAGACCCGCACCAACGTCCCCCACGATGCGCTCTTCAAACGCTGTCATATCGTCCAGCGCGAGATGTCCCTCGACCTTCAGCCACACAAGCACCGAACTCAGTTTTTGCGCATCAAGCGAGCGCAGGCGATTTTCAAGCGTGTCGATGTCTTCCGAAGACGTCACTGTTTCCTGCATTGTGTGCCAGGAGAAATGCCCGATCCTGTGCGGCGTGATGTCCGGCACGGCGTTCGGACCCTCGATGGAGACGACCAGCGCGGAGCCGCCACCATCGCCCCCCTTGTCGAAACCATCGGTTTCGGGCGTCCCGGAATAGGCGCAACGGTCACTGATACGATTGAAACCGTGCCAGTCGCCCAGCGCGAGATAGGCCAGACCGGCACGGACCGGACGATCGATGGCGATCAGGTTCGGCTGCTCTCCATCGCCACCGAATTCGCGCACCGACCCATGCGCCAGCCCGATCCGCATCGCGCCTTCCGGTGTCGCGGCCTCGTCCATCCAGAGGGTCGGATCGCTGGTCGTGTGGCGTCGGGTCAGGACGGAAGGGAGCAGCCAGACCTGCTCGTCAGGTGTGATCGCCACCGGTTCCGGCGACAGATGCAGACGGACAGTCTCGGGCAGCGTGAGGCGTCTCACGCGCTCCCACACACCGTTGGGCTGATGAAAGTCGTGATTACCGGGAATGAGGTGCCAGCGGAGTTCTGGGAACTGCCGCATCCGCTCCAGCGGTTGACGCAACGTGCGGTCCGACGGACTTTCATAATCGTAGATATCGCCCGCCACGAGCACATCGCTCGCGCCCTGTTCCCGTGCAAGATTGCCGAGGCGGCTGATAGCGTCGAGCCGCGCCTGTTGCAGGATGTGCAGCACGTCGTCAGGGGCAAAATTGAACGTCTTGCCGATCTGCCAGTCCGAACTGTGCACAAACCGCATGACGTTTTCCTCTTTATGATTGCTCCATACTCAATACCAGCGAAAGACGAGTTTGACTCGTGCGCTGGCAAAGAAGCTGGCAGGTGCTGATTTCAGGGCCATTTCCTGAAGTCAGCGCCAGAAGCAGCCCTTTCTGGGCCCGGCCCGATCAGTCCTTACGACTGAGGGTTGGCAGGCCAGCCGCTCCCATATCCGAAGGATGCGCCATACGCGCCGCCCGTTCCACTGGCGGATGGCGGCGTTGCCGGAGCCGCCGGTTGCGAGGACGGGACAGGTGCAGTCGGGGGAGCCTTGTGGAGCGTAAGAACGCCACCCGGCTCGAACGAATAGATATAGTCCGCATGAGCAATCGTCGCCGGACGGTGAGCCACCATCACGCGGGTGATGTTCATCTCCCGCAGCGAGTTGGCGACAATGGACTCGGTATATTCGTCGAGATGACTGGTTGCTTCATCAAGAAACAGGATCTGCGGACGCTTGTAGAGGGCGCGCGCAAGAATGACGCGCTGCTTCTGGCCGCCCGAAAGCGCACCGCCCATGTCGCCCACCAACGTCTCGAAACCCATCGGCATGCGCTTGATATCGTCAAAAATCGCCGCCTTGGCGGCACATTCGTTGATAAGATCCTGATCCGGCTGTTCCGAAAAGCCACTGATATTGTCAGCGATGGACCCGGAGAACAGGCCATCATCCTGAAGCACGCCAGCGATCCGCTCACGATAGGTCTCCATCGAGAGGACCGCGATATCCACATTGTCGAGATAGATGGTGCCCTCATCCAGAGGATGCAGCCCCATCATGGCCTTGAGCAGGGTTGTCTTGCCGCAGCCGGACGGCCCGACAATCGCCACGCTCGAACCGGCGGGAATATCGAGGTCGACGTCGCGGAAAATCCACGGCTCCTGAGCCGCATAGCGCACGGACACGCCCCGGCAGTCGAGACGGGCGGCACCGGTGTGATCGGAGGGCATGCCTTCCGAAATCGGCTCCGGCTCGGTCATCACGATGTCGGCCAGACGGTCGGTCTGGATGTTCAGCATCCGCAATTTGAAGGCGGTGTTGACGAGTGACCCTACCCGGCTGGCGAACTGGTCCTTGTAGGACAGGAAGGCCACCAGCATGCCGACGGACATGGAACCGTCCATGACCTGTGTTGCGCCCAGCACCATCATGATGAGGCGGTCGGCCCCGAAGATGAAATCTCCGAGCCGTCCGTAAATCAGGTCGAAGCGCTGGAGACGCAATTTGATGTTGATGCTGTCTATGACGATGTTGAGCCATGTCGAACGGCGGCGTTCGCGCAGGCCGAGCAGCTTGACGCTGGCCATGCCGCGCAGCGTCTCGATGAAATGGCTCTGCTGACGGGCGCTGACGACAATCTGTTCTTCGGATGCCTCGCGGTAGGTGCTGTATGTCACGAGACGCAGGACGATATCGAGCACCAGCGCGATACAGGCGACCAGCCCAAGCCAGCCACCGTAAACAAACAGCATGATGCCCATGCCCACGCCCATGATGCCGTCCATGACGGTCTGCACCATGTCCGTGGTCATCGTCTGCTGAATGGTGCCGAGCGAGCCGAAGCGTGAGAGCACGTCCCCCACATGGCGCTTGCTGAAATAATCGAGCGGCAGGCGGGTCAGATGATCGAACAGGCTGGTGCTCCACTCCAGCCCGACGCGCGTGCTGAACAGGGTGACAGCCCATGTGCGGACGGAACCGATGAACATCTGCAAAAGCAGCAGCAATGCCAGCCCGAAGGTGATGGTCTTCAGCAGGTCATGGTCGGCGGTGACGATCACCTCGTCGATGACGACCTGCGACACCATCGGGGAAATCAGCGCGATGACTTCCAGCCCGAGAGACAGGAAGAACAGGCCCATGAGCGCGCCACGCAACCCCGCGACATGACCGAAGAGATCGCGCAGGCGGATGGTTTCGCGCTCGTCCTTGCGCTCGAAGGTCTCGTTGGGGGTCGCTTCCAGCGCCACGCCGGTAAACTCGCGCGACACTTCGGCCATATCGAGGATACGGCGCCCGACAGCAGGATCGTTGATGGTGACCCGTCGCCCTTTGACTTCGAGAAGCACCACGAAGTGATTCATCCCCCAGTGGAGGATGCAGGGCTTTTTCAGATTGGCAAGGTCATTCAGTTCAAGACGGACAGCGCGGGTCGAAAACCCCATATGATCCGCGATCTGGACCAGACTGCGCAGCGTCACGCCCTGAATCGAAACCGAGTAGCGGCGGCGCAATGTGGCCAGATCGATCTTGTGGCCATAATGACCCATGATCATGGACAGGCAGGCGAGCCCGCATTCCGCGGCTTCTACCTGAAGCACCACCGGCGTTTTCTTGCCGAACCCAAACTGGAGAGCCTCAAAAGCATCGCTCATTTGTCGATGAGCCCGCTGCCGATGGTAGTGACGCTTTCACGCATGCTGATCACAGGGTCCAGTATCCATTGATAGAGACGCCGGGAGTCGATGGCGATGTCGGCCTCGACTTCCATCCCGGCCTCAAGCGGCTTCTTCTCTCCGTAAGCCATGACGTACGGCTGATCGGGACTGACCCGGATGCGATAAAGATCACCGCCCTCAGAAGACGCCGCTTTCTTGTCCTTGCCGCCGGCTCCCGCCTGCTGCTGGCCCTGCCCCGGCTGCGTTTCGGTGATGGGTGCCCGCGTGATTTCGCTGACATGGCCACGCGCCAGTCCGAAACGCTGGTAAGGGAACGCCGCATACCGCATCCGAACCGGCTCACCCTGACGGAGGAAGCCAATCGAGGCACTACTGACATACAGTTCGGCATCCAGCGCGCGGCCTGTAGGGAGGAGCGTGACAAGCGCTGCTCCCGCCGCTACCTGCTGACCGAGATTGCCCCGGACGGTGGAGAGAACGCCATCCTCCGGTGCGTCGATGACGATTTCCCGGTGGCTTTCGCTCTCATCTATCTGCTTGTCGAGATCGGCGATCTGTCGGTCGAGATCATTGATATCGTGCGCTGTCTGACGATCATACCGGATCAGCTTGGACGTATTGTCGGAAATCTTGCCTTCGGTGTCCGTATAGCTTTGCAGGAACTGCGCGTGACTGCTGAGAAGCTGGGCATATGTATAGAGCTGGCTCTGGAACTGTGTTTCCGTCACGAGATGGGCGGTCTGGGCGCTCTTCATCCGATTGACGGCGGCTTCCACGACCGGAAGCACCTTGGCGTCATTAGCCAGCTGCATGCCTGTGAGATGGTGTTGCTGCTCAAGATTGCGGATCTGGTTGACCAGGGCCTGCTTCTCGACCGGCGCATCCGCGACACGGATTTCCTTCTGCCGTTCCAGAAGCTCCTTCTGCCGACGCAGTTGCGTGAGCACCTGTACCTGCGTGGGGCCGCTCGAAGTCCGCGCCTCCAGATCGACGACAAAGAGCTGCTGACCCTTGTGGACGTGCTGCCCTTCTTCCGCGAACCGTTTGCTGATGATCCCCGCCGTGCTGGCATCGATGGTGATCAGGCCTGTCGGCGGCAGCATGTACCCTGTCGCGTGGACACGGCGCGTATAGATCCCGAAGCGGAGGTAGACGAGTGTCAGAAGGACAAGGCCCACCGTCACCCAGGAAATCACACGAATCGAGAGGGACTGTGTCGCCTGAACCTGCCCCAGCCATGCATCGCGACGGGCATCGACCGCTTCCGGACGGTAGAGAGAAGACATATGGCAGGCAGACCCTTGGGTACAAAGCGTTCGGAGAGACAGAGTCGCATCAAAAGAATAAAGAAAACAAAAAAAACACCCACACGCCGGAAAAGGACGTGTGAGTGCCTTTAGTCCGACACGGGGCTTTAATCACGAAAAGCCCCTGCCGTCAGCCACTGCGCGTGGGATCAGCCGAAAGCCGTGCCGCTGGAAGCGGTCGGGGGGAAATCGACGAGATTCATCGCGCTGATACCACCGCAACCGCTGATCGTGATGGAGCTTTTGATTTCGCTGGTCACGTTTGTGAGCAGGGTCGTCGCCTGCGCAACCGTCATGCTCAGACCGGCTGTATAGCCCGTCTTGATATCAGTACAGACGTTGGAGACCGCCTGCTGAACAGTCGAGCAGCTGGCATGATTGAAGATATCAGCCACAACGTTGTATTCGCCCGCGAGATAACCGGCATAGGCAGCAATCAGGGCCGCTGAGGAGTTGCCGCAGCTCGGTGCGACCGGCTGTGAAGGTCTGCAGGGCTGCCAGCAACAACCGCCAGCGACCGCACCCATTTCGACCATTGTGAGTTCACGCATCTGTCTTGGTCTCCGTTTTCAGCTCGAGACGCCCCCTGACAGCCTGCCAAGTCAGAAGCGTGCAAGAGGCACTTTTAGGGAATGCGCGGCTGTAACCGCACACACCATGTCACCATTCGTTAATGTTTTTTCAATTCGTGTTCCAGCGAATAAAACGTCAACATTTCATTAACATTCAGCGCCTGTGGCAATTGTGCAAAACGATACGATATCGCCACAATTCAGACAGAAATCGATCTTTGCAGACCCGGATCTTCCTGGCCGCCTGCTGTCACCTCTCGGAAAAACAAGAAAAATGCCGGGATGTTTTGTAATTCAAAACATTTACGTTTTATTTTGTTGACACTGTTGAAAGCGCGTCGTTAATCGAAAACAAACCCGTCCGCTTGTCGGCGCAATCAGGAGTGACCTCACCATGGTTACAACAGCCACAACCACCCAGTACGCGGCCTACACCTCAGGCGCCGGCACTGAAGCCAGCCCGTATGTCCTCGCCTCCAGCAGCGGCACCGTCACCCTGCAGCCAGGCAAGTATTACGTGCTTGAAGACGGCGCTTCGATCGGCACCGCTGTCATCAAGGAATACAACGCCTCCGGCTCAACCGGCGGCATCAATGTCAACGGGGCCCACCTCACGGTTGATTCCGACGGCACAACCAGTGTTGCCGGCACGATCAACATGAACGGCAAGGGTTCATCGCTGGTCCTGAACAACGAAACCGGCAAATGGTCGTATGAAGCGAACCTGGCCGGAGAAGACATCTCCGCGGGCGGCGATCAGTACTACACCTATCCTGCGCTCCAGAACGCCACGATCACCAACTTCGGATCGGGTTCGTCCATCTGCACGAACAACGTTCCGGGCGGCCTCGGCTCCACAATCGGTATCAATAGCAGCTATGTAAACAGCTCCACTCTTATCCTTAAGAAGAGCTCGTCCATCCCTGTCACCGCCAGCTCATCCAACCCGAACGCCAACGCGGGCAGCGGATATTACGGCATCTCGGTAACGGGCGTCGGCGGCACTTACAGCAAGCCGAGCTGCAGCCAGCAGTTTTATACCAATAAGGGCGGCGACTGCATTCAGGGCTGCTTCCTCCCGGGTTCACACATCCTGACACGCACCGGTGAGAAGGCTGTCGAAACGCTGGTCGAAGGCGATGAGATCGCCGTCATCGAAAACGGCGAAACGGTCTTCCGTCCGCTGGCATGGCTCGGTCGTTCGCATGCGGATGTCGCGGCGCTCGGTTTCGATGTTGATGCCTATCCGGTGCGCATCCGCAAGGACGCGTTCGGCGAAGGCGCTCCGCACCGCGATCTGGTTGTCACCTCCGAGCATTGCATCCATATCGATGGCCGTTTCACGCCGGTCCGCATGTTGGTCAACGGTCGCTCCATCGCCATCGACCGTTCCATCACGGCCTATGATTTCTATCATGTCGAGCTGGAACAGCATGGTGTGATCGTGTCGGAAGGTCTGGAAACGGAGAGCTATCTCGACACAGGCAATCGCGGCACGTTCGAGAACTCCACGATCCGCACGATGCGTCCGCACTTCGCGGGCGGCGTGGTCATCGCTGGCGGCAAGAGCTGGGAACGTGATGCAGGTGCACCGCTGGTGACCGACCGCGCAACCGTCGAGCCGATCTGGAACATTCTGGCCGCTCGCGCCGAGACGCTGAGCTTCCCAGGTATCGACACCACCTCCACCGAGACGACGACGGATCCCGATCTGCGCCTCGTGTCGGAAGATGGTCGCGAAATGCGACCGGTGCGCCACATGGGCAACACCTACTGCTTCATGGTGCCCTCCAGCATCGCAGATGTTCGCATCGTGACGCGCACGGCCCGTCCGACGGACATGATCGGTCCGTTCTGCGATGATCGCCGTCATCTGGGTGTCGTGGTGGGTGAAGTCGCTGTCACCAACGGTCGCGACCGTCGTCCTTTGAACGCTCATCTCAGCAATGAAGAGCTGGACGGCTGGCAGGCTTATGAAGGTGGCGTCGGTCGCTGGACGGCCGGCAATGCCCTGCTGTCGCTGAACGGTGCTGGTGAAGGCCTGTTCGCTCGCATGATCGAGATCGAAGTGCTGGCGGCTGGCCCGTATGCCATCGACAGCGCCGTCAGCGGTGGTGTTCAGGTCGCCTGACACCCATACATCTTTGGCTGCCGTCCTATTTAAACGGACGTGAAAGGGGGGAAGGCTCAGGCCTTCCCCCCTTTTTTTATTGCCCAAAACGTTTCGAGGTGAGCACCAGCCTGTCGCACAGCAGATTTCCCCCAAATGACGATCATGTCATTAAATGGTAATCGGATCAGCAACCCATATATGAATCAAATTACGTGAAAGAATTGCAAAAAAAAGACATCATTGGCTTTCAAACTTCGCGTCATGAAGAGCTCTGCGCATTTGTTACGGCCTCACCATTCATTTCCGCGAAACTGTTTCGGGTCACACTCACCCGCAGCGTGAAAGAGTAACCCAGGGGCATAGCGAGCGCTTGCCTTGGCCGGAAAAACAGCTGGCGACACTGGAGGGAAGCAGGGACATATGGGGTTGTTTGGCACAATCAAACCGGGTCTGAGGAAATCCGAGGCGGCAATTCTTCATCTTGACCTCCTCGGCTCCCTGTCCATCAAACTTCTGGATGGAACCACCATCACGCCCACCGGCGCCAAGACCCGTGGTCTCCTGGCGATCCTGGCCCTTTCAGACAGGCGGCCGGTAACCCGGAAAAACCTCGCCCATCTTCTGTGGAGCCGCCGTTCCGATGAACAGGCCCGTGCCTCTCTCCGGCAGGAAATCCATCGGCTTGCGGAAGCCCTCAGTCCGCTCGGAACCGACATTCTCGATACCCAGCGTCATGCCCTCGCACTCAAGCCGGTTCTGACCCTCGTCGATGCCGAGCGCTATCTGAATGCCACGCCCTCCGGCATTCTCAAGCTCCCCGAAACAGACGCGGCTCTTCTGACCGACCTCGATGCGGTCGATCCAGCCCTTGATGAATGGCTGACCGCGCAGCGCACCCGTCTGCGCGCACACCTCATCTCCACGCTTGAGCAGGCCCAGATCACCCTGCAGGACCCCGAACAGAGGATTGTGGCCGCAAACCGCATTCTCCGACTCGACCGGCTCAATGAAAATGCGTGGAAAGTCCTGTTGCGCGAGCTTGGACGCACGGGAGATACGAGCGCGGCCCTGTTTGCCGCAGAACAATGTCTCGTCACCTTCCGCGACACATTCGCCTCCGAGCCGGGTTCCGCCATCATGGCCCTCATTCAGGAACTTCGATCTCCGCAAGCAGGAGACCGTCAGGGCAACACCGAGTCCTCCCGTCACGAGAGAGAAGACGTCACCCAGTCCCTCAGAGACGCCTACCGCGCCACCGGGAATAGCCGGACAGTCGAATCGTGGGCGGCTCTCAGTCGAACCGTCGCCAGCATCGGATTTGCCTCGCGTCGTCAGGAAACACGTTCGCCAAAGGACGTCGTTCTGGAAAATGTTCTGGAACTGACCGCCACAGGGCTGACGGGTTTCGATTTTCTTTCCGTATTCCCTCCTGCTTCCACTCCGCATGCCGCAGACGGCGAGACCAAATCCTTGGGCGACTATCTGATCGGCACAAAACTGCAAACGGGTTCGCCTCCCGGCGACACGAGCCGCCCCCTCACGCGGCTCATCGTTCGCGTCACGGACGAAAGACGCGATGGCGTCATCATCTGGGCAGAACGTTTCACGCTCACCAACGACAATTTCGACGAACTCGCCGCGATCATGACCACGGAGATCGGCTGGCGAATCGCTATGGCCGAGGCTCGAAATTCAGCCCATCGCGGCGCGGAGGATCTCTCCCCCCTCGAAGCCGGGCTGCGCGCTTTCGCGGTGCTCAACCGCAAGAACACGACAGACTTCCCCCAGATAGAGTCGCTGATGGACAGCGCGCTTCGGCGCGATCCGGATCATCCTTTTCTCCTGCTGGTCTTCGCGCTCTTCAATCTGGTGCGTTTCCGGGAAGAGTGGTCGGCCACACCTGGAGGCCCGGACCACTCCGCCGCGATTGATACAGTGCGGCGGATGCTTGCAGCCTATCCCGAAACGCTGCCCGGACGGCTTTTGCTCGCCCGCCTGCTTCTGGACAGGCCAGCGGAACGCACCGCGGCCCTGCGGCTTCTTGAGGAAACAAGAATCTTCACACCGGCTCATGGCGTCACGATCACACTTGAAGCCTATGCCGAACTTGTCAGCGGCCATCCCGAGGCTGCGGCCCTGCGCCTCGATTCTTTCCGCCGAAGCCATCCGACACATCCGTGCGTCGATCTGTTCGATGCCGATTTCGTTCTGATTTTTCTGCTTGGCGGCAGAATCTCCGATGCGATCGAACGGTCCCGGATCTCCCTTTGCATCACACCGACACGTCCTGTCATGCTGGCCCTTCATCTGGCCGCACTGGTCGCGCTTCAGACGGAAGAGGGGCAGGATACCTCCAGTGAGCAGGCCATCATCCTTTCCCAACTCAGGAAACTGGAACCCTCCTTCTCTCTGGCCATGGTGGACCGGCACTGCAGCTTCCTGCCGCCTGCCCTGTGCGCCACCCTTTGTACACTGATGATGCAGGCAGGAATTCCCGAAACCAGTCCCGTTTTGAACAAGCGCGGTCAGGGAGCGCTTGGCGTAAACCCGGCAACGGGATATGAAAGCGCCTCAGTCGCGCCCAGTTCTTCCGTGCCATGACACCAGAGGGGTCACGCCCGGTGGGGACGGGTGGCGGGTCTTGCTTACAGGAGTCGCAGCCCCCAATGGTCACCACTCGCGTTCGTCAGCCTCTGTGGCTTTTCAGCCGTGCCGTTCGTCTGGCCCCCCTGATGGGCCTGTCTCTTGGTCTGGTGGCCTGTTCGGGCGGGGACAAGACAAGCGACCTCACCGCTCCCCGCAACCATCTCCTCAGTGAAGACCGGTCTCCCACCGGTGGTGACGATCAGCTGAGCGGCGGCGTGAACGCCTATCTCTGGCGTGGCGCTCTGGACACGTTGTCCTTCATGCCGATCACCACGGCTGACGCGGTCGGCGGCTTCATCCTGACAGACTGGTACATGCCGCCCGCCGCCAAGGGTGAGCGCTTCAAGATCACCGCCTATATCCTCGACAGGCGCCTGCGCTCCGACGCCCTGCGCGTGACCGTGTTCCGGCAGGTTTACGAGGATGGCCAGTGGGGTGACGTGCCCCCCGCCGCCAATACGTCTTCCGACATCACATCCAAGATTCTGGCCCGCGCCCGGCAGTTGCGCGCCGATAACGGCAACCGCGACAACTGACGTTTTCTTCCCATGCGGGCATAATCCTCGCATGGGATCTGTTGTTTCAGTGCTGGCGATGACCGACAATCCCAGCATTCTTATCTGATCACCCGCCCTCCGGACCGATGCCATCATGACTGCCGACGATACCCCCGCAAGCTACGATTTCCGCTCGGTGGAGACCCGTTGGCAACAGGAATGGGACAAGGCCGGTGTCTTCACCGTTCCGGATGTACCCCCCGCCGACAAGCCTAAATACTATGTGCTGGAGATGTTCCCCTACCCGTCGGGACAGCTTCACATGGGCCACGTCCGCAACTACGCGCTGGGCGATGTCGTCGCCCGTTACAAGCGCGCGCGGGGCTTCGCCGTGCTGCACCCGATGGGCTGGGACGCCTTCGGTCTGCCCGCCGAGAATGCGGCCCGCGAGCGCGGCGTGCATCCGAAGGAATGGACGCTCGCCAACATCGCGGCGATGCGTGAGACGCTGAAGCGCCTCGGCTTCTCGCTGAACTGGGACCGTGAGATCGCCACCTGCCTGCCCGATTATTACGGCAAGCAGCAGAAGATCTTCCTCGACTTCCTGCAAGCTGGCCTCGTCGATCGCCGTGAGTCGTGGGTCAACTGGGACCCGATCGACAACACGGTTCTCGCCAACGAGCAGGTCGTCGACGGCAAGGGCTGGCGCTCCGGCGCACCCATCGAGAAGAAAAAGCTCTCGCAGTGGTTCCTGAAAATCACGCAGTTCGCGCCAGACCTACTGGACAGCCTCAAGACGCTGGACCGCTGGCCGGAGCGCGTCCGCATCATGCAGGAACGCTGGATCGGTCGCTCCGAGGGTGCACGCCTCAGCTTCCCGTTGTCCCACCCGCCTGCGGGTTTCAATGAAGACCTGAACGCCGTCGAGGTGTTCACCACGCGCCCGGACACGCTGTTTGGTATGTCGTTTCTCGCCATCGCGCCGGACCATCCGCTGGCTGCCAAAATCGCTGAGAACAACCCGACAGCCGCTGAATTCATCGCCGAATGTCGCCGTATGGGCACATCGGTGGAAGCGGTCGAGACCGCCGAGAAGCGTGGCTTCGATACAGGTCTCAAGGTCAGTCATCCTTTCCTGCCGGATGCGACCTTCCCAATCTGGATCGCCAACTTCGTGCTGATGGATTATGGCACCGGCGCTCTGTTCGGTTGCCCGTCCGGCGACCAGCGCGATCTCGACTTCGCTCACAAATATAATCTGCCGGTCGTGCCGGTCGTTCTGCCCGCAGGCGAGACGCAGGACAGCTTCGCCATCGCCGACAAGGCATGGACCGGCGACGGCACCATGATCAACTCGGGCTTTCTCGATGGCCTGACCACGGAAGAAGCTCTCAAGGAAGCCATTCAGCGTCTTGAGGGACTCGGCGTCGGCACAGGTGTGGTGAACTGGCGTCTGCGCGACTGGGGGGTGTCCCGTCAGCGTTACTGGGGCTGCCCGATCCCGGTCATCCATTGCGAAAGCTGTGGCCCGGTGGCCGTGCCGGACGCGCAGCTTCCGGTCGAACTGCCGGAAGACGTGACGTTCGACCGCCCCGGCAACCCGCTCGACCACCATCCGACATGGAAGCATGTGGACTGCCCGAAATGCAGCAAGCCTGCGACCCGTGAGACCGACACGTTCGACACGTTCGTGGACAGCTCGTGGTATTTTGCCCGCTTCACCGCGCCTCATGCCGCCACGCCGACCAACAAGGCGGCGGCTGACGGCTGGCTGGCCGTTGACCAGTATATCGGCGGCATCGAGCACGCGATTCTGCATCTGCTCTATGCCCGCTTCTTCACCAAGGCGATGAAGGCCACCGGCTATCTCGACGTTTCCGAGCCGTTCTCCGGCCTGTTCACGCAGGGCATGGTGAACCACGAGAGCTACAAGGACGTGAATGGCGCGTGGCTTTACCCGGAAGAAGTCGTGCGCAGCGGCACGGGAGCGGCTCACCATGAAACGGGCGAACCGGTCACCATCGGTCGCGTCGAGAAGATGTCGAAATCCAAGCGCAACACGGTCGCGCCGGTCGCCATTATCGACCGGTTCGGCGCGGATACGGCCCGCTGGTTCGTGCTGTCCGACAGCCCGCCGGAACGCGATATGGAGTGGACGGAAGCCGGTGTCGCCGGGTCCGGTCGCTTCGTGCTGCGCCTGTTCCGCATCGTGAAGCAGGTCGCCGCAAGCTGCCCGGTCGAGGCGCAGCCGTCTGCCGGTGACATGCCGGAAGCCGTCGATACGCTGCGTCGTGCGACACACCGTGCTATCGCCGCCGTGACCGAGGCGCTGGAAGCCTTCACCGTCAACGTCGCCGTGGCCCGTCTGCATGAGCTGACCTCCGCTCTGGCCGAAACCGAGAAGAAGGCCGGTGAAGACGGCATGGCATTCGCCCGTCGCGAGGCGGCGCGCACGCTCTGCCTGCTGACGGCTCCCATGATGCCGCATCTGGCCGAAGAACTGTTCGCCATGCTGGAACCCGGCAAGGGGCTGGTGGCCGAAGAGGCATGGCCCGTCGCAGACCCGGCGCTGCTGGCCGTCACCCGCGTGAAGCTGGCAGTGCAGATCATGGGCAAGCTGCGCGGCACGATCGAGGCGGAGCCGGACGAGGCAGCGGACGTTGTCATCGCCCGTGCCGAAGCCGAGCCGAACGTGGCGCGGCTGCTGGAGGGCCAGCGGATCGTCAAGCGCATTCATGTGCCGAACCGGATCGTCAATTTCGTGGTGGCGAAGTAATGGGCGTTTCCGGTCACACGCGACGTGCCCGCTGGGTGGGCCTTGCTCTTCTGGTGACGCCGCTGTGGCTGGGAGGATGTGGCTTTCGTCCTCTTTACGAGGATACGAAAGTGCATCCGGGTGTCAGCGCGAAGCTGAAACGGATCTACGTCGCCAACATCCCCGACCGGTTCGGACAACTCACACGTCTGGCGCTTCAGGAAGAGCTGTCGGGGGCAGGACCGGAAGATCCGGACGCCTATACGCTGCAGGTCAGTCCGGGTCTGAGCATGGAGTCGATCGACATCCATCTGGACAACACATCCGGTCGTTTCCGGGTCGTCGGACGGGCTCACTGGGCGCTTTATACGGTAGGCATTTCACCCAAACTGCTGACGCAGGGTGATGCCACGACACTCGACGGAATCAACAATACCTTCGAGCAGTATTTCACCCAGAACCTGAACATGGAAACACTCCAGGCGCGTGTGGCCAAGACACTCGCCACGGACGTCACGCAGCAGATCGCCACCTGGTTCGAGACACAGGCTCCTACCGAGAAGAGCAACAAGCCCGCGACGGTCTTTTATCCAAACAGCGACGCCATTCCGAAATCCAGCGATGAACAGCCGATGGAGCGTGCCGGAGAAGATGGCATTCCGGCTATGGCGACCGGCCGCCTCGATCCGAACGATGACGACCCCACCAACCAGTAGCCGTTCCCCCGCATGGTGAAGATCGACACCCGTTCGATCGGCAAGGTGCTGGGCACGCCGGACGCATGGCGGTTCGTGCTTCTGCATGGCGACGACAGCGGCCTGATCCGCGAATATGCAGCCAGCCTGACGAAGAAGGCCGCCGGTTCGCTGGACGATCCCTTTCGCGTGTCGCTGCTGGCGCGGGACGACCATCCCCGTTTCGATGAGGAAGCCACGGCCCTTTCACTTGACGGAGGCCGCCGCGTCGTCTGGGTCCGCGAGGGGACGGACGGTCTGGCAACCGCTACCGCTGCTGTTCTCGATAGTCCCTGCAACAGTCTGATCATCATGGAAGCCGGGGCTTTGCCAGCCCGCGGCAAGCTGCGGAAACTGGCGGAAAGCCGTCCGGATTCCGCCTCCATCGGCTGTTATCCGGAGGAAGGGCGCGCTCTTGAAGCGTCCGTGCGCCGGATGCTGGAAGAGCAGCGGGTGCGGATCACCAGCGAGGCTCTGGGCTGGCTGGTGGGACGGCTGGGTGCGGACCGGGCCGGCGTGCGCAACGAAGTCGAAAAACTGTCGCTTTACGCGGGCGAAAACGGCGAACTCACCCTTGAGGATGTGCTGGTCTGTATCGGCGACTCCGGATCGGCATCCGTGGATGACGCGGTTTTTCTCGCCATGGAAGGGGATCGCGCAGGGGCGGATCTCGCGCTCGAACGGGCTCTGTCGGAAGGTGCGAATCCCGTGGCGGTCGCACGGGTGACACTTGGTCACATCTCACGGCTGCGGCGGGTGAAGGCGGAAATCGAACGGGGCCAGACCCGTGCTGAAGCGATGAAGACGCTCCGGCCACCGGTGTTTTTCAAGAAACAGCAAAGCTTCGAACGGGCGCTGGACGCATGGTCCCTCGCTGCGCTGCTCGATCTGGCGCAGCGCACCCAGACCTTCGAGTTCGCCTGCAAGCAGACGGGCTCGATGGACGTGCTGCTGTGTCGCCGCCATCTGGCCGGAATCGCCGCGAAAGCGGCTGCCGGACGACGGCGCTAAGACGCGACTGAATGGCGGGAGGAGGCGACCGCTTCAGGTCGCCGTTCCGCCCACCGTCAGTCCCGTCATTTTCAACGTTGGCTGACCCACGCCGACCGGCACGCCCTGGCCGGCCTTCCCGCAGGTGCCGATGCCCGGATCGAGCGCCATATCCGAGCCGATCATGGAAATGGACGTCATAGCATCCGCGCCGTTGCCGATCAGTGTCGCGCCCCGGACAGGAGCCGTCACCTTGCCGTCTTCGATCAGATAGGCTTCGGAGGCCGCGAACACGAACTTGCCCGAGGTGATATCGACCTGCCCACCACCAAAATTCGCGGCGTAAAGACCGCGTTTCACGGAGCGGATCATGTCATCCCTGCTCGCTTCTCCCGCCAGCATCAGCGTGTTGGTCATGCGGGGAATCGGCATGTAGCCATAGGACTGGCGACGCCCGTTGCCTGTCGGCGTGACGCCCATCAGGCGCGCGTTGAGACGGTCCTGAATGAAGCCGGTCAGGATACCGTCCTCAATCATCACCGTGCGACCGGAAGGCGTGCCTTCATCGTCGACCGTCAGGCTGCCGCGCCGGTCGGGCAGCGTGCCGTCATCCACGACCGTCACGCCGGGACTGGCAACACGCTTGCCCATCAGGTCGGAGAACATGGACGTCTTCTTGCGGTTGAAATCGCCTTCCAGTCCGTGGCCGACCGCTTCATGCAGCAGGATGCCGGGCCAGCCGGCACCGAGCACGATTTCCATCTCTCCCGCCGGTGCGGGGCGGGCATCAAGATTGACCAGCGCCGTCCGCAGCGCTTCATCCACGCCATGCTGCCATGCGCCTTCTTCCAGCAACTTCGTCACGCTGTAGCGGCCGCCGAATCCGTACGAACCGCTCTCACGACGGCCGTCCTTCTCCACAACCACCGACACGTTCAGGCGCACGAGCGGGCGGATATCGGCCACACGCAGCCCGTCGGCACGCATGATCTGAACGGCCTGCCACTCCGAGGAGATGGATGCCATCACCTGCACCACGCGACTGTCCTTGCCCCGCGCATAGGCGTCGATCTGGCCAAGCAGGGCGGCGCGGTGGGCGAAATCGGTCTCATGCAGCGGATTGATGTCGCTGTAGAGCCGTGTGTTGGTCGAGCGTGGCGGGGGCGCCATGACGCCCGTGCGGCCATTGCGCACGGTGGAGACGGTCTCGGCGGCGCGCCTGAGCGAGGTCTTGCTGATCTCGTCGGAATGAGCGAACCCGGTTTCCTCACCCAGAACACTGCGCAGACCAAAGCCGCTTGAGGTGTCGAAGGAAGCGGAGCGAATCACCCCGTCATCAAGCGAGAGACCTTCACTTTCGCGGTATTCGAGGAAGAGTTCTCCGTCATCCATACCCTCCAGCGCGGAGGCGGTGATACTCTCCGCTTCGTCCCGGACCAGCAGCGCACCGGCGCGTTCGAAGAAAAGATGATCCGTCGCCGCAAGGGGCCCAAGGCCCGCGACAGAGGACTGCACGCTCTTTTCTCCGGTGCACGCGGCGACATTCCGGGTTGAGGCAGGTGACGACATGGGCAAAACTCCGGGACAGGATGTGGTGACGGCTTAAAGGGGCGTTTACCACCGCGATATGTTCCTATGTCATAACCGGTTTCATGAATCCCGGAAAACCCACGGGCAGTGTCCGCGTCATTATCCCGCAGGGACAGTGCCAAGTCTGGTCGCACGAAAGGATATCGCTTGAGGCCGCTCCACTCTTTCCGTCTCCGTTGCATTCTGGCTTCCAGCATCATCGCTCTTTCCTCGCTGTCAGTACCTGCCTCAGCGCAGACAGAACCCGGCGGAGACTCGTCCATGGCCGTATCCGATGAGCAGCCTCCTTCCGTCCCCAGCGTCCAGATTCTCCTCCACCCCGCGATCATTCCGCCGCCACAGGCTCCCAAACTGCCCGTCCAGCAGGATCTCCGGCCACCGTCGATCGCGCTTGATGGCCTGTTCGCGGCCATTGGCAAGGAGCATATCTTTACTGACGCCAAAGCCGCCGCCGATGCCTATCCAAACCGTCCGCCGGAAGAGATTCTGGCGACATGGCGCGCCCAGAAAAACGATCCCGGCTTTGACCTCAAAACATTTGTCGCGACCTATTTCACGGTCCCCGCCATCACTTCCGCAGCCTATCAGCGCAAGCCCGGCGAAAATGTCCGGGATTACATCTCCGGCATGTGGGACGTGCTGACGCGTGAGCCGGATACCCCCGTGCCCTGGTCGTCCCTACTGCCGTTGCCAGAAAAATATGTCGTGCCCGGTGGCCGTTTTTCCGAGCTATACTACTGGGACACCTATTTCACGATGATCGGCCTGTACGAAGATGGCCGCATCGACCTCATGCGCTCGACCTTTCGCAATCTTGCGTCCCTGATCGATCGCTACGGCCATATCCCGAATGGCAGCCGCACCTATTATCTCGGCCGCTCCCAGCCTGCCTTTTTCGCCCTGATGCTCGATCTGATCGCCACTCATGATGGCCAGAAAATCTATATCCAGTATCTGCCCCAGCTTCAGCGCGAATATGATTACTGGACGGATGGAGAAGCGACGCTGGAACCGGGGCATGCGTGGCGCCATGCCGTGCGTCTGAAAGACGGCACGCTGATGACCCGCCCGTGGGATGATCTCGACACGCCGCGTGACGAAAGCTATCCGCAGGATATCGCCACCGCCGCCTCGACATCCCGCCCTTCTGCGGAAATCTGGCGCGATCTCCGCGCAGGTTCGGAAACCGGCTGGGACTTTTCATCACGCTGGCTGCAGGATCGCCATACGCTTTCCACGATCCACACCACCGATCTCGTGACGATCGAAATGAGCTGTGCGGTCGCGCATCTCGCACAAACCCTCGCACATGCCTATGAACTTTCAGGCAATAAGGAAAAGGCGGCTCACTACAAGGCGGAAGCCGAACAACGTATCGCCGCGATCCAACGTGTTCTGTGGGATCCGAAACGTGGCGCCTTCTACGATTACGACTGGAAGAACGAGCGCCTCACGGACGTGCTTTCGGCTGCGACCGCCGTGCCGCTGTTCATGCACATGGCGACGACGCCCCAGGCACACACGGTTGCGAAAACCCTACGGGAAAAACTGCTTTATCCCGGTGGTCTGGTTGCCACGGATGTGATCAGCGGCCAGCAGTGGGACTCCCCGAACGGCTGGGCTCCCTTCGAATGGATGGCGATCAAGGGCCTGAACCTTTATGGCGAGGACTCTCTCGCGCAGGAAATCGCAAAACGCTGGATGACGCGCGTGATCGGCACCTATGAAAAAAGCGGCGTTCTGCTGGAAAAATATGATGTCGTGAATCCACAGATCAGCCCGACAGGCGGGGTAGGCGGTGGCGAGTATCCCATGCAGATCGGCTTCGGCTGGACCAACGGCACCCTTCTGGGGCTGATGAATCGTTATCCGCAGGTGGCGCAACAGATTCTCGGCAAGAACCCGTTTGCGGGACAGGCCTCGAAAGACAATCAGACGCCGGGCGTAGTGCCACCACCACCGACCATTCCGGTCACAACAAAACCGACGTTGAAAGGGGCGTCACCGGACACGCATGCAGTGTCGACAAAACAATAAGGTCAGCACAGTGAATTTCCGAACATCCAATGACACCTCAAAAGACGACCATCGATTTCTCATATCTTCTGATATTTAAATTATTTTACCGATTTCCAGAAAAAAGGAGCATGTCTCGTTTCTTTTTTAAGATAGGGAAAACAGAAAAACCCTTTGCAGACCTTGATGGTTTCCATTCTTGAGAACCACCCCTGAATGCATGAAGGTCCGGACCAGAGCCGCATCTTTGTTTTGGCCCTGTTTCATTAAAAACGCCAGCGGGAGGTGTCCCAGTCCCATGCGACCCTCAGGATAGAGGTGTGCTCTGCATAATAAAAAAGCCCATGGAAAACCATGGGCTTTTTTATTATTTACCAACTAGAGACTGATCTGATCAGCCCTTACCTTCCAGAAAGTCCTTCACACGACTGAAAAAACCGGCATGCTCAGGGCTGCTGCGGACGTTCTCACCCGCTTCCTTTTCGAACTCCTCAAGAAGCTCTTTCTGCCTCTTACTGAGATGCTGGGGTGTTTCCACAATAACCTGCACATACATGTCGCCGCGCGCTGAAGACCGCAGCACGGAGAACCCTTTTCCACGCAGACGGAAATGCTCACCGCTCTGGGTGCCGGAGGGGATCTTCACACTTGCACGGCCACCATCAATGACGGGCACCTCAATTTCGGTTCCCAGCGCCGCCTGCGCCATGCGTATTGGCACACGGCAATAGATGTTCGATCCATCCCGCTGGAACAGCTCGCTGGTCTGCACCTGAATGTGAACATACAGATCTCCGGCAGGCGCACCTTTTCCGCCGGACTGTCCTTCGCCGGAAAGACGGATGCGGGTGCCATCCTCGACGCCCGCCGGAATCGCGACATCCAGTGTGCGTGTCTTCTCGACCGTCCCCACGCCACGACAATCCGAGCAAGGATCCTTGATGATCTTGCCCGCTCCATGACAACTCGGGCACGGACGCTCGACAACGAAAAAGCCTTGCTGGGCCCGGACCTTCCCTGCTCCATGACAGCTTGGGCAGACCTCGACACCCGCTTCCTTCTCTTTCGAACCCGTCCCGTCACAGGTTTCGCAAAAGACGCGGGTTTTCATGGTGATGGATTTCTTCACGCCAGCGAAAGCTTCGGCGAGCGTGATCTCGACCTGAGTCTGGATATCGGCACCAGCCTGACGGCCTCCGCCACCCCGACGGCCCCCCATCATGTCGCCGAACATCTGCTCGAAGATATCGCCCAGTCCGCCGCCGCCGAAGCCGCCACCACCGAAATCGAAGCCTCCCGCGCCAGCACCACCGCCAGCCGTGAAAGCCTCATGCCCGAAGCGGTCATAAGCCGCGCGCTTCTGCTCGTCTTTCAGAACGTCATAAGCTTCGTTGATTTCCTTGAAACGCGACTCTGCAGCAGCATCACCCGAATTACGATCCGGGTGATATTTCATGGCCAGCTTGCGATACGCCTTCTTCAGATCGTCAGACGAAACCTCCCGGGTGACTTCGAGAACAGCGTAATAATCAAGTTTCGTGGCCATGGATTTCCTCGTAAGCGGCCTCTCCAGTCGCGCGCGTCCTACGACGCCGGGAGGACATAAAAGACAACGCCCGCCCCATGAATGGAGCGGGCGCCTTCAAGATACGGCGTTTAAACACCCTGCTGACAGGCAACCGGATTACCGTTCCCAGTTGCCTGCGAAGACGTGTCCGCTCAGGATTTCTTGTCGTCGATTTCCTCGAAGTCGGCATCGACAACCTTGTCATCCGGCTTCGCACCGCCAGCAGCAGCGCCACCTTCAGCTTCGCCAGCCTGAGCCGCCTTGTAGACAGCCTCACCGACCTTCATCGCGGCCTGCGTCAGACGTTCAGAGGCAGACTTCACGGCTTCCGCATCAGTGCCTTCCAGAGCAGACTTCACGGCTGCAATGGCGCTTTCGGCTTCGCTCCGATCCGCCGCCGGCACCTTGTCGCCAGCTTCGGAGAGAGATTTCTCGGTCTGGTTTACCAGAGCCTCGGCATTGTTTCGCGCCTCGACGGCTTCACGCTTCGCCTTATCGGCAACCGAATTAGCCTCGGCGTCCTTGACCATCTTGTCGATATCGGAGTCCGACAGACCACCAGAAGCCTGGATCTTGATCTGCTGCTCCTTGCCGGTTGCCTTGTCCTTGGCGGACACGGAGACAATGCCGTTCGCGTCGATGTCAAAGGTGACTTCGATCTGCGGCACGCCACGCGGCGCAGGTGCAATACCCGTCAGGTCGAAGTTGCCCAGCAGTTTGTTGTCCGCTGCCATCTCACGCTCGCCCTGATAGACCTTGATGGTCACAGCGTTCTGGCTGTCCTCAGCCGTGGAGAAGGTCTGGCTCTTCTTCGTCGGGATCGTCGTGTTGCGGTCGATCAGACGGGTGAAAACACCACCCAGCGTCTCAATACCCAGCGACAGCGGCGTCACGTCGAGAAGCAGAACGTCCTTCACATCGCCCTTCAGGACCGCGCCCTGAATGGCCGCACCGATCGCCACGACTTCGTCGGGGTTCACGTTGCGCGCCGGCTCCTTGCCGAAGAACTCTTTAACGGCGTCGATCACCTTCGGCATACGGGTCATGCCGCCGACGAGAATGACTTCGTCGATCTGGGAGGAGTTCAGACCAGCGTCCTTAAGAGCAGCCTTGCAAGGCTCCATCGTCCGGGAGATCAGGTCGTCAACGAGGCTTTCCAGCTTCGCACGCGTCAGCTTCACCACAAGATGCTTCGGACCGGAAGCGTCGGCCGTGATGAACGGCAGGTTGATCTCGGTCTCCTTGGAGGAAGACAGCTCGATCTTCGCCTTTTCAGCAGCTTCCTTCAGGCGCTGCAGAGCCAGCTTGTCGGACTTCAGGTCAATGCCCTGATCGCGCTTGAACTCGCTGGCGAGGAAATCGATGATCCGGTTGTCGAAATCTTCACCGCCGAGGAACGTGTCGCCGTTGGTGGATTTCACCTCGATCACGCCATCGGAGATCTCGAGAACGGAAACGTCGAACGTGCCGCCACCAAGGTCATAAACAGCAATCGTGCCGCCATTCTTCTTCTCAAGCCCGTAAGCCAGAGCAGCAGCGGTCGGCTCGTTGATGATACGCAGAACGTCAAGGCCCGCGATCCGGCCTGCATCCTTCGTAGCCTGACGCTGGGCGTCATTGAAGTAAGCAGGAACCGTGATGACAGCCTGCGTCACTTTTTCGCCGAGATAGGACTCAGCGGTTTCCTTCATCTTGCCGAGCACAAAGGCGGCAATCTGGGAAGGCGCATACTTCTTGTCGCGTGCCTCAACCCATGCGTCGCCGTTGTCACCCTTTACGATGTTATACGGAACCAGCTCTTTGTCTTTCTGAACCGTCGCATCCTCAAAACGACGACCAATCAGACGCTTCACCGCATACAGCGTGTTCGTCGGATTGGTGACGGCCTGACGCTTCGCGGCCTGGCCGACGAGCATTTCACCATTTTCGGTGAAAGCCACCATCGACGGCGTCGTGCGCGCGCCTTCGCTGTTCTCGATGACTTTGGTCTCGTTGCCTTCACGGATGGCAACGCAGGAATTCGTCGTACCGAGATCGATACCGATAACTTTACTCATAAAATCAATCTCCTATCAGCGGCAACATCTGGCCCGAAGCACCGGACGCTACCCTTCAGCGCGGCGACCCGACCGGTAACCGGCCTGCCTCCGCTTTGATCTCTAAACGATGTAGGAGGCTCTGCGGAGGCTTTCAAGAGCATCCTGCCCCCGAAAACATCCTCGCCCCCTGATCCGCTACAAAATCACGAAGCGCCTTCGTTCTTGGCGACGACCACCATGGCTGGCTTCAGCAGGCGGCCATGCAGGGTCCATGTGGGCGTCCATGCCTGCATTACAGTACCGGTCGCGTGCTCGGCGCTCGGCTGCTCCGCCATGGCCTGATGATGATTGGCGTCGAACGGCTTGCCCACCGGGTCCTGCGATATCACCCCATGACGTTCGAGAATGGAAAGGAAAGACCGTTCGGTGCTTTCAATGCCTTCGCGCATCTTGGTGATGATGCTGTCCTCGCCTTCTTCACGGGGCGGCAGGCTGGCAAGGCCACGCTTCAGGTTTTCAGCCGCCTCGACCACATCCCGCGCGAACTTCTGCACAGCGTACTGCCGGGCATCATCAACCTCACGTTTGGTGCGTGCGCGCAGATTCTGCATCTCTGCCTCGGAGCGCATCCACTTATCGTGCTCTGCAGCAATCTGCGTCTCCAGATCCTTGATCCGGGCGCTGGCCGCGCTCATCACTTCATCGGCCGAAGACGCATGCTCACCGGCATTCGTCTCTTCGGCTCCGGAAGAATGAACGGACTGGTTCTCATTGAGGTCTCTCGCCGCCTCATCCGCTGGCGATCCGGCCTCGTGGGTATCTGTCATATCAGTCATGGGTTATGAATTAGGTATCCTGAGTGCAATCGACAAGAAGCGGACCACGCCGAAATGCGCGGTTTTTCGACTCATGGGAGAATATGTCCCGCATCTCTCCCGATGGGAAACATTCCACGAAATCCTTAATAAGTCATTTCAACATTTTCCCACCCCTGCCATCGTTAATTCTTTATTTGCCTCTCTCCAGCGAGATACCACCCACAGATCCCCCGTAGCCCGCGACGCCGGAGCGCGGTATGGTCGCGCGGATTTGGATGCATTGCCACAGGACAGGCGTGCTTTCTGCCCCGGAGGGAACTGAATTCGTGACAGAAAAACAGATGATCGCGCTGGTCGATGATGATCGGAACATTCTGACGTCCGTTCAGATGACGCTGGAAGCAGAAGGATATGCCGTCAGAACCTTCACAGACGGCGAACAAGCGTTGCAGGATCTGATCAATCGTCCGGTGGACCTTGCCGTTCTCGACATCAAGATGCCCCGCATGGATGGCATGGAACTGCTCCAGCGCCTTCGCGCCCGCTCCAACCTGCCTATCATTTTTCTGTCTTCCAAAGATGAGGAAGTCGATCAGCTGATGGGGCTGCGTCTGGGTGCCGACGATTACATTACCAAGCCCTTTTCCCAGCGACTGCTGATCGAGCGCATCCGTGCCCTGTTGCGCCGCAACGAGGTCAATCGGGCGGAAGCGGCGGGTGAAGCGACCAGCAGCACACTTATGCGCGGCGATCTCACGCTCGATGAAGCCCGGCACCGCTGCCAGTGGAAGGACAAGGACGTTCCCCTCACCGTCACCGAGTTCCTGCTGGTCAAGGCTCTTGCCACCCGTCCCGGGCTGGTCAAATCGCGCGATCAGTTGATCGACGCGGCCTATGGCGACAATATTTATGTCGATGACCGAACGATCGACAGTCATATCAAGCGGGTGCGGAAGAAATTCCGGCAGGTCGATGATGATTTCAATCAGATCGAGACGCTGTACGGCATCGGATACCGCTACAAGGAAGACTGAAACGTGACGCGGGCGGAACCGGACATCTGCGAGTCGGCCAGATGACCGATACGGAAAAGCCTGACCGCGGGGAGAGCGACCTGATCGCCGAGGCGGCCACAGCCCCCTCTGGCGGTGTGTCCTCACCGGTAAGCCATGCATTTCAGCGCGTGAGGCAAGCCACACGTGATTCCCTGACCTCCTGGCGACACGCGCGCCTGCTTCCTCCGGCGGGGAATCCTCAAAAACGGCTGATCTCGCCCCTCATGCGGCGTATCCTGCTGGTCAATATCCTGCCGCTCGCCGTGTTCGGCCTCACCCTGCTGTTCCTGAACCAGTTCCGGAACACCCTCCTTGCCTCCGAAGTCAGCGCCCTCCGCGAACAGGCCCGCATCTATGCCGGTGCCCTCGGGCAAAGCGCCGTCACCCTCAATCCGGCAGCCAAATCCCGTCACGACCGGAATTTGCCGGGGGGCGCCTATATTCTCGAATCCGGCCTTACGCGCCCTCTCCTGCTGAAGCTGACCGAACCCAGCCCGAGAGCAGACGCGCGCGTTTATTCTCCTGATGGACAACTCATTGCCGACAGCCATCAGGAAAAACTGGCTCACCATATCGCGAATGCCCCCCCGCTACCGCCCGATGTACAGGACACCCCGATAGCGACCGGGCCCGGACGATCTGAAAACCGACGCGGCATCTTCCGGCTGCTGCTGGATTCCCTTGTGGGTGGCGTGGATGACAGCCCCCTGCGCGATGACGGTCATCCACACGGGGGAAACCATCCCAACGCGCCCGATTTCACGCCGGAAGACGTGGAAACGCCGCCTTACATCCGGCGCACGCCCGACCACACGCTTGTCATCACCATTGCCGAGCCGGTGATCCATGATGGTCAGACCGTCGGCGTGCTCCAGTTGACCCGGACAGGCGAGGGTATCGACATCTCCCTGTTCAAGATCCGTACCTCCATTCTGTCGCTGTTCCTACTGGCCATGGCGATCATGGTCCTGCTTTCCTGGTATCTTTCGCTCACCATCGCGCGGCCTCTTCTGCGGCTGGCAGCGTCGGCTCTGGTCATGCGGGAAAGCTCCGGGCGCGCCGGCACGGTTCCGAGCAGCCTGCTGGGACGCAGCGACGAGATCGGCGACGTGGCCCGCGCCCTTCAGGACAGCGCGCAGGCGCTATGGACACGGATGGATGCGATCGAGCGATTCGCGGCCGACGTCTCCCATGAAATCAAGAATCCCCTCACATCGATCCGGTCGGCGATCGAGACGCTCCTGCGTACGAATGTCGAAGAAAAGCAGCAGCGGCTACTCACCATCATCGGGCAGGATGTGCAGCGCCTCGATCGTCTGATCACCGATATTTCCGACGCCAGCCGACTGGATGCCGAACTCTCCCGCGCCCACGTAACGCCCGTCGCAGTAGGACCACTGCTTGCGTTTCTGGCCGAAATCCATCAGTCGATCCGCAAGGCGGATCAGCCCGTCATCAGCGTTTCCATCTCGGACGACGTGTCTGACCATCCTCTTCTTGCGCTCGCCGTGGAAGACAGACTCGTTCAGGTCCTGCGCAACCTGATCGGCAATGCGATTTCCTTTTCACCACCACAGGGGAAAATCCTGCTTGAGGCTCACGCCGCCGGATCTTATGTCGCGCTGGCCGTGTCAGACGAAGGGCCGGGCATTCCGGCAGCGAAGCTGGATTCCATCTTCGACCGCTTTTATTCTGAACGGCCGAAAACCGAGCATTTCGGCCAGCATTCGGGTCTTGGGCTGTCGATCAGTCGCCAGATCATTCAGGCCCTCCACGGCACCATTCGCGCGGAAAATAAGGTGGACGCCTCGGGTCAAGTGTGTGGCGCGCGCTTCATCATCCACCTGCCTCGCGCAGAAAGCGCCGCAACAGTGGGTCGTGAAACTCGGAAAGGGGAGCTTGCAGCCCCCTGAAAAGAAAAAGGCTGCCCGGCACATGAATGCCGGGCAGCCTTTTTCAACAGCATTTCAAGGTGAGACGTTCCCTCAGCGAGGGGCGAGTACCATGACCATCTGACGATTTTCGAGCCGGGGCATCTGCTCGACCTTCGCAGCTTCATCCATCTCGGTACGAATGCGCTCAAGCACCTTCACACCCAGATCCTGATGAGCCATTTCACGACCACGGAAACGCAGCGTGACCTTAACCTTGTCGCCCTCGCCGATGAAGGTCTTCATGGCGCGCATCTTAACCTGGTAGTCATTTTCGTCGATATTCGGACGAACTTTGACTTCCTTGATTTCGATGACTTTCTGCTTCTTACGGGCTTCATTCCGCTTTTTCTGCTGCTCGTACTTGTACTTTCCGTAATCAAGTATCTTGCAGACCGGCGGCTCGGCATTCGGGCTGATCTCAAGGAGATCCAGTCCGACGCCATAAGCCCGGGCCAATGCATCACGCGTCGTCAGAACGCCGATCATTTCGCCGTCCTGATCGATCAGGCGAACCTGGGGGATGCGGATCTCTTCATTGACGCGGGGTCCCTCACGGCTCGGAGAGGAGGGAATCGGGGGTCTTGGTATGGTCAGCTCCTGTCAACGTGACATCAGAAAACGCGGCAACCTACACGGTTCCCGGAACTCTTACTATTCAGTTCGTGTATGTGCGTAAATGAAACGGGAAGATCAAGCGGTACTTTCATACATGAAACGCGATCAGCCATGCGAAAATCGTCCATCAGAATTATGTGAGGGGCTGAAAAATCCCCCGATTACTGATCGTCACCGTCTCCATCGCGGCCATCGTCAACCGGACGTGTCCCGATCGGCACCTGAAGCTGCAAGGTCACCGTCTTTCTGCGCACGACCACGGGCAGAAGAGTTCCCGGCCGAGTCGCCGCCACGATTCGGATCAGCGTCCGGGCGTTAGCGACGCGCTCCGTGCCCACGGTGGTCACGAAGTCGCCCTTGCGCAGACCGCCTTTCTGGGCCGGACCGTCGCGATCGACATCCACCACGCGCGCCCCGTCCTGACCTTCCTCGTCCTCCAGCGTCACCCCCAGCCAGCCGCGATCGATGTGACCACTGGTCCGCAGCACCTCGACGACGGGAATCACCAGTTCGGACGGAATGGAGAACCCGATGCCGACCGAACCACCCGTCGGCGACACGATGGCCGTGTTGATGGCGATGACCTCGCCGCGCATGTTGAATGTCGGTCCACCGGAATTCCCCGGATTGATCGGCGCATCCAGTTGCAGGAAGTCATCGAACGGACTGGCGCCGATGTCCCGTCCCCGCGCCGACACGATACCCGCCGTGATGGACGATCCGAGGCCGAACGGATTGCCCGCCGCCATGATCCAGTCACCGACCTGCACCTGCCGGCTGTCGCCCCACTTCACATAAGGCAACGGCGTAAGGCTCTCGACCTTGATGACGGCAATATCCGTCAGATCGTCGCTGCCGAGCACGCGGGCGGGAAGTTCATGGCCATTGGCGAGCGACACGGTGATGTTGGAAGCATCGCCGACGACATGGTTGTTGGTCACGATGATGCCGGACGGATCGATGATGAAACCGGACCCTGCTCCCAGCATCTCCTCGCCATGCCGACGCAGGCGCTCGCGGAACCGCCGTTCCAACGGCGTGCCTTTGACATCTGGCAACACGTGGAGATGGCGACTGGAGGATGGATTGATGTCGCGCGTCACGGCGATGTTGACCACTGCCGGTCCGACCATCTTCACCAGCGGCGCGAAGGTGAGAGGCCGCGCCACACCGAGCACCGCAGCGCCTTCGTCAGTCACCGCCGGAGCGACCGGGACGACTGCGGAAGCTGGCGCTCCCTCCGAACGGGCGCCCTGAAGGGGAGCGCAGACCCCAACCGAAAGACCGACCAGCAACGCCGGAAAAGCGACTATAGAACTGCGTTCGCGTCGCCTTGAGGGGCGCTGCGTCAGAAACCGGAACCGGGCCATTCCGGTCTTCATGCGAATAGCATCTTCATTACACCTCAGGGCGTTGGGACAAACCAAACGTGAAGACAATCCCACCGCTGCCTTCCAGCGAACGATTTATGTCACACTGTGGCTGGGATGCCGCGCCTTAATGTTTTTTTCGTGGCTCTGGCGGGGCAGCGACGGCCGGATTCTCCGGCCAGTCATGTCGTGGGTAACGTCCACGCATATCACGCCTCATGTCCAGCCACCCATTTGTCCAGAAAGACGCCAGATCCGCCGTCAGGGCCTGAGGCCGTCCAGCGGGTGACAGCAGCGCCAGTCGCAGCGGCACACGCCCTCCGGCAAGACGCGGAGACTCGGTCGTGCCGTAGAAGACCTGCGCCCGGGCTGCGGCGACCGGCACCGGTTCCGTGTAGTCCACCTTCACGCGGCCGCCTTTCAGGGTCAGTTCGGTCGGCAGATCACGGTCCAGCGCCACAAGGTCCGCGTGCGGCAGTTGCGCCCGCAGAATGGCCAACAGGTCCAGTTCCTTCAGGGCCGCCAGTGTCGTCACGCCCCCGAGCCAGGGTGCCAGCCACTGACTGGCGGAGCCTGCCAGCGCCTCATCGGACAGATCGGGCAGATCGGCGCGGCCCAGTGTTGCCCGCACGATGCCCGCCCGCGCCTGAAACTGCCGTGCGGCCTCCGTCCAGTTCATCACCGTGCCCAGCGAGGCGGCCGCCTGCGCAACGAGCAGATCGGTAGCGTCCTCGCAGCGAACCGTTTCTGTGCGGTCCCGCAGCACCAGAGCGCCCACGCGGACACGCCGCCGCGCAATGATCGAGCCACTCACCGGGTCGAGCGCGGTTTCCACCTGTTCCGTCGCCCGATCCAGCAGCGCCTGTGGCAGATTATTGGGATCGAGAGGGGCGGCCAGCCGGATCTCGGCGCTCTTGCGGAGGAACAGGGACGCCACGGCCAGTAGTTTGCTCTCGCCCAGACGGTCCGCCTTGCTGATCCGGGCGCTCCCACCGCCCGCCAGACGATAGCTACCCGGCTCACCGCGTGCCTGCGCGATGCGATCGGGGAAGCCCGCCGCCAGCAGCGCCCCCGCATCCCCCGCTGCAACGGTGGCTGAGCGCAGCCTCAGCCGCCGCCGGAACTGACCGGCTGCCTGCCTGATCCGCGCCAGAGCGCCGCGGTCCGCATCGGGATGATCCCCTCCGGCGATCAGATCGAGACGGAGGGCGATATCCGCTGGCGGCACGGGCGGCGGACCGCCTGACCGGCCACCAGCACGGGGACGCAGCGGATCGCGCTCTTCCAGAAGCGCCGCGAGGTCCGCAGCAAGAGCCGCTTCCGATTCATCGCGGGCCGCAACCATCATGGCGGCGAGACGCGGATGCGTGCCGAGCGCCGCCATCCGACGACCGAGCGGGGTGGGATGGCCTTCCACATCCAGAGCACCGAGTTGCACCAGCAATTCCCGCGCTGCGGCGATGCCACCGGCTGGCGGTGTGTCGGGAAAACGCAGTGTGGTTTCACCGCCCATCATCTCGCGCCACAGGCTGGTAGCGAGGACGAAATCGGACAGATCGGCATCGAGAATTTCCGGGCGGTCGTGCTGCGCCAGCCCCCGCCCGGTCGCCTCTGCCCACAGGCGCAGGCTGAAACCTGGCGCTTCACGACCGGCACGCCCCGAACGCTGGGTTGCGGCGGCGCGGGAAATCCGCATCGTCTCCAGACGCGCCAGTCCGGCACCGGGATCGAAGCGGGGGGCCCGCCGGAAGCCGCCGTCGATTACGATCCGCACACCCGGCACCGTCAGCGAGGTCTCGGCGATGGAGGTGGAGAGGATCACCCTGCGGTGACCATCCGGTTCCGGCGTCAGGACGCGGGCCTGCTCGGCGGGGGGCAGTTCGCCATGCAGCGGCAGGACCAGAGCCGGAATATCCTGCAATGCGGTCATCGCGCGCCTGATCTCGCCTGTGCCCGGCAGGAACACCAGAATGTCGCCTTCGTGCTCCGCCAGCATCTCGCGCACGGCGCGGGCGGCCTCCATCGGCAAGTCGCGCGCGGAGGGCAGATCGCGCTTTGCGTGCCGGATATCGACGGGAAACTGTCGCCCCTCACTTTCCACGACAGGCGCGTGCATCAGCTCACGCAACGTCGTCGTATCCGCCGTGGCGGACATGGCGAGTAGCCGCAGGTCCGGGCGCAGCGTCTGCTGGAGATCGAGGCAGAAAGCCAGCGCCAGATCGGCGTCGAGCGACCGTTCGTGGATTTCGTCGAAGATGACACAAACCACATCGTCCAGCGTAGGGTCGGACAGGAGACGGCGCAGGAACAGCCCTTCCGTTACCACCTCGATGCGTGTCGCATCCGAGACCGCGCTTTCCAGCCTTGTCCGGAAGCCGACCGTCTCTCCGGCCCGTTCCCCGAGCAGCGACGCCATCCGCTGTGCTGCCGCCCGGGCCGCCAGCCGACGGGGCTCCAGCATGATGATTCGGCCGCCCTCGCCGCACCATCCCGTCGGAAGGAGCGCCAGTGGTGCGAGCGTGGTCTTGCCTGCCCCCGGTGGCGCGACCAGCACGGCATTCGGGCCGGCCTCCAGCGCGGTGAGCAGGGCTGGGAGGCAGGCACGGACGGGAAGGTCATCGCCCGGCGCGTTCAGAAGGATTGCGATGATGGAGGACAGGTCGCTCATGGAGCCGGTTATGGCGGGCGGGGCGATCCGGAGCAATCTCGGGATGAAAGCCGGGTCTCATGGCTGTTCCCGCGCCCGCGTCCCACGAATCAGACGCCGCATCTGGCTGTCGCGTTTCCCTTCATTGCGCTGTATGACGACATCCGCCGAATATAAGGGGGAGCCCACACGCATGTCCGACTGTCTGTTCCAACGCTACCGCACGCATGTGCTGGAGATCCTGCGCCATATCGTGCCGGATATCGGGGAGGAGATCCTTGCCCGCGTGGAACTGACGCCGACACGCGATCCCGCCCATGGCGACATGGCGACGAACGCGGCGCTGCTCGCCGCCAAACCGGCGCGCCGCAAGCCGGCTGACATCGCCGCCGATCTGGCGACCTCCCTCCTCGGCGTCGAGGGCGTCGCCTCCGCCGAAGCGGCGGGCCCCGGCTTCGTGAACATTACCCTTCAGCAGTCCGTTCTGCGCGGCGTCATCCCTGCCGTGCTGAAGACAGGTGAAGCGTTCGGCGACTCGCAGATCGGCACGGGCACGAAGGTCAACGTCGAATACGTCTCCTGCAATCCGACAGGTCCGATCCATGTCGGCCATTGTCGCGGTGCGGTCGTCGGTGATGCGCTGGCCAACCTGATGGGTAAGGCTGGCTACGACGTCACCAAGGAATTCTACATCAACGACGCGGGCAATCAGGTCGCGGCGCTGGCATGGGCCACCTACTGGCGTTACCTTCAGGCCATTGGCTCGACGATGGATGCCGAGGCGTTCAACGCCATCACACCGAACGGCCTGCAATATCAGGGCGAGTATCTGATCCCCATCGGTCAGGCTCTGGCTGAGATGCACGGCACTTCGCTTGCTGAGGACGGCGCAAAACCTGCCTCTGCCGAGAAATGGTTTGCACTGGTCAAGGATTTCGCCGTTGCCCGCATGATGGACGGCATCCGCGAGGATCTGCTGGCGCTGGGCGTGAAGCACGACGTCTTCACCTCCGAGGCGAAGGTGCTGGCGGATGGCGTAACGGACCGCGCCATCAAGGCACTGGAAGCAAAAGGCCTGCTCTACGAAGGCGTGCTTGAGCCGCCCAAGGGCAAGCTGCCCGATGACTGGGAAGCGCGTCCGCAGACCCTGTTCCGCTCGACGGAATTCGGCGACGACGTGGACCGTCCGCTCCGCAAGTCGGACGGCACAAACACCTATTTCGCCAACGATATCGGTTACCATCTCGACAAAGTCGAGCGTGGCGAGCAGGTGCTGATTGACGTGCTGGGTGCGGATCATGGCGGGTATGTCAGCCGCATGAAGGCAGCCGTGAAGGCGCTGACGGACGGCAAGGTGCCGCTGGAAGTGCCGCTGTGCCAGATCGTGCATATTGTGCGTGATGGCCAGCCGGTCCGCATGTCCAAACGCGCAGGCACGTTCGTGACGCTGAGCGATCTGCTGGATGAAGTGGGCAAGGATGCCGTGCGCTTCACGATGCTGACCCGCAAGAGCGACGCGCAGATGGAGTTCGATCTGGACGCCGTGGTGGCGCAGACCCGCGACAATCCGGTGTTCTATGTGCAGTATGCCCATGCCCGCTGCCGCTCCGTCCTGCGCGCTGCCGAGGAGATGCTCGGCGGCGAAGCCGTGACACCGGCGGCACTGGAGCAGGCTTCGCTGGATGCGCTGAGCGCCGATGCCGAGATTGCGCTCCTGCGCCGGATCGCAAGCTGGCCGCGCACCGTCGAAGGCGCTGCGGCGGCCCGCGAACCGCATCGCATCGCCTTCTATCTCGGTGACCTGGCAGCGGACTTCCATGCGCTGTGGAACCGTGGACGCGATGAAACCACCCTGCGCTTCCTGCAGGAAAACAACCGGACGGGAACGCTGGCCCGCGTGGCGCTCGTGGCTGCGACGGCGATGACCATCCGCTCCGGACTGGCTGTCATGGGTGTCGAGCCCGTGGAGGAAATGCGATGACCGTAAACGACGCACCCCCGCCCGATCCGCACGAGGATCGCCTCAGCCGCGCCCGCGAGCGCATGGCGACGGATTACGAAGATGAATCGTCAGCCCCTCGTCGCGACCGCCGCACTCCCAAAAAAGCCCTGAGCCTCACCTCGCTGTTGCCCGCCGACAAGACGACACGGATGCTGACCTATGGCGCAGCGGGACTCGGTGCACTGCTGCTGGTGGGGATCGGCGGCTGGTCGCTGATTGGCCATCATCAGAGCGGGATTCCGGTCTTCGGGCCACCAGCCGAACCGATCCGTGAAAAGCCACTCGATCCGGGTGGCATGGAACTGAACGGCATGATGCCGCCGCCGGTGGATACGGAGCAGCAGGGAGCCGCCCATCTCGCTCCCGCCCCGGAGCAGCCCAACCCTGCGGCCCTTGCAGCACGTTACGGCGCGGCCGCGAAGGATGAGGCTCCCCCACCGGCAAAGCCCGCCACCGGTCAGGATGCCGCCCACGCGCAGGGACCTGATGCTGAAGGCGACACCCCCGAGGCCGCCAGTGCAGCGCCGGGAAACACCAACACCGCCGCAGACGGAACGGCCAAGCCGCTCCCGAGCGAGGAAAGCACGACGGCGGCACCGGCTGACGGCGATACGGCCGCGCCCGCCAAAGGCAATGACAGCGCCATTGAGGAACCCACCAGCGAGGACAAAGCAGCGGCTGGCACGGATACCGGCTCGAAGGCTGCTGCCACCAGCAAGCCGGTCACGACGGCAAAACCTGTGGACAAACCCGCAGCCGCGACGAAGGTCGAGCGTCCGGCACCAGCCGTCACGTCCGGCCCCTACGGCGTGCAGCTTGCCGCTCTTAATTCGGAAGATGCCGCGCACAAGGAATGGGATCGCCTCAAGGCCATCTCCCCCGACCTGTTCGCGGGCCATGCGCCGGTGATCGAAAAGACCATGCACACGAACGCGATTTTCTATCGCCTGCGCACCCGTGGTTTCGACAGCGTCGCGTCCGCCCGCTCCTTCTGCGACAGTCTGCGTGAACATGGACATGCGTGCAACGTCCTGCGCCCCTGATCACTGGAGCGGTGTGAGCCACGCTGCGGAGACAGGCGACGGAGTGGCCGCGACGGACAGCGGGGAACTCCGCTCTCCTCTGCTTCATCTTGATGGGTTCGAGGGACCGCTTGATCTTCTGCTGGATCTGGCCCGGGCGCAGAAGGTCGATCTGGCGCGGATCTCGATCCTTCAGCTCGTCGAGCAGTATCTTGCCGTCGTGGACTCCGCCCGCTCCATCCGGCTCGAGCTGGCCGCCGACTGGCTGGTCATGGCCGCATGGCTGGCGTGGCTGAAATCGCGGCTGCTCCTGCCTGCCGAGGATGGTCCGGACGAAGAGGCCGAGGATGCCGCCGAGCTTCTGGCGGCACGGCTGGAGGAACTGGCACGGATCGGCGGAGCGGCGGAGTGGATGGCGGCCCGACCTCAGCTCCGGCGCGATGTGTTCGCCCGGGGTGCCGAGGAAGATATGGTGGAAATCGACCGGTCCGGTCTGGCGCTCGACGTGCCGCAACTGATGCGCGCCTACATGGCGGTGATTCGCCGCACGGCACGGCATCGGGTCTATACGCCGCGCACCATTCGCTTCTGGACGGTTCAGGATGCGCTGGCGCGGCTTCGCAAGCTGCTCGGCAATACGCCGCCGGGCTGGAATTCCCTGGATGCTTTCCTGCCCGACCTTCCAGACGGGACGGATGAAGCGGACGGCGTGCGCATCCGTCGCGCGGCCATGGCCGGCACGCTGATCGCGGGACTGGAACTGGCGAAAAGCGGAATACTGGAACTGAAGCAAGACGAGGCGTTCGGCCAGATCATGCTCAGGCCGCATGAGGAGGGCATATGAACGGCGACAGAATGGAAGAGGCCCTTCCGCAAGCCAGCACCTCCGGCCCGGCGGAGCACCCTGCGTCCCCTACAGGCGACACCGTGAGTGGTCGTGCCGACGACGCACCCCCTTCTGCCGTAAGCGATAGGGTGCCGGACACCACAACACCCGATGGACCGGTCATGCCTCCCTCCGACGAGGCGATCCGGCTTGCCGAGGCGATCATCTTCGCCAGCGCCGATCCGGTCAGCGCACGGGCGATTCTGACGCTGCTCGAAGGGCAGGCGCTCATCCCTGAAGCCGTGCAGGATATCGGCGCCTATGTCCGGGGTGTGCTGGCCGCTCTTGTCGGCCGCTATGAAGGGCGCGGCGTGGCGCCTGTCGAGGTTGCGGGAGGATGGCAGTTCCGCACCGCTCCCGACCTCGCACCCCGCCTCACACGGGTCATGCCGAAACCGCGTCGCCTTCAGCGGGCAACGATGGAGACGCTGGCGATCATCGCCTATCACCAGCCCTGCACCCGCGCGGAAATCGAGGAAATTCGCGGTGTGAGCGTGAACCAGAATATTCTGGACACGCTGATCGAGGAATCGCTCGTCGCTCCGAGAGGCCGCAAGGAAGTGCCCGGACGGCCCGTTCTGTGGGGCACCACGCCCGACTTCCTGCGCCATTTCGGTCTGAAAAGCCTGAATGACCTGCCGCGCCGGGAGGAACTGATGGGCGACATGCCGACCTCCCCGAAAAAACCCTTCGAGAATGGCATTGACCTGCTGGCCCTGCGCCCGTCGCAACCGGTGGAAGAGCAGGATGGGGTGATTGTTGAAGAAGAGGCGACACCGGACAACGAATGATTCCAGTCCATTACCCATTATGGGAGCGCTGCCGGCTTCCTGTTCGCCCGTTGATTGAAAGCCCGTTGCCGAGGGGCACGACAGGGTCGGGGCGCGTGTTGTCTCTCCCGGTTTTGCAGCATGGTTAGGTCGTGATAGGTCTGTCCCCTTCATGTGTATGTTCGTGTCTCCATGCTCCATCCGGCGGTCGGATCGGATGGGATGGCGCGGTGGCTGCCGGCGGGAACGATGTTTGATTTTGCCTGGTCGGAATTCGCGCTGATCGGGGTGGTGGCGCTTCTGGTCATCGGACCGAAGGACATGCCTGCCGCCATCCGGTCCGTGGCGAAAGTGGTGAAGAAGGCCCGCAGGCTGGCCACGGATTTTCAGGGCCACGTGGACGAGATGGTGCGCGAGGCCGATCTCGGCGAGGTGCGCGATCACGTGCGCCAGCTCCGCTCTCTGAATGTCCGCGACCAGATCCTGCGCACCATCGACAATGACGGCGGCCTGCGCCGGACGCTGGACGATCCGGCGCTGACCTCGCGTCCATTCGACAGCAAGACCCCTTCCCTGCCTGCTCCTGAATCCACCGGTGCACTGGACATCCTGCCGCCCCCTCCGCGCGAGGCTGTCACGTCCTCTCCGCTCGGAATCGCGCCGCTTCCCACTGGCGACGAAATCCCCGGCTCCGCACCCGCGATCGTGCCGCCGTCCATCGCCCGCCGTGTGGCTGCCGCATGGCCACGCCTGCGCACGCCAGCCATCCTGCCGCCTTCACGGGTCCTGCATGGCCACCACAGGGTCTCGCCCTTCACCACTGATGCCAGCCAGCCGAGGAACGACGCGTCGTGACGAGCAGCGAAGATCCGATTCACGACGAACCGATGCCGTTGCTCGATCATCTGATCGAACTGCGCCGCCGCCTGATCTGGTCCGCCGCGACCTTCGCCATCGCCTTTGCCGTCTGCTACCATTATGCGCAGGATATCTATCTGTTCCTCGCACGCCCGCTCGGCGACATCATGCGCCAGAAGGGCGAACAGCCGCACCTGATCTACACGGCGCTTTATGAGGCGTTCTTCACCTATATCCGGGTAGCGGCCTTCGGGGCGGCGTTCATCTCCTTCCCGATGATTTCCACCCAGCTCTGGATGTTCATCGCACCGGGCCTTTACCGTTCGGAAAAGCGTGCTTTCGCGCCATTCCTGATCGCAACGCCGCTTCTGTTCCTGCTCGGCGCGGCGCTGGCCTATTATTTCATCTTCCCGATGGCGTGGAAGTTCTTCCTGTCCTTTCAGACCAATGGCGGCGCGGACAGTCTTCAGATCGAACTTCAGGCCAAGGTGTCGGAATATCTGACACTGGTGATGAAGCTGATCATGGCGTTCGGCATCGCGTTCGAGCTACCGGTGGCGCTCACGCTGCTGGCGATGGTCGGCCTCGTGACCTCCGAGCAACTCAAGAAATTCCGCCGTTACGCCATCGTCGGAGCCTTTGTCGCCGCCGCGATCCTGACGCCGCCGGATGTGATCACCCAGACGGGCCTCGCGATCCCGCTCGTCATACTTTACGAAATTTCCATTATCTCGGCGCGACTTGTGCAGCCGAAAAAGGCGCCTCTGACGGAAGAGGCCAAGACTGAAGAGAAAGAGGCTTCCTGATGCACGACCTTCGCACCCTGCGCGCCGATCCCGCCGGTTTTGATGCCGATCTGGCCCGTCGTGGCATGGAGCCTGTGGCGGAGAGAGTGCTGACACTCGACGAGGAACGTCGGGCGGCCCAGACGGCGCTGCAGGAGAAGCAGACACGGCGGAACGCGCTGGCCAAGGAAATCGGGACGATCAAGCGCAACAAGGGTGACAGCGCCGTTCAGGAATCCGAAGCCATCCGGCTGCGTGAGGAGATGGAGGCGCTGGAATCCCGCGCCCAGTCCCTTGATGCCGAAGCCAAAGCTGCTCTCGAAATACTGCCCAACCGCCTTGATGCGTCTGTACCGGCTGGCCCTGATGAGACGGCGAATGTGCAGGTGAAACAGTGGGGCGAGCCGAAAGCCTTTTCCTTCACGCCGAAGCAGCATTTCGAACTCGGTGAGGCCATGCAGCAGAATGGCCAGCCGCAGATGGACTTCGCCACGGCGACGAAACTGTCGGGCGCGCGCTTCGTCCTGCTACGCGGCGGTGTCGCGCGTCTGGCGCGAGCACTCGGCCAGTTCATGCTCGACCTGCATGTGAACGAGCACGGCTACACGGAAACGCAGGTGCCGGTTCTGGTGAACGAAGCGGCGATGTATGGCACCGACAAGCTGCCTAAATTCGCCGACCAGTCCTTTCACACGGATGACGGTCGCTGGCTGGTGCCGACGGCGGAAGTGCCACTGACCGCCACCATCATGGGCGATATTCTCGATGCGTCCCTGTTGCCGATGCGCATGACGGCGCTCTCCCTCTGTTTCCGCTCGGAAGCCGGTTCAGCCGGACGCGACGTGCGCGGTATGCTGCGTCAGCACCAGTTCGAGAAAGTGGAAATGGTTTCCGTGACCGCGCCGGATGAGAGCGAGGCGGAGCATGAGCGCATGACCCGTTGTGCTGAAAAGGTGTTGGAGCTTCTGGAAATTCCCTATCGCCGGATGCTGCTCTGCGCGGGTGACACGGGTTTCGGCGCAGCCAAGACGTTCGATCTGGAAGCATGGGTTCCGGGCCAGCAGGCATGGCGGGAGATTTCATCCTGCTCGAACACGAAGGACTTTCAGGCACGCCGCATGAACGCCCGCTATCGTGCTCCGGATCAGAAGGCACCCGTCTTCCTGCACACGCTGAACGGCTCCGGCCTCGCAGTCGGGCGCACACTAATCGCGGTCATGGAGAACTGGCAGAACGAAGATGGCAGCGTTACCGTGCCGCCTGTGCTGCGGCCCTATATGGGTGGCCTTGAACGTCTGGAGTAATCTTTTCCATGTGAGGCTGGCGGCAGAAGCTACGAGCCTCACGCCTGCATCGCTCTGATCTTCCGGTGCAGGGTTGAACGGCTAACTCCCAGCAGCCGTGCGGCAGGTGCGACCTTGCCGCCCGACATGGCCAGCGCTCCCTCGACCACCGTGCGCTCCGCCTCCTGAAAATCCGGCACCCCCCGTCCGCGGGTCCCGAGATCGAAGCAGATATTGCGGCTCCCTTCACCGAGTTTCAGCATCTGCCGGGCGGCGAACGTCGCGCCGACCACGACCCTTGCTTCGTCCAGCGCCACCATCGGCAGGGATACATCCCCTCCCTCTCCCAGCAATACGATGGTCTGAGAGCGATAGGCTTGCAGAAAACTGCACCGTTCGATCCGCCGCGCCGCATCGACCAGCACCGCCTCCATCATCACCGCGACGCGCCCTTCCGGATCTGGTCGCGTGGAACTGACATCGAGCGCCCCGGCCATACGGCCATCGGGACCGTAAAAAGGCACCGCTGAACAGGCAAGATAACGCAGGGCGAGACGCCAGTGCTGATCCATGTGCACGCTGACGGGACGCCCTTCAGCAAGACAGGTGCCGATCCCGTTCGTGCCCACCATCTTTTCCGCCCAGCAGGCTCCGGGCCACAGATGCCAGCGCCTGTGACCGGGAGCCTGCGGCATATCGCCTCTGCGCGCGAGGACAATGCCATCCGTGTCCGCAAGCAACACTGTATAATCCAGCGTCGAAACGATGCCATGAAGTCGATCCAGCTCCGGTTCCGCGATCTTCATGAGCGTGCCCATGCGTGAGCAGGCCTGCCGCAGTTCCGCACCGCACAGGGAGGTCATCGCTCCCTTGCTGCCGGGTGGAATCGTGTAGGTCGAGGCACACCGTATCCATGAAGCGCGCAGCCCAACGGGCAGCATGGCAAGGCGGTCAGCGGATACGAGAACCGGTTCGGTCATGACGTTTCGGTCTCCTTCAGAGCCCCCCGGAATGAGGAAACTGTCGCAACAACGCGACAGTCTGCCTTCGTATCCGTCACGTACGCGTGACCGGTGCGCAAAGCCCTCTTACCGTTTCCCTTCCGGGATCGCTTTGCTCCTCATCACAGCGCGCCAGGGTGCGCAGCCAGCCAAGGCAGAGGATGATGATGCAGATTTCAAGAGATATCCTGACACGCTCCTATCAGGCCATGCGCACGATCCGGGAATTCGAGGAGCGTCTGCACGTCGAATTCGCGACCGGGGAAATTCCCGGCTTCGTGCATCTCTATTGTGGTGAGGAAGCGTCAGGCGTGGGTGTCTGTGCGCATCTGGGGAAGACCGACACGATCGCCAGCACACATCGCGGACACGGACACTGCATTGCAAAAGGTGTCGCTGTAGACGGCATGATGGCGGAAATCTACGGACGCCGGACCGGTGTGTGCCGCGGCAAGGGTGGATCGATGCATATCGCCGATCTGTCGCTGGGCATGCTGGGAGCGAACGGGATCGTCGGCGGCGGACCTCCCCTGATCTGCGGCGCGGCACTTTCACACAAACTCCTGAAAGATAACGGTGTTGCCGTAGCTTTTTACGGTGACGGCGCCTCAAATGAAGGCAGCACGCTGGAAAGCCTCAACCTCGCAACGGTGTGGCATCTGCCGGCGGTATTCGTTGTCGAGGACAACGGCTATGGCGAGGCCACCGGATCGTCATATGCTTGTGCGGGCACCCAGAAGGACCGCGCGGCGGGTTTCGGAATGCCTTATTTCGAGTGCGACGGGACGGATTTTTTCGCGGTTTACGAAGCGGCCGAGGAAGCGATTTCCCATGCACGTTCCGGCAAGGGACCAGCCATGCTGCACGTCCATCTTGCCCGCTGGTATGGCCATTTCGAAGGGGATGCCATGAGCTATCGCGTCAATGGCGAAGTTACGAAAGAGCGTTCTGAACGCGACTGCCTTGTAAAATTCAGACAGAGAGCCGCCGATGTAAGCCTTCTGGAAGCCTCCGTTCTGGACGAGATCGATGCGGCGGTGAAAAACGAGATCGATGCTGCCGTCGTTGCCGCGAAGAAAGCCCCTTTGCCGGAAGCAGAAGACCTCACAAGAGATGTTTACGTCTCCTACTGATTTCATTCTGCAGAAAAGGAAAAAGACCAATGAGCAAAAAGAGCTTTCGGCAGGCGATCAACGAGGCGCTCCGGCAGGAAATGCGTCGTGATCCGCGCGTGATCATCATGGGTGAGGACGTGGCGGGCGGACGCGGCGGCACATCCGGCGTGCAAGATGCGTGGGGTGGTGTTCTGGGTGTCACCAAGGGATTACTGACTGAATTCGGGGAGGACCGGGTTCTCGATACACCGATCAGCGAAGCCTCCTATATTGGCGCTGCCGCCGGTGCCGCGGCGACGGGCCTGCGACCGGTTGCAGAGCTGATGTTTGTTGATTTTGTCGGCTGCTGTCTCGATCAGATCATGAATCAGGCCGCGAAATTCCGCTACATGTTCGGTGGAAAAGCGCGGACACCTCTGGTGATCCGGGCGATGTATGGCGCCGGTTTCAACGCCGCCGCGCAGCACAGTCAGGCCCTCTATCCGCTGTTCACCCATATTCCCGGCCTGAAAGTGGTCGTGCCATCATCGCCCTATGAGGCGAAAGGGCTACTCATCCAAGCGATCCGCGATGATGATCCTGTAATCTTCCTTGAAAACAAGGTCATGTATGACGAAGAGGAAGATGTTCCGGACGACCCTTACACCATCCCGTTCGGGGAAGCGAACCTGACGCGCGAGGGGAATGATGTCACGATCGTTGCCTTTGGACGCATGGTGGGTTTCGCCAATCAGGCGGCCGACCGTCTTGAGAAGGAAGGTATTTCCTGCACGGTCATCGACCCACGCACGACATCTCCTCTGGACAGCGGGACAATTCTCGATTGCGTGGCGGATACTGGACGTCTTGTGATCGTGGACGAATCCAGCCCGCGCTGCAACCTGGCCACCGATGTGGCGGCACTGGTCGCGGAAGAGGCGTTCGATGCCCTGAAAGCACCGATCCGGCGTGTCGTGCCCCCGCACACGCCAGTGCCCTTCGCCACGATTCTTGAAAATCTCTATTTGCCCAGCGTGGAAAAGATTGAAGCGGCAGTGCGGTCCGTTGCCGCCTATCGCGTGAAAGAGGAGGTCTGACCCATGAGCGAAACCATTACGCCGATCACCATGCCGAAATTCGGACTGGCGATGACGGAAGGCAAACTGGCAAGCTGGAGCACTCCGGTTGGAGCTACAGTAAAAGCTGGTGATGAAATTGCTGATATCGAAACAAGCAAGATCACAAATGGCTATGAAAGTCCGGCGGCTGGCGTGCTCAGGCGGCAGGTTGCTCCGGAAGGAGAGATGCTTCCCGTTGGTGCGCTGATCGGTATTCTTGCCGATGCGGACGTCCCCGACAGTGACATCGACGCCTTTATCAGCCGTTTCAATGAAAGCTTCATCTCCGATGACAGCGGAAGCGCTGGAAATGACGAGCCCACGCGCAAGGTTACAGAAGTCGAAAACCTGAAAATTTCTGTTCAGGAAAGCGGTTCTCAGCATGATGGCATACCCTTACTGCTGATTCACGGCTTCGGTGGTGATCTGACGAACTGGATGATGACCCAGCCTGCCCTTACCGAAACACGCCGCGTCATCGCTTTCGATCTGCCAGGACACGGCGAATCATCAAAGGACGTGGGGGACGGCAGTCCTGTGTCTTTCGCGACGACTGTCGCTGCTCTGGCCGAGGTTCTTGATCTTCAGCGCGTTCATGTCGCGGGCCATTCGCTCGGTGGAGCCATTGCTCTCGAACTGGCGAAAACCCACCCAGATCTCGTGGCGTCGCTGACACTGATCGCGCCTGCCGGGCTTGGTCAAGACATCAGCATGACATTCATCAACGGCTTCATCGAAGCCGATCGTCGCAAGACGCTGGAACCTGTCCTGCAACAGCTCGTGCATGACAAATCGCTGATTACGCGTCAGATGATCGAAAGCATCATTCGTTACAAGCGTCTCGACGGGGTCATTCCGGCTCTCAAAACCATCGCGGAAACGAACTTCCACGATGGCAGGCAGGCTTTCCCGCTGAGATCTGTTCTGGAAACATATTCCGGGCCGGTTCAGGTTCTCTGGGGCGAACAGGATGAAATCCTGTCGGTTGCAGGCTCGGAAGACCTGCCCGATGCCGTGACGGTCATCCGTTATCCGGATACGGGCCATATGCCGCAACTGGAAAAATCACCAGACGTGAACAAGGCGATCAAAAATTTTCTGGATTCAGGAAATAGCTGAAACAGACTTCTGTTTCCCGATCCGACTGAGTATCCTGCAGGAACCTTCTCCGCCTCCTTCCGTTGGTTTCCCTGTGACGTTGACACGAACGCAGGGGAACTAACCATGTCTCTCACTATTCCACCCCAGAGTCAGGATCATCAGCCCGGTGTGGAAGGCAAAATGACGCCACCTGCCATCCATATTCGTCCGGGCTACAAAGGCAGTGGTAAGCTCACCGGGAAAAAAGCCCTTATTACAGGTGGCGACAGTGGGATCGGACGTGCGGCTGCCCTGCATTTTGCGCGTGAAGGCGCCGATGTGGCCATTATCTATCTTGAAGAACATGAAGATGCGCAGGAAACGGCTCGTCTGATAGAAGCGGAGGGACGCAAAGCCGTTCTCATCGCAGGCGACGTTGCATCCAGCTCTTTCTGCAATGAAGCCGTGGAAAAGGCCGTCTCCGATCTCGGGGGACTGGATATCCTCGTGAATAATGCCGGCGTGCAATATGTCAGCCTCGACCTGACCGACATTACCGATGAGGTCTGGCAGCGGCACATGGACGTCAATATCAATGGCTATTTCTATATAACCCGTGCAGCCCTGAAACATCTCAATTCTGGCGCTTCGATTATCTCGACGTCGTCCATAAACGCTTTCGCGGGGAATAAATCCCTCGTCGCCTACACCACCACCAAAAGCGCTGAAATGGGCTTCACGCGCGCACTGGCCCTTCAGCTTGCCGGGAAAAAGATCCGTGTGAACGCCGTGGCGCCCGGCCCGGTCTGGACCCCGCTTCAGCCCGCCAGTTGGGGACCGGTGGACCCTGAAGCCGTTGCGAACCTTGGCAAGGATACGCCTATGGAGCGATGTGGCGAACCGTGTGAACTGGGGCCAGCGTATGTCTATCTGGCCAGCGACGATTCCAGCTATGTCACCGGCCAGACATTGCACGTCAATGGCGGCATGATCATCAATGGCTGAGGCGCTTCCATCACTGATGCTGCCAGCGTCAAGCTGGATACGAAGGTCGGTGCATCGTCGCTGGCTGGATCATCAGGGTTTTCGCCTTCTGGATTTCTCAAAAACCTCGCGTATGACAACAGGCTTCGGGCCTCTCGATAATGAGGGGAAACTCCCTGCCGATGCCCGTCCGGATACGGTCGTCACAGCCCGTATGACCCATGTTTATGCTATTGCCACCATGCGTGGAGTGCCGGGATGCCTGCCGCTTGCTGAACATGGAATTGATGCCCTGAACGATGCCTTGCGGGATCCGCAGAATGGTGGCTGGTGGACGGCTCTCCCCTCTGATCTTGCCTCTGCGCAGGACAGGCGCAAACAGAACTACCTGCATGCTTTCGTGGTACTCGCCGCCGCCTCCGCGTGCGTGGCCGCCGTCAGAGGGGCAGAAGCATTGCTGACAGAGGCGCTGGAAATCTGGGAGACTCACTTCTGGAGCGAAGAAGAAGGTGTTTTCAGGGAAAGCTTTGCTCAGGACTGGTGCGATGAAGAGGACTACCGGGGCGCGAACTCCAACATGCATGCGGTTGAAGCCTGCATGGCAGTCGCCGATGTGCTGGATGCTCCGGTGTGGCGTGCCCGCGCGCTCCGCGTTCCCGAACGCTTCATTCATCATCTCGGTCGTGAAAACGGCTATGCCGTGCCAGAACATTTCAACAGAAGCTGGACCTGTCTCCGGGACTATAATCACGACAGGCCGACGGACGATTTGCGTCCGTTCGGCATGACGCCCGGACATTTCGTGGAATGGTCACACCTGCTGCTGAAGCTGGAAGCCGCACTGTTACGGCAGAACGGCACTGCGCCCGCATGGCTGCTGACGGACGCGATCAGTCTTTTCGAAGCAGGCATGAAGGCAGGCTGGAACCGCAGCGAAACCGGGGGCATGCTCTATACCGTCGATTTCGAGCTGGAGCCGGTTGTGCGGAACAAGCCGCACTGGTGTCAGGGCGAGGCACTGACAGCGGCCGCAGCCCTGCTCAAACGCACCGGCCATGCCCGCTATGAAACATGGTATCGCAGGATCTGGGATTTCATCGACCTGAACATGATCGACCGTGAAAAAGGCGGCTGGCGGCAGGAACTGGACGCCGACAACCATGCGTCAGAGGTCATTTATCCCGGAAAAGCCGACCTCTATCACGCCTGGCAGGCAACCCTGAATCCGTTACTGCCACTGGCGCCGAGTTTTGCGACGGCGGTGGCAGCGTTCGACGGATAAGGAGAACTTTCCGTCGTCAGTAAGGCAGCCAGTTCTTCTGGCCGCTTTCCTTGCAACCCTTGTCGCCCACACTCATTCGTGCCGCTTTCAGGGTGTTGCGCAACAGACAGGCGATGGTCATCGGGCCGACGCCCCCCGGAACCGGCGTGATGCGACCGGCGATCGGGGCAACTTCAGCAAACGCCACATCACCGACCAGCTTCGTCTTGCCGTTCGCGGTCGGCACGCGGGTGATGCCGACATCGATCACCGTCGCACCGGGCTTCACCCAGTCGTGCTTCACCAGTCCGTTCTTTCCTGTGGCCACGATGAGAATGTCGGCGGAACGCGCCAGTGCCGCAGGCTCCTTCGTGTCGATATGACCGACCGACACCGTGCAGCCTTCGTTGAGCAGCAGCAGCGCCATCGGCTTGCCGACGAGATTGGATGCGCCGATGACCGTGGCATTGAGCCCCCGCAGGTCGCCAAGCTCAGACTTGAGCAGCATCAGGCAGCCCAGCGGTGTGCAGGGAATAATGCCCGGCAGCCCGACGCTCAGCCGTCCGGCATTGACCTCACCCAGACCGTCCACGTCTTTGTTCGGCGAAATGGCGTTGGTGATACGGTGCGGGTCTATGTGCTTCGGCAGCGGCAACTGCACGAGAATGCCGTGGATCTCGGGATCATCGTTCAGCCGGTCGATCAGCTTCAGGAGGGATGCCTCCGAGGTCGTTTCCGGGAGCATATGCATGAAGGAGCGCATCCCGACGTGGTGGGTTTCCAGCGCCTTGTTGCGGACATAGACCTCGCTCGCCGGATCATTACCGACCAGCACGACAGCCAGACCCGGTGTTACAGCATGCTTCTCATGGAAAGCGGTGACTTCCAGCCGGGTCTGCTCGCGCAGGTTTCTGGCGAAGGCCTTACCGTCGATCAGCTTTGCGCCTGCTGTTTCGGGGGAGGTCTGCTCGGACATTGGGCTTGGTCTTCCTCTGGTGCTAGAATGGACAGATCGTATCAGCCTGGCAGGAGGCGACATGGAACAGACTGCTCAGACACCGCCGTGCAGTGAGACGCTGTCCGCTGACGACACTGGGTCGCAGCGTATACGCACGAACTTCATGAGCGACAATGTGGGACCTGTCTGCCCGGAGATTCTTGCTGCCATCACACAGGCCAATGTGGGCGACGCGCCCGCTCATGGTGACGATGCCTGGACGGCGCAGCTTGAGGCCCGCGCTGCCGAAGTGTTCGAGGCGGAGGTGCGCGTGTTTCCGGTCGCGACCGGCACGGCGGCAAACGGTCTGGCGCTGTCCGCCCTGTCTCCGCCGTGGGGTGCGATCCTGTGTGATGAGAGCGCCCACATCTTCGGGCGTGAATGCAGCGCGCCGGAACTCTTCACCAGCGGCGCGAAGCTCTGTCCCATCCCATCTCCGGACGGACGCATGAGCCCGGCCATGCTGGCGCGTACCATCGCGGAAGTGCAGGCGGGGGGCCGCAGGCTTAGCCGTCCGGCGGCGCTCAGCCTGTCGCAGGCGACGGAATGGGGCACTGTCTACAGCCTTGACCAGCTTGTCGAACTCACGACGCTCGCTCATGACGCGGGCATGGGCGTCCATATGGATGGCGCACGGTTCGGCAATGCACTGGCGCATCTGGGCTGCTCGCCGGCCGACGCCACCTGGCGCGCCGGTGTGGACATTCTCTCGCTCGGAGCGACCAAAAGTGGTGCCCTCGCCGCTGATCTGGTGGTCATGTTCGATACGGGGCTGGCTGAGGACATGGAAAGGCGGATCAAGCGGGCGGGGCACCTCTGGTCCAAGCAGCGGTTTCTGAGCGCCCAGCTTCTGGCGTGGTTTGAAGGCGATCTGTGGCTGCGCAATGCCCGTCACGCCAACGAAATGGCCGGACGGCTGGCCCGTGGCCTCCTGCGTCATCCCGGCGCGATGCTGCCTTTCGAGACGCAGGCGAACGAGGTGTTCGCCATCCTGCCGGAAGCACTGGTACAGGCACTGGAAGTGTCCGGTTTCATTTTTCTCCGCCGGACAGCGCCTCCGGGAGTGCATGGAACGCTGGTGCGGTTCGTGACCAGCTATCACATGCAACACGCGGATGTGGACGCGCTTCTGGAGGCGCTCGCTTCGGGTGAATGAACGCTCTCCTGCAAGGCTCTGTGGACCTCCGGCTTCAAGTGAACTAGGGGAAGACGGACAGCCGAAGGAGAGATGATGACGGGTCCGTCATCCACCGAAACGGACAGCGACGACGTGGACGCCCCACCCGGCACATGGCTGGAACGGCGACTACCGGTCGGACGCTTCCTGTCCGTGCAGTTCGGACGCTTTCCCATGCCGCGTTCAGCCAATGTCCTGTGGACCGTTGGCGCAATGCTGTCGGCGGTTCTGCTGCTCATGCTTCTGTCGGGTCTGGTTCTGGCGATGAACTACACGCCGACGGCAGCCGGGGCGTTCGCCTCCATTGAGGCCATTGAACGGCGCGTGCCTTCAGGCTGGCTGATCCGCTCGATGCATATGGCGGGCGCAAGCCTGTTTCTCGGTGCGCTTTATCTTCATCTCTTCCGGGGGCTTTATTACGGCTCCTACAAAAAGCCCCGCGAACTGGTCTGGCTGTTCGGGATTCTGCTGCTGGCGATGACGATGGTCACGGCGTTTGCTGGCTATGTCCTGCCATGGGGCCAGATGTCCTACTGGGGAGCGGATATTGCCGGTCAGGCGCTGGCCTCGATCCCGGTCATCGGTCCATTTCTGGAGCGTGTGTTTCTCGACGGCAACCAGCCCGGCGATGGGACAATCCATCATCTGTTCGTCCTGCATTTCACACTGGCCTTCGCCATCCTTGCCGTGGTGGGCGTGCATGTGGCCACCGTCCATATCGCGGGGTCCGGAAATCCCGACGGTGTCGAGCCTGACAGGAAAGGCTCCCTGCCCTTCACCCCCTATTTCGCGATCAAGGATGCCTGCGGCGTGGCCGTCTTTGCCCTTGTATTGGCAGCGGTGATGTTCCTGTTCCCCGATCTCATCATCGAAACGGCAAATTACCGCCCCGCCAATCCGCTCCACACGCCGACCAGCATCGAACCCGAATGGTATTTCCTGCCGTTTTTCGGAATCCTGCAGGCCATCCCGTTCAAATTCGGTGGACTCGTGGCGTCCGCAGGGGCGGTTCTGGTGCTGTTTTTCGTGCCCTGGCTCGATACGTCGCCCGTGCGCTCAGCCCGCCAACGACCGCTCTATCGGGCTTCCATGATGGGGCTCGTCGTGGCATTTGTCCTGCTTGGGTATGCGGGCAGCCATCATGTGGAAGGAAACTGGCTTCTCATCGCACGGTGTGCCGCGCTGTTTTATTTCTTCCATTTCCTCGTGCTGATGCCGTTGCTCTCCCGCCGTGAAAAAGCAGCTCTGAAAGACGTCTCGTGAAGACGTGGCCTGCTCGCTTCATGCTCGCGATCCTGCTTGCAGGACTCACCTTTGGTGCACCGGCGGGTGCCACTCCTCCCGATCACGACCACGCGCCGCCGCAGCACTGGAGTTTTGAGGGCGCGCTCGGCAATTTCGATCTTGCCGCCGTCCAGCGCGGCTATCTTGTCTATGAGCAGGTCTGCGCGTCCTGTCATGGCCTGAAGCATGTCCATTTCAGCGATCTGGCAGGCATGGGGCTTGAGCCGGAAGCGGTGCAGGCCCTTGCGGCCGGCTATGAAATCCGGGCGGGACGGGATCTGTCAGGCGCACCGAAATACCGGCATGGACTGCCGGACGATGCGTTCCCCACGCCGGTGCGTCCGGTGGGCGTCAAGGAGGGAGTGATGGTGCCGGATCTGGCGCGCCAGGCTCTGATCTATCCGGGAGGGCCAGACCGGATCTACGCGCTTCTGACCGGATATTCCGCACCACCGGCGGGTGTGCCCGTGCCACCGGGGCTGTTCTATAACCGTTTCGCCGCTGGCCGTGTCATTGCGATGAAACCACCCCTGCATGGCGGTGACGTTCATTACGAGGATGGGACGGCCGCGTCCGTGGAGCAGGAAGCGCGGGATGTCACCATTTTTCTGGCGTGGGTGGGGCAGCCGCATCTGGCGGAACGTCATCGAACCGGTGTCCGCGTGCTGATCTATCTGCTATTTCTCATTGTGCTGCTTTTTATTCTGAAACGGAGAATCTGGTCTCATGTCCACTAGTCCCGCCCATGCGGTCCAACCGGTTATCGGCATCATCGGCGGCTCGGGGCTGTATGACATCGCCGGTCTTGAGAACAAGGAATGGCGCCGGGTCGAAACACCCTGGGGCTCGCCCTCCGATGAACTGCTGTTCGGCACGCTGAACGGGGTGCGCTGCGTATTCCTGCCCCGTCACGGTCGCGGCCACCCGATCCCGCCGTCTCGTCTGAATTATCGCGCCAACATCGCGGCGATGAAGATCGCGGAGGTGACGGACATCATCTCGCTTTCAGCTGTCGGTTCCCTGCGTGAGGAGCTTCCACCCGGCCATTTCGTCATCGTCGATCAGTTCATCGACCGCAGCTTTGCCCGTGAGAAAAGCTTCTTCGACACCGGCTGCGTGGCCCATGTGTCGGTCGCCGATCCTGTCTGTCCGCGTATCGGCGATGTGGCCGAACAGAAACTGAAGCAACTCGGCATCCCGCACACGCGGGGCGGCACCTATCTGGTGATGGAAGGCCCGCAGTTCTCCACCCGCGCGGAGAGCGAGCTTTATCGCAGCTGGGGATGTGCGGTGATCGGCATGACCAACATGCCCGAAGCCAAACTCGCCCGGGAAGCGGAGATCTGTTACGCGACCGTCGCGATGGTGACCGATTACGACTGCTGGCATCAGGACCATGACAGCGTGACAGTCGATGCGGTGATCAAGGTGATGCACCAGAATGCCGAGCACGCCCGTTCACTCATCAAGACGATGATCCCGACGCTGGGCAAACCGCGCGGCCTGTGCCCGGCCGGATGTGACCGTGCTCTGGAGCACGCTTTGATCACGGCTCCGGACAAGCGGAATCCGGCTCTTCTCGCCAAGCTTGAGGTGATCGCCGAGCGGGTTCTCAGCGATCACTAACTGACTGGCGGATGTCAGGCGGCCCGGACGGTCTGACCTGACATCCGCCCTCGTCCCATTGGCGCGTAAACGAATGCCCTGCATGGGACGGGCATTCTCGGCGCTCACTTCGTGTCACCTCGCCAATGAGGGGACAGATATCGTTCTCCACATGCTCAACAGTGGAGAATCAAGCAATATGACGCAGCGCAAGCTGGGCAAAAAGCCCGCGCGTCTGGACCCCAGAACCTACCGCCTTGCCGCCCCCCTCAGCTTTCGGCTGCCGGCTCCGCCGCCGTCCGTGAACTGGGCGCCGACCGCCATCTGGCCGATGTGGTGCAACGACACACTTGGCTGTTGCACGCAGGTCTCCGTTGCCTCCGCCATCCGCACATGGACGGGCGCGGCGCTGACTCCGATCACGCTCGCCGACGGTGAAGTGGTGGCGAACTACAGCGCGGAATCCGGATATGTCCCCGGCCAGTCGGCAACGGATCAGGGTGGCGTGGAAGTCGATGTTCTGTCGCGCTGGTGTCGGCAGGGCTATGAACGGCCCGGCCAGACCCGCGACTATCTGACGGCCTTTGGCTACGTCGATCCGAAGGACACCGTTTCGGTCCATCGGGCCATCGCGATGCTTGGAGGGCTGTATATCGGCCTCTCGCTGCCGGAATATGCCTGTTCGACGGATGGAGACTGGGTGGTTGACCCGACGGCTGACAACCGCATCGCGGGCGGTCATGCCGTATGGATTCACGGCTATGACGACGCGTGGCTGTATCTCAACACATGGGGTGCGCCCCGTCGCATGTCGTATGAGTTCTTCGCGGCCAACTGCGACGAAGCCTATGGCCTGATTTCACGCCAGAACTGGACGACACTGAAGGGTGTCTCTCCGCGCGCCGAAGATCTGGACCAACTGGTGGATGAACTCCAGGCCTCCACGACCACCTGAAAAACCGTCAGATGTTCATAGAGTAAAGGCTGTGATTAGCCTTCCTCTCCTTTAGCGATGGCCTGGAGGCGAGCGGGTGCCATCACGCTGATTTCGTGACCGGCTCCCATCGCCAGGAGACCGTCACGCCGCAGGCCGCTGAGCGTGCGGCTGACGGTCTCCACGGTCAGGCCGAGAAAATCGGCGATATCCGCGCGGGTCATGGGGAAATGCAGTTTCGCGCCGGATGGGATGTCGTTCCCGTATCCGTCGAGAAGCTGTTCGTACAGAAAACTCGCCACCCGCTCGCGGGCCGTCTTGCGTCCGAGAAGCAGCATCTGCTCCTGTGCGGCGACCAGTTCGTTGGCCGCCTCGCTGAGCAGACGTCGTTCCAGCCGGGGAAATTCCTCGACCACCATTTCAAGACGTTCGCGCGAGAAACGGCACACCTTGACCTGATCAATGGCCTCGGCCCCGAAGGCGTAACGGTCCGACACCGCAAGTCCGAGAAAATGACCGACCCCGACAAAGCCGGTGATCTGGCGACGACCATCCGGCAGTGACTTGAACAGCTTGGCGGTCCCGGCGGTGATGTTGAAGAACGCGTCGGCCTTCGCCCCCTCCTCAACGAACACCCGCCCCGGCGGCATGGTGACACGCACGGCTGCGCGCGCCAGCTGCTCCAGTTCCTGATCGTTCAGGGCACTGCAGATTCCGCGTGCACGCACCTCACAGACGGCGCATCCCGTGCAGCCTTCCATGCCCGCTATGACGAGGCGTCGCGGGCGGAGTGCGGGTTGCCCTTCGGGCAGGGAAGATGGTGCCATGGCCTTATCCTGCTCACGCTCAGGGAATGCTCGTCTTTGTCTGGTCAAGCCCGAGTCGTCTCCTTAGCCGGATTGATTGCGGATCACACCCCCCGGGAACGAATGCGTGGGTTGATTTACATCATTGCAGTCTCACACGACATCCCGGCACCGCACAACGTGTCATGACATCTCAGGGGACGCGGGAGCGAGTGAACGAGGCCGAGAATATCCCCGCCATTCTGGTCACGCCCATGGTCCGGGCGGACGTGCCGATCGTCTTCCCGCTGGTGGCCATGGGGGAGCCAGGGCTCACGCTTGCGCGGTGGACGCGCCGTGCGCGACGTCTGACCATCCCGGAAACGCACCAGAAAAACGGGGCGATTCTCGCACGTTACAGTGGCAGGCCGGGGCCTTGTGGCATTGCTTTCTACCGGGTCGAAGCCCCGCAATCGGGCGCGTGGCGCGTTCTGTGTGTCTATCGGGTGGTGGTGATCACAATGGGATCAAGCGGCCCCGTCACGCTGGCGCTCATCCACGAACTCTCCGGACTGGCCGCAGAACTGGGCTGCACGGCAACGCGAATCCACCTCTCGCGCCCAGATCCCGCCACCATTTTCGGACTGTGTTCGTCCGGTTACGCAGGGGAGGCGATTCTGTTGCATAAAAACATCACCCCGGCGGAAGTTACCCCCACTTGATCCAGATCAACGCCCGCGATGAAAAGGGTGTGGTTTCAGCGGCATCAGATTACATCTGCAAATGAGATAGAAACCCCATGACGAAGTCCCGCTCCTTCCTGGCTGCCGCGCTTCTCGCCGCCAGCGCCCTGTGTGGCACGGCTCACGCTCAGGTCACCACCGCTGCCGCACCCGCTCCGGCCGGGACCGCTTATGTGAATGCTCCGGTTGCTGCTCCCATGGCGCCCCCGCGGACACACGGCGGTCGTTGCGGCATCTTCGAGACATGCGCCAGCACCAAGATCGGTCTGGGCAAAGGTGACTTCATGATCCGCCTGTCCGGCGCCGGCGTCCTGCCGCAGGATCGTGACAGCCGCGTCAGCGTCAATGGTGCCCGTATGGTCGGCACGCACGTATCGACGACCAACAGCGCGATGCCTGAGCTGACCTTCGAATACTTCCTCACGGACAACATCGCCGTTGATCTGATTGCCACCAGCACGCGTCACGAAGTGTCCGCAAACGGTGGTGAGCTTGCCGGCATTGCTGGCCAGCACAAGACGGATCTCGGCAAGGCATGGGTTCTGCCGCCTGCTCTGACCTTCACGTGGCATTTCCGTCCGCACAAGCGCTTCAACCCGTATGTGGGTGTCGGCGCTGACCTTCAGTGGTTCTACAACATGAAGGGGTCAGGAGCTCTTGGTCTGACGAAGCTGAACTCCGGCTTTACCGGCGGCCCGCTCGTCAATGTCGGTTTCGATTATCAGATCGTCGGCAACTGGTTCTTCAACGCTGACGTGAAGCAGGTCTTCTCCCGCATGCACGCGTGGGCGCAGAACAGCTCGGGATCGCTGCGCGGTCGTGTGCACGAATCTCTCGACCCGACAGTGGTCTCCGCTGGTATCGCTTACCGGTTCTGATCATGGACGCGGCATCGCCGTCACTACTTGAGCGGTATGACGGCAACCTGCCGCGTTACACGAGTTACCCGACCGCCGTCCGGTTTTCCGATGCGGTCGGACCTGCGGAAGCGTCCCGCTGGCTGGAAGATATTCCGGCCGGTGAGGCGCTTTCGCTGTATCTGCATGTTCCCTTCTGCGACGAACTCTGCGGTTTCTGTGGCTGCAACACCTCGGTCATGCGCAGCGAAACGACACGCGAAGCTTACGGCAAGCTTCTTGAAGACGAACTCCACCGCGTCGCAGACCTGATCCCCACATCCGGGACCGGCAGACAACCTGTTGCACATCTCCAGTTCGGTGGAGGCACCCCCACCACCCTGCCGGAAGCGACCTTCCGGGCACTTTTCGACACACTGCATCTCCTGTTCGACATCCGGGCGGACGCCGAGATCAGCATTGAGCTTGATCCGCGTCATTTCACGCCCGCAATGGCGCATTTTCTCGGAGATCTCGGATTCACGCGCGGTAGTCTCGGGGTGCAGGATCTTGATCCGGCCGTGCAGAAAGCCTGTGGCCGCATCCAGAGTTTTGAGCAAACGGAATCCTGCGTCACAGCATTGCGGGCGGCAGGTCTGGCAAGCGTCAATATCGACCTGATCTACGGCCTGCCTTACCAGACGACGGATAGCGTGCGGGATACGGCACTGAGAACCGCCTCCCTGCGCCCGGATCGTCTGGCCGTTTTCGGCTATGCCCATGTGCCATGGAAAGCGAAGCGTCAGCAGGTCATGCCTTCAGACGCGCTGCCTGACCGGGACGCCCGCCTCGCGCAGCGAGACATGATCGACCGCACCCTCTGCGCCGCCGGGTACCAGCCCGTCGGTCTCGATCATTACGCCCTGCCGCACGATCCGATGGCGCAGGCTGCGCGCGACGGAATACTCCGGCGCAACTTTCAGGGATACACCGTCGATCAGGGACATTCCCTTGTCGGGATCGGCGCGTCGGCCATCTCATCCCTTCCGGGCGGCTTCACGCAGAATATCGTCAGCGCTGCTGCCTACGGCAAGGCTCTTGCGGAAAGCCAGGCCCTCCCCGTCGCGCGCGGCGTGGCCTGTTCCGACGACGACCGCACACGCGGAGCCCTGATCGAGCGGCTGATGTGCGATCTGGCTGTCGACCTCGGTGCTTTCGGGCCGGATGACTATGCTGCCGAACGAGAACGCCTGACCCAGTTCGCTCTGGATGGCCTTGTGACGCTGTCGGGCGACAGGGTGACCCTGACACAGGCAGGTCGTCCTTTCATCCGCAACGTCGCCGCCGTATTCGATCGTTACCTGCCCACGCAAGGCGCAGGCCCCGCACAGCATTCACGCGCGATCTGACGCAGGGGAAGTTGATCTCCCCTGCATTGCAGCGAACGGCTTCCGGGCCGCTGAACGACGCAGCAACCCGTTTTCATTTCTTCTAAAAATTACCTGCCATTTTCTTCACCGAACGGGCGATCCCAGCCCGGCATCTCCGGGTTTTATACCCGCGGCAGCGAAAGGTATGACGGCTGAAAAGGCATTTCGGGACCAGCCCGTAGCACCGATGCATCTGGTTTCAGCGTCACCATGATGGGCCGGTGATCGGACGCGAACACAGGAAGCACTCGTGAACTTTGGCAGACCGCGCCACGAATGAGACACCGGTCGATCCGGATGGGCACAAGATCGACCATCCGATGGGTCGGTGAACGCGGGCCTACATCCATGAAACCCGGTACGAGCGTCGGGCCGACAAGATTGAAATCTCCCAGAATAGCAGCGGGTGCAGGCAGAACCCCAGCCAGTCGCCGGAGTTGCCGACGGTTCATGATCTGCCCGTGGGAAAGATGAACATTCGCCACCGTGATGCCGGGCAGGCGAATGATCTGTGCGATGCGCTTTACGATCATGCCCGATGGAATGACGCAGGTCCGGGGAGCCCGTGAAAAGGGCTCCCGGCTCCAGCAGGCCACGCCGTGAATGCGACCGGGCAGCGGAGAACGGGCATAGTATCCGCCCACAAGGTCCGGCAGATGGTCGATGTCCTGCGTGGCTTCCTGCATCAGCAGAAGATCGGGTTTTTCCCGCTCAAGCAGCGCCAGCACGTCGCGCACGCTGGCCCCCACACTATGAAGCAGGTTCCAGCTTATGATCCTGATCTCGGCCTCGGAGGACTGACCACCGGCAAGCCTGACGGTGGAATGAAATCGTGGACGACGGCGCCGGACAAGTTTCAGAAGAGGTCTGTTCTTCAGTGTGGCGATCATGGATCCCGTGTGTCCTTGTATCCTGCCGGATCGGCGACGCGACCGGCAGCAAATTCAACCGTCAGCGTGAAACCGACCGCAAGCAGCACGGGCCCCAGAAAGATTCCGAGGCCACCGAACTCCAGCACACCGCCGATGACACCAATGAGGGTGAGCAGATAGGGCAGTTGTGCGCCCCGGGAGATGAAGATCGGGCGAATGACGTGATCCGCGCCCGAAATGAAAATCGTGCCATAGAGCGCCAGCGCCACACCTTTCCAGAGGTGATGGGTGACGGCAAGCCAGATCGCCGCCGGAATCCACACGAGAGGGGCTCCCAGCGGCAGCACCGACAGCAGCGATGCAAGCGTGCCGAACAGGAGCGGTTCGGGCACACGCACCATCCAGAAGCCGAACCCCGTCAGGATTCCCTGAATCAGCGCGGTTCCGAGCACGCCGTACACTGTGCCCCGAACAGTTCCCCCCACAATGCGCAGAATGCGATCCGCCTGCCGTCCCGCGACGCGGCCGATGAGTTGCTGGATGGTGCGACCCAGCGAATCACCACTCAGCCAGAAAAAGAACGCTATGAACAGCGCCATCGCAAGATTCAGACCACCGCTCGCCAGTTGCACGAGAACGGAGATGACGGACTGGGCGATGTCACCAGCATACGGCCGCAGGCTCTGGCCGAGATGCCCGAGATCCTTTCCGGTTTTTTCCCACCCTCGCGTAATTTCGTCGCCGACAAGGGGAATCTTTCCGAGCCATGGCGGAATGGGTGGCAGGTGAAGGTTGGGCAGAAGCGCGTCCGTGACACTGGTCACCGCCTGTGGCGCGTCTGCAACGGCTTTGGAGGCGATGGCCACGATAGGCACCACGATGCAGATCGAACTCAGCAGCATCATGCACACTGCCGCAGCCGCAGGCCCCATGTAGCGCCGGAGACGCCGCAGGATCGGCCAGGTCACGTAGGTCAGGATTCCGGCCCACAGAATGGCGGTCAGAAAGGGGGCCGCGACGATCACGCATCCATAGGCAACGCCAAGGATCAACAGCCCGGTAATGAGTCGTTCGGCGTTCATGACGCTCCGGCTTCCGCGCGCGGCTCCATCCCCGGCTGAACATCTGATGACTGAAAAGGATCAGGCAGGCGGTTCGCCGGAACCGGAGACACAATCACTCCGATCAGTGTCACGCTTCCACCTGTCATGGCAACGACCGACACCAAAATACGTAACCATACCTTTCCGTCCTGTAAGCCCAGCATTGCGCTGCAACGATGTGTCAAAATATAGATACTTTACATCCAGTCATATTAACGTATTATTGACGAATAGCCCCTCCAAGCAACGAACGTCTCAAGGAACGAACGGAATGGCTGCTGTGACTATGCGTCTGAGTGAGATCGGACAGCAGCTGCGTGCTTTTCGTCTTGAATCCGGAATGAGAGCTGATGAGATTGCCGCCCGTCTTGGCGTTTCTCGTGCTGCCCTCTACCGGTATGAAAAAGGCGAAGTCATCAAGCTCGATACGGTTCAACGACTGGCGGAACTTTTAAAGGTTTCCCCGCTGACGCTTCTGGGCATAGGGGTCGAATATTACAGTCGTCCCCTCAGCTTTTTTGAACGCGTCCGTCAGGTCGAGGAAGAAGCCGATCAGATTCTCCAGATCATCGACCCCGTCGCATATCTGGTGACATCAGCGGAATACGATTCTGTTCTGGCGCAGGCGATCGCCGCACAGGCATCGGATACGCAGCTTGTCGCGCAGCATCTGGAAATTTTCGCATCGCGCAAGGAAGCCTATCGCCTCCGTCGCCCGACAATGATCACAATGCTCAGTGAGCAGACGATCGAGCGTTTCCTCCAGAAAGGCGTTGGCGACGCGATCATCATGTCCGACGAACTCCGGACGGCCGCCCGCAAGGTCGCCGCCATGGAAATCGGTCGGATCGTGGAAATGATCGAGGCTGGCCCGATCGGTTTGCAGTTCAGCCTGCTCTCCGAAATGGAAAGCACAACCAACTGCATCCTCATGCGCGGGCGCGAGCGTATGATGCTGGCGATCAACCCCTTTCGTTGCGACACATCCCCGTCCGCAACAACGGGTGTTTCGCTGGTCACCAGCGCCCCGGAAGCGGTGAATGCCCATCAGCGCGTGATCGAAGTGCTGTGGGCGGAATCGCTGAAGGGTCAGGAAGCTGCGGAACGTCTGCGCAACCTGCTTGCACAGCACGCCATCCAGTGATTCAGTCCTCCTCTTCGCACGCTGCGGAGAGGAGTCGAGTCCGTGATCCAGCCCCTTATATCTGCCAAAACCTTGCAGGCGCGCCTCGCACGCGGTGAAGTCACCGTTCTTGACGCGACTGCAAGACTTCCCGGCGAACAGACCGATCCCGACGCGACCTTTCTGAGAGAACGCCTGCCAGGTGCGAGACGGTTCGACATCGAACTGTTTTCCGATCCGGAACAGTCGCTTCCTCATATGGCACCTTCCGCCGGACGCTTCGCGCGTCTGGCGGGTGAGCTTGGCCTGACGCGCGAACAGCCGGTCGTCTTTTACGATCAGGGTAATATCGCCTCGTCCTGCCGCGCATGGTGGCTCCTGCGGCTGTTCGGCCATGAGCAGGTGTTCATTCTCGATGGGGGCCTTCCCGCATGGCGCGAAAGCAGCAGCAGGATTGAGGAGGGCGCACCGTCCGTTCCCACTGCCGCCTCCTATATGCCGCGCCTGACAGTCTCCTGCATCCGGGGCCTTGGCGACATGCTGATGCTCTGCGCCAAACCGGATGGCTCACTCATTCTCGACGCCCGTTCGGCTGGCCGTTTTAACGGCACGGCACCGGAACCGCGCCCCGGTCTTTCGTCCGGGCACATGCCGGAAGCCGGAAGCATTCCTTTCAGCGAATTACTGGACACCAAGAAACACTTTCTGCCCCCTGAAATCCTGAGAGCCCGCTTCGCCGCTGCCGGAGCCAGCACGTCCGGCACCCCACTCATCGCGACCTGCGGCTCCGGCATGACGGCGGCCGCCATCGTGGTAGGGGCGACGATTGCCGGTTTCACCAACGTGGCGCTTTATGACGGCTCATGGGCGGAGTGGGCCGCGACGGAGGGCGCACCCATCGAAAAAACGGGCGCAACACAGGAACAGAAGCAATGACAACAGGGGAAGAGAGGGTCGCTGCGGGCTGGGAGCGCCTGAACGCGCTTCTCATACGGCTCGGTCGCCCCGATCCTCATGACGATTCATTCCGGCAGACAGGAACGCTGGTCAACGCGCCGGTCTCCCGCGGATCGACAATGCTGTTTCCCGATCTCGACACCATGCGCCGAGTGGGAGCCGAACGCTACGAGCACACGGCCATCTATGGCGCGATGGGCTCGCCGGTGCAGCATGATCTGGAGCGTGTCATCGCCGTCATCGAAGGCGGACGCGATACCCAGATCGTCTCATCGGGGCTCGCCGCCTGCACGACGACCCTGCTGACCTGGACCAGTTCCGGCGGTCACTGTCTGATTCCCGATTCCTGTTACGGTCCTACCCGCCGCTTCGCTGACACGATGCTCCGCCGTTTCGGTGTCGAGACCACCTATTACGAGCCGATGATTTCCGCCGACGGACTGCGGGCGCTCATGCGTCCCAACACGCAGGTCGTCTTCGCAGAAAGTCCGGGCAGCCATACGTTCGAGGTTCAGGACATCTCAATGCTGGCGTCCGTGGCGCATGACGGCGGGGCGCGGCTTCTGCTCGACAACACATGGGGTTTCGGCATTTTCATGCCCTTCGACCATGGTGTGGATGTCTCCATTCAGGCGCTGACCAAATATCCGGGCGGCCATTCGGACGTCATTCTGGGAGCGATCACCGTCGCCACGGAAGATGACTGGCAGATGCTGCGCGACGCCGCGATCCAGCTCGGACAACTGGCGGGACCGGACGAGTGCTGGCTGACCCTGCGCGGACTCCGCACCATGGGCGTGCGGCTTGCGAGGCAGGCCCGCACGACATGGCGGGTCGCGCAGTGGCTGAAAGAACAGCCGGACGTGGCGCAAATCCTGTATCCGCCATTCCCGGAATGTCCGGGCCATGAGTTCTGGGAGCGCGATTTCACGGGTGCGGGCCCGCTCTTCACCGTGGTGCTGAACGCCTCCTTTGACCGGGCGGCCATGGAGCGGATGGTGAACAGCCTGACCCGCTTCGGCATCGGCGCCTCATGGGGCGGCTATGAAAGCCTCGTCCTGCCGACAACCGGCGGAATTTCACGCTCAATGAACGGCGCGCTGCCTGCGGGACCAGCCTTCCGGCTTGCCATCGGTCTGGATGACGAGGCGGATCTGATCGCCGATCTTCGGGAGGGGTTCCGGCGTCTCTGACGTCGGTCCCGCCGTTCAGAAACGCGCCAGTCTCTCCGTGATGAGGTCATAGGCGGCATCGACGTCGCATTCCCGCAGGAACAGGACATTGGCGGGGCGCTTCGTGATGCCCCACCAGTCCACCACCGTCATGCCCATCGTCAGTTCGCTGCCGGTCTCGACCTGCACATTCACTTCGCGACCGCGATAAAGATCAGGCTGCAAAAGCCAGAGCACCGTATTGGGATCATGCAGCGGACCACCATCGGTGCCGTATTTCGTGGCTTCGAACCGTTTCTCAAAACGCAGCCAATCGGCCACGACCGGGCCCACACGATTGGGAAGCGCCGCGAAACGGGCCAGTCGCGCATCACTGGTGTGCAGCGTGTGGGTCACATCCAGCGGCAACATGGTGACGGGGATACCGGACTCCAGCACGATGGCGGCGGCATGGGGGTCAACATAGATGTTGAATTCGGCGGTGGGTGTGATGTTCCCGACCTCCGAAAAGGCGCCCGACATGGTGACGATACGACCGATCCGTTCACGCAATGCGGGTTCACGTGACAGAGCGAGCGCTATGTTGGTCATCGGCCCGATGGCGCAGATCGTGATCGCGCCGGGTGCGTTGCCCATGACTGTACGGATGAGAAAATCCACCGCGTGCCCGGGCGCTGCTTCTATCGTCGGGTCCGGAAGGTCGACGCCTTCAAATCCCGTACGCCCGTGCACATGCGTGGCGTTGACGAGAGGGCGCAGCAGGGGGCGCTCGGCGCCCGCATGAACCGGCACATCCGGTCGACCCGCCAGTTCCATTGTTTTCAGAGCATTGATCGTCGCCTGCCTGACACCGACATTGCCAGCGACCGTGGTCACGCCGAGCAGTTCGATTTCCGGGCTTGCGAGCGCCAGAAGAATGGTCAGCGCGTCGTCCTGTCCGGGGTCCGTGTCGATGACGATTTTCATGGCTCGGCTCTCCTTCTTCAGCCCAGACGGCCGAAGTTTTCAGCGCCCGTCAGTGATAGCGACGCAGAAGCCCCACAAGCTGACCCTGAATCTTCAGACGTTCAGTGGGCACAATGCGTGTTTCATACGCCTGATTCGCCGCTTCAAGCGCGACAGTGTTGCCACGCTTGCGCAGACGCTTGAGCGTCACTTCGGCATCGTCGATCAGGGCGACGACGATCTTGCCATTCTCGGCGATCTCGCCCCGACGGATGATGACGGTATCTCCATCGAGAATCCCGGCGTCGATCATGGAATCACCCGCCACTTCCAGCGCGTAATGTTCACCCTGACCAAGCAGGACCGCCGGCACTTCAATATGGGAACTCTGATCCTGCAACGCCTCGATCGGCAGACCGGCAGCGATTCGACCATAGAGGGGCAGACTGACGGAAGCCGCCGCATCGCCGGTCTTCACACCGGGCAGCCGCTGGGAGAAATCCCCCTTGATCACATTCAGGGACCGATGCGGGGCGGACGGTTGAATCGATTCCGGCAGACGCAGCACCTCAAGGGCGCGGGCACGGTTATGACGACGCTGGATGAACCCGCGTTCTTCCAGACCTGAAATCAGGCGGTGAATACCGGACTTCGATTTCAGACCGAGCGCATCTTTCATCTCATCGAACGAAGGAGAAAAACCGGTGCGGCCCAGATAGGAATCGATGAACAGCAGCAGTTCATGCTGTTTGCGGGTAAGCATCGATTCTGTCCCCTGTCCGTGTTCACGATCTGTATGGAATCTCAACTTTGTTCTATATAGGTTCCTATTTCAGGTCAATCTGAAAGAGGGCCGCGACCAGAAACCATCCTTAACCTTCCGCGCAAAAGCGTCCCGAGGCTTGCAAAGGCGCGAGGGATGTCGCACCCCTTGGCCTTATTTCCGGCAGCCATCATCCGGAACCCAGCCCCATGATCGCCCGGCCGGAGGATCGATCATACAAGAATGACAGCATCAGGAGACAATCCGGCCATGGCTGAAGCCTCGCATCCTTCCTCCGCCGACGCCCGGCATTATGAAGCCCTCCGGTCGGAGGCGCGGCAATGGTTCGAATCTCTGCGGGACCGGATCTGCGCGGCGTTCGAGGCCATCGAGGATGAGGCCGTCACCCGTAACGCGCCCACCCTGCCGGGGCGGAGCATGGCGGCGGGCCGGTTCGAACGCACCGCCTGGGCACGCGCCGCCGACGATGATGCACATACCGAAGGCGGCGGTGTGATGAGCACCATGCGAGGCCGTGTTTTCGAGAAAGTCGGCGTGAATGTCTCGGCCGTCACGGGTGAATTCAGCCCGGAATTCCGCAAGTCAATTCCCGGCGCCTCCGAAGATCCGCGCTTCTTCGCTGCGGGGATCAGTCTTGTCGCCCATCTGTGCAGCCCCCTCGTGCCGGCGGCGCACTTCAACACGCGCATGATCGTCACCACGCAGGGCTGGTTCGGCGGTGGCGGCGACATCACCCCCATGTTTCCGGAAAGCGAAGCGGCACAGGATGACGCAGCCGCTTTTCATGATGGCTTCCGTCTCTCCTGCGAGAAGCATGACCCGGAGTATTATCCGCGCTTCAAGGCATGGTGCGACAAATATTTCTATCTTCCGCACCGGATGGAGCCGCGTGGTCTTGGCGGCATTTTCTACGATCGCCTGCACAGTGGCGATCCCATGATGGATTTCGCCTTCACCAGAGACGTCGGGCTGGCCTTTCTGGAGACTTATCCGGCGATCATCCGCCACCGCATGATGGAAGAGTGGACGCCGGAACAGCGGGAAGCGCAGCTTATACGGCGGGGACGCTATGTGGAGTTCAATCTCCTGCACGACCGGGGCACTCTTTTCGGGCTCAAGACCGGCGGCAATACAGAGGCGATCCTCATGAGCATGCCGCCAGAGGTGAAATGGCCGTAAAGCCGCCACGGATTATCCTTAACCATTTGGTTGCATTCATTCCGCAGACAGGTCGTGAAATCGCGTAAAGGAGCCCGCTTCGTCTTGTCAGCTTCAGCCCCCGGTCCGAGGACAGGTCCACACTCCCGTCAGCATCGCAGTTTTACACGGCGGGGAATCCTGCGGTCCGTGCTTGGCGGCGCGGCGAGCCTGCCCTTCCTTGCGCGGAACCGGGCTTTCGCCACAGATCCTCAGGATGCCTTCCTCATTCACGCGGCCTCCACATCCGTTCTGGCTGGAGATGTTGTAGCCCCCACCCTCATCATCGCCGGAAACACGGGGACCGGGCCGGCCCGATGGGCACCCCTCCTCGCGCCCGCCCTGCAAACCGCGCTGCCCGCGCACGCCCCGATCAACCTGCGGCCCGTGGCCGGACAGGACGGCGTCACGGGGGCGAACCTGTTCGACTCACAGACGGGCGGCACTGCCCTGCTGATTTCAGGGTCTGCCGTCATTGCCGCGCTTTGCGGCGATTCCCGGGTCCATTTCGATTATCAACGCTGGATTCCGGTTTTCCTCGCCTCTGGCGCGCCCGTCGTCGTGGGACGGCTGGAGTTCAAACGCTCCCTTCGCGCCTTCTTCCAGAATCATCCGGTCCGGGTAGCCGTCACCTCACCCACGGGTATCGAACTGCCCACCCTTCTGGCTCTGACGATGCTGTCCATGAACGTGATCCCGGTCAGCGGGCTGGCCACGTCGGAAGCCTCTCTGGCGGCCTTGCGGAAAGGCACGGTGGACGCGGTCCAGCTTCCGCCGCAGGTCGCGACCCCTGAGACACTGGCGGCCCTCAAGGCGGAAGGTTTCGAAATTCTTTTCTCCCATGCGACGTGCACGGGCGACATGGACCTTGATTTCACGAGAAGGCCCGACATTGTCAGGCAGCATGTGGAAAGACATCCGCTCTTCCCGGCTTATCAGGCAACGGCCCATGCGGCAGCACTGGACGCAGCCCTTGTCCTGCAGATGCTGACGGCACCCGCAAGCGCAGCCCTGTGGCGTCACGCGTCCCAGATGACCGCCGAACAGGCCGCCGTGCAGGCTACGGCACGGACAAACCACCTCAACGTGGTGGCAAGCGCCGACATTTCCGGATTCTACAGCCAGCTTACCCCGGAACTTTCCGGCATCCTGGCCCTTCGCCGGTGGATCGCGCTGAACTCACCTTTCTGGCCGACCGGTCAGACTGCCCCGCCCGTCCGGTGAGGCACAATCAAGAAAAAGAAGCCAATTCTCCTTTTCATTTTCATACCTCGAATGCAACCGTAAGAAACAAATAGTCTCCTTACATATCAACAATCGGAAAAGAGGCCGGTTTTTCGGCGTTCTTCTGGTCAATTCATCAAGAACGCATACCCCTTTCCCACAAGAGGGGTCTTTTTCAGGCCTTAATCCCCACTTAGCTTTCCCGTGGTCTGACAGACGGGTCAGCAGAAGGGATTTAAAATGAAAAAAGCAATGCTTCTTATCGCCGCTATGGGTTTCGCACTTCCTGTCATGGCGCATGCCGATGACAGCTCCTCGAGCGATTCCCAGCAGCAGGATGGCAAGCACAGCCATAAGGGTCATGGCAAGCACCACGACCGGAATCAGGAAAGCGGCGACAGCAGCAACAATAACAGCGACAGCAATGGCAACAGCGGCCATGGTGATCGTGAAGGTCATGGCGATCGTCACGAAAACAACAACGACAGCAGCAGCAACAACTAATCTGCTGCCGTTAGACGTTTTGCGGAAAGGGCGACCTGCTGGTTGCCCTTTTCCTTTTTCAGAGGTGCCTTTTGCAAGAGCCTGCACCCTGACAGGTCATCGGTTCCGGCATCCCGTCCGTGATCATAGTGTTTTCAGATTCTGAAAACACACCCACCTACACCGTACGAAATCTTTTCAGTTGCTTGTGGATGCCCTCTGCATCGGTTTCCGCCAGAACTCTCCGCGCCAACTGGCGACAGGCATCGTAGTCGAGACTACGGATCACCTGCTTCACGCGCGGCACGGCCGAAGCGGACATGGAGAATGAGCGACACCCCAGCCCGATCAGCAGAGGTGTCAGGGCCGTGTCACTTGCGATTTCTCCACACAGCGACACCGGACAGCGCTCCATCAGACCTGCCATGACGATATCGCCAATCATCCTCAGCACCGCCGGATGCAGGGGATTATACAGCGCCGCCACTTCCGAAGAGGCCCGATCGGCTGCCAGAAGATACATCGTCAGATCGTTGGAACCGATAGCCAGAAAATCCGCATACTGGGCCAGTACACCCGCCGTCAGAGCGGCTGCAGGGGTCTCGATCATGATGCCGAGCGGAGGCAACGACTCTCCGATGTCGATCCCCTTGCGTTTCAGCCGCCGCGCCACCCGGTCATAAATCTCCCGTGCGGCAATGATCTCGGAAGCGACAGTCACCATGGGCAGCAAAACGCGTACAGGCCCTTTTGCGGCGGCGCGCAAAATTGCAGAAAACTGCGTTTCCAGCAATTCCGGGTGTTCCAGAAGGAGCCGGATTCCTCGCAGGCCCAGAGCCGGATTCACCACATCACGTCCGGCAATCCCTGCGCGCGCCAGCGCTTCGGCCTGCTTCTCGCCACCCCAGTCGAGCACACGGATGGTCGTTGTGTCCGCGCCCATGGTCGAAACGATGGCAGCGTAGATGTCATACTGCGCCGCTTCGTCCGGCAACGTCTCGGCGTTGATGAACAGGAACTCCGTGCGCAGAAGACCAATCCCGGCAGCACCCGACTGGGCGATCAGCGGCAATTCGGCAGGGAGTTCAAGATTGGCCTGCAAAACGATTTTCTCGCCGCTCGCCATGCGGGACGCCAGCCGCCGCATACGACCCAGTTGCTGCCGTTCCTGAACATAGGCCGCGACCTGCTTCCGTGCCTGCCTCAAAGTTCGCGCCGAGGGATCGACGGTCACGGTACCGGCATAGCCGTCCACCACCAGCGTGACACCATCATGCATGTGATCCAGCACCCCGGCGACGGCAAGGACCGCAGGCACTCCGAGCGCACGCAACATGATGGCTGTATGACCGGTCGTACCCCCATCCTCCAGCACGACGGCAACCACGCGCGCGGGGTCGATCATGGCGGCATCGGCAGGCCGAAGCGTCTCCGCCACCAGAATTGCGCCATCGGGCATCGCCGCAAGCGACAGAAAGGGTTCGCGCCCGAGATTGCGGATCAGCCGACGCCCGATTTCACGGAATTCACCCGCACGGCGTTCAGCGGCGGCGGCATCTTCACCGGTCAGGCCATTTTCATCTGGCGTCGCGACCATCAGGCCAGCCAGCTCTTCCGTCGCCTCCTGAACAGCGGCTTCAGCCGTCAGACCTTCTTCAAGACGACTCAGGACGCCTTTCTGCAACCGCGACGGCCCCAGCATGCGCTGATAGACCTCCAGCAGCGGACCGATCTCGACCTGACTTTCCTCGGGGAGACGCGCGATCCGATGCTGGAGTTTTCGTAACTGCGCGATGGAACGCTCCACCGCCTCATGAAAACGGCTCAGTTCCTCTTCCCGCGACAAGTGGGAAAGACGACTTCCGGGTTCAATCGCAGGGGCTTCCCCGGCGATAAAGGCGGGGCCGATAGCGAAACCCGAACCGACAGGCTCGCCTTTCAGAACCCGCTCTCCGCTCACATCAACGGACAGGCGTGACCGTGTTACCCTGGCGGCATTCTCGCCACTCTGACCTGAAGAACCGCGATGAGCCTGCATGCCATCCCCGTCAGCCCGCTCTGGCGAGCGCTCCGTCATTCTCGCTAAACCCTGCGGCCACGAGAGCGGCAAGAGCCTCGACTGCCTCCTGAGCCTGAACGCCCGTCGCGGAGAGGGTGACTGTCGCGCCCACCCCCGCGCCCAGCAGCATCAATCCCATGATGGAGCAGGCAGAAACGGTTTCATCGCCATAACCCACCGTCACGTCCGCAGCCCACTTCTCGGCCTGAGCAACGAATTTGGCGGAAGCCCGCGCGTGCAGTCCCTTGGCGTTAACAATCGTCACGTTACGCGTGACGGCTCCCTCGCTTCCTTCCTTCATCCTGCCGCGACTTTACGGAGGAGCGAGGTGCTCGGGGCCTGAAGCGGCTCAGGACGAAGCTGAAACGGGTGAATTTTATCGGCGCCCGCTTTTTCGGAACACCGACGGGCACCGTCCAGACATTGTGCAGGAAGATGGGAGGCGCGGCTGATATATTTGTGCGCCGCCATTTCCGCAGCGCTCGCGCACTCTTCGAGCGTATGCAGATCGCGCATCTGCACCAGCTTCACCAGCATGGGAAGATTGGCGCCCCCAAGCACCTCGATCCGGCAGGGTTCCATCATCGCCACCGCCAGATTGGAGGGCGTGCTGCCGAACATGTCGGTCACCAGCATCACGCCATCGCCGTCATCGACTGCCGCAACACACGATTCCAGTTCCTCGCGCCGCGCAACAAGGTCGTCATCGGCCCCGACACTCACCGTCGCCAGCCGTTCCTGCATGCCAACAACATGCTCGAGCGTTTCACGCAGCGCGACGCCCAGTGCACCCTGCGTCACCAACACAATACCAATCATGAATTTTCCCGCGCCATGGACCGTGACGATGCGTCATCTTCTGCCAGTCCGGCTCCTGCCGCTTTCATCAGTTTTTCCTCAAGGCCCGTATCCCGTTCGTCCGGCTTGTCGACGGGTTTTCTTGCCCAGCGCCAAGCGGCGGCCCCCGGTCCGGCGATGCCCTGACGTGCCAGTTCCCGATGCACGACCGCAATCGGTCCTTCGCCGCCAATCCCTTCCGCCGGGTCGGCCAGTTTGTGACCGAGAGCCTCGACCAGGGTCACCGAGCGATGACGGCCGCCGGAACACCCGACTGCAATCGTCGCGTATTTCTTTCCTTCCTGCACGAAGCGGGGAATGACCAGCCTGAGCATGCCGAGAATCTGCTCCAGAAAAGGCTCATAGTCGGGATCGGCCTCGACATAGGCCGCGACGGGGCGATCAAGGCCGGTCTGCGGGGCCAGTTCGGATTCATAATGCGGATTTCTCAGGAACCGTGCGTCAAACACCATATCCGCTTCGCGGGGCAGTCCTGCCGGAAAGGCGAAGGACATCAGCACGACCGTCAGCCCTTCGTCAGGGCCACTCTGCCATGTCCCGAAGCGCGTCTCGACCAGCCGCCGTAGTTCGGGGGCCGAGAGGTCTGACGTATCGATCACCAGATCGGCATTCGCCCGCAACCGGGCCGTGAGCTGGTTTTCGGCGTCGATACCTTCCTTGACGCTGCCGTGCGGGGCCAGCGGGTGCCTTCGGCGAGTGGCGGTATAGCGCTGCAAAAGCGTCGTCTTGTCGGCGGTGGCATAGAGCAGTTCGGCACGCAGATGAGGATTCATCCGCAACCGCGCCAACGCCTCCAGCACGGCGGAAGCATCGAATCCCCGCGTGCGGGAATCCACGCCCACGGCAATGGGTCGGTCCCCGCGCGCCACGATCTCGTCGAGCATCCCGAGCGGAGGATTATCGATCACCTCATGCCCGAGATCTTCGAGAATCCGCAGAATCGACGACTTTCCTGCGCCCGACAGACCCGTGACGAGCAGGATCTGGCGTGGCGGAACATCTTCGGCAGTCTGAGGCGTCACCATTGAACCCGACAAGCACCCTGATGAAGAAGAGAAAAACACCCGACCGGGCCATCCGACAGTTTTCGGCGGCCCTGTCTGGCCGAGCGGGATCCCTGAATGGGACACCCATCAACACATTATGCGTCAGACCATATCAGACTCTGGCGTCCCTCTGACACATTTTTGTCGTCTTCAGTCATCGCTGGCCAACATGGCGCTCTGCGGCACAAGAAAGGCTCGCTCTTCCAGGCAGTCCAGGGCGATATCGATCCGCTCGGGCGCGGACGCCATCATGCCATCCAGATATAGCACCGGGAGCCCGGTTTCCGGGTGAGTGCCGCCTTCTGCAGGCAGGCGGGGCGCGACCTCACTTTCACGGAGAAGTCTCACCGCGAGAACGGCGGGGGCTTCCGCCACGAAAGGGCAGCGCACAATCCCCCATCCCCGGACTTCGATCAGGCCACGCAAACGCATGGGCGCACGCGCCATCCCGGCTGTCATTTCCACCCTGTCATCGGCCACCAGAGCATATCCGCGCGCCATGAGCCGGAGGAGGAGATCGGACTTGCCCGTGCCGGACGGTCCGAACAGCAGCACTCCCTTCCCGCGCCGCGCCGCGCAACTGGCATGGAAGCGCCTGACGGATCTTTCCTCGCTCACAGTCATCTCCCGCAGGCTTCTCCACCAACATGCAATTACTGAAATCATTACGCTCTGACAGCGTTTCCCTGAAGAAACATCTTTCTTTGCAAGCCCTTTCAGATTATGACAATTTTGTGTCACCGTGAAAGGGCGATCCGAATGGAAGCAGCATTGGCAACAAGACGTGAAAACGATCTTACCGAGCCCCTGCCCCGATTCGAGATGGACCAGCCTACCTGTGAACAGTCACGCCAGAACCTGCGCCTGAAACATCTCAGGGGCTATGATCGCCGCTCCGGACGTTTCCCCGCCCGCATCGCCGATCAGTGTCGCCTCGCCTTCTGTGCCGGAGATGCGATGCTCTCCACGAAAGGCGCATCGCTGCGTGACGTCGTGCGCGTGACCTATCTCGTCAAGAATGTCGGCCACCTCTCGACATGCGGCTCATTCGTCAGTGACATGCTCGGCGACAACAGACCCGCGACCACCGTGCTCGTCGTGGAACAGTTCGATCGTCCCGAAGTGGAAATCGAACTGGAACTGACTGCACGGATGCCGGAAGTCGCCGCTCTGAGCTGAGCCTTCCATTCCCCTCGACCGCGTCCGCCTGTATGGCTGATGCAACAGCGCTCCTCCCCATCGCCCTCCTCACGGGACGCAGGGTGGAAGCCTGAATTTCCGTCGTCGAGGCAAGAGTCCACCGTGTCCCGTTCTCCTGACCGCTCCCCCGCCCATCCCGATTTACGCCAGTTGCAAGACGAGATCGACCGGCTCCGTGCGCAGGACAAGACATCCGAAACCACGATTGCCGCCCTCCGACGGGATGTGGAAGCCTATGAAAGCAGCACGTTCTGGCGGCTGACATGGCCTGCCCGCACGGCGCTGGAACACACACCACGGCTGGCACGCGCACTCCGCGTCTCCACAAAATCCTGCTGGTGGCTGGCGACCGGTCAGTTCCCCGACCGCCTGCGGATGTATCGCCGGAAACAGACGGAACTGAAGGCGGATATTCCCCACCAGGAAGAGATCCCTTCCCCTGCGGAAACGCTGCCTCAGCCTTCCTCACGCCGGGGACAAAGCCGTCGCGGTCATCGCAAGGAAACGCTGGCAGCCATCAGTTTCCCGCGCCATGCCTATCCCGTTCTGAGCATCGTCATCCCGAGTTACGGACAGGTTCCGGTCACGCTACGCTGCCTGCGTTCGATCCTGCGCCACCCACCATCCTGCCCTTACGAGGTGATCGTGGCGGAAGACGCCTCAGGCGATCCGGACATCGCCGAACTGCGTGCCGTCATGGGGCTGGTGCTGATCGAGCGATCCGAAAATCTCGGCTTCCTGAAGAACTGCAACGAGGCCGCGAAGACTGCCGCGGGGACGTATCTCCATCTGCTGAATAACGATACGGAAGTGCTGCCCGGCACGTTCGACGCCCTGCTGGCTCGTCTGCAAACGGATGGCGGCATCGGCCTGACCGGTTCGAAACTGCTCTATCCGGACGGACGGTTGCAGGAAGCAGGCGGCATTATCTGGAACGACGCCTCCGGCTGGAATTTCGGACGCAACGATCCGCACCCGAACCGGGCCGTCTACAGCTATTCGCGCGACGTGGACTACATCTCCGGCGCATCGATCATGCTGCGCCGTGACCTGTTCGAGTCCCTCGGCGGATTCGATGAAGCCTTCGCCCCGGCCTATTACGAGGACACAGACCTCGCTTTCCGTGTCCGTGCTTCCGGTCTGCGTGTGGTGTTCGAGCCCGGTTCGGTGGTCATCCACCATGAAGGCGTTTCGCACGGGACGGACGAGACCAGCGGCGTAAAGGCGTATCAGGGTCGCAACCGGGCCCTGATGCTGGAACGCTGGCGCGACGCGCTGGAAGCAGAGCATTTCCCGCCCGCAACGCACTTCCTCCGCGCCGCGTCACACGCGCACGGTCGACAGACGATCCTCATCATCGATCATTACGTGCCGGAACCCGACCGCGACGCCGGCTCCCGCGCCACGATGTGCGTGATCCATGCTCTGTGTAATGCCGGATGGCTGGTAAAATTCTGGCCTGAGAACCGCCAGCGCAACACCTATTCCCACCCCCTCGAACGGCTGGGCGTGGAGATCATCGACGAGACCGACCCGCACAGTTTCGCGGAGTGGGTCGCGGAGAACGGCTCTGATCTCGACCATGTCATGATCATGCGCCCGACCATTGCCCGCGCTTTCCTGCCGGATGCGGTACTCAACACCGACGCACGACGCTCCTATTACGGCCACGATATTCACTTCCTGCGGCTGGAACGCGAAGCGGAGGTGACGGGTGACACGCAGATCCGTCAGGAGGCGCTCACCATGCGGCGACTGGAAACATGGCTCTGGCCGCAGTTTCATTCGGTACTCTATTTATCGCAATACGAAGTCGATCTCGTCCGCGAACTCGCCCCGACCGCACGACCGCACGCCATCGTGCCGTTCTGCTTCACCCCGGACCGCACTGCGAGACCCGTCACACCGGGCGCGACCATCCTGTTCGTCGGCGGCTTCGGTCATCCCCCGAATGTCGATGCCGCCCTCTGGCTGGTGCGCGAGATCATGCCGAAAGTTCGGCTGCGCGTGCCGAACGCGCGGCTGATTCTCGCCGGATCAAAACCCGCCGCCGAAGTCCGAGCTTTGGCTGGTCCCGATGTGACCGTCACCGGTTTTATCTCCGACGAAGAACTGGCACGGCTCTACGCCACCGCCCGCGTCGCCGCCGTGCCGCTGCGTTTCGGTGCTGGCGTCAAGAACAAGGTGCTGGAAGCGCTGCACTACGGTCTGCCGCTCGTCACCACGCCGGTTGGGGCTGAGGGGATCGCGGGACTGGAGAGTGCGGTTGCTGTGGCTGATACAGCGGATGTGTTTGCCGAGGCGTTGGTGGCGTTACTTGGAGATGATGCGCTGTGGCGGGTGCGGTCGGATGCGGGAAAGGCTCTTGTTGCGGACGGGTATTCGCCGGAGCGGTTTGGAGAGGTATTGTTGGGAGCTTTGGCTGCTGAGTAGCCCCTTGGTAAAAGCTCTGCGGGGCGCTGCCCCGCTCTCCCCGGAAGGAAACACAGTCCCCTTCATCCCGAATAATGGTAGTATTGTTTATATATTACTGACTGTTTGGGCTGGAATACTTAGTTCCCAATAGCAGTCGCTGCAATATTAATGTGTAGCTTACTGCCAAGGATTCCCGCATGAAAAATGTCGTGTTCGTGTGCAGTCAAAACCGCCTTCGCAGCCCTACCGCCGAGGAAATTTTCTCTTCTCGGCCAAGCCTTTAAGTTGCTTCCTCGGGGACGAATAACGATACCGAGAATCCCCTCACATCCGAACTGGGGGTGTGGGTCGATGTGATCGTGGTCATGGAGAAGGCGCATCGCTTCAAGGGACAGAAGCGATTTCGTGTGTCACTGAGTGGCAAACGATTGATTGGTCTGGATATACCTGACGAGTTCGACTTCATGGACCCAAGACTAGCCAAGATGCTTCAAACAAGGCTCGGTCACTATCTCCCTATCGACTGAAAGCACTGTCAAGCTAGACATACAGCCCGCAAAAACCATGACCGACAAGCAGACGTCTCCTTACTGCCTTCCACGATGTATAAAAAGTGGCGAGCGCTCGATGTAATTTAGCCGGACATGCTGGCCATTTCGCACCCCGAACACAATTTCAAATCATCTGGCACAAGCCTCCCAGGCTACAACTTTCGAAATCATAGGCAATGACTGATAAGCCTACACTCCATCGCAAAGACGTGTAAGCTAGTAGGGCTATACGACGCGTGCGGACTGGGTGATCAGAGCAGCGGAAAGGGACCTTAACTGGCATTCGAGGGGGGACAGCGCTAGATAAGGTCGAATAAACCACCCGTACCAGTTCGCTTGTCGTATCCCTGATCTTCACTGCTAACACGAACTATATCATCCCACACTTCGAGCACTATTTCTTGGATATTGCTCATCGATAGAAGAGGCTGGAGGCAAGTCTCGATCAGGTGCGGAGTGAAACCATCTTTCATGGACCCGGCAATCTGGATGATAGCTGGCCTCGTGCCACTCTGATCAAGATCGGCATCTTGCTCAATCGCCACTCTATGCTGAATACTCATCGCGATCTGTCTGGATCTATCAGATTGAAGCCCAGTGGAGGAACGCAAGTCGAAAAACGGTAGCAGAGGACGTCCATCGACAATAGCGATCATATCGCTCCAAAACACTATGCGATTGTCATTGGGGAGTATCAACGAAGACGAAATTTGATGGGGCAGGAACCGTATGTCGGTGCGCTTGCGGAATTCGTATAATGCCTTTGCTTTGGCTACATTGTAAGATTTTTCGTTTTTTCTTTTTGTGCATCTATCAAGGACAGTTTTCTCGATTGTGGCCCAAGGCACTGGCGGCATGTTGAAGCCTAATGGCGCAACGATATGCAAAACATCACTTAACGACTTACGAAGCGCTTCATATGTAAATGGAGGCCGCCCTGCCCGGAATGCTCGTATTGCCTTGTCACGTTTCTCCCCACGTCCTAGTGCGCCCAAAGTTGCTATTTCGATATTCGGGAGGGAGATCTTCATCTTCGACATGCGTGGATTCGCTGCTTTCGTCGTTGGCCGTGACAACAAACATAGAACGTCCGCATGACAGAGTCACGCTATCTGGTATTTGCCTAGTAATCGCGTCTCCGAGCTGGATTTTTTTCCATATTGTATCCCATGCTCCACCAACTTGGTGAGACAAGCGGACCAGAGCAGATGCTGGTAAATTACCGAAGCTTATAAGTACTTGACCAATGATCTTCTGCAGCATTGGGTCATTGGGCATTTCAAGTGGAAGAGGCTGGCCCGTGACGACATTCTTTCCTTCGACGCGGCTTGTGATAGGATCACGCCCGTAGCCACTGAATGCTTTGTATACAGCGGGGTGAACGGGGCCATACTGCCAAGCCTCGAACGCTCCTCTGACAGCTGGGATGCCGCCGCTTTCCTTAAGGTATCGCGCATGGACAAAGAAGAGCAGCTTCTGCAACGCGAGGGGCGTTATCGGCATAGCTTCGCCCGCGAGAACATCAGCGATGTCCAATAGTTTATTTGCTACCGCACGAGGGTCATATGGCGCATTCATCATTCCCCCTCCCGCTCTATTGCACTGCGATCGAATAATTCGTTCCGCCTTATCGTGTTGCCGCGCTGAGGCAGTGGCGACGTTTAGTGTAGCCTGACAACTTAGACTAGGTGCATTTCTCGAATATGCAGGCATCGGGATGCCTAGCCGAACCGGCGTCGTTTGTCCGCGAGTTCGCGCAGCCTACCGTGTACCTCGGTACAGATCCGAAAACGTGGCTATATGCGGCACGCCGCCCAGATAGTGCCGTTGGTTTTCTGGAATTGCGGACGATTTATGTCTAGCTTCGCGAAATATACCTCTGAACACAGCACCTTCGCTTTCCCTGCCCAAGCCCGCCCTACCATTTACCCGGTTCCCAAAGGCACCGCCTTTGGCGGGTGCAGGGCAGAGCCCTGCTATCCCTCATCTCACCGCGAAGAGCGTCGATCCAGCTGCGCCAGATCACGCACCGCGCCACGCGCAGCACTGGTCGTCAGCGCCGCGTAAGCCTTGAGCGCCGTGGAGACCACGCGGTCACGCACCGGTTTCCATGCCTCGACACCCCGATCATCCATCTTCTGGCGACGAGCTGACAGCTCGGATTCTGGCAGCGCAACCCGGAGCACGCGGCTCGGGATGTTGATTTCGATGGTGTCGCCATCTTCGATCAGACCAATCTCGCCGCCCTCGGCCGCTTCCGGCGAAATGTGGCCTATGGACAGGCCCGAACTGCCGCCGGAGAACCGACCGTCCGTGATCAGCGCACAGGATTCCGCAAGGCCCTTCGACTTCAGATAGGACGTCGGATAGAGCATTTCCTGCATACCCGGACCACCCTTCGGCCCTTCGTAACGGATCACCACCACGTCACCGGCCTTGATGCGGTCACCGAGAATGGCGGACACGGCAGCATCCTGACTTTCGAAGACACGGGCGGGACCGGAGAAGGTCAGCAGACCCTCCGCCACACCGGCGGTCTTCACAATGGCCCCGTCCTCGGCGATGTTGCCATAGAGAACGGCGAGACCACCTTCTTTGCTGAATGCATGGTCGCCGGAACGGATCGCGCCCTTTTCGCGGTCGAGATCCAGTTCCTTGTAGCGGCTGGCCTGCGAGAAAGCCTGCGTGGTGCGGACACCGCCGGGTGCAGCCTTGTAGAAGGTGCGGGCCTCGTCGGTCGCGGTCTTGCCACCGATATCCCACTGCGCCAGCGCCTCGGCCACGCTTTTGGCGTGAACCATGGGGAGGTCGTGATGCAGCAGGTTCATGCGGTCGAGTTCGCCCATGATGGCCTGCACGCCACCGGCACGATGGACGTTTTCCATGTGCACGTCGGCCTTGGACGGCGCGACCTTGCAGAGATTCGACACACGGCGGGAGAGACGGTCGATATCGGCCATGGTGAACGGCACCTCACCCTCATGCGCGGCGGCGAGGAGATGGAGCACCGTGTTGGTCGAGCCACCCATGGCGATATCGACGGTCATGGCATTCTCGAACGCCTCGAACGTGGCGATGGAACGCGGCAGGACGCTGCTGTCGCCCTGCTCGTAATAGCGTTTGGCCAGATCGACGACGAGCCTGCCAGCATTCATGAACAGTTCGCGACGGTCGGCATGCGTGGCGAGGAGGCTGCCGTTGCCCGGAAGCGACAGGCCGAGCGCTTCGGTCAGGCAGTTCATCGAGTTGGCGGTGAACATGCCGGAGCAGGAGCCGCAGGTCGGGCAGGCTGACCGTTCGATGATGTCGGACTCTTCCTGCGTGACGCCGGGTGCTGCGGCGGCAACCATGGAGGAGACCAGATCAATGGCCTTGTCGATCTCGCCGTCCTTGACGTGACCGGCTTCCATCGGACCACCGGAGACGAACACGACAGGGATGTTCAGGCGCATGGCGGCCATCAGCATGCCGGGCGTGATCTTGTCGCAGTTGCTGATGCAGACCAGCGCGTCGGCGCAGTGGGCGTTGACCATGTATTCCACGGCGTCGGCGATCAGTTCGCGCGAGGGGAGGCTGTAGAGCATGCCGCCGTGACCCATGGCGATGCCGTCATCGACCGCGATGGTGTTGAACTCGCGCCCGACGCCGCCCGCTTCCGCGATAGCCTCGCAGACGAGCTGACCGAGGTCTTTCAGGTGGACATGGCCGGGGACGAACTGCGTGAAGGAGTTGGCCACGGCGATAATCGGCTTACCGAAATCCGCGTCCGTCATGCCCGTGGCGCGCCAGAGGCTGCGTGCGCCGGCCATGTTGCGGCCGTGGGTTGTGGTGCGGGAACGGTAACCGGCCATGAGATATTCTTTCCGATCTGAAAACAGAGTGAGGCACACGCAAAGACTGCGCGTCCCTTTCGATATGGCTGCTCTATAGCCTGAAAAACAGGACGCGTCAGTCGATGGATGGAGATTCATGAGGCTCAGCCCCATTCCCCCACATGGTCCGGTGGTGCCTGTGCCCCATAACGGTTTCCAAAGACCCGGTTCTGGCCGTCTTCAGGGATGTGCCCTGAAGTAAAACACTCAGGCCGCGTGCCAGTTGCCACCCTTTTTGTAGGCCATGTCCATGTCCTGAATGATGCTGTCGAACTCGGGAGCCCGCAGGACGACCACGCCGGGATCGAACGGCTTGCCTGTCTTGAACGACGTATGCAGGCGGCGGTTGAGCGCGCGATTGAACACGCCCGGCCCGGTCTTGTAGGCGATGTAGAGGTCCTTGAAGAGGTAGCTGTTCCGGTAGAGGGACAGCATGCAGTCGGCCAGGATGGGGCTGTTGCGACGACTGCCGAAGAAATCGTTATGGACGTAATAATTGTCCGTCACGAAGAACAGATGAGACGGCCTTTTGGCGGCGTAGGCTTCCAGCACTTCCGGCGCGACAATGCGGATATCGGCGTCCAGCCACCAGCCGCCCTGCTCCTGAATCACATGCACACGGAGAAAATCCGCGGCCTCGGCCGGATGGCGGGCCTGCAGAAAGACATCCTGCGCTTCACGGCCGTAGCGGTCATAAAGCCACTCCGCCGCTGACTCACGGTTGAACATCTGGACGTCGAACGCTTCCAGCTCGCGGTGATAGGCGTAGTTCTCCGTCACCTCTTCCGGCGGATTACCATCCCAGTACATGCAGATGGACGGTGGAATGATCTGCTCTTCAGCCGGGCGGGAGATCGCTTTTGCCTTGGGCAGCACTGAAAGCGCCGTCTCAAGGTAGAGCACATCAACCTCCTCCCCTGTGTGGAAGGCCTCGAAACAGTTTCCCATGCGCTCCAGAGCGGCCTGGGGGTCATGCTGGCGCCAGGCAATCTCGATCCCAAGAATATAGTCGTAAATCGGCTGGGACAGCCTGCGCAGCTGCTCCAGCTCGTCCTCCGGCGGGCTCATTCCCGCCTTGAGCAGGCAGAGCAGGCGCGCCTGAAGCAGCGAGGAGGCAAGCGGAAATTCGCGGGGATGCTTGGAATGCAGGTTGAAGGCAAGCCCATAGAAATAGGCGGCTTCCTTCACCAGCTTGTGCATGTGCAGGATATTGGCCAGCGCGAAGGCGTGCTCGACGGTTCCGGCGCCATGCTTGTGGAAATAGTTCATGGCCTGATGGTTGTCGGCGAAATCCTCCAGCGCGAAGTCAGAGGTCTTCCCGATCGGCAGGGTCAGGAACGTTTCGTTGTCTGTTGTGTCAGCCGCCATGATCCATCTTTGCTGCCCCCGGCCTACTTCAGATTTCTTCTTGCGTCCGGGCTATCAAGATAACGGATATTCAACATTCTGATAACGCCGTCCACCCCACGGCGGCCGCGGCTCTCTCTGCGACGGGCCGTCTCCGCTGATTACAGACCGGCTTCCTGCCCCAGCACAGTGACAAGCCGGGCTGCGGGCATGGGGCGCACACCCGCCACGTTGGCGCCTGCCCAGAAGGCCGCATAGTCCGTATTGCCGACAGCAGACGCAAGGGTCGCAAGCTGTCGTGCAGCGTCATAGGCATACGGATAGGGCGGAATACGGGGGCAGTCGGGCTGCTCTTCCAGTTCGGCGAAGCGGCCTCTGAGCCCGCGCGCAGGACGACCGGAAATCGCCCTCACCATCACCGTTTCGGGCCGCGCGTCGTCCGCCAGTGCGGCGCGCCATGCGGGACTTGCCGCGCTTTCCTCGCACGTCACGAAGGCGGTGCCGAGCTGAGCCGCGATTGCTCCGGCTTCCAGCATGGCGGCGACATCCGATCCGGTCATCACCCCGCCAGCCGCGATGAGTGGCAGGGAGGAAACGGCCTGCACCGCCGCCAGCAAGGGACGCGTGCCGAGCTTGCGGTCTTTTCCGTCGGGATCGAACAGGCCACGATGACCGCCTGCTTCGTAGCCCTGCACAATGAGGGCATCGACGCCGGCGGCAGAAGCCTGCACGGCCTCTTCCGGGCTGGTCACGCTGACGACAAGCTGTATTCCCGCACGCCGCATCGTCCGGATCACCTCGGTTGAAGGCAGTCCGAAATGGAAGCTGACCATCGCGGGCCGCTCTTCCAGCAGCATCTCCAGCATGCCCGTATTGTCGAGAAATGAGGGATAGACAGGCCGCAGGGACGCTGGTGGGGCAACGCCGAACTGGCTGAACTCCGGGCGCAGCCACTCCAGCCAATTGGTGAGGGTGGCCAGATCGGGTGTCTCAGGCTTGTGGCAGAACAGGTTGACGCCGAATGGCCGTCCGGTCAGGGCACGGGTGGCCCGGATGGCGCTTCGCGCCTCCCCGACGCTCATCGCACCCAGTCCCAGATTGCCGAGACCTCCGGCTTCCGACACAGCTGCAGCCAGCTCGGGCGTGGCGACACCCGCCATCGGCGCCTGGAAGATCGGCAGATCAAGGCCAAGCCGTCGTGTCAGCATGATGCTTCTACGCGCGCGCTATGGCAGGGTTGCTATCCCGCCGCAGAATCTCGCGGTTCAGGCTGTGCCGACGCCGAATTCCGCATCGTGATCCACGAGGGGAATGGGATATTCACCGGTAAAACAGGCGTCGCAATACCGGCCACGCTCCGCATCACGCTTCTCGTGGCCGAGGGCCCGATACAGGCCATCGAACGAGATGAAGGCGAGACTGTCGACGCCAATCAGTTCCGCCATCGTCGCCACATCGTGCTGGGCGGCGAGGAGCTTGCTGCGCTCGGGGGTGTCGATGCCGTAAAAGCAGGAATGTTTGGTCGGCGGCGAGGAAATCCGCATGTGGACTTCCGTCGCACCCGCGGCCCGAACCATATCCACGATCTTGCGGGACGTGGTTCCGCGCACGATCGAATCATCCACGAGAATGACGCGCTTGCCGTTGATCGTGGGTTTGTTGGCGGAATGTTTCATGCGCACGCCGAGGTTACGGATCTGGTCCGTCGGCTCGATGAAGGTGCGCCCCACATAGTGATTGCGGATGATGCCCAGTTCGAAGGGAATGCCACTTTCCTGCGCATAGCCCATGGCCGACGGGACACCTGAATCCGGCACCGGCACCACGACGTCCGCCTCTATCGCGCTCTCGCGTGCCAGTTCCACACCGATCTGCTTGCGGACATTGTAGACGGGCATGCCGTCAAGCACCGAGTCCGGACGAGCGAAATAGATGTATTCGAACACGCAGAAGCCGGACCGCTCGGGCGCGAACGGCTTGACGGAGCGCACGCCGTCCTTATCGATGATGACCAGTTCGCCCGGCTCGACGTCGCGCACGAATTCCGCGCCGACGATATCGAGGCCGCAGCTTTCCGACGCCAGCACCCAGCCGCTTGCATCGTTGGCCGCGCCGGGCAGCTTACCCAGCACCAGCGGACGCACGCCCATCGGGTCGCGCACGCCCATCAGGGCCTCACGCGACAGGACGACGAGGGAATAAGCGCCCTGAACCTGCTTCAGCGCGTCGATCAGGCGATCTTCCACCGTCGCGTAGAGCGAGATGGCGATCAGATGGACAAAGACCTCAGTGTCCGTGGTGGACTGAAACAGGCAACCGCGCCGGATGAGCGCCCGGCGCAGGCCATGCGCGTTCGTCAGGTTGCCGTTATGGGCGACCGCGAGACCACCAAATTCAAATTCGGCGAAGAGAGGCTGCACGTTCCGCAGAAGTGTGTCGCCAGTGGTGGAGTATCGGTTGTGCCCCACCGAGCAGTCGCCTGGCAGCCCGGCCATGATGCGGGTGTCGTGGAAAACATCGCCGACAAGACCCAAGCCGCGATGAGAGGAAAATTTCTGTCCGTCGTAGCTGACAATGCCCGACGCTTCCTGTCCGCGATGCTGGAGGGCATGCAGTCCCAGTGCCGTGATGGGCGAGGCGTCGGCGACATTCCAGGTGCCGAAGACCGCGCATTCCTCGTGGAACTTGTCATCCCCCTCCTGCTGGTCGTCGGCCCAGGGGTGAGTGGTCACCGTCGTCTGCCGGAGAGAAAGCGGTTCGGACATCAGTTTTCATCCTTCCCCCGCCTCCACCGCGCAGTCCGGGCGCGCTGGTCTCAGGGGTTCTCTGGGTAAGCCTCGCCGGGCGCATCCGGCCCGCGCAGGTCATGACGCGAGCGGGCGTCGTGTGCAAGGTCTGGAGGCACGAATCTCGCTATTATGGATGCCATATGGGACAGCGCGACCGTAATATCACTCCCTGCACTCCCGCTTTTCTCCATATGGGAAGCCCCGGCCCCGGTTGTAATGGCCCAGTTGCTCATCAGATAGAATGTCACGATCAGCACGGCGCCCCGCAAACCGCCGAAACCGGCTCCCAGAAGACGATCCATGCCTCCCAGCGGCGACATACGGATCAGACGCACGAACACACCGGACGCCATCGCCCCGGCCACAAGGCCGCCAAGAAACAGGATTCCGAACGCGAGACCGTCGGCCAACTCCTGCGAGTCCAGTCCCGAAAACACCCGCAGGGCTACGTTGTGATGATATGTCGCGGCGATGAAAGCCGCGCCAATCCAGCAGGCGATCCCCAGAACTTCCCGGGAGAACCCACGCCGCAGACCGGTGAGGACGGACAGGATCAGCACCCCCTCCACCGTAAGAGCGGGGATGGAAGTCGGATTCCGTTCCACGACTTTCACGGCGGCGCCGCCAGCCCTCTGAATTGAGGCCCAGTCCGGAACATGATCCGAGAGGATGGAAAAAAAACTCATCGGTCTCTGCTCAGGCCACCCGCACATTCCGGAGCGTCACAACAGACCCTGCGGCAGGACGGCACGGCAATTTCTCTTGTCGAAACAGCATCATCACCCCTGCCTTGCCGGTCAGAACTGAACAGCCTCTTAAGACCGGAGAACTGCCCTTACACGAACATGCGCCGCGAGAGGAAATTCAGTTCCATATCCGAACACGGACGGAGCACCCTGCTGGACATTCAGAGCCGCAAACCCGGAGGGGAAGCCACAGCAGGAATATCGGGCAATAAACGCTTGAAATCTGCCCTTCTGAAAAAAGCGCCCCACTCCGGGGCGGAGCATTTTCAGGGACAAAGGCCTGTATCAAAAAAGGCTTTGAAGAACGTGACCGGAAGAGTCAGGGCAATTTGCTTGTCGCGATACGCCAGGCTCCCGCACGCCGTTTTTTCAGGCGTCCGGGAACCCGGCTGAGCTGAAAACACAGCTCTCCCATTTCGGTCCGACAATGAAGTTCAACCCATACGGCTGCCGGATCCACACCCTGATCGGCCCAGAGATTCAGCAGACCTTCCACAAATCCGGCGCTGCTCTTTATGACGTCTTCCCGATTCCCGGCGACGACCGCTGCTGTACATTGGGTTGCAAGACGTCCGATCTGGAAGGCACGCTCCCGTGTGGCTTCAGGCGATGAGATTTCACCTTCCCCCGCCGCACTTTCGTTCAACAAAGGAGCGAGACTTTCTGCTGCGCCGGGTGAATACACTGTCATTACTGTATCATGACGAGAATCAAGCCCCTCCGTCAAATCAGGACTGGGCAGCATCCCCGGATCGCGGAATACCCCAGAACAGAGAATCAGCTGTATCCCGGCCCGCGGCAGCCGTGACGAGAGCAAGCGCGGTTTCCGTACGCCGCTTCGTCCGGGCGAGCCAGCCGCGCCCCCACCGCCGGAAGCCGGACCGGATCCGGTACTCGCGCTCCTGCATGCTGGACAGCACAAGGACAAGCAGCATTCCCATGGCCTGCTGACGCGCCAGAGCACGCTTGACCTCCTGACCAATCCCACTGCTGGGAGGCAGCCCAAGGCGGGCATGAAGGAGGGTCAGATTGTCCGGGTCGATCTGGGGAAGAATATCCGCCACATCTGCCTGCGCGAGCGCGGCAAGCGTATGCGGTCCAATGATTCCATCCATCGTCACCCCCAGCATCCGCTGCAGCAGCGCTGCCGAACTCTGGATGCCACAGTTCCAGCCGAAGTCGAAAATCATCAGATCCAGCCCCGCCGGCAAGGCGGAACAAGCAAGCGGGTTCCAGAATCTTGAGCGCGCGATCGCATCGAACGTCTCAAGATCAAGATCCCGCATCGTGTCGGCTGTAATGTTTTTCGGTCGCATCCACGCCGCGAGCATCGGCGCGGATACTCCGTAACGACTGCCGATCAGGACGTCCTTGCGTCCCTTCTCATCCTGAAGCCAGTTTCCAGGATCCTTGGGATCATCCGTATATCCACCCTCAGCCGTCCGTACAAAATCAAGGCAGGCATCAAAATTCTGGCCAGTCAAAACGCCTCTCTCCAGTTCTTATAAGAAAGCCGGAGCAGCGTGTTTGATCATCACCCTGTCCGGCAAAGAGAGAAAATATCCGTCTCCACACCAAAATCGGGCGTCTTGAAGCGTTATTTATCAGGATACAGCATCAATATTTCATCCAATATAGACTGAAATATTTTAGTTTAATGCAGCGAAACGAAAAACATGATGAAAATAAAACAATATGTTTCATTTCTTTATAGAAACGAAACATTGAGAGTCAGCTGATTACCGCCAGAAGATCGGCAGTCCGCCCATTCATCACAGCAAGAGCATCAGGCACGGCAAGCTTCACCTGAACGCCACGCCCTCCGCCATTCAACAGAATATAAGGCTGCTCCAGCACTTCCTGCGCCACAAACGTCGGAACCACCTTGCGCCCTCCGAAGGGACTGATCCCCCCGACTCTGTAGCCGGTCACCCGTTCCGCATCGGCGGGTTTCATCATTTTCGCGATTTTGCCAGAGCATGCCGTGGCCAGCTTTTTCAGGCTCAGTTCCCGCGCGACGGGGATCACCGCACATACCGGCTTTCCATCCACATCCGTCATCAGGGTTTTGAAAACCCGCTCGGGAGGCTCATTCACTGCCGCGGCTGCATGAACTCCCAACTTCTCAACCGAAGGGTCGTAATCATACAGAAGGGTCTCGAAGGGGATTTCGGCACGACGCAAAAAGGCTGTCGCAGGCGTAGTCTTGCTCATGATCGTCTTATGCCACACGAGCGTGACAAATCATCCACAATATAAAAACGGGCGGTTCAGGATCGCATCATGCGAGTCTGAACTGCCCGTTCTGAAACCGTGGGAGTTTCAGAAATTATGCGACCCGGCGCGTTCCTGAAGGACGACCACCGCCGCCACCGCCGCCGCCGCCGCCACTCCGGCGGCCGCCATTACCACCATTCCCGCCGCGAGGCGGGCCGCCCCGGCCACGACCACCGCCGCCACCCAGAACGGGAGGCCGCATCGTCGAATTCTCGGCAGCATCTGAATGATAGGGATGATCCCTGACCACGGGAACGCTTTTGCCGATCGTGCGCTCGATATCCTTCAGCCACGCGCGCTGTTCGGAATCACAGAACGATACGGCCCAGCCCTCACGGCCCGCGCGCGCTGTACGACCGATGCGGTGAACATAGCTCTCGGGGATATTCGGGAGGTCATAATTGAAGACATGCGAGACGTCATCGACATCAATACCACGTGCCGCAATATCGGTCGCAACGAGCACCTTCACAGCTCCCGAACGGAACCCGCTCATTGCCCGCTCACGCGCACCCTGTGACTTATTGCCGTGAATGGCTTCAGCCGTGATGCCATGCTTGTTCAGGAATTCGGTTACCTTGTTGGCTTCATGCTTCATCAGCGTGAAGACGACGGCGCGAACAACCTTGGGCGAGTTGAGCAGAAGAAGAAGGGCGTCCTTCTTGTGGTCGGACTCCACGAACATCACCGCCTGCCGGATACGATCGACCGTGCTCGACGGCGGCGTCACCTCAACCTTGGCAGGATCACGCAGCAGGCTGTTCGCCAACTCAGTGATACTGTGCGGCATCGTCGCGGAAAACAGTAGCGTCTGGCGATCCTTCGGGAGCACCGCGACAATGCGCCGGATGTCACGGACAAAACCCATGTCCAGCATACGGTCGGCTTCATCAAGGACGAGGACTTCAAGATCCCGCAGATCAATGAAACCCTGCCCCATGAGATCGAGCAGACGACCGGGAGCCGCAACGAGAACATCAACGCCGCGCCGCATGGCCTCGACCTGACGCCCCTGCCCAACACCGCCGAAGATGACGGCATGCGTCAGCTTCATGTGACGGGCATACGCCTTGAAGCTCTCATCGATCTGCGACGCCAGTTCCCGTGTGGGAGCCAGCACCAGAACGCGGGGACCCTTGGGGGTGGCAGGGCGACGATGAGTCAGGAGATGCTGAAGGATCGGCAGCGCGAAAGCGGCCGTCTTGCCCGTACCCGTCTGCGCAAGACCCAGCAGATCACGACCGGCCAGAAGGTGCGGAATGGACTGCGCCTGAATGGGCGTCGGTTCTGTGTAACCTTCTTCGGTAAGAGCCCGCAGCAAGGGTTCGGCAAGCTGGAGATCGGCAAACGTGGTCATTGAGTGAAGACACCTCTTTGGGATGCGTACGGAGTAAAGTTCATGCAGTTCTTGCCTTTCAGCCAGTCCCGCACAACAGTTTCTGGTCCGCCGATCATCAATATCAGCCTGTCATCCTTGAGTTGACAGTGACCACCCCGTTGATCGTGAAACCTGTAACACACTGATATACGGTCTTTTTAGTCTTTTTGTTAATAGACCGCCTTGAAAAACAGTACTGTCCCTACATTATTTCCGCAGGTGACTCAAGCTTGAAGTGATGCGCCTGACAAAAATTCCTCGGTACAGTAAAAAATCTTTCAGTTTTCTTTTTCCGGAAACCGTGTCTGTTACGCCCTGCGATGCTCCATTACCTTACGAACCAATGCAGTCGCACCGTCAAGAGAAGATCCTTCAGGAAAAACAATCCTGTCGCTGAGAGTTTTTGAAAGTCGCGGCATAAGAACCGGACTCAACCCTCCCAGAAATGCCAGTTTCAGGGAAGAAAAATCCTCTCCCTGCAAAAGAGTGTTGGCAATCACCTCTATGTTTGACGCTGCATAATCCAGAATTCCTAAAGCAATTTTACACTCTTTTTGCGCCGCATTTGTTACGATTGGTGTCAGAAGCGCGAATTTCGTTGCTGAAGCCCCGATGCCCCACGTCAGCGGATCACCGCCTGCGTCCCTGATGTAGCGACAAACATCACGCGCGAGCTCCGTCTCCGCCGTGCGTCCATCCGCCACCCACAGCATATGACGGAGCGCCTTCAGCCCGATATGCGCTCCGCCGCCTTCATCTCCCTGCGGAAAACCCCAGCCTCCAACCCGGTGAGTTTGCTCGCCGCGAATTGCAAAACCGACGCTACCTGTGCCAATCGCAACAATTGCGCCATCCCGGCCACCATGAGCACCAAGGCAGGATGTATAGGCATCCGTCCGAACGTCAAAAACCGTTAAAAATTCGCAAAGATCACGAATTCTGTCGCTGCATCCAGCCACCTCGGCACCAGCCAGCCCAGCAGCCGCGACCCATGTGAACGCACCACGCCAGACATCTTCCGTCAGTTCCGCAGTAAAAATGGCCTGATCAAACGCTGCACGGATCGACCGGGCCGCCTGCTCCGTATCCGTTGCGATGTTGGCCGGGCCGCTCCGCCCTTCACCGAGGACGTCTCCGTCAGGCGTCACAATCCTCAGAAGTGTTTTTGTCGCACCGCCGTCTATCGCGACCAACAGAGTACGCGCCTCACACATTTCCTTTGCCGAGACGGAAAAGCGCCTGTTCTCCAAATATGTTTGCAAGCCGGATCGAACGACGCCAGGGCGCTCTGTCGCCGTCTTCGTCAATCGCCATCCATTCATGAACGCGGTAACCATCCTCATCGCACAGGGCGAGAAAATCCCTGATCGTGCAGGGATGGATGTTCGGCGTGGCGTACCATGGCGTGTGCCAGACGGCCGTGTTCGGCATCCTGCCACTGAAAAGCAGCTTCAGCCGCATTTCCCAGTGGCCGAAATTCGGAAAAGACACGATGGCATAACGGCCGATACGCAGCATCTGCCGCAGAACCTCACGCGGACGTTCGACAGCCTGCAACGTACGCTGAAGCACCACGTAATCGAAACTGTCATCGGGATAATGGGCCAGATCGTGATCCGCATCCCCATGCACGACAGGCAGCCCGTGCGCCACGGAACGCGTCACCTCCTCCATGTCGATTTCGATCCCCCGCGCATCGCATCCACGTGTGCGGAACAGATGGTCGATCAGCGTGCCATCCCCGCTGCCAATATCCATGACGCGGGTGCCGGGTGTAATCATGTCGGCGATCAGACGCTGATCAAGACGCATGTGTGCCCTCCTGCGCAGCCCGGCGAGAGAGCCCGGCATGTTCAGCCGCACCGCTGAGAAAACCCCTCACCGTCCGGTCGAAATCCGGCTCGTCCAGCAGAAACGCGTCGTGCCCCTTGTCGCTCTCGATCTCGACAAAGGACACGTTGGCCGCAGCCCGCGTCAGGGCATGCACGATGATCCGCGACTGTGAGGTGGGAAACAGCCAGTCCGATGAAAAGCTGATCACGCAGAACCGCGTGCCTGTGCCGACGAACGGCCCGGCATACTCGCCGTCATGCTCCTGCCCCAGATCCATCCAATCCATTGCACGCGTGATGGTGAGGTAGGAGTTGGCATCGAAACGTCGGACGAATGTCGAACCCTGATGCCTGAGATAGGATTCGACCTCAAAAATATCACCGAACGTCGAAAGCGTTCCGGCTGCCTTGCCTGTCGTGTCGTTGCACGGCCTGACCCGACGCCCGAACTTCCGGGTCAAAGCCTCTTCCGAGAGATAGGTGATGTGCGCCATCATCCGCGCGACGGCGAGACCACGGGCCGGAATCGCGCCCGTTTCCCAGTAGCGGCCACCATGCCAGTCCGGATCGGCGAATATCGCCTGACGACTGACCTCGTTGAAGGCGATATTCTGGGCAGAGTGAAACGGTGCCGTGGCGATCGGCACGGCCGCGAACACCATCTCCGGATAGGTCGCCGCCCACTCAAGCACCTGCATTCCGCCCATGGAGCCGCCCACGACGGCAAACAGCCGGTCAATACCCAGATGCTTCACCAGACGATGCTGGCTCCGCACCATGTCGCGGATGGTGATCGGTGGAAAATCGGTTCCCCAAGGTTCCGGGGCATCGGGCGTTCCGCCGCCTGTCACCGGGCGTGGTGAACGGGGCCCCGTGGACCCCATGCAGCCACCCAGCACGTTCGAACAGATCACAAAGAACCTGTCCGTATCGATCGGCTTTCCCGACCCGACCATCCGCGACCACCAGCCGGGCTTCCCGGTGAGGGGATGTGTCTCTGCAACATACTGATCACCCGTCAGCGCGTGACAGATGAGGATGGCGTTGTCCCGCTTCGCCGAGAGCGTGCCGTAAGTGCGGTAGGCGATCTCGACGGGGGCCAGAACGGTTCCGCAGTCGAGCGTCACTCCTTCGGGGAAAACCGCGCTTGTATGCTCAACAGTGGGCGCACTGACAATCTGGTCCATAAACCGGAACTTCCAAGGATTACCGCCACATAAAGGCCAAAATCGACCGGATCAAGAACGGGGAGACACGACATTCTCCCGGCAAGGCGCAGAACACTGCACGGAAAGCAGTTCACCCGGCAAGCGTCCGGCAGCTTACAGTCCTGTAACAGAGCCGCTCGAAAAGCTCTTCACCGGCGGCCGCTCTTCATGTTCCGAACAGCATCCCTCAGGGCTGTTCCTGCTCATGCTCGCCCTGTGCGATGCGCTGTTCCACCGCCTGACGCCATGGAGCGTCTTTCGGCGCGGCTTCCAGTGCCCGCTGATAGAGCGCCAGACTCTCCGCGCTGATATGCCCGTCCACCCGGACCTGCTCTTCAGCAAGCTGAATCGCCAGATCGGGCTGGAACTCCAGCGCCAGCGCCTTGCGCCACGCATCGGCCGCTCCCTTATCATGACCGCGCGACGCTTCCGCCTGCCCGAGCAGGATGTAGCCCTGCCTCAGGCTCGGATCGTCCGCCGGCATCTTCGCGAGCGCATCCTTCAACTGGTCGATGACCTTACCCGCTTTCGCGTCGCGGGCGGCCATGGCTTCCAGACGTGGCTTGAGCGGCTGGGCCGGGAAGCCGGGATGTCCGCCCGTCAGGTAAAGGGCGACGGCGAACATCGGAATCAGCGCCAGAGCGATGGCGATCCGTGTCCGCGCCGCCCGGTCCACCATCACAGCCGGAGCCTGATCCGCCACCAGAATGCGTCGCTGGATTTCAAGCCGCGCAATGCCGTGCTCGGAAGGCACGATCATGCCGACATCGAGGTCGCGGTCGAGTTCGACCAGTTGCGCCTCGTGGAGCTCCAGCGCGGCGCTTCGTTCATCACGCGCGGCACTCCGACGCCACACCGTGACACCCGCAGGCAGCAGCGTAAGCACACTCAGAAAAGCGATACCGGGCCAGATCATGCGTCACACCCAAAAAAACAGTCAGTGGCCATCGCTCAACTCCTTCAGCCGCGTCTGTTCGGCCTCGCTCAATGGCGCAGGACCTGAACGGCGGCGGCGGAAGGCCAGCGCCGCCGCGACAAGTCCCATGATCAGCGCCAGCACGGGCATGCCCCACAGAAGCAGGGTCGCCACCGTCACCGGAGGGCTGAGGCGGATAAAATTACCGTAGCGCGCCACCATCCAGTCGATGACCTGCTGGTTGCTCTCGCCCTTCGCCACATGCTCACGCACCACCGTGCGCAGATCCCGGGCCAGAGTGGCACCGCTGTCCTCGATGGATTCATTCTGGCAGACCAGACAGCGGAGCTGGGCGCCAATGGCTTCCGCCCGCGATTCCTGCTTCGGGTCCGACAGCATCTCAGACGGATCATCGACCGCAAGCGCAACAACCGGCGCCGACAGCAAGACCACCATCGCCCCGGCAAGACCCGTCCGGAGAAGCCTGTTCATCGGCCGCCCACGGCTTTCAGCGCGGCATTCAGGCCGTCACGCACCTCGCTGTTATCCAGACCCGCCGCGCTATGCCAGACGATCAGACCTCCGGGCGCGATCAGGAAGCTCTCCGGCACGCCGGACACACCCCAGTCGATCGCCACGCGTCCGTTCCGATCACTGCCGATGCGCGAGTACGGGTTCCCGGCGTGCTTGAGCAGCCCCGTCGCGTTCTCAATCTTGTCCTTGTAGGCGATGCCCCAGATCGGCAGGTGCTTCTGAAGCGCCAGAAGCGCCTCCATTTCCGCGATGCACGGAATGCACCATGAAGCAAAGAAGTTCACCAGAACCGGCGCGGTCAGCGCTTTCAGGTCAGCCGCAGCAAAGCCCGTGCCCGGCGGCTGATCCGGCAGTGTGAAGTCCGGCACCGGGCGACCCGTCACGGGGGCGTTGATGTCATGCGGGTTGAAAGACCCGGCCTGCATGCCCGACAGCATTTTCCAGAATGCGACGCCACACACGCCGGCGCCGACCATCGGCACGCCCAGCAGCAGACGCCGCCGGGTCACGGACTTCCTGTCGTCGCCCGGAGAGACTTCTTCACTGTTCATTCTGCTGCCACCACGTCAGAAGCCACGGCGCGCCTCGGAGCGCCCACACGCATACGGCGGTCGGAGAGAGACAACGCCCCGCCCATCGCCATGATCAGCGCCCCGAACCACATCCACGGCGCCAGCGGATTATAATGCAAACGCAGAACATAGGTCGGATTGTCGTCCGGCCCATGCTTGTCCCCGATCACTCCATAGAGATCCGCCAGACCGTTGGTATGGATCGACACTTCGGTGGTCGTTTGGTTCTGCGTGTTGAAGCTGCGCTTGGAAGGATGCATCACCGTCACGAGATGACCGTCATGACGGATCTCGATGGTCGCCTCCATCGCCGTATAATTGGGACCGGGAACATTCCGCACGCCGGTCAGCGTCCATTCATATCCCGCAAGCTGCTCGCTCTGCCCGACATGCACCTCGACGATCTTGTGCTGGGCCTGCGACATCACCGCCAGCCCCAGCACACTCACACCAACCCCAATATGGGCCAGTCCCGCGCCGAACGCGGAGCGTGGCAGGGATTTCGCCCGCTGGAAGCTTTGACCAAGCGACACGCGAAACAGCCCCAGCCGACCGGCGAGGTCGGTCAGGCTGGACGTGATAACCCACACAGCCAGCGTCGCACACAGGATCGGCAGCAGGCCGGAGAGACCGATCATCGTCACCGCGAACGCGGCCAGCGTCGCCAGTGCAGCCACCCACAGACGTTTCATGACCGGCCACAACTGCGCCCGTTTCCACGGCAGCATCGGTCCGAAGCCCATGAAGATGAACAGCGGAATGGCCAGCGGAATCGTCGCTGCATCGAAGAACGGCTTGCCGACCGAGATCGTCTTGCCGAACAGCAGGGACATGAAGGGAGGATACATCGTGCCGGTCAGCACCACGGCGCAGATCGAGCAGAGCAGGATGTTGTTCAGAACCAGCGAGCCTTCACGCGAGACCGGAGCGAACAGACCGCCTGTCGTCAGCGAGGGAGCGCGCCACGCGAACAGCGCCAGCGAACCGCCAATCACCACGCCCAGCAGGGCAAGGATGAAAATGCCGCGCGCCGGGTCCTGTGCAAAAGCATGGACCGAGTTGAGGATGCCCGAGCGCACGAGAAACGTGCCGGACAACGAGAAGGAGAACGTGCCGATAGCCAGCAGGACGGTCCAGATCTTCAGCGCCTCGCGCTTCTCGACCACGATGGCGGAGTGCATCAGCGCCGTGCCGGACAGCCAGGGGATCAGCGAGGCATTTTCCACCGGATCCCAGAACCAGTAGCCGCCCCAGCCCAGCACATAATAGGACCACCATGACCCGAGGGCGATGCCGCAGGTCAGGAAGGCCCACGCCGCCACAGCCCACGGACGCACCCAGCGCCCCCATGCCGCATCGACGCGCCCTTCCATGAGGGCCGCGATGGCGAAGGCGAAGGGCACGGCGAATCCGACGTAACCGGTGTAGAGAATCGGCGGATGGAAGGCGAGGCCGGGGTCCTGCAACAGCGGGTTCATGCCCTGCCCGTCGAGCGGCGCAGGCCACACGCGATCGAACGGATCGGATGTGATGAGGCAGAACAGTTCGAACCCGGCGGCCACACCGCCCAGCACGCCGATCACCCGCGCCCGCAGTGCTGACGGCAGGTTGCGTCCGAAGGCCGCGACTGCCGCGCCGCAAAGGCCGAGAATCAGCGTCCAGAGCAGAACCGACCCTTCATGATTCCCCCAGACGCCGCTGATCTTGTAGAGCAGCGGCTTGGTGACAGAACTGTTCTCAAGGATGTTTGAGACCGAAAAATCGTTGGTCACTGCCGCGTTCACGAGACAGAGGAACGATGCGAGCAGCGCGATAAGCTGACCGATGGCCAGCCCCGGCGCGATGGCCATCAGGCGACGGTCACGCCTCCGGGCTCCCCATATCGGCAGGATCGCCTGCGCAAGAGCAAACACGCAGGCCAGCGCCAGCGCAAAACGGCCGAGTTCCGGACTCATGCGTCCTCGCTTTGCTGAGAGAAAAAGACGGGCGCTCTGCCCACGAACCCCCACCAGAAGCGATGCTTCTGGAAGCGATTCATTCGATAAAACAAAGGGCAGGAGGGTGTGTCTGCCGCCAGAGAGCGAGGCAGAGTTCCATAATACTTACTGACAGGCAGCATCACTTCTTCCCGCCCGCCGCCACTTCCTTGCCGGTCATGGCGTTCCAGCTTGCCGGATCAGGCGGAGGCCCGAATTTCGGGTCCCATTTGCCGGATTTCTGCAACGCTTCCGCCACTTCCTTGGGCATGTAGGTCTCGTCATGCTTGGCCAGCACTTCGGAGGCCATGAAGGTCTTGTCCGGGTCCATCGTTCCCACGGCCACCACGCTCTGGCCTTCGCGGAACAGGTCCGGGAGAATACCTTCGAAACGGACGGTCACGGCGGCCTGCCCGTCCGTCACCTGAAAGATATTAATGGGCGTCTCACCCTGCCGCTCCCGCTTCACGGACCCGGCCACGACCATGCCACCCAGACGAATGGTGCGGTCTGGCGCAGGGGTCTTCGCCATGATCTGCGACGGGGCCATGAAAAGCTGGATATTGGAGGAGAAGGCCGAAAGCGTCAGCCCGGCGGCGGTCCCGAGACCGGCCACGCAGGCGATGACGAGCCACAGACGACGCGTCTTGCGTTTCATGCGTTTCCTCCCCGCCGTCCCCGGCCACCATGCGACGCTTCAAGGGCTGCCAGTCTGGCACGATCGCGCTTCAGACGCAGCGCGGCTCCCACCGACAGGAACACCGCGAAACCGGCAGCCAGCCCGTAGGCAGCCAATATATAAGGCAGATGAGTCATGCGGACGCCTCCGCCTGTGAAGCGGTCCGGCGCGGGCTCGACAGCAGACTTCGGATGCGGCTCTCCATCACGCCCGCGCGCAGCCGGGCGACGACAATGGCCGCGAAACCGAGCGTGAAGCCTATGGTGGAGACGAACAGCGGCCAGAGCATGGCGTGCGACATCGTCGGAGCCCCGGTCAGCGTAATGCTGTCCGGCTGGTGCAGCGTATTCCACCACTGGACGCTGAACTTGATGATCGGCAGGTCCACCGCACCGGCCAGCGCCAGAATAGCGGCGGCGCGATACCCGCGTTGCTGGTCGTCAAACGCGTGGATCAGGGCGATATGGCCGAGATAGAGAAAGAACAGCACCAGCACCGAGGTCAGGCGCGCATCCCACACCCACCATGTGCCCCACATCGGCTTGCCCCACAGGGAACCCGTCGCCAGACAGGTTGCCGTCACGCAGGCACCCACCGGGCCGATCTCCACCGCCGCCAGATCGGCCAGCGGATGCTTCCACACCAGAGACAGGACGGAGCATACCGCGAGCGCAAAGTATCCCGAGGACGCAAGCCAGGCGCAGGGTACATGCACATACATGATGCGGACGGAGTCTCCCTGCTGCCAGTCGGCGGGCGCGTAGAACAGCCCCCAGCCCAGCCCGATCACGGTGAGGATCAGGGCAGACCAGGTCAGCCAGGGCTGGAGCCTCCCCCCGAGGCGCAGGAAGCGACCGGGGTTGGCATAGCGGTGAAACAGGGCTCCGGCCCGCTCTGTCAGTGTCGGCGTCGCGCTCAAGATCCATCCGTTCGTGCCGGGGCGTACGGAGCGCCCAGTGGATAAAGTCACCCTTTATGACGCACCGTTCGCGCGCGCGAAAGATGGCGCGAAAGTCGGGACGCGGACAGGGCCGGGGGTCGTGCGGGCTGTCCTCCTACACTATCATGGGCGAGTTGGCACGGGTCGCCCTTTGCATGGGCGGCCCTCCCTGATCTCAATACGGAGACCTTCCATGCTGTTCGCCATCATCTGCACCGACAAGCCGGGCCACTTCCCAACACGCTCGGCCACCCGTCCGGATCATCTGGCCTATCTCAAAACCTACGCCTCACGCATCCAGTTCGCAGGACCGATGATGGGAGCAGACGGCAAGCCCTCCGGCAGCATGGTCATGGTGGACGTCGCGGATCAGGCCGAAGCCGAAGGTTTCGCGGCTGGCGACCCTTACGCCAAGGTCGGGTTGTTCGAGAGCGTCATCATCCGCCCGCTGCGCACCGTATTCCGCGACGGGCAACTGGCCGAATGAGCGCCGACCGGAGCTACTGGCTGGTCAAATCCGAGCCTGACGCCTTCTCGTGGGATGAGCAGGTTATCAATGATATCGAGCCGTGGACCGGCGTGCGCAACCATCAGGCGAAGAAGAATCTTGCGACCATGAAGCAAGGTGATCTCGCCTTCTTCTATCATTCGAACGTGGGACGCGAGATCGTAGGCATCGTCGAGATAGCCCGCGAGGCCTATCCTGACCCGACAGCGGACAATGGTGCATGGGTGTGCGTGGACATGAAGGCCGTTGCCCCCATGCCGCGATCCGTCACGCTGGCCGAGATCAAGGCCTCGCCGGAACTGTCAGAGCTTGCGCTGGTGCGCCAGTCACGGCTTTCCGTAGTGCCCGTTTCGGCCGACCACTGGGAGATATTGTGCAGGATGGGCGGCATGGACACGAAAGAGTGAACGTCCCCTGAGCCCCACCGGCACGGGGCAAAAGCAGAACAGCTCGGCCCCGGCTCGCCGCGAAGCGTCCGTCGGTCGCCCTGACATCATTCGGCGGCCACCGGAGGACCGCCCGACCGCTTAGAAGGCTGTTTCAAAAGCTCTCTGCTGGCGATCCGCAGCGCGTTTCCCTCGCTCCGATACTCATGGCCCGCATGGCCGCTTCGCTTCAGTGCTCAAAAAACCACGCCGGTCGCACACACCCTCAGGGTCTGTCGCGCTCAGCAGAGCGCTTTTGAAACAGCCTCTTACAGGAACGGAAACAGCAACCCCGGTATGCGACGACTGACTTCCTCACGCACGGACGGCGCGACCTCATACATCATGCACAGGAAGGCGTTCACCGTCGGCGGGACCGGCGCAGCAACGAGCCACTGAAGGATTTCGCGGCTTTCCGTCCGCATGTTCGGAGAAAATGGCAGCGTGAACCGGCTTTCGGGGTAATCCAAGCCGTGGACAACCTCCAGCTTCATCTGTTCCCAGCCGTTTATCTTATGGCGATTGACCTCAACACGACCGTAACCTTCCTCCTCTTTGGAGGGAATGAAACAGGCGAAAAGGCCATTCATGGGATTCATCAGTGCCGTATCGCCGGACTCCAGCCTGTAAAGCCTGTAGATCGGCTGATCGGATACGCGGTCATCTTCCGCGAATTTCAGATTGCGTCCCGCATGGCCGGGCAGGAAGAACGTGACCATATCGGGCGTGGACGGGAACATGGCTCCGAAAACAGGCAGCAGTCCATGCGTGTCCGCCTCGCCCATCGTGGCGTTGACGATCTCCTGCGTGGCTGGAGCAAAATACAGATAGGTCTCGAGATGTGACCGCACACGGACCATACGCGGCTTTTCAATCTCCGCCTTAACTTCGCCGGCATGACGCTCAAGCGGTGCGGTCTGGCGCAGCGTTGTGATCGCATCCTCGACCATGGCCCGGTAAATCGGAAGCAGGGCATTGTGGACCGCAGGGAGGAGCCGGAGCGGCTCGGAGTCCGTCAGATCATTGTGATCGAAGCGCCGCCACTCGCCCTGACTGTCGGACAGATCGCTGTTCATGCGCCGTTTTATGCGCTGGATATAATGCTCCATGCTGCGGCAGATGAAATGCATGACGAAGGCATCCGACCAGTCGACCGGCTGGACCGGCACCAGATGCTCCACCCTCTCGCCATTGGGCCGCACATAATCCTCGCCGGGGACATCGAACACATGGGGATTGAGGTAAGTCTGCCCCATCCTTTCAGGCCGCACGAAACTCTTGACCAGTTCGTTGTCGCCCAGTTCCGCGCGCGAATGCTGTGTGAACGCCTCGACCGCCGTCACCCGTGGACGGACCACCTTGTCGGAACTGCCGTAAATCCGCCAGGAGAACGCAATGGCCGCCGCATCTGAGGGAATACCGGCAAGAAACTGCGGCAGGCTGCTGGTGTGACGAAGATAGAGATATTCATCGCCATCCAGAAAACCGAGCCAGTCATATTTTCCCCGGCATTCCGCCGCCGCCGCCAGAAAACTATCGCGCTGGCGCAGATAGAAATCGGGCTGGGCCACAGGGTCCGTGCGGACGGCCCGAATATCGTAGCATCTGGCCGCGGCCTGAATGATTTCCCACGTCCCGTCCGATGAATGATCTTCGAATATGAAAAGAGTCTTCACCCCGAACGCCATGTGCCAGGCGATCCAGCCCGCAATGTCAGAAAACTCATTCTTGACAAACAGGGCGATCGCGACGGACGGGAGAGAAGAGTTCATCGTGCGCCAATACTCAAAAAGTAACCGGGTGCCAAATGGCTGGACATGCTACGCAATATCCCCATCACCTTAAAGGCAAACTGATAAAAAAACATCAATACGGTCAAACGTCTACAGCACGACGTCCAGCTCTCAGCCGACGATTTTCTCTTCCGGATGCAATCCACCCGAAAGATGCTCTTCGACATCGTGGAATTTCGAATAATCCACCGCCAGCCCACCCGTGGGGCGGGTATGGATGATGTCCACGAAGCGATGATTATGCATCACCTTGTCGAACGCATAGGCCGTCCGCGCAAACACCGTCTGGCCCATCGCCTCGTCCGTTCCCGTGACGGTGACGATGATCTCGGCCTCTTCCGTCTTCAACTCGTCCAGAGAATGGCGGTGCAGGGGGCTGGCCTCGGTGAGCACGTGCGCCAGCACAAAAGCGAAACGCAACACCGGCACATGCGCCTGCACCAGCGTCAGCGGCTCGAAACGCCGCTCGAGATGCCCGTCATGCGTGACGATCAGCCGCGACAGCGCTACCTCCACATCAACCGACAGGATCAGGCTGCGACGGCAGTTGGCGATGCGGATGCACAGCACCGACACCCCTGATTCATCCGATATCACCGCCTTGTTGCTGAAAATGATGCGTGCACGCGGGCGGGCAATACGGGCGAAAACCGCGCCCGCCGCCAGCGCGTTGATCATCATGCCGAGCAGCACTTCGAAAGACACGATGATGTTGGCGCCGATCCCCGTCGGCGTCATGCCGCCGTACCCGACGGTCGAAAGAGTCTGCACGCTGAAAAAGAACAGATCCCAGAACGACAGCGGATGCGGTCCCGTGACCTCGCCGGGCACCAGCGCATACAGAATGCTGAAGAAGAGGTTCACCACCACGTAGGACACGACGGCCCAGAACGTGAAGGTCACCCAGTTGGCCGTCAGCGCGTGGTGATAGAGATCGGACCAGAGCGCATCCTCCAGCCCGACACGGACGACCTCCTCATGCTTTCTGTCTTCCTGTGCATGAGACCTGAACCTGCGAACCGCCTCCCGGGTGGAAATATGGCGGCTCTTTTTCTTCGAATCCGCAGAACCTGAGGGGGTTGAGGATGTAGGCGCGTCCGGCTCGGCTCCGGCGCTGTCCGGCTTCGGTTCACCCGCATGGCCCCATGTCCGGGACTGGGGAGAAGATGCCTGCTGATCATTGAGGCGTCGCCAGATCCGCTTCACCATGCCCTCTTTCATTCTGAAAAGGCGCGGAAAACGGGCCGCACCGCCCATTCCTTCCCATAGCGGGCGGAAACCGGCGCGACTACGGCACCTTTGTGCATGTCCCCCTTCGTTTCAAAGAACCGTGAATGGTCATATCATCATCGTAACATCCCGGCGTCCTTACAGAACATAAGAGGGTCCCTGTGACACCAGCCAGTCAGCCGACAGTTCTCCGTGGTCGCGTCGTGACCTTCCGAGGCAATCCGTTCGAGGGCAATCCGTCCGACGCGCTGCTCGTGGAGGAGGACGGCGTGGTCGTGATGGAAAACGGTCTGATTACACATGTCGGTGACTGGACCGCCCTGCGCGCCTCCCTGCCGGACAACGCCACCATCGTGAATTACGGCGACGCCCTGATTTCCGCCGGCTTCATCGACACCCACGTCCATTATCCTCAACTGCCGATGATTGCCTCATGGGGCGCTCAGCTTCTCGAATGGCTCGACCGGTATGTCTTTCCCGTCGAAGCCACGTTCGCCGATCCGGTGGTGGCGCAGGCTGTCGCCCGGCGCTTTCTCACTGAACTCCTCGGTTCCGGCACCACGACAGCCGCCGTTTACTGCACGGTCCACCCGCAATCCGTGGATGCCTTCTTCGCGGAGGCCGAACGGCTTGGTGCCCGCATGATCGCGGGAAAGGTGCTGATGGACCGCAATGCGCCGGACACCCTGCGCGATACGGTTCGCACGGGCTATGACGACTCAGCCGCCCTGATCGCACGCTGGCACGGACGCGACCGGCTGCTTTACGCCGTGACCCCGCGCTTCGCGATCACCAGCACACCCGAACAGCTTGAAGCCGCCGGACAACTGCTCCGCGACCATGACGGGCTCTTCATGCAGACCCATCTCGCCGAGAATACCGGTGAGATCGCGGAAGTCGCGCGCCTCTTCCCGAACCGCTCATCCTATCTCGATGTCTATGACCATGCCGGACTGGTCGGTCGGCGCAGTATTTTCGGCCACGCCATCCATGTCGGGGAACGAGAATTCTGCCGCTGTCATGAAAGCGACGCCAGCCTCGCGCACTGCCCCACCTCCAACCTGTTTCTCGGCAGCGGTCTTTTCCGGCTGTTCGATGCTCTTGATGCCCGACGCCCTGTGCGCGTGGGCCTTGGCACGGATGTCGGGGCAGGCACATCGCTCTCCCAGCTCCGCACGATGGGCGAGGCCTACAAGGTCGCCCAACTGACGGGCCGGTCGCTGCATCCGGCGCAGGCACTCTGGCTGGCGACGGCCGGTGCGGCACGCTCGCTGCATATGGAGGACAGGATCGGCACCATCGCACCCGGCATGGAAGCCGACCTGTGCGTGCTCGATCCGCATGCCTTCCCCTTACTCAGTGACCGCTGCGACCGGTGTGAAAGCATTGAAGAGCTGCTGTTCGTGCTGATGACCCTGGGCGATAACCGTTGCATTTTAGCCACATGGGTTAGTGGGCGTTGTGTTGCTGGTGTTTGAATTTGGTGTGGAAGTGGCGGATTTCCGGGGCTGCAACAAATCTGCAATCTGTGTG